>JAFLDS010000019.1 GCA_017302295.1 Thauera sp. | reverse complement strand
GACTCAAACACCGCCAGACCCGCAACACAGACTTCCCGCCTCGCTCTCCCAACCGCCGCAGCCGATAAAACCACCGCAGCGCTGAAAGAGGGGCGCATTATAAACACCAAAACAGAACGGTCAACTGACGAAACGAAAAGACAGAGCGAAGTCAGGCTCGATGGAGAACCACCCCGCCCATTAAGCCCCTGCGAGCACGCCTATGCTCGGACCCCGCCCCTCAGCGCGCGCTATTCGCGGTGGATCGCAAATCCGCCCCATGTCTGACTGACCGGCATGATCTCCAGAGTATTGATGTTGAGATGGGGCGGCTGGGTCATGAGCCAGAAGCAGGTCTCGGCGATATCCTGCGGCTGCACGGGACTTGCCCCTGCATAGGTCGCGTCGTAGCGTGCCTGGTCGCCACCGAAGCGCACAAGCGTGAACTCGCTTTCACACAGACCAGGCTCCAGATCGGTGACGCGGACCCCGGTACCAGCCAAGTCGCAACGCAGGCCCAGCGAGAACTGCCGGACGAAGGCCTTCGTCCCTCCATAAACGTTACCGCCCTGATAAGGCCAGTTACCGGCTACCGAGCCGATATTCACGATACTGGCGCCCCGACCATGAGCAATCAGCCGCGGCAGAAGCATACGAGTGGTGAACATCAGGCCCTTGACGTTCGTATCCACCATCGTCTCCCAGTCGTCGAGACTGCACTGGTGCGCCGGATCGATACCGAGCGCGAGACCGGCGTTGTTGATCAGACCAGTCAACCGCGCAAACCTGTCGGGAAGATTGTCGATGGCCTCCTGCATTGCTTGCCGATCGCGCACGTCGACGGCCAGCGTCAGGACTTCCGTCTTAGTTGCGAGCTCTTCGCCGATCAATTTGAGGCGTTGCTCGCGGCGTCCGGTGATGATCAGGTTCCACCCGGCGTCGGCAAACCGCCGGGCGCACGCTTCGCCGAAGCCGGAGGTGGCGCCGGTGATGAAAATGGAGTTGGTCATGTTCATATCTCCGCACTAAAAGGTTGGCTGGAAGGTCCGCGAGTCTTCCGAATCGTCATCAGGTCCGATGAACGTCCGCGGGCATTGGAGCCCTGCGCATGGTGAAGACGATGCCCCCGAGCACCAGCGCCATCCCGACGAAGTGATACCAGTAGGGTCGTTCGCCGAGCAGCGCTGTCGAGAGAATCGCCGCAAAGACGGGTTGCAGATGAATGAAGAGCGAACCTACCGCCGGACCGACAGCCACCAAGCCGGCGTTGAAACAGATGAACCCCAGAAAGGCTGCGACGATTCCCGCGTAGAGAATACCTGCGAGTGAGCCGAGGTGAAGGTTGATCGAATGCCCTGACGCAGCCTCCCAGGCATAGGCGGGCGCCATCACCGCAAGACCGACGACGATCAAGGCCGCCAGCAGCAACATCGGGTGCACCCCCTGGGGCCTCCACTGCAGACCCACCGTGTAGATGCTCCAGGCCAGCACCGCAAGCAGCATCCAGAGATCGCCGGTGTTCAAGCTCAGTCCGAGCAAGGCATCGACGCTTCCGCGGCTGATCAGAATCACCACGCCGACCAGAGAAACAAAAACCCCGATCGCCTCCGACCTCGTCAGTCGCTTTCCCAGAAAAAGGAAGGCCAGTGCGATCGTGGCGACCGGAATGAAGGAGTTTAGGAGCGTCGCACTGGTCGCAGTCGTGTACTGCACCGCCACATACGAAAATGTGTTGTAGCACCCCACCCCGAACACGCCGAGAAAGACCACCCGCTTCCACGCCGCGCGCAGAACTGGCCATTGGGCCCTCAGATGTGGCAAGGCAAGCGGAAGGACGCAAACGAAGGCCGTGACCCAACGCCAAAAGGCAAGTGCGACCGGAGGCAGGTCGGCGCGCAACCCACGACTCATCACCATGTTGCCCGCCCAGAAGAGCGAGGCCAGCGCGAGCAACAGATAGGGATTGAATCGGAGGGGTTTCATGAACGAAGTCCTGTACTGTGTTCGGTATTGAATGATGGTTGTTTGCATCGACAAGATAAACAGCCGCGCTCAAGCAACTCCATTCCACTGCTCTGAACAATCGCCCAGTCCCCTTCGCCCGACGAGGACCCCTGTCGCGTAGAATCAGCCGACTCCATGACACGGCTCGGTGGCAACAGAGTCACCGCCCCGGAGGCCGGCTTACGGGCAGGATGCAGCAACTCCTGCACCGTCCCGACCTGCAAACCCGAACCCGCCCTCAGAACCATGTCTCCCAACCGATTTTCTCACCACGATTACCCATCCCAGCTCGCCGCCAAGGTTGCCCGCTTCAAAAGCGACTTTGCCGCATTTGGGCTTCCTGAACCTCAGGTTTTTGAGTCCCAACCAAGTCACTATCGTCTGCGTGCGGAGTTTCGCATGTGGCACGCGGGAGACGGGATCGACTATGCGATGTATGACCCGGCTAGCCCCAAAACCCCGGTCATCATCAGCGAGTTCCCAGCCGCTGCCGAATCGATCTGTCGCGCAATGGTGCAACTCAGGAAGCACCTGCAGGGCAACGAGGCATTGAAGCGTCGTCTCTTTCAGACCGAGTTTCTCGCCACGCTCAGCGGTGAGCTGATGATCAGCCTCGTTTACCACCGTCCCCTGGACGACGCGTGGCAAGCGGCTGCGCGGACACTCGCGGCGGAACTCGGGGTCCGGCTGATTGGCCGCAGTCGGAAGCAGAAGATCGTGCTCGACCGTGATTGGGTTCTGGAAGGATTCGAGGTTGACGGGCGCGAGTTGCGCTACCAGCAGATCGAGGGCAGCTTCACACAGCCCAATGGTGGCGTGAATCGTCAGATGCTCGGCTGGGCACGCGCCCAAGCTGCCGGCCTCGGTGGCGACATGCTCGAACTTTACTGTGGCAACGGAAACTTCACGATCGCACTGGCGCCGCTGTTTCAACGCGTGCTTGCCACCGAACTCAGCAAGTCTTCCGTTCGCGCCGCACACTACAATCTCGACACCAACCAGGTGAACAATGTCACCCTCGTGCGCATGTCGAGCGACGAGATCAGTGACGCTTTCGCGAAGGGACGAGCTTATCGGCGCCTGAAGGACATCGATATCGAAAGCTACCGATTTTCAACCCTGTTCGTGGATCCACCGCGCAGTGGCCTCGACGAGGAGACACTCGGGCTTGCCCGGCAGTTCAACCACATTCTCTACATTTCCTGCAATCCGCAGACGCTCCGCGACAATGTCGCGGCGCTGCACGACTCACATCGCATCACTGCGGCAGCCGCGTTCGATCAGTTTCCCTACACGCATCACCTCGAATGCGGCCTGCTGCTGGAGAAACGCGAACGCCTCACGCCCTAGACGCACGCCTCACTCGTCGAGCTTCTGCGCTCGCACCTTTCGCCTTACCTCATCACCATTCGAATCCGCGCACTTCAAAGCGAGAGAGGCCACTCCTGCCAAATCTGGCAGGAGTGGCCTCTCTCGCGTGAACGAAACAGCTTGGCTCTTCTGACTTACATCTTGCAGCCGCGGGCAGGGTCGGCCAGCGCCTTGATCGGCGTGCTCACCAACTTGTTCTGAGTGCCTTCGGCCTGACGCAGATAGATGTCCTGCACGGGGTTATGCGCCTTCGACAAGGTGAAGGCGCCGCGCGGGCTGTCGATCTTCGCGCTTTCCATCGCCTTGATGATCACGTCCTGCTTCGTTGCATCACCACCCGCAGCAGCCAAACCAGCCTGGTACAACTGCGCCGCGTCGTAACCCTGAACTGCATACACATCGGGCTGCAGCTTGTAAGTTTTAGCGTAGTTCAGTCGGAAAGCCCCGTCCTTCTTGTTGTCCAGGCCATCGGCGTAATGCAGCGTGGTCAGCAGCCCCTTGCCCGCGTCGCCCATCGCTTCGAGCGTGCCATCAGTCAGGAAGCCTGTCGCATAGAGGGGAATGGAAGACTTCAGGCCGGCAGCTGCATAGTCCTTGACGAACTTGGCTGCACCTGCACCCGCGAAGAAGACGAAAACGGCATCTGGCTTGAGCGCTGCGATCTCGGTCAGGAAGGGCTGGAACTCGACGTTGGGGAACGGCAGGGTCATGTCCTTCACCACCTTGCCGCCCGCCTGCTCGAACGCTTCCTTGAAGCCCTCGATGGACTGCTGGCCTGCTGCATACTTCCAGGTCAGCGTCACGACCTTCTTGTGCCCCTTCTCCGCAGCCACCTTGCCCATCGCATAGGCTGGCTGCCAGTTCGTAAACGAAGTACGGAACAGGGTGGGCGCGCAAAGCGGACCGGTCAGTTCGTCCGCGCCGGCATTGGGCACGATCATCAGCGTCTTGTTGTCGCGCGCCACCTTGGCCATGGCAAGCGCCACTCCGGAGTGCACCGTGCCCACCAGCACGTCGACCTTGTCGCGCTTGATCAGCTTGTTCGCATTCTCGGTGGCCTTTGCCGGATCGGACTCGTCATCGACCGTGTAGTACTCGACCTCACGACCACCAAGTTTTCCGCCGTTTTCGGCGACGTACTGTTTGAAACCGTTGGAAATTGCGGAGCCCAGGGCGGCGAAGGTTCCGGTGGCCGGAAGCATCAGACCAACCTTGATCTTTTCGTCGGCGGCGTGCCCCGACGACATGCCGATGATGCCCAGGGACAGGATTCCGGCAGCAACGAGCGCGCGCGACACGCCCGAACGGGAAGAATGCAGCATGTTTTCGTCTCCAGTTATTTGACCTCTGCCGCCACTGCAGGCCGGCAGAGGATTATTTTCAGTTTGTACAGCGGGACGGAAGATAGCTGTCAAAGGTGATAGAAGTCCAGCACCGCGTTGATCGTGTCGTTTAGAAGCACCACGTGTTTGCGCTTGATGCGGAAGCTCTCGCCTTCCGGCCGCAACTGATAGGTCGCATGGCCGAAGAAATGGCCCGCAGTCGCAAAGCGATAGTGGTGCGTCGACCAATTCACACGGACCTCGAGGTCGCCCCTGGCGCCCCCGGGTAACTCGGCGATGCGCACGTTGGTGATCTGATGCAGCGTACGCGGCATGGGCGTCGAAGCGGCGGATTTTCCGGTGCGAATGCGGTACACGCGGTCCTCGAGCCCCGATCGATTCGCGTAGTAGATCAGCGACATACTGCGCCTTGGGTCCGTCGTGTAGGCATGCTCCGACTCCCACTGCGGAACGTGGAACTCGCTTTCCGGATCGAACATCTCGAGGTACTCGTCCCAGGCCTGCTTGTCGCACAGTTCGGCGTTGCGATAGAGGAACTGTTCGACGGCGTGTTGAAGGGTCGGGTTCATCTGATTACTCCTTGTTTGCCGTCTGCAGCTTCTTGTCGATGCCCTTGAGCAGGAACTGCTGCCAGGCGCCATGCTGATTCACATACAAGCCTTCCTGGGTGAACTCGGAGCCGGTCAGCACCGGCCGGATCCCGATCGCCCTGCTGTTGGCCGATTCGCCCTCGATCCACTTGTCGTGGCCGCGCGAGATGTCACTCCAGCGCTCGAGGCGAGCCTCGAAACCGCGCTGCGCTTCACGGAATTCCACCAGATCGTCCGGCGTGCCCATGCCCGACACGTTGAAGAAGTCCTCGAACTGGCGGATGCGGCTTTCGCGATCCTTATCCGACTCACCCTTTACGCCGATGCAGTAGCTGTGGATTTCCGTCTTGTTCCAGGCGATCGGCCGGATCACACGCAGCTGCGAGCTGATCTGGTCCATGAAGAACAGGCTCGGGTAGATGTTGAGGTTGCGCAGGCGATGCATCATCCACTCCGCCTTGGCCTGGCCGTATTCCTCGACCAGCCGAGGCATGATGTTCGCATAGCCCGGACGCACGCTCGGATTCGGCATATCGCTGAACAACAGGCTGTGGCCGTTGCGGAACGAGAAGAAACCGTCGTCGGTCTCCGCATCGCCGGCGCCGAGCTTGCTGTAGTCGAGCGTTGTCTCTACCTTGCCGCCCTTCTCCGCATTCACTTCGTGGCGATGCTTGACGGTCGCCACGTAGTTGAAGTGCACGGTGCTGACGTGGTACCCGTCCAGTCCATTCTCGCACTGCAGCTTCCAGTTGCCGTCGAACGTGTATTGCGAACGGCCCGGCAGCACCTCGAGCTCGCCGGTGGGCGATTGCGCAACCATCATGTCAAAGAACACCCTGGCATCACCGAGAAACTCCTCCAGCGTGTCAGTGCCGTCCACATCGAGACTGATGAAGACGAAGCCCTTGTAGCTTTCGATGCGGGCCTTCTTCAGGCTGTGCTTGTCCAGATCGAAATCCGCGGCGTACTCGGAGGGGGCCTTGACCTTCACCAGCCGGCCATCGGTCTTGTAGGTCCATGCGTGGAACGGACAGGCGAAGGCCGCTGCCTTGCCCTTGCAGACACGAGTGAGCGTCGCGCCGCGGTGCTGGCAGGCGTTGACCAACGCATTGAGCTTGCCACCTGCGTCGCGCGTAATGATCATCGGCTGGCGGCCGGCCCGCATCGTCACGAAATCGTTCGGGTTGGGAATCTCGCTCTCATGGCAGGCGTAAATCCAGTTCTTCTCGAAGATCATCTCCATCTCGAGATCGAACAGTTCGGGCTCGGTAAACATGTCGCGAGCAATGCGATAGACCCCGTCCGCAGGCCGGAAGTCCAGGCAACCTTTGACGAAATCTTGCCATTCGGCGTAGGTGCGTTCGGTATTCATGGTGTCCCTCATGTCAGGTTTGCGACGGAACCCATTGGACACCGGGGCCGGTCGACGCACTATCCGAAGAGTTCAGGATTGCTGTCCACTTCGTCGGAAACCGGACAGGCATCACCGCGATGCGGTCAGAGGATTGCGCTGCTCGCGCAAAAGGCTATCCTTGATGCTGAAGTGAGCGTCAGACTCATTCTTGGTCCGCATTAGCCGCGGCCCGGAGCAACACTGGACAAGCGCCCCGATGCCGAGACACATCGCTCCCCCTGCACACGAGTCGGCAGACACGCCGGACATCCACGTCGTTCGCCGCGACGCCGACGGTGCCCGATCGTGGATGTCGGCCATCTGCGGCCCGCACTGGCTAAAGGTTGGCGCACCTGCCCGGCTGCAGTTCCAGCACTCGGGCAACGTGCTGAAATCAATGTCGACCACAATGGGTTACGTCGAATACGGCACCGACGTCACGGTTGGCATCGATACCGAGACGCCACTGAACTGCTACAGCGTCAGCCTGCCGGTGACGGGCCAGCAAGAGCTTGCAGCGCGAGGCACGTTGCTCACATCGGACCGCGACACCGGCGTCATCGTCTCGCCCGACGCCAGACAGGAACTCACAATCGCCGGCAATTGCCGCAAGATGCTGGTGGCCATCCCCAGGCTGGCGATGCGCCAGGTTCTCGAGGAACTTCTGCAGCGCCCGGCCGAGAAACCGATCGAGTTCGAGCCTGGCATGGACGCTGCCAACGGTCGCCAGGCCTCGTGGTGGCGCATGGTGCGCCACATGATCGCCGAGATGGAGAGCTCTTCAGCCGACCTCTATGGCAACACCTATTTCTCGGCCGATCTCGAGAAAGCGCTGATAAAGGGCCTGGTTCTCACCCAACCAAGCAACTACTCAGTGGAGCTCGCACAGGCACTGGAAACAAAGCAGCCGCATTATCTTCTTCGCGCGCGTGACTTCATCCATGCCAACGCCAGAACGGATATCGCCCTTGAGGATATCGAGGCGGTAGCCGGCGTCCCTCGCTACAAGCTGTTCGAGGGTTTCAGGCAGCATTTCGGTCTATCCCCTATGGCGTATCTGAAAAAGTTCCGACTTGAACAGGTGCGCCGCTCCCTGCTGTCCGACGGTGGCCACGGGAACGTGTCTTCAATCGCGATGGATTGGGGCTTCAATCACCTCGGCCGCTTCTCAGCCGAGTACCGCCGACTGTTCGACGAATCTCCTTCCCAGACGCTGAGCAGACATCTGGCGAAGAACAGACCCTGATACGCATCCTCATTGCGCGTTCTGGCACACATCTGCACCCTGGCGTCGACCAACCCGAACACCCCGATGAGGTTCAAGCGGCGCTCCCGCGCGCGGATTATCCCTGGGAAATTCAGGCGGCACCGGCCGTGATTCATGGCAACGGTGGCGCTGATCGCCGCCTTGCCCGATCAGCGCCACCGCGGAAGCAGAAGAACGCCGTTAGTGGCGATCTCAAGCCGCGTCGGGAGGGAGCTCCTGCTTGCGGGGACGTCGACTGCGGCTCGATGGCTTGCGCGACTTCTTCGCCGGAGCCTCGTCGGCTGCCGGGACCGCCTCTGCCTCACGAGTGCCGACGTCGAGCGGTTGCGCCTCGGTGACTTCCGACACCATCGGCGCCGCTGCGGTTTTGTCCTGATCCGGCGCAGCTGTGGAAACCTCCTTCGAGGACTTGCGCGTACGCTTGCGGGACGGACTCCGTGCAGCCCCAGCCCTTGCCTGCACGTCCGCATCCTCGACCGGCCCCGCCTCGCCCGCGAGCACGGCTTCAGGTTCGGACGCGGCTGGTTGAACAGCTTGGGCTCCAGCAGCTTGGGCACTGGATTCCGTGTGGCGGCGTCTTCGCGACTTTCTCACTTCGGGCGCCGCCTCCTCGACCACTGCTTGAGTCGCAACGGGCTCGATCGGGGCCTCAGCGGCGGACACGTCCACCGGCACCTCTACGCTATCGGACGCCGGGCGAGCCCCGAGCGCATCACCTCGCGCAAGTTCGGCTGCTCCCCGATAAACAAAGGTGCGTGCCTTCTCGTCGCGGGCAAAATCCAGCAGACCGCGCGTGCGGGCCTCCTCCAGCAGATTGCCAAAGGCGCGGAAGCCGTAATAAGACTCGCTGAAGTCCGGCTTGCGCCGCTTCATCGCTTCCTTCAGCACCGACGCCCAGATCTTCCCGGTGTCGCCACGCTCGGCATAAAGCGCATCGAACGTCTGCACGGCAAACTCGATCGCCTTCATCTTGCGCGTCTCGAGTTCCTCGCGCCGCCGCTTCTCCTCCTCGGGCGAACGCCTCGCCGCAGCCTGAGCCTCTCGCGTCTCCTTTTTCGCAGCGCGCTGACTCTCGCGCACGAGGTCATCGTAGAAGATGAACTCGTCGCAATTGGCGATCAACAGATCGGACGTCGACTGCTTGACGCCAACCCCGATGACCTGCTTCGCGTTCTCGCGCAGCTTCGAGACGAGCGGCGAGAAGTCCGAATCGCCGCTGATGATGACGAAGGTGTCGACGTGCGACTTGGTGTAGCACAGGTCGAGCGCATCCACCACGAGACGGATGTCAGCCGAATTCTTGCCGGACTGCCGCACGTGCGGAATCTCGATCAGCTCGAAATTGGCTTCATGCATCGAAGCCTTGAAGCTCTTGTAGCGATCCCAGTCGCAATACGCCTTCTTGACCACGATGCTGCCCTTGAGCAGCAGGCGCTCAAGCACGCGCTTGATGTCGAACTTTTCGTAATTCGCATCACGCACGCCGAGCGCGACGTTCTCGAAGTCGCAAAACAACGCCATGCTGACACTGTCTGACGATGCAGCCATGTTGCTCTCCGGTCATTCCGCGTCTGCCCGATGCAGCGCGGAGATGGGTTCAGTCGGGGTTCAATCCTGCTCGGGTTTCATTCCAGATCGCGCAGGCGTTCCAGCGCCTCTTCGACCCGCTCGACCGCGATCACCCTCATCCCGTCCGGCCCCTGCTTGGGTGCATTGGCCTTCGGAACGATGGCGACGTCGAAGCCGAGCTTCGCTGCTTCCTTCAAACGGTCCTGTCCGCGGGGCGCCGGCCGGATCTCGCCGGCCAGTCCCACCTCGCCGAACACTGCCAGCCCACGACGCAGGGGACGGCTACGCAGCGACGAGACGATGGCAAACAGGATCGCCAGATCCGCCGCGGGCTCGGCGATCTTCACGCCGCCGACCGCGTTGACAAAGACGTCCTGGTCGAAGCAGGCAATTCCTGCATGGCGGTGCAGCACGGCAAGCAGCATCGCGAGCCGGGTCTGCTCCAGGCCCACCGACAGGCGCCGCGGATTGGGGCTGTGCGCGGCGTCGACCAGCGCCTGGATCTCCACCAGCAGCGGCCGGGTGCCCTCCTGCGTGACGAGCACGCAACTGCCTGGCACCTGCTGGCCGTGCTGCGACAGGAAGATGGCCGACGGATTGGAGACACCACGCAAACCGCGCTCGGTCATGGCGAACACGCCAAGTTCGTTCACCGCACCAAAGCGGTTCTTGAACGCGCGGATCAAGCGGAAGCTCGAATGCGTGTCGCCCTCGAAATAGAGCACGGTGTCGACGATGTGCTCAAGCACCCTGGGGCCGGCGAGCGTGCCGTCCTTCGTCACATGACCAACGAGGATCAGGCTCGTGCCGCTCTGCTTGGCAAAGCGGGTAAGCTGCGCCGCGCACTCACGCACCTGCGCGACCGAACCCGGAGCCGACTGCAAGGTCTCGGAGTAAACCGTCTGGATTGAATCGATCACCGCGACCCGAGGCCGGCTGTCGCGCAGCGCGGCGAGGATGCGCTCGAGGTTGATCTCTGCCAGCATCTGCAGCGGTGACGCCGGAAGCTGAAGACGCTGAGCACGCAAGGCCACCTGCTCCCCCGACTCCTCTCCGCTGACATAAACAGCGCTTTGAGTGCACGCAAGATGCGACAGCGCCTGCAGCAACAGGGTGGACTTGCCGATCCCGGGATCTCCGCCGATCAGGACCACGCCCCCGCTCACCAGTCCGCCACCGAGCACGCGGTCGAATTCGTCCATCCCGGTCGGCTGCCGGGGCTCCTCGCGCGGCTGAAGTGACGACAGCGGCTGCAGCCGCGCGGTCTGGCCGGCCAGTGCGGCAAAGCGCCCGCCCCCTGCGGCGGCCTGTTCGACGACGCCCTCCACAAGCGTGTTCCAGGCATTGCACTGGGGGCACTGCCCCTGCCAGCGAAGCTGCTGCGCGCCACACTCGGTGCAAATGTAGGCCGTCCGGCTCTTCGCCATCAGGTGGCCTTTTCACCCTCGGCCGCCATCCTTGCCAGCTGTTCGCAGGCGTAGTCGGCGAAGGTGTTGATCAGCCGTGAGCGGAACTTGTCGCGCGGCACGATCACCTCCAGCGGCGTGTAGAGCGCAGGCTCCAGCGAGATGCCGACCAACCGTCCCTCGCGGATGTCGCGCAGCACCGCGGTGCGCGAGGCAATCGCAAAACCCATGCCTTGCGCGGCGAGATGTTTCACCGTCGCCAGGCTGCCTAGCTCCGCGCAGATCGGCAACTCGCTCAGCTGAATGCCGGCGGCAGCGAAGAATTCCTCTGCGATCTCGCGAATGGCATTGCCGCTGTCGCGGTTGATGAACGGGTGTCCGAGCAGATCGGCCGCCTTGAGTCGGGTCCGTCCTGCGAGTGGGTACGTCGGATCGCAGATCACCAGCAGTTCGTCGCGCGCCGCGCTGCGCCGCTCGATGGAACTCTGGTCGCTGACGATCTCGATCAGGCCGATGTCGAGATCGCGCGCGGCGACACGATCCACGGTCAACTGCGAATTTCCCACCACGACGCGCGGCACGACCCGCGGATAGCGGCGCTTGAAGCCCTCCAGCAATTGCGGCAGCCAGTAGGCGGCAATCGTCGTGCTCGTGCCGATGTTGAGCGTGCCGGCAAGTTCGTCCGTCAGTTCGGACACGCGCGACTCGAGCTCCTCTGACAAACCGAGGATCCGCTCAGCATAGGCAAGCACGAGCTCGCCGGCCGGCGTGAGGCTGATCTTGCCATGCCCACGATCAAGCAGCCGGGTATCGAAGTGCTCTTCCAGCTGCTTGATCTGAAATGTGACCGCCGGCTGGGTCATGAACAGGTGCTCGGCCGCGCGCGTGAACGAACCGTGCTTGGCTACCGCGTGAAAAACCTGAAGTCTGCGATCCGCCATGATCCGAATAAGTGTGTTTTATAAGCGGGATTAGATCACAAAACCTGCTCGATCTCATGTCCATCCAACTTGGCCCGCGCTGGCGTGCCAGCACACGTGACGCAGGTTCATGTTATAAACCGCGATCACGACATTGCGACACTTGCCTACACGATGCCGCTCGGCTTCTACATCATCATGGCAGCGCAGTTCTTCTCCGCGCTCGCCGACAACGCCCTGCTCATCGTCGCCATCGCCCTGTTGCGGGACATGGCTGCACCGTCCGAGTACGAGCCCCTGCTGAAGCTTTTCTTCACCCTCTCGTACGTCGGCCTCGCGGCCTTTGTCGGCGCCTACGCCGATTCGATGCCCAAGTGGCGGGTGATGCTCATCAGCAACACGATCAAGATCGGGGGCTGTCTGATGCTGTTCTTCGGCACCCATCCGCTCCTCGCCTACGCGGTCATCGGACTCGGAGCTGCCGCGTACTCCCCGGCGAAGTACGGCATTCTCACCGAATACCTTCCGCATCGCCTGCTCGTCATCGCCAACGGCTGGATCGAAGGCCTAACGGTCGGTGCGATCATCATCGGCACCGTGATGGGCGGCATCCTGATCCGCGCCGACGTATCGGGCTGGCTCCTTGCACTCGACCTGCCGCTCGTAGGTTCGGCGTTCGAGGCCAGTGTGATGGTCATCGGGACGCTCTACCTGGTCGCAGCCGTGTTCAATGTCTACATCCCGGATACCGGTGTCGATCACAAGCCGCTCAAGAACAATCCGCTGTACCTGATCCACGATTTCAATCATTGCCTGAAATTGCTCTGGCGCGACAAGCTCGGGCAGATATCTCTGGCGGTGACGACCCTTTTCTGGGGCGCAGGGGCCACCCTGCAGTTCATCGTCATCAAGTGGGCGGAGCACAACCTGGGGCTCTCCCTGTCTCAGGCCTCCATGCTTCAGGGCGTGGTCGCGATCGGCATCGCAGCGGGGGCGATCCTCGCCGCCCGACTCGTCACCCTGCGCCGCTCGCTCAAGGTGATTCCGCTCGGCATCGCAATGGGCTTGGTCGTGCTGGTAATGACCGTGGTGACCGACAGCCGCATCGCCATGGTTCTGATGGTGGTCATCGGCGCGCTTGCCGGCTTCTTCGTGGTGCCGATGAACGCACTCCTCCAGCACCGCGGGCACATCCTCATGGGCGCCGGGCACTCGATCGCGGTACAGAACTTCAACGAGAACCTGTCCATCCTCGTGATGACCGGCAGCTACGCGGTGCTGATCATGCTGGGCCTGTCGATCAATGCGGTGATCGTGATGTTCGGGCTGTTCGTCGCCGTGTCGATGTACCTCGTGAAACTGCGCCACGAGCTTAATCAGCGTCAGCATGACGCGGTGTCGCTGCTGGAAGACCGCTCACACTGAGCCAGGACGCGGGCAACCCGCGGCACCCCACTCCGCTCACACAGGGTTCAATCCCGACGGACCCTTTCCCTCATGAAACGGCGCGCGAAGCACAGGTCTTCCCACGCCTTGGCCTTGTCCTGCGGATTGCGCAGAAGATAGGCGGGATGATAGGTCACCACCACCGGCGTGCCGCCATGCTCGAACAGTTTCCCGCGCGCCGCCGCGATGCTGACCTCCGCATCGAGCAGAGCCTGCGCGGCAGGGCGACCCAGCGCAACCAGCAGGTCGGGGCGCACCAGCTCAATCTGTCGCTCCAGGTAAGGGCGGCATGCGGCGATTTCAGCCTTCTCCGGAGTGCGATTGTGCGGCGGCCGGCACTTGACCGCATTGCCGATATACACGTCATCGCCCCGCTTCAGTCCGATTGCGGAGAGCATGTTGTCGAGGAGCTTTCCCGCCTGGCCGACGAAAGGCTCGCCGCGCAGATCCTCCTCAGCGCCGGGCCCCTCCCCGACCAGCATCCACCGTGCCTGCCGGTCGCCGACACCCGGAACCGCCTGCGTTCTCCGCTCACACAGCGGGCAGGCGCGACAAGCGCGGATGTCCGCCTCGAGTTCGTCCCACGACAGTGTCGCAATGCGCCGAGCGCGGTCACGATCACCCACTGACGCAGGTTGCTCGATCTTCCGTGGAGCGGGGGCAACGGGCTCGGGCTTCAAGGCCTCGACGACTACTCGGCCGCTCCGTGCGGGTCGCGTCGGCGCGATGTCGCCAAGCACGGATGCCGCCGGCCGGGTCAGGGCATGCGCCGCGCCCACAACCACCGCATGCGTGTCGTCAGCGACGCCAATTGACGGTGCGGGCCCATCGAATGCTTCATCGAGTGCTCCACTAACCCCCACCTGCACGGCGCGCAGGCGCCAGATCGGCCCCAGGCCCATCTCGCGCAGCACCGAGGAACGGCGCCCAAGCCCGACCGATGATCTCGCGGGTATTCCCGTCACAGAGCACACCTCATCACGATGGCATCTTCGCGCCCGCCTGTGGCGGGATAATAGCCACGTCGCCGCCCGACCTGCTCGAAGCCAGCCTTGCGGTATAGCGCGAGCGCGGTCTCGTTCGACGGCCGCACCTCGAGGAAAAACTGGGTGGCGCCACGTATCCGCGCCTCCGAACGCAGGAAGGCGAGCAGGGCTGCGCCCCTTCCGCTTCCCTGCGCCTCCCTGACGATGCAGATATCCAGCAGATGGGCTTCGTCGAGGATCAACATCATGACCGCATACCCGACCGCCCGTCCAAGTTGCGTCATGACCCAGCAACTGTAGCCAGCCGCGAGCGAATCGGCGAAATTCCCCCGACTCCACGGAAAGGCATGCAGTTCCTGCTCGCGCGCCGTCACCCAGTCGAGATCATCCTCACTCATCGGAATGAACCGCAAGTCTGTCGGCTCGGCGAGCACGCTCACGCCCTGCCCCCTGCTGCCAGCCTTTCGGCCGTGGTCAGCGCAACCTTGTCGCGCACATACAAGGGCGCAACCTGCGTTGGATGCGCCCAGGCAACACTCGGCACCCGAGCCGCGGCCAAGCGTGCGACATCGGCAGCACGCGGTACAGCCGTCGCACAGACCTCCGCAAGTCGTCCCGACAGGCTAGCCTGCAGCGCCTCGGCATGGACTGCAAACGCCGAGCCGATGCCGCACCACTCCCCTGCCGGCAAGTCCATCTCGCCGGGCTTGCTGCACGACACCTCACCGATCGCCTGCAGGCTGGCGCCATCGCGGCGCTCATAGAGCCGCCAATAGACCTCCCCCAGGCGAGCGTCAGTGGCGGCAAGAACCCTTGGCGCCGAAGCCTGCGACGCGAGCGCGTCAAGGCTGCTGACGGCGCACACGCCGATTCCGGCCCCAAGGGCGAGACCCTGGGCGATTCCGCAAGCCAGTCGCAGACCAGTGAAGGCGCCAGGTCCGCTACCGAATGCCACCCCGTCGAGCTCACTCAGTGACAAGCCGGCGTCCACAAGCAAGCACTCAATAGCCGACAGCACGCCCTCCGAGTGCGAGGCCACGCCATCGAGTTCGCTCTCCACCACGCGGCCATTCCGAAAAAGAGCGAGGCTGCCCTTCTCGCAGGAAGTTTCGATCGCAAGGATAATCATGGGGCCGCATTCTACCGGCTGCGTTGCGAACCGGCGCACCGCAGCGGAAGATGGCTCCGAGCGGCTCAGTCCCGCCGCCTGGCCCCGGGCTCGTCACGGTAGGCGCCACGGGTCGCGGCCCGCAGATCGCGGCGGAGAGCATCACGCTCCTCGCTACTCAGCTTGCGTCGTTCACCGGAGTGCTCGGCGCGATCTCCCTGGGGAGAGAGCGACTGGCGCAGGTCGTCTCTGCGCTCTCCACCTGACCGCTGCTCGGACCGAGCCGGGAAGCCATCGAACACCGGGGGACGCGCAAACGCCTCAGCGTGCCATAACGCCGGCAAAATCGAGGCAATTGCCACGCACGAACCGGCGACACACCGCTTAGCGCTGCAAATAACCGATGGATGAAGACTGATCATCGTGATCCTGACAAACCGCCCAATTCGCCGGGACAGTGATTCGACAAGCCGAAAAATACGGCATTCGCGCGACGATGAGTAGCTCCCGCCCCCTCGTTCACTGCCCTTTTGTAAGCCGATGTTGCGTCTTGGTCAGACACTTACGAAGCGTTACCGGCGGGCGGAAACAGGCTGCTCCATGCCCTCTGGCACGCCGGCTGCTGCGAGGATACGATTCGCTCCATGAATACCAAGACCCGCTACCGCGTATTGTTGGTCGATGACGACGCTCGCCTGCGCGACCTCCTGTCACGCTATCTTCAGGAACAGGGGTTCGCGATCAAGGCAGTCGGCGACGCGCCGATGATGGATCGCGCCCTGCATCGCGAACATTTCGACCTTATCGTCCTGGACCTCATGCTCCCGGGCGAGGACGGTCTGGCGATCTGCCGGCGTCTTCGCGCCGCCGAGAACCAGATCCCCATCATCATGCTGACGGCCAAGGGCGACGATGTCGATCGCATCCTCGGTCTGGAAATGGGCGCCGACGACTATCTCGCCAAGCCCTTCAACCCGCGCGAACTCGTTGCGCGCATCCAGGCGGTGATGCGCCGTCGGCCGCAGACACTACCTGGGGCCCCGACGCCCGAGGACGAGCTCGTATCCTTCGGACGCATCCAGGTCAATCTCGGCACCCGCTCGCTTACACGCGATGGAGAGGAGATACAGCTCACGACCGGCGAATTCTCGCTTCTCAAGGTCCTCCTGCAGCACCCGCGCCAGCCCCTCTCGCGTGACAAGTTGATGGAACTGGCGCGCGGTCGAGAGTACGGCGTCTTCGATCGCGCCATCGACGTCCAGGTATCCAGGTTGCGCAAGCTCGTCGAGGACGATCCCGCCAAGCCACGCTATATCCAGACCGTGTGGGGCTTCGGCTACGTCTTCGTACCCGACGACGCGAAGCCCGCGGAAGGTCAGTGAGCGAAGACCGGGCCGCAGGATGCCTCGCCTGCTGACTGCCCTCGCCGGGCCGGTGTCCCGTTGGCTGCCGCGATCCCTGCTGTGGCAGACCTTCCTTCTCGTTGCCCTGCTGCTGATCCTGGCGCTCGCAGTCTGGTCGCAGATTTTCCGCTATTTCCAGGAGCCAGCGCGCGCGCGCGATGTCGCTCAGATGGTGGTGAGCGTCGTCAATCTCACCCGCACCGCCCTGATCAATGCCGACGTTGAGCGGCGCACGGATCTGCTGATCGAGCTGGCTGCGCTCGAGGGCATCCGGATCTATCCGGCCGAACCATCCGACGAGCTTGAGCCGCTGGCAAGGACGCGCCCACTCGAGTTATTGATGGCCGACGTACGTCAGCAGCTCGGCGAACACACGCGCTTTGCAGCGCGCTGGAAGAGCCTCGACGGATTCTGGGTCAGCTTCCGCCTCGACCCGGACGACGGCACTGACGAGTATTGGGTCATGCTTCCCGCCGACCGCATCGAGCAACAGCACGCACTCGAATGGCTCGCGTGGGGCGCCGCCGCCCTGATCGTCGCCCTCGCGGGCGCCTACCTGATCGTGTCACGCATTAGCAAGCCCTTGCGCAACCTGACGCGCGCGGCGCTGATGGTAGGCAGCGGGCGGACGCCACCGCCGCAGGAGGAATCGGGCCCACAGGAGGTCGCCGTGGTGGCGCGCGCCTTCAATCGCATGGCGGGCGAACTCGCACGCACGGACGCCGACCGCGCGCTGATCCTTGCCGGCGTCTCTCACGACCTGAGAACTCCCTTGGCCCGCCTTCGACTCGGCGTGGAACTGTCAGGTGCACCAGGCGACGAAGTGCAGGCCATGGTGGCAGACATCGAGGAGATGGATCGGATCATCGGCCAGTTCCTCGATTTCGGCCGCGGCGAGCCGCAAGAGCCCATGCGCGAGCTCGACCTCGCCGCGCTCGCGCATGAGATCACCGCCCCCTACAAGCTGCGGGGCATTGACTTGACACTGTCGAGCCCCGCAACGCTGATAGTCAACGCTCAGGCCCTGCCCTTGCGTCGCGCCATCACCAACCTGCTGGATAACGCGCTTCGTTACGCCGGGGAGGACAAGCCGCTAGACATGCGCGTCTTCGTGGCGGGCAAGGAAGCGGCAATCGAAGTCGCCGACCGCGGCCCCGGCATCCCCGTCGATCAGGTCGAGCGCATTCGCCAGCCATTCACCCGACTCGAGGAAGCGCGCTCCGACACAAAGGGTGCTGGCCTCGGGCTCGCGATCGTGGATCGCGTCATGCGGGCACACAACGGCAGGCTGGAATTGCTCGCACGCGAGGGCGGTGGACTGAGGGCCATCCTGTTCCTGCCATGCACTGCCAAGGAGGCGAGCCGAGCTAGAATAGTGCCCAACACCGAAACCGGGGGTCGGGCATGAGCATTGTGTTTCGCCAGTTCTTTCACGACGAGAGCGCCTCGTTGTCCTATCTGCTTGCCGACGCGCTCACCGGACACGCCGTCCTGATCGACCCGGTATGCGAGCAGGCGGGCCTCTATCTGAGCGCACTTCAAGAACTGGAGCTCGACCTCGTCTGGCTGCTTGCGACCCACTTCCACGCGGGTGACTCCAGTGGCACCCAGGCCCTTCAGGAACATACCGCGGCGAGAACGGCGGGCGCAGAGGCGACCGGCACCAACGCGGTCGACCACGCTGTCGGCCACGGGGATACGCTCGTCTTCGGCAACGAGGTGATCCGGGTCATCGCCACGCCGGGCCACACGACGAACAGCGTGACCTACAAGTGGCGCGACCGGATCTTCACCGGCGACGCCTTGCTGATCGGCGGTTGCGGACGCACGGATTTCCCGGGTGGCAATCCGGCGGACTTGTACGACAGCCTGACCCAGCGGCTGCTGGCGCTTCCCGACGAGACCATGGTCTTTCCCGGGCACGACTATCGAGGCCTGCGCGTGAGCTCGATCGCTCAGGAGAAGCTCACCAACACCAAAGTCTGCGGGCGATCGCGTAACGAGTTCGTCGGTTTAATGACCAGCCTGCCCCATCCAACGCCGGCGTCGCCGGATTCCGCCACCACCCCGACCGGGCGCTGCGCACGCACCGGAACCCTCATCGACATCCATGCAGCCTGAACCGCACACTGGGCGCCCGCCCTCCGCCTATGAGCTCATCGGCGGCGAACCTGCCGTCCGCGCACTCGTCAAGCGCTTTTACGAGTTGATGGACACGCTTCCCGAGGCCTGGGACGTGCGCAAGATGCACGCTGACGACCTGTCCGGCTCGGAGGAGAAGCTGTTTCTTTTTCTGTCGGGCTGGCTCGGTGGTCCCAACCTCTATGTGGAACGGTTCGGCTCGCCGTTTCTGCGCGCCCGGCATCTTGCCTTCTCAATCGGCGGCGCCGAGCGCGACCAGTGGATGCGCTGCATGCGGCAAGCCTTGGACGAAATGGTCACTGACCGCGCTCTGCGCATGAGCCTGCATCAATCGCTGGCGGCGCTCGCAAACCACATGCGCAATCGCGCCGAACCCAGCTCGGGGACGCCTGGCTCCGCCACCGATTAGAAAAGCGTTCAGCGTCGCCTATAATCGCCACCCATGAAATTCCTCTTCGACCTTCTGCCGGTCATCCTCTTCTTCGTCGCATACAAAGTTGCCGGAACCCATCCCGAGTCGGCCCACGAACTCGCCACACAGTGGCTTGGCAGCAGCGTGACCGCTTCGCAGGCGCCCATCCTGATCGCGACCGCGGCAACCATCCTCGCCACTTTCCTGCAGATCGCCATCGTCTGGTTCCGCCATCACAGGGTCGACAAGATGCTGTGGGTGAGCCTGGCCATCATCGTCGTGTTCGGCGGTGCCACCCTGTTCTTCCACGATCCAACCTTCATCAAGTGGAAGCCGACGGCCCTCTACTGGCTCTTCGCCTGCGCGCTGCTAATCTCCGATCTGGCTTTCCGCCGCAATCTGATTCGCGCCATGCTCGAAGTCCAGATCCGGCTCCCAGAGCCGGTCTGGGGACGTCTCAATCTGGCCTGGGCCGCTTTCTTCATTGCGATGGGCCTCATCAACCTTTACGTTGCCTATACGTTCAGTGAAGACGTGTGGGTGGATTTCAAGCTCTTTGGTGCAACCGGCCTGATGCTGGCGTTCGTGCTCGCGCAGGGCTACTACCTTTCGCGCCACATCGAAGAGGAAACAAACTGATGTTGTACGCGATCATCGGCGAAGACATCCCCGACAGCCTGGCGGCACGGCTGCGGGCGCGCCCGGCACACTTGCAGCGGCTCGAAGCGCTGCGTGACGAGGGGCGACTGCTGCTCGCCGGGCCGATGCCGGCCATCGACGCGACCGACCCAGGGCCTGCCGGTTTCACAGGCACGCTGATGGTGGCCGAGTTCGAATCCCTCGCCGCGGCCGAGCAGTGGCTGGCCGACGACGCCTATGTCAAGGAAGGGGTCTTCGCGCGCACGACCGTGAAACCCTTCAGGAAGGTTCTGCCGTGACCACAATTGATTGCATGAAGGATCGCCTCGCGGTCTTGCAGCCCGAGCACATCGAGATCGGCGACGACAGCGCGCTCCACGCGGGCCACGCCGGCGCCCGCAGCGGCGGCGGACACTACAACCTGCACATCGTTTCGCACCACTTCGATTCGAAGAGCACGGTGGCGCGCCACCGCATGATTTACGACGCCCTTGGCGACATGATGGGTTCAGCCATTCATGCGCTCGCCATCCGCGCCCTTTCGGCCACCGAGGCCACCAAGCAACTCCCTAACGAGGAACCCCGATGAAAAGTCTTCCGAGCCGTTTTGCCGTTTCGCTGCTGGCAGGCCTGCTGAGCCTCCCCGCATTCGCCGCGGAGCCCGTCGCCACGGTAAACGGAACTGCAATCTCGGCCGCGCGCGCCGATGCGATGATTGCCGAGCAACGCGCCCAGGGCGCCCCCGAGAGCGCCCAACTCAAGGATGCCGTCCGTGAGGAACTGATCCGTCGCGAAGTCCTGAGCCAGGAGGCTGCCAAGAAGGGCTTCGACAAGAAGGCCGATGTACAGGCGCAGATGGAGATGGCCAAACAGGCCATCCTGATCCGTGCCTACCTTCAGGACTTCGTAAAGACGAACCCGGTCGGCGAAGCCGATCTCAAGAAGGAATACGACTCGATCAAGGGCCGGATGGGCGACAAGGAATACAAGCCGCGCCACGTCCTGGTGGAAACCGAAGACCAGGCCAAGGCCATCATCGCCAAGCTGCAGGGCGGCTCGAAGTTCGAGGACCTGGCGAAAGAATCGCGTGACCCGGGCTCGAAGGAGCGCGGCGGCGACCTGGGTTGGAGCAATCCCGGCATGTTCGTGAAGCCGTTCTCCGAAGCGATGGTGAAGCTGGAGAAGGGCAAGTACACCACTACCCCGGTGAAGAGCGATTTCGGCTACCACGTCATCATGCTCGAGGACGTTCGTGCGCTCCAGGCTCCGGGCTATGATGAAGTGAAGCCTCAGCTGCAGCAGCGCCTGCAGCAGCAGAAGGTCGAGAAGCACGTGCTCGACCTTCGCAGCAAGGCGAAGGTACAGTAACTGCGCTTCGGGCGAAAAGCGCCCGCAGCAGCTGGATCAAAAAAGGGCCGACGGATTCCGTCGGCCCTTTTTGCTGGCTGAGCCAGGACGGCGCTGCGTATCAGAACTGCTCTTCGCTCAACTCCAGCGCACCGGCCGCACCATTGACCACCGCGTAGGAAAGCCCGCGCGCCTCGGACATCACATGATCGGCAAAGAAGCGCGCCGTCACGATCTTGGCTTCGAAGAAACGGGCGTCGCCTTCGCCGGCAGCCAGTTTCGCCCGCGCGACCAAGGCCGCACGCGCCATCTGCCAGCCCCCTGCGACGATGCCAAGCAGCTTCAGGAAAGGAACGGAGCCAACCGACACGGCCTTGATATCCTTTGCATAGTTAGCGACGATGTACGCAACCGCCTCTTCCACTGCATCCACGCCTTCGGCCAGCGCCCCGCGCATCGCGGCAAACGCGGCACCGTCTGCAGCGGCGAGTTCGGCTTCCACCCCACGCATGTCCGCGATCACGCTCGCGATCGTCGCGCCGTTTTCGCGTGCGATCTTGCGTCCGATCAGGTCGTTCGCCTGGATGGCCGTCGTGCCCTCGTAGATCGGCGTGATACGCGCGTCGCGAAGATGCTGCGCCGCTCCGGTCTCCTCGATGAAGCCCATCCCGCCGTGGACCTGGATGCCCGTCGATGCCACATCGACCGAGTTTTCGGTGCACCACCCCTTGACGACCGGAATCATCAGATCGACGAAGGCCTGGTTGCGCGCGCGCACGGTCTCGTCGGCGTGGTGGTGGGCCTTGTCGGTCGCGGCACCGACGACGTAGGCCAGCGCGCGCATGGCCTCGCTCTTGCTCTTCATCGACATCAGCATGCGGCGCACGTCCGCGTGATGAAGGATGCTGACCTTTGGACCGCCACGCACGCCTGCCTCGGTGCCCTGGACACGATCCTTCGCGTACTGGAGCGCATGCTGATAGGCGCGCTCGGACAAGGCGAGGCCTTCCATGCCGACGGCAAAGCGCGCCTCGTTCATCATGATGAACATGTACTCGAGGCCGCGATTGGCTTCGCCCACCAGGGTGCCGATCGCGCCGCCGTTGTCACCGAAGGCCAGCACGCAGGTCGGACTGGCGTGGATGCCGAGCTTGTGCTCGATCGACACGCAGTGCGCGTCGTTGCGGGCCCCCAGGCTGCCATCGGCATTGACCAGGTACTTGGGCACGACGAACAGCGAAATGCCCTTCACCCCTTCGGGCGCATCCGGCAGGCGCGCCAGCACGAGGTGGATGATGTTCTCGGTGAGGTCGTGCTCGCCATAGGTGATGAAGATCTTCTGCCCTAAGATCCGGTAGGTACCGTCGCCCTGCGGCTCCGCGCGAGTGCGCACCGCCGCGAGGTCTGAGCCGGCCTGCGGTTCGGTCAGGTTCATGGTGCCGGTCCATTCACCCGACACCATCTTCGGCAGGTACATCGCCTTCTGCTCGTCACTGCCGCGCAGCATCAGCGCCTCGATGGCGCCGGTGGTCAGCATCGGGCACAGCGAGAAGGCCATGTTGGCCGACTTCCACATTTCCATCACGGCCGTAGCGATGAGCTTGGGGAGTCCCTGGCCACCGAATTCGGGATCACCTGCCAGCGCCGGCCACCCAGCCTCGCGGAACTGGTCATACGCCGCCTTCCAGCCCGTGGCGGTCCTGACCTCACCGTCGTGCCAGCTTGCCCCTTCCTGATCGCCAACCCGGTTCAGCGGAGCGAGAACGCCGCTGGCAAACTTGTCGGCCTCTTCGAGAATCGCATCGGCGAGTTCGACCGAGACTTCCTCGTTGCCCGGAAGTTGGGCGATCTCGTCCAGTCCAGCCAGTTCTCGCATCACGAACTGCATGTCACGGATAGGTGCGGCGTAGTTGCTCATGGA
This sequence comes from Thauera sp., assembly GCA_017302295.1. Taxonomy (GTDB): domain Bacteria; phylum Pseudomonadota; class Gammaproteobacteria; order Burkholderiales; family Rhodocyclaceae; genus Thauera. The sequence goes on along the minus strand of JAFLDS010000019.1, from coordinate 44,398 downwards.
TGACTCCCTCTCGTTTATATATTCGACGCTGGTTGCCCAGGTCTCGACTATTTGTTGCTCAGATAGCGCGCATCGTCGAAGCCCGCCACCCACTCGGGTTTGTAGATCACCAGCAGGGTCACGACGGCACCACTGATCCAGGCTTCGGAAAACCCCAACAGCAGGAAATACGGCAGGTAATCGCTCAGCAGGAAATCCGCCGGATAGGCACCGGCGAACACCAGGAGTGCGGACGCGATCACGCCCTGCGCCATGACCGTGATGGCTGAACAGGCGAAGCCGACCACAAAGATGAAAATGAAAAAATGCGCTGGCAGCGTGCGCTCGACGAGCTTGTGCAGGCTCGTCGCCACCAGCACCGGCAACGCCACGGTGACGATGAAATTGACCGGCCAGGCCTGCCATTCGATCGCACCGTTTAGCGTGATGCCGCACAACGCCAGTGCCATCGCCAGAACGGCCAGCCGCGCCCCCAATACCAGCGTGGCGGCCATCGCTCCGAGCAGATGCAGATCGAGGCCCGGCTTGACGCCGGCCTTCATGCTCCAGACGAAGGTCAGGACCACCGCGCAGCCCAGCATCACGTTCAGCGCGGGGCCCTGCTGAAGTCGCCGCCAAGGCGCTCTTCGCAGCAAGTCCCAGAACACGAAGGCCGACAGCAGGACCATGATCACGTGCCACGCCGTCGGAAACAGCGCTGCCTCGAGGTTCACGACCTCTCCCGCCGGTGTGCGTGCCGATTCAGCCGACGGCGGCCGTCAGTTCCGGGATCAGGGCGAACAGGTCGCCCACCAGGCCGTAGTCTGCCACCTGGAAGATGGGCGCTTCCGGATCCTTGTTGATCGCCACGATCACCTTGGAGTCCTTCATGCCCGCGAGGTGCTGGATCGCGCCCGAAATGCCCACCGCGATGTAGAGCTGCGGCGCCACGATCTTGCCCGTCTGCCCGACCTGGTAGTCGTTGGGCACATAGCCCGCGTCGACCGCCGCACGGCTCGCACCGAGCGCCGCACCGAGCTTGTCGGCCAGCGGCTCGAGCAAGGTGTGATAGTTCTCGCCGCTGCCCACGCCGCGACCACCGGAGACGATGATCTTCGCCGCGCCCAGTTCGGGACGGGCACTCTTGGTGAGCTCGCGACCGACGAGCACACTCATCCCCAGATCGGCTGCCGCAGCAATCGCTTCGACCGCCGCCGCGCCACCCTCGCCCGCTGCCTCGAAGGCGGTGGTGCGCACGGTGATGACCTTGATGGCGTCAGCGCTCTTGACCGTGGCTAACGCGTTGCCGGCATAGATCGGGCGCACGAAGGTGTCGGTAGCTTCCACCCCGACGATGTCGGAGATCTGCGCCACATCCAGCATCGCCGCCACGCGCGGCAACAGGTTCTTGCCCGCGCTCGTGGCCGGCGCCAGTACGTGGCTGTAGGCCGGTGCCAGGCCCTTTACCAGTTCGGCGACGTTTTCGGCGCCCTGCGTTTCATAGTGCAGCGCATCGCACACCAGCACCTTGGTGACACCGACAAGCTTGGTGGCCGCTGCTGCCGCAGCACCGCAGCTAGAACCTGCCACCAGCACATGAATGTCTCCGCCGATCTTTACCGCTGCGCCAACGGTGTTGAGCGTGGCCGCCTTGATCGACTGATTGTCGTGTTCCGCAATAACCAGGATCGCCATGTCAGATCACCTTCGCTTCGTTCTTGAGTTTGTCGACCAGCTGGGCCACATCGGCCACGCGCACGCCGGCACTGCGCTTGGGCGGCTCGGCTACCTTGAGCGTGGCAAGCCGAGGCGAGACGTCCACGCCGAGCTCTGACGGCTTCAAGGTCTCAAGCGGCTTCTTCTTGGCCTTCATGATGTTGGGCAGCGTCGCGTAACGCGGCTCGTTCAGGCGCAGATCGGTGGTCACCACCGCCGGCAAGCGGATCTCGAGCGTCTCGAGACCGCCGTCGATCTCGCGCATCACCGTCGCCTTGCCCTCGGCCAGGGTCAACTTGGAAGCGAAGGTGGCCTGCGGCCAGCCCATCAACGCAGCGAGCATCTGGCCGGTCTGGTTAGCGTCGTCGTCGATGGCCTGCTTGCCGCAGATCACCAGCGCCGGTCCTTCCTTGTCGCACACCGCCTTCAGCAGCTTGGCCACCGCCAGCGGTTGAAGCTCGGCGTCGCTCTCGACCAGGATGCCGCGGTCGGCGCCGATCGCCATCGCCGCGCGCAGCGTCTCCTGACAGGCCGTCACGCCGCAAGACACCGCCACGACCTCGGTCGCCACGCCCGCTTCCTTCAGACGCACCGCCTCTTCCACCGCAATCTCGTCGAACGGGTTCATGCTCATCTTCACATTCGCGATGTCCACGCCAGAGCCATCGGCTTTCACGCGAACCTTCACGTTGTAATCCACCACGCGTTTGACCGGAACAAGAATCTTCACTGTACCGCGCTCCTCATGTTGTTCAAATGTGCCAGCCAAGTCATGCCGGGCCGGTTGGGTCGATTATGTCACCTCTTCCCCGCATTGGCTCAACGCCGGCGAGCCGCGCGATTCACCATACTGTGCGGTATGGGAACGTACGGTAGCGTACGGTGAATAAATCGTCAATACTTGTCCGTATGGAATCAGAAATCAAGCAAAAGAGACCGCAGCTCGACCGACAGGCATGGATTGCAGGCGCTATCGAAGTGTTGGCCGACGAAGGCGTGGCCGGGCTGCGCGTCGAAGTGCTCGCCAAGCGTCTCAAGGTCACGAAGGGAAGCTTCTACTGGCATTTCCAGGACAGGCGCGACCTGCTGATGGCCGTGCTGGGCGAGTGGAAGGAAGGGCGCATCCGCGACATCCTGAAGCAGACACGCGCGCAGCCGGGACGGGAGCTCGAGCAGATCTACCACGTCATCGACGTCTACAGCACGAGCCGCAATCGCCGCGGCGTCGTGATCGAACTGGCCGTGCGCGACTGGGCGAGGCGCGACCCGGAAGCCGCCGCGATCGTCGCCGAGGTGGACGACGTCCGCCTGCGCTCTTCGCGCGACCTGTTCCTGGCCTGTGGCCTGTCGGCAGAAGAAGCATCGAGCCGCTCGATGCTGCTATACGCCTACGTCTTTGGCGTGTCGCTCATGCTGTACGACAGGTTTCACCCTGACATTCCGGCCCTCAAGCGGGAAATTGCCCACATCATCGCGCGCCACGCCGGCGAGACCGCACCCGCTTCCTGATCCCTCAGCGCCGAGGGGACGCACCCAGGCGCGGGAAGACGGCAAATGCGTTCTCGCTTGTCGCCGCTGCGACCTGCTCCAAAGAAATTCCGCGCAGATCGGCAAGAATTGCGGCAAATCGCGCCAGGTTCGCGGGCTCGTTGCGCCCGCGTTGCGCCCACGCCGGCGGAATGTCTGGCGCGTCGGTCTCGAGGACGATCGCCTCGAGCGGCAGCTCTGCGGCAAGGCTGCGGATCCGGGACGAACCTTCGAACGACATCGCCCCGCCGAAGCCGAGCTTGAAGCCAAGCGCCATGAAGGCTTCGGCCTGCTGGCGGCTACCGTTGAAGGCATGCGCAACCCCGCCGCAAACCTCGATACGCCGCAGGTGCTTGAGTATCGAGTCGATCGCGCGCCTCACGTGAAGGATCACCGGCAGCCCGTGCCTGCGCGCGAGCCTCAGCTGCGCGACAAAGAAGCGCTCCTGGATCACCGGATCCAGCTCGGGTACGAAGTAGTCCAGCCCGATCTCGCCCACCGCCAGCGCCCCGCCGTGCGCGAGCTTTTCGTCGAGCAGATCGAGGTCTTCCCCGCAGGCAGTCATGACGTACATCGGGTGGATGCCGAGCGCGTGATGAACGTCGGTGTTCATTGCCGCCAGCGCGGCGACACGCGCAAAGCTGGCGGCATCGACCGCGGGCACAACGAAGGCACCCACACCGCCCGCGCGCGCGGCGTCCATCACCTGCGGCCTGTCCGCGTCGAACTCCGCCGCGTCGAGGTGGATATGGGTGTCGACCAGCATTGGCGCCCGACTCCCCTCAGCAGCCCTTCCACTCAGGCTTGCGCTTGGAGACGAAGGCATCGATGCCCTCGGCCGCATCCTCGGTCATCATGTTGCAGGCCATGGTCTCAGCGGCCATCTGATAGGCCGCGTCGAGGCCCATCTCGAGTTGGCGGTAGAACATCTGTTTTCCCGTCCTGATCGCCACGGGAGACTTGGCGACGATGCTCGCCGCCAGGCGGCCGAGTTCGTCGTCAAGCCGATCGGCGGGGACGACGCGGTTGACGAGCCCCCGCCGCTGCGCCTCCGCCGCATCGATGAAATCACCGGTCACCAGCATTTCGAAGGCCTGCTTGCGTCCCATGTTGCGCGACAGACCAACGCTGGGTGTGGAGCAGAACAAACCGACATTGATGCCCGAAACGGCAAAGCGCGCCGTATCCGCGGCAACGGCGAGATCGCACATCGACACCAACTGGCACCCGGCCGCCGTTGCGATACCGTGCACTCGAGCGATCACCGGTTGCGGCAGCGCGGTCAGCTTCATCATCAACTTGCCACACAAGCGGAACAGCGCCTGCTGGAACGAGAGCACAGGGTTCGCGCGCATCTCCTTCAGATCATGGCCCGCGCAGAACGCCTTGCCGGCGCCCGCGAGAACGACGACCCGCACCGACTCATCCCTGGCGATCCGATCCACCTCGGCGACAAGCGCCTCGAGCATCGCGACCGAGAGCGAATTGAACTGGGCGGGACGATTCAGCGTCAGCGTCGTCACACCTCCTTCGTCATGGCGCAATAACATCGCGTTCTCGTCCTGGTTCGCACTTCCGCTCATCTCTCCTCCTCGCTCCCTTTACGTTAACGTCAATGGCCGCTCATGGTAGCGCCTCGCACCATGAACGGCCATCGATCTCGGACCCTGCCCGCCCTCCTCACTCGAAGGACGCAGTCGATTTCGCCTTCTCACGCAGGACAAACTTCTGGATCTTGCCGGTCGAGGTTTTGGGGACTTCACCGAAGACGATCTTTTTGGGCACCTTGAAACCCGCCAGATGCTCGCGACAATGCGCGACGATCTGCTCCACCGTGGCCTCGACACCTTCGCGCAGTTCGACAAAGGCGCACGGCACCTCGCCCCATTTATCGTCGGGCAAGGCGACCACCGCGGCGGCCATCACGGCCGGGTGCTTGTAGAGCGCATCCTCCACCTCGATGGACGAGATGTTCTCGCCGCCCGAGATGATGATGTCCTTGGAGCGGTCCTTGATCTTGACGTAGCCGTCGGGCTGCATCACCGCGAGGTCGCCGGTGTGATACCAGCCGCCGCGGAACGACTCCTCCGTCGCAGCGGGGTTCTTGAGGTATCCCTTCATCACCAGATTGCCGCGGAACATGATCTCGCCCATCGTCTCGCCATCCCACGGAACGGGCTCCATGGTAGCCGGGTCGAGCACCGAGATGCCTTCCTGGGCGTGATAGCGCACGCCCTGCCGACCGTTCAGCGTGACCTGCTCGGCGAGCGGTAGGGCCCGCCATTCGTCATGCTTTGCGCACACTGCGGCAGGACCGTAGGTTTCGGTCAGGCCGTACACATGGGTGATGTCGAAGCCGATCTTCGCCATGCCCTCGATCACCGCGGCGGGCGGCGGCGCCGCTGCCACCAGGCCCGACACCTTGTGGTTGATCCCCTTGCGCCATTCCTCGGGGGCGTTGGCGAGCATCGAATGCACGATGGGCGCGCCGCAGTAGTGCGTCACGCCATGGTCGCGAATGGCGTCGAAGATCAGTCGCGGATCGACGCGCCGCAGGCATACGTTGATGCCGGCATTGGCAGCCATGGTCCATGCGAAGCACCAGCCATTGCAGTGGAACATCGGCAAGGTCCACAAATACACCGAATGCGGCGGCATGCCCCAGGACACGATGTTGGACATCGCGTTCAGGTACGCACCGCGATGGTGATAGACGACCCCCTTTGGATTGCCAGTCGTACCCGACGTGTAGTTGAGCGAGATCGCGTCCCATTCGTCGGCCGGCTGTTCAAACTCGAACTCGGCACTGCCCGTTGCCAGCAAGGCTTCGTAGTCGAGCGAGCCGATGCGATCCCCCGGTCCGGAATATTCGGGATCGTCGACGTCGATGACGATCATGTCCGGACGCTGAGCCAGCTCGATCGCTTTCTTCATGATGCGGGCGTACTCGCGATCGGTGATCAGCACCTTCGCTTCGCCGTGGTTGAGGATGAAGGCGACGGCTTCCGCATCGAGCCGGGTGTTCACGGTATTGAGCACCGCACCGCAGGCCGGCACGCCGAAATGGCATTCGAACATTTCGGGCGTGTTGTTGAGCACCACGGCGACCGTGTCGCCCTTGCCGACGCCGAGCTGACGCAGCGCCGAGCCGAGCCGCCGCGCCCGCGTGTAGCTCTCCCGCCAGGTGTAGCTGCGCTTACCGTGCACCACCGCGACACGGTCCGGGTAAATGTAGGCGCTGCGCTCGATGAAGGTCAGCGGCGTCAAAGGTACGTAGTTCGCCGCATTCTTTTCCAGGCCCTGCATATAGGGCGATTGCTTGCTCTCGCTCATTCGGACTCTCTCCCTGTAAGTGATCCGCATTTGCTTCGCTGCACCCCCGCGCGTCACGTCAAAGCGCAGGGTGCCATGCCATTCGTATCGTGCCCCGAGGATCGACGCAGACTGTCCAGCCAGCCCGAGAGATCGAGTGCAAGCCCGCTTACCGCGGCGCGAGCGGCATTCACCCCCCCTTCGGCATCGGGCGTGGGTGCTGATTCGTTTCGACCGAACTCGCGCACGGCCAGCGGCACGCTGCCATGCGCCGGGAGCAGCTGCGCACGCACCACGAGTTGCAGACGACTCCGCTCCGCCGTGTCGAAGACCTGCACGAATTCGTCGAGCTCCACTCGTAACCTGCAGGGCGAACGCCCCGCCGCGTCGCCTGCCTTGCCATGCGTGCCGCTAAACGCCCTGCGCAGGGTCTGGGCCAGCAGGTCTGGCGGCGGTGCGACCCAGCGACTCTCGCCGTAGGAACGCCGGCGCTCGGGTTGCTTCCAGGCCAGGCGGTACTGCATCGCGCTACCGCTCAGCCAGCTGGGCGCGACCACATCGACCTGCAATGGTGAGGGGGCCGCCGCAACACCCGCCGATTCCATCAGGCCGAAGTCGAAGAATGCGACTTGCGGCGCACGCGACACCAGCGGGCTGCACCCCGTCACGCCAGCCAACAACAGCAATGTGCTGGTACGAGCCAGGTTACGCTTGATCTGGCGCATGCGCTGTTCAAATTCCAAGTTCATCCTTAACCTGCCCCTCAGCGCTCGAATCCCGTCTCGCCCGGCCCGGGCTCCGTCGCCTCTCGTCCGGTCAACAGCACCTGCGGCGTGCTCTCGACCTCCTCGAGCAGGCGGCCGAGCCGCCTCGAAGTAGAGGTGATCTCGCGCAAGAGATCATTGACCTGCGGCAAGGTGCCCTCCACCAGCCCCTCGCCGGCCACGGCTGCCGCCTTGTCGGCATGTGCCGCCAGCTGATCGAGGCGAGCCACCAGCGCGCGGATCTCCGCAGCCGCGGGCGCCGCCTCACCGCTCGCCCGTTCCAGGTTGGCGAGCGTCGTCGTCAGGCGCGCAACGTTTTGCGGATTCAGCACATCGCGCAGCGCGGCCACCGTGCGCGGCAGTTCGTTGAAGGTCCTGTCCATCCCGCTCGCCGCCGACTCCAGCCGCTGCAACGTGCGCCCTAGGCGGGCGGCCGCCTCGTCATCGAACATCGCGGCGACACGATCGGCTACCACACGGATGCGCTCGGCCGCCTGCAGGGCTCGATCGCCGATCTGTTCGATCAGGCCGGGCTCAAGTGCGATCCTCGGCGGATCGCCATCCTCGCTCACCAGCGGCGCCGGATCGGTGCCCCTGTCGTCGAGCTGGATGAAGGCCAATCCCGTCACGCCCTGGGTACCGAGGGTCGCGCGGGTGCCGCGCGTCACCGGCATGTCCGCGCGCAGGCGAATGCGTACCAGAAGGTTGCGCGCATCGGCCGGATCGATGTCGATCGCGCTGACCGTCCCTGCGGCCATACCGCGATAACGCACCCGCGCCTGCACGTTGAGTCCATTGACCGTGCCACGCGAGACGAGCACGTATTCTCTCGTCGGCTGCCGGTTCTGCGAGAACCACCACAGCGCGACGACCATTGCTCCGCCAAGAATGAGTGCGAAGAGTCCTGCTGCCAGTGCGTGTGCGCGACTTTCCATGTCAAGCCAATCCGTTGCGGCGCAGCGCGCGCCGCCCGTGTTCGCCGCGGAAGAAACGCTGGATGAACGGGTGGTCAACCTGCAGCGTGTCCTCCATCGGCGCAAAACTGACAATGCGCCGGTCGGCCAGTACCGCAATCTTGCTCGCAAGCGCAGCCAGCGTGTCCACATCGTGCGTCACCAGCACCACGGTGAGCCCGAGCTGTCGGTGGAGCGACCGGATCAGCTCGACGAAGCTCGCGCTGCGGTCCGGATCCAGCCCGGCGGTCGGCTCGTCCAGAAGCAGCAATTCGGGCTCGAGCGCGAGCGCACGCGCCAGCGCGGCGCGCTTGACCATGCCACCCGACAGTTCGGCCGGCATCAGGTGGGCATGCTCCGGCGCCATCTCGACCATCGCCAGCTTCAGCGCGATCAGATCGCGCACCTCGGCATCGGTTGCGATGTCGAGCTCCCGGAGCGGAAACGCGATGTTCTCCCCCACGCTGAGTGCCGAGAACAGGGCACCGTGCTGGAACAAGACGCCAAACCGGCGCTGGCGCGCCATCCGCGTACGCATTGGACCATCCTGCAAGCCCTCGCCGAAAAGCCGGACCGAGCCGCTGCTCGGCCGGGTGAGCCCGATGATATGGCGCAACAACGTCGTCTTGCCACTCCCCGAGCCTCCTACGAGGGCAACGATCTCGCCCGCCTCGACGTCGAGGTCGAGACGCTCGTGCACGATGTTGCTGCCAAAGCGCGTCGCGATGCCTTGCAGCGAAACGACCGGCGCCGCGCTCATACCGGCACGCCGATATTGCGGGTGGCAATGGCGAACACCGCATCGACCAGGATCACCATGGTGATCGCAGACACCACCGACGCGGTCGTGTTCGCAGACAGGCTCTCGGTATTGGGTCGCACGCGCAGGCCGAAGTGGCAGGCGATGAGCGCGATCAGGAACCCGAACGCGGCCCCTTTGCCGAGCCCGATGAAAAGGTTTGCGATCGGCACCACCGTCGGCAGGGTCTCGACGAAAAAGCCGAGTGAAAGGTCGAGTTCGACCCACGCCGAGACCCAGCCGCCGAACAAGGCCACCGACGAGGTCCACAGCACCAGCAAGGGCATCGCCAGCGTCAGTGCCAGCACCTTGGGCAGGACGAGGCGCAGCGTGCGCGAAATGCCCATTGCCGCCAGTGCGTCGATCTCCTCGGTGACGCGCATGACGCCAAGCTGCGCCGTCATCGCCGAACCCGAGCGCCCTGCGACCAGGACGGAGACGAGCACCGGTCCGAGTTCGCGGATGATGCCCAGGCCGAGGATATTGACGATGAAGATGTCGGCGCCGAATAGCTTGAGCTGCAGCGACGACAGGTACGACAGTACGACACCGATCAGGAAGCCCACCAGAGCGGTGACCGGCATCGCCTTCACGCCGACCTTGTGCAGATTGGCGGAGATCTCCAGCAGCGGCCATTCGCGCGGATGGCGAGCCAGATGCGCCAGGTCGAGAAAGATCCGCCCGAACAAGGCGATGAAGTCGATGGCATGCGCGCGAAACGTCAGCAGGGCTGCGCCAAGCATTGTGATCGCATCGAGCAGCCCGAACCGGTCCGGCGCCGTCGGCAGGCGGCCGGCACTGGCGGACACGCGATCGATGACACGGCGCTGGTTCTCGCCGATCTCGACGAGCCGGGGCCAGGTCGCGCCCCAAGCCTGCCAGAGGAGTGTCGCTCCGAAACTGTCGAGGCGCTGCGACGGGTCCATCGACCATGCGGCCTCTGCTGGCACCGCAGCGAGATCCTTACGGATCGTCTCGATCACCCCGGAGAGTGCGCGCAAGGTCCAGTCACCCGACAACCGGACGGTTGCCGCGTCGCTGTCGACGCGTATCTCCGGCGGCTGGTTCTGAACGCTGGCGTTCATCGGCCGTCAGGCCACGCTGCGCGCACTCATCGCGCGGACGTACAGCCCACGGCCGATCCCCATCCACTGGCGCTGCTCCTCGTCCAGCGCCGCAGCGGTGAGCGGCCTCTCGTGCAGCCACGCGGCCGTCGTGTTAACCGAGAATCCGCGCCCTTCCCGCGCCATCGTGATCGGGGGAATGCCGCGCGCGTCGCGCGCCCGATGCACCACCACCGCCAGCCGCAGGCAAGCGATCAACAACCAGTCCGCGCTGCCCGGATCGATCGCGGCCACCCTTTCGAGCTTGCCGCGGTGCGCCAGCACCAGGCGCGCGAGTCGTGCCTGATCCATGCGGGAGAATCCCGGCATGTCCGCATTGGCGAGAATGTAGGCACTGTGTTTGTGGTAACTCGAGTGCGCAACGGAGATGCCGATCTCGTGCAGCAACGCCGCCCAGCGCAGAAAGCGTCGGTCGTCGTTGTCAGGTACGGCGGATTCCGGGGCAAGCTGGGTCAGCAGGTGGCAGGCTGTGTCGGCGACCTGGCCGGCCTGGCGCAGGTCCACGCCATAACGCCGCATGAAGGCATTGACGGTGGCGTCACGCAGGTCATGGTGATGGTAGCGGCCGAGCAGGTCGTAAAGCACGCCCAAGCGCAGCGCGCCATCCGAGAACACCATGTGCTCGAGTTCGAACTCCTTGAAGATCGCGCTCATGATCGCGAAGCCGCCGAGGAACACCGGCAGCCTGTCGCCCTTGAGGCCGGCAAGCTGAACGTTGTCGATGCTGCCCGCGCGCAACAGCAAGACCTTCAGCCGCTCGAGGCCCTCTCGGGTGATGCCGCGGCGCGACAGGCCATTCTGCTCGAGCACCTCCGCCAGCGCCTTCGCGCTGCCGCTGGAACCGACCGCCAACTCCCAACCGGTTTCGCGGTAGACCTGGCCGATGGTCTGCAACTCGCGTCGCGCCGCCAGTTCGGCTTCCTTCATGCCCCGCTTGTCGATACGACCATCCGGGAAATAACGCAGGCTGTAACCGACGCAGCCCATGTAAAGAGACTCGAGACGCATCGGCTCGAAAAGCTTGCCGATGATGAACTCCGTCGAGCCGCCCCCGATATCGACAACGAGCTGCTGCAGGTGAGGATTCGGGAGGGTATGCGCCACGCCCACGTAGATCAGCCGCGCTTCCTCGCGCCCGGCAATCACCTCGATCGGGAAACCCAGCGCCGCCTCGGCACGAATCAGAAACTCCGGCGCGTTCTTGGCCACGCGCAAGGTGTTGGTCGCCACCGCGCGCACGCCGTCGGGCTTGAAGTCGTGCAGGCGTTCGCGAAAGCGCTGCAGCGCAGCGACGCCGCGCTGCTGGGCCGCCAGGTCCAGCCACTTTTCCGGCGACAGTCCAGCGGCAAGGCGCACGGGCTCCTTGAGTCCGTCCAGCGGGTAGATCTGGTCGCCTACGATGCGGCCGATCTGAAGCCGGAAACTGTTTGAACCCAAGTCGATAGCGGCAATCAGGTCTCGCATCATCGTCTGCAAGTGTAACGCGCAATGTGCGCAGGCCGCCGATTCTAGCACCGCAGCTTCATCGCGCCCGCCGCGCAGATCAAGCATGCGCGGTTTATCTGCCGAAGGTCGGAAGCGCGGCGAAACCTCTGCCCATCGTCATCAAACCGCAAAGAAAATGTCACATAATCAAACAAGCCTCCTACTGCCTGGACAGAGCATGCAGCCGCCGATCAACGAGCAAAAGTACCCTTCCGAACACTTCATCAACCGCGAACTGTCGCTACTCCAGTTCCAGCGTCGGGTATTGGCCCAGGCAGAGGATGAATCGGTTCCGCTGCTCGAGCGTCTGCGCTTCATCTGCATCGTGTCGAGCAACCTCGACGAATTCTTCGAGATCCGCGTCTCCGGCATCAAGGAGCAGATTCGCCTCGGCAGTCGCAAGACGGGCATCGACGGCATCGCACCGCGCGAACTGCTCGCCAAGGTCAGTGACGAAGTGCACAAGATCATCTCCGAGCAGTACGCGCTTCTAAACGATCGCATCCTGCCCGCGCTGGAAGCCGAGGGAGTGGCCTTCCTGCGCCGCAACCTGTGGACCGAGGCCCAGCGCGCCTGGATTAGGGACTATTTTCTCCGCGAAGTGATGCCGGTTCTCACGCCGATCGGCCTCGATCCCGCCCACCCCTTTCCGCGGGTGCTCAACAAGAGCCTGAATTTCGCCGTCGAACTCGACGGTCGCGACGCATTCGGCCGCGACTCCGATGCCGCCATCGTGCAGGCGCCGCGCGCGCTGCCGCGGGTGATCCGTTTGCCACGCGAGCTGTGCGAGCAGGAATACAGCTTTGTGTTCCTGTCGTCCATCCTGCATGCCCATGTCGGCGAGCTGTTCTCCGGCATGCAGGTTCTCGGTTGCTACCAGTTCCGCGTGACGCGAAATTCCGACCTGTTCGTCGACGAGGAGGAGGTCAAGGACCTGCGCACCACGCTGAAGGGCGAACTGCAGCAGCGCCATTTTGGCGACGCGGTGCGGCTCGAGGTCGCGGACAACTGCTCGGAAGATATGGCCGATTTCCTCGTGCAGCATTTCCACCTCGAAGGGGACGACCTTTATCGCACGCCGGGCATCGTCAACCTCGTGCGCCTGATGCAGGTGCCGGACTGGGTGGACCGCCCGGACCTCAAGTACCAGCCCTTTGCGCCTGGTCTTGCGAAAGGCCTCGACAAACGAGGAGAGATCTTCGACGCCATCCGCAGCCAGGACATCCTCCTGCATCACCCCTTCCAGAGCTTCGCCCCGGTCATCGACCTGCTGCGCACGGCGGCCGACGATCCGAAGGTGCTGGCGATCAAGATGACCGTCTATCGCACCGGCACCGACTCGGTCCTGATGGAGCATCTGGTCCGCGCCGCGCAGAAAGGCAAGGAAGTGACGGTCGTGCTGGAACTGATGGCGCGCTTCGACGAAGAGGCGAACATCACCTGGGCCAACCGGCTGGAAGAAGTCGGCGCACACGTCATCTACGGCGTGTTCGGCTACAAGACGCACGCCAAGCTGCTGATGGTGGTGCGGCGCGAGGAAGACGGTCTGCGCCATTACGTGCACCTGGGAACAGGCAACTACCACCCGCGCACCACGCGCCTTTACACCGATTTCGGCCTCCTGACCTGCAACCGCGAGATCGGCGAGGACGTCGCCACGGTGTTCAAGCAACTGACTGGGCTGGGCCAGGCAACCGAGCTGCGCCACCTGTGGCAGGCGCCCTTCACCCTGCAGCCCAAGGTGGTCGCCGCCATCCGCCGCGAGGCAAGCATCGCCCGCGAGGGGCGCAAGGCCCGCGTCATCGCGAAAATGAACGCGCTCCTCGAACCCGAGACGATCGAAGCCCTGTACGAGGCCTCGCAGGCAGGGGTCGAGATCGACCTCATCATTCGCGGCCCCTGCGCGCTGCGCCCCGGCGTGCCCGGGCTGTCGGCGAACATCCGCGTACGCTCGGTGATCGGACGCTTCCTCGAACACCACCGCATCTTCTATTTCCGCGCGAATGGCGAGGAACAGGTCTATCTGTCCAGCGCCGACTGGATGGACCGCAACTTCTTCCGCCGCATCGAGATCGCCTTTCCGGTGCTCGACGCGCGCATCAAACGCCGCGTCATCCGCGAAGGCCTGCGCCCGTACATCGCAGACAATTCGCAGGCGTGGGAGATGCTCGCCAACGGCTGCTACCGGCGCAAGAGCCCGCGCGGCGCACGACGCTCGGCGCAACTCGCGCTTTTGCAGGATCTCGCTGCGAGCAGCTGAGGCACGCTGCCGAACGCCCTGCCGCTACTTGCGCTGCGCGTCGATGACGCCCGGGACTTCGCGGATGAGCGTGATCGCGCGCTGCATCTGCTGCACCCCGCCCACCTCCATCGTGAAGCGCATGTAGGCGGTATTGCGCTTGGTGAGCGTATTGACCGCGATGACGTTGAGCCGCTCGCGCGACAGCACCTCGGAAATGTCGCGCAGCAGGCCCTGGCGGTCGGCGGCCTCGACCGCGATGTCCACCTGATACAGCCCCTGCTTGTTGTCGAACGCGCGATTGCCCCATTCGGCCCCGATCACGCGCTCGGGATGGCGGCGCGCAAGCTGCTGGAAGTCATGGCAATCGACGCGGTGGATCGAGATGCCGCGCCCGCGGGTGACGAAGCCTTCAATCGCATCGGGCGGCGCCGGCTTGCAGCAGCGCGACAGGGACGTCATCAGCTTGCCGACGCCGACGATGAGGATCTTGTCGGAGTTGTCGCCGGAACGGCTGCGACCGACGACGAGCTCGGGCTCGGGGGCGGCTTCGGCCGGAGCGCCGCCCTCGCGCAATGCCACCTGCACCGAGCGCGGCCCCACCTCGCCACGACCGGCAGCCAGGAACAGCGCCTCGGCGTTCTTGAAACCCATGCGCTCCGCGAGTCCGTCGATGTTGGCGTGCGCATGACCGTCGCGCTGCATTTCCTTGGTGACGAAGCTGCGGCCGCGGGCGAGCAGTTCCTCCTCGTCGAGTTGCGCAAAATACTGCTTGATCTTGGTTCGCGCCCGCGACGTGGCGACATAGGACTGGCGCGCATCGAGCCAGTCGCGCGACGGGCCGCCCTCCTTCACCGTCACGATCTCGACGGTCTGGCCATTCTCAAGGCGGGTATTCAGCGGGACGAGATGCCCGTCCACCTTGGCGCCGCGGCAGCGGTGGCCCAGGTTGGTGTGCAGGCGGTAGGCGAAATCGACCGGTGTCGCCCCGCGCGGAAGATCCACCACCTTGCCCTGCGGCGTCAGCACGTAAAGCGTGTCGTCGAGCGACGCGCGGCGGTACTGCTCCAGCCAGTGCGCCGAATCGGCCACCTCGTCCCGCCACGACAGCAGGCTGCGCAGCAGCGCGATCTTTTCATCGTAGTCGCTGCCCTTGTGCGCACCTTCCTTGTAGCGCCAGTGCGCCGCCACGCCGAGTTCGGCATGCTTGTGCATGTCGTGGGTACGGATCTGCACCTCGAGGGCACGGCCGTCGCCCGCCAGAACAGCGGTGTGCAGCGACTGGTAATTGTTGCCCTTGGGTTTGGTGATGTAGTCGTCGAACTCCTTGCTGATCGGCTGCCAGATCTGGTGCACGATGCCGAGCACCGTGTAGCAGTCCTTGACCTCGTCGACCAGCACGCGCAGCGCGCGAATGTCGTAGAGCTGCGAGAAATCCAGCCGCTTGGCGCGCATCTTGTTGTAGATGCTGTAGATGTGCTTGGGCCGACCGTAGATTTCGGCCTTGATGCCGACCGCGTCGAGTTCCGCACGCAAGCGTGCGATTGCATGCTCGATGAACTCCTGGCGCTCGACCCGTCGCTCGTCGAGCATCTTTGCAATGCGCTTGTAGGTTTCCGGTTCGATGAAGCGGAACGACAGGTCCTCGAGCTCCCACTTGAGTTGCCAGACACCAAGCCGGTTCGCGAGCGGTGCATAGATGTCGAGGCTCTCGCGCGCCACGTCCACCCGCGCGTCGTCCTTGACTTCGGTGTAGTAGCGCAGCGTCTGGGTGCGCGATGCGATGCGCACGAGCACGACGCGTATGTCTTCCACCATCGCCAGGAGCATCTTGCGCAGCACTTCGCTCTGGGCACGGATCTCGGGCGCCGCGGCCGTCGCCGTCATGCGGGTGACGAGGCGCAGTCCGTTCAGCCGGTCGAGGCCCCGCACCAGGCTCGCCACTGCTTCGCCGAAACGCGTCTCGATGGTCTCGATCGCATCGTCCCGGCAGGCGCGCGCGGCAAACAGCAGGGCCGCGATCCGGGTCTCGGCATCGAGCTTCAGCGAAGCTACGATCAGCGCACTACCGAGGGCGTGCGTCCAGGTAGGCTCACCGGTGCCGAGCACCTTGCCGTCATACAGTTCGGCGGCGAAATCGAGCGCTTCGGCGATCAGTGCTCGCTCGGCCTCGGAAAGCCCTTCGGAGAGCAGCTCGATCGGCGGCGAAGCGTCGCCTTGTGTGATTGCATGCGTGACTGAAACCATGGTTGGATTATCCCACAACGTAACGGACTGACCCGATGTTGCACACGCTTTCCCGATGGCTCGGCCTTACGCGCGACCCCCCGGTCATACCGGACGAGATGTGGACCAAGGTCGAGCGCAGCCTCCCTTTTCTCGCCTTTCTGCAGGCGGCTGATCGCCAGCGCCTGCGCGTTCTGGCGCAGGGCTTTCTCACCGGCAAGCAGTTCCACGGCGCCCATGGGCTGCGCCTGACCGACGAGATGCTGCTCAGCATCTCGCTGCAGGCCTGCCTGCCGATCCTGCGCAGCGGGCTCGATGCCTACCGCAGCTGGATCGGCGTGGTGATCTACCCGGGTGATTTCGTCATCCGGCGGCACGAGATGGACGAAGCCGGCGTGGTGCACGAGTACGACGATGAAGTCCTGGGCGAAGCCTGGGAAGGCGGGCCGGTGTTGCTGTCGTGGTTCGACGCGAACGAGGCGCCTGACGGCGTGAATGTGGTGATCCATGAGTTCGCGCACAAGCTCGACATGGAGAATGGCGGCGTCGACGGTCTCCCCCGGCTGCCTGCCCAGATGTCGCGCGCGGTATGGGCCGAGGCGTTTTCCAGCGCCTATGAAGACTTCTGCCGGGAGGTGGACGCGGGCGTCGAGACGGTGCTCGATCCCTATGGCGCCGAGCATCCCGGGGAGTTCTTTGCGGTGGCGTCAGAGTCCTTCTTTGAAACACCTTGCCGGCTCGCACAGCGCTATCCCGCGATGTACGCCCAACTCGCCGCGTTCTATGGTGTCGATCCCGCAAGCGGCGAACGCCGGCTCGCCGACAACGCTGCCCGGGCATGATCCGGCCTCGCCGGGCATGGGCATTGCTAAATCAACCCCTGATTCGCGCAATGGACTTTCACATCGCGGCAACATTCCATATTGGCAGAGCGCCTTCCAGTGACTAAGCTGGAACCGGTGCTGCCTGGAGGCGGGAGGCCCAGGGCGGCAACTTTCCTCAATGCAACGGAGGGTGTCTCATGGCTATTACCTGGATTCTGGTTGCGAACGCCAGCCTGGCGAAGCTGTATGCGAACCTGGGCCCGAACAAGGGTCTTCAGCTGGTCAAGGAACTAATCCATCCAGAGAGCAGGCAAAAGAACGCCGATCTCGTCAGTGATCGCCCCGGCAGCTCCGGCGCGAACGGAACAGGCGGCGGTACAATGCGCCCGCAAACCGAGCCCAAACAGCACGAAGCGAAAGTATTCGCGCTGGAACTGGCTCAGGAGCTATACCAAGGACGAGCGACGAACGCCTTCAAGCGCGCGATTCTCGTCGCGCCGCCCTCCTTCATGGGGATTCTCAACGGCGTCATGGACGGCCCGACCGCACAGCTTGTTTCGGACCGCTTCGAGAAGGACTACACGAAGACATCCGAGCCGGAGCTTTCAGAACGGCTCGCTTCTGCCATCTATCTTTGATTCCTTGAACGTCTCTCTTCAGGAGACGACGGGGTCGGCGCCAGCTGCCCCCAAGGACCGCGGGGCGCTTGGCGCCCCGCATCTACGTTCACCGTGCCCGAATCGCGCGGGCGTGCTGGCCCCCACCTTACCGATCGGCAACTGGCCCAACGGCCAGCAAGCGGATGAGAGGATGAACGTAACGTTATCCGCCAAACGGCTCGATGTGGTGGCAGGCGGCACACTCCTGGCTTCGCAGAAACGTTTCCCGCCCGCCGGCCGCCTCGTTTTCCGCCCTACTGGCTACTCAACGGCCAACGGCCCAGTGCCTCATAGAGCGCGCCCTCCGCGCTCAAGCGCGAACGCATCAAGGCGAAGCTCGCAACCCGCCAGCAGACGGCGGGCTCAAGCTGTGCCGGGGGCGCCTGTCTGGCGTTGCGCACCAGGGTGACATGGGCCGAGAACGGCCTGCTTTCGACTGGGAAGCCGCGCGCGCGCAGTGCCCCGCCCAGTTCCTGGGCCAGCCTCACCAACGCCGGCGGCGTGACTTCGGGCCCGCCCCACACGACCCGGTTGCGTTGAAAACTCCCTGCGCGCGACAGCACGAAATCGAAAGGCTCGCCCGCCAGACTCGCAGCCAGCGTCTTCAGCTCATCAACGCGTCCCACGGGCTGCTCGCCGAGGAAGGCCAGCGTAAGGTGCAGCGTGTCGCGCCGCATCGGGCGACCGCCGCATTGCCGATGCAGGCGGCGCGCGCAGGCGTCCAGCGCGGCAGCCGTCGCCGCGTCGGGCCACAGTGCGAAGAAGAGCCTTGGGCGCTCTTCCGCGCCGGCAGGCAGATCAGGCATGCGATGCGCGCCCGAGCAGGGCGACAACCTGCGCGGCGATCCCCTCACCACGGCCGGTGAAACCCAGCTTCTCGGTGGTCTTGCCCTTGATATTGACGGCGGCCGGGTCCATGCCGAGGTCGGCGGCGATGTTGGCGACCATCGCGGGCGCGTGCGGGAGGATCTTCGGCGCTCCGCAGATCACCGTCGCATCGACGTTGACAACCTCCCACCCCGCCGCGCGGACGCGTGACCACGCCTCGCGCAGCAGCACGCGGCTGTCGGCGCCCGAGTGCTTCTCGTCGGTGTCGGGAAACAGGCGGCCGATATCACCCAGCCCTGCCGCACCCAGCAGCGCATCGGTGAGCGCATGCAGCAGCACGTCGGCGTCCGAATGCCCGAGCAGGCCACGATCATGGGGGATTCGCACGCCGCCGATGATCAGCGGGCGCCCCGCCACCAATGCATGCACATCGAACCCCTGTCCGATCCGAAACGCCACGTTCATTGTTCGCCTCCTTCGCGGTTCTGCAAGATCCATTCGGCCAGATGCAGGTCCAGCGGATAGGTCACCTTCAGGTTAGTCGCGTCGCCCTGGACCAGGCGCGGACGCAGTCCGGCCGCCTCGATGGCGCTCGCTTCGTCGGTCACGTCGGTCGCGCCTTCCAGCGCACGACGCAGCATGACGTAGCGGAACATCTGCGGCGTCTGCGCCTGCCACAGGCTGTCGCGCGGCACGGTAGCCGCCACGTGGCGGTGTTCGTCCGCGCGCTTCAGCGTATCGGCGACGGGCACTGCGAGCAGCCCGCCCACCTCGTCGTGCGCGAGTTCGCGCACCAGCCTCTCCACGTGCCACGATGCGAGGCAAGGGCGCGCCGCGTCATGTACCAGCACCCAGTCCGACGGCGCCGCCTCCCCTGCAATCGCCCGCAAGCCGCCCAGGACGCTGTCCGCCCGGGTCGCCCCGCCGCAGAACAGGGGCACCAGTTTGGGACCGAGCGCGCGCCAGTCGTGACGCGCCCACTCGGCATCGTCGACCGACAGCACCACATACACCCTGTCGATGGCAGGCGCGCCGCACAGCACCGCAAGCGCGTGGTGAATCAGGGGCTTGCCCAGCAAGGGCAGATACTGCTTGGGCTGCCTTGCGCCCATGCGCGAGCCGCTGCCCGCAGCCGGAACAATGGCGAAATGGCGAGGATGAAAGTTTTGCATGCCGCGCATTCTACCGTCGCGCGCGGACTCAGGTCGGCGAGGCGCTGCCCGCGGCACCGCCGCGAGGCTATAGTTTCGGGCGACGCAGCCCACCCGAAAGAACGGGCCAACGCCTCGAGGAGAACATCACGATGCCTGCCGCCACACCGGTGTCGCCCGAACAGATCGAAGCCTTCCTGATCGCCATCGGCATCGGCATGCTGATCGGCCTCGAGCGCGAGCGCATTCCCTCGGCGCGGGCCGGGCTGCGCACTTTCGGCCTGGTCGGCATGTTCGGCGCGCTGACCGCCCTCCTGGGCGAGCACCTGCACAGCGCCGCACCCCTCGTCACCGGGCTGGCCCTCATCGGCATCACCATCGTTGCCGCCTACCTGTTGCACCCCGATCCGTCGGACCCGGGCACGACCTCGGTCGCGGCCCTGCTGGTGTGCTACTGCCTCGGTGCCGCGGTCTGGCTGGGCTATGCAAAGCTCGCCGTGATGCTCGCGGTCGGCACGACGGTGCTGCTCTACTTCAAGGCGCAGCTGCGCGGCATGGCGACACGGCTCGATGCGCGCGACTGGATCTCGATCCTGCAGTTCGGAGTGCTTTCACTCGTCATCCTTCCTATCCTGCCCAACGAGGAGTTCGGCCCGCACGGTGCGCTCAACCCCTATCAGTTGTGGTGGATGGTGGTGCTGATCTCGGGCGTGAGCCTCGCCGGCTACGCAGCGCTGCAATTCGCCGGTCCGCGCTACGGCACCGCCTTCGTCGGCGTTTTCGGCGGGCTGGCGTCCAGCACCGCGACCACGATGGTTTATGCGAGGCAGGCGAAATCCGCGCCGGAGATGGGCAGCGTCGCTGCGCTGGTCATCATTCTCGCCAATCTGGTGATGGTACTGCGCGTGGCAGTGCTCGCCGCAGTGGTGGCACCGGCGGCAATTGCCTCGCTCGCGACGGCGCTGGTGCCCGGATTGGTCCTGGGCGCTCTGACCATCCTGTTCTACTGGCGCCGTTTGGGCAACGGCGGCCCCCTTGTGCGGCCTGCGACCGGCAACCCGACGGAGTTACGCACCGCGCTCGGTTTCGGCGCACTTTACGCGGTCGTGCTGCTCTGCGCCGCCTGGCTTTCCGACAAGGTCGGCAACAGCGGCCTTTACGTCCTCGCCGTCGTGTCCGGCCTGACCGATGTCGACGCCATCGTGCTGTCGACGCTGCGGCTGTTCACGCTGGAACGGTTGCAGCTTGATGCGACCGTCGTCAGCGTGATGCTGGCGATGATCGCAAACCTGGTCTTCAAGACGACACTCAGCTTCGCGCTGGGCGGCCGCTCGCTGGGCACGCAGACGCTGCCCGGAATGGCGGTGGTGGCGCTCGGGCTGGGTGCGGGGCTGGCCTGGAGCGGCATGGGCGGCGTGGGCCTATAATGAATCTGGAACCACCTGTCAGGTCGCGGTCTTTTCCGGACCGCTGCAAGCTGGATACGCCATGGCCATCGCCTCCATTCGTCCCGCAGCCGTTGCGGGTCTCTTCTATCCGGACGATCACCGCGTTCTTCAGGCGCAACTCACCGAGTTTCTCGCCGCGGCCATTCCGCCGGAAAGCGCCGCTGCACCCAAGGCGATCATCGTGCCGCATGCGGGCTACATCTACTCCGGCGCGGTGGCCGCGGCTGCTTACGCGAGCCTTGCGCCGATACGCGAGCAGATCCGCCGCGTCGTGCTGCTTGGACCGGCCCACCGTATGGCGGTCCACGCCTTTGCCCTGCCAGCGTCACAGGGTTTCATGACCCCGCTGGGCGAGGTGCCGCTGAGCCAGAGCGACTGGTTGGCGCTCCATGAGCGGCCTGATGTGATCGTCGACGACAGGCCGCACGCACTCGAGCATTGCCTCGAGGTGCAGTTGCCCTTCCTGCAGACCATGCTGGGCCGCTTCGAACTGGTGCCCTTGCTGGTTGGCGGCGCAAGCGACGAGGCGGTTGCGCAGGTGCTCGAGAGCCTGTGGGGCGGGCCGGAGACCTTGATCGTGATCAGCTCCGACCTGTCGCATTTCCATCGCTACCGCGAAGCCTGCTCTATCGACACCCTCTCGGTGGATCAGGTGCTGAGCCTCGGTGCTCCGCTCGATCACGAGCAGGCCTGCGGTGCGACGCCCATCAACGGACTCGTCCGCGTGGCACGCCGCCACGGCCTGCGCACGCAACTGCTCGACATGCGCAATTCGGGCGACACCGCAGGCCCGCGCGATAGCGTGGTCGGCTATGCCAGCATCGCCTTCTTCGAACAGGTTCCCTATGAATCACGCCAGCACTGATCTGGGCGGCATGCTGTTGAAGCTTGCCCGCGACGCCATCGCCCATCACCTCGGCCTCAGGCCGGCCGCCGAGGTCGGCGCCGATCCGCGTCTGCAGGAGCGCGGCGCCACGTTCGTCACCCTGACCCTCGGCGGCGAATTGCGCGGCTGCATCGGCAGCCTGCGCCGTCAGCGGCGGCTCGGCGAGGACGTCATCATCAACGCCGTCTCGGCCGCGTTCCGCGATCCTCGTTTCCCGCCCTTGTCGGCACAGGAATTCGATCAGGTTCAGGTCGAGGTGTCGCTGTTGTCCGAGCCCGACTTCATCGAATTCACCGACGAGCCTGACCTGCTGCGTCAGCTGCGCCCGCACGAGGACGGCCTGATCCTGTTCGCCGGCTGCGGCAGCGCCACCTTCCTGCCGCAGGTATGGGAGCAGTTGCCCGAGCCGCGAGACTTCCTCGGTGCACTCAAGCGCAAGGCCGGCATGCCGGTGGATAGGCCCGTCGACGGCCTGATGGCCGCGCGCTACAGCGTCGACAAGTGGGAGGAAGCACCCAGGGAGGCATGATGGTCGCCACAGCCGGGCAACACTCGGGAAACTATCCAGGACGCTATTGGCACAGGATCGACGACGGCCGCATCCAGTGCGACCTGTGTCCGCGCTATTGCAAGCTCCATGACGAGCAGCGTGGCGCCTGCTTCGTGCGCATGCGCGAGGGCGACGGCATCGTGCTCACCACCTACGGGCGCAGTTCGGGCTTCTGCATCGATCCGATCGAAAAGAAACCGCTGAATCATTTCTACCCCGGCAGCAGCGTGTTCTCGTTCGGTACCGCCGGGTGCAACCTGGCGTGCAAGTTCTGCCAGAACTGGGACATCTCGAAGTCGCGCGACATGGACCGCCTGATGGATGCCGCCTCGCCGACCGAGATCGCCGCGACCGCGGCACGCCACGGCTGTGCCAGCGTCGCCTTCACCTACAACGATCCGGTGATCTTCGCCGAATACGCCATGGACACCGCCGACGCGTGTCACGCCCTCGGCTTGAAAACGGTAGCGGTGACGGCGGGCTACATCACCGCGTTGGCGCGTGGCGACTTCTACGCAAAGATGGACGCGGCCAATCTGGACCTGAAGGGCTTCACCGACGATTTCTACGTCAAGCTATGTGGCGCCCATTTGCAGCCTGTCCTCGACACCCTGGTCTGGCTGCGCCACGAGACCGATGTCTGGGTAGAGATCACCACCCTGCTCATTCCCGGCCACAACGACTCCGATGACGAACTCGATGCGATGACGCGCTGGGTGTGCAAGGAACTCGGCAGCGAAGTGCCGCTGCACTTTACCGCCTTCCATCCCGATTTCAAGATGGACGACCTGCCACCCACCCCACCCGCCACGCTCATGCGCGCGCGGCGCATCGCGCTGGGCAACGGGCTCAGACACGTCTACACCGGCAACGTGCACGACGTTGAGGGGGGAACCACCTTCTGCACGGGTTGCGCCAGGCCACTGATCGTGCGCGACTGGTACGAGATTCGCGACTACTTCGTCACGCCCGAGGGCACCTGCCCGGATTGCGGCACCGCACTGGCCGGACGCTTCGGCACCTTCGGAGCAGCCTTCGGCGCACGACGGATTCCGGTGGACATTCATCGCAACTAGCCGCCCCTCAAACGAGCCGGCCCACCAGACACCCGATTGCACGCAAAGCCGCGCCAGTGCTTGTCCGCACCCTGGGTGCTGTGCAATGCTCACGCCGGACGACGAGCACTGCGAATCCCGCCCCGTGAAGCTGCGCAACACCCTCATCAGCATTCCTACCGCCGGCGCCTGGCTGGACGGCGTGCTCGCCCATGCCCCCGACGTGAGCGGACTTGCCCTGTTGCCAGCGTCCGACACCTATCATGCCCCACGTGTCGACGGTTCACGCCTGTCGCTTGCGCTGCAGGAAGCCGGCTTCGCGACCATGACGCTGAATCTTCTGACGCGCCACGAGGCGGCACGCGACGCCGATGCCGGCTTCAACGTGTCGCGTCTGACCGAGCGCCTTGTCGCCGCCATCGACTGGATCGGCCATCAGCCCGCGCTCGCCTCGCTTCCCCTTGGCCTGGTCGCGAGCGGCACCGCATGCGGTGCAATCGTCCGCGCCGGCCCGGGCGCCGCCGACCGCATCGTCGCCCTGGTGTGCATGGGCGGCCGTGCCGACCTGGCCGGCGCTGCCCCGCTGCGCGCGCTGACCGTTCCCACGCGCTTCATAGTCGATCCGGCCGACCCGCAGACGGCCATTTCCGCGCGCGCGTTCGCGCTGATCCCCAAGTCCTCGGCCAACTGGTGCGAACTATCCGCCGAAGATCCGCGGGCGGGCGCAGCTGCCGCGGCCCAATGGCTCAAGCGCTGGATTCCGTTGCCCGGCCCCGCCCGAAGCGATTGACGCCGCTTCACGGCTCTGCGACATTTTTTACGTTTCGACCCGCAGGCTGTCTTGCTTCGGAGCAGCCCTCGCCTAAGGTTCAAGAGGGTCGCCTGAATAACGTCATGTCCGTTTCCTCCATCGGTGGCGCGAGCGCCGCCTATTCATCGAGCTACCTGTCGCCATCCAGCGCAGCAGGCGCGGGTGTGCGCGAAAACTCGTCCGCTGCACGAATGCAGCCGCGCGCGACCGATGAAGCCGCCCTCAGCGAAACCGACCGCCAGACGATTTCCGAACTCGCGAAGCGCGACCGCGAAGTACGCGCACACGAGCAGGCGCACATGGCTGCGGGCGCCGGTCTGGTGGTCCGTGGCGCCACCTACAGTTTCGAGACGGGGCCGGACGGGCAGCGCTATGCAGTCGGCGGCGAAGTCAGTATCGACACCTCCCGCGGACGCACGCCCCAGGAAACGCTGGACAAGGCCGAACGCATCCGCGCCGCCGCGCTCGCCCCCGCCGAGCCCTCGGGCACCGACCGCCAGGTGGCAGCGCAGGCGAGCCGGATGGCGATGGAGGCGCGCATGGAGATTGCGGCCCAGCCCGGCAACGGGCAATTGCGCGTGGCCGACGCCGCCTATCGCAGCAGCGCGTCCGACTCGGCCGACCCGCCACAGCGACCCCAGTCAGGGATGCGGGTGGACACGTACGCCTGAGCCGGCGCCAGCACCCGTGGCCTAGCCGGCGCGCCGGCAGGGAGCGCGGACCGGGTGATCGCCTATAATTCCCGCTTGCGCGGCAAACGCGCCCGTCCCGACTCTGCTCATGCCTGCCTCACTAGACTCGCTGCTGCCTTCCCTCGCCCTGCTCGCACTGCCCAAGCCGGGCGGACGCTTCGACCTGCCGCCGCTGGCAGGCTCTGCCGATGCACTGGCAATCGCGCAACTCGCCAGCCGCGGGCGCATGCTCCTGGTGATTACCGCCAACCCTCTCGACGCCCAGCGCCTGCAGGACGAGATCGCCTGGGCAGCGCCCGGCCTGCGCCTGCACCTGCTGCCCGACTGGGAAACCCTGCCCTACGACAGCTTTTCGCCGCACCAGGACCTGATCTCCGAGCGTCTGTCGACGCTGTACGCGATCAGCCGCGGCGAGGCCGACATCGTGCTGGCCCCGGCCTCGACCGCGCTTTACCGCATGGCGCCGCCCGCCTATCTGGCCGCCTACACCTTCTTCCTGCAGCAGGGAAAGCGCCTCGACGTTGACCAGTTCCGCGCGCAGATGGCGGTGGCCGGCTACACGCATGTCACACAGGTGGTGAGCCCGGGCGAGTTCTCGGTGCGCGGCGGGCTGGTGGACCTGTTCCCGATGGGCTCGCCGCTGCCCTACCGCATCGACCTGTTCGACGACGAGATCGAGAGCATCAAGACTTTCGATCCGGACACCCAGCGCACGGTGTATCCGGTGCCCAAGATCCGCCTGCTGCCGGCGCGGGAGTTTCCGCTCGACGAGAAGGGGCGCACGCGCTTTCGCAGCCGCTTCCGCGAGACCTTCGAGGGCGACCCGACGCGCGCGGCGATCTACAAGGACGTGTCCAACGGCATCGCCCCGGCCGGTATCGAGTACTACCTGCCGCTGTTCTTCGACGACACCGCGACGCTGCTCGACTATCTGCCCACCGACACGCCGGTGCTGCTGCACCGCGACGTGCCTGCCGCGATTGCCGAGTTCTGGCGCGACACCCGCTCGCGGCACGACTTGCTCAAGGGCGATCGCACGCGCCCGGTGCTGCCGCCCGAACAGCTCTTCCTGACCGATGAGGCCTTCTTCGTCGCACTGAAGGACCGCCCGCGCCTCACGCTGAACGAAGGCAGCGGCGACCCGCTTGCCCAAGCGCTGCCCGAGCTCGCGGTGGAGCGCAAGGCGAGTGATCCGCTGCAGAAGCTGAAGGCGTTTCGCAACGCCTTCGACGGCCGCGTGCTGCTGCTGGCCGACTCCCCCGGCCGCCGCGAGACCATGGCCGAGTATCTGGCCGAATACGACCTGAAGCCGGAGCCCGCCGCCGACTTTGCCGGCTTCGTCGACTCCGGCGCGCGTTTCGCGCTGGGCGTCGCGCCGCTGGCGAACGGCTTCGTGCTGCCGCGCGCAAAGCTCGCCGTCGTCACCGAGACCGAGCTCTACGCCGCCACCGCACGCAGCCGCGTGCGGCGCGACAGCCGCAAGGCCGCCACCATGGAAGGCTGGCTGCGCGACCTGTCCGAGCTGAAGGTGGGCGACCCGGTGGTGCATGTATCGCACGGTATCGGCCGCTACCTCGGCCTGCTGCACATGAACCTGGGCGAAGGCGACACCGAGTTCCTGCACCTCGAGTACAACGGCGGCGACAAGCTCTACGTCCCCGTTTCCCAGCTGCACGTCATCACCCGCTATGCCGGCGCCGACCCGGAAGCGGTCGAGCTGCACCGGCTCGGCTCGGGCCAGTGGGAGAAGGCGAAGAAGAAGGCCGCGATGCAGGTGCGCGACACCGCAGCCGAGCTGCTCGCGCTTTATGCGCAGCGCGCCGCCCGGCCGGGACACCGCTTCGACTTCAAGCAGCACGACCTGGAAGGCTTCGCCGAAGGTTTCGGTTTCGAGACCACGCCCGACCAGCAGGCGGCCATCGACGCGGTGGTGGCCGACATGAAATCCGGCCGCCCGATGGACCGCCTGGTATGCGGCGACGTTGGTTTCGGCAAGACCGAGGTCGCGCTGCGCGCAGCCTTCATCGCGGTGCAGGACGGCAAGCAGGTCGTGGTGCTGTGTCCGACGACGCTGCTCGCCGAGCAGCACTACCAGACCTTCGCCGATCGCTTCGCCGAGTGGCCGATCCGTATCGCCGAGCTGTCACGCTTCAAGTCCGCCAAGGAGCAGGCCGAAGCCCTGCAGCAGCTCTCCGAGGGCAAGGTCGACATCATCATCGGCACCCACCGCCTGCTGCAGAAGGACGTGGTGTTCAAGCGCCTGGGGCTGGTGGTGATCGACGAGGAACACCGTTTCGGCGTGCGCCAGAAGGAGGCGCTCAAGCAGCTGCGCTCCGAGGTCGACATCCTCACCCTCACTGCGACACCGATTCCCCGCACCCTGGGCCTGGCGATGGAAGGCCTGCGAGAGTTCTCGGTGATCGCCACAGCGCCGCAAAAGCGGCTGGCGATCAAGACCTTCGTCCAGCCCTCCAGCCGCGGCGTGATCCGCGAGGGCGTACTGCGCGAGTTCAAGCGCGGCGGCCAGGTGTACTTCCTGCACAACGAGGTCGACACCATCGAGAACATGCGCAAGGACCTCGAGGAACTGGTGCCCGAAGCACGCATCGTGGTCGGCCACGGCCAGTTGCCCGAGCGCGAGCTCGAGCGGGTGATGCGCGACTTCACGCAGCAGCGGGCCAATCTGCTGCTGTGCACCACCATCATCGAAACCGGCATCAACATCCCCACCGCCAACACCATCATCATCCACCGCGCCGACCGCTTCGGCCTGGCGCAGCTGCACCAGCTGCGCGGCCGCGTCGGCCGCTCGCACCACCAGGCCTACGCCTACCTGCTCACCGACGCGCATGCGAAGCCCACCGCGCAGGCGCAGAAAAGACTCGAAGCGATCGCGATGATGGAAGAGCTCGGCTCGGGCTTCTACCTGGCGATGCACGACCTCGAGATCCGCGGCGCGGGCGAGGTGCTGGGTGAGAACCAGTCGGGCGAGATCCAGCAGGTCGGCTTCAGCCTTTACACCGAGATGCTCAAGCGGGCGGTGAAGGATCTGCAGGCGGGCAAGGAGCCGGATTTGTCGCAGCCGCTAGAGGTGGTGTCGGAGATTAACCTGCACACCCCGGCGCTGCTGCCCACCGACTACTGCCCCGACGTGCAGGAGCGTCTGACCCTCTACAAGCGCCTGGCCAACTGTGAATCGGACGACGATCTGCGGGCGCTGCGCGAGGAGCTGATCGACCGCTTTGGCGAGCTTGCACCGCAAACCGTCGCACTGGTCGAAACCCACCGCCTGCGCATGCTGGTGAAGGACTATGGCGTACAGAAGCTCGATGCGTCCGACGCCCAGATCACCGTGCAATTCGCCAAGGACGCGCCGATCGACCCGGTAAAGGTGATCATGCTGATCCAGAAGGACCGCAACACCAGGATGAGCGGCCCAGAGAAGCTCGTACGCCGCGCCGCCCTGCCCGACCTGCAGCAGCGGGTGAAGGCTGTAAGGGATCTGCTCGACGCGGTGAAAGCCTGAGGACGCGGCATGCTGATCAACTGCGTGGCCTACCAGCACGGCCGCAAGCTGTCCGACATTTCGGTCGAGGCGATCAGTGACTACCTGATCAAGCCCGACTGCTTCGTGTGGGTCGCGCTGAAGGACGCCACCCCCGAGGAGCTCGCGGTGATGAAGGCCGAGTTCGGCCTGCACGAACTCGCCATCGAGGATGCCCACCACGGCCACCAGCGCCCCAAGGTCGAGGAATACGACGACGAGGTCTTCGTCGTCATGCACCTGATTGAGGAGCACGAGCACAAGCTCAACGTCGGCGAAGTGCACGTCTTCGCCGGGCGCAACTACATCCTGTCGGTGCGCAACGACAGCCAGCGCGACTTTCTCGGCGTGCGCGCCCGCTGCGAGCGCGAGCCCAAGATGCTCGCCCTGGGGACGGGCTACGTGCTGTATGCGCTGATGGACGCGGTGGTCGACCGCTACTTCCCGATCATCGAGAAACTCGAGACCGAGCTCGAGACGCTTGAGGAGCGGATCTTCACCAAGGGCGCCGCACGCTCCAACATCCGCCGGCTGTACCGCCTCAAGCTCAAGGTCACCCAGCTCAAGCACGCGGTGACGCCCTTGATGGAGGCCGCGGCCCGGCTGCACAGCGGGCGTGTGCCGAAGGTGTGCGCGTCTGGGCGACATTACTTCCGCGATGTCTACGATCACCTCACGCGGCTCAATGCCTCGCTCGACGGCATCCGCGACACCATCTCGACCGCCATTCAGGTGAATCTGTCGATGGTCACGATCGACCAGACCGAAGTCAGCAAACGCCTCGCCGCCTGGGCGGGCATCTTCGCCGTCGCCACCGCCTGCGCCGGCATCTGGGGCATGAACTTCGCGCACATGCCCGAGCTGGAATGGGAATACGGCTACCCCATGGCGCTGGGGATCATCGCGGCCCTGAGCGGATTTCTCTACTGGCAGTTCAAGCGGGCGCGCTGGCTGTAAGGCGCCCGATCAGCGAGGCGGCGGACTACCGTCCCGGCGGCAGGAGATTCTTGTCGGCCGCCTTCGCGCGCAGCGTCACCGTGGCCGAGTAGGCGCCGTAAGGCCACAGCGCGAGCGGCCCGTCCCAGTCGATGCCTCCTGCGGCATCGATCGCGCTCAATGCCTGGACGATTTCGGCATCTCCCGCACGCCCTTCGCGCAGCAGCCGCGACACGATGTCGTCATCGGGCGTAACCGCTCGGTAGTCCTTCAGGTCAGCCGCGACCAGCCGGCCGCCGGCGATGGCCCGCGCGATGACCCGGGCCGAACCGTAGTGCATCGCCGCGTGCGCACGCACGCGCTGGGCCGTCAGGTTTCGATCCAGACGATAGAGCTTGGCGAGCAGGTAGCCGAGCGCTTCCTGGTTGTTGCCGCTCAGCGCAGCGCCCACCATCTGGCGGGCGACGTACTCCACCGCCTCGTCGTGGGCCTTGCGCGCGTCGGCCTCGGGCGGATCGTAATGAACGATCTCTCCCGTTTCGTAATTGAGCCAGGTGTAGTCACGAAAGATGTCGCTGAAGTCCATGTGCTCGCGCACGCTGCGATCGAAGAAGAACTCCCGCTCGGTATCGCTCCTCGCCCCGACGATGTTCTGCCATGTCGATCGCATACGCTTGTCTGCGATCTCGTCCGGCGACGAATGTGTGTACTCGTGAAAGTCCCTGCCCCCCAGCTGCTTGAATTTCAGCGCTTCACGCGCCGCAACCACAGAACTCTCCACCTTTCCGCCCGACATTTCCTTGACCCTTTCCCGATCCATGCAACGAAGCTCGACCCACTGGCGCCGCGCGCCTTTCCCGCCCCGATGATCGACCTCGAAAACCGGGTGTCCACCTGACGGGGCGCGCATTGTCGCACCGATGCTGCGTACATGACAAAGCCCCCCGATCGGAGGCCGGACAGTCTCCACCTTCGGGAGTTACAATCACGAGCTTTCACCGCCGCATCCCGGAGCATCCCCATGTCTGTCGCCCAGACCGAAAATCTCAACATCGCCTCCTTCGACCACATGCCCTCGCCCGACGAGATCAAGGCGCGCGTGCCGTTGTCGGAGCGCGCCGCGGCCTCGGTGCTCGCCGGTCGCAAGGCGCTGTGCGACATCCTCGACCGCAAGGACGACCGCTTGTTCGTCGTCGTCGGCCCCTGCTCCATCCATGACCCGGTCGCCGGCCTGGACTATGCGCGGCGGCTGAAGAAGCTGGCCGACGAGGTCTCGGACACCATGCTGCTCGTGATGCGGGTGTATTTCGAGAAGCCGCGCACGGCCACCGGCTGGAAGGGCTTCATCAACGATCCCTTCATGGACGACTCGTTCCGCATCGACGTAGGCATGGAGCGCGCGCGCCGCTTCCTGCTCGACGTGTGCGAGGTTGGCCTGCCGACCGGTACCGAGGCGCTCGATCCGATCGCACCGCAGTACTACGGCGACCTGATCACCTGGACCGCGATCGGCGCCCGCACCTCAGAATCGCAGACCCACCGCGAAATGGCGTCCGGACTATCGACGCCGGTCGGTTTCAAGAACGCCACCGACGGCGACCTCGAGGTGGCGATCAACGCCATCATCTCGTCGTCGAACCCGCACAGCTTTCTCGGCATCAACTCGAACGGCGAATCCTCGATCACCCGCACGCGCGGCAATCGCTACGGACACGTCGTGCTGCGCGGCGGCGGCGGCCGCCCCAATTACGACACGGTGTCGATCTCGCTTGCCGAGAAGGCGCTGGCGAAGGCGAAGCTGCCGCTCAACATCGTCGTCGACTGCTCGCACGCCAACTCGTGGAAGAACCCCGACTTCCAGCCCCTGGTGATGAAGGATGTCGTCCATCAGATCCGCGAGGGCAACCAGTCCATCGTCGGCCTGATGATCGAGAGCAACCTCGTCGCGGGCAATCAGCCGATTCCGGCCGATCTGTCGCAGCTCCAGTACGGCTGCTCGGTGACCGATGCCTGCGTGGGCTGGGAAGCGACCGAGGAGATGATCCGCAACAGCGCCGCCGTGCTGCGCGAGGTGCGTGCGCGGCGGGAGCCCGGTCGATGAGCCTTGTCATCCTCGGCGAGGACGTCGACAACCTCGCCCTGAAGTCGATCGCGAAGCTGACGGCCAGCCGCGCCATCGAGCAGATCACGCCGCGCTCCTTCCGCCTCGTCGGCGCGCAGCCGCACGACCTGCTGAGCGCGCGCTGTGCTGAAGCCGCGCTGGATTTCGCCTGGGTGCCCGAAGGCCGGCGCCTTGCCGACTTCGGCCTCTTCGTCACCGACATGGACTCGACCCTGATCAATATCGAGTGCATCGACGAGATTGCCGACATGCAGGGGCTCAAGCCGCAGGTGGCCGAGATCACCGAGGCCGCGATGCGCGGCGAGATCGATTTCCGCGAATCGCTCACCCGCCGCGTCGCCCTGCTCGCCGGCCTGCGTGAGGACGCCCTGGGCGAGGTGTATGAGCAGCGGCTGCAGCTCAACCCCGGCGCCGAGCGGCTGATGCAGGGCCTCAGGCGCGCCGGCCTGCGTACCATGCTGGTGTCGGGCGGCTTCACGTATTTCACCGAACGGCTGCAGCAGCGGCTAGGTTTCGACCACGCCCATTCCAACCTGCTCGAAGTCAGCGACGGCAAGCTCACCGGGCGGGTGATCGGCGACATCGTCGATGGCGAAGCCAAGGCCGCGCACCTGGTGCGCGTCCGCGATGCGCTCGGCCTGCAGCCGCAGCAGGTCATCGCCGCCGGCGATGGAGCCAACGACATGCCGATGCTGCGCGCTGCCGGATTCGGCGTAGCCTACCGCGCCAAGCCGGTCCTGCGCGCCGCGGCGCAATGCTGCCTCGACCACCGCGGCCTGGACGGCATCCTCGACCTCTTCGCCTGAGGTCCGAGCCGCCGCGCGCCCTCAGGCGAACTGCGGCGGCGACTCGGCCAGGTGACCGGCCGTCATGCGCAGCACCCGTCCGCATCGCCGCGCCAGAGACTCGTCGTGAGTCACGAGAATCAGCGTCGTGCCGACCTCCCGGTTGAGCTCGAACATCAGCTCGATGACGGCGCGGCCCGTTTCGGCATCCAGATTGCCCGTCGGCTCGTCCGCCAGCAGCAGCTTGGGGTGCGGGGCGAAGGCGCGCGCCAGCGCCACTCGCTGCTGCTCGCCGCCCGACAGATGCTTGGGGTAATGGCGCAGCCGCCCGCCCAGTCCGACCCGCTGCAGCCAGCGATCGGCAAGCGTGCGCGCCTCGGCCACCCCGGCTAGTTCGAGCGGGAGCATGACGTTTTCGAGCGCAGTCAGCGCCGGCAGCAGCTGAAACGACTGGAACACGAAGCCGATCGCCTCGCCGCGCAAGGCAGCGCGGCTATCCTCGTCGAGTGCGAATAGATCGCAGCCCTGCACGCGCACCGTCCCCGCGTCGGGAACATCGAGACCCGCGAGCAATCCGAGCAGGGTCGATTTGCCGGAACCGGAGGCACCGACGATCGCGACCGACTCGCCTTCGCGGACCTTGAAGCGGACATCCTGCAGAATATGCAGCACGCCGTCGCCCTCTGCGATGGGAACCCGCTTGCACAGGCCATCGACCTCGATGACCGGAATGGAGAACTCAATGCCGCTGCGATCCATCGCCACTTTCCTTTTCCTGCTGCTGTTCGCGGGTCGAGCGCCCGCGGCCTCGATCCTGGTGTGGGGCGACAGTCTCTCCGCCGGTTACGGACTGAAGGCCGGCGAAGCGTGGCCCAACCTGTTGCAGACGCGTCTTGCGCGCGAAGGGTTCCGTCACAAGGTGGTGAATGCGAGTGTTTCGGGCGAAACCTCTGCCGGCGGGCGCTCGCGTCTGCCTGCAGCCCTCGCCGAGCACAAGCCCGCCATCGTCATCCTTGAGCTCGGCGCCAACGACGGCCTGCGGGGCCTCAAGCCACAACTGCTTGCCGACAATCTCGAGGCGATGATCCGCGCCGCGGGTGAGGCCGGCGCCCGGGTGCTGGTGGTCGGCATGCGCATGCCGCCCAATTACGGCCCGGCCTATACGCGGCGCTTCGCGGACACCTTTAAAGAAGTCGCGCAGGCGCGGAAGGTTGCCTTCGTGCCCTTCCTGATGGACGGATTTGCCGATCGGCCCGAGCTTTACCAGGCCGACGGCATCCACCCCACCGCCCAGGCCCAGCCGCTGATCCTCGACACCGTCTGGCAGGGGCTGCGCCCGCTGCTGGCGGGGCCGCCGCCGCGGCGCTGACTCGAAGGCGCTGACTCAGCGGCGCCAAGGGCGTTGCGCCCTCAGCTCAGATCAGGCTCAGCTTCGCCTCGCCAGCTTCCATTTTCCCGATCACCGCGCCCTCCTCGCCCTGCACTTCGCGGATCACGCGCTGGACCTCGGCGACCGCTTCTGGCGCGCACGCGATCAGGAGCCCGCCAGACGTCTGCGGGTCGGTGATCAGCTTGCGTTGCCATTCTGGCGCCTCGGGCGGCAGATGCACGTCGGAACCATAGCTCGCCCAGTTGCGCGTCGACGCGCCAGTGGCCACGCCATCGCGGACCAGCTGCGCGGCCTCGGCGATCAGCGGCAGATCGTCGAGGCGCAGCGTCGCGGCAAGGCGTGCGCCACGGCACATCTCGAGCAGGTGCCCGGCGAGGCCGAAGCCGGTGACGTCGGTCACCGCGTGCACCGCATCGATATCTGCGAGGCGCGCGCCAGCGCGGTTCAGCGTGGTCGTCCAGCGCACCATTTCGGCGTAGCCGGCGGGCGACAGCAGGCCCTTCTTCAGGCCGGCGGACAGGATGCCGATGCCCAGCGGCTTGCTCAGGATCAGCACGTCGCCCGCGCGGGCGCCCGCGTTGGTCTTGACCTTCGCCGGGTCGACCACACCCAGACCGACAAGACCATAGATCGGTTCGAGCACGTCGATCGAGTGCCCCCCGGCAACCGGAATGCCCGCCTCGCGGCACACGTCCGCGCCGCCCTGCAGGATGCGGCCGATCACCTCGGGCGGCAGCTTGTCGAGCGGCATGCCGACCACCGCCAGGGCGAAGAGCGGCGTCCCGCCCATCGCGTAGACGTCGGACAGCGCATTGGTCGCGGCAATGCGGCCGAAGTCGTAGGGATCGTCGACGATGGGGGTGAAGAAATCGGTGGTGGCCACGATCGCCTGGCGCTCGTTGAGCCGGTAGACCGCGGCGTCGTCGGCCGTGTCGGTACCCACCAGCAAGTCGGCGGGCATCAGGCCGGCCGGCATGGTGGAGAGCAGTTCGGTAAGCACGCCCGGAGCGATTTTGCAGCCGCATCCGCCGCCGTGGGAGAATTGCGTCAGTCTGACTTGATCCATACGCATAAGGAAACGCGCGGCCCGCAACATCCCGGCCGCGGCGAAAAATGATGAGAAAAGGCGTCGCGACCGTAGCACAGCTGGCAGAGTTTGACGAGATCATCGACGCACGCACCGCGCTGGAATTCGCCGAGGACCGCCTCCCCGGTGCCATCAACCTTCCGGTGCTCGACAACGAGCAACGTGCCATCGTCGGCACGATCTACAAGCAGCGCTCGGCCTTCGAGGCTCGCCGCCTCGGCGGCGCGATGGTCGCCGAGAACATCGCGCGCCACCTCCAGGGCCCGCTCAAGGACAAGCCGAAGAGCTGGCGCCCGCTCATCTACTGTTGGCGGGGCGGGCAGCGCAGCGGCTCATTCGTCACCTGGCTGCGCATGGTCGGCTGGGATGCCTGCCAGCTTGAGGGGGGCTACAAGGCCTTCCGCCATCACGTCATCGCCGAACTCGAGCGGCTGTCGACCGCGCTGTCGTTCAAGGTCATCTGCGGGCCGACAGGCAGCGCCAAGACGCGGGTGCTGGAGGCGCTGTCGAAGCTCGGCGCGCAGAGGCTGGACCTGGAGGATCTGGCCGCGCACAAGGGCTCGGTGCTGGGCGCCCTGCCCGACCGCATGCAGCCCGCACAGAAGGCGTTCGAGACCGCGATCTGCATGCAGCTGCAGCGTTTCGACCCGCAGCGACCGGTGTTCGTCGAGGCCGAAAGCCGCAAGATCGGCCGCGTCTTCGTGCCCGAAGGACTCATTCTCGCCATGCGCCGTTCGAACTGTGTCGCGATCGACGCCACGCGCGAGGCCCGACTGGAATTCCTCGTGCGCGACTATGCGTATCTCGGCGACGACCTCGCCCGGCTGCAGCGCAACATCGACCATCTTGCAGACCTGCATAGCCGGGAGACGATTGCACGCTGGAAGGAACTGGCCAGCGCCAACGCCCTGCCCGAACTCTACGCGGAATTCATCGACCGCCACTACGATCCGCTCTATCGCCGCTCGCAGAACGGAAACTACACCGGCTTCGCCGCAGCCCCGCGCTTCGCCACCGACGACCTGTCACCGAGCGGGGTCGCCGCGCTGGCCGGCCGCATCTTGGCCGCCGAGGGCGAGCTCACCGCGCATCAGGGCAAGGCCACAAGCTGACCGTTCCCCCTGACGGCGCAGATGCGCTGCACGACCGCAGGTCTCGGCTCCCGCGTCTCGCCCTGCTCGAAGGCAACCACCGTCCAGCCATCGCCCAGCCGTTGAGGCAGCTCACCCGGCATCAACAGGAAATCCGGGTTGCTCGGCTTGCCGAAACGCTCGTTACCGAGCATGAAGGTCTCGTACAAGAGCACGCCGCCCGGCTCCAGCAGCCTGAAGACGAGCGGCAGGCGCGGCCGGTACAGGTAGTTGGTAACGACGACCGCGTCGAAACGCCTGCCCTCGTAGGGCCACGGACCCTGCTCGAGATCGGCCCTGAGCGTGCGCACATGGGGCACACCCTGCAACAGTTCGAGCGACACCCCGTCGCGGTCCACCGCTTCGACGCGAAAGCCCCGCTGCGCAAGCCAGCGCGCGTGCCGGCCACCGCCACAGGCGTAATCGAGCACCTCACCACCGCTCGCGATCAGCGGCGCGAAGCGGGTGACCCAGGCAGAAGGGGAGACGAGGCTGGCATGCATGGCGAGGGTTTCCAGTTGTTCGGGGACGGCCACCATCTTGACGGCCCGGATTCCGTCCGGCGCATTCTAGCCGCGCCCCGTTCTCCGGTGCCTCAGCGCACGCACACGCCCGCATCAGCCCCTGTGCTAGATTCGCTTCGCATCACGAGTGAAATCGAGACAGTCTTGCACCCACCCCGACCCCGCTCACGCCCAAGCCGCTGCGCCAACAGCCGATGTGCCCGACTTCGCCGTCACACCGGTGAGCGCATTCACGGGCTTGCGTTGCTGGCAGCCCTGCTGAGCCCGCCGTCGGTCCATGCGGCATCCGACACCCTCGCCGTGTCCGGCGTCCTCTGGCTGGCGGCCGGCGTGCTGCTCGGTGGCCTGACTGGCTATGCCGTCGCGCGGCGCGGCCGCTGCGCTGACGAAACGCACCCCGCCGTTGCGACCGACGCTGCGGCGTCCGAACGGGCGCCGGCTGTCCTGGGCCTCGAAGGCCTGAACCGCGCGTTACAGGAAAGCGTGGAGCGCTATCGCGACATGCTCGAATCGGTGAGCGAGGTGATCTTCCGGATCGACCAGCAAGGGCACTTGCTGTTCCTGAATGGCGCCTGGAAGAGACTGTCTGGCTACGAGATCGGGATGTCGCTCGGACGCCCGCTGATCGATTTCCTGCATCCCGACGACCGTACGCTGGCACGCGACAAATTCGTCCCCCTGGCAACGGGAGAGAGCCGCGAGTGCCATTGCCAGTTGCGCCTGCGCACCCGCAGCGGCGAGATCCGCTGGATCGAGCTCACTGGCCGGGTGGTCGAGGAGCCTGGCCGCGCAGGCTGGAGCCTCGCCGGCACGCTGGACGACATCTCCTCACGCAAGGTCGCAGAGCTGACGCTCAAGAACCTCAATCAGGAACTCGAGTCGCGCGTACGCCTGCGCACCGCCGAACTCGAGGCCTCGACCCGCGAACTGGAGGCGTTCTCGTATTCGGTGTCTCACGACCTGCGCGCTCCGCTCCGGGCCATCGACGGCTTTGCGCGCATCCTCGAGGACGATCTGGCCGAGCGCCTTGACGACACCACCCGCAGTCATCTGAACCGGATCCGCAAGGCCGCCGAACGCATGGCTGATCTGATCGACGCCCTGATCGCGCTTGCCACGCTCAGCCGCCAACCACTGCGCAAGGAATCGCTCGACCTTTCAGCACTCGCGACGCTGATCATCGACGAACTGCGCGCGGAGAACCCGGAGCGACAGGTCGACGTGGAGATCACCGCAGGCCTGGTCGTAACGGCCGATCGCGTATTGATGCACGCGATGCTGGACAACCTGCTGCGTAACGCGTGGAAATTCTCGTCGCGCCGGCCGCGCGCCCGCATTGCCTTTCGCGCGGAGCTCGACGGCGAGCGCCGCGTGTTCTGCGTGGAAGACAATGGCGCCGGTTTCGACATGAAGTTCGCCACCAAACTGTTCCACCCTTTCCAGCGCCTGCACAACAGCCACGATTTTCCCGGAACGGGAATCGGCCTGGCGACCGTCCAGCGCATCGTTCAGCGCCACGAAGGCACGATCTGGGCAGAATCGACGCCCGACGCCGGCAGCAAGTTCTACTTCACGCTCGGCCGTTGAACTCGCAGACGCAGTCCGTGCGCCCCGACCGCGTCGAATTCCGCATTATTCGGCAGCTAATCCGAACGTCGGATGGTGCACCGCGTATACTTCGCCTATCCGCATCCAGCGGGCGCGGGACGGGTCGTCCCAGCCCCGTCATGAACCCCCGTTCGGGACACCACGATGAACGAAAAGCACTATCTCTCCCCGCTGCTCGAACCCACCTCGGTCGGCATCATCGGCGCGAGCGAACGTGAAGCATCCCTGGGCGACGTCCTCATCCGCAACATGCTCGGCGCCGGCTACAGGGGCAAGCTGTTCGCCATCAACCCCAAGCACGAGTCGGTGCACGGCGTGCCCTGTTTCAAGTCGATCGAGGATGTTCCTCAACGGCTGGACCTCGCCGTCATCGCTGTCCGCGCCGAACTGACACCCGCAATCGTCGATGCGTGCGGACGCGCGGGGGTCAAGGCTGTCGTCGTGCTATCGGCGGGCTTTTCCGAGGCCGGGCCGCGCGGCGCGCTGCTCGAACGCCAGGTCATGGATGCCGCACACCGCCACCGCATCCGGCTGCTCGGGCCGAACTGTTTCGGCGTCATCCGCCCGCAGCTCGGGCTCAACGCCACGTTCGCGCACGCGGGCGCCCTGAAGGGCAGCATCGGTCTCATCTCGCAGTCGGGCGCCCTGTGCGCGGCCATTCTCGACTGGGCCAAGCCCAACGGCGTCGGCTTCTCTGCGGTGGTATCGCTCGGCACCTCGTCGGACATCGACTTCGGCGAAGTGCTCGACTACATGATTTCCGACCCGCGTACCGAGAGCATCTTCCTGTACGTGGAAGGCGTGCGCGACGCGCGCCGCTTCATGAGCGCGTTGCGCGGCGCCGCCCGCGTCAAGCCCGTCCTGCTAATCAAGGCCGGGCGTCACCCCGACGTCTCGCGCGCGATCCTGTCGCATTCGGCGTCGGCCTTCGGTGACGACGCCGTGTTCGACGCCGCGCTGCGTCGCGCCGGCGTAATCCGCCTGTACAACATGGGCCAGCTCTTCGCCGCGGCGAACGCACTGTTCGCGCACTTCCGCCCGCGCGGCAACCGGCTCGCGATCATCACCAATGGCGGCGGGCCGGGCGTCATGGCGGCCGACCGCGCAGTCGATATCGGCATCCCGCTGGCGCAGTTCTCCGAAGGCACGATGGAGAAGCTCAATGCCGCACTGCCACCGAGCTGGTCGCGCGGCAATCCTGTCGACATCCTCGGCGACGCCGACCCCGAACGCTTCCGCAAGGCCGTGCAGGCTGTGCTCGAGGGCCCGAACGTCGACGGCGTGCTGGTAGTGCTGACGCCGCAGTCCATGACCAACCCGACCGGCGTTGCCGACGTCATCATCGAGCTCGAGAAGACCTCCGACAAGCCGCTGGTGACCTGCTGGATGGGCGAGGAGCTCGTCGCCGAGGCGCGCAGCAAGTTCATCGAGGCGGGCATCCCCACCTTCCGCACACCCGAGCCGGCAGTGGAGCTGATGAGCCACATCTCGGCCTACTACCGCAACCAGAAGCTGCTGATGCAGACGCCGGCTTCGCTGTCCCATCTGTCGCCGCCCTCGATCGAGAGCGCCCGCCTGGTGATCGAGATGGCGCTCGGCGAACACCGCAAGAAACTCAACGAGATGGAATCGAAGGCGCTGCTCGCCGCCTTCCGCATTCCGATCGCGCAAACGGTGGTGGCACGCTCGGCGGCCGAGGCCATGGTGCTGGCGGCCGAAATCGGCCTGCCGGTGGTGATGAAGATCGACTCGCCAGCCATCGTGCACAAGTCGGACGTCGGCGGCGTGCGCCTGAACATCCGCAGCCTGGCGGCAGTGCGCTCGACCTACCAGGAAATCCTGGACGAGGTGAAGAAGACGCAGCCCGATGCCCAGGTCAACGGCATCGCCATCGAGCCCATGATCCAGAAGCGCAACGGCCGTGAACTGGTCGTGGGCGTGCGCCGCGACCCGGCTTTCGGCCCGGTGATCACCTTCGGCGAAGGCGGCAACAGCGTCGACGCAAATCCCGACCTCGCGGTCGCCCTGCCACCGCTGAACAGCTTCCTTGTCGCGGACATGATCCGCTCGACCCGCATCTCGGCGCGCCTGGGCGAATTCCGCAATATGCCGGCGATCGACATGGACGCGCTCGAGCTGGTGCTATTGCGCGTGTCGGAAATGGTCTGCGAGCTGCCGTGGATCACCGAGATGGAGATCAACCCGCTGATCGTGGACGAATGCGGCGCGGTCGCCGTCGACGCGCGCATCATGGTCGAGAACATCTCGCCGACCGCCGATCGCTATGATCACATGGCGATCCACCCGTATCCTCAGCACCTCATCAGCACCTGGATCGTGCCGGACGGCACCGCGGTGACGATCCGCCCGATCAAGCCCGAGGATGCCGAGCTCGAGGTCGAATTCATGAGCCGGCTGTCGGCCGAGACGAAGTATTACCGCTTCATGAACACGATGCGCGAGCTGCCGCCCGCCATGGTGGCGCGGCTCACGCAGATCGACTACGACCGCGAGATGGCCTTCCTCGCGACCGTCATGGTCGGCGGGGTGGAAACGGAGATCGGCGTGTGCCGTTACGCGGTCAATCCGGACGGCGAGTCGTGCGAGTTCGCGGTGGTCGTCGTCGACGACTGGCAGCATCGCGGCCTCGCCCGCAAGCTGATGGGCGTGCTCATCGAGACGGCGCGCGACCGCGGCCTTAAGTACATGAACGGCATCTTCCTGTCCAACAACGACCGCATGCTCAAGTTCGTGCAAAAGCTCGGCTTCGTGCTCAGCAACGATCCCGATGACAGCACGGTCAAGCTCGGCGTGTTGAACCTGCAGGACTGAAACGCATGCCTTCCTCCATCGACCCGATCGACTTTCACGGCCAGCCGGCGCTGAGCCTCAAGACTCACGCGGGGGCCAGCGCCGTTGTGCTGCTGCAGGGGGCACAGCTCGTGTCGTGGTCGCCGCCCGACCGCAAGGAGCGCATCTATCTGAGCGAGCGCGCGCGCTACGACGGCAGCGTGGCGGTGCGCGGCGGCGTGCCGGTGTGCTTTCCGCAATTCGCGGCATTCGGCCCCCTGCCCCGCCACGGCTTCGTGCGCACCCTGCCGTGGTCCGTCGAGACCCGGCGCAACGGCGACGACTTCGCCCTCGTGACCTTGCGCTGTACCGACACTGACGCAACGCGCGCGCTGTGGCCGCACGCCTTCAGCGCCGAGCTGACGATAGGAATCGAGGAGAGCCGGCTCGACATGGAACTCGAGATCGAGAACTCCGGTTCCGGCGCATTCGATTTCGCCGCCGCGCTCCACACCTACCTGCGAGTGCGCGAAGTCGAGGAAACCCGGATCGAGGGGCTCTACGGCCTGGACTACCTCGACAGCACGGACGAAGGACAAATCCGGCGCGACAGCGGCGACGTGCTGCTGATCGAAGCCGAGACGGATCGCATCTACCGCGACGTTTCACGCCCGGTGCTGGTGCGCGAATACGATCGGGCGCTGGGCATCAACCAGGACGGCTTCCGCGATGTCGTGGTCTGGAACCCGTGGGAAGAACGCTGCGCCGCGCTGGACGACATGAAGGACGCCGACTTCCGGCATATGGTGTGCGTCGAGGCGGCCATCGTTCACACGCCGGAGCGTCTCGAGCCCGGTGCGAGCTGGTGGGGCCGCCAGACCCTGGTCGCGCTCTGACCACCGGGGGGCTGCCCGCGACTGGATGGACGGGCGCGCTCGAGGGCGCGCCTGCATGGACTTGCGACGTCGGGACGATTCCGTAGCAGCGGGCTTGACCGCGATCCGCCCTCGAGGAGCGCAATCAAGTCCGTTCCCGCTCCGGGCTTGTTCCACGCCGCCGCTTGCTGCAACATCGCGCCCTTCCCGCCCCGGATAAGGGGCTCCTCTCCGAATCACCGCGCGCCCCTGGGCGCCCCGCACTCATGCTGCCTCCGATCGAATACCGCATCGCCGATGAGCTCGGCGTTTCCCCCCGCCAGGTCATTGCTGCCGTACAACTGCTCGACGACGGCGCCACCGTGCCCTTCGTCGCGCGCTACCGCAAGGAAGTCACCGGCGGACTGGACGACACGCAACTGCGCACCCTTGAAGAGCGCCTCGGCTACCTGCGCGAACTCGAGGACCGCCGCGCGACGGTGATCGCATCGATCGACGAGCAGGGCAAGCTCACCCCCGATCTCAGGGCAGAAGTCGAGAACGCCGACACCAAGCAAAGGCTGGAAGACCTCTACCTGCCCTACAAGCCCAAGCGCCGCACCAAGGCGCAGATCGCGCGCGAAGCCGGCATCGCGCCGCTGGCCGAAAGCCTCCTCGCCGATCCGGCCCAGGTGCCCGAGACCGAGGCGGAGAAATACCTGAACGCCGACGCCGGATTCCCGGACGCGAAGTCCGTGCTCGAAGGCGCGCGCCAGATCCTCATGGAGCAGTTCGCCGAGGACGCCACGCTGCTCGGCGAGCTGCGCGACTACCTGCACGAGCATGGCGACGTGCGCTCATCGGTGATCGAAGGCAAGGAGAACGAAGGCGCGAAGTTCCGCGACTGGTTCGACTTCCGCGAGCCGATCGCCAGGATGCCCTCGCACCGTGCGCTCGCCTTGCTGCGCGGACGCAACGAGGGCGTGCTGCGCCTCGCGCTGGACGTCGAGCGCCCCGATCCCGACGCACCGCACCCCTGCGAAGGCCGCATCGCCGCGCGCTTCGGCATCCGCAACCAGGGCCGCCCGGCCGACCGCTGGCTGGCCGACACGGTGCGCTGGACATGGAGCGTGAAGGTCTCGATCCACCTCGAACTCGAGCTGATGAGCGAGCTTCGCGAACGCGCCGAGGAGGAAGCGATCCGCGTCTTCGCGCGCAACC
This sequence comes from Thauera sp., assembly GCA_017302295.1. Taxonomy (GTDB): domain Bacteria; phylum Pseudomonadota; class Gammaproteobacteria; order Burkholderiales; family Rhodocyclaceae; genus Thauera. The sequence goes on along the minus strand of JAFLDS010000019.1, from coordinate 1,379 downwards.
TGAAGGACCTGCTGCTCGCCGCGCCCGCCGGCAGCCGCCCGACGATCGGGCTCGACCCCGGCATCCGCACCGGCGTGAAGGTCGCCGTGGTCGATGCCACCGGCAAGCTGGTCGATACCGCCACCGTCTATCCTTTCGAGCCGCGCCGCGACCGTGAATCGGCGCTCGCGGCGCTGGCGATCCTGGCGAAGAAGCATCGGGTCGAACTGATCGCGATCGGCAACGGTACCGCCTCGCGCGAGACCGATGCGCTGGCGGCCGAGCTGATGCAGCGCCACCCCGAGCTGAAACTGACCAAGGTCATGGTGTCCGAGGCGGGTGCGTCGGTGTATTCCGCCTCCGAGCTGGCCGCGCGCGAGTTTCCCGACGTCGATGTGTCGTTGCGCGGCGCGGTGTCGATCGCCCGCCGGCTGCAGGATCCGCTCGCCGAACTGGTGAAGATCGACCCCAAGTCGATCGGCGTCGGCCAGTACCAGCACGACGTCAACCAGAGCCGGCTGGCGAAAGGTCTGGACGCGGTGGTCGAGGACTGCGTGAACGCGGTCGGCGTCGACGTGAACATGGCCTCGGCGCCGCTGCTTGCGCGCATCTCCGGCCTCAACCCGACGCTCGCCGCCAACATCGTCGAGTACCGCAACGCCAACGGCCCGTTCCGCAGCCGCGCCGCGCTCAAGGATGTCCCGCGGCTGGGCCCCAAGACCTTCGAGCAGGCTGCGGGCTTCCTGCGCATCCCGAGCGGTGACAATCCGCTCGACGCCTCCTCGGTGCACCCCGAAGCCTATCCGGTGGTCGAGCGCATCCTCGCCCGCGTACAGAAGGGCGTGCGCGAGCTGATGGGCAACGGCAGCTTCCTGAAATCGCTGAAACCGGCGGAGTTCACCGACGAACGCTTCGGCCTGCCCACCGTGCAGGACATCCTGTCCGAGCTCGAGAAGCCCGGCCGCGACCCGCGCCCGGAGTTCCGCACCGCGAGCTTCCGCGAGGGCATCGAGACGCTGAAGGATCTTCAGCCCGGCATGCTGCTCGAGGGTGTGGTCACCAACGTCACCAATTTCGGCGCGTTCGTCGATATCGGCGTTCATCAGGATGGTCTCGTCCATATCTCCGCGCTGTCGAACACCTTCGTCAAGGATCCGCACAGCGTGGTGAAGGCCGGCCAGGTGGTGAAGGTCAAGGTGCTGGAGGTGGACATCCCGCGCAACCGCATCGCCCTCACCATGCGGCTTGCAGACGAACCCGCACGCCCCGCCGTCACCGGCAGCCGCGAGCGCGATGCACGTCCCCGCAGCGCCGCCGGACGCGACGCGCAACGCCCGCCCGGCATCAACAAAGGATTATCAATTACACTTTTGTAGAATTTTTTGTACCCATATTGAATA
>JAFLDS010000018.1:29119-69863 GCA_017302295.1 Thauera sp. | reverse complement strand
TCGTCATGCTGGTCGCTCCTCACGAAGTCGTGCAGAATCGGCGCCATCACCGCGATGGAGCCGTCATGCAGAATAGTTCGTGGGGTCTGGGCGGGCGACCTCTCCGCGTAGCGGCTTCGTTCAACCCTTCGCTCGAGCGGACCTCCACCAGCATGGCACTTGGCCCGCTCAGCTCAAACGTTGAGCGTCGGCTTTCCTTGCGTGCCTGTGACGGCAACGGGTCGGATCCGGCTGTAGCCTGAAATGACCGCCGGTCACTCGACCACACTTCCGGTGCTACGACCGCTGACGGACTGGTTGGGGCCGTTGGTGGCGGGGGAGCCCAATGGCCGGATAGGCTGCCAACGAACCGTCTGTGAGGTGTCGGCTATGAGGATATTCCTGAGCTCAACCTATCGAGACCTGATCGAGTATCGCGCGGCGGGAGCAGGAGCGCTTGAGCGCCTAGGCCAGCAAGGCATTCGAATGGAAGTCTTTGGCGCCAGACCCACAGACGCTACGAGGGCGTGCTTGGAAGAGATTGCAGAATCCGATGCGCTTGTAGGTATCTATGCGCATAGGTACGGACATGTCCCCGAAGGCCAAACAGTCTCGATAACGGAGCAAGAGTTTGAGTTTGCTCGATCTAAGCCCCTACCTTTGTTCTGCTTCCTTATTGATGACGAACAGCTGTGGCTGCCAAAGTACATCGACGGCGAGCCCAATCGAACAGCGCTACTGTCGTTCAAGAGTCGTATGCAAAGTCAAGTCGTGACAGAAGTCGTCTCGACGCCGCACGATTTTGCATTCAAGCTTGCCTCCTCGGTGGGCAGATTTCTCCTGACTAAAAAGGTCAAGGAGACGCTAGATCAAGCCCTGGGTTCTGGCACTAGAAGATCGGAGTCAGGAAGCTCTCAGGTTGCCCGACGGGCTGCGCGCTTGGCGCAAGTGATCGCCGGAGCTCAAGTTCTCTTGGTGAATGATGTACCGGAACAGATGAATCATGTTGTTTCGCTTATGGAGCAGCTTAAGATCGACATTACCATCGAGACGACATCGGACGCCGCGCTCGCTTCGCTTGGTTCCAAGAGATTCGATGCGGTTATCTCAGACATGGAGCGGTTCGGCGTTCAAGATGAGGGACTTCGTTTCCTGGAGCGATTGAGGCGACTGCCAAGTACCCCCCCTGTCATCTTTACAGTCGGAGCCTATCGTCCGGATCGCGGAATACCAACCTACGCCTTCGGCATCACAAATCGTGTTGATGAGTGCTTGAATCTGCTCTTTGACGCATTGGAAAGGGCCCGCGGATGAGTTTAGGGCGCCATACCGCTGCACGCCGCTCAGTTTTATGTTGAGTGGCTGATTTCCTAAAGGCTTAACGGCAGCAACGGGTCGCTAACGGAAGTCGGTAAGCCGTGCAAACAGCCATCCCATATGGATAATAACGCCACAACCCGGATGGCCGCGCCGCCCGAAATACTGCCGGCCCCCAAAGACTCGCGGTACGACGATAACCGTCTTCCGCTGAATAAGCCGCATCCTCGAGTTTCCTGACAGGAACATCGTCTGAAGCGAAAACGCCCGGGGGCTGCCCGGGCGTTTTCGACTTTAATGACCTGTGTTCGACTTTAATTGCGCGGAACAAAAAGAATCGCGGTCGAGCCCGCTCCTACTCGACCGTGACGCTCTTGGCGAGGTTTCGCGGCTTGTCGACGTCGGTGCCCTTCACCAGCGCGGCGTGGTACGACAGCAGTTGCAGCGGGATGACGTGCAGCACCGGGGACAGCATGCCGTAGTGCTCGGGCATGTGCAGGATGTGCACGCCTTCGGACTCCGGGATCTCGCTGCCGGCGTCGGCGAAGACGTAGAGCTCGCCGCCGCGGGCGCGGACTTCCTGCAGGTTGGACTTGAGTTTTTCGAGCAGGTCGTCGGCGGGGGCGACGGCGATGACCGGCATGTCCTTGTCCACCAGCGCCAGCGGGCCGTGCTTGAGTTCGCCGGCGGCGTAGGCTTCGGCGTGGATGTAGGAGATTTCCTTGAGCTTGAGCGCGCCTTCCATGGCGATCGGCCAGTGGCTGCCGCGGCCGAGGAAGAGCGCGTGCTCCTTGCCGGCGAAGCGCTGGGCCCACTTCTCGATCTCGGGTTCGAGTTCCAGCACCTTTTGCACCGCGACCGGCAGGTGGCGCAGGGCGACCAGGTGGCGCGCTTCGTCGGCTTCGGACAGGCGGCCGTTGAGCTTGGCGAGCGACAGCGTGAGCAGCGCGAAGGCGGCGAGCTGGGTGGTGAAGGCCTTGGTGGAGGCAACGCCGATCTCGGGGCCGGCGCGGGTGACGAAGCGCAGCGCGGTTTCGCGCACGATGGCCGACTCGGGCACGTTGCAGATCGCCAGCGTGCGCTGCATGCCCAGGCTCTTGGCGTGCTTGAGCGCGGCCAGCGTGTCGGCGGTTTCGCCCGACTGCGAGATGACGACGACCAGGGTATCGGCATCGGGCACCGATTCGCGGTAGCGGTATTCGCTGGCGATCTCGACGGTGACCGGGATCTTCGCGATCGACTCGATCCAGTAACGCGCCACCAGGCCGGCGTGGTAGCTGGTGCCGCAGGCCAGCACCAGCACGCGCTTGGCACCGTCGAAAACCTCGGCCGCACGGGCGCCGAAATGCTGCGGGCTGATGCCGCCGCCGCCGGCGATCATCTCCAGCGTGTTGCCCAGCGCCTGCGGCTGCTCGAAGATTTCCTTCTGCATGTAGTGGCGGAACTGGCCGAGCTCGACCGCGTCGGCCGACAGGCTGGAGATATGCACCTCGCGCTCGACCGGCGAGCCGTCCTGGCGCACGACGCGGTAGCTGTCCAGGCGCAGCTCGGCCAGATCGCCGTCTTCCAGATACACGACCTTGCGCGTGACCTGCAGCAGCGCCGCGGTGTCGGAAGCGGCGTACATGCCGTCCTGGCCCACGCCCAGCAGCAGCGGCGAGCCGCGGCGCGCGACGATGGCGCGGAAGGGGTCGGCTTCGGCCAGCACGCCGATCGCATAAGCGCCAACCAGCTCGTTGGTGGCCAGGCGCACCGCCTCGAACAGGTCGGGCGTGGTTTCGAGCTTGCTGTGCACCAGGTGGGCGATGGCTTCGGTATCGGTCTCGGACTCGAACACGTAGCCGCGCGCCTGCAGGCTCGTCTTGATGGCCTCGAAGTTCTCGATGATGCCGTTATGCACCACCGCCAGCCCGCCGGAGATGTGCGGGTGCGCGTTGCGCTCGGAGGGCACGCCGTGGGTGGCCCAGCGCGTGTGGGCGATGCCGATGTTGGCCGACAGGCGGCGAGCGTCGGCCAGCGCGGCGAGTTCGGCGACGCGGCCGGCCGAACGCAGGCGAACCAGCTCGCCCGACAGCACGGCGAGGCCGGCCGAATCGTAACCGCGGTATTCGAGCTTGCGCAGGCCCTCGAGCAGGACCGGCACGACGTTATTGGTGGAGATGGCGGTGACGATGCCACACATGGCGAGGATTCCTTCTTAAGGTATGCGGTGCTCTTGCGTAGGAGCGCGCTTGAGCGCGATGCGGGTTGCAATCGCGCTCAAGCGCGCTCCTACACGATGTTCAGCGGGATTTCTTTTCCGGCTTCTTCCAACCGGCGATGCTCAACTGCTTGGCGCGCGATACGGTGAGCTGCTCGGCCGGCGCGTCACGGGTCAGCGTCGTGCCCGCCCCGAGCGTGGCGCCGCGGCCGACGCGCACCGGCGCGACGAGCTGGGTGTCGGAGCCGATGAAGACCTCGTCCTCGATCACCGTGCGGTGCTTGTTCACGCCATCGTAGTTGCAGGTGATGGTGCCCGCGCCGATGTTCACCTTGCGGCCGATGTCGGCGTCGCCGATGTAGGCGAGGTGGTTGGCCTTGGAGCCATCGGCGATGGTGCTGTTCTTGATCTCGACGAAGTTGCCCAGATGCACGCCCTTGCCCAGCGTGGTGCCAGGGCGCGTGCGCGCATACGGCCCCACCAGGCAGTCGGCCTCCATCGTCGTGCCGTCGATGAAAGAAAACGGCGTGATGCGCGTGCCGGCGCCGATGCGGGCGTCTCGCACGACGCAGTTGGCGCCGATGCGCACACCGTCGGCCAGCTCCACGCGGCCTTCGAACACGCAGTTGACGTCGATCTCGACATCGCGGCCGCACACCAGCTCGCCGCGCACGTCGATGCGCGCCGGGTCGATCAGCGTGACGCCCTCGTCCATCAGCCGCCGCGCGATGTTGCCCTGGTGGATGCGCTCGAGTTCGGCCAGCTGCGGCTTGCTGTTGACGCCCAGCGTCTCGGCCACCGCAGCGGGCTGCACGGTGACGACCTCCACGCCTTCGGCGACGGCGAGGCCGATGATGTCGGTAAGGTAGTACTCGCCCTGGGCGTTGTCGTTGCCGATGCGGCCCAGCCAGTCGCGCAGGCGCTCGACCGGCGCCACGAGGATGCCGGTGTTGACTTCGCGCACCTTGCGCTCGTCGTCGGTGGCGTCCTTCTCCTCGACGATGCGCGTGACGCGGCCGGCAGCATCGCGCAGGATGCGGCCGTAGCCGGTGGGGTTGTCGAATTCGACGGTGAGCAGCGCCAGGCGCCCCGTACCGGCGGCCTCGGCCAGCCGGCGCAGCGTGGGCACGCCGATGAGCGGCACGTCTCCATACAGCACCAGGGCCATGTCGCCGTCGACCAGGTGGGGCAGCGCCTGCTGCACCGCGTGGCCGGTGCCGAGCTGCGGCTCCTGGCGCGCCCAGGCGAGATCCGGCGCATCGAGGTGCTCGCGCACGGCTTCGCCGCCGTGGCCATACACGACGCAGATGCGCTTCGCGTCGAGGGCGCGCGCCGCGTCGAGGACATGCCCGAGCATGGGCTTGCCGGCAATGGGCTGGAGTACCTTGGGGAGCACAGAGCGCATGCGCTTGCCTTGCCCGGCGGCGAGAATCACGACTTCCATGAGCAGTTCCGAAAGAGGGGACAATTCGGGCGCGATGTTAGCACGCGGTATGTTGCCGTCCCTGTGAACGCTGTCATGGCAATGGTCTGAAACACAAAGGTGATGCAACGCACAAGATCGTTGCGAATTTCATCCGCTTTGTCACATCCAGCAGTTAGAATCGATTTGTTGCAACGCAAACATAGAGGCATCCAACGTGGACAGCTCATCACAGCAATTCATCCAGAACCGCACCTTCGACGAAATCCAGCGTGGTGACTTTGCGCAGCTGATGCGCACGCTGCGCCCCGAGGATATTCACCTGTTCGCGGTGATGTCGGGTGACGTCAATCCGACGCACGTGGACCCCGAGTTCGCCCGCTCGAGCCAGTTCCGCGAAGTGGTCGGCCACAGCATGTGGGGCAGCACGCTGATCTCGTCGGTGCTGGGCACCGAGTTCCCCGGCCCCGGTACCGTGTATGTGTCGCAGAGCCTGAACTTCTGGCGTCCGATCACGATCGGCGACACGCTGACGATCACCGTCACCTGCAAGGAAAAGTACGAGCACAACCACCACATCGTGTTCGACTGCGTGGCGCTCAACCAGGACGGCCTGAAGGTGATCGACGGCACGGCCGAGGTCGCCGCCCCCACCGAGAAGATCAAGCGCGCGCGCGTCAGCCTGCCCGACGTCACCATCTCGGACCGCGAGCTGCGCTACAGCCATCTGCTGTCGATCTCTTCGGGCCTGTCGCCGATCCCGATCGCGGTCGCCCACCCGTGCGACAAGGAATCGCTGGCCGGCCCGGTGCAGGCTGCGGCTGCCGGTCTGGTGACCCCCATCCTGGTGGGCCCGGAAGCCAAGATCCGCTCCGTGGCCGAGGAGTTCGGCCTCGACATCAGCCGCTTCGAGATCATCGACACCGCGCACAGCCACGAGTCGGCCGCGGTCGCGGTGGCCCTGTGCCGCAGCGGCAAGGCCGAGGCGCTGATGAAGGGCTCGCTGCACACCGACGAGCTGATGAGCGCGGTGATCGCGCGTGAAACCGGCCTGCGCACCGGCCGCCGCATCAGCCACGTGTTCCTCGCCGACGTGCCGACCTACCCGCATCCGCTGATGATCACCGATGCGGCGATCACCATCGAGCCCACGCTCGAGGACAAGGTCGACATCATCCAGAACGCGATCGACCTCGCCCATGTGCTCGGCCTGGCCGAACCCAAGGTGGCGATCCTCGCGGCGGTCGAGACGGTGAATCCGAAGATGCGGTCGACGATCGAGGCCGCCGCGCTGTGCAAGATGGCCGACCGCGGCCAGATCAAGGGCGGCCTGCTCGACGGCCCGCTGGCCTTCGACAACGCGGTGTCGCTGGTTGCCGCCAAGACCAAGGGCATCCGCTCGGCGGTGGCCGGCAACGCCGACATCCTCGTGGTGCCCGACCTCGAGGCCGGCAACATGGTCGCCAAACAGCTCGAATACCTCGCCGACGCGCTGATGGCCGGCGTGGTGCTGGGCGCGCGCGTGCCCATCGTGCTGACCAGCCGCGCCGACACCGCCGAGACCCGCGCCGCATCCTGCGCCGTCGTCCAGCTGATGGCGCACCGCCGCCGCGAGGCAGCAAAAGCATGAAGGCGATCCTGATCCTCAACGCGGGCTCGTCGAGCCTGAAGTTCGCGCTCTATCCGCTCAATGGCGAACTCGCCGCGGTGCCGGCGATTTCCGGCCAGGTGGAGGGCATCGGCGCCGCCCCCGAGCTGACGACGAAGATGGCCGACGGCCGGCGTGCGACCGAGGCCGTCGTCACCTCCAGCGACCAGCTCGAGCAGCAGCATCGCGACTCGCTGACCCACCTCTTCCGCTGGCTGGCGGCGAACAATCCGGACCTCGACATCGCCGCGGCCGGCCACCGCGTGGTGCATGGCGGCGATCGCTACAGCGCGCCGGTCGAGCTGACGCCCGATGTGCTGGCCGAACTCGAGCACTTCGTGCCGCTCGCGCCGCTGCATCAGCCGCACAACCTGCGCGCGGTGCATGCGATTGCCGAGCTGATGCCCGGAATTCGCCAGGTGGGCTGCTTCGACACCGCCTTCCATCGCACCCAGCCGGCGCTGGCCCAGGCCTTTGCGCTGCCGCGCGCGATCACGGCCGAAGGCATCAAGCGTTATGGCTTCCACGGCCTGTCCTACGACTACGTCGCGCGTTCGCTGCCCGATGTGGTGGGCGAGCGCGCGAAGGGCGCCGTGGTGGTCTGCCACCTCGGCAACGGCTCCTCGGCGTGCGCGATGCGCGACGGCAAGAGCGTGGCGTCGACGATGGGCTTCACCGCGGTCGAGGGCCTGATGATGGGCACCCGCACCGGCAGTCTGGACCCCGGCGTGATGCTCTATCTGATGGAGCAGAAGGGCATGGACGCGAAGGCGCTCACCAAGCTGCTTTACAAGGAATCCGGCCTGCTCGGCGTGTCGGGCATCAGCCACGACATGCGCACCCTGCTCGCCTCCGATGCCCCCGAGGCGCGCGAGGCGGTCGATCTGTACTGCTACCGCATCGCCCGCGAACTGGGTTCGCTTGCCGCCGCGGCGGGCGGGCTGGACGCGCTGGTATTCACCGGCGGCATCGGCGAGCACGCTGCCTTGGTGCGTGCCAAGGTGGCCGAGCAGTCGGCGTGGCTGGGCGTACGCGTCGATGCGGCTGCGAACGCGAAGGACGCCTCGCGCATCGACACTGCCGACAGCCGCGTCGCCGTCGCCGTGGTGCCGACCAACGAGGAACTGATGATCGCGCGCTACACGGTCGAGAAGCTGCAGTTGCTGTAAAGCCTTCGCGCTCCCCACGAAAGCGGCCTGCGGGCCGCTTTTTTTATGCGCGGATAAAGAACCTTGCCAACTCGGCGCGCGGTGGGTACGATGCGCGGCCTATAAGTTGCATTAAAAATACCTCTTCCAAAGGAGAACAGCCATGGTGTCACCCCGTACCATCGAGATCGTGAAGGCCACCGTGCCGGTGCTGCAGGAGCACGGCCTGACCCTGACCAAGCACTTCTACCAGCGCATGTTCAATGACGTGCCCGAGCTGAAGAACATCTTCAACATGGGCAACCAGGCCGGCGGCAAGCAGCAGATGGCGCTCGCGCAGGCGGTGCTCGCCTACGCCGAGAACATCGACAACCTCGCCGCGCTCGGCCCGGTGGCGTCGCGCATCGCGCACAAGCACGCGAGCATCGGCATCCGCGCCGACCAATACCCGATCGTCGGCCGCAACCTGCTGGCCTCGATCCGCGAGGTGCTCGGCGAAGCCGCCACCGACGACATCATCAACGCCTGGGCCGAGGCCTATCAGGCGCTGGCCGACGTGCTGATCGCCGCCGAAGCCGAGCTCTACCGCGCCGCCCAAGCGGCACCTGGCGGCTGGAACGGCTGGCGCGAGTTCATCGTCGATCGCAAGGAGCCGGAAAGCGAGCTGATCACCTCCTTCTACCTGCGCCCGGCCGATGGCGGCAAGCTGCCGCCCTTCGTCCCCGGCCAGTTCGTCAGCGTGGTGGTCCATGTGCCTCAGCTCGGTCTCGAGCAGATCCGCCAGTACAGCCTGTCGGAAGCGCCGAACGACAGCTACTTCCGCATCTCGGTGAAGCGCGAAGCCAACGATCCGGCTGGCATGGTTTCCAACCTGCTGCACGACACGGTGAACGTCGGCGACCGGCTGCGCCTGGCACCGCCCTTCGGCGACTTCTATCTGCACGAGGACCGCGAAACGCCGGTCGTGCTGATCAGCGGCGGCGTCGGCCTCACGCCGATGGTGAGCATGCTCAACGCACTGGCGGGGACGAATCGACGCGCCGTCTTCGTGCACGGCGCGCGCAACGGTCGCGTGCATGCGCTCAAGGGCCACGTCGAGCAGATCGCCGGCGAGCAGGCGCATGTCGAACACGTGGTGTTCTACGACGAGCCGACGGAGGATGACGTGCTGGGCCGCGACTACCACATCCAGGGCGTGGTCGACCTGGAGCCGGTGCGCGCACGCGTCGAGCTGCCCGACGCCGATTACTACCTGTGCGGACCGCAGCCGTTCATGATGAAGCAGCGCAACACGCTGCTCGGCTGGGGCGTGCCGAGCGACCGTATCCACTACGAGGTGTTCGGGCCCGACCAGCAGATCGCGGCATAATCGGGCGTTTTTCGAGCCGACGGAGCCTGCCGATGCAACTGACGCGTTTCACCGATCTTGGCGTACGCGTGCTGATGTACCTGAGTTCGCCACGCGCCGCCGATGCGCCGCTGGCGACCGTAGGCGAGATCTCCGAGCAGTTCGCGGTCTCTCACCATCATCTGGTGAAGGTCGCGAACATCCTTGCGCAGCATGGTTGGATACACGCCGCCCGGGGTAAGGGCGGCGGGCTGCGCCTGGCGCACGCGCCGTCGGACATTCCCTTCGGCGCCGTCGTGCGCCTGCTGGAAGGCGATGGCGATCTGATCGACTGTGCGGACCCGCCCTGCGCACTGCGGGGCGGCTGCAACGTCAAGAGCGTGCTCGATGTGGCGCGCGACGCCTTCTTCGCTGCGCTGGACAGGTACACGCTTGCCGACATCACCGCGGGTGGCACGGGCGAAAAGCTCGCCCGCATCCAGTTCCATCCGCCCGCCCGAGCGGGTTCAGGCGCGCCGGCCGCCGCGCGATAGCGAGCCCGGGCCCGCGGCTCACCGCGCTCAGCCCGCGATCGCATCCCACAGCAACTTCACGCCCGACAGTCCCAGCGCCGCGGTGGCGAACAGATAGAACGGACGCTCCGGAATGCGCGCCAGCAGGCGCATGCCGAGGAAGACGCCGAGCGGCACCAGCGGCAGCAACATCGCCGACATCAGCAAGGTGTCGCGGGAGAACAGGTCCAGTCCCAGGTAGAAAGGCAGTTTCGCCAGATTGATGACGGCGAAGAAGAACACCGAAGTGGCGGCGAAGGCCTCCTTCGGCAGTTGCCGGCTGAGCATGTAGATCATGATCGGCGGCCCGCCCGCATGGGCCAGCGTGCTGGTGAAGCCGGCGCCGCCGCCGCACAGCCAGGCGAACCCGCGCCGGCGCTCGCCTGCCCCGCCCGCGCTCTTGCGGCCACGACGCAGCATCCGGTCAACGGCGAAGGCGACCGCGATGGCACCGACCGCGCCCGTCACCAGCCGGTCCGACATCACACCGAACGCCAGGGTGCCGAGCGCGATGCCCACCAGCGCAGCGGGAATCAGCAGGCGCAGTTCAGCCCAGTCGGCCTTGCCGCGCCAGGCGCGGATGCCGACGAAGTCCATGGCGATGAGGATGGGCAGCATCACCGCCACCGCGTCGCGCGGCGAGATCCACATCGACATGAAGGGCACCGCCAGCCCGCCCAGCGCACCACCCAGGCCGGACTTGGAGATGCCGGTCAGCAGCACCGCGAACGCCGTGACGACCCAGCCGACGAACTCCATTTCCACGCGCCATCCTCCCGCTCAAAAAAATCGGGGCGGCCCGCAGACCGCCCCACAGATCGCTTGCGACCGGCCAATCAGCGCGGCAACAGGCTCTCGCCCATGAGGAACTCATCCACAGCGCGCGCGCACTGACGGCCCTCACGCCTTGCGAGCCGGCCGGCCCGCAATCGTCAACTCCCCCCTCGTGGGCGATTCCGTCATCGAGGCAACAGGCTCTCGCCCATGAGGAACTCATCCACAGCGCGCGCGCACTGACGACCCTCACGAATCGCCCAGACGACGAGCGACTGCCCGCGGCGCATGTCGCCGGCGGCGAACACCTTGGGCACGCTGGTGGTGTAGCAGCCTTCGCCGTCGGTGGTGGCCTTGGCGTTGCCACGCGCATCCTTGGCCACGCCGAAGGCTTCGAGCACGCCGCCCACCGGCTGGGTGAAGCCCATCGCGAACAGCACCAGGTCAGCCTTGATCTCGAACTCGGAGCCCGGCACTTCGGACATCTTGCCGTCCTTCCACTCCAGACGGGCTCCCTTCAGCGCCTTGACCTTGCCGTTCTTGCCAATGAACTCCTTGGTGCCCACCGCGAAGTCGCGCTCGCAGCCTTCCTCGTGCGAGGACGAGGTGCGCAGCTTGGTCGGCCAGTACGGCCACACCAGCGGCTTGTTCTCCTGCTCGGGCGGCATCGGCATCAGTTCGAACTGGGTCACGCTCGCCGCGCCGTGGCGGTTGGAGGTGCCGACACAGTCCGAACCGGTGTCGCCGCCGCCGATCACCACCACATGCTTGCCCTTGGCCGAGATCGGGTTCGGTTTGTCGCCAGCGACCTGCTTGTTCTGCGGGATCAGGAACTCGAGCGCGAAATGCACGCCGGACAGCTCGCGGCCCGGTACCGGCAGGTCGCGCGGCACTTCCGAGCCGCCCGCCAGCACCACCGCGTCGAAGTCCTTCTGCAGCTGCTCGGCGCTGATCACTTCCTTGGCGTCATTGACGATGCCGGCCGGCACGTCCTTGGCGCCGATCAGCACGCCGGTGCGGAAGGTGACGCCTTCGGCCTGCATCTGCTCGACCCGGCGGTCGATCAGTCCCTTTTCCATCTTGAAGTCGGGGATGCCGTAGCGCAGCAGACCGCCGATGCGGTCGTTCTTCTCGAACACTGTCACGTCATGGCCGGCGCGGGCCAGCTGTTGAGCCGCGGCGAGACCGGCGGGGCCGGAACCGACCACTGCGACCTTCTTGCCGGTCTTCACTTCCGCCGGCTGCGGCAGCACCCAGCCCTCTTCCCAGGCCTTGTCGATGATCGCGTGCTCGATCGACTTGATGCCCACCGCGTCCGCGTTGATGTTCAGCGTGCACGCCGCCTCGCAGGGCGCGGGGCAGATACGGCCGGTGAACTCGGGGAAGTTGTTGGTGGAGTGCAGCACCTCGATCGCCTCGCGCCAGTGGCCGCGATACACGAGGTCGTTCCAGTCCGGAATGATGTTGTTGACCGGGCAGCCGTTGTTGCAGAACGGGATGCCGCAGTCCATGCAGCGCGCACCCTGAACGGCGGCCTGCTCGTCGCTCAGGCGGAGAACGAACTCCTTGTAGCTCTTCAGGCGCTTGTCGACCGGCTCGTAGGCCTCCGACAGACGTTGATGCTCGAGAAATCCAGTGGGCTTGCCCATTTATGCGGCCTCCTTCTTGCCTGCGCGCGCTTCGGCCCTCATTTCAGCCATCTCGGCCAGCGCACGACGATATTCATGCGGGAACACCTTGACGAACTTCTTCCGCCAGGTGGCCCAGTTGTTCAGGATCTCGCGGGCGCGAACGCTGCCAGCGAAGCGCACGTGACGCTCGATCAGACCCTTCAGGATGAGCTCGTCGCCCATCGTCAGGTGGTCGATGTCCACCCGGCCGTGGGACTCGAGCTCGTCGCCCGACTCCGAGCCCTTGCGCGCGGCGATCTCGTCGGGCAGCGGCTCGAGCGCGACCTGCGCCATGTTGCAGCGCTGCTCGAAGCTGCCGTCCTCGTCCAGCACGTAGGCGACGCCGCCCGACATGCCCGCGGCGAAGTTGCGCCCGGTCTGGCCAAGCACGACGACGGTGCCACCGGTCATGTACTCGCAGCCGTGATCGCCCACGCCTTCAACCACCGCGGTGGCGCCAGAGTTGCGGACGGCGAAGCGCTCGCCCGCCACGCCGGCGAAATACACCTCGCCCTCGGTGGCGCCGTAGAGCACGGTGTTGCCGACGATGATGTTCTCCGGCGTGCTGCCGCGGAACTCGGCCTTCGGCCGCACGACGATGCGGCCACCCGACAGGCCCTTGCCGACGTAGTCGTTACCCTCGCCCACCAGCTCGAGCGTGACGCCGCGCGCCAGGAAGGCGCCGAAGCTCTGGCCGGCGGTGCCGTTGAGGCGGATATGGATGGTGTCGGACGGCAGGCCGGCGTGGCCATGACGCTTCGCCACCTCGCCCGACAGCATCGCGCCGACGGTACGGTTGATGTTGCGCACCGCGAGGTCGATGTTGACCTTCTCGCCCTTGTCCAGCGCCGGCTTGGCGAGCGCGATGAGCTGCTGATCGAGCGCGCCCCCCAAGCCGTGGTCCTGGGTCTCGGCGTGCAGGCGCGGCACCTCTGCCGGAACCGGCGGCAGGTAGAAGATGCGCGAGTAGTCGAGCCCCTGCGCCTTCCAGTGCGAGATGCCCGCCTTCATGTCGAGCAGGTCGGCACGGCCGATGAGCTGGTCGAACTTGCGGATGCCGAGCAGGGCCATCAGTTCGCGCACTTCCTCGGCGACGAAGAAGAAATAGTTCACCACATGCTCGGGCTGGCCCGAGAAACGCTTGCGCAGCTCTGGATCCTGCGTGGCCACGCCCACCGGACAGGTGTTGAGGTGGCACTTGCGCATCATGATGCAGCCTTCGACGACCAGCGGCGCGGTGGCGAAGCCGAACTCGTCGGCGCCGAGCAGCGCGCCGATGACGACGTCGCGACCGGTCTTGATCTGACCGTCGACCTGCAGGCGGATGCGCGAGCGCAGGCGGTTCAGCACCAGGGTCTGCTGGGTTTCGGCGAGGCCGAGTTCCCAAGGCGAGCCGGCGTGCTTGATCGAGCTCCACGGCGAGGCGCCGGTGCCGCCGTCATGGCCGGCAACGACGATGTGGTCGGCCTTGGCCTTGGCCACGCCCGCCGCCACCGTGCCGATACCGATCTCCGACACCAGCTTGACCGAGATGTCGGCCACCGGGTTGGTGTTCTTGAGGTCGTGGATCAGTTGCGCCAGATCTTCGATCGAGTAGATGTCGTGGTGCGGCGGCGGCGAGATCAGCGTGACACCCGGCACCGAGTGACGCAGCTGGCCGATGTACTCGGACACCTTGGTGCCCGGCAGCTGGCCGCCCTCACCCGGCTTGGCGCCCTGCGCCATCTTGATCTGGATCTGGTCGGCGTTGACCAGGTATTCAGTGGTGACACCGAAGCGGCCCGAGGCCACTTGCTTGATCGACGAACGCAGCGAATCGCCTGCGTTCAGGTCGAGATCGCGCTCGACGCGGCCCGCGCCGATCACCTGCGACAGCTTGATCGCCTCGGTGAGCGGCTTGAAGCGCATCGGATCCTCGCCCCCCTCGCCGGTGTTCGACTTGCCGCCGATGCGGTTCATCGCCACCGCCAGCGTGGTGTGGGCTTCGGTCGAGATCGAGCCGAGCGACATCGCGCCGGTAGCGAAGCGCTTGACGATGTCCTTCGCGGACTCGACTTCGTCCAGCGGCACCGGGGTGGGAGCGGCCCGGAACTCGAACAGACCGCGCAGCGTCATGTGGCGCTTGCTCTGGTCGTTGATGATCTTGGCGTACTCCTTGTACGTGTCGTACTTGCCCGAGCGCGTGGAGTGCTGCAGCTTGGCGATCGCATCCGGCGTCCACATGTGGTCTTCGCCGCGGACGCGGAAGGCGTATTCGCCGCCGGCCTCGAGCATGTCGTGCAGCACCGGGTCTGCACCGAACGCCGCATCGTGCTGGCGTATGGCCTCCTCCATGACCTCGAAGACGCCAATGCCTTCGACCTGGCTGGTGGTGCCGGTGAAGTACTTGTCGAGCAGCGCCTGCTGCAGGCCGACCGCTTCGAAGATCTGCGCGCCGGTGTAGGACATGTAGGTCGAGATGCCCATCTTGGACATGACCTTCATCAGCCCCTTGCCGATCGCCTTGACGAAGTGCTTGACGTACTTGGCCGCCGACTCGGCATCGCCCGCCAGGTGCTGCAGGGTTTCGAGCGCAAGATAGGGATGGACCGCCTCGGCGCCGTAGCCGGCGAGCACGGCGAAGTGATGCACCTCACGCGCAGAGCCGGTCTCGACCACCAGGCCGGCGCGGGTACGCAGGCCCTTGGCAACCAGGTGCTGGTGGATGGCCGACAGCGCCAGCAGCGCGGGAATCGCAACGCGCTCGGCCGACAGCTTGCGGTCCGAAACGATCAGGATGTTGGAGCCGCCCAGCACCGCGTTCTCGGCATCGGCGCACAGCGAAGCCAGACGCGCCTCGACGCCGCGCTTGCCCCATTCGGCCGGATAGCAGATGTCCAACTCGGCGGAGCGGAACTTGTTCTGCGTGTAGCGCGCGATGTTGCGGATCTTGGCCATGCCTTCGAAATCCAGCACCGGCTGGCTGACCTCGAGGCGGAACGGCGGGTTGATCTCGTTGATCTCGAGCAGGTTGGGCTTGGGACCGATGAAGGACACCAGCGACATCACCATCTGCTCGCGGATCGGGTCGATCGGCGGGTTGGTGACCTGCGCGAAGAGCTGGCGGAAGTAGTTGTAGAGCGGCTTGTTCTTGTTCGACAGCACCGCCAGCGGCGAGTCGTTGCCCATCGAGCCGGTCGCCTCCTCGCCCGCCTTGCCCATCGGCTCGAGGATGAACTTGATGTCTTCCTGCGTGTAGCCGAAGGCCTGCTGGCGGTCGAGCAGGGGCGCGACGCGCTCGCCCTCGGCATCCGACACCGCGGTATCGACCGCGGCCGGCGCCTCGAGCGTGTCGAGCTTGATGTTGATGCGGCGCAGCCAGTCGGCGTAGGGCTTGGCGTTGGCCAGCGACTCCTTCAGCTCCTGATCGCCGATGATGCGGCCCTGCTCCATGTCGATGAGGAACATCTTGCCCGGCTGCAGGCGCCACTTCTTGACGATCTTGCTGTCGGGAATGGGCAGCACGCCGGACTCGGACGCCATGACGACGAGGTCGTCGTCGGTGACGAGGTAGCGCGCCGGGCGCAGGCCGTTGCGGTCCAGCGTGGCGCCGATCTGACGACCGTCGGTGAAGGCCACCGCGGCGGGACCGTCCCACGGTTCCATCATCGCCGCGTGGTACTCGTAGAAGGCGCGGCGCTTCTCATCCATCTGCGTGTGCGATTCCCAGGCTTCCGGGATCATCATCATCATCGCGTGGGCGAGCGAGTACCCGCTCATCACCAGCAGCTCGAGCGCGTTGTCGAACGAGGCCGAGTCGGACTGGCCGGGGTAGATCAGCGGCCAGATCTTCTGCAGATCGTCGCCGAGCAGGGGCGAATGCACGCCCTTCTCGCGCGCGCGCATCCAGTTGTAGTTGCCGCGCAGGGTGTTGATCTCCCCGTTGTGCGCGATATAGCGGAACGGGTGGGCGAGATCCCACTTCGGGAAGGTGTTGGTCGAGAAGCGCTGGTGGACCAGCGACAGGGCCGACACCGCGCGCTTGTCGAGCAGGTCGAGGTAGTACTCGCCGACCTGGTTGGCCAGCAGCAGGCCCTTGTAGTTCACCGTGCGTGCCGACATCGACACCATGTAGAACTCTTTGCCGTGCTTCAGGTTCAGCGCGCCGATGGCGTTGGCCGCGCGGCGACGCACGACGTAAAGCTTGCGCTCGAGCGCCTCGGTGACCATCACGTCCGCGCCGCGGCCGATGAAGATCTGGCGGATCACCGGCTCCTTGGCCTTCACCGTCGGCGACATCGGCATATCGGGATTGACCGGCACGTCGCGCCAGCCGAGCACCACCTGGCCTTCGGCGACCACGGCGCGCTCGATCTCTTCCTCGCAGGCGAGACGCGAGGCGGCCTCCTTGGGCATGAACACCATGCCGACGCCGTACTCGCCGGGCAGGGGCAAGGCCACGCCCTGGCGGGCCATCTCTTCGCGGTAGAGCTGATCGGGAATCTGGATCAGGATGCCGGCGCCGTCACCCTGCAGCGGGTCGGCACCGACCGCGCCCCGGTGGTCGAGATTCTTGAGGATCTCGAGGCCCTGCAAAATGATGTCATGACGTTTCTCGCCCTTGATGTGGGCGATGAAACCCACGCCACAGGCATCGTGTTCATTGGCGGGGTCGTACAGACCCTGCTTTTGGGGCAGATCCATCTTTCTCTTCCTCAAACGACACGCAAGATCACGCGCAGGGGCCCCAACGGAGCCTGAAAAACAAAACCGAACGCGCACAAAAAAGCCGGGCGCGCGCGCACCGGCTTTATGGCTGCACCACGATGGTGCACTTAACAGCCGCGACACGGGGCTCTTCAATGAACGCCAATGCCGCGAAATCTATTAACGAAAAAAAACTATACGCCCGACAACCGCGCGGTTCAAGATTTTTTTGCATTGCGTCAATCGCCGATCGATGGCAGATGCCGTCTAGTGGATCTCGCCCACCGCGAACAGCCGGCGGTGCTCCTTCATCGCATAACGATCCGTCATGCCCGCGATGTAGTCCGCGATCGCGCGCGGCTTGTCGTCACGCGCTTTCAACTGGTATTGCGGCGGCAGGATGTGGGGGTCGTCCATGAAGGCGGCAAAGAGATCGCTGACGATGCGGCGAGCCTTGTTGGTCATGCGCAGGACCTGATAATGGCGATACAGCTCGTCGCGCAGGAAGAGCTTGAGCTCGCGCAGTCGCGGCAGCAGTTCGTCCGAGTACGCCACCAGGCAAGCAGCGGCGCGCACGTCGGCCAGCGTGTCTACGCCGGCGGCGGCAATGTTGGCCCGCGTCTGACCGATGAGGTCGATCACCATGGTGTGGATCATGCGGCGCACAGTTTCATTGATCAGCCGGCGGCCGACCAGCCCCGGCCACTGCGCCTCAACCTCACGGCGTTTGGCGGCGAAGATTGGCACCGCATCGAGCTGCTCGAGGGTGATCAGCCCGGAGCGCAGGCCGTCGTCGACATCGTGGTTGTTGTAAGCGATCTCGTCGGCGAGGTTCGCCAGTTGGGCTTCGAGCGAGGGCTGGGTGCCGTCCAGGAAGCGTTGCCCAAGTTCGCCGAGCTGGGTCGCATTGGCGCGCGAGCAGTGCTTGAGGATGCCTTCGCGCGTTTCGAACATCAGGTTCAGGCCGTCGAAAGCGGCGTAGCGATCCTCGAGCAGATCCACCGTGCGCAGCGACTGCAGGTTGTGCTCGAATCCGCCATAAGCCTTCATGCAGGCATTCAGTGCCTCCTGCCCGGCGTGGCCGAAGGGCGTATGTCCGAGGTCATGCGCCAGCGCGATGGATTCGGCCAGATCCTCGTTCAGCTCGAGTTCGCGCGCGATGCCGCGCGTGAGCTGGGCCACCTCGATGCTGTGGGTGAGCCGGGTGCGGAACAGGTCGCCCTCATGATTCACGAACACCTGCGTCTTGTACTCGAGCCGGCGAAAGGCGGTCGAATGCACGATGCGGTCGCGGTCGCGCTGGAACTGGCCGCGGGCCACCGGGACCGGCTCATCGTGCACGCGCCCGCGCGAATTGCTTTCGCTGACTGCATAGTGGGCGAGCTTCATCGGAACGGGGCCCTCCAAAAAACCGGCCGCGCTGGCGCAGGGTCAGCTTTAGCGGCAGCGCGCGACGATCGCGGCAGCCACGGCCTCGGCGGGCGCGTCGCCATGCAGCACGGCGCGTCCGATGGATTTCAGCAGCACCAGCCGCAAGCGCCCGGCCTCGACCTTCTTGTCGTGCGACATCAGCTCGAGGTAACGCTCCACCCCGAGCGCGGGCCCCCACACTGGCAGGCCGGCTCGCTCGAACAGACGGCCGATGCGATCGACATCCTGCTGGGTCAGCCAGCCGAGTCGACGCGACAGTTCGGCCGCCATCATCGTTCCGGCGGCGACCGCCTCGCCATGCAGCCACTCGCCGTAACCCATACCGGTCTCGATGGCGTGACCGAAGGTGTGGCCGAGATTGAGCAGTGCGCGCTCGCCCTGCTCGGTCTCGTCGGCCGCGACCACCTCGGCCTTGTTGCGGCATGAGCGTTCGATGGCGAAGGCCAGCGCCTCCGGCTCGCGCGCGAGCAGGCGATCCAGGTTGTCCTCAAGCCAGACGAAGAACTCGGGGTCGCGGATCAGGCCGTACTTGATCACCTCCGCCGCACCGGCCGCCAGTTCGCGCGCATCCAGCGTATCCAGCGTGACGGTGTCGGCGAGCACCAGTCGCGGCTGGTAGAAGGCGCCGATCATGTTCTTGCCGAGCGGGTGGTTGATCGCCGTCTTGCCACCGACCGAGGAATCGACCTGCGCGAGCAGGGTGGTCGGCACCTGGATGAAGGGCATGCCGCGCTGATAGGTGGCGGCGGCAAAGCCGCCCATGTCGCCGACGACGCCGCCGCCCAGCGCGATCAACGTGGTCGAACGCTCGCAGCGGCCTTCGAGCAGCGCGTCGAAGATCAGGTTGAGCGTCTGCCAGTTCTTGTGCGCCTCGCCGTCAGGCAGTTCCACCGCCGACACGCTGACGCCCGCGCCTTCCAGGGTGGCGCGCAGCCGCTCGAGATACAGCGGACCGACGCGGTCGTTGGTGACGATGATGGCGCGCGGCGTCTTCAACGCCGGCAGCAGCAGCTCGGGCCGGGCCAGCAGGCCGGGGCCGATGTGGATCGGGTAGGCGCGATCGCCCAGGGCAACGTTCAGGGTTCGCATGGGAATTTCTTGTCCAGCTGCAACACGGCTTTTTCGATCTGGCGCACCATCACGCCCGGATTGCCGCGACCGCCGTCGATGATGAGGTCGGCCGCCTCGCGATAGAAAGGATCGCGGGTGCGGTGAAGCTCCTCGATGCGCTCACGCGGATTGTCGACCTGCAGCAGCGGCCGGTTGCGGTCGTGCCGGGTGCGCTCCCAAAGGATCTGTGGCGGCACGTTCAGGTAGACGACGACGCCGCGCCGGGCCATCAGCGCACGATTGGCCGGATCGAGCACCGAGCCGCCGCCGGTGGCGATGACGATGTCGGACTCGCGCGTCAGTTCGTCCAACGCCTGCGATTCGCGCTTGCGAAAACCGGCCTCGCCTTCGATCTCGAAGATGGTGGGAATGCTGACCCCGGTGCGCGCGACGATCTCGTGGTCCACGTCGGCGAAGCGCACGCCGCGCCGGCGCGCAAGTTCCTTACCGACGGTGGTTTTCCCGGCTCCCATCATGCCGATCAGTATCAGACAGCTCACGCCAGATTCGCCGGAAGTCATTGAAAAAAGGGGCGGGCACCCCTCACGGGATGCCCGCCCTGCATTGTAACAGCTGTGCGAGACGCGGAAAAAAGCGACTTAGCGCAGCGTCAGAGTGTCGGCGACGATGCGTGGTGTGATGAAGACCAGCAGCTCCTTGCGGTTGGAGTCCTTGCGCGTCGTGCGGAACAGGCCGCCCAGCACCGGCAGTTCGCCGAGCACCGGCACGCGATCCACATTGGTGGTTTCCTCTTCCTCGTAGATGCCACCGATCACGACCGTGCCGCCGTTCTCGATCAGCACTTCGCTCTTCACGTTCTTGGTCTCGATGGGGGGCACGCCGAGCAACGCGGCCTCGAACAGCGGCCTGTCCTTGTTGACCTCGATCGCGAGCTGCAGCCTGCCGTCCGGCGTGATCTGCGGCTTCACCTTCAGCGAAAGCACCGCCTTCTTGAACGACACGCTGGTCGCCCCCGAGCTTGTCGCCTGCTGGTACGGGATTTCCGTTCCCTGCTCGATCGAGGCCTCCACCTGGTTGGCGGTCAGCACGCGCGGACTGGATACGACACGGCCGCGACCATCGGATTCCAGCGCCTGGAGTTCCAGGTTCAGGAAGCGGGTCAGCCCCTTGTTGAAAAGGGTCAGCGCGAGCGAACCGTAGCCATTCGGCTGGAAGCCGTCGCCGCTGCTCGCGTTCTCGCCGATGCGCTGCACCATGCCATTCACGAGCTGATCGGTCGAAGTGCTGATCTTGCCATCGGCGCCGATCGTCGCAAACTCCGACTTGCCGAAGCCGAGCCGTCCTCCGCCGCCGAGGTTGATCGGTCGTGACTGACCGAAACCGAGCCTTACCCCGAGGTCACGGGCGAAAGTCTTGTTCGCCTCGACGATACGCGCTTCGATCAGCACCTGACGCGGCGGCACGTCGATTTCGGTGATCAGGCGGCGCAGGGCTTGCAGGCGGGACGCGACATCCGTCACGAAAACCTTGTTGCTGCGCTCATCGACCACCACGCTGCCGCGCTTGGACAGCATGTGCTGGTCCTTCTTGGTGAGGAAGTCGAAGATCTCCTTGGCCTTGTGGTAATTGACCTGAAAGCTCTCGGTCTGCACCGGCTCGAGGTCGTTGATCTGCGCCTTGGCTTCCAGCTGGAGCTTTTCGCGCGCCGCCAGTTCGTCACCCGGTGCGATCCAGATGACGTTCCCGTTCTTGCGCATGTCCAGGCCCTTCGCCTGCAGGATGATGTCGAGCGCCTGATCCCAGGGCACATCCTTCAGCCGCAGCGTCAGATTGCCCTGCACCGAGTCGGAGGTGATGATGTTGAAGTTGGTGAAATCGGCGATGACCTGAAGCACCGAACGCACGTCGATGTTCTGGAAGTTGAGCGACAGCTTCTCACCCTGATACTGGCCGCGGCTGCCCTGCACGAGCTTGTTCGGGTCCTCGACGACGCGCTTCACCTCGAGCACGAACTGGTTGTCGCTCTGGTAGGCGTTGTGCTCCCACAAGCCGTTGGGGGTCACCACCAGCCGCACGTTGTCACCCTGCTGCTGGGCAGTCATCGCGGTGACCGGCGTCGCGAAGTCGGTGACGTCCGAGCGACGGCGCAGATGCTCGGGCAGCGAGGCCTTCAGGAAATCGACCACCAGATTGCCGCCCTGCTGGCGGATGTCGATCCCGGCGTCCGAGCGCGACAGATCGACGACGACACGGCCTTCGCCGTTCTTGCCCCGGCGGAAGTTGATGTCGCGGACGCTGGCGCCGCCCGCCGCCACACGGGACTCGGCAAAGTTGCCATAGGCCTGGCCTGCGGAAGAAGTCTGCGCAGTCTGCGTCCCGGCGGGGCTGATCGCGATGATCAGATTGCGGCCGTCGATGCGGGTCTCGTAGGGACTGACCTTCACCAGGTTCAGGACCAGCCGGGTGCGATCGCCGACCTGCACGATATTGGCGCTGCGCAGATCACCCTGCTCGATGCTCTGCACCGTCCGCCCCAGGGCATTGCCCGTTCCCGGCAGGTCGAAGGCGATGCGTGCGGGGTTCGCGACGCTGAAGCTGGCGGGCGGGCTGGACAGCGGCTGCTTGAGCGCAACGCGCACGTACACGGTGCCACCCTGCTCGGCCACCTCGAGCGATTCGATCTGGTTGGCAGGCGCCTGCGCCTGCGCGGCGTCCTGCGCACGGACAACATGAACCGGCGTCAGCGTGACGCACAAGGCCGCGAGCAGCGTTCCGATGCGATTCTTCATTTCCTGCCCCCCTGCTGCTCCTGCAGCATCAGCGTACTGGCGCGCTCGACCCAGTCGCCATTGACGTCTTCCACCAACTCGCGCAGCGCCACCTCGGTGTCCGAGATGTTCGTGACGACACCGAAGTCCTGCCCCATGTAATTGCCCACCTTGACCTGGTAGAGGTTCTTGTCTGCGCGGATCAGGGCCTCGACGACCTTGCCCTGGCGCAGCACGCCGACCATCCTCAGCGACTCGAGCGGATAGGCCTCGAGCGGCTCTCGGCGCCGGTTCATGTCCGGCCGCGCGCCGCCGCCCCGTGCCTTGTCCGGCTCGATACGGCTGACCTTGAACGGCTCGGTGATCGGCGCCGCGGAATACGCGACGACGGGAAACGGCTTGATCTCGGGCAGCGGCTTGACCACGCCGCGCATGGTCTTGGACTCTGCGTCCATCCATTCCTTGATGTCCTGCTGATCGTCGCCGGCACATCCGGCCAGCACGACGCAGCCCATGAGGACAGCGACTCCGTACCTCACTTCCCCTTCCCCTTTGCGCCCTTGGCCACCTTTTCCGCTGCGCGTTTCTTCGCCAGCTCTTCCTCATCGAGGTAGCGGTAGGTCACCGCCTTGGCGTCGAGCTTGAGCCGCCCGTCCTTGTCGGACTCGAGAGCCACGTTGTTGAGGGTGACAATGCGCGGCATCTGCGCGACGTCGCTGGCGAACTCGCCGAGGTCGTGATAAGCGCCGAGTACCTTGATGTCGATCGGCATCTCGGCATAGAAATCCTTCACCACGTCGGCGCCCGGCTTGAACAGATCGAACTGAAGCCCGCGGCCCAGGCCGGCCTGGTTGATGTCGGCGAGCAGCGAATCCATCTCGGCGCGGTTGGGAAGCTGCTTGAGCAGGGCGCCGAACTGGCGATCGATCTCGCTCAACTGGCGCTTGTGTTCGTCGAGGTTGACCGCCTGCTTCTTCTTTGCCAGCCATTCATCCCGCAGCGTGAGCTCTTCTGAGCGCCGCTGCTCGAGCAACAAGGCCTGCTCGCGCCAGTCGAACCACCAGATCGCCGCCAGCACGGCAATGAAGATGCCGACGAACACCGCAACCCGCGGCGCCAGCGGCCACATGCCGGGATCCTTCGCATCGAGATTCTTGAAGTCCTGAGCGATGCGCTTGACGTCGATGCCGCGCATTGCGCCCATTACATTGATCGTCTTCACTTGGCACCCCCCTTGCCCGGCGCGGCGGCCGGCTTCTTCGGCGGGGGCTCTTCGGCCTGCTTGGGTTTCTCGATATTCACCGCGAGGGTGAACTCGCTGACGCGCCGATTGCTGACGTTGGCCGCCTTCACCTCGACGAGGGTCGGTTGCTCGAGGAAGGGCGAGGCATCGACGTTGCGCATCAGATGCGAAACCCGCGCATTGGACTGCGCATAGCCCACCAGCGTGATGCGCTGGCCGCTCTGCTTGGCCGACTTCAGATAGACGCCCTCGGGCATCGCCTGCGCCAGCTCGTTGAACAGGTGCACCGTCTGCGCGCGACTGCTCTGCAGCGATTCGATGACTTGCTTGCGCGCGAGCAAAGCATCGATCTGCTCACGCAGACGGCGGATCTCTGCGATCTGTTGATCGAGCGTGACGATCTCAGCCTTCAGGAAAGCGTTGCGCTCTTCCTGCGACTCGATGTAGCCCGCATAGATCGTGTGCACGAGCAAACCGATCAGCAGCCCCAGCACCGCCATGCTCGCGGACAGCACATAGAACTGCTGACGCCGAAACCTGCGCTTTTCCTCCCGGTGCGGGAGAAGGTTGATCCGGATCATTCGTCGAATCTCCGCAGGGCCAGCCCGCACGCCACCATCAACGAGGGTGCATCCGCCAGCAGGTTCTTGGGCCGAACCTTCGACGAAAGCGTCATACCCGCGAACGGGTTGGCGATGACGGTATCGATCTGCGTCCGGGCACCGACCACCTGCGCCAGCCCGGGCATCACTGCACAGCCACCGGCGACGACGAGGTGATCGACCTGGTTGAACTGAGTCGATGTGAAGAAGAACTGCAGCGCCCGCGACACCTCGAGCGCCAGGCTGTCCATGAAGGGACGCATGAGCTCCTGTGCGTAGGCATCGGGCAGCGTGCCGGCCCGCTTGGCAATCTCGGCCTCATCGATGCTCATGCCGTACTGGCGCGAGATTTCCTGGGTGAGCTGATTTCCGCCGAACGCCTGCTCGCGCGAATAGACCTGATTCTGGTTGCGCAGCATGGTGACGTTCATGACGCTGGCGCCGACGTCGATCAAGCCGATCACCTTGTCGCGCCCACCGTTGGGCAACTGCAGACTGACCAGCTCGAGCGCCGACTCGATGGCCAGCGACTCGACATCCACCACGGTCGCCTTCAGGCCGGCGGCCTGGGCAACGGCCACCCTGTCCTCGACCTTGTCCTTGCGCGAAGCGGCAATCAGCACCTCGACGTCGCCCGGACTGCCGGGCGCAGGACCGATGACCTGGAAGTCGAGATTGACCTCGTCGAGCGCGAACGGGATGTACTGATTCGCCTCCGACTCGACCGAAATTTCCATTTCCTGCTCGCGCAAACCTTCGGGCAGGATGATCTTCTTGGTGATCACGGAGGACGCGGGCAGCGCCATGGCGACGTTGCGTACGCCGCCGCCGAAACGGCGCAGCGCGTTGCGCACGGCCTCGCTGACGGCATCGAGGTTCGCAACATTGCCGTCGACCACCGCGTCGCGCGGCAGGGTCTCGATGGCGTAGCGCTCGACTTTGTAACCGTCCTTGTCCCCGCCGGCCAGCTCGACGAGCTTCACCGATGAAGATGAAATATCGAGTCCGGCAAGCTGATGCGCTTTCGAACCGAACAGGGAGAAGTCAATCACAAAGAAAATCCTTACATTTCTTTATGTTACGCTCAAAATCTAAATAACTTCTTTTGATGCTAGCAACAACACGTTTGGGTGTAAAGCGCAACACGTCACGGTAACGGTGTGTAACGGCAGCGCCCTGCCGGTGCTTTATACTGCGAGCCCGCTTTTTTTACCGGACAGCCAATGCGCTGGATCCTCTATCCGATCGTGGCCGTCCTCGCGCTGACGATACTCGGCCTGGCCTCGCTTACCGCGATTTCGCTGTTCGCCTGGCCCAACCTCCCGTCGCTCGAAACGCTGACGGATTATCGCCCGCGCGTCCCGCTGCGGGTCTACTCCGCAGACGGCTATCTGCTCGGCGAATTCGGCGAGGAACGGCGCAGCGTGGTGCGCATCGCCGACGTTCCGCCGGTGCTGAAGCAGGCGATTCTTGCCGCGGAGGACGAGCGCTTCTACGAACACCCGGGCATCGACCCGCTGGGCATCGCACGCGCCGCGCTCGCCAACCTGTCCTCGGGTGGCCGCGGCCAGGGCGCCTCGACGATCACCATGCAGGTGGCGCGAAACTTCTTCCTGACGCGCGAGAAGACCTTCAACCGCAAGCTCTACGAGATCCTGCTGGCGCTGAAGATCGAGCGCAGCCTGTCAAAGGACCAGATCCTCGAGCTCTACATCAACCAGATCTATCTCGGCCAGCGCTCCTATGGCTTCGCCGTCGCGGCGAAGACCTACTTCGGCAAGCCGCTCGCAGAAATCACCCTTCCGGAGGCCGCGATGCTGGCAGGCTTGCCGAAGGCCCCGTCGGCGTTCAATCCCATCGTCAATCCGGCCCGCGCGACGATACGCCAACGCTATGTGCTGCGACGCATGGTCGAGGCGGGGTTCATCGACGAGGCCGCGTACCGCGACGCAGTCGCGCAGGCCCCGACCGACCGCCGCGCGGGCAATGGCGAGAATGGCGGCGAGCCGATCCTGCACGGTGACTACGTGGCGGAAATGGCGCGCCAGATCGCCATCGAGAAGTTCGGCGACAAGGCATATGAACTGGGCGTGCGCGTGGTCACCACCATCACCCGCCGCGACCAGGAGGCGGCTTATGCCGCACTGCGCGAAGGCGTGATGGACTATGACCGCCGCCACGGTTACCGCGGCCCGGAGAGCTTCATCGACCTGCCCGCTGGCAAGCTGGACGACGAGCAGCTCGACGAACTGCTTGGCGAGGTGAGTGATTACGACGATCTGCTGGCCGCCCTGGTGCTCGAGTCCTCGCCACGCCAGGTCACCGTCTATCGCCACGGCAAGCGCATCGTGATCAGCGGCAACGGACTGCGCTTCGCCGCTCCCATGCTGGCTGAAAAGGCCCCGCAGACACGTCGCATCCGGCGCGGCGCGGTGATCCGCCTGCGCGCGGCGAGCGGCGGCAAGAGCTGGGAGATCGCGCAGCTGCCCGAAGCGCAGGGCGCCCTCGTGTCGATCGATTCGCAGACCGGCGCGGTGCGGGCGCTGATCGGCGGCTTCGACTACAACCGCAACAAGTTCAACCACGTCACCCAGGCACAGCGCCAGCCGGGCTCCAGCTTCAAGCCCTTCATCTATTCCGCCTCCCTCGAGCGCGGATTCGGTCCGGGCAGCGTACTCAACGACGAGCCGATCTCCTTCCCCGCCGGCACCACCGGCGGCCAGGCCTGGGAACCGAAAAACTACGACGGCAAGTACAGCGGCCCGATGACGCTGCGCAGCGCGCTCGCACGCTCGAAGAACATGGTCTCGATCCGCCTGCTGCAGTCGATCACGCCCGATTACGCGCAGGACTACATCGCCCGCTTCGGCTTCGATCCGGCAAAGCATCCGCCCTACCTCACCATGGCGCTCGGCGCCGGTTCGGTGACGCCATGGGAGATGGCCGCCGGCTACGCGGTATTCGCCAACGGCGGCTATCGCATCGAGCCCTATGTGATCAAGGAAATCCAGGACGGCAACGGCCGCGTCATCGCCCGCACCGACCCGCCCGTGGCCGGGGAGAGCGCGCCGCGGGTGATCGACGAACGCAATGCCTGGCTGCTCGACTCGATGATGCAGGACGTGGTCCGCCACGGCACCGCAACGCGCGCGCGCAGCCTGAACCGCGAGGATCTGGCCGGCAAGACGGGCACCACCAACGACTATCTCGACGCCTGGTTCTGCGGCTATGGCGGCGATGTCGTTGCGGTGACCTGGATGGGGTACAGCCAGCCGAAAAACCTCGGACGCGGCGAAACCGGCGGTGCGGCCGCCCTGCCGATCTGGATCGACTATATGCGGACGGCGCTGCAGGGCGCGCCGACGCGCGAGCGCGCACAGCCGCCGGGGCTGATCGCCGTCACCGCGGGCGATGGCAGCCGGCAGGACTACATCTATGCGGAGAACAAGCCGCCTGCACCGCCCCCGGTGCCGAGCTGGCTGCAGGAGCTGTTCTCGGACCAGTCGCCGGCAACCGAAGCGCCCGAGGAGGCCATTCCTCCGGTGCCGGGCGAGGGCCCGGCCGGCATCACCCCGGGCGCTCACCCGCCCGCCCCGGTGGTGGATCGCGTGCCGGTGCCGACCGGGCGCCACTAGCCAACGGCCGCACCGGCCGGGCGCAGTGCCCCGGCCGGTGCGTAATGCTCACTCATCGCGCCCGACCACCACCGTCTCGCCGCTCTGCAGGCTGACGAGAGACGACAGCATCGCATACAGGTCGGCACCATCGCGCGTGTTCACCCACTTCCCGCCCTCTGGCCGGAAGTGAAAGCCGCCCGAACGCGCGGCCACCCAGATTTCGCGCGCAGCGGTATGGCGATTGATGATCATCTTGCTGCCATTCTCGAACTCGATCTCCAGCACACCGCCCGGCTTGGGCTCGATGTCGATGTCGGCACCGCAATCCTCGAGCGCGCCCTCGATGCGCTCGAGCTCGGCCTCGGCCAGGGCATTGAATGCAGACTCTTCCATGCTGACTCCTTCTGTTAGCATTCCGCTTTTTCGTGAAGAACGGCGATGCAAGCAAAGTCCTTCGTGATCCTTCTCGGCTGCGCGCTGCTGTCCGCCTGCGGCATCAAGGGGCCGCTCTACCTGCCGGCGCCGGATGCGCAGAAAAAGGCCGGCTCGCCACAGGCGCAGACGGGCGCCGATCATAACAAACCCTTCACCACGCCGGACGAAGGCTTGCCACCCGCGCTCAAACCCCGATGACCGAACGCTATCCCACCCCTACCCTGAAAACCGAAGGCGGTGCGCTGCATCTGGAGGGCGTCGCCCTCGACGACATCGCGACCCGCTTCGGCACCCCGAGCTACGTCTATTCCCGCGCCGCCCTGACGGCCTCGTTCGATGCCTATCGCCAGGCGCTCGCCGGCCGCCGGGCGCTCGTCTGCTATGCGGTGAAGGCCAACTCCAACCTCGGCGTGCTGTCGGTCTTCGCCGGCCTGGGCGCAGGCTTCGACATCGTCTCGGGCGGCGAGCTCGCCCGCGTCCTGGCCGCGGGAGGGGACGCGGGCAAAGTGGTGTTTTCCGGCGTGGGGAAGAGCCGTGCCGAGATGCGACAGGCGCTCGAAGCCGGCATCCGCTGCTTCAACGTGGAGTCTGCGGCCGAGCTCGAGCGACTCGACGCGGTGGCGGGCGAACTCGGCCGCAAGGCGCCGATCGCGCTGCGGGTGAATCCGGACGTTGACCCCAAGACCCACCCGTACATCTCGACCGGGCTGAAGAGCAACAAGTTCGGCGTCGCCTTCGATGACGCGCTTGCTCTCTACCGCCGCGCCGCGCGGTTGCCCAACCTGCGCATCAGCGGCGTCGCCTGCCACATCGGCTCGCAACTGCTCGATCCGGCGCCGATGACCGAGGCCGCACAGAAGGTGCTGGGCCTCGTCGACCAGCTCGCCGCCGAAGGCATCGCGCTCGATCACATCGACCTGGGTGGCGGCCTGGGCATTCGCTACCGCGACGAGACGCCTCCGGCAGTGGCCGCCTATCTGGCCCCGCTGCTGGCGGTTTTCGAGGGTCGCAGGGAGGAGCTGTGCTTCGAGCCGGGCCGTTCGCTGGTCGGCAATGCCGGCTTGCTGCTGACGCGAATCGAATACCTGAAGCCGGGCACGGAAAAGAACTTCGCCATCGTCGACGCCGCCATGAACGACCTCGCGCGCCCTGCGCTTTACGACGCCTACCACGAGGTCGTCGCCGTGCAGCAACGGCAGCTGCCGCCGACACGTTACGAGATCGTCGGGCCGATCTGCGAGAGCGGCGACTTCCTCGCCCACGACCGCGACCTGGCCGTGGCGGAGGGCGACCTGCTCGCCATCCTGTCGGCCGGCGCCTACGGCATGACCATGAGCTCGAACTACAATACCCGCGGTCGCGCCGCCGAGATCATCGTCGACGGCGACCGGGTTCACCTCGTGCGCCAGCGCGAAACGGTCGATAGCCTCTACGCGCTGGAAACGCCCCTCGCCTGAGGAGCAAGCGCCGACCGCTGCGGGGCCGGCGGCAGCGTGCGCTTCACGCGCCGGCGCTGTCGCCCCGCTGTTGCGACTCTTCGTACAGCGCGCGCCCGAAGGCTTTCCAGACGGCGCCGCCACTGGTGTGCACCCCGATCTGCGCGCTTTGCCGCATGGTGTTCAGCATCAGTTCGGACAGGGCGAACAGTTCGCCCTTGCCCCGCTGCGCGTAGTCCGGATGGCGCAGCAGGCCGATGCGACACTCCGGCGTGCACGACAAGGCCTCCCGCGCCAGCGCGCGCAGGTGAGCCGCGTCGCTCCAGTCCAGGCCCAGCGCGATGCCGCGCTTGATCATTTCATGCTCGACTTCGCGCGCGGTCCGATCGTAGTGCCCAAATCCACTCATGGTGCCTGCTTCTCCCGACCGGCCTGCAGGGCGCGGCGGCGTCCTGCCCGCTGCTGCGCGCTTTCCGGCTGATGCGTCCAAAGACGTAATATTACTCCCCAGCATGCCGCCGATGCGGCGGCGCAGCATCCGCCGTGTGACGCATTCTCCGCGTCTCCTTCCATCTTCCACCCTCTAATCGACATGCCGGGTTCGATCCTCAACCGCTTGATCCGCCACCTCGCCGCCGCCCTGCTCGCCGGAAATGCCCTGCTGGCCTGGGCCGAAGCGCTGCCACCCTCCTTTCGCCTTGCGCTCGACCAGGCTCAGATCCCTGCCGAGGCGGTGTCCGTCTGGGTGCAGCCGGTTGATGGCGCACAAGCGGTGCTGAAGGCAAACGCAGCACAAGCGATGAATCCGGCCTCGGTCATGAAGCTGGTCACCGCCTTCGCCGCGCTCGAGCGCCTCGGCCCCGCCCACACCTGGACCACGCGCATCGCCAGCGAAGGCCGCCTGCAAGGGGGCGCGCTCACCGGCAGCCTTTATCTGGTGGGCGGCGCCGACCCGGTGCTGGGCTATGACCGCCTGTGGAAGATGCTGCGCCGCGTGCGCGCGCTCGGCATCGACACGATCCAGGGCGACATCGTGCTCGACAGTTCGGCGTTGAAGCTGCCGCCCCATGATCCGGACGCTTTCGACGGCCGCGGATTGCGCCCCTACAACAGCGGCGCCGACGGCCTGCTGCTCAACTGGAACACCCTGCAGCTCGCCCTCACGCCCGCCGAGCGCGCGAATGAAGCCGTGACGGTCGCCGCCGAGCCGCCCCTGCAGGGCGTCGTCGTCGACAATCGACTGCTCACGTCGGATGCCCCATGCACCGTGTGGTACCGCGATCTCGAGGCGCGCATGGAGCCCGGCCGGCGGCTCGTGCTGAGCGGCAGCCTGCCGGCGAGCTGCGGTGCGCGCACCTGGAGCGCGGCGCCGCTGCCGCCAGCGGATTACGGCGCGGCCCTGGTGGCGGGACTGTGGCGCGAACTTGGCGGCACGCTGAAAGGGACGGTGCGCGCGGGCATGACGCCGCCGACGGCCCAGCTTCGCGTCAGCGAGGATTCGCCACCGCTGGCCGATGTCGTGCGCGACATGAACAAGTGGTCGAGCAACGTGATCGCGCGCCAGTTGCTCGCCACCCTGGGCACGATCAGCGCCGCGGCCGACGCCACGGACAATGTAGCGGGCGGCGCCCGTGTCGCCGCCGAGCAGCTTGCGGCGGCCGGCGTCGACACTCAGGGCCTGATAATCGAGAACGGCGCGGGGCTGTCGCGCATCGAGCGCATCAGCGCCGCCAGTCTCGGACAGATGCTGCAGGTCGCGTGGCGCCGCCCCTGGATGCCGGAGTACATCGCTGCGCTGCCTGTGGCCGGCGTCGACGGCACGGCGCGCAAACGCCTGGCCGCGAGCCCGGCCAGCGGCCAGGCGCACATCAAGACCGGCACGCTGAACGGGGTGCGCGCGATCGCCGGCTACCTGCTCGACCGCAGGGGCCAACGCCACATCGTCGTCATGATGGTGAACCACCCCGGCGCGGCGCACAGCGCCGCTGCGCAGGATGCGCTGCTCGAATGGGTGTGGGCGGGAGGCAGCTGAGGCCGCGATACGCGGCGGCGCTCAGTCCATCGGCAGCGAGCGCCGGTTCATCAGCGCCAGCCAGCCACGCACCACTCGATACAGCACCCACAGCCCCGCCAGGGCGGTGAGGATGAGCGCGAACGGAATACCGATGATGGTGAGCAACATCAGCACCGCCACCGCGATCCACAGCACCGCGAACCAGAAGGTGCGGATCTGCCAGCGGAAGTGGCTTTCCAGCCAGGTGCCGCGCACCGCCGACTGGTTCCAGTAGTTCAGGACAATGGCGGCGATGGATGGCACGCTGGCAACGAAGCTGCCGATGATGGTCGCCGAACCGACGACGCCACTGAACACGGCGAAGGCGTGCAGCGCGTAGATCAGGTGGGTGACGGTGACCATGTTCTCGGAAGGTCGGCCGGCCTGCAGTGGCGCGGGGACGGGATTGCTCATCGGTTTTCCTTTGATCATTGAGAAGCGGGTTTGGCCTGCAGGAGTGGGCTTGACCGCGATTCGATGCACCCGTCGCGCTCGAGCGCGCTCCTACCCGGAACCACCGAAGTGGGCTTGCCGTAGGAGCGCGCTCGAGCGCGAATAGTGCCCGGCCGAGCTCGAGCGCGCTCCTACAGACCGAGCTCGCCCCACATCGCATCGACCTTGCGCCTGACCGCCTCGTCCATGACGATCGGCGTGCCCCACTCGCGATTCGTCTCGCCCGGCCACTTGTTGGTCGCGTCGAGCCCCATCTTGCTGCCCAGGCCAGCAACCGGGCTGGCGAAGTCGAGGTAGTCGATCGGCGTGTTGTCGACCAGGGTGGTGTCGCGGGTAGCGTCCATGCGGGTGGTCAGCGCCCAGATCACTTCCTTCCAGTCGCGGATGTTCACGTCCTCGTCCACCACGATGATGAACTTGGTGTACATGAACTGGCGCAGGAAGCTCCAGATGCCGAACATCACCCGCTTCGCGTGGCCCGGGTACTGCTTGCGGATGCTCACCACCGCCAGACGGTAGGAGCAGCCTTCGGGCGGCAGGTAGAAGTCGACGATCTCGGTGAATTGCTTCTGCAGCAGCGGCACGAAGACCTCGTTCAGCGCCACGCCCAGCATCGCCGGCTCGTCGGGTGGCTTGCCGGTGTAGGTGCTGTGGTAGATCGGATCGCGGCGCATGGTGATGCGCTCGATGGTGAATACGGGGAAGTCCGACACTTCGTTGTAGTAGCCGGTGTGATCGCCGTAGGGGCCCTCGGGCGCCATGTCGTTGGGGTGGATTGCGCCTTCGAGCACGATCTCGCTCGAGGCCGGCACCTGCAGATCATTGCCGAGGCACTTCACCAGCTCGGTCTTGGCACCGCGCAAGAGGCCGGCGAACTGGTATTCCGAGATCGTGTCCGGCACCGGCGTCACCGCGCCGAGGATGGTCGCCGGGTCGCAGCCCAGCACCACCGACACCGGAAAGGGCTCGCCCGGATGCGCACGCTGGTGCTCGAGGAAGTCGAGCGCGCCGCCGCGGTGCGCCAGCCAGCGCATGATCACCCGGTTGCGGCCGATCACCTGCTGGCGGTAGATGCCGAGGTTCTGCCGCTTCTTGTGCGGTCCGCGCGTCACCACCAGGCCCCAGGTGATCAGCGGCGCAGCGTCACCCGGCCAGCAGTGCTGGATCGGCAATTTCGCCAGGTCGACCTCCTGGCCTTCCCACACCACCTGCTGGCAAGGCGCGGAGCGCACTTCCTTCGGCGCCATGTTGAGCACCTGCTTGAGCACCGGCAGCTTCTCCCAGGCGTCTTTCAAACCTTTGGGCGGCTCGGGCTCTTTCAGGTAGGCGAGCAGCTTGCCGACCTCGCGCAGCGGCGTGCTCCAGTTTCCGTCGGCGACGTCCTCGCCCATGCCCATCGCCACCCGCTGCGGCGTGCCGAAGAGGTTGGCGAGCACCGGAATCGCCTGTGGCACGCCCCGGGTGACCGGCTTCTCGAACAGCAAGGCCGGGCCGCCGGCGCGCAGCACGCGGTCGGCGATCTCGGTCATCTCGAGATGGGTGTCGACCGGAACGGTAATGCGCTTGAGTTCACCGCGCGCCTCGAGCTGGGAGATGAAGTCGCGCAGGTCGTCGTATTTCATTCAGGCGTCTCATGATGGATGCGTGGCATGGGCAAGCATTGACGCGCCCGCTGCCGGGAAGTTGCAGCGACGTTCGCGGGTGCGCGCTCAGCGCTGCGCGTTGATCGCATCCCGGGTGTCGAGCGCCACCTTGCGCGCCGCGTCGGCGAAATCCTCACCCTTGCCGGCGTACAGGATGGCGCGGGAAGAGTTGATCATCAGCCCGGTTCCGTTCGCCGTGCGCCCGGCTGCCAGCGTGGCGGCGATGTCGCCGCCCTGGGCGCCGATGCCCGGCACCAGCAGCGGCATGTCGCCGGTCAGTTCGCGCACGCGGGCGATCTCGGCCGGAAAGGTGGCGCCGACCACGAGGCCGCAGTTGCCGCTGGCGTTCCAGTCCTCGGCCACAGTGCGGGCGACGTGCTCGTAGAGCTTCATGCGGCCCGCAGGCGCGTCGACTTCGAGGAATTGCAGGTCGGAGCCGCCCGGGTTGGAGGTGCGGCACAGCAGGATCACGCCCTTGTCCGCATAGGCGAGGTAGGGATCGACCGAGTCGCGCCCCATGTAGGGATTGACCGTGATCGCGTCGGCCCTGAAGCGCTCGAAGGCCTCGACGGCGTACTGCTCGGCGGTGCTGCCGATGTCGCCGCGCTTGGCATCGAGGATCACCGGGGTGGCAGGGTGGGCGGCGTGAATGTGATCGATCAGCGCCTCGAGCTGGTCTTCGGCACGCTGGGCGGCGAAGTAGGCGATCTGCGGCTTGAAGCAGCACACGAGGTCGGCCGTCGCATCGACGATGGCCTTGCAGAACTCGAAGATGGCGTCCGGCCTGCCCTTCAGATGCTCGGGAAACTTGGCCGGATCGGGGTCGAGGCCGACGCACAGCAAGCTGTTGCGCTGCTGCCAGGCGGCCTTGAGGGCGGTCATGAAGTGCATGATGGCATTCCCTTGCAGTGCTGGTCGCGTCAGAAGCGGCGCAGCAGGTCGTCGAGGAAGACGCCGGCGAAGATCACCGCGCCCACCCAGTTGTTGTGGCGGAAAGCCTTGAAGCACTGGGCGCGATCGCGTCCGCGAATCAGCGTGTAGTGATAGCCGGCGATGCACGCGGCGCCGATCAATCCGGCGAAATACAGCGGGCCGCGCGCGGTGGCGACCCCGACTGCCGCCAGCAGGCCGAATGCCACCGCGTAGCACAGCATCACCGCGGCGACGTCGAAGCGGCCGAAGGTGATCGCCGAGGTCTTGATGCCGATCTTGAGGTCGTCGGGGCGGTCGACCATCGCGTACTCGGTGTCGTAGGCCACGGCCCAGAAGATGTTTGCCAGCAGCATGACCCAGGCTGCAGCCGGCACCTCGCCGAGGATCGCCGCGAAACCCATCGGGATGCCGAAGCCGAAGGCGATGCCCAGGTAGGCTTGCGGGATGGCGAAGAAGCGCTTGGTGAAGGGGTAGCTCGCGGCCAGGAACAAGGCTGGCACCGACAGCCAGATCACGAGTGGCTTCAAAGGCAGGATCAGCACGAAGGACAACAGCGACAGGCCTGCCGCCAGCAGCAGGGCTTCGCGGGTGCTGACCGACTTCGTCGCCAGCGGGCGGTTCTTCGTGCGCTCGACATGGCCGTCGAAGTCGCGATCGGCATAATCGTTGATCACGCAACCGGCCGAACGCATGAGGAAGGTGCCGAGGGTGAAGATCGCCAGCACATGCAGCGGCGGCCAGCCGTCGGCGGCGATCCACAGCGCCCACAGGGTCGGCCACATCAGCAGCAA
This sequence comes from Thauera sp., assembly GCA_017302295.1. Lineage (GTDB taxonomy): Bacteria > Pseudomonadota > Gammaproteobacteria > Burkholderiales > Rhodocyclaceae > Thauera. The sequence continues at coordinate 34,643 of JAFLDS010000018.1, read as the reverse complement.
GGTGCCGATCGGCTTGTCGATCCGCATCAGGCGGGCGTAGTGCGGAAGCTTGTCGCTGAGGGTCATCGTGTTCGTCATCGGGGCAGTTCGAATATTTCAGGGAGGAAGAATTCGCTCACCAGCAGCGCGCGGCCGTGCCGGCTGAATAGCGAGCGGCGCGCCCACACCTCGCGGGGAATGGAAGCCGTCGTATCGTGCTGCGCGAGCGCGGAACGGGCCCGATGATAACGCGCATCGCGGGCACCGAAGCGCTTGCAGGTAAGCGGCGAGCGGCTGATCGCCGGATCGGCGAACAGCGCCGCACCCAGCGGGCGGGCGCCCATGCCGTGGAACAGGTTCCAGGCGCCGCGCAGGTTGCGCCGGGGTAGCAGCGAGCGCCCGAACACCACCGGCCGGTCGTCGGCAAACAGCAGCACCTCCCTTACCCACACGCGCTCGCCGGGGTGCAGGCCGAGCAAGGCTGCCTCGTCGAGCTGCGCGGTGCCGAGGCGCTGTTCGACCACGCGGACGGAGAACCGGTTGCAACGTGCGCGGATGCGTGAGGTCAGCGAGGCGGGGTCGGTGAGCCAGGGCCGCAAGAATGGCGGCACGCCGGCGCGCGGTGGCGTCGTCAACCAGGTTTCTCGGTGAAGGCGGGTTCGCATTTGAGACTTGAACTTGCGGTGCAGCATTCTAGCAAGCGCAACGCAGGAGCATTGGCTCCTCGGCTCATCTCCGTTCCTCCTACCCGCAACGAACATCCGAAAGGCAGCAGTTCGGCGCGGGGTATTTGTTCCGTCGGGCTGCCGAACTCGCCCTCGCTGCGCTCGGTGCTCGGACAGTCCTCGTCCGCTCCACAAATACCCCGCGCCAAACCGCGGATAGGCGACACGCTCTGCGACACCCTTACGTTCACGCGCGCAACAGCGCCTCCCGCCCGCCCAGCCACCGCGCCATCAGCCGTTCAGCCGCCTGCGGCGAGGCGCTCAGCATCTGCTCGGCCAGTTCGCGTGCCGGCTCGATCAGGTCGATATCGTCCTCGAGGCTGGCGTAGCGCAGCAGCGGCAAGCCGCTCTGGCGCGCGCCGACGAACTCGCCGGGGCCGCGGATGCGCAGGTCGGCGCGGGCGATCTCGAAGCCGTCGGTGTTCTCGTAGATCACTTTCAGCCGCTCGCGCCCGGTTTCGGACAGGGGTTGCGCATAGATCAGGATGCAAACCGACTCTGCGCTGCCGCGCCCCACGCGGCCGCGCAGCTGGTGCAGCTGCGCCAGGCCGAAGCGCTCGGCGTGCTCGATCACCATCAGATTGGCATTGGGCACATCCACGCCGACCTCGATCACCGTGGTCGCCACCAGCACGTCCAGCGCGTGGGCGGCGAAGGCGGCCATCGTCGCCGACTTCTCGTCGGCCTTCAGCCGGCCGTGCAGCAGGCCCACGCGCAGCTCCGGCAGCGCCGCGGACAGCGCCTCGAAGGTATCGATCGCCGTCTGCAACTGCAGCGCTTCGGACTCCTCGATCAGCGGGCACACCCAGTAAGCCTGGTGGCCCTTGCGGCACGCCTCGCGCACCCGGCCCATCACCTCCTCGCGTCGCGCATCGGATACCAGCTTGGTGCGGATCGGGGTGCGGCCCGGCGGCAACTCGTCGAGCACCGACACGTCGAGGTCGGCGTAATGCGTCATCGCCAGCGTGCGCGGGATCGGCGTGGCCGACATCATCAGCATGTGCGGGCGCAGGCCGCCACTGCCCTTCTCGCGCAAGGCGAGCCGCTGGCGCACGCCAAAGCGGTGCTGCTCGTCGACCACGGCCAGCGCAAGCCGTGGCAGGTTCACCGGATCCTCGATCAGCGCGTGCGTGCCGACCGCCAAAAGGACCTCGCCACTGCGCAGGCGGTCGAGCTCGGCCTCTCGCTCGCGCTTCCTGCGGCTGCCAGACAGCCACGCCACCTGCAGGCCGAGCGGCTCGAGCCAGGCGACGAGTTTTTTCCAGTGCTGCTCGGCGAGGATCTCGGTCGGCGCCATCAGCGCGGCCTGGTAGCCGTTCTCTGCCGCCTGCAGCATCGCCAGCGCCGCGACGATGGTCTTGCCGCTGCCGACATCGCCCTGCAGCAGGCGCTGCATCGGGTGCGCAGCGGCAAGGTCGGCGGCGATCTCGGCGGCAGCGCGCGCCTGGGCGCCGGTGAGGCGGAACGGTAGCTGCCTCGCCATCGCCGCCGTGAGTTCGTTGCGGGCGGGCAGCGACACCGCGCCGCGCGCACGACGTGCGTTGTACGCGCGCCGCAGCGACAGTTGCTGCACCAGCAGCTCCTCGAACTTGATGCGCCGCCAGGCCGGGTGCTCGCGATCCTCGAGCGCCGGGGAGTCGGCATCGGGCGCGGGATGGTGGAGCGCGCGTACCGCCTCGGCAAAAGCAGGCAGGCCAAGGCGGGCGCAGACGGCGGGCGGCAAGGGATCGTCGAGCGCGACGCTGGTCAGCGTCCGGTCGATCAACTTGCGCAGCGTCGCCTGACCGAGCCCGGCGGTGGTCGGGTACACCGGCGTCAGCGCCTCGGGCAGACCCTCATCTGCCTCCACCGCGCGCACGCGCGGATGCACCATCTCGTCGCCGAAAAAGCCGCCACGCACCTCGCCGAACAATCTCACGCGACGGCCCGGGGCAAGCATCTGCTGCTGCGACGGATAGAAGTTGAGCCAGCGCGCGACCAGGGTGCCCGACGCATCGCGCACACGGGCGACCAGTTGCCGGCGCGGACGCAGCGTGACCTCGCAGGACACCACCTCGCCCTCGATCTGGGCAGGAAACCCCGGACGCGCCACGGCAATGGCGGTCAGTCGCGTCTCGTCCTCGTAGCGCAAGGGCAGGTGCAGGACGAGGTCTTCAGGCCGCAGGATGTCCAGCTTCGCCAGCCGGCCGGCAAGCTGGGCGCCGACGCCCGGCCATCCGCGCGCCACTGGCCCGAGCGCCGCCCCGGACACGGACGCGTCTGCGGCACGCGGCGGCACGGCAGTGCTTGAGACAATCGAAGAAGGAGTCGGCAAAGCTCGGGCCGGGATCAAAAATGAGCGAGACCGCCCCGACGCGGAGCAGTCCCGTTCGGTGCAGCGAGCCGGCTCAGGCGAGGACGAGGATGGCGTCGGCCTCGACCACCGCACCGCGCGGCAACTCCCTCACACCCACCGCCGCACGCGCGGGGTAAGGCTCGGCGAAGTAGCGCGCCATCACCTCGTTGACCTTGGAGAAGTTCGACAGGTCGGTGAGGAAGATCGTCAGCTTGACCGCATCGGCCAGCGAGCCGCCGGAAGCCTCGGCGACCGCCTTCAGGTTCTCGAATACGCGTACGGTCTGCGCCTCGAAGCCGTCGGCCATCTGCATCGTCGCCGGATCGAGACCGATCTGCCCGGAGATGTAAACGGTGTTGCCCGCCTTCACCGCCTGCGAGTATGTGCCGATGGCGGCCGGGGCGTTCGGAGTGGATACGATGCTGCGGCTCATGAAGTGATCCTCTGAGGTTGAAAGACGCTGGATTCTAACCTTGGCCGGGCCCCGTCTCATCCGTGAAGGTCACCCACTCGCGTGGCCGACCTTCACGGACTGGGCGGCCTTCAGTCCAAGGCACGCAGGACGATCTCGCGCCCCAGACGGTTGATGACCTTCTGCATGCCGCGGCGTGCAGCCGCATTGATCACCAGCGGCGCAACGAAGTTGGCACGCAACCCGGCCGTCGCCGGACTGGCCGCCAGCGCGTCCTCCTTGCGCACGATCACCGCGACCAGGGCGTCCTCGGGCCGCTTGAGTTGCAGAAGCTCGACTTCCTCGTCGCTGAGCTTGAATTCATAAGTGATGCCAAGCTGCTCCGGGCCGGCAACGGAAAACGCCACGTCTGCATCATCGACGGATTGCAGCAGGAAGACGCCGACATCGCTGCCCTCCGCATGCACCAGCACGAATCGGCGGCTCTGCTCGAAGCCGGGCAGGCCGGCGGGAAACTCGATCACCTTGTCGTCGGCGATCTCGGCACTGCCAAAAGCGGGACTTTCGATCTTCATGGACACCCTCCCTTGCTGTTGAACGTTCACTTTGTCGCCATGGCGCAAACCAGTTCGGCTTCGGCCAGCGTGATGCCGCAGCGCTCCGCGATTCCGGCCGCCGCCATGCCCTGCCGCGCATAGACGAGTGCCGCATCGTACTCCGGCGATACCTCGCGGGGGGACGATGCGGCGGACAACTGTTCGCGAAGTCCATCGACTTCAGCCTGAAGCGCGGTGATCACGTGCTGCTGGGCGTCGACCTTGTGCTCGAGGATCTCGAGGTCGCGGCGCAGCCGCTGCCAGGCAAAAGTTTCCTCGAACGCCTTGCCATCGCGCTCGGTGGCTCCAACGGCAGGCTGCGGTCGCAGTTCGGGTGCATAGTCGAAGCCATCATCCGGGTCGGCCTCGGCCTCGCTCGGGGCCTTCTCCGACTCAATGACCTGAGCTCGCTCGAGAGGTGGCTGCGCGAGGGGTGACGCCGGTTGCGCCGGCGGCCCGCCGACCAATGGCCGCCCCTTGCGCGCTAGCAGCCACGCGCCAGCGGCGATCAGCACGGCAAGGACGAAGCCACCAAGCGCGGCCATCGCCCCCGTCATTCGATCTTCTCCGAGGCCGGTCGCCTGCCAGAGGATTTGGACAGCATCGTCGGATTCATTTGAATCGATAATAGCGGCCGACTTCACCCTGCACAAATACCGATGGCCATCGACGTCGCGCTATTGCTCTTCTGGCTCAAGAAGCTCGTCGGGGCGGCCCTGCTGCCGCCGCTGATGCCCTTGCTCGTGATCGCGACCGGGTTGCTCCTGCTTCGGCGCCGCCGACGCGCCGGGCTTGCGCTGTCCTGGGCAGGGGTCTGCCTGCAATTCCTGCTGATCTTCCCGCCGAGCGTCGGCCTGCTGCTCGACCGGCTGGAGACCGACCCGGTGGCCAGTCCGGCCGAACTGCGTTCGGCACAAGCGATCGTGATCCTCGGCGCCGGCAAGCGCGACCACGCCCCGGAGTTCGGCGGCGAGACGGTCAACCGCCTGGCGCTGGAGCGGCTGCGCTATGGTGCCCGTGTGGCGAAGGAAACCGGACTGCCGATCCTGGTGACCGGAGGCGCGCCGACCGGCGAAGTGCCCGAGGCGGTGCTGATGCAACAGAGCCTGGCGGACGATTTCGGCGTCACGCCGCGCTGGGTCGAAACGGCTTCGCGCGACACGCGGGAAAACGCCCGCCTGTCGGCGCCGCAGCTCAGAGCTGCAGGCGTGAGCCGCATCGTGCTCGTGACGCATGCCGCGCACATGCGCCGCGCCGCGGCGGAATTCGCTGCGCAAGGCCTGGATGTGGTGCCCGCGCCGACCGCCTGGCTGGGCAGTCACGAGTCGGGCGACCGCGTGCTCACGTTGATGCCGAGCCAGAGCACGGCCTATGCGGGTTGGTATGCGCTGCACGAGTGGTTGGGTCTGATGGCTTATCGAATTTCGCGCTGAAACCAGGTCTCGATTTTTCAACCGGGTGAGCGGATGAGCGCCGC
>JAFLDS010000018.1:0-29019 GCA_017302295.1 Thauera sp. | reverse complement strand
CGCCGCGCGACGCCCTTCCTGAATCAAACCCGCTCGAAGACGCCCGCGGCGCCCATGCCGGTGCCGATGCACATGCTGATCATGCCGTGACGCAGTCCCGCGTCGCGCTGCATCGCCGCCATCAGCGTCGCGGTGCGGATGGCGCCGGTGGCGCCGAGTGGATGACCGAGCGCGATCGCGCCGCCCTGCGGATTCACCTTCGCCGGGTCGAGGCCGAGCTGACGCATCACCGCCAGCGCCTGCGCGGCGAAGGCTTCGTTGAGCTCGATCCAGCCGAGCGCGTCCTGGGCCACCCCCGCCAGCTTCAGCGCGCGCGGAATCGCCTCGACCGGCCCGACGCCCATCACCCGCGGCGGCACGCCCGCCACCGCATACCCGGCAACCCGCGCGATCGGCGTCGCCCCGCAGCGCTTGAGCGCAGCTTCGCTCATCAACAGCACGGCTGCGGCGCCGTCGGACATCTGCGAACTGTTGCCCGCGGTCACCGAACCACGCGCGGCGAACACCGGCTTGAGCTTGGCGAGGCCGTCGAGCGAGGCGTCGGGCCGAGGTCCCTCGTCGTGCTGCTGCAGGCGCTCGACGATGTTTACCCTGCCGCCCTCGCCCGGCAGGTAATGCTTCACGAGATAGGGCGCGATTTCGTCGGCGAAGGCGCCCGCAGCGATCGCCGCGCACGCACGGCGGTGCGACTCGAGGGCGAAGGCGTCCTGATCGTCGCGGCTCACCTTCCACTGCTCAGCGACCTTTTCCGCGGTCAGCCCCATGCCGAAGGCGATGCCGAGATTCTCCTGGTGGGCGAAGATCTCCGGGTTGAGGCTGACCTTGTTTCCCATGATCTGGGGCATGGCGCTCATGCTCTCGGTGCCGGCGGCGATCATGACCTCAGCCTCGCCGAGCCGGATGCGATTCGCGGCGTCCGCGACCGCCTGCAGGCCCGAGGCGCAGAAGCGGTTGATCGTCACCCCCGGCACGGTTTCGGGCAGGCCGGCGAGCAGCGCGGCGATGCGTGCCACGTTCATCCCCTGCTCCGCCTCGGGCATCGCGCAGCCGGCGATGACGTCGCCGATCTCCGCAGGATCGAGCCCGGGCACCTTGGCCACGACTGCGCGCAGCACATGCACCAGCATGTCATCCGGCCGCACGCGGAGGAAGGCACCGTTGCGCCTGGCGACCGGCGTGCGCACCGCCGCGACGATGTAGGCGTCCTGGATCTGTCTGCTCATCGATCTGTTCCTCATTCCTTCGTTGGCTAAGGCTGCGACGACCGTCACCGTCGTGGTGTGCTGGGTGTTCGTGGAGTCAGGCGAGGACTGTCCGAGCACCGAGCGCAGCGAGGGCGAGTTCCGCAGCCTGGCGGAACGAACACCCAGTGCGCCACGACGCCCCCAGGCCGTCATTCCGCTTTCAGTTACGCAACGGCTTGCCGGTTTCGAGCATGTGCACGATGCGCTGCTGCGTGCGCTGGGTCTTCAGCAGTTCGACGAACTGCGCACGCTCCACGTCCAGAATCCACTGCTCGCTGACCGCCGAACCCGAGTCCACCTCGCCCCCGCACAGCGCGGTGGCAGCGGCCTTCGCGACCTTGTAGTCGTGCGGCGAGATGAAGCCGCCCTCGGCCATGTTGAGCAGCATCATCTCGCAGGTGGCGATACCGTTGCGCCCGGCCACCGTCACGGCCGGCAGCGGCTGCGATGGATGCCAGCCGGCCTCGGCCAGCGCGCGGGCACGGCGGATCGCCACGTACAGCAGCTCGTTGGCATTGAAGACAATGTCATCCGACGAGCGCGCGAAGCCAAGCTGCACCGCCTCCAATGCGCTCTTGGCGACCGTGGCCCTGGCGATCGTCTCGAACGCGTTCTGAACATAGGGAAAAACATCCCCGCCGGCGGCACGCTGGGCCAGGCGGTGCGCCTGCAAGGCGAATTCCTTGCTGCCCCCCCCGGCGGGGATCAGCCCCACGCCGACCTCGACCAGCCCGACGTAGCTTTCAAGCGCGAGCACGCGGTGCGCAGCGTGCATGGCGAACTCGCAGCCACCGCCCAGCGCCATGCCCTGCACCGCGGCGACGACCGGCACCTGCGCGTGCTTGATCGCCAGCGCGGTGCGCTGGAACTTGGCCACCATGCGCTCGAGCAGGTCGAACTGCTTGTCCTGGCAAGCCTGCGCAACCTGCATCAGGTTGGCACCGACCGCGAACGGCGGCTCGTGCCAGATCACCAGTCCGTCAAGATCCGATTCGGCGCGGGCGATCGCCTCGAGCATGCCATCCATGTCTTCGTCGCCGATCGCATGCATCTTCGAGGTGATCGACACGATGCCGATGTCCGCGTCCTGATCGGGCCGCCGCCACAGCCGCACACCGGCGTTCTCCCACAGCAGCTCGCCGCGATCAGCCGCGGCCTCGCCGAGCACGCGGTCGGGATACAGCTGGCGCGCGTACACCGGCAGCGCAGTGCGGGCCTTGAGCCGGCCTTCGGCCGCACTCCAGGAGCCGGCCGGTTCGTGGACGCCATCGCGCGCCGCCACCCAGGCCGGCAAAGGCACCCTCGCCATCGCGTGCCCGTGGTCGATGTCGTCCTGAATGGCGCGCGCGATATCCTTCCAGCCGCCGGCCTGCCAGGTTTCGAACGGCCCCATCGCCCAGCCGAAACCCCAGCGCATCGCCAAATCAATGTCGCGCGCGTTGTCGGCGATGTCGGCGAGGTGGACCGCACAGTAGTGAAACACGTCGCGGAACACCGACCACAGGAACTGCGCCTGCGGATGCGGGTGGGCAGCCAGTTCGGCGAATTTCTCCACCGGATCCCTGAGCTGCAGGATCTCCTCGACGTCGGGGAAGACCTCGCCGCCGCTGTCGACGTAATCCTGCTTGTGCAGGTCGAGCACGAGGATGCGCTTGCCCTCCTTGCGGTAGATGCCGGCGCCGGCCTTCTGGCCCAGCGCCCCTTTCGCGATCAGCGCCCTGAGCCAGTCGGGGGTGCGGAAATGGGCGCTCCAGGGGTCGTCGGCCAGGGTCGCCTGCATGGTGTCGATGACGTGCGCGACGGTGTCGAGCCCGACCACGTCGGCGGTGCGAAAGGTCGCGCTCTTGGGGCGGCCGATGCGCGGGCCAGTGAGCAAGTCGACCTCGTCGAAGGCAAGTCCGAGGCGGGCGGTGTGGTGCAGCACGGCGAGGATGGAGAACACGCCGACGCGGTTGGCGACGAAGTTGGGCGTGTCCCTGCCGCGGACGATGCTCTTGCCAAGCCGGGTGGTCAGCCAGGCCTCGAGGCCATCCAGCACCGCGGGATCGGTATCGGGCGTCGCAACCAGCTCGACCAGCGGCATGTAGCGCGGCGGGTTGAAAAAATGGACGCCGCAGAAGCGCCCGCGCAGCTCGGCGGGCATGCCCGCTGCGAGCGCGGAGATCGACAGGCCCGAGGTGTTGGAAGCGAAGACGGCCCCCGGCTTCAGATAGGGCGCCACCCGCGCATACAGGTCGAGCTTCCATTCCATCTTCTCGGCGATCGCCTCGATCACCAGATCGCACTCGGCCAGACGGGCAAGATCGCTACCGTAGTTCGCCGGCTCGACGTACTGCAACCTGTCCTTCGCCGCAAATGGCGCCGGGTCCAGTTTCTTCAGGACGCCGAGCGACTTCGTGACGATGCCGTTGGGCGCGCCGTCCTTGGCGGGGAGGTCGAACAGGATGACCGGTACGTCGGCGTTGGCGCAATGCGCGGCGATCTGCGCCCCCATCACGCCCGCGCCGAGGACGGCGACCTTGCGGATGCTGAAACGACTCATGCTGCCCTCCCAAGCGCCAGCAGCGCGGCCGGACTCGACCCGCCCTGCCAGCGAAAATCAGAAGTGGTGATTGAGCTGAACCGACAGCAGATCGGCGCTCACGTCGAAAGTGCCACGAATGACCTGCCGACCTCCAAGGCCGGCTGGGATGGTGGCGACACGACGCGTCGGGGCATCGTCGAAAAAGACGTGCGAGTAGCCCAGATCCACCGTGGTCTGCGGGTTCAGCGCGTAACGCGCGCCGAAGGCAATCCAGCTGCGGTCGGAGTCGGGCAGGGTCATGGTGCGGTCCTCGGCGGAACGCACCGGCGCCTCGTCGAAAGCCACGCCTGCGCGCAGTTTCCACTTGTCGTCAAGCTTGTAGCCAACGCCGAGGCCAACACGCCAGGTGTCCTTGAAGCGATACGACAGTACCGGAGAGGTTCCGCCCTCCACCTTGATGTCCTGAATCTTGCTCCAGCCCGTCCAGGTGAGGTCGCCGAGCAGCTCCCACTGCGGCGAGAGCTGGTGATGCAAGGCGAGCGAGGCGTTGTCCGGGGTCTCGAGCTCCGCTCCGATGCCCGCGTTCAGCAGGCCGGCGATCTTCTGGCGGCCGCTGAGGTCGAATTCCATGCTCGAGCGATAGGCGAACCCCAGGCGTGTGTAGGGTGTGATCTGCAGCATCGCGCCGACGTTCCAGCCGATCGCGGTGTCGTCCCCCTTGAGGTGCGCGTCACGCTGCGCGCCGGCCCCCACCACCGCCATCTGGCGGAACTCGGTCTCGTTCCTCGCAAAGTTCAGGCCGAATCCGACCGACACGCGGTCATCAACACGATACGCCACCGAGGGGTTCAGGTTGATCTGCTTGATCTCAGCGAAATAGCCCGAGAAGCGGCCGATGAAATCCTTGTCGAATTCGGTCACATTGCCGAAGGTCGGGCTCAGCCCGATGCCGACCGCCCATTTCGAATCCGGGGAGTAGGACCAGAACGCTGCCGGTACGATCGCGAGGCTGCCGCCGTCGCCGCCGTCCTCACCGAGCGGAAAGGTCGGTACGCTGACGGTTCCCCGGTCGGAATAATCCACCGTCCGATTGAGGAAAGTCACTGCCGCGGAAATCGAATGCCCTGGCGGCAGGAGCACCATGCCGGCCGGATTGAAATAGATCGTCGACGCGTCTTCGGCGACTGCTGCGGCGCCCGCGAAGGCATTGCCGGTGCCGGCGCCGTTCTGGTTCTGCAGCGCAAAACCGCCGGCGTGGACCTGCCCGCCGGCAAGCGCACCGAGTCCCAGTCCGGCTCCCAGCCCCAGCGCGATGCACATCGTCTTCCGCCCCGTCTTCATGACCTGTCCCCCAAGATGTGGATGTGAGCGCGGGAAGCCCTCGATCCGCGCCAGCGAGGCCGATCTTTGCCGGCCGGAATCGCCGTCGGGTCGCCTGGGGCGCCCCCAGCCCGCGACGCACGATTCACGAAATGATGGCAGCACAATCACGCAGCATGCGAGCGGCGCCAATGCGGGTTTCCCCTCATCGAGATCCTTTGGTCATGGCAGGGGGCCAGACTCACCGTGCGGCCGTCCCAGGTCGAAGGGGAAGTCATCGACCCTTATCACCTTGTCGCGCAGGGCGCTGTAGCGCTGCAGGACCTCCGCCTCTGCGGCGGTGATCACCCCGCATTCTTGCGCCTTCGCCCACAGCGCTTCGCCCCTGCCCTCCACGAGTGCGTCGGGCTTGAAGTAGCCGGCGCGCCGAGCCTCGCGCAACTTTGCTTCGACAGGCTCGGCGGCAATCGCCGCCGACAGCGCAGCTTCGAGCGCACCGAGGGGCTGCTCGATGTCGGCGGGCAGATGGACCGCCGCGGTCAGCCGATCGCGCGTGGCCGAAGGCTCGATCAAGCGCTTTGCCACCTCGTGGCCCAAGGCATCGGAGGGGACGACATAGGGCCGCCCGAGCGGAAACACCACGAGTCTGCGCAGCAGGACTGCCGCAATGCGGTCGGGAAAATTGGCGATCACGCCTTCGAAGGCGTTCTGCGCCCGGAACAGACAATCCCAGATCGCCCAGTGCATGAAGGGCGCGTCCTCGGCCTGACGGCCCTCCGCTTCGTAGCGCTTGAGGGTGGCACAGGCGAGATACATCAGTGACAGGATGTCGCCGAGGCGGGCAGACAGCTTCTCCTTGCGTTTCAGCGCGCCGCCCATCGTGCCCATCGATACGTCCGACAGGAAGGCGAACGCCGCCGAGAAACGGCTGAGTTGCTGGTAGTAGCGCCGCGTTTCGGGGGCAACGCCTTGCGGCACGGCGACGAAATGCGATCCGGTCAGGCCCATGCCCAGCGCGCGCACGGCATTCGACACCGTGTACCGGAAATGCCCCCAGATCGCCGCATCGAAGCGCTTCAGGTCTCCCGCCTGAGCGGCGTTCATCTCGGCCAGCACGTAAGGATGGCAGCGGATGGCGCCCTGCCCGAACAGGATCAGGCTGCGGGTGAGGATGTTCGCGCCCTCGACGGTGATCCCCACCGGCATCTGCTGATAGACGCGCCCAAGGAAGTTCTGCGGGCCCAGGCAGATCCCCTTGCCGCCGATCACATCCATGCCGTCGTTGACCGTCTGCCGGGCACGCTCCGTGACGTGATATTTCACGATGGCCGACACCACCGCCGGCTTCTCGCCGAGATCGACCGCGCCGGCGGTCACGACGCGTGCGGCGTCGCACAGGTAGGTGTTGGCGCCGATTCGGGTGAGCGCCTCCTCGACGCCCTCGAAGCGCCCGACAGGCGTCTTGAACTGCTTGCGCACCCGCGCATAGGCGCCCACTGCGCGCGCGGTGAGTTGTTGAAGGCCGGCATTGGCGCCCGGCAGCGAGATCGAACGCCCGGCGGCGAGGCACTCCATGAGCATGCGCCAGCCCTGGCCGGCCCTGGTCGGACCGCCGATGATGAAGTCGAGCGGCAGGAAGACATCCTTCCCGCGAATCGGCCCGTTCATCCACACCGCATCGAGCGGATTGTGGCGGCGACCGATGTCGACACCCGGGTGATCGCGCGGCACTAGCGCGCAGGTGATGCCGATGTCGGCCTCGCTGCCAAGCAGATGCGCGGGGTCGAACAAGCGGAAGGCGAGACCGAAGACGGTGCATACCGGCGCCAGGGTGATGTAGCGCTTGTCGAAAGAGACGCGCATGCCCAGTACCTCGCGCCCTTCCCACACGCCACGGCAGACGATGCCGCTGTCCGGGATGGAGGCGGCGTCCGAGCCGGCCCATGGGCTGGTGAGCGCGAACGCCGGGATGTCCAGCCCCGCAGCAAGCCTCGGCAGGTAGTGGCGCTTTTGCCCGTCGGTGCCGTAGTGCAGCAGCAACTCTGCAGGCCCCAGCGAGTTAGGCACCATCACCGTCACCGCGGGCGCCGACGAACGCGTCGACAGCCGGGTGATCACCTGCGAATGCGCGTAAGCGGAAAAGCCCTTCCCGCCGAACTCACGCGGGATGATCAGGCCAAGAAAGCCGCGGCTGCGGATGAAGTCCCACACCGCAACCGGCATGTCCTGCAGGCGCGTCGTGCCCCAGTCGTCGACGAGTCGGCAGAGATCCTCCGTCTCGCCGTCGAGAAAGGCCTGCTCGTCAGGCGTCAGCGTGGGCCAGGGATAGGCGAGGAATTTCGCCCAGTCTGGCCGGCCGGCGAAGAGTTCCCCTTCCCACCACACGGTGCCCGCCTCGAGGGCATCGCGCTCGGTGGCCGACATCGGTGGCAGCGCACGACGGAAGGCGCTGAGGAATCGAGCACTCAGCAGGCGGCGGCGCAGGGGCCCGATGAGCATCAATCCCGCAACCGAGAGCAGCCCGACGGCGACGACAAACAGAAACCATCCGATCATGACCGCCTCCCCGATGGGGCGCCCACCGCACCCGCTCAGCACACGCCACGCCAGGCGCGCAGCGCAGCTACCGGCTCGCTTCGAGCGGATTCAGGTTCTCCCATTTCCTTCACTTGTGCAAGGCTCGTCGTCCGCACATGCACGTGATCCTTCGCGTGATCCCGGCGCGAATTGAGGGCTCGATTTGATTCGGGATGGCCCCATTTCACCCGACAGGCGCAGGAGATGAGTGACGCCCCATCGCGAGGCGTGACACGGGCCAAGGTGGTGCTCCGCCTCGCTTATAGTGGTATAAATGGGCCGATAACGTTTCCTAGCCCTTGCCTGGTCCCGCCCCTGCTCGTCAAGCATGCACTACTGCGGGAGCGTGATCGTTCCTTTCAGTCAGGTCGATGGCAGCGCGGAATCGACACTGGGGAGCTGAATGAGATATCGCCTGCTGAACGAAAGGAGCCTCATTTTCGAGGGAGCGGATCCTTTCGAGGTTTCGGAGTATGTGAACCGGCATGTCGGTATCCATCGCATCCGCCTCGCGGGAACGGCCGATGCAATGGCCGGCCTGCGCCATCGCAAGGCCGGCATGATCGACCTTTGCCGAATCAGCTATGGCGGTCCGGTAAGAGTCGTGTCGACCGGCTTGTCAGACGTCTACCATCTCCAGATCGTGCTGCACGGACACTGCCGCTACGAGATCGCCGGTCAGTACCACGAATTCTCGTCTGGGGACATCCTGCTGCTCAATCCGGATGACCCGATCGATCTCACCTACTCGGACGACTGCGAAAAGTTCATCCTGAAGATCCCCGCCACCCTGCTCGATGACGTCTGCGTGGAGCAGGGCTGGTTGAAGCCCAAGGACGGCATCAAGTTCATCCCGATTCGTTATCAGCTGCACGAGATCGAGAGCCTGATGAATTTGCTGACCCTGCTGTGCCAGGAGGCCGAATCCGAGGACGGACCGCCGCAGGTGTTCAGCCATTACAACTGGATTGTGGCAAACAAGTTGCTGACGCTGCTCAAGCACAACATCCGCCGGGAATTCCCGACGCTGCAGTCCTGTTCCTTCGAGCGTCTGGCGCAGTACATCGATGAAAACATCAAGCGTGACATCGGCGTCGAGGAACTCGCGCAGATCTCGCACATGAGCCTGCGTTCGCTTTACCTCTTGTTCGAGCGTTATGCGCAGACGACCCCGAAGAACTACATCAAGCGCCGCAAGCTCGAGCGTGTGCACGCAGCGCTGATCGATCCGGCGAATATGGTCAGGAGCGTGACCGCAATCGCCCTCGATTACGGCTTCACCCACCTCGGACGCTTCTCCGAATCTTACAAGGCCGCGTTCGGCATCCTGCCCTCCGACTCGCTCAAGCGGCGCTGAACGGACGGACCAAAGGCGCAAAAAAAAGCCCCGACCGTGAAGGTCGGGGCTTTTTCGTCAGGCGACTGCCGTTACTGCGTCGAGCGCGCGATGAGAACCGCCATTTGCGGATTCTGCTTCGCCACCTCTTGAGCGAGTTCGGCCTTGGCACGCTGGCCGCCTTCCTCGGTGTTGAGGATGATCAGGTCGCAGCGCAATTTCCCCGCCAGGTCGACCACCGCCTTGCCACGATTGAACTGAGTGGCGGTCAGGATCTGACCTTCGGCCGGAACACCGAGGGCATTGACCTCATTCACATACTGCTGCAGGTTCGCCACGTGCTTCGGATCGATGGCCTTGTCATTCTCGCCAACCTCGGCGGCCATCACATGCTCCGGAGCGAGGTAAACCAGCTGGACCTTCTGGCCCGTCAGCGAGACGAACTCGGAGACGCGCTCGCGGGTCAGCTTGTTACCCGTGTGATCGACGACAGCCATGATCGTGCCATAGAGACGGGACTTGCCGGCAGGCACGGCAGCCGCAGGGGCCGTGGTCGGTGCCACCGACTTGCTGTCCGACTGCGCCTTGCTCTTCGGAAGGATCACGGTGAGGATCAGGCCGACGAGACTGATGCCCCCGAGCACATAGAAGATGCTGTGCAGCTCGCCCGCAAACGTGACGGCCAGAAAGGCGCCGAAGACCGGGCCGACGATGCCGCCGATACGACCGAACGCAGCGGTCCAGGCCACACCGGCACCGCGCACGTTGGTGCGGTAGTAGTTGGCAGCCAGGCCGTAGATCAGGCACTGCGTGCCCGAGGTGCCCAGACCGACGACCGCGATCGTGGCCAGCAGAAGCACCACCACCGTCGTGCTCACCTGTGCGAGTTGCTGGACTTCGCCCGGCTTGGCAACCGCAGGGACATCGATGTTCGCAGCGATCAGACCGACTGCACCCATGGCGAGCGCGCCGACCACGAAGCCAAGCGCCACGATGGGCTGCGGACCGCGCCTGTCGGCCAGCCTGGAACCGAGCAGCGTGCCCAGAATGGCACCCGCGTTGAGGACCAGCAGCAAGGCCAGCGATCCCTTCGGCCCCATGATCGGGAGCATGATCTTCGGCAGCCAGGTGTTCAGCGAATAGACCAGCAGCAGGCAGAACGCCGAGATGAAACCGATGACGATGGCCGGGACGAGATAGACCGTGAACAGACCGGCCCAACCCGCACGCGCGTCGGCAGCACTGAGGGCGGCGCTTTGCTGCGGCTTGACTTCGGTTTCGGGGATGGGCACGCCGGTGCGTTCGGAGACGCGGCGAGCCTCGTCAAGCCGGCCGCGGGAGGCCAGCCAGGCCACCGACTCGGGCAGCTTCCAGATCGCGAGCGGCAACAAGGTGACGAGCGGCAGCGCACCGATCAGGAACATGCCCCGCCAGCCGATGATCGGCAGCAGGAAGATCGCCAGCAAGGCCGACAGCAGCGAACCCAGCGGGATGCCGGTATAGGTGAAGGCGGTGGCCAGGTTCTTCTTGCCGGGAGGGGCGAACTCGGCCGCCATGGCACCGGTCGTGCCGGCCAGAGCGCCAACACCCAGGCCCGTAATGAAGCGCCAGATACCGAAAGCGGTCACCGTCTCCATCATTGCCGTTACCGCCATGCCGATCGAGAACCAGGCGATGGCGCCGAGCATGACCTTGCGGCGGCCGATCAGGTCGCCGAGGGTGCCGGCGATGAGCGCGCCGAGCATCATGCCGATCATCGCGTACGAGCCGAGCACGCCGGCGTCTTTCGGCGTCAGCGCATGATCGCCAATCCATCTGGCGGAGTCCGCGCCCATGAAGCCGGGCAGGACGGCGCCGTAGACGACGAGGTCATAGCCATCGAAAATCAGGCCGACGAAGCACAGGGCAATCACCCAGACGATGGTGCTGCTCCGCTTGCGCGCCATCTCTGGGCTATCCATTGGGGAATTAGTTTTTAACACGGTACGTCTCCTGCTTAGTTATGAAAAAAGGTTTGGACGGCGGGCCTCAGCCCGAACGTCCGAAAAGTCGGCCGCAGATGCCCCGCGCCCCGGGTTTTGCGCACAGCCCCCCCTCCGGAGCGCAAAGCACTCCGGAAACCGTAACGCTTGTCCCTCGAGGCCCCGGATGTAAACTCCGGGGCACCCGCATTGCCCGTTATGAAATGTCTGGCAGATCGCCTGCGATCAACCCTGATCGCCGCCACCCACCGGCAGCACCATGCCGGTGATGTACGACGCGTCATCCGACGCCAGGAACAGGATCGCCCCTGCCTGCTCGTCGGTCGTACCGAAGCGCTTCATCAGGCTGGTATCGATCGACTGCGTGTAGATCTGCTTGTACCAGGTCTTTTCCTGCTTGGTCTGCTTGGCGGTGTTGCGCTGCACGCGGCGCGGAGGCGCCTCGGTGGCGCCCGGCGACACTGCGTTTACCCGAATGCCACGCTCACCGGTCTCGAACGCAAGGCAGGCGGTCAGTGCATTTACGCCGCCCTTGGCCGCGCCGTAGGGCACGCGGTTGACGCCACGCGTCGCCACCGACGACACGTTGACGATCACGCCCTGCTCCTTCTCGAGCATGTACGGGAGCGCCGCGCGGCAGCACCACAGCGTCGGGAACAGCGAACGACGCACCTCGGACTCGATCTGGCTCTCGTCGTAGAACTCGAACGGCTTGGTCCAGATCGTGCCGCCGACGTTGTTGATCAGGATGTCGATACGGCCAAAGCGTTTCACCGCCTCGTCCATCACCCGCTGGCAATCGGCAAACTTCTCGAGATCGGCGGTCAGGGTCAGCACTTCGGTGACCTTGCCAAGGGTGTCGCTCAGCTCATGCACGAATTCGGCGCGGTCCACCAGCACCAGCAAACCGCCCTCATCAGCCATCCGCTCGGCGACACGCAGTCCGATGCCTTGCGCGGCACCGGTGATGACGGCGACCTTGTTGTCAAAACGCTTGTTTTGCTGCATCGCGAATTACCTGAATGAATGAGTTGCGTGGAACGGCACCAGCTCAGACGCTGGCAGCGAACTTCTCGTAGTGGAAGCTGTTGGGCTCGACCTTGCGCTCGCGCAGATTGTGCGCGACGGCCTCCACCATCGGCGGGGGGCCACACAGGTAGATATCCACATTGCCTTCATTCAGGTGCGCGGGCTCGATGTGAGCGGTGACATAGCCCTTCTTCGGGTAGGCGCTGTCCTCGGCAACCACGCACACCGCATAGGTGAAATTCGGCAGCAGCGTGGTAAAGGCATTGAGCTTCTCGATCTCGACCACGTCGGCGTCGGTATTGACCCCGTAGATAAGGTGGATCGGGTGAGCGCTGCCGCCATCAGCCACCGCCTTGTCCAGCATGGCGAGGAACGGAGCCAGTCCGGTGCCGCCGGCCAGCATCAGCACGGGACGTTCGATCGGGCGCAGGTAGAAGCTGCCAAGCGGGCCAGCGAGCTTGATCTCGTCGCCCGGTTGCGCCTTGCCCGTCAAATAGCCGCTCATCAGCCCGTTGGGCACATTGCGGATCAGGAAGGAAACCTCGCCATCCTTCGGCATGGAGCTGAAGGAATAGGCACGATGCTGGTCCGTGCCCGGCACGCCAACGTTTGCATACTGGCCTGGAAGGAAGGACAGCTTGCCGACGCCCTCGCCCTGAACGGTGAGGTTGATGGTGCTCGCGGAAAGCTGGCGAACTTCCTTGACCGTGGCCGTGATGCTGCTCTGCTTGATCTTGCACACTTCGGACGAAGCCGGGATGCGCACCACGCAGTCGCCCTTGGGATGCATCTGGCAGGTCAGGACGTAACCGAGGCCCGCCTCTTCCTCGCTCAGCGCGTCCTCGATGTAGAAACCCATTTCGAACTTGCCCGACTCGGCGAAGCTCTTGCATGCGCCGCAGGCGCCGTCACGACAGTCAATCGGAACATTGACGCCCTGGCGGTAAGCCGCGTCCGCGACAGTCTCGGTCGTCTTGCAATCGATGAAGCGGGTCACGCCGTCTTCAAAGTTCAGTGCGATCTTGTAGGTCATGTTTTCCCCTCTGCTGGAGACCAGCCTGCCTCAACAACCACGTGTCAAGCAGGCGAAAACCGGCGACACCTCCACCCAGGAGCTGTCGCCGGCCGCTGACGTTACCGGAGCGTGCGCTCCGGCATGGTGGTCAGATGTGATAGACGTCGATCACGTGACGGATGTAATCGGTCTTCAGGATGACCTTCTTCTCCTTGATCAGCGGGTTGGCGCCGGAGAAATCGATCGTGTAGAAGCTGTTACCGAAGAACATGTCCGTATGGTGATAACGAGTGCTCGACGTCAGCCAGTTGAAGCGGACCTTGACGACGTTGCCGCTCTGCTCGACGACTTCCACGTTGGAGATGTTGTGCGACGTACGCGTATCCGGAATCGTCGCGCTCGAACGGTCGGTACGGATACGGAAGATACGGTCTTCCAGGCCACCACGGTTCGAGTAATAGATCAGCGAAACCTGGGTCTGCGGATCTTCCGTCAGCTCGCCGTCGTCGTCCCAGGCGGGCATCCAGAACGTGGCCTTCTCGTCGTAGCAAGCCAGCCAGCTGTCCCAGTCCCGCTCATCGAGGTGACGCGCTTCGCGATACAGGAAGGCGCACACGGTCTCGTAGGAAATGCTCATTTAAATCGTCTCCTCAGGATTACTGTTTGGCGGCTGTTTCAGCGGCGAGAGCCTTCTTCATCTGCTCAAGCCAATAGGTGTGCTGAGCAACGTACAGACCTTCGTCTTCCGTCTTGACGCCGCTGAGGATGGGCTTGAGGCCGATCTTGTTCGCCTCTTCATCCGGACCTTCGACCCAGTGCTCGGCACCGCGCGACATGTCGTTCCAGACGAAGTAGCTGCCATTGAAGCCTTCCTGGCAAGCGCGGAACTCTTCCAGGTCGTCCGGCGTAGCCATGCCCGACGCATTGAAGAAGTCTTCGTACTGGCGCAGGCGGCGGGCACGCGCTTCGGCACTCTCACCCTTCGGTGCGATGCAGTAGATCGTCACTTCGGTCCTATCCACCGACAGCGGACGGAGCACGCGAATCTGCGAGCTGAACTGATCCATCAGATAGACGTTCGGGTACAGACACAGGTTGCGCGAGTTGTTGATCATCCACTCGGCCTTGTTGCCACCCACGCGCTCGGCGAGTTGCTCGCGCACCGGGTACAGCGGACGATCTTCCGGGTTGTCCCAGCGCGTCCACAGCAGCAGGTGACCATTTTCGAACGAGTAGGAACCGCCACCCTTCTTGGCCCAACCGCCGGCGCTCATCGCCTTGATGCCGTCACCGCCGGCGTCGCGCTCCTTGCGAGCGGCTTGCGTGGCTGCGTAGTTCCAGTGGACCGCCGTCACGTGATAACCGTCGGCACCGTTCTCGGCCTGCAGCTTCCAGTTGCCTTCGTACACATAGGTCGAAGAGCCGCGCAGCACTTCCAGACCTTCCGGCGACTGATCGACGATCATGTCGATGATCTTGGCCGACTCGCCCAGGTGCTCCACCAGCGGAGCGACGTCCGGATTCAGGCTGCCGAACAGGAAACCACGATAGGACTCGAAGCGCGCGATCTTCTTCAGGTCGTGCGAACCATCCGTGTTGAACGACTCGGGATACCCAGTACCGGCGGGATCCTTGATCTTCAGCAGCTTGCCGGAGTTGTTGAAGGTCCAGCCATGGAACGGGCAGGTGTAGGTTGCCTTGTTGCCGTGCTTGAAGCGCGCCAGCGTGGCACCACGGTGAGCACAGGCGTTGATGAACGCGTTGAGCTCGCCGTCCTTGTTGCGGGTGATGAAGATCGGCTGGCGACCGATCTTGGTCGTGTAGTAGTCATTGACCTTCGGCAACTGACTCTCGTGGGCGAGATAGATCCAGTTCCCTTCGAAGATGTGCTTCATCTCGAGCTCGAAAAGCTCTTGATTGGTGAACATCTCGCGCTTGCAGCGGAACAGACCCTTCTCCTTGTCCTTCTCGAGCAAGGAATCCAAATATTCGGTATTTACCTGCATGACTGGAGTCTCCGTCGTTGTGTGTCAGGGCAGCAGATTAGGCCGCCTCCGCTTCTTAGAATATCCAAATTCTGCACAACCGATATCCGTTTTTTGCATCGATGAAATGAAAAAAAGGAATAGACAGTTAACGTAAACGTCATTTGAAGCCAAGCCAGTCCGACTTCCGCAAATCCGGAACGACGGCGGACAGGATTCACACGTTTTTCTTGGGATGCCTCTTGCAGTAAGCGCGCCGTTGGCGTATAAAATCTCGAGATATTGCGCACACCCCCCCACGGGCATCACTCAGGCTCAACAAATTCACGCTTAATCAATGCGTTGAGCGAGCATCTTCTCTCCGTCTGCGCGCACTTGCATGCACATAGAGGAATGGAGTGTATATTCGGCTCAAAGCTGGCGCGCCCGCGGAATTGCTGCGTCGCAATACATCAATAATATTTATAACGCTTGTCTGATAGCGCGATCCGATGACGCTCGGATTCGCTTGCATCATTCAGCGAATGGGGCAGCGAGATTCGCCGTGTCTTCAAGTCCGAATGAGCCAAGATTCAATATTTCAATCTCGAACACCGGGGAAGAATATCGATGCTCGGCGAATGACAATCTCCTCAAGGGCATGGAAGAACTCTCGCGCAAGGGTATTCCCGTAGGTTGCCGCGGCGGCGGCTGCGGTGTCTGCAAGATCAAAATTGAATCCGGCCTGATCCGATCGATAAAGATGAGCAGGCAACACGTTACAAAAGAAGAAGAAGCCGAAGGTATCGTGCTCGCATGTCGCGTATTCCCCGAAAGCGATATCACGCTCAGCGTCCTCGGCAAGATGGTCAAGAAATTCGAGCTTTACAGTTTTGCGGCGCGACCGCCGGTCGCAGCCGAGTCACTGACGACAGTGGGGATCGACTGCTCGTCGCCAACAAGAGAGGAGAAATAGTCATGGCACTCACCGGCGTTCTGCGTCCCGGGCACATCGTATTGCGTGTGCTCGACATGCCCGCTGCACTCAACCATTACGTCGAAGTCCTCGGCCTCATCGAGACCGGTCGCGACGACAAGGGTCGCGTTTACCTGAAGGGCTGGGATGAGCACGATCACCACAGCGTCGTCCTGCGCGAAGCGGACGAGGCCGGCATGGATTACCTCGGCTGGCGTGTCGATTCGCCCGCCACGCTGAAGAAGCTGGCGGCCGATGTCGAGGCCTCGGGTCTCGTCACCGACACGAGCTGGATTCCGGCCGGCGAACACCTGAAGACCGGCGAGCGTTTCCGCTTCACGATTCCGACCGGCCACGTCATGGAACTGTATGCCGAGAAGGAAAAGGTCGGCAACGGCCTGCCGGACGTCAACCCCGATGCCTGGCCGGACGGCCTGAAGGGCATGGCTCCCGCGCGCTTCGACCACTGCCTGCTCTATGGCGATGACCTCGACGGCACGATGAAGCTGTTCATCGAAGTGCTCGGATTCGGCGTTGCCGAGCTGGTCGTGGCCGGCCCGGACAAGTTCCCGATCGGCGCGTTCCTGACCTGCTCGAACAAGGCGCACGACGTGGCCTTCATCCGCCAGCCGGTGAAGGGCAAGCTGCACCACGCCTCCTTCCTGCTCGACAACTGGTACGAAGTGCTGAAGGCGGGCGACATCATCTCGAAGAAGGACGTGTCGATCGACATCGGACCCACCCGCCACGGCATCACCCGCGGCGAGACGATCTACTTCTTCGATCCGAGCGGCAACCGTAATGAAGTGTTCGCCGGCGGCTACCACTGGTATCCGGACAAGCCGACGATCACCTGGACCGACGACCAGCTCGGCAAGGCGATTTTCTATCACGATCGCGTGCTGAACGAGAAGTTCCTGTCCGTCTTCTCCTGATTCACGCTACGGGCGACGCCGGACGACCAGCGCTTCATCTGGCGTCCAGCGGCTGCCCGATCATGACGCCGCAGTTTCAAGAACCAACGGCGGCGCCCAATCGGCCGCAGCCCGCGTTGCCGCCTTATCCACCACCTTGGGGAACCTGAGCATGACGAAAGACATCAAGAACTTCATCAACGGCGAGTACGTCACCAACGTCAGCGGCAAGACGTACGAAAAGCGCAACCCGGTCGACAATTCGCTGATCGGCATCGTCCATGAAGCGGGCAAGCCCGAAGTGGATGCTGCGGTCGCCGCGGCCAAGGCCGCACTTCATGGCCCCTGGGGCAAGCTTTCGGTCGTCGAGCGCTGCGCGATGCTCGACGCCCTGGTCGTCGAGATCAACAACCGTTTCGATGACTTCCTGCAGGCTGAAATCGCCGACACCGGCAAGCCCGCTCACCTCGCCTCGCACGTGGACATCCCGCGTGGCGCCGCCAACTTCAAGATCTTCACCGACACGATCAAGAACGCCTCCACCGAGTCGTTCGAGATGCGCACTCCGGACGGCAAGACCGCGCGCAGCTACGGCGTGCGCGTGCCGCGCGGCGTGATCGCCATCATCTGCCCGTGGAACCTCCCGCTGCTGCTGATGACGTGGAAGGCGGGCCCGGCGCTGGCTTGCGGCAACACCGTCGTCGTCAAGCCGTCGGAAGCCACCCCGAGCACCGCCACGATGCTCGGCGAAGTGATGAACAAGGTCGGCATCCCGAAGGGCGTGTACAACGTCGTGAACGGTTTCGGCGTCGATTCCGCCGGCTCGTTCCTGACCGCCCACCCGGATGTCAACGGCATCACCTTCACCGGCGAGACCAAGACCGGCACGGCCATCATGAAGGCTGGCGCTGACGGCATCCGCCCGGTGTCGCTGGAACTCGGCGGCAAGAACGCTGCGCTGGTGTTCGCCGACTGCGACTTCGACAACGCCGTCGCCACCGTGACCCGCTCCTGCTTCGAAAACGCCGGCCAGGTTTGCCTCGGCACCGAACGCGTCTACGTCCAGCGTCCGATTTTCGACAAGTTCGTTGCCGCGCTGAAGGAAAAGGCCGAGACGATGAAGCCGGGTCGTCCGTTCGACCCCGACACCAAGATCGGCCCGCTGGTGAGCAAGATTCACCAGAAGAAGGTGCTTGGCATGTACGCCAAGGCGAAGGAAGAAGGCGCCAACATCGTCTTCGGCGGCGGCATCCCCGACATGCCCGACGAGCTGAAGGACGGTTGCTGGGTGCAGCCGACGATCTGGACCGGCCTGCCGGAGACGGCCACCGTCGTCACCGAGGAAATCTTCGGGCCCTGCTGCCACATCCAGCCGTTCGACACGGAAGAGGAATTGGTCAACATGGTCAACAACAACCGCTACGGCCTGGCCACCTCGATCCACACCCAGGACATCAGCCGCGCGATGCGTCTGGCTTCGGAGATCGAAGTCGGTCTGTGCTGGATCAACAGCTGGTTCCTGCGCGACCTGCGCACGCCGTTCGGCGGCTCGAAGCAGTCGGGTATTGGCCGTGAAGGCGGTCTGCACTCGCTCGAGTTCTACACCGAGCTGCGCAACGTGATGATCAAGTACTGATCGCTGTCGCCCGTTCCACGGACGGGGCATTCGCCCCGTCCGCCCAGGAATTCGCATTCCCGCTCCGCAACCTTCGAACCGAGCAAGATATGGACCAAACCAAGATCAATCATTACGGCGACGAGCTGTACAACGCGCTCAAGACGCTGACCCCGGTCGCGCCGCTGACCGACCGCGAAAGCGACATCACCATCGAGGACGCCTATCAGATCCAGTTGCGCATGATCCAGCGCCAGATCGATGATGGCCACACCGTCGTCGGCAAGAAGATCGGCGTCACCAGCAAGATCGTGATGGACATGCTGAAGGTGAACCAGCCCGACTTCGGCCAGCTGCTGTCGAACATGGTGTACAACGAAGGCGAGCCGATCGTCGCGTCGTCGATGATCGCCCCCAAGGCCGAGGCCGAAGTCGCCTTCATCCTCAAGAACGACCTGATGGGCCCGGGCGTGACCGCCGCCGACGTGCTGCGCGCCACCGACTGCGTGGTGCCCTGCTTCGAAATCGTCGATTCGCGCATCAAGGACTGGAAGATCAAGATCCAGGACACCGTGGCTGACAACGCTTCCTGCGGCGTGCTGGTCCTCGGCGGCGTGCGCAAGAGCCCGCGCCAGCTCGACCTCGCGCTCGCCGGCATGGTGCTCTCCAAGAACGGCGACATCATCAGCACCTCCACCGGCGCCGCGGTTCAGGGCTCGCCGGTGAACGCCATCGCCTGGCTGGCCAACACCCTCGGCCGTCTCGGCATCGGCCTGAAGGCCGGCGAGATCATCCTGTCCGGCTCCCAATCTCCGCTCGTCCCGGTCGTCGCCGGCGACAGCCTCAATTGCACTGTCGGCGGGCTGGGTGGCACGTCGGTTCGTTTCATCTAACAAGGAATCCAAAGAATCATGGCACTGACCCTCGACAAGGCAACGATCGACAAGCTGGCCGAGCACCTCGAGAACGCCGAGCTGCAAGCCTACGACGTCACCAAGATCACGAACGACTACCCGGACATGGACTGGGACGACGCGTACGCGATCCAGGACGAAATCAAGCGCCGCAAGGAAGCGCGTGGCAACAAGGTCGCTGGTCTGAAAGCCGGCCTGACCTCGCGCGCCAAGATGAAACAGATGGGCGTCGAGACCCCGGTGTTCGGTTTCGTGGCCGACTACATGTCGGTGCCGGACGGCGGCGAAGTCAAGTTCGACGAGCTCATTCACCCGAAGGTCGAAGCCGAGATCTGCGTCGTCACCAAGGCTCCGCTGCGCGGCCCCGGCTGCCACATCGGCAACGTGATGGCGGCGATCGATTTCGTGCTGCCGGCGGTCGAAGTGATCGACTCGCGCTACCGCGACTTCAAGTTCGACCTCAAGAGCGTCATTGCCGACAACACCTCGTCGGCTCGCTTCGTCATCGGCGGCAACATGCGTGACCTCGGCGACCTCGACCTGCCCACGCTGGGCGTCGTGCTCGAAATCAATGGCGAGATCAAGTCGATGGCTGCCGGCGCTGCCGTTCTGGGCAACCCGCTGGTCGCGATCGCGATGATGGCGAACGAGCTCGGCAAGCGCGGCCAGGAGATCCCGGCTGGCACCTTCATCATGACCGGCGGTGTCACCGAAGCGATCCCGGTCGCGAAGGGCGACAACGTGGTTGTGCGCTTCCAGGACCTCGGCAACGTCTCGTTCCGCTTCGTCTAACAACACTCACTGCACGCCCGGATCAGTCATGCGCTGAAACCTGGCGCATCGGGGCAGCAACGGCCTGAGCCGAAGCTGCCCCGGACATGGCTGGCCGAGCGATGCGGTGTATTCGGGAGGCATAGCGATGTCATCCAAGCAGGATTTCACCCGGCAGTTCACTGCGGAAGAAGGCGTCATTCACATCGGCGGCATCGAAGCCCTGGTGCGCTTGACGATGGACCAGATCCGCTTCGACCGCCGCCGCGGTCTGAACAACGGCATGTTCATCTCCGGCTACCGCGGCTCGCCCGTCGGCATGCTGGACGCGAATTTCATCAAGCAGCAGAAACTGCTGCTGCAACACAACATCCACTTCGTCGACGGTCTGAACGAAGACCTCGCCGCCACTGCCGTCTGGGGCACCCAGATGATGCACACGGTGGGCAAGCAGAAGTTCGACGGCGTCGTCGGCACCTGGTACGGCAAGGCTCCGGGCGTCGACCGCAGCGGCGACGTGCTCAAGCACGCCAACTACACCGGTACGCTGAAGAACGGCGGCGTGCTGGCCATCTTCGGCGACGACCCGAGCTGTAAGTCCTCGTCGCTGCCGAGCCAGTCGGAGGCGATGTTCTACCACGTCGGCATTCCGTCGCTATACCCCGGCAACGTCCAGGAAATCCTCGACTTCGGCCTGCACGGCTACTACCTGTCGCGTATTTCGGGTCTGTGGTGCGGCCTGAAGATCGTCACCAACGTGGCTGACGGCAGCGGCAGCGCGCTGGTCGATCCGGCACGCATGAACTTCGTCACCCCGGTGGTCGAGCTCGACGGCAAGCCCTACGTGCCCGAGGTCAACCTCGGCATGAACGTGCGCAAGGATGCGCTCGACATGGAGCGCACGCTGTACTACGCACGCCACGAGATGGCCCGCCAGTACGCGCGCGAAAACAACCTGAACAAGGTCATGCTGCCCAACGCCGACGCATGGCTGGGCATCATCACCGCCGGCAAGACCTACCACGACCTGCGCCAGGCCTTCCTCGAGATGGGCCTCGACGACGACGCGCTGCGCCGCTATGGCATCCGCATCCTGAAGGTCGGCATGCTGCATCCGCTGCAGCCGCAAGACATCAAGGATTTCGCCAAGGGCCTCGAGGAAATCTTCGTCATCGAAGAGAAGCGTCCGTTCATCGAGCTGTTCGCGAAGGAAATCCTCTACGGCACGGCCAATGCGCCGCGCATCGTCGGCAAGCGCGACGAGGAAGGCCGCGACCTGCTGCCCTACCATAGCGAATTCGAATCCGACATCATCATCCGCGCGCTGCATGCCCGCATGTCGCGCAAGGCCAAGCTGGAATCGGCCGAAGAGTGGATCAAGCGTCTGGACGAGATCCACAGCCGCAATTCGCTGGTCTCGCTCGGCCGCTCGGCCTGGTACTGCTCGGGCTGCCCGCACAACAGCTCGACCAAGGCGCCTGACGGCAGCATCGTGTCAGCCGGTATCGGCTGCCACACGATGGCGATGTGGATGAACCGCGGCGTGGTGATGGGCACCCACATGGGCGCCGAAGGTACGCAGTGGATCGGCATGCAGCCGTTCACCGAAACCAAGCACATCTTCCAGAACATGGGCGATGGCACCTACGCGCACTCGGGCAGCCTGGCCGTCCGCTACGCGGCCGCCACCAACGCCAACATCACCTTCAAGATCCTGTTCAACAGCCACACGTCGATGACGGGCGGCCAGGAGATCATGGGCGCCGAGCCGGTGCGCAACATGGTGTCCGAACTGCTCGCCAACGGCGTCAAGCGCGTCATCGTCACCGCGGAAGACCTGAGCCGCTACAACGGCGTCAACCTCGCCGGTAACACCGAAGTGTGGCACCGCGACCGCCTGATGGAAGCGCAGAAGACGCTGGCCGCGATCGAAGGCACGACCGTGCTGATCCACGACCAGGAATGTGCCGCCGAGCTGCGTCGTCAGCGTGGCCGTGGCAAGGCTTACGAGCCCGAAGCGCGCATGGTGATCAACGAGCGTGTGTGCGAAGGCTGCGGCGACTGCGGCGTCAAGTCGAACTGCATGTCGGTCGAGCCGGTGCAGACCGAGTTCGGCCGCAAGACGCGCATCCACCAGCCGTCGTGCAACAAGGACTACTCCTGCGTCAAGGGCTTCTGCCCGTCCTTCCTGACCATCACCCCGAACGCGGCCCCGGCCGAAACCGATGGCAAGAAGAAGAAAAAGGGCCGCCTGCCGGCGCTCGACCGCAGCTTGCCGGACCCGGTCTTCAAGGTCGATCCCGACAACTTCGGCGCCCACATCATGGGTATCGGTGGCACGGGTTCGGTGACGGTGGCCGCTACCATCGCCAACGCCGCGCGCATCGACGGCAAGTGGGCCGCAGGCCTGGACCAGACCGGTCTGGCGCAGAAGGGTGGCACCGTGATCTCGGACATCAAGGTCACGTCCAAGCAGTTCGATGGGTCGAACAAGATTTCGGACGGCAGCACCGACCTGTATCTGGGCTTCGACATCCTGAACGCCACCGACAACAAGAACCTCGACAAGTGCCACCCGGACCGCACGATCGCCATCGTGTCGACCGGCCAGGCGCCGACGGGTTACATGGTGTCGGACAAGTCGGTTCAGTTCCCGAACGTGGGTGGCCTGACCCGCGGCATCGACCGCGTCACGCGCAAGAACGACAACGTCTATCTCGACGCGCAGACGCTGGCTGAAGGCCTGTTCGCGGACAGCATGGCGACCAACATGTTCATGGTCGGCGTGGCCTACCAGGCCGGCGCGCTGCCGATCAGCGCCGCGTCGATCGAGGCCGCCATCAAGCAGGCGGGCGTCGGTGTGGAAATGAGCATGCTGGCGTTCAAGTGGGGCCGCATGGCCGTGGTCGACCTCGACTTCGTCAAGGCCGAGATCCACAAGTACGAAGCCAAGGCGCCCAAGCTGCCCGAGCTGACGCCGGAAGCCCGCCAGATCGTCGACACCGTCGGCGCAGCCGGCGAAGTCAAGCGTCTGCTGGAAGTGCGCGTGCCCGACCTGATCGCGTACCAGGATGCCGACTACGCGCGCCGTTACGCCGCGAAGATCAAGGGCGTGCTGGAAGCCGAGAAGCGCGTCGCACCGGAAAGCACTGCGCTGACCGAAGCGGCCGCCCGCTACTTCTACAAGCTGATGGCGTACAAGGACGAGTACGAAGTCGCCCGTCTGCACTCCGACCCGGCCTTCCTCGCCGAGTTGGAGGCGCAGTTCCCGAACGGCTACACCGTCGAGTACAACCTGGCGCCGCCGATGTTCTCGAAGCGTGATCCGGAAACCGGCGAGCTGATCAAGCAGAAGTACGGTGCGTGGGTGCTGAAGGCCTTCCGTCACCTGGCGAAGTTCAAGAACCTGCGCGGCGGCAAGTGGGACATCTTCGGCAAGACCGAAGAGCGTCGCCAGGAGCGTCAGGCGATCGAGGACTACAGCAAGCTGCTCGACGAGATCGCCGGCAAGCTGAACCGCGACAATCTGGCGATCGCCGTGCAACTGGCGAGCGTGCCGGACGAAGTCCGCGGCTACGGCCACGTGAAGGAAAAGCACGTGCACCTGGCAAAGGAGAAGGAAGCCAAGCTGCTCCAGGCCTTCCGCACGCCCCAGCCGGCTCGCGCTGCTGCCTGATGCAACCCGGCCCCTGCCGCAAGGCGGGGCCGAAACACCATCCCTCTTGGCCTCTCCCGCTTGCCGCGGGGGAGGTTTTTTTTCGTCCCTCCATTTGCCGTGGCCGTCACCGGAGCGCTGCGTTTGACGCCTGCGCACGGGCACAACAGAATCGAGCCCTCGTCGCGGCAGCTGCACCCCAGCCGCGAGCCGCCAGCGCCGCCCCCCGCCACCCTTCCTTTCGAGCCTCCATGAGACGAGCCCCCGCCGCCGCCCTGCCCGGCCCCGACCCTGTCGAGCGCCACGACTGGCAGACCATCCGCAACCTGCTGCCCTTCATCTGGGCCTACAAGGGCCGCGTGCTGTTCGCGCTCGCCTGCCTGGTCGCGGCAAAAGGCGCGAACGTGGCCGTGCCGCTGATCTTCAAGGATCTGATCGACGGGCTTTCGATCACGCGCGAGCAGGCCCTGATCGTCGTGCCCGCGGCCCTGCTGCTCGCCTATGGCGTCTTCCGTTTCTCCACCTCGGCCTTCACCGAGCTACGCGAGATCGTGTTCGCACGCGTCACCCAGCAGGCGGTGCGCGAGATCACCCTGCGCACCTTTCGCCACCTGCACGCGCTGTCGCTGCGCTTCCATCTGGAGCGCCAGACCGGCGGTCTCACCCGTGACATCGAGCGCGGCACGCGTTCGGTCGGTTCACTGATCAGCTACACGCTGTACTCCATCCTGCCGACGCTGATCGAGATCGGCCTCGTGGTCGGCATCCTGCTCGTGCGCTACGACGCCATCTTCGCGCTGATCACGCTCGGCACGCTGGCGCTCTACATCGTGTTTACGATCCGCGTCACCAACTGGCGCACCACCTTGCGGCGCGAGGCCAACGAACTGGATTCCGCGGCCAATTCACGCGCCATCGACAGCCTGATCAACTTCGAGACGGTCAAGTACTTCAACAACGAGGAGTACGAAGCGCGCCGCTACGATGAGCAGTTGCAGAAGTGGATCAATGCCCAGATCACCAACCAGTATTCGCTGTCCGCGCTGAACGTCGGCCAGGCCGCGATCATCGCCGTCGGTGTCACCGCCATGATGTGGCAGGCGGCGCTGCGCGTGGCAAGCGGTGCGATGACGATCGGCGACATCGTGCTGGTCAACGCCTTCCTCATTCAGCTCTACATCCCGCTGAATTTCCTCGGCGTGCTGTACCGCGAGATCCGCCAGTCGCTCACCGACATCGAGCGCATGTTCGGGCTCATGCACCAGCATCGCGAGGTCGCCGACGCGCCCGACGCGCTGACGCTACCCACCGGCCCGGCCGCGGTGCGCTTCGAGCACGTCGGCTTCGCCTACGATGCCAAGCGCCCCATCCTTTTCGACGTGGATTTCGACATCCCGGCCGGCAGCACGGTCGCGGTGGTCGGCCACTCAGGCTCGGGCAAATCCACCCTGGCGCGGCTGCTCTACCGGTTCTACGACGTGCAGCAGGGCGCGATCCGCATCAACGGCCACGACCTGCGCCAGCTCACCCAGCACAGCCTGCGCTCGGCGATCGGCATCGTCCCGCAGGACACGGTGCTGTTCAACGACACGCTGTACTACAACATCCAGTACGGCCGTCCGGAAGCGGGCCGCGAGGAGGTGGAAGCCGTCGCGCGCGCTGCACAGCTGGAGGACTTCATCCGCCAGCTGCCCGACGGCTACGACACCCGCGTCGGCGAACGCGGCCTCAAGCTCTCGGGCGGCGAAAAGCAGCGCGTGGCGATCGCCCGCGCCCTGCTGAAGAACCCGGCCATCCTGATCTTCGACGAAGCCACGTCCGCCCTCGACTCCAAGACCGAGAAGGCGATCCAGGCCCAGATCGAACTCGCGGCCCAAGGCCGCACCGCACTCGTCATCGCCCACCGGCTGTCGACCATCATGGACGCCGACGAGATCATCGTGCTCGAGGCCGGCCGCATCGTCGAGCGCGGCCGCCACGCGGAACTGCTGGCGAGGAGCGGCGCCTACGCGCAGATGTGGCTGTTGCAGCAGCAGGAAGAAGAACAGCCCGTCACCGAAGCGGAATGAACGCCCACAAAAACAAATCGGCGCCCGCAGGCGCCGATCCGTCCTCCCTGAACCCTTCGGGGTTTCAGGCTGCCGCCTTGCGGCGACGCAGTCCCACCATGCCGAGGAAGGCCGCGCCGGCGAGGGCGAGAGAGCCTGGCTCGGGGATGCCCGGAGGCGGCGGGGGCGGCGTGAACTTGCTGCCACCAACCGCCGCGAGCTTCACGTAGTCGTAACTTGCCCCAGTGGATCCAAATGCAATCCAGTTGTTCGAGCTATTCTTGTCGCCGGACGTAACGCCTCCGCCCGTGGCAGCGCTATTGAAACCGCCGGTTCCGATCAGCCAGTAGCTCGAATAGACCGGAGCGCTCGTATTGAAGTTCGTGGTATTCACGCCCACGTTCGACAGCGAATCGATGAGCCGCCACCCATTAGCGGGATCGCTTGCCGTATCCGCAGCAATCTGGGAAAACGTCTTTCCATTGAGTTGCGATGTGATACCGCCCACCGGCGCTGCTGCTCCGCTCCAGGCAAGGATGAACACATCCGAATCCCCGCTGCTCCAGCCCAACTTCAGCGACTGAAGAGCGATCTGTTCCGTGAAGGTCAGCAGCATGACATCGCTGCGACCGTTGTTGTCCATCGCGTGTTCGGAACCGTTGTTCACGTACTCGTTGGCATCCGTCCCTGTAGACGAATTGACTGCAACCGACGCGGTGTTCGATCCATCGCGGTTGACCACGCCCAGCCCGGCGGACGGAGTGTAGATCGACAGATAAGCCGTTTCGATCGTGTCGTTGGCGTTACGTCCCGTATTGCTCGAGGTTGCGTTTGATGTTGCCCCCGTCGCCGAGAATGCGGTTACGGTGAGATTGACGCTCGACGGATCGGAGCCCGTCGCCGGCGTGAATGTGCGGCCATTGCCATAAACAGGGCTGGTGTTGCTGCCGGAAGTCAGTTCCCAACTCGCTGCTGAAATGGCCTGTTGACTGATCAGGCCGCAAGCTGCGAAAGCCAACATCAACTTGATCTTTTTCATGAGAACTCTCCACACTCAATGTACTTTGACAGACATCAAGCAAGAATGAAGCCAAATATATAAACTCTTTTATATCAACTTCTTAAGTGTTAAAACCTGGCAACAGGACAGGGCCATGTAAGAAAATCCGACATTCAAAGACCCAGATTCTTGACCAGCTTCAGCCTGTCGCTACTGAGTTGGCCCCGATCAAGCTGCTCAAGGACAGGTCGCAACTCCCCGCGCGCTTCATCGACCCTGCCCTTCCCTGCCAGTACGCTGGCCAGATGAAAACGGATCTCCGCGTTCTCAGGATCGCGCAGTCGTGCCTCGCGCAGCACGGCCGTCGCCTCGTCGGTCTGGCCGGCCGACGCGAGCGCCCAGCCTAAGGTGTCGAGGATGTTGGGCGACCGCGGATCGAGGGCCTGGGCCTGGCGCGCCACATCGACCGCCTTTGGATCCTTGAGTTCGAGCAGCACATTGGCCAGATTGTTGAAGACGCTGGGATCGCGCACGTCGCGACCGACCAGCGTTTCGTACTCACGACGGGCCGCCCGCCAGTCTCCGACCCTCATGTGCAGTTCGGCGAGCGCCTTGCGCGCCTCTACATCGCGGTCGTGCGATTTCAGCCAGTCCTGAAGCAATGGCATCCCCGCCGCGGGGTTGCCCTGCATGGTAAACAGACCGACCCTGCGCAGCAGAAGCCCGGTCGTGGGCTGGCGCTCGAAGGCTTGCCGGAATTGATCCGCCGCGATCGGGAACTGCTTGCGCATTAACGCGACCTCTCCCGCAAGGCGATAGCCCTCAGCGCTCGAAGGGTGCCGAGCTCTGAGCTCATTCCCCCACTCGGCCACCTTGTCACCCTCGCCGGCCAGCAGCGCCGCCTCGGCCGCGAGGGTCAGCGCTCGCAGGTCTCCCGGCTTGCCCTGCAAGGCCTTCTGCGCCGCATAGGCCGCGCCTGACGGGTGGCCAGCGGCAAGCTCGAGATAACCGATCCGCACCAGCGCATCGGTATCGAACTCGGCAAGCTTGGTCATTTCCCGCAGGGTCTGCTGTGCGGCCTTGCTGTCCCCCGAATCGACCTGCGCCTGCGCAAGCGCGGCGAGTACGGACAGATCGTTCGCCCGGCGTGCCCACAGGGCCCTTGCCGCCTCCAGCGCGCCCGGCCGGTCGCCGACGGCAGCCTTCGCCTGAATCAGCGCAAGCCCGGCGCGCACGTCGCTCGGGCTTTCGGCAACGGCCTTCTCGAACCAGCGCAGCGCATCGCCCGGCTTGCCGGCACGCTGCTCGAGCAGACCCGACTCATACATCACGGTGGCATCGCGTTTGTCCTTTTTCAACAGCTCCGCGTAGGTCCTGCGCGCATCGTCGAAGCGACCTTCAGCGACATCGAGTCGCGCCAGATTGAGCAGCGCGGGGCGGAAACGGCCGTCGCGCTTCAGCGCGTCGTTGTAGGCCGCACGTGCGCCCCGCAGATCACCACTCGCCCCCTTGATCGCCCCCAACAGATTCAAGGCCGCCGGATTGCCCGGCAGTGCCGCGCTCGCGCGCTGCGCCACGTCGAGTGCCCGCCTGGTATCGCCCTGACGCTTCAAGGCGTTGGACAGCGTGATCGCGAGGCCGAGATCGCCCGGCGTCTTGTCGAACGCGGCGAACAGGCTCCTGGTTGCCGCCGCGATGTCGCCTTGACCAAGACGACTGGCCCCGAGCGAAGCGAGGGCACGCGCATCACCCGACTGCGCAGCCTTCTCGAGCAGCTCGGTGGCCTTCGCATAGCGATTCTGTGCGAGATACACACGTCCGAGCAGCATCTGCGCCTGCGCGTCGTCCGGCTGCACGCGCAGGACCTGCTCCAGCAGCGAGGTCGCGCGCGCCTGTTCGTTCATGTCGAGGTAGATCGAAGCCAGCAGCTTGCGCGCACCGAGATTGCGTGGATAGCGGGCGACCAGCGTGTCGAGGTACTTCCTCGCCTTTTCGTACTGCCGACCGGCGTGGTGCGCCAACGCACCCACCATCAACAAGGGTTCGTGTCCCGCGATCCATTCGGCAGGGAGCGAATCGACGAGCCGTGCAGCCTCCTCGAGGTTTCGCGCGGCCTCGGCAGAATCCCCACGCCG
>JAFLDS010000017.1 GCA_017302295.1 Thauera sp. | reverse complement strand
CGACGAACTCGCCTTGCTGGATGCAGATCACCCGCGTGACCGCAAACACCAGCACCAGCGCCAGCGCCAGCAACGCGTAAATCGCGCCGTTGGTCAGGCCGTCCTGCGCCAGCATCATTGCTATTGTGAGATCCATTTGTCTCCTGCCCTCCTCCCGCTGCCGGGAGTCGATGTTTGTGTGTGCCATGCTGAGAAGTGGGGCGTACCCCCGACCCGCACGGACGCCAACCTTCCGGCTTGAAATTTACCGACGAAAAACTACCTTGTCAAACGATTGTACAAATAAGCAGTTCGTAATCTGGTGCTGTCTGGCAGGCATCATCGGACGCAACGAAGCCGCGGTTGGAACCGGGCTGGAATCAGAGCCAGATCCGGTTCCGGACACCGCAAACACGTGAGGCGAGACGGGAAAAGCGGGCTCGACTACAACACCCGCTCCGAGAACCAACCGGCGCACGGGGACTTGTCGTCTGACGCGCGCCGGTCGTCATGAAAAACGCCCGCTCAGCTTACTGGACCAGCGTCCATTTACCGTCCCTGATCTGCACCATCACCCGGGCACGCTGATCGAGACCGAGGTGATCGGTCGGGCTCATCGTGAAGATCCCGTGCGCGGCAGGCACTTCCTTCAGGCCTTCCAGCGCATCGCGCAGCGCGGCGCGGAACTCGGGCGTACCCGGCTGAGCCTTCTTCAGCGCCTCCGGCACGGCGTTCGCCATCAGCACACCCGCGTCCCAGCCATGCGCACCGAAGGTGGACACGCTGCCCTTGCCGTGAGCCGCCTCGTACTTCGCGATGTATTCCATCGCCGGCTTCTTGACCGGATTGGAAGCCGGAAGCTGCTCGGCCACCAGTACCGGCCCTGCGGGCAGCAGCGTACCTTCGCAATCCTTACCGCAGACGCGCAGGAAGTCGTTATTGGCGACACCGTGAGTCTGGTAGATCTTGCCGGCATAACCACGCTCCTTGAGCGCCTTCTGCGGCAAGGCTGCGGGCGTGCCCGACCCGGCAATCAGCACCGCGTCCGGCTTGGCGGCGATGATCTTGAGCACCTGCCCGGTTACCGAAGTATCGGTCCGGCTGAAACGCTCGTTGGCGACCATCTGCAGCTTGCGCACTTCGGCGACGGGCTTGAACTGCTCGTACCAGCCTTCGCCGTAGGCGTCGGAAAAGCCGATGAAGGCCACCGTCTTCACGCCATTGTTGGTCATGTGCTCGACGATCGCGGTCGACATCTGGGCGTCGTTCTGCGGCGTCTTGAACACCCAGCGCTTCTTGTCGTCCATCGGCTCGACGATGCGCGCCGAAGCAGCCATGGAGATCATCGGTGTCTTCGACTCCGCCGCAACGTCGATCATCGCCAGCGAGTTCGGCGTGATCGTCGAGCCGAGCACCACGTCGACCTTGTCCTCGGACACCAGCTTGCGGATGTTCTTCACCGCCGTGGTGGTGTCGGAGCCATCGTCGAGCACGATGTAGTTGATCTTCTGGCCAGCAATGGTGGCCGGCATCAGAGCAACCGTATTCTTTTCCGGAATACCCAGCGATGCCGCCGGCCCGGTCGCGGAAACGATGACGCCGACATTGATGTCGGCCTGGGCCGCAGTGGTGGCGAAGGCGAGGCCGATGGCGGCCATCAGGCTAGTGCGCAACTTCATGGTGTCTCCTCCATGTGATGAATGTGATGTGCCTGGCGTCTTGTTGGTCGCGCTTTTCAGGCTTGCTGTTCCGCGGTGAAGTTAGCACGAAACAAACCGATTTGAAAATATCAAATATTCGCTTCGCACCCCGGTCAGCATACTGCATCACCATCACGAACAGGACGGGCAAAAGTCACCCCTCCTCGGGGCCCGCCGCACCGGGCGGCGGGCCTGCCCGTTCCGTGCGTCGCCTTACTTGACCAGCTGCCACTTGCCGTTGGCCACTTCGATCAGCACGACCGCCTTCGGGTCGTAGCCACCGTGGTCTTCGGCGCTCATGGTGTAGGTGCCGTTGGCACCGACCAGCTTGGAGGTCTTCTCCAGTGCGGCGCGCACGCCGTCACGGAAGGCCGGCGTGCCGGGCTGGGCGGTCTTCAGCGCGGTGGTCATCGCGCCCTCGAGCAAGAGCCAGGCATCCCAGGACGCACCCGCGAAGGTCGAGCGCGTATCCGGACCGAGCTTGCCTTCGAGCTTCTGCAGGAAGGCCATGCCGGCCTTCTTGTTGGGGTGGCTGTCCGGCAGCTGTTCGGCCACCAGCACCGGCGCGACCGGCAGGCGCGCGCCTTCGACGGCCTTGCCGCCGACGCGCAGGAACTCCTTGTTGGCGACCGCGTGCGACTGGTAGATCGGACCCTTGAAGCCGCGCTCGCGCAGCGTGGTCTGCGGCAGCGCCGCCGGCGTGCCGGAGCCACCGACGAACACCGCATCGGGCTTGGACGCGAGCACTTTCAGCGCCTGGCCGGTCACCGAGGTGTCGACACGGGCGAAACGCTCGGTGGCGACGATCTTGATGCCCGCCGCTTCGGTGGTCTTGGTGAGCGACTTCAGCAGCAGTTCGCCCCAGGAGTCGGAGAAGCCGATGAAGCCGACGGTCTTCACGCCCTTCGCCTTCATGTCCTCGACCACGCGGCCGACCATCACGTCGGCCGACGGTTCGACGCGGAACACCCACTGACGCTTTTCGGGCGCGACGTCGACCGGCGCGATCGACAGCATCGGCACCTTCTCTTCATTGACGACGTCGGCCATCGCCAGGCCGTTGGTGATCAGGTTGGGGCCGATGATGGCGTCGACCTTGTTCTCGCCGATCAGCTTCTTCGCGTTCTTCACCGCGTTGGTCGGGTCGGTCGCATCGTCGAGGACGATGTAATTGATCTTTTCCTTGCCCAGCGTGGTGGGCCAGAACTCGATCGCCTTCTTCGTCTCTGCGCCCAGCGAGGCGGCCGGGCCGGTGAGCGAGAACACCACGCCGACATTGATGTCGGCAAGGGCCTGACCAGCGGTCAGAGCAAGGGTCAGTGCGGCGAGGGTCTTGATGCGGATGGTCATGTTCATCTCCTGTCTCTCGGGCTGCGTCTTATGGGTATATGGCGTACTGCGGGGGGTGCTTCTTCAGTCTGACCGGCCGGTGAGCGCACCAAAGCCGGCGATCCATTCGGGAATTTCGCGGTAGTAGCGCGCCTCGGCCTGCCAGGCGCCTCCGCAGGCGGCGTCCATCGCTGCCACCGCGGCCACCCAGGTCTTGACTTCGTGCGCCGATCCGCCGGCATCGGCGGTGACGTCCTCGTTGCGGTAGGCGTCGATCACCGGCCAGTCGCGCGCCGCGAGCTGCGCCATGATGCGGCGATCCCACTCGGCGTTGAGCGGATGCAGCGTGCTGGTGCCGGCGGTGAAGGCTTCCGCCGCGGCGATGGTGCGCGCCTGGCGCGCATCGCGCGCCTCCTTCGACGGATTGCGGTTGTTGATCAGGCGCTCGATCACCGCCGGATCGGAGGCAGTGGCCATCTGCGGCACCGGCGGGTTGTGCGACAGCCCGCCCGAACCGATGAACAGGGCACGCTGGCCCTGCGCGCGGGCAAAACGGCCGACCGCCTCGCCCAGCAGGCGGGCGCGGCGCATCTTCACCACCGGAGGCGCCACCGAGTTGATGAAGATCGGCACCACCGGATAGCGCGCCAGCGCGCCGGTCAGCTCCTCCAGCGGCTGGGCGCAGCCGTGATCGACCTGCATGCGGTAGGAGAAGCCGAGGTCGATCTCGGCATCGACCACCGCGCGCGCGCAGGCCTCGGCGAGTTCCCGCGGCACGTTCAGCGGACCCGCCGTGGTCTGGTAGTCGCCGACCGACTCTGCGGAGATACCGAGGCAGAACTGCGGCATCGTGTCGAGGAAGAAGCCGTTCAGGTGGTCCGGCCAGAACAGGTAGATCACCTCCGGATCGAAGGCCTCGACCTCAGCGCGCAGCGTCGCGACCATGCCGGCGACTTCCTGCACGACGGCAGCCTCAGGGTCGTAGTAACCCTTCAGCGGCGTGTGCGACAGGCACTGCAGCAAGGCCTGCATCATGCGGCTCCCTTGCTCACGTTGAGGCCCATCTTGTCGGCGACCTGGGCGAGCAGTTCGTTGATCTTCGCCGGATACGCGAGGCCGGCGACGAAACGGTCGGGACGGATCACCGCGACCGCGCCGTCGTAGCTGCCGAACCACTCCTTGAGGCGCATCTGCTCGTCACCGACGACGATGGCGTCGGGGCCGATGTCCTTGTCGCGGTTCATCTGCACCACCGGCTTGACGGTGATGATGGGTGCGCCGAGCGCGGCGAGGATGTCGCGGCTCTTCTGGTTGAGCCAGAAGCTCGGATCCACGCCCCAGCACACCAGCGCGAAGCCGCTGCCGAGCACGTCGTCGAGCCGCTTCACGTCGCCGGCGCGGGTCCGCACCTTGGGCTGGATGAAGAGCTTGCCGACCGGCGACTTGTCCTTCTTGCGCGGTTCCGGCACGAAGCGCGCCAGCGGCGTCTTCTTCAGGATCTGGCACGCGAGCTGGCCGACCGAGGCTTCGACATTGACTTCGGATTCGCGCACGACGAGGCCGGTCTCGTACTTCGGCATCGGCTTGAAGCGCATCTCGGTGAAGTAGCGCTTGGCCGGCGGAATCAGGTTCAGCACCCAGGTGGCGAAGTCGCGCGCCGAAGCCACCCATGGGCTGCGCGGCGAGAAGATGCGGCCGGCGGTCACCGACAGGTCGATCATTGCCTTGGCGTGCGGCGGACGCTCGAGCTGGTAGGTGTCGAGCAGCTTCTCGGAGGCGATGCCCTTCACCACATAGGCGAGCTTCCAGCCCAGGTTGGCGGCGTCGCGCATGCCGGTGTTGTAACCCTGGCCCTGCCACACCGGCATGATGTGTGCGGCGTCACCGGCCAGCATCACGCGCCCGACCTTCCAGCGGTCGGCGATGCGGGCATTGTGCGTGTAAACACGCTTGCGGATGTAGTCGATGCTGTTCGCATCTACGCCCGGCGGCAGCACCTTGGCCATCAGCATCGCCATGTTGTGCGGCTGGGTCATCTCCTCTTCGGATTCGTTCTCGAAGATCATGAACTCGAAGCGGCGGATCGAATCCGGCAGCGCGACCGAAACGTAGGGACGCGACGGATCGCAGTGCATGTAGATGTTGGGAACGCCGAGCGGGTCGTTGCGCACATCCACCACCAGCCACTTCGAGGTGTCGGTGAAGCCGCCGAAGCCGACGTTGAGCGCGGTGCGGATCGGGCTGCGGCCGCCGTCGCTCGCCACCAGCCAGCGCGTGCGCAGCGAGGACACCGCACCGTCGGTGCGCTTGACGTCGAGCGTCACGCCCGCCTCGTCCTGCTCGAAGTGCATCACGTCGCTACCCATGCGCACTTCCACGTTGGGGAAGCGCTTGAGACCGTCGAGCAGCACGCGGTCCACCAGCGGCTGATTGAAGGCGTTGCGGCGCGACCAGCCGAACTCGTCGGTACGCGGCTCGATCGACGCGAAGCAGCGGCCGGTCTTGGTGACGAAGCGCATCCAGTGATAAGGCGTCAGGTGTTCCTGCACCGCATCGGCCATGCCGAAGCCCTGCAGCGCTCGCAGGCATTCGTCGTCCATGCCGACCGCGCGCGGGTAGTCGATCAGCTCGTCGCCGCGCTCGAGCAGGATGGTCTTCACGCCGTGCATGCCGAGCATGTTGGC
Organism: Thauera sp.; assembly: GCA_017302295.1. Taxonomy (GTDB): domain Bacteria; phylum Pseudomonadota; class Gammaproteobacteria; order Burkholderiales; family Rhodocyclaceae; genus Thauera. Next base: position 64,598 of record JAFLDS010000017.1, on the reverse strand, counting down.
GATGCTCAGGCCGACGGGGCCTGCACCGACCACGATCACGTCGGCATCGAATTGACGCACTTCACTCATTACAGGTCTCCTCATCGGTCGGGGCGTCGCATCGGTGGCCCCGCACACATCGTTTATGGACTTTCTTGAAGCAGTTAATGCCTTGATGTGGATCAGATTCTAGAAACGCATCGCGGTGCGCTCAACAGGACTTGCATCGATGTCCACTGGATGCACAATATTGTTCCGCAATGATTTCGGGAGAGCCGCTGATGAGGCCCCGCACCGATGCCGAGTACACCACAGTGCGCAGCCTGGTCCGTGGTCTGGATCTGCTGCGCGCCCTCAACCGGCATGAAAAGGGCCGCGCATCGCTGACCCAGATCGCCAACGAAACCGGCCTGCATCGCACCACGGTGCGGCGCCTGCTCGAAACCTTGATCGACGAGGGTTACGTGCGGCGCAGCGAGTCGGACGACCGTTACGTGCTGGCGCTGAAGGTCCGCTCGCTGTCCGAGGGCTTCACCGACGACGAGCGTGTGTCGGCCGTGGCCGGGCCGGCGCTAGGCGATCTGCTGCAGCAGGTGCGCTGGCCATCGGACCTGTGCACGCCCGACGGCGGCGCGATGCTGATCCGCGAATCCACGCATCGCTTCAGCGCCCTGTCGTTCAACCCGGCGATGGTCGGCGAGCACCTGCCGATGCTGCTGACGGCCGCCGGCCGTGCCTACCTGTCGTATTGCGCCGATGAGGAACGCGAGGCCCTGCTGGCTTTGCTGCGCCAGGACCCGGTGCAGGGCAAGTTCGCCGCGGACCGGCGCTTCATCGACAACCTGGTGGAGCAGACGCGTTCGCGCGGCTACAGCTCGAACGAAGGCGACTGGTTCGCCGAACGCAAGATGGGCGCGATCGCGGTGCCGGTGTTCGAGCACGGCAAGGTCATCGCCAGCATCAACGTGATCTATTTGACCCGCGCCATCTCACATGCGGAGGCAGCGCAGCGCTATCTGCCGGCACTGCATCGCGCGGCGCAACAGGTGGAAGCGGCGCTGGAGCACGACCCGCGCATGTAGCACAGCCACCACCGGTCAGCCCTTCGCCCGCGCCAGCAGCGCCTGCTCGATCGCATCGGCCCAGCCCACCACTTCGCCCTGAGCAGCGCGCGCCTCGCGAATCAGGGCAAGGTTGCGGGCGGTGGTTTCCGGCTCCCAGTTCTCGCGCACGGCCGCGAGTGCCCGTGCGGCGGCCTCGCAGGCCGCGGCTTCGTCCTTCGCCAGCACCCCGAGTTCGACCAGCGTGGCGTGGTCCCAGTAATCGGGCGTCCCCCTGGCCAGGCGACGCTTGACGGCATAAGTGACCACCGGCAGCAGCTCGAGGCGACGCGGATCGGGCGGGCTGGCGAGTTCCATCAGCGTCACCGCGTTGATGCCCGGATAGGCATCGCGCCAGTCAGCCTCGAAGCCCTGCAGGTAGGCATCGATCGCCTGCTGCAGCCAACCCCTGGCGGCAAAGGCGTTGCCAGCCTTCTTCTCCAACTCCCAGCGATCCTTGTACACGCGTCCGAGCAGGCCGTTGGTCTCGCTGCTCGGCCCACGGGTGGCGATGAGTTCCTTCAGCACCACCTCCGCCTCGTCGCGGCGGCCGAGCCGGTTCAGTGCGAACGCATGCTGCTCCTGCACCAGGGTGCTGCGCGCAAGCGGCCTGCTCATGCTGGCCACCAGATCGACCATGGCTTGCCAGTCGCTCACCGCGCGGCATGACAGCAACAGATCGATCATGACCCCGGACTCGGCAACCGAGAGATCGCCCAACTCCATCGCCGCGGCCCTCACCGCGTCCTTGCCCCCGCGTCGAGCGGCGGCGAGCTTGTTGCGTGCATCCGCCGCGTACTGCGCCTGCTCGCGAAACACGTCGGTCTTGAGGCGGGCGATGTCGGGCGCCACATAGCCTTCAACAAGCTGGAAGACCGGGCTGTCCTTCGGCGGCTCGTCCTTTGTGCGCCGCGCCTCGTCGAGAAACTTCGTGACGCCCGCGGCCCCAGCCGCGGCATCGGACGGCTTGCCATCGGCACCGAGCTCATAACGGACGGTGCGCAAGGGCGCCACATCGAAAGGCAGCGGCCCCTTTTCGCCGAACAGCATCACCGTCGTCGCCGGCCGCACCCCATGGCGCAGGCCCAGCTCGTAGAACACGTTGGCATTGGCGCCGGTGAGATCGGCGACCGCGTAGTCGCACAGGATCAGGCGCTCGTACATCGGCTTGTGGATCAGTCCACCCACCGCCTCCTCGTCCGCGCGCAGCGGCTCCATGCCGGCAGCGGCGATCGCGGGCTGGATGAGCATCGCATAGACGGCGTCGAAATCCACCGTATGTCCCGCAGGGATGGTCTTCCTGCCGAAGGGCATCAGGACGAAGCAGAGGGGTTTCATGAGAGGTTCTCCTCGTGAAACAGTCGGGTCACGGTACGACGTACCGCGATGTCGCCAATCTCCCGACTGATGTATATGGCCTGCCGGCAAATGGACTCTAGTGCCCGCGGCGTTGCCGCCTGCTCAGGGTCCGCTGCCTGACGATAACGTTGCGCAATCGCCTTCCATGACGAGAGGGGGGATGAAGCATATGACCTTCATCGGCGAGACGAAGGGCTCCATGTCCTCACTGGATCTGCGCACCATCGAGAAATTGCAGATCGACTGCGCGCAGAAGTTCTTTCCAGGGATCACGTCGGATCAGATGAAGTATGAAGTTGTGGATGGCTATGCGAAGTTGATGGAGTTGGTGGGGTAAACCGCGCGAAACCGCCACTTGGTGGCCACCGCGCGACAAACTCATGGTGCGGCTGGCTCGGCTGGCCGCGCGGGTCGCTGCAGGGAAAACCGCAGCCGAATGGGATAGGCCGGAGGTGCGATCAGGCGAAGCCTGTACGCGATTCGCTTCTGCAGACGTGGCAGCGCGTAGCTCCCCTCCACTTCGATCTGGGACACCGATACGTGGGCCTTGTAACTACGAGCCTCGAGCACGCCTGTCGATATCGACGCCGCCGCCTCATCGGCGCTTAGGAGTGTATAACCATAGCGGTAGCGGGCGACACCGGGCACTGCGCTATCGCTGCCACCCTTCTGCTCTTTCTGCATTTCCTCCATCTCGAGGCGGTAGGAAAGGTGATCGCTTTCCAACCGCGTCGCTTCAACCTGCACGTCGCCGCGCTGTCCGAGCTTGAACTCGAATGCATGCGAATACCGTGACAATTCGACGATTTGAGCGGTATCGAATCCGGTAATCTCGATCGGCGCCAGTGCCGCTGACACCATCCGGCCTGTGGCATCCCACTGAACCGGGCGCCCGAGGATCGCCAGCAGCAGCGACGTGGACAGAATGCAAATGCTCGTGGCACGTCCGATCCGGGCAGATGCGACCGATCGTGGCGGCCCGGGAATATTCGGAACGAGTGCGCGATATTTCGCTGGCAGCCGGTCCAGCCAGGTGAACAGCGCTGCCAGCGGAAAGGCAAAGCTCCAGCACAGGCCCCAAGTCTCCATCCAAGCGTCGGAGTCGGTGGGCGTAAAAACCCAGACCGATAGAAGTATCGCTACGGCGGAGACGAGTAATCCAAACAAAGCCGCGACCAGTGTCGTGATGAACGCGTCCATATTGACGGAAGGAATTCCGTCGCTGACCAGGGCAACCGCCAGCCTGATCACCGCGACGAAGAGTGCGGCAATGCCCAACGTGAACGGGCTGGCGACGGACTCGAAACTCGAAATCCAGAATGTCAGCCCCACAGCGAGAATGGCCGGAACCAGCGTGCTGCTCACCAGGGCGGCCGCCCGGTCGTAATGAAGCCGAAGCGGCATGGACCAGACCCCGATCGCGAAGGTAACGGCGCTCAGCGCGAAACCCAAGAGGAAGGTTTCGCTCGCTCCGAGGTCCAGTGCCTCAAAAACCTGCCACCCGGCAATCCCTCCCAGTATTGCCCCGAGAACGCAGGGCCGCATCCCTCTCACCCAGAAATGCCAGCCCATGTCGCGCCGGAACTGATCCACCACGATCAGCGAGGCGACAAGGCGCACCCACCAGCCGCCCAGGTCGAATGCGAGCGACGCTCCGCGCAGGCGCAGTCGGCCCAGCATTGCGTAAACGCGACGCCGATCGGCTGGCGTGTCCAGCCGTCGCAACAAGGCATCGCGTACCGCCGGCTGCTCCGCCTCCCGGGCAAGGATGGCTTCGGCCTCGGCTCGCAGGTCGGGGTCGGGATCAGAAAGCGCGGCATCGACAAGCCTGCCCGCGGCCGCCGCCGATCCGAGATGCCCGAGCGCCCGGAATCCCTTTCCGCGCTCCTCGGCCCGGGGAGAATTCACGAAGCGGTCGACAATCTTGAGCGCCGTTTCATGCATGTTCGACTCCCGCTGTCGCATCCACGGCGTCACGGGCTCCAGCCCCAATATCCTTCAAGCTCGTGGTATCGAGCCCCCGCAACGACGACTCCGCAGATGACTCGACCACCGCGGGCGGCGTCGAGACCTTCTGCAGGTCTCCTTCGTCCACCCGCGCAACCCAATGCCGCAGCGTTTCGCCGCCCGCTTCGTGCAGCACCGCATTGCGCAGCATTGCGCGCATGGCCCACTCCGGCCATTCGATCTGGGTGCGAAAGCGGTCGAGGATCTCGAACTCCCAGGAAAGCAGCGTATCGTCCGCACCGCTGCCTTGCTGCTGAATGCGCCTCAATGCGTCTAGAGCGTGCAGGAACTGTCGCTGCGCGGGATCGGCAAGCAGAACATCGCGAATGGCCTCCATGACCGGAGGGATGAGGAATTCGTGGGTGATCTCGACAAAACGCCCGCCCAACCGACTCTCCGTTCGAACGATTCCCCGAACGATGAGTTGGTCGAGCAAATTGCGGCGCCGCCTGTCGTCGCGCAGCGGCGCATTGGTCAACGATTCCTGCTCGACGATGTTGCGCGTGTTACTGGTCGTGATCAGCCGCTCGAGCATCTCGAGCGTTTCGAAGCGCTCGCCCTGCTCAAGTCCATTCAGGTAGCCCCACAGGAAAGCGCGCATGATGCCGCTCAAGCCCTTGCTTTCCTCATAGACCGCGAGTTTCACTTCACGTGAAATCGAGCGATCCGGCGCATCGACGGCGCCTGAGAGTTCGCGCCCTTTCTCGTTCCAGAGATAGTCGCAAACCACCTGCAGGTGAGCGGGCTCGACGAAACGCTCCTCTTTGGTCAAGTCCGCAACGATCCGATCGTAACAGTCCTGCGCATAGCCATAACCGAAGTCTGCGGCCGGTGCCTTGATCGCCCGGCTGGCCTGGTCCACGCTCAGCATCTGCAGGTGATACGAACATTGATCCAGGGCCGGCACGCTCGCGCGTAGAGGCTCCAGCCCCGCCATGTACTCGCTTCGCATTGAGACGACGAAGCGGATCGGCAGCGGCGCCGGCGGCCCCAGGCCGGACGTGCGATAGGCGTAGAGCTGCTTCAGTTCGTCGAGCAGTTCCCAGCGCAATCGCCAGTCCGCAAGGTCGCCTGCAGCCTTGCCTGCTGCCCCGGGATCGACGAATCGGGTGAAGACCTCTTCGAACTGATCGAAGATCAATACGATGCCGAAGCGAACGAGCCGCGACCCATACACCTGAATGAGGTTGTCGAAGAAGTTGCACAGGCTCCTGTCGCCCGGCGGATCAAGATAGCCGAGCAGGGTGCGATAGGCGGACTGATACGTATCCGATTCGAGCACCGACAGCACCTGAGTCAACAACAGATCGTCCGAAAGCGTGCTCGGAGCCTCCAGGATGGTGGAAGCCAATTCGAGCACGAGCCTCCATTGCTCGGATGGCCGCGCGAGATCGAGGCTACCGCGAATCACCCGACAGGTGTACGGCGTCAGGGCGCCCTTGCCGATCAGCGGATATCGGGCTTCGAGGGTGTCGGACTCGATCGGCGCGATGATCTGCCGTTTCCTCGGATCCCGCGTCGCCAGTTCGTCGTATCGGGATAGCAGATCCGCAATCGTGGTCTGGTGCTCGTCGAGTTGCAGCAGGTCGAGCGCGCGCCTTATCGCCAGCACTTCCGCATCCGGCGGCGGAATGAGGTAGCGCAAGGTGGCATTGCGCGTTGCCGCAATGGGATCGTTTTCCGGACGGATCCGAACCGGCAGCCAGTCACGCTGCTCTAGCCCCGGAATGATTCGGGCATTGATGAGGGACGTCTTCCCTGCACCGGACTGGGCATGCAGGAGCGTGAAGCGGGATGAAAGTATGCGTGCGACGACCTGCTCCGATTCGGCATTTCGCCCGTAGAACAATGCTGAATCCTCGACCTGATAGCTGTCCGCCCCCTTGTAAGGTTTGTCGAACGGACTGCTCCCGGCAGGAGCATCAACACCTCCGATGGCAGCAGTGTTCAGGTTCATCGCCTTATGCCCCCCACCGCCGCCCGAGTCTCGCCGCGACCCGCGCCAGCAAAGGCGCCGTGGCCACGTCGAGGAGCTCCATGCGGTACTTGCTCATGGCAACCTGCTTCACCTTCCCCCACGCCGTTTCCGTCAATTTGTGCCCATAGTCGCGGCGGTCCAGCTCACCGCGGCAAACAACCGCGTAATGCGGATTGGGATTGATCTCCAACTGCTCGCGCAAGAGGGTGTGGTAGGTCAGGCGAAAATCATAGTCGAGCAGATTGCTGCCTATTACCAGCAAAGTGGAAGATGCGATGATCTCGGCGATCTGACTCGGTATGCAACGCTGTCGCAGAAGGCGCCATAGAAAATCGAAACACTGATCGGCGGAAATAGCCGACGAGTTGTCGATGTCCCGGGATCCCTGAAACTTGTAAAGGATCGGATCGGGAAGATCTCGTACAAGCAGTGATGCAAGCGGATTGTCGGGCCTTCCAGGATCCATGCCCGAATCCTGAAGACGGACGCTGCGCTGATCGCAGTCGTAGATCTGCTTGTCGAGCAGTGCCACGTCGGCCACATCGACAAGCTGGCCGTTGATGAGTACGTGAGCGGCGTCGATCCGCTTCACATCCTGGAAAACGTTGACATCGATGCGACCGCCAGCACGGTGATGCACCAGACGGGAAAATGACAGGCCGGCCCGTAGCAGGGCTCGTTCAAGGCATAGATCGAAACTCGTAGTCAGGATCAATCGAGGAACCCGCCGATTGGCTCGAGGCGGCGGCTTATGCTGCAGCACCCGCATCAAGTCGGCCAGCGCCCCATGGACCCCCGCCGGCTGTGCAACATTGAAACTGGCCAGGAGATCGATGACTCGCCGTTCCATGCCAGGATCGCTGCGTTCGGTAGCGAGCAATGCCGCCGCCGCCTCGACCCCCGGAACCATCCCATCGTAGTTGTCGGGCAGCAACTTGAGATCTCTGAGCATGGCCTCGCTCAAAGATCTTGGCGACGGCGGAGATTGCGCCTCCGCACTCCCCGCAAAGCGGCCAACCAGGAACGTGACACTCCCGTTTTCGAGCGCATCGGCAAGCGCTCCTTCCGCAGCATCCAGAGGATCCTCGACACGACCCGCCACTTCGACCATCGGGGCCCGATTGTCGCCTTGAGTAACTCTGGCAAGCGGATTGATGCCCGTGATACCCCAGACCAGCCTCCCGCGCGCACTTGCGTCATCGGGGCCGTCGCGAAACACGACGGCTTTGAGCAAGGTCAGAAAATCGGGCAGCTTCTCGGGTGCCGGCGCACCAGGTAACAGCACGGGAATGACTCTCTTGCCACTTTTGACCTGATTGTTTAGCGCTACCTGAAGCTCGGGCGCCTGCCAATCGCCCAACCCATCCGGACCCACGAACACCGCAACTGAAGCGCTGGCCCTCAGCCCCTTATAGAGACCGTCCATCCACGGGAGGCCGGGATCGAGACACCAATCGTCCAGCCAGACGCGCAACTTCTCGGTGTCACGCAGATGTTCTGCGATGCGCCGAACAATCTCAGCATTTCGCGAGTTGTAGCTGATGAATACATCGAAATCGTTCCGGCGGACTTCGCCGGAAGCACTCTCACCCATGGGCTGCACCTCCCGGATGTCTTCAATCTAGCATCGCTAGCCAATTTGGCTATCTGAATTGAGACTTGTTGTCGCTCCACATCGCGCGCTCCGCCGGCGCTCCGCGACAGAGCCCTGAGGTGACGCTTCCTTGACCAACGGCCTGTCGCCCGGTGACTTCCAACTGACATCGACGTTGGTGCATGATGTGGCAACGCCGCGGTGCACATCAGACGCAGCAGAAGCGCCGTGCGAAGACTCTTGCAACGCAAAACTCCGTCGCTCAAACATGAGCCATGCCCGAAAGTATGCATACCGCAATCGCTTGCGACGGCAATTCCAATAGTTTGGAGAATCTCATGCCGACCCATTTCTTTCGACCCGAACGCCAGGCTCTCATGCTCAGCCTCGCCATACTTGTCAGTGCTTCGCCGCTTGTAGCCCAGGCCGCCCCACCACTGCCCGCGCTGAACATCGACATCAACCAGACCTCGGTATCCGGAATCTCGTCCGGCGGCTTCATGACCGTACAGTTCCAGGTGGCGCACTCGTCCATCGTCAAGGGCGCGGGCGTTGTCGCCGGCGGGCCGTACAACTGTTCGCAGGGCGACGTGATGCGGGCAGTAGCGCAGTGCTCGTGCACCGGCGAGCCGGCGGTATCGTGCAAGGTCACGCCGACCAGCGCGAATGCGCCGGGCCTGGCCGCGGAAGCCAAAGCCATGGCGGCAAAGGGGCTCATCGACCCCGTTGCGGACCTGGCCAGCGACCGCATTCTCACCGTGTCGGGGACGAAGGACACCCTGGTGCCGCCGACCATCGCCGACCAGCTCGCCGCCTTCTATGCCGCAGTTGGCGTGCCTGCCGCCAATCTGTCTCCCGTGCGCCTCGCCGACGCCGCACACACGATGCCCACATCCAACTTCGGCATCGCCTGCAGCAAGGAGACCGAGCCCTACATCGGGAAGTGCGGCTTCGATAGCGCCGGCCAGATCCTGAGCTGGATCTATGGCCCGCTGAAGCCGCCGGGCAGCAAGCCGGCCGGCCGCTTCATCGAGTTCGACCAGAGCGCTTACCTTCCTGCCGAAAACCGCGGCTTCTTCAGCTGGAGCACCGGGCTGGACAAGACCGGCTGGGCCTACGTTCCGGAGAGCTGCGCCAAGGGCCAGCCGTGCCGCGTTCATATCGCGCTGCACGGCTGCAAGCAGGGCCAGAGCTACCTGCCGCTGCGTCCGCCACCGGGTGGCGGGCTCTACAATGGCACGCTGTTCGTGAAGAACACCGGCTACGACCGCTGGGCGGACAACAACAACATCGTCGTGCTCTACCCGCAGGCGGTCTCCATCCCGTTCCGCAACCCCAACGGTTGCTGGGACTGGTGGGGCTACACCGGCGACGACTACGCGACGAAGAACGGTGTGCAGATCAAGACCTTGCGGGCCATGATCGACGCGCTCGCCGCAGGGACTCCGCGCTGAGCATCGGCGGCAAAGCCCGAATGCACAATGGAAACGGCGCTTTGGGCGCCGTTTCCAATTACCCGAGCCGGATTCCGCTCACATGCTGCGCCGGTACTGGCCGCCCACCTTGTACAGCGCCTCGGTGATCTGGCCCAGCGAGCAGTAGCGCACCGCATCCACCAGCACCTCGAACACGTTGGCATTGTCGATGACGGCCTGCTGCAGCCTGGCCTGCCACTTCGGCGCCTCGGCCTGGTTGCGGGCGTGGAAGTCGGCCAGGCGCTTCAACTGGCCCTGCTTCTCTTCCTCGGTCGAGCGCGCCAGCTCGATCTCCTGCTGCGCCTGTCCCTTCGGGTTGAGGAAGGTGTTCACACCGATGATCGGGTAGGAGCCGTCGTGCTTCTTGTGCTCGTAGTAGAGCGACTCCTCCTGAATCTTGCCGCGCTGGTAGCCGGTCTCCATCGCGCCGAGCACGCCGCCGCGGGAGGCGATAGCCTCGAACTCCTTGAGCACGGCTTCTTCGACGAGGTCGGTGAGCTCCTCGATGATGAAGGCGCCCTGGTTGGGGTTCTCGTTCTTCGCCAGGCCCCACTCGCGGTTGATGATCAACTGGATCGCCATCGCGCGCCGCACGCTTTCTTCGGTCGGCGTGGTGATCGCCTCGTCGTAGGCGTTGGTGTGCAGCGAGTTGCAGTTGTCGTAGATCGCGATCAGCGCCTGCAGGGTCGTACGAATATCGTTGAAGTCCATCTCCTGCGCGTGCAGCGAGCGGCCGGAGGTCTGCACGTGGTACTTCAGCTTCTGGCTGCGCTCGTTGGCGCCGTACTTGTTCTTCATCGCCACCGCCCAGATGCGGCGGGCGACGCGGCCGATCACCGAGTATTCCGGGTCCATGCCGTTGCTGAAGAAGAAGCTCAGGTTGGGCGCGAAGTCGTCGATGTGCATGCCACGGGCCAGGTAGCTCTCGACGTAGGTGAAACCGTTGGACAGCGTGAAGGCGAGCTGGCTGATCGGGTTCGCGCCGGCCTCGGCGATGTGATAGCCGGAGATCGACACCGAGTAGAAGTTCTGCACCTTGTTGTGGACGAAGTAAGCCTGGATGTCGCCCATCATCTTCAGCGCGAACTCGGTGCTGAAGATGCAGGTGTTCTGACCCTGGTCTTCCTTCAGGATGTCCGCCTGCACCGTGCCGCGCACGGTGGACAGTGTCCACGCCTTGATCTTGGCGTGCTCGTCGGCGGTCGGCTCGCGGCCGTTGTCGGCCTTGAACTTTGCGAGCTGCTGGTCGAGCGCGGTGTTGAAGAAGAAGGCGAGGATGATCGGCGCCGGGCCGTTGATCGTCATCGACACCGAGGTGCTCGGCGCGCACAGGTCGAAGCCGTCGTACAGCACCTTCATGTCGTCGAGCGTGGCGATCGACACGCCGGAGTTGCCGATCTTGCCGTAGATGTCCGGACGCAGATCGGGGTCGCAGCCGTACAGCGTCACCGAGTCGAAGGCGGTGGAAAGGCGGTGCGCCGGCATGCCTTCTGAAACCTTCTTGAAACGGCGGTTGGTGCGGAAGGCGTCGCCTTCGCCGGCGAACATGCGGGTGGGGTCCTCGCCCTCGCGCTTGAAGGCGAACACGCCGGCGGTGTAGGGGAAGGAGCCAGGGACGTTTTCCTTCATCAGGAACTTGAGCGTCTCGCCCTCGTCGTCGAAGTTGGGCAGCGCCACCTTGCGGATCTTGCTGCCCGACAGCGAGGTGTGGGTGAGCTGGGTACGGATCTCCTTGTCACGGATCTTCACCACGTACTCGTCGGCCGCATACAGCGCCTTCTCGGTCGGCCACTGCTCGAGCAACTTCTTCGCCTGCGGGGTGAGCTCACCGTCCTTCCAGTTGATGAGTTCATCGAACGAGCCTGCATCCTTGCCGCACTGCTCGAACAGACCCTTGGCGATCTTCAGCGACTGGCGCTCGCGCGCCACGCGCGCCTGCTGTTCGATGTGCTTGTGGTAGCCGCGCACGGTGTCGGCGATCTCGGCCAGGTAGCGGATACGGTCTGCCGGAACGATGGCGCGGCCCGCGCTGGAGGATTTCACGCTGACCACCGGCAGCGCGCTCTTGGCCACCTTCAGTCCCTTGCCGACCAGCGCCGGCAACACCGCCTGGTACAAGGCGGTGACGCCGTCGTCGTTGAAGCGTGCCGCCATGGTGCCGAACACCGGCATCTCGTCCGTGTTCTGGTTGAACAGCTCGCGGTTGCGCTGGTACTGCTTGCGCACGTCGCGCAGCGCATCCTCGGCGCCCTTGCGGTCGAACTTGTTGATCGCGACGAAGTCTGCAAAGTCGAGCATGTCGATCTTTTCGAGCTGGCTGGCGGCGCCGAACTCCGGCGTCATCACGTACAGCGACAGATCGACGAAGGGCACGATCGCGGCATTCCCCTGGCCGATACCCGAGGTCTCGACGATGACCAGGTCGAAGCCCGCCAGCTTGCACGCGGCGATGACTTCCGGCAGCGCGGCCGACACTTCCGAGCCGGTGTCGCGGGTGGCGAGCGAGCGCATGTAGATGTTGTCGTGCTCGATCGCGTTCATGCGGATGCGGTCACCCAGCAGCGCGCCGCCAGTGCGCTTGCGCGACGGGTCGATGGAGACGATGGCGAGCTTGAGCTTGTCGTGCTGGTCGAGGCGGAAGCGGCGCACCAGCTCGTCGGTCAGCGAGGACTTGCCCGCGCCGCCGGTGCCGGTGATGCCCAGCGTCGGCACCTTGGTCTTGGCCGCGGCGTCGATCAGCGCCTTCTTGACGTCGTCGCCATAGCCGCCGTTTTCCAGCGCGGTGATGATCTGCGCCAGCGCACGGCGGTCGCCCTGGGCGAGTGCCTTCAGCACCGCGTCGGCCTTTTGCGGCGCAGCCTGGGTGACATCGACATCGCAGCGCTCGACCACGCTGTTGATCATGCCCTGCAGGCCCATCTTGGCCCCGTCTTCGGGCGAGAAGATGTGGGTCACGCCGTAGTCGTGCAGCTCGCGGATTTCGGCCGGCACGATCACGCCGCCGCCGCCGCCGAAGACCTTGATGTTCTCGCCGCCGTTGGCCTTCAGCAGATCGATCATGTACTTGAAGAACTCGACGTGACCGCCCTGGTAGCTGGTGATGGCGATGCCCTGCACGTCTTCCTGCAGCGCGGCATTGACGATCTCGCCCACCGAACGGTTGTGGCCCAGGTGAATGACCTCCGAGCCGGTCGACTGCAGGATGCGGCGCATGATGTTGATCGACGCATCGTGGCCGTCGAACAGCGCCGCCGCGGTGACGAAACGCACCTTGTTCTTCGGCTTGTAGGGCGAGAGCTTGTGGGCAACGCTGAGGTCAGTCATGGGGTCTCCTTCACCTGAGAAACTTCAATCATGAAATATTAGAAGGCCACGGACGCCAGCGCCATTGCCGCAGCGGACGTCGATCATGCAAAATCCGCCAAAGGCTAACCTCCTGTCGTGTGCACGCCCTGCCATGCCTAACGCCGCCTCCTCGACCGACCTCGCCGGCGGCGCCTACCGCAGCCGCGCCACGGTTGCCATGGGTTTCGTCAGCGGCATGATCTCGGGCATGCGCCGTCTGGGGCGCGACCTGGTACCACTGCTTGCTGCCAGCAACATCGACCTTGCAGATGCTGCCAGCCGCATCCCGGTCGACCGCTACGCAGCCTTGTACAACCGTGTCGTCGCCGAACTCGACGACGAGGCCTTCGGCCTGTTCAGCCGCAGCATGCCGCCGGGCAGCTTCGAGTTCCTGTGCCGCAGCATGCTCGGCGCTGCCACGCTGGCCGAAGCCATGGCGCGTGCCGCGCGTTTCCTGCGTATCGTGCTGCCGGACCTGGCCGTGTCGATCCGCCGCGACGCCAGCCTCGCCGAACTGCGGATCACCGAAGTCCGTCCGCTCACCGCCGAACGCGACGATCCGGCGCGGGTGTTCGCCTTCGAATGGCTGCTGCGCCTGCTGCACGGGGTAGCCTGCTGGTTCGTCGGCCGCGGACTGGCGCTCGACGCGGTGCGCTTTCCCTATGCGCGCCCGCTCCATGCCGACGACTATGCGCTCGTCTATACGGAACATTCGCGCTTCGAAAGCAACGCGCCAGCCACGGACAACCGGGGGGCGCTCGTCGCGAGCTTTCAGGCAAACCTGCTGGACCTGCCGATCCGGCGTGACGACGCGGCGCTCACCGCCTTCCTCGACGGGGCACCGGGAAAGATCTCGATGCTGTACCGGCGCGACCGCGAGATGGTGTTCCGCGTCCGCGACCTGCTTCGCGACGCCCTCCCGGCCAACCTCTCCGTGGCCGAGGTCGCCAGCCGCCTGCATGTGTCGCCCCGGACGCTCCATCGGCGGCTCGACGAGGAAGGCGCCGGCTTTCGCACCATCAAGGACGCCATCCGGCGCGACATCGCGCTCGCCCGCCTCACCAAGACCCGCCAGCCCATCGCCCGCATCGCCGCCGACCTCGGCTACGCCGACACCTCGGCGTTCTATCGCGCCTTCGTCGTGTGGTGTGGCGTGTCGCCGGAACACTTCCGCCGCCGGCTTGCCGAGCGCGGCAGCCAACTGTCTTCCGGCTGAGCTCGCCGCTGCACACACCACAGCCACCCCGCTGCAAGTTGTGCAACCATCCGCTCGACAAGCACCCATCGCCAAACTGGAGACAGCTCAGAAGATGGCGAAAACGCCCACTCCCCAGGCCGATCTTTCCAGCTTCACGCCGGAACAATTGCGCCGCCACGACCTGCTGCTGGCCGGGCTCGACCTGCTCGACCAGGCGATCGCGGTCTTCGACACCACGCCCAAGCTGGTGACCTGGAACAAGGCGTTGGTGCGCCTGCTGGACTTCCCCGAAGAACTGGTGCGGGAGGGCACTCCGTTCGAGGCCTTCGTACGCTTCAACGCAGAGCGCGGCGAGTATGGCGAAGGCGACATTGAACGACTGGTTGCGCAACGCATGGCCGCGGCACGCGCCTTCCAGCCGCACTACGTGGAACGTGCGCGCCCCAACGGAACGGTGCTGGCGGTGCGCGGGGTGCCGATTCCCAACCTCGGCTTCGTCTCGCTGTGGACCGACATCACCGAGCAGCGCCGCGCCGAAGCGCTGATCCAGGAGCAGAACGCCCAGCTCGAGGCGCGGGTGCGCGAGCGCACCGCCGAGCTCGAGCAGACCAACGCCGAGAAGGACCAGATCGCCGCCGCGCTGCGGCGCAGCGAGCATCGCCTGCAGCTGATCGTCGACTCCATTCCCGCGCTGATCGCCTACGTGGATCGCGGCGAGATCTACCATTTTGCCAACCGCGGCTACGCCGAGTGGTTCGGCTACACGAAGGACGAGATCGTCGGCCGCAGCATCCACGAAGTACTGGGAGAAGAAACCTATCGGCAGATCCGTCCGCAGGTGGACCGGGCCCGCCGCGGAGAGCGCGTCTGCTACGAATACAGCCGCCCCGGACCGCAAGGCCGCATCGTCCATGCCCGCAGCGTGATCGTCCCCGAGACCGGAGCTGACGGCGACATCGTCGGCTTCTTCGTGATGTCGACCGACATCACCGAACAGAAGGCCAGCCAGGCCGCGCTGGTGCAGGCGCAGAAGATGGAGGCCGTCGGCCAGCTCACCGGCGGGCTGGCGCACGACTTCAACAACCTGCTGACCATCATCATCGGCAACCTGTCTGCACTCAAGGAGCAGTCCGACAGCGCCGGCATCGCTCCCTTCGTCGATCCCTCGCTGCAGGCCGCACGCCGCGGCGCCGAGCTGATCCGCCGGCTGCTGAGTTTCTCGCGCCGCCAGACGCTCGAGCCGAGCGCGATCGAGGTGGGTTCGCTGGTGCACAACATGACCCACCTGCTGGTGCGCACGCTGGGCGAGACGATCAAGGTCAGGCTGCGCCTGCCCGGCGAACCCCTGCACGCCTTCGTGGACCCGCACCAGCTCGAGAACGCCCTCCTCAACCTGGCCCTGAACGCCCGCGACGCGATGCCCGACGGCGGCGAGCTGACGATCGCGGTCACGCAGCGCACGCTCGATGCCGCGCTCGCCCGCGCCGCGGAAGTGCCCGCCGGCGACTACGTGCAGATCGACGTCTCCGACAGCGGCAGCGGCATCGATGCCGCCGTGCTGCCTCGGGTATTCGAACCCTTCTTCACCACCAAGCCCTTCGGCGGCGGCAGCGGCCTGGGGCTGTCGATGGTGTATGGCTTCGTGCGCCAGTCCGGCGGCAACGTGCGCATCCTCAGTTCGCCAAACAAGGGGACGAACGTGCGCTTCGTGCTGCCGATGGCGGCCGCGCCTGCCCCCGCGCCGGCTGCGGCTCCGGTCGCGCGCTCGGCGCCGCCGCTGCGCGACGGACCGGTGCTGCTCGTCGAGGACGAGCCGGAAGTGCGCAAGGTGATCCGCATGCAGCTCACCACCCTCGGACACCCGGTGATAGAGGCTGCCGATGGCGTCGAGGCACTCGGACTGCTCGAACACGTCGAGGACATCGCCATCCTGGTCAGCGACACGGTGATGCCGGGCGGCCTCGGCGGCCAGGAGCTCGCCGCGCGCGCACGCGAGATGCGTCCCGGCCTGCCCGTACTGCTCATCACCGGCTACGCCAGCGAAGGCACGGACATGCATTCGCCAGCTGGCGTGCCCGTGCTGCGCAAACCCTTCGACACGCCTGCGCTCGCCGACGCGCTCACCCATCTGCAGGAAGACCTCACATCATGACTGCAACCCGCCTCGATGCCGCAGCCACCATTTATGTCGTCGAGGACGAGCCCGACATCGGCCGCCTGATCTGCGCCAGCCTCGGCGACTACGGCTTTCACTGCGAACACCTGTCGACCGGCCGCCAGTTGCTGTCGCGCGCGCGGCAGTCTGCGCCCGACCTGTGCATCGTCGATCTGGGCCTGCCCGATATGGACGGCATGCAGGTGGTGCGCGAGCTGCAGGACGGCAGTCCCTGCGCGGTGCTCATCCTGACCGGGCGCAACGACGTCACCGATCGCGTGCTGGGGCTCGAGCTCGGCGCGGACGATTATCTCGTCAAGCCCTTCGAGCCGCGCGAGCTCGTCGCCCGCGTGCGCTCCATCCTGCGGCGCTATCAGCGCGCGGCAGCGGTCGAGCCCGCCGAGCGCACGGTCGCCCGCTTCGCCGGCTGGACCTTCGACAGCGCCCGCCACACGCTCACCGCGCCCGACGGCCGCGAGATCGGCCTGTCGTCCTCAGAAGCCGGCCTCCTCGCCAGCCTGCTGCGCCGCCCGAACAAGATCCTGTCGCGCGAGCAGTTGCTGGGCGAACGCGATGTCGATCCCTTCGATCGCAGCATCGACGTGCGCATCTCGCGCCTGCGCCGCAAACTCGACGACGACCCGCAGAACCCCAGGCTGATCAAGACGGTCTATGGCGCGGGCTATCTGTTTTCCTCGCAGGTGGCGTGGGAGTGATCGTTGGTTGGGTGGGCCCCCGTCCGCCGACGGGCTACAGGCACTCCCCCAAAACAAGCGCAAGCCTCGCTATAATTATGAATTCTTAATCCACTTCACACCCGGAGACCTCCTCATGGCCCAGCGCCCGTTCAAGATCCTCGGCATCCAGCAGATCGCCATCGGCGGACCGAGCAAGGAAAAGCTCAAGACCCTGTGGGTCGACATGCTCGGGCTGGAAGTCACCGGAAACTTCGTCTCCGAACGCGAGAACGTGGACGAGGACATCTGCGCCATGGGCACCGGCCCGTTCAAGGTGGAAGTGGACCTGATGCAGCCGCTCGACCCCGAGAAGAAGCCGGCCGTGCATGCCACGCCGCTCAACCATGTCGGCTTGTGGGTGGACGACCTGCCCAAGGCCGTCGAATGGCTGTCGGCCAACGGCGTGCGTTTCGCGCCGGGCGGTATCCGCCGCGGCGCCGCAGGCTTCGACATCACCTTCCTGCACCCGAAAGGCAACGAAGAATTCCCGATCGGCGGCGAAGGCGTGCTGGTTGAACTGGTGCAGGCGCCGAAGGAGGTCGTCGACGCCTTCGCCCGCCTGGCCGTGGCCTGACCTGTCCACCACCGCGCTTCAACAATGGACTCGGCCGGCTGCAGCCGGCCTACCCGCCAGCCCTGAAGCGCGCTGCCCCTACAACCCGGCGACGCTGAACGTGTCGCACGCCCGCAGGTTGCCCTGCTCCAGGCCCACGCGGAACCAGCGCACACGCTGCGCGGCGCTGCCATGGGTAAAGCTGTCGGGCACGGCATAGCCCTGCGCCTGCTTCTGCAAGCGGTCGTCGCCGATCGCCGACGCCGCACCCAGCGCCTCTTCCACATCGCCTGCCTCGAGCACCTTGCGACTGCGATCCGCATGGTGCGCCCACACCCCGGCGAGACAGTCGGCCTGCAGCTCGAGCCGCACCGACAGCTGATTCGCCTCCCGCTCCGAGATGCGTTCGCGCGCCTGCTGCACCTTGTCCGAGATGCCCAGCAGGTTCTGCACGTGGTGGCCGATCTCGTGCGCGATCACGTAGGCCTGCGCAAAGTCGCCCGGGGCGCGAAAACGGTTGTGCAACTCGTCGAAAAAGGCCAGGTCGAGGTACACCTTGCCATCGGCCGGGCAATAGAACGGCCCCATCGCCGCCTGACCAACCCCGCAAGCGCTGCGCGTGGCCCCGGTGTACAGCACCAGCCTGGGCTCCTGATACTGCCGACCGCCGCCCTTGAAAATCGCCCCCCAGGTGTCCTCGGTATCGGCCAGCACCATCGACGCAAACCGCGCCAGCTGGTCCTCTGCCGGCGGACGCGGCTGCGTGGTCCGGCTTTCCTCGACCGCCGTCGGCTGCCCCACGCCCGCCGTGTTCAGCACCACGCTCGGGTCGATGCCGAAATACATCGCCACCAGCGCCAGCACGATCGTCCCGATGCCGATCTTGCCGCGACCGCCGAGGTGCATGCCGCCCTGTCCGCGCCGATCCTCGACGTTGTCGCTTTCCCTGCCGTTACGGAAATCCATCACCGTTCCTTGACTGCGTCAATCATTTCTGTACCAATCCTCCAATCCCGCGCATACGCCAGCGGGTTGGCGGAAAAATATTGTCGGCATTTTTTACACTTCGCCGACTGTGCACTGCATCAATATTTCAAGTTATTGTTTTAAAAAGCCAATTTATATTGGCTTAATTATTGCTTGTGCACTGCAAGTGCAGCATCACGCTTAACCCCCTCGCGACCGCCGACTTCCCGAGCGCACAGATACAAAAGGAATGCCCCGTGAATTTTCACCTGAACCCGAAGCACAGCCTTGCCATCGCCTTCGCCCTCGCGGTGCCGGGCTTGAGCCACGCCGCGGCAATTACCAGTCCTGCCCTCTCCGGTAGTCTTTTTACACAGTACGCCGTCACAGACGCAACTTCCACACCGAAGAAGCTCGGGATCGACAACACCGCCAGCTTGGCGTCCTTGCTGACCGGCAATGCGTCCGACCCCACCGGCAACATCGAACTCGGCAGGCTGGGCGCTTCCGTCACCACGCTGAGCGGCACGCTCAATGGCCAGCAGATCGCCCTCAGCAGCCTTGTCCTGTCCGACTGGACGGCCAACTCCAACGCCCTCGCCATCGCATACATCACCGGCGCCGCCTCGGCAATCGGTGCCACACTTAGCACGCCGCAGATGACCTTGGCCGTTGCCAACTTCCTGGGAAGTTCCGGCCAACCCTGGCAGCGCGTCAGCGACCCCAACATCTCCTACGTCAACGACGAGGACGGCCTGGTCAAGATCGGCCTGGCCGGCTTCTTCGACGCCCGTCCCGTGCTCGCCGCACTGTTCGGCCCGCTCGTTCCAACCACGGGTACGCTCCAGGCCAGCGAAGTGGTCAAGGTCAACTATGACCTCGACCTCGACGGACTCCTCGACACCCGTTACCTGTTCAGCTTCTCTGCCACCCCGTCCGGCTACCAGGCCAACGATGGCACGCTGTCATTCACCGGCAACTACGAAGTCACGCTGCCCTCTTCGGCCGTCCCCGAGCCCGCCTCGCTGGCCTTGCTCGGCCTCGGCCTGGCCGGCCTGGGCGCCGTGCGTCGCCGCCGCGCGGCCTGATTGCGGTCGGGTCGGCAGCAAAAAAGCGGGCGCACCGTTAGCGGTGCGCCCGCTTTCACTTTCATTAACACGTCCTTTCCCAGCGCACCACCAACCCGCTACCCACGCATGTTCAGTCGCCTGCTCACCGTCTGCACCGGCAACATCTGTCGCAGCCCACTCGCCGCAGCGTTGTTGCAAGACCGGCTGACCGCCGAAGGCCGTCTCGTCGAAGTCCGGTCCGCAGGCATCGGCGCGTTAGTTGGTCACCCCGCCGACGCGAGCACCAGGCGGGTCGCCAGCGAACAGGGCGTCGCCCTCGACGCCCACCATGCGCAGCAAATCGACATTGCCCTGATCCGTTGGGCAGACCTCATCGTCGTCATGGAGCAGCACCACCTCGACGAGGTTCAAGCGCTCGACCCCACCGCACGCGGCAAAACCTTTCTGCTCGGCCACTGGCTCGGCATCAGCATCCCCGACCCCTTCCAGCGCGACGAAGCAATGCACCGCGCAGTCGGTCAGCAGATTTCCGACGCCGTCACCTCCTGGCTCAAGCGGCTCTAGCCGCAGCGCCCTGGCGGGCATCGAGCCCAGCGTGCCGCACCATCATCCGCCCGGCTGAACCGCAGGCACGTGGTCGTAGCCGCTCATCTCCAGAAAGCCCAGGCCCGACTTCGCGCCCGATACCCGAACCCCGCCTTCCCAATACTGGGCGAAGGTGGTGGCGAGTCCGTTGAACTCGCTGTCGACACGCAGCGGTGTAATCGTCAGTTGTTCGCCGCCCACGTTCAGCGTCCAGCCTGCCGGGTAGCGCACGCCCGACCGCGGGCTGCGCCACACCCCACTGGGCACGAGCCGTATCTCGTCGGCGCCCAGCGCGCGGCTGCGCGCCCCTTCCGTCCTGGTTCCATACACCAGCACCGGCCGGCCCTCTCGATCGAACAACTGGTTCACCGTCAGGCTCGTGCCGTCGTCCAGTTGCAGCGCAAACCAGTTCCAGGCCAGGCGCGAGGCCTCGAAGTTGCCCCACTGGTGGTCGAACCACACTTCGCCCTTCACCTTCACCGCCGCGCCACTGTCCACACGCAGCACGCCCGTGGCCTGCATGCGCGGTCGTGAGTAGTAATAGCTGATGCCGGCCGCCCCAAAATCCAGCAAGCCCGGCGTGGTCGAGCCCTTCGCCTTGTGCAGCACCGGCGTCCCCGCATCGTCCAGCGCCAGATCCAGTGCAAAGCCATCGCCGGCCATCTTCAGCGCGTGGCGCCCCCCCGTGCCCGCCACCCGCCAGCCCTCGTGCTGGAAGTCGAAGCCCTGCTCCACAGCGGCCAAAGGTATGCCCGCCGTGCGCAATTGATGCGAATGCCGCCGGTCGTGGCGGTAGTCGTTCAGCGAACCGTGAAAGACCGTGTGCCGCACCATCCCGTCACGAATGAACACCGTCGCATGAAAGGAATAACGATTGCCATCTGCGCCCATCAGATGGCCGTTGTAGTACCACCATTCGGTGGCCGTCGCATGCGGCGCATCGTCACGCGGCAGGTTCAGTGGCGGAAGCGACGCCGTCCGCTCCGGAGGTGCCGCCGTGGCCGCTGCTGGCAACTCGGCTCCAGCGCCGACGGCGCCCCCGCCGAGAAGGATGCGGTACGCCACAACCACGAGCGCGAGCATCGCCAGCGCGCCCACCGGCCCGAGCCAGCGGCGCCAGGTCGCCGTCCTGTGCCGCCTGCGCCCGGTTCGCGAATGTCGAATCTTGTCCACTTACCCCCCGCTCCCGACTGCCGCTGCCCCCTCAGCCTGGTACCAGCTCACGGTACACCGCCACCGTTCGATCGATCACGATCCGCTCGTCGAACTGCGCCAGCGCCTTCGCCCTTGCTGCCGCGCCCAGCCTTGCACACAAGGCACGATCATCGTGAAGGCGGGCGATCGCGGTCGCCAATGCCCGAGCATTCTTCACGGGCACGAGCAAGCCATCCTCGCCATCGCTCACCACCTCCCGGCAGCCGGGCACGTCGGTGGTGACCAGGGGCAATCCGCTTGCGCCGGCCTCGATCAGCCCCTTGGGCAGCCCCTCGCGGTAACTCGGCAGCACCACCGCATCCACCGAACGGAACAGCGCGGGCATGTCGTCGACATGGCCGAGCCACTGCAGCACCCCCTCGTCCACCCAGCCGCGTACGGTGGCCTCGGGCACCGCTGCGGGGTTGCCAGGGTCCGGGTCGCCCGCCAGCAGGAACTCGATGTCGCGGCCTTCGGCATGCAGCTCACGCGCCGCGTCCACGTATTCGGCGAGCCCCTTGTCCCACAGCAGGCGTGCGGCCAGTAGCACGCGGAAGCGCCCTCCCTCCCCACGCCCTGCATCCGGGCCGAAGCGCAGGCAGTCCACCCCCGAGCCGGGAATCAGCCGCACCCGCTCCGAATTCACCAACCGCGCACGCTCGAACAGCGCCACATCGTCCGGGTTCTGCAGGATCAGGCGCGCACCGCGCCCATCCAGCGCCAGCCGCATCAGCGTGCGCACCACGGGCCGCAGCAGCCGCGCCTTCAGATCATTGCTCGTAAACACGTATCCCATGCCGGCCACGGCATTAACCCGCGCGGGCACGCCAGCCAGACGCGCGGCCAGCGAACCGTACACCGCACACTTGATGGTGAAGCCGTGCACCAGATCCACCCGTTCCTGCCCAACAAGCCGTCGTAACCACAACACCAAAGCCAGCTCGCGCAAAGGATTCAGACTGCGGCGCTCCATTGGCGCGGGGATCCAGCGAAACCCAAGCTGACGCAGCCTATCGCCGTAAGGTCCCGCGGGAGACACCAACAGCACGTCGTGTCCCGCATCGCGCAAAGCCGTTGCCAACGAACGCCGGAAGTTGTAGAGATACCAATCAGTATTGGCAAAGAGAATGACACGCATCTTCCGGGAACCTATTTCTACGTACTCAGGCTTCATTTAGTAGAACCACCGCCTTCCCTACCGCCTCCTGCCTCGAATCATGGACGCAATGGATTCCTCGTGAATCAGTCGACCCTCGACGCGATGCTTGAACCACCGAAAACCATCACTAAACAACACAGGTATTCGCGTAAGGCGATGTGGATTAAGCACAAGAGGATCAATACTCCCTCCCCCGACGAGCGCGATAGACTCATATCTTCCTGCAACAATCCTCTCGCAGCGCTCATCCCAAGCGCCTCTCGGATAAGCGAAATGTCTTGGCCGAAAACCGAGTTCCGAATCGAAACGCCGGTCGGACTCCGCTATATCCCTTAGAATTTCGGCATCCGAAAGACTTGGATACTCGGAATGGCCGTGGCTATGTGCTGCCAGCGTAATTAAAGGCGAGCGCGACAACTCGCGGAGCATTTCCCAAGTCAACGGTCTCAACAACTTCGTATGGGGGCCACCTTTGCTTACAGGCACTTTCGATGCATCATCGATAAAGGCTGTAGGAACATACAGTGTCGCAGGAACATTCGCGTCGCGGAGCACGGGCAAGACAACAGAATAAAAATCCTCGTACGCATCATCGAAGGTAATCACAACACGGGTAGCACAAGGCGAATCACTTTCTCCGCCTACGCCGCGTGGCGATAGTCCCTCTTGAAGCGACACGACCTCGCAGTGCCGTGCCAGCCACTCAATCTGCCGGCGAAAATCACTCGACCTCACATCGAGTTCTAAGCCGGTATCTCCCGTTACTCGGTGGTACATCAAGATCACAAGTCGCCCCGCACTCCTTTTCCCCGCAGACAAGACCAGTGAGATGCATTTGGCTACCGACCGCAATTGCGCCCTTCCGAAAGAACTCAAAACACCTCCAGATCACCGAACGATAAATCCCATCCCTGCGCGGTCAATGCGCTCGCTCTCGCGAGCACACCCTCGTCCAATACTTTCACCGCGAGCGTCATCCGCTTCGCGCAAAAAAACAACCTTCTACGTAAAGCTCTCGCTTCAAAAGATTGCCGCGGATAATGAGCAACCATGAATGCGACGCGCAGATCGCCGAATAGAGCAGACAATAGTGAGCCGTAAGCCCGTTCATCAGCATCGCGGGCGAACATATCCACGAGCACCACCCCGAGCAGCCCACGGCGTACTTCGGTACGCAGTACCGCGACACCATCTATCTGGTCATCCGCACTACGAAGGACAAAGAATCCGTAATCCACATTCGGCTGCTGCATGTAGCGCCAAATCAGAAACTCTTCACTCCGGATCGTCCTCAATCCGACGGGCCGTCTAGCGCACTCGCAGCGCGCAGCAAACGCGAGAATCTCCCTTCGAGTAAAGTCGTTTAGCGCACTGCCCCAAACAACGCCCCCCCGACTAACATCCTCAGACCTGAGGACTCCAGGCTTCTGTGCAAAGCCCAGAATGCGCTGCATGATCTTGAGCGGACTGACCACTCCGACATAAATGGGCAACGCCGCGACTCGCTTCCAGCCCAGCTTCTCGTAGCCTGGCAAACTGCTTGAGTTCGGGGTGTTGAATACGAGCTGAACCTTTGCTAGATCTAACTGAGACAGAGCAGCCCGCGTCAAGAAGCTGAACATCCCAACGCCTCGCCACTCAGGATGAGTGACCGTATCGACCGGTCTAACTGCGCCAATGATTGCGCCTAGCGGACTTTGCAAAGACCATTGCATCAAGGGTCTTAATCCGACCAGCGAGCGATTCGTCGATGACACCGCTGCGAGCCCGTATGACACGCCAAAGGGGCTAGATAAATGTTTCCAGTTCCAGAACCGTGTTGTCTTTGCCGTAACGCCTTCCCTGCTGAGGCTACCTGCAAGCAATTTTACGATTTCGGTCTCGTCAACGCCACTCAAAGGCACAGTCTCGTAAGGCTTCGATTGATCCAGCACACTGTTCATTCAGGGGGAGTCCTTACTCAGCAACGTCGCACAATTAGGTTGCGTCGTTTGCCCAGCATCGGAGCAACCAACACCACCAACGCGACATAGAATTTAGCCCTGTGACGCATCCCCGTCCCAAAATTAGACGTCCCGAACGCAAATACAAAGGCCAATGAAAACAGAATCGCTAGAATCAAACCTGCCGACTTTTCCCGAAGCAATATTTTGCGATGTCGAAAAAGAACGATGGTCAAGAATAAATAGATCATTCCATCTAGCAAACCGAACAGATGACTCGGACTGCTCACATTCCATGGAAAAGGCGCAAACAGCAGATAAGCGATTCGAAGGGGCGCCTGCCAAACTAGGTCGATCGGAGAAGAAACCGCCAACCCAGATAGATACGCAGCGCCGCCTTCAGCTCTACTTTCCACCACGCTTCCAACAAGTTCTATATCTAGGGCGGCAAGGTTACCCACCTTTGGAATAAATATGGAATCAAGAAAGAAATACGTCAGTGCGACCGCAAGCGCGCAAAGCCCCACGACGAGCAATTTCTTGAATGCTCTTGCTTGCTCATTGCCACGAGAATCATTGATAGCATGAAAAGCGATCGCCAAAAACAAACCTACTATTCCGAACGCCATCCCACCATGAAATAGAGCAGCTGAACTCATAAATACAACTGCCCAAAATATCCATGTTGATCCCTTGCGCTGCCCATGACGCACCACAGCGTAAATCGCGGCGCAAAAAAGCACGAGAATGAAGGCCTCCCGCAAGGTAACCGCCGAATAAACGAGAAGTGACGGGAATGCGGCAAGAACAAACGCCGCCCTGATCGCGGATGACACTCCCCAGAGTCGATAAGTTGCGCAAGCCAATAATGCTACAGCCACGACACCGAGCGCAGAGTTTAGAAACTGAGCACCGAGAGGGCTGTACCCAAAACACGAATAGAGGGTAGCCAGAATCGAACTATAGACATACGAACTAGACGGATCGAAATGCTCGAAAAAACCAAAACATCCATGCTCTGCCCACAACAGACCTGTCCTGTCAAACACCTTGGCGTCTGCACCACCCTGCGGCAACGCGAAGATGTATCGGTGGACAGTAGCAAGACCTACCCTCAACAACCACGCGAGCCATAAGGGAGCCAAAAGCCAGCGATGTCGGTAGGCAGCCACATAAATCAGCACTACTCCGCTCACCGCCATCAGCGCCGCAACAAGTGTCTCCATTTCAGATATTCAGGCCTCCACCCCGTAGCAATGCGCCAGGCTCCCCATCATGCGGACCTGAGAAAACTTGGCGCGCGCGAGCATGTACGCGCCCGCACCCATTCTCTGGCGCATATTGCGGTCACCGTACAGTCGTTTCATCCCTTCAGCAAAGCCATCCCGGTCGTCGGGTTCGACAACGAAGCCTGTCGTGCCTTCAGCAATGCAGTCCGGCATGCCGCCAACTCTAGTGACCACTGCCGGAATTCCCACCGCCATGCTCTCGAGTAGCGCGATCGGCAACCCCTCAAAAGATGATGAAAGACAGAACACATCAGCTTCGGCGAGTAACTCGCTTGCATTCGGATGAGGCCCCCAGAAATGAATGCGGCGCCTAGAGACAAAATCTCTCGTCCGGATCTCCAAAGCCGCGCGCTCAGTACCGTCCTGCCCAACCAATACAAGATGCGCCGAACTCCCACCGAAATCGCCAAATGCCCTCTCGAAAGAATCCACCAACAATGCGTGATTCTTCTTGTGAAGCAAGTTAGCGATGCAAATGAACACAACAGCATCGCCATCGATGCCCAATCGATTGCGCAAGCCCCCCACGTGGCCTCCGCCAATCTGCTCCTCGGGTACACGGATTCCGTTTTCGATTACGAGACTCTTCCAGGGCAATGAAGCTGCAACCGGACCCGAGCAGCTAATTGCGCAGTCATCTAGCGAATGCGTCAATCGGTGCGCAATACGCGTGAGCGGATGGAGGCGCTCGTATACGTTGTGTTCCGTATACACAAGTCTGTAACCGTGCCGGAGTTTCAGCAGCCGTGCGATTATGCCCGGCACTGGCAAGTGTGCGTGAAGCACATCCGGCTGAAACGTACGAACCAGCGCAGAAAGTCGCATCAACAAACTGCCAAACGCAAAACCAGCCGATGTTCCTACACAGAATACCTTCACGCCTTGACGCTCCAACTCCTCCACGAGCGCATTTTTATTCGGCAATACATAGACTACTGCCACATCATGCCCACGCCTCAGAAGTTCGGCGGCACAATCGACGACGTGACGTTCAGCCCCCCCTAACCCGAGCCCTTTGATGAAAAAAAGAATCTTCATGATCGCAGGTCCGTGCCAGTGCGCAACAAGGTCTCGATAATCTGCAGCGTTTGCTCTGCAGCGTTCTCGATGCGAAACAAGCTCGACTGCGCCCTTGCACGCTCTCCCATCCGTTCGCGGACTATTTCATCCGCGAGCAACCTTTCCACTGCCGCACGCAAACCAGCAACATCCCCATAGGGCGTAACTAGGCCAGTCACACCATTAAGCACCACTGATGCAACATCGCCCACGTCCCAAGTAACGACTGGTAAGCCACTGAAAGCGGCTTCCACTAACACACCTGGCACACCCTCGGTTCGACTGCACAACATCAGCAACGTCGCCTCGCAA
This sequence comes from Thauera sp., assembly GCA_017302295.1. GTDB lineage: Bacteria > Pseudomonadota > Gammaproteobacteria > Burkholderiales > Rhodocyclaceae > Thauera. Next base: position 37,541 of record JAFLDS010000017.1, on the reverse strand, counting down.
AGGTGGGGCCAGACATCACACACCCGGCCCGTAACCTCAACAACACCCTGCCCAAACGTGGTCTGCGCAAGCCTTTCAACTTCTAACCGCATAGGACCATCACCAACAAACCGTAACTTCGCGCAAATACCCCGGTCCCGGATCTGCTTCAGCACTGCAAGCGCGATCAACGGCTGCTTCTCCTCGGACAGAGCCCCTAGGACGAGAATGAGGTCTTCGGCTCTCCGCACAGTAGGTAGGTTCGATGGCATGCGCCTCGCATTCGGCACCAAATGCACCTTATTCTTCGAAAACCCCAACTCATTGATCACCTCATGTCTTTGTCGATCGCCGAGAACAAGGCAAACGTCAGCAGACCTGAGTATCAGCCGGTTAAGCCTGATTTTCAACCTGCGCATCCGAGAGATCCAGGGAAGCGTAAAGCCAATTTTCTGAAACACAACTCGTGGTCGGTTCCGCAAAAACAAAGACGACGCCCAAACAAACTTTAACGGAGTTAATCCATGACAAACCACTACCTCTCTCCCCGCCGACTTTCGCATTCGCTGCCGAAACGCGAATAGGAATCTCAGACGACCCAAAAGCCCGCTTTCAGGAACGCAAACATCTACACCTTCAGGTGTATCTAGTTCTCGATTCCCCGCCCTGAGAAAGTAGAAACGCTGAACTAGACCCGCTTGCCCAAACTCGCAGGCGAGTTCATAAGCATAGGTCTCAGCTCCTCGTCGATGGCCTGTCGATAATACGTGGCTCACAACTACATCCTGATGCCACATGTGGGATTGCTTGCTAGCCAACTTGGACCATCCAAAAGGAGATAGTAAAGCACCAACATTCGGAAGACAAAAGGCTACAAGGGCCGCTGCCAAAATCCGCGCGGTGCTCAACAGAGCATCGCTATCGATGGCACTAGCATTTTCCGGAGATTGTGTCGACTCGCCAACACCCGACTTCGGGTAATTGGCAGATCGAGCCGCCCAGCAGACCTCCTCGTAATCAGTGACATCTATGCCGATCGATCACCTGAACCCCTTGTACTCATCCTATTCGGGGCTACGGTGCTACCAGTCCAGCACCACGTACACACTGGATGTCGATCGTCAAAAATACCTCGCACTATTCGCAATCGATCCATCATGGATACTAACCATCCTTAATCGGCTAGTCAGCAAGCTTCATTCCATGTAGTTATGCAATATTCTGAAAAGCGCTGAATGTTCATCGACCCCAAGACGTGTGAGCGGCCCTGCCTCGCAAGACGAATTCTCAACTCGTCATCCCGTATGAGCGTGACAATCGCTTGTGCTAGACCTTCCTTTGTCGTACCCGAAATCACGCCATGCCTGTCATCAAGCAAAAGTCGTGTATCACCTACATCAGTCACAACAACAGCGTTCTCGCATGCCATTGCCTCGAGCAAAGACTGGGAAGGGTTATTCTCGACCAGGTGCGGGCTGACAAAAATCGACGTTTTCTTAAGAACTTCATACATCCGCGGACTGAAGTCGATACGAACGTTGCCCTCGAGCCCCTTCTCCTTGATCTTGGTCATCAAACCCGCCTCCTCAACGCCGCGGCCGTAGTAAACGGCTGACCATCTGTTTCGCTCGCTGGCGTCCAATTCCGCAAAGACGAGTTCCAAGGCATCGAGAAGAAGGTAAACACCCTTTGATCTATCCAGGCGCCCAACACAAACGATCTTCAAATCCTTTGGTTCCCCGTTGTACGTGCACTTCTCGTAATCAGTGAACGAACAAGGCGCAACCATCACCTTCTTCTCATAAGCAGGAAAGCCAGCCGTAAAGTATGAATAAAATGTATCTATACGATCAACAATTGCGAAATATGAATGATGTATAAGAGCACTTTTCCAATTAGGTAGCCGACCCGCAGAACTAATAACATTATTGACAAAACTCAAAACGGTCTTGTAGTTTCGAGCATAAAGGTACAGAAATGGCAGATACACCCTATACGGAAACGCGAAATGGACAACCTTGATATCGTGTTTCTGCAAAACTCTATTTAGCTCTCTCGAGGCTTTAAAATAAGAAAAGATACTGATCTTCTTCGACGACAAGAACCCATCATCAAGCTCGATGATTCGACTTCGATCGAGATCCACACCAAACTGCTCGGCCAAGCCAACGAATGATCGCTCGGTGATCAGGAACACGTTCGTCTCAGAATCATTGTTTTTCTGGAAATGATTGTAGAGCCTCGCGAACCGACGCTCTACTCCTCCCCCGCCAGCGATCGCCGCATTAGCGGAAACTACAAGCGCTACGTTCTTAACTCTCATCGATCAATTAGTCTCTCGGATCTCTTGGCAAAGGAGAATGCTGATCACGAACAGCCCCCCCCTAAATGAGGGGGCGCACCCTGCCGCACGATTCTACAAAACACGCTTCCGGCTCTATCAAGTAGCCGGTTTCGGCGAAAACGGCCTCTTTCATCTCATGAGCCAAGCGCCGCACGTCACTCGCACAGGCTCCGCCGACGTTATTGATAAAATTAGCGTGCTCAAGCGAGACCTGTGCCCCTCCGATTCGGCGCCCTTTGAAACCCAACTTATCGAGCACTGCCCCTGGCGGCCCAATTTGAGCGTACATCTCGTCATGTGCTTTAAAGACCGAACCACAATTAGGCATTCTCTGCGGAAACTTCGCTCGCCGATCGGAAAGAATCGTTAACATCCGGCGTCTAATCTGGGAATAGAGGTCGCGATGCTCGAAGCGAAACGTAACCCCGGTGATGATCTGCCCGCTATCTTGAAAGTGCGACCTGCGGTAACCAAACCCGCAATCCTCTTTTGCAGTGATGCGCGTCTCACCCGTCGCGGTTACTGAAAGAATCTCGACCAGATATTCACTCGCAGACCGCCGCAGACTGCCGCCGTTCATCATGACAAGTCCGCCAACCGTACCGGGAATTCCGCATACATGTTCGAAGCCGCTGTAGCCGGCTCGAGCTACGCTGCGCGCCAAAGACGGAACCCAAGTGCCGCCTTTCACGTGGAAACAATCACCATCTACCTCGACCCCCGACATGCGAGGTCCAATGCAGATTGCAACTGCGCGCAAACCCTGATCGGAGAAAAGCAAATTGCTCGTTGATCCAAAGGCAAGAAAAGAAAGGTTTCGAGAGTTGAGAAAACTCACAATCTTTTTGACTTCGTCGTGCGTGGCCGGAGACACAACACAGTCTGCTCTACCGCCGATCTTCCAACGTGAAACTTTGGCGAGGTCAACGTTACAGCAAACGCCACCCGGTGCAATTCTCCTCAATTCGTCGACGATGTTCTCCGTGATCGGCGAGGGACTTGAGACACATGATGCATTCATTTCCTGCTGACGTTTACCACGCCACCCAACGACTGGAGCTTCTCGACGAAATTGTCATAACCACGAGTTATCTGCCATGCATTAGAAATCACCGTCTCCCCCTCTGCGGTAAGGCCACATAGTGCAAGCGCGATGCCTGCACGCAGATCAAGGGCCTGAACGTTTGCACCTTGCAGAGCGCGACCTTGACCGAGAATCCTCAAGACGTTACCTTCACGCTCAAATTTGGCCCCCATCTTTGCCATCTCGTCCGCGTAGCCATAACGGCCCGGGAAGCGAAGATCAATGATGCTCGATTCACCATGTGCGCAAGCGGCATAGGCTGCGAGAATTGGCTGCACGTCAGAGTTGATCCCCGGGTAGGGGCCGGTGCTGATTTCAAGCGGATAACATCTGCCTCCGCGAACCAACAGCCGATCGTCTCCGACAAAGAAGCGCGCCCCGCTCTCACGCAAGTGAATGAGCGGGATTTCGAGTTCGCGATAGGGAAAGTCAAGGATCTCAATATCGCCGCCTGTCATCACAGCGCCCACAAGCCACGTGATCGCCTCCATGTTGTCCGGGATTACGCTGTGCGTGGCACCATATAGACCATCGACGCCGGTCACATCGATCCGTTCTTGCCCGTGAACGTCGATTCGAGCCCCCATGGTTCTGAGCATCGCAATGAGATCCAGGATCTCCGGTCGAATATGTGGGTTCCAAATGCGAGTCACCCCTTCGGCAAGGGTTCCACACAGAATCGCATTCTCGGTTGCCCCTGTCGAACGGATTCGGAGGTGAATATCCTTCCCCTTGAGCCGGCCGTTCGGGGCAACAGCCTTCAACACATCGCCCTCTTGCCAGACCTCCGCCCCAAGCTCACGCAGCACGTGCTCATGGAGGTCAAAGGACCGATCGCCGAGTTTGCATCCGCCCGGAAGCGGCACGGCGCCCTCGCCTGTGCGTGTGACCAATGCGCCCAGCATCAACAAGGTGTTACGGATCGACCGATCTTCCCACCTCAGTTCAGACGTCACGGGCGAGACTTCTTCGATCTCGAGTACCCCGCCGGAAGTGATGGTGCAGCGCTTTCCAAGAACCTCCAGCATCCCCACATGGATGACTGCGTCAGCCAGCGTCGCCGGGTAATTCTTCAAGGTAATCTTTCCAGACGTCAGCAGGCTCGCCGTCAATAGCTTCAAGGCGCTGTTCTTCGCGCCGGAGAGGACTACTTGCCCCTCGAGGCGCGATCGGGAAACGATTAGTTCGTTCATTCTGCCACTTCCTTATTCCGAAAAAATTGAGCTGGAACACCCACGGCAACGTGGCCTTTAGGCACATCCTTATTCACAAACGCGTTTGCCCCAATGACGCAGTTTTCGGCGATCTCAATTGACCCGACAATGACCGCGCCAGCGAAAATGACCGTACCGCGACCGATCGATGGATAGCTTCTCGCTTTAGCGTCTCCAAGTCGCGCTCCCCCTAAAGTAACATTCTGATAGATAGTGCAATCGTCACTGATATTCACACCATCACCAATAACAATGCCGACGGGGTGCGGAAAGCGTACATTCTTGCCAATTTGAGCATTTGGCCCAATATACACACCGTATGCACCTTGTAACCAACGGAGCAACAGGCGAGCGACTCGAAAGCGGCCTTTTGAGCGCTGCGAGCATGCCCAATTCAGTATCAGCGACACACGCTCAGACCCAGTACCTGCGACAAGTATCCTTAAGTTTGCAATCATGCCCGAATCCATACTCACTAAGTACGTCCTAGGGTTCGCATTACCTTAACCGAGGTGATTGTGTAATGCACTACCATTGCAGCAGCATATGCCGCAATGGTCCAATAGCCGTCCAAACGAAGTATGTGTGCTGCGATGAATGCGCCTGCCACCAGGACAAAGCGAATTAGATTGATGCTCAAAAACTGCGTGTGCCTCTCCAGAACGGTCAGAATGTGTATGGTTGGTGAGGTGACAATCTGAACGTACAGAAAGAAGGCCAGTATTTGGGCGAACCGTCCCGCGTCACGCCACACTTCTCCGAAGGCGACCGAAAAAAACCAGGGCCCCAACAAGGCCAGAAAGGCGACGGGCGCGACGCCGATCAACGCGAGTTTCTTCATGATCCCAAACGTCAATGCGCGTATCTCTGCTCGACGATGAGGCCCGAGACTCGCGATCTCTGCGTAATAGGCACTGCCTACTGTCTGCGAGACGAGAGTCACCGGGATCGCAAGAGCGCTGAATGCCAGCGAGAACTGACCGGCTGTCGCAGTGCCGAACATCGCGGCAGCGAGCAGCAGGGGCAACTGTGTCGCAGCTACGAGCAAGAACTGCGAAGGTAGTCGTAGCGCCGGGAAGCCTCGATATCGACTTGCCACCAAGACAAGCCGCCTTAGGTCGACCCTTCGCGGTTTTCGGGCCACATCGAGCGCGAACTGCCGCGCCAGGCTAACCACCCCTCCCCCCTGCTGCATAAGTTGACCAAGAATGAGCCCGATCGGCGTGTAGCCAAGCGCGCCCATTCCGAGCTTTACTCCTACACTTGAAAGTGACTGCATCACTTGTGTGCTTGCGATACGAGCCATCCGCTTCTTACGCAACGACCAATACTGAAATACTTCATAGATGCTGGTACTCGCGACACCGAGGACAACGAGCCATCTATACGGAGCAAGCGACTCGATGGATAAGACTCTGAACAAGTCATGTCCAAAGATAAGAATTACGAGTGCGACAAGCGTGGTTATGGTTGATGCTGTCAACATCACCAACGCCAACAAACATACTGCTGCAGCGTCATGGCGGGGAAGTGGAATGGCGACGTGGTATCGCAATGTTGCGAAGGGAGCGATGAGTGCCACAGTTGCGGTATAGAGAGCGAGCACCCCAAAGTGATCTGGACTGTAAAGTCGAGTCAGGACGGGAATTGCCAGCAATGAAACAGCACGGGCAGTGACGGAACCAAGGAGGAGAACCAAGATATTCGACGCTACGCCGCCCCCCTCGCCCACGCGTCGGCGTATCTTCGCGAGAAGTTTTGACTCCTCAATGGCCCTCAGCCGCATCGCGATGCCCCATCCCCTATCTGGTGAGCGATAGCGGAAATTGCAGATGTGCGAATGCGACCCGAGTCGCCAGAGAGGTTGGTTTTCACGTTTGCGCTCGGGACAGGAAGCCGGCGTACCACGGCATCGCGACACGAATGCCGGCGAGGATGTCGTGGCTGGGTGCGTAGCCGAGCAGGCGCTGGGCCTTGCCGATGTCGGCCTGGGAGTGGCGAACGTCGCCGGCACGGAAGTCACGGTAGACCGGCTCGTTGTCGTAGCGCACGCCGTTTTCCGCCAGCGCAAGGCGCAGGGCGTCGAAAAGGTGGTTGAGGGTGGTGCGCCCGCCCACGGCGACGTTGTAGACCTGGTTGCGGGCGGCCTCTGCGGTGGCGGTAGCGGCGAGCAGGTTGGCCTGCACCGCGTTGTCGACGAAGCAGAAGTCGCGGCTGGTTTCACCGTCGCCGTTGATGTAGACAGGCTCGTCCGCGATCATCGCGGCAGTCCATTTGGGGACGACCGCGGCGTAGGCGCCGTCCGGGTCCTGCCGTTTGCCGAAGACGTTGAAGTAGCGCAAGCCGATCGTGGTGAAGCCATAGCTGCGGGCGAAAACGTCGGCGTAGAGTTCGTTGACGTACTTGGTGACGGCATAGGGCGACAGTGGCTTGCCGATGGTGTCTTCCACCTTGGGCAGGCCGGGATGGTCGCCATAGGTGGAGCTGCTGGCGGCGTAGGTGAAGCTCTCGACCCCGGCGTCGCGCGCGGCGACGAGCATGTGGAGGAAGCCGTCGATGTTGGCGCCGTTGGTGGTGATCGGGTCGGCCAGGCTGCGCGGCACCGAGCCGAGCGCGGCCTGGTGCAGGACGTAGTTGACACCCTCGCAGGCGCGGCGGCAGTCGTCGAGCGTGCGGATGTCGCCTTCGATGAAATGGAAGTTCGCCCACTGCGCTGGAGTGACGAGGGTGCTGACTTCGTCGAGGTTGCGCTGGTGGCCGGTGGCAAAGTTGTCGAGGCCGATGACGCGCTGGTCAAGCTTCAGCAGGGTTTCGAGCAGGTTCGAGCCGATGAAGCCGGCCACGCCGGTGACGAGCCAGGTCTTGGGGTGCTCGCGCAGCTGCGCCTGGAGTTGGGCGTAGGTCGTCATGGCTTACAGGCGCAGATCCGCGGCATTGCGCGGGAGCACGTACTTGAGGTCGTAGAGCACATGGTCGGCCTTGCCGAGCGCGCGGATCTGCTCGGCCCCCATCGCCTTGAACTGGTCGTGCGCCACCGCAATGATGATGGCGTCGTATGCCTCAGGCTGGGGCGCGGCGACCGGCGTGATGCCGTACTCGTGCCTGGCTTCGGCGGCGTCGACCCAGGGGTCGAAGACATCCGCCGTGATGTTGTAGTCGCCGAGTTCCTTGACGATGTCCACGACGCGGGTGTTGCGCAGGTCGGGGCAGTTTTCCTTGAAGGTGAGGCCCATCACGAGCACGCGCGCGCCTTCCACCTGGATGCGGCGCTTGAGCATGGCCTTGACCAGTTGCGAGACGACGTAGGCGCCCATACCGTCGTTGAGGCGCCGGCCGGCGAGGATGATCTCGGGGTGGTAGCCGATTTCCTGCGCCTTGTGCGTGAGGTAGTAGGGGTCGACGCCGATGCAGTGGCCGCCCACCAGGCCGGGGCGGAAGGGCAGGAAGTTCCACTTGGTGCCGGCAGCCTGGAGCACCGCCTCGGTGTCGATACCCATCTTGTTGAAGATGAGGGCAAGCTCGTTGATGAGCGCGATATTGACGTCGCGCTGGGTGTTCTCGATGACCTTGGCCGCTTCCGCCACGCGGATGCTTTCGGCCTTGTGGGTGCCCACCGTGATGATCTCTCGATACAAGGCATCGACCACCTCGGCCACCTCGGGCGTGGAGCCGGCGGTGACCTTGCGGATGGTGGAGACGCGGTGTTCCTTGTCGCCCGGGTTGATGCGCTCCGGACTGTAGCCGGCGAAGAAACCGACGTTGAACTTGAGCCCCGACGCAGCCTCCAGCACCGGTACGCAGTCTTCCTCCGTCGCGCCCGGATACACCGTGGATTCGTAGATGACGATGTCGCCGCGCTTGAGGACGCTGCCGATGGTCTCCGACGCCTTGATCAGCGGCGTGAGGTCGGGGCGCTTGTGCTCATCGATCGGCGTGGGCACGGTGACGATGAAGACATTGCAGGCGGCGAGATCGCTGCGGCTGGCGCTGTAGCGCAGGCCGGTTGCCTCGCGCAGCTCGACGTCCGACACCTCGAGTGTGGCGTCGTGGCCTGCAAGCAGGGCGCGAATACGCTCCGCGTTGATGTCGAAGCCCAGCACCTCGCGGTGCTTGGCGAATTCGACTGCGAGCGGAAGCCCGACGTAGCCCAGGCCGATGACGGCGAGTTTGATCTGGTCGATGGAGTTGATGTGCATTGGATTGAACAGCGCGAATCGTGGGTTTGAAGAATGCAGTGCGCGGGGCGCGGCGCTCAGAGCTGCCGGGTCGCGGCGATCTCGCTGACTGCGCCCGCGGGGGCAGCGTGCGGCCGCGCGGGCGCCCGCGGCTTGCCGGGCGCCGCAGGCGCATCGTGATTCGGCCGCTCGCCAACGACGGCGAGGTCGCGGACGACGCCACCATCGACGAAGGCGTCGACCTCCATGACGAGCACGTGGGCGTGCGGGTTGCGCCTGTCCTGACGGCGGAGGTCGTTCTCGACCTCGAGCCTGCGCGCGATGCGCGGGTCATTGGCCGAATTGCGCTTGATGAGCGGCCTCACGTGCATGTGCTGGTGTTTGCGCAGGCGCAACCTCACCAGCCTGGCATAGCGGCGAATGGCATCGGTCGAGGCCTGCTCGTCGTCAAGCTGGATATCGACGAGCGCATAGCGCTGGCCGTGGCGCTCGCCCGCTGCCGAGTGCTCGAACACCCTGACGCGAAAACTGGTGGTGAGGCCCAGTTCGCGGGCGACGGCCTCCACCAGGTGGCCGGCGTCGACCGCCGCGCTATGGCTGAAGTAGATGCCGCAACTGGCCGCCGGCAAGAGGCCAAGGCGCGCATGCAGCCGCCGCAGCGCGGGTACCACCCGCCACCAGCGCACCGTCGCGGCAAAATACAGCGCGAACAGCATGAGGAAGCCGACGAACATCACCCCTTCGCTCGCCCCCAGTTTCACCGCGAACACGCCTCCGGCTGCCAGCGCCAATTGCAGGCCGGCGATGATGGCGACGATGTCGTCCACGCGGAACCCGGCGCTCTGCAGCAAATGGTGCAGGTGATGCCGATCGGGCGTGAATGGCGACTTGCCCATCCAGACGCGTCGCAGCATGACGCCTACGGTGTCCATCAGCGGCAAGGCGAGCAGCCACAGCGCCGATACAGAGTCGATGCTCGCGTCATCGCCCTGTGACATGTCGATGAGCAGCAGGGCGAACATCAGACCCAACAGCATGCTGCCGTTGTCACCCATGAATACGCGCGCCCGTCGTTGATTGCGGTAACGCAGGTTGTAGTACAGAAAGCCGCCTATGCCGCCGAGCAAGCCCAGGCTGAGGAGGGCATGGTGCAGGTTGCCGGCACTCAGCGCGACCGCGCTGATGACGATCAAGCTCATGAAGGCCAGCGAACCCGCCATGCCGTCCATGCCGTCGATCATGTTGAGGGCGTTGATGACGCCGACCGTGGCGAAAACGGTGAACGGGATCGCGAACGGGCCCAGCGGGGTACTGGTGTTGAAGAACAGGCCGCCCAGGTCGTGCAGGGCAACGTCGGCACCGATGGCCATGACGAGCGCCGCCGCGGACTGGATGACGAAGCGGACGCGAAACCCCAGCCGCCACACGTCATCGGCCAGGCCGGTGAAGAACATCAGGCTGGCGGCCAGCGCCACCGCTGCGAGCTCGTTGCCCAGCGACGGGTACAACCAGAGCAGTACGAGCAGAGACGCAATCGTCGCCAGGAACAGGCCGATGCCGCCGACGAAGGGCGTACTGTGGTCGTGCTGCTTGTGCTCGCCCGGGTGGTCGACCAGCTTGAGCGAGCGCGCCGCCCCGATGGCCGCCCGGATGGCGACCGCCGACACGGCCGCGCCCATCACCAGAACCGCAACTTTAAACATGGCCGACCTCGCAATGACACCACTTGAAGTGCATGTGGCCCGCTTATGACTTGTACGTGTAGCGATACACGTAGCCCTTGTAGCCGTATCGATAACGCTGACGGGTCATGTCCATGTCGTTGAACACGAAGCCCTTGACCGCAACGCCGGCCTGGCCAAGCCGCTTGACCGACTGTTCGAGCTCGCGCATGGGATGGCGGCCGGCGCGCACCACCATCAAGGTGGCGCCGACGTGGCGGCCGACGATGGCCGCGTCGGACACGGCCAGCACCGGCGGCGCATCGACGATGATGGTGTCGAACTCTTGCTCCAGGCTTTGGAGCAGTTCCTCGAAACGCGGGTGCATCAGCAGCTCCGAGGGATTGGGCGGGATCTGGCCGGTGGTGATGACATGCAGCCCTGCCAGCTTGGTGGGGCGAATGACCTCGGCCAGGCCGGCGGAGCCGGCGATGAACTCGGACACCCCGCCTTGGCGCGCGAAGCCGAACTCCTTGTGGATGTGGCCCTTGCGCAGGTCGGCGTCGACGACGACCACGCGCTTGCCCGCCTGCGCCAGCACGGCGCCGAGGTTGCGCGAGATGAAGCTCTTGCCCACGCCTTGCGCCGGGCCGGTGATGAGCACGGCGCCGCGCGCGGAATCGAGCAGTGCGAAATGCAAGGTGGTGCGCAGGCTGCGCAAGCTCTCTACGGCGTCGTCTTCAGGCTGGGCGACAGCCAGCACCCGCTGACCGCCCTCGCCCCCCCCGCTGCGCATGAGCTCGGCCTCGACCTTGCTGTGGGGCACCGTGGCGTAGACCGGGAGGCCGAGTTCCTTCTCGATCCTGTCCGGGTCGTCTACCGTGATTCGGAGGCTGCGCATGATCAACACGACGGCCAGACCGCCGAGCAGGCCCAGCGCGCCGCCGACCAGCAGAATGAGGTTCTTGCGTGGCTCTACCGCCGCGGGTGCGGCCACGGCCGTGTCGATGATGCGCACATCGCCCACGGTGCCGGCACGCGCCACCCGCAGTTGCTGCGCGCTGTTGAGCAGATCGGTGTAGAGCGCGGTGGAGACCTCGACATCGCGCTTCAGGCGCAGGGCGGTTTGCTGCGTGTCCGGCAGGCGGGCAACGTCCTTGTCGAGCGCGGAGCGACGGCCCCGCAGGCGAGCGATCTGCGCATCGAGCGCCTGCATCTGCGGATGTTCCGGCGTGTAGCGCTGGCGCAGTTCGTCGCGCTTCTGCTGGAGACTGACGATCTCGTTGTCGACCGCGACGACACCACCGAGCACAGACTGGGTCTCGATGGTGAGGTCCACCGAGCCGCGGTTCTGGCGATAGCTGTTGTACGCCGACTCGGCCGCATCGACCTGGCTCTTGAGCAAGGGAAGCTGCGACTCGAGGAAAACCAGGGTGTTTTGCGCCTCGGCGGAGCGATATTCGACGTTCTGCCGCACGTAGGCGTTGAGCACCTCGTTCAGGACCTCGACGATGCGACCGCGATCCGGGCCGAGCAGCGCCACTTCCAGCACGTTGGAACCGCGCGTGCGTTCCTTCGCCTGGAGCTGGCCGCGCAGCGCATCGATCGCCGCTTCACGGCTGGTGCGAGTGAGGATGAACTCGGTTCCCGGCCGTGCCATCAGGTCCGATACAAACAGACTGACGCCTTCGCCGCTGACCGCCTCACCGACCCGACCGTCTGCCAGCGGGGTGCCGGCTGCGTCGAGCAAGCGATAGCGGCCCTCGTCGCCCGCGACGAGGGTCAGCGGCGCGCCAATCAGGTGACGCTCAACTTCCAGGCTTTCGACCACGATGCGCTCGCCGCCCCAGGCGTACTGGCTCAGCCCGAGCAGCGGCGACGCAGGCTTATTGCCGGCATGGCGACGCGCCAGTGCCGCGCCGATGAAGGGAGCATGGCGCGGGGCGACATTGACTGCCCGGTTGAGTCGATCCACCACGCGACCGAGAATCATGCGCGAGTTGAGTATCTCGAGTTCAGTGGTTACCGAAGTGCTGTCCTGCAATACGGCTTGGACACCCTCCAGCGCCGCCAACCCCTTGCCCTTGCCCTTGCTCTCCACCTGCAGCAACGCGTCCGCGCGGTAGATGGGAGTGGCAACGAACACCGCGATGACAGCCATCACGAGGCCGACAGCCGTTACGGCGAGGATCAGCCACTTGAACTCCAGCAACGTGGCGACGAACTCGCCGAGGTTGAAGCCCTCTTCGTCATCGGCGACGACCGTAGCGTCGGTCGCGGCGACTTGGGCGGGGAGAGGCTTGTGCAGGTCTGGCGTCATGAGAGATCGAGAGCGGAAAGATTGCAGTGCAGACGAGCGGAGCACGCTCAGGGCGCGGCCGGAGCGATGACCTGGGTACGACCCGCCGCACGGGAGTTGCTGAGCAGCGGGAACTGGATGCTGTTGATGCTGTTGAGCAGGGTCGTGGTCGGCAGGATGTTGGCGACGACACGGTTCCAGCGAGCAACGTCAGCGACATCGACGTAAACGACGTCGCGCGGCCGCAGCGGAAAACGCTCGGCCAGCAGCAGCGCGTCGGGCGAGCGGGCGTCGAGGTGGAACAGCTCGGGCTTGTTTTCGCCGCTGCGCATGACATAGATCCAGCCCGGCGCTGAGGTGAGCTGATTGACGAAGCCTGCGTCGCTCAGGGCTTCGGCGAGCGAAGTGCGGCGCTTGTTCATGAGGTAGGAGCCGGGCCGGGCTACCTCGCCCAGCACGAACACCTTGTTGAAGCTGCGGTCGGGGACGTTGACGATGTCCCCGGGCAACAGCAGCACGTTCTGCGAGGTGTCGCCGTCTTCGTACAGCGCCTGGACGTCAACACGGTAGGTGGCGCCCCCGCGGGTGAGCAGCACGTTGCCGTGGTCCGCCTCTTCGGTGAATCCGCCCGCGCGGTTGACGGCCTCGAGGATGTTCATCGGGATGTCGTTGATGGGCTGCAGGCCCGGCGCCTTGACCTCACCGACGACATAGACGCGCTTGCTGCGGAAGGCCACCACGCGCACGTCGAGCTGCACCTTCTCGATGACGCGCGACAACCGCTGCGAGAGCAGGTCGCGCAGCTCGTGCACCGCCATGCCGGTGACCTTCACCTCGCCGGCATAGGGATAGAAGATCGTGCCCTTTTCGGTAACCAGGGTGCCGGATGACTCGGCGGAGCGGTAGGAGCCGGCCGGTATCGTGAGTTCGGGATGGTCCCACACGGTGACGTTGATAATGTCGCCCGGCGCGAGCCTGTAGTCGGCATGCATGATGCCGAAATCGGGCAAGGTGACTTGCCGCGTCGCGGTCTGGCCGCCCGCTGCGCTGGCGCGGAACTGCCCCTGGCCGGCCTTGTATTGATCGATGATGAGCTGCGCGGTGATGGGCTTGATGTCGACGTTTTCCGGCGCCTGCTCTGCCTCTTGCTGCGTTACCGGCAGCTTGACCGAGGACTGTTGCGCGAGGCGCAGGCTGCTTGCGGAAGTGCCCGGAACAAGGGCGCAAGCGGACAGCGCGCCGACGGCGCAGAGAACAACAACCACCTTTGCCCCCAGGACACCGCGTGCAACGAAATCACGCATGCGAACGGACGGCCAGTATTTCTTCTTCATCAAGCGACCTTGTCAATTACGTGATGCCTCGCGCCTCGAATAATCCATATTGAATGCTGGATGGCAGGAGCGGCGGCTTGCGTCGGATGCGCATCACGCTGTGCTTAAAACCTCTGTTTTAATAGCACTTTCATAATTGTGCACCACAACATAATACAGGAATGTGACTTTCTCGTTCACGGATTGACTTTGCCCGTGACATAAATCACGACAGGACTAATGCGAAAGTAGTAGTCGTGGCGAGTAGATTTCAGCTGGAATCGACGAAAAAAAACGCATGAACTCCACTGGAGTCATGCGCTTCGATTCTTCATGTTACCTGCCCGTCATCGGGCAGTCGCTGCAGAGGCCTGATATCGACCCGGCAATCCAATCCCGCTCGGGCTCAGCTTGTCCAAGCCCCGCCCGTGCCCTTCGACGGGCTCAAGGCGAACGGTTGTTGTATTAGATTGCCGGGTTAATCGTCCCGGAGACTCACTCGAACTCGATGATCACTTCGTCCACCGCCAGGCTGGAGCCCGGTGTGGCGACGATCTTCTTCACCTTGCCGTCGTTATCGGCCTTCAGTACGTTCTCCATCTTCATCGCCTCGATGACGGCGAGCTTCTCGCCGGCCTTGACCTCCTGCCCTTGGGCCACGGCAACCTCGCGCAGCAGACCCGGCATCGGCGACAGCAGGAACTTCGACAGGTCGGGGGGCAGTTTCTCCGGCATCAGCATAAGCAGGTGGGCAGCCTGCTTGGTCATCACCACCGGCTCGACCTGCAGGCCGAAGTGCGAAATGCGGTACCGCAGTCCCCGGCGCTCGAGCTGCAGGCAGATGCGCTCGCCATTGACCGATCCGCGGAACAGCAGGTCGCCGAAGCGCCAGTTGGAGAGAATGCAGTAGGCCTTGTTCTCGCCACGGATGACCATGCCGCCCTCGACCGTGTCGACCGACATCGGATACTGCTTGCCGCCCATCACCACGACCCAGTCCTTCGACACGCTGCGCCCGTGGCCGGGCAGTTGGCCGTCGATCTGCACCGCGCGCTGGATGTAACGCATGCGGGCGAAGGTGGCCAGCGCCGCGAGCAGGGCCGGATCGTCGTGGGGCACCATCGAAGCGTCGAAGCCGCGCGGGTATTCCTCGGCGATGAAGCCGGTATTGAAATTGCCCGAGCAGAAGCGCGGATGCTGCAGCAGCGCCGCCTGGAAGGGGATGTTCGAGCTGATGCCGCGGATCACGAAGGCGTTCAGCGCGTCGCGCATGCGCTCGATCGCCTGCTCGCGATCGCGGCCATGCACGATCAGCTTGGCGATCATCGAGTCGTAGTACATCGAGATCTCGCCGCCCTCATACACACCGGTATCGACCCGCACCTGCCCCGGGATCTCCTCCGGCGGCTGGAACTTCACCAGGCGGCCGGTCGAGGGCAGGAAGCCGCGGAACGGATCTTCGGCGTTGATGCGGCATTCCATCGACCAGCCATTGAGCTTGATGTCGTCCTGCGCGAACGACAGCTTCTCGCCCGCGGCGACACGGATCATCTGTTCGACGAGGTCGATGCCGGTGATGTTCTCGGTGACCGGATGCTCCACCTGCAGGCGGGTGTTCATCTCGAGGAAGTAGAAGCGCTTGTCGGCGCCAACGACGAACTCCACCGTGCCCGCCGACTGGTAGTTCACCGCGCGCGCCAGCGCCACCGCCTGCTCGCCCATCGCCTTGCGCGTTTCCGGGTCGAGGAAGGGGCTCGGCGCTTCTTCGATCACCTTCTGGTGGCGGCGCTGGATCGAGCACTCGCGCTCGTGCAGATAGACGGTGTTGCCGTGGGCGTCGCCCAGGACCTGGATCTCGATATGGCGCGGCTCGACGACGAACTTCTCGATGAACACGCGATCGTCGCCGAAGCTGTTGCGGGCCTCGTTCACGCAGGAAGCGAAGCCTTCGTGCGCCTCCTTGTCGTTGTAGGCGACGCGCAGACCCTTGCCGCCGCCGCCGGCGGACGCCTTGATCATCACCGGGTAGCCGATGCGCCTGGCGATCTCCACCGCCTCGTCGGGGCCGGCGATGGCGTCGTTATGGCCGGGGATGGTGTTCACACCCGCCTCCATGGCGAGCTTCTTGGACTCGATCTTGTCGCCCATCTTGCCCACCGAGTAATGCTTGGGGCCGATGAAGACGATGCCTTCCTCTTCCAGCCGGCGCGAGAACTCCTCGTTCTCGGACAGGAAGCCGTAGCCCGGGTGGACGGCTTCGGCGCCGGTCTGCTTGCAGGCGGCGATGATCTTGTCCATCACCAGGTAGGACTCTTTCGAGGGCGCCGGGCCGATGCAGACGGCCTCGTCGGCGAGGTCGACGTGCAGCGCGTCCTTGTCCGCCACCGAATACACGGCGACCGTCTTGATGCCCATCTTGCGGGCGGTCTTGATGACCCGGCAGGCGATCTCGCCTCTATTTGCGATCAGGATTTTCTTGAACATGTAGATATTCCTCGTGCGCCGATCAGAGCGGGATGTTGCCGTGCTTGCGCCACGGATTCTCGAGTTCCTTGTCGCGCAACATGGCCAGCGAGCGGCAGACGCGCTTGCGGGTGTTGTGCGGCATGATCACATCGTCGATGAAGCCGCGGTGCGCCGCCACGAACGGGTTGGCGAAGCGCTCCTTGTACTCGGCTTCGCGCTGCGCGAGCTTCTCGGGGTCGTTCTTCTCCTCGCGGAAGATGATCTCGACCGCGCCCTTCGGCCCCATCACCGCGATCTCTGCGCTCGGCCAGGCGAAGTTGACGTCGCCGCGCAAGTGTTTGGACGACATCACGTCGTAGGCACCACCATAGGCCTTGCGGGTGATGATGGTGACCTTGGGCACGGTGGCTTCGGCGTAGGCATACAGCAGCTTGGCGCCGTGCTTGATGATTCCGCCGTATTCCTGCGAGGTGCCGGGCATGAAGCCGGGCACGTCCACCAGCGTCACCACCGGGATGTTGAACGCATCGCAGAAGCGCACGAAGCGCGCGGCCTTGATCGAGCTCTTGATGTCGAGGCAGCCGGCCAGCACGAGCGGCTGATTGGCGACGATGCCCACCGGCGAGCCTTCCATGCGGCCGAAGCCGATGATGATGTTCCTGGCGTAGTCGGGCTGCAGTTCGAAGAAGTCGCCGTCGTCGACCATCTTCACGATCAGCTCGTGCATGTCGTAGGGCTGATTCGGGTTGTCCGGCACCAGGGTGTCGAGCGACATCTCGACACGGTCGGCCGGATCGTAGGATGGCATTACCGGCGGCTTCTCGCGGTTGCTGGCCGGAATGAAGCCGATGAAACGGCGCGTCATCATCAGCGCCTCGACGTCGTTCTCGAACGACAGGTCGGCGACGCCGGACTTGGTGTTGTGGGTGATCGCGCCGCCCAGCTCCTCGGCGGTGACTTCCTCATGCGTCACCGTCTTCACCACCTCGGGGCCGGTGACGAACATGTAGGACGAGTCCTTCACCATGAAGATGAAGTCGGTCATCGCCGGGCTGTACACAGCGCCGCCGGCGCAGGGTCCCATGATCAGCGAGATCTGCGGCACCACGCCCGAGGCGAGCACATTGCGCTGGAACACGTCGGCATAGCCGCCGAGCGAATCCACGCCTTCCTGGATGCGGGCGCCGCCCGAGTCGTTGAGGCCGATCACCGGGGCGCCGACCTTCAGGGCGTGGTCCATCACCTTGCAGATCTTCTGCGCGTGCGTTTCGGACAACGAGCCGCCGAACACGGTGAAGTCCTGCGAGTAGACGAACACCAGGCGACCGTTGACCGTGCCATAGCCGATCACGACGCCGTCGCCGGGAACGTGCTCGGCTTCCATGCCGAACTCGGTGCAGCGGTGCTCCTTGAACATGTCCCACTCTTCGAAGCTGTCTTCGTCGAGGAGCAGTTCGATGCGCTCACGCGCGGTGAGCTTGCCCTTCTTGTGTTGCGCTTCGATGCGCTTCTGGCCGCCACCCAGCCGGGCGAGGGCGCGCTTTTCGTCCAGCTGACGAATGATCTCGTGCATTGTTCGACCTCCTGTCGTTTTTCCGGCCTGCTCCGCCCGCAGCGCGAGCGAAGCAATGTCTGTCTTCGTTGCGTCGTTTCAGTTGAAAAATCCGAGCAGGCGCTGCGCCGCGGCCGAGGGTGTCGTCGCGCCCTCCTCCACCGCCTGCGACAGCGCCGGCAGATCATGCTTCACCTTCGGGTGACCGCGGAAGCGGCTGCGCAGCCCCGCGTCGATCAGCTCCCACATCCATGCGAGCGCCTGGTGGCGGCGCTTCGCCTCGAACTCGCCGGACTTTGTGAGTGCGGCGCGGAAATTCGTGACTTCCTTCCAGAAGTCGGCGATGCCCTGCTTGTGCAGCGCCGACAGCGTCAGCACCGGCACCGTCCAGTTGGGGCTGGCAGGCCGCAGCATGTGCAACGCCGTCTTCATCTGCGCCTGCGCACGCGTCGCGGCCATCGGATCGATGTCCGCCTTGTTGATGACGATCAGGTCGGCAAGCTCCATGATGCCCTTCTTGATCGCCTGCAGGTCGTCGCCTGCGTTGGGCAGCTGCAGCAGGCAGAAGATGTCGGTCATGCCGGCGACCGCCGTCTCGCTCTGCCCCACGCCCACGGTCTCCACGATGATCACGTCGAAACCGGCCGCTTCGCACACTAACATCGTCTCGCGCGTCTTTTCCGCCACGCCGCCCAGGCTGCCGGCCGAGGGGCTGGGGCGGATGAAGGCCGCGGGGTTCTGGCTGAGCAACTCCATGCGCGTCTTGTCGCCGAGGATGGAGCCGCCAGTCAGAGACGAGGACGGGTCCACCGCCAGCACCGCCACCCTCAGCCCCTGCTCGATCAGGTGCAGGCCGAAGGCCTCGATGAAGGTGGACTTGCCCACTCCCGGCACGCCGGAAATGCCCACCCGCATCGCGCCGCCAGAGTGAGGCAGCAGCGCCTCCAGCACATGGCGCGCACGCGCCTTGTGATCTTCGCGCTGCGACTCGAGCAGCGTGATCGTCTTCGCGAGCGGCCGCAGCTGGCGCGCAAGCACACCATCGACCAGGGCACGGTCGGCCGGATCGAGCACGCTCATCAGCCCTTGCGCGCGGCGCGGATCTGCTTGAGCACTTCGCGGGCCGACTTCTGGATCGGCGTGCCCGGCCCGAAGATGCCCTTCGCGCCGGCGGCGTACAGCGCATCGTAATCCTGCGCCGGGATGACGCCTCCGACGAAGACGATGATGTCGTCCGCGCCCTGATCCTTCAGGCCTTTGATGATAGCCGGCACCAGCGTCTTGTGCCCGGCGGCGAGGCTGGAGCAGCCCACCGCATGCACGTCGTTCTCGACCGCGTGGCGCGCAGCCTCTTCCGGGGTCTGGAAGAGCGGGCCGATGTCGATGTCGAAGCCGAGGTCGGCGAAGGCCGAAGCCACCACCTTGGCGCCGCGGTCATGGCCGTCCTGGCCCAGCTTGGCGATCATGATGCGCGGGCGGCGGCCCTCCTCGGCGACGAAGGCCTCGATCTCGGCCTTCAGTTCCTTCCAGTCCGCGTCGTTCTCCACGACACCTCCATACACGCCCGACACCGCCTGCGGATTGGCGCGGTAGCGGCCGAAAACGACTTCCAGCGCATCGGAGATCTCGCCGACCGTGGCACGCAGGCGCACCGCCTTGACCGCGAGGTCGAGCAGGTTGCCCTCGCCCGACTTGGCGCACTCGGTAAGCGCGGCGAGCGCAGCGTCGACCTTGGCCTGGTCGCGGGTGGCGCGGATGCGGGCGAGGCGCTCGACCTGCGCCTCACGCACGACGTGGTTGTCGATGTCGAGGATGTCGATCGGGTCTTCCTTGGCGAGCTTGTACTTGTTGACGCCGACGATGACGTCCTTGCCCGAGTCGATGCGCGCCTGCTTCTCGGCGGCACACTCCTCGACCTTCATCTTGGCCCAGCCGGACTCGACCGCCTTGGTCATGCCGCCCATGGCCTCGATCTCTTCGATCAGCGCCCAGGCCTTGTCGGCCATGTCCTGGGTGAGCTTCTCCATCATGTAGGAGCCGGCCCAGGGGTCGACCACGTTACAGATGTGCGTCTCTTCCTGGATGATGATCTGGGTGTTGCGCGCGATGCGGGCCGAGAACTCGGTGGGCAGCGCGATCGCTTCGTCGAGCGCGTTGGTGTGCAGCGACTGGGTGCCGCCGAACACCGCGGCCATGGCCTCGATCGTCGTGCGCACCACGTTGTTGTAAGGGTCCTGCTCGGTGAGCGACCAGCCGGAAGTCTGCGAGTGCGTGCGCAGCATCATCGACTTGGCGCTCTTGGGCTCGAACTGCTTCATGATCCGCCACCACAGCAGACGCGCGGCGCGCATCTTGGCGATCTCGAGGTAGAAGTTCATGCCCACCGCCCAGAAGAAGGACAGGCGGCCGGCGAAGGTGTCGACATCCATGCCCGACTTGATGCCGGTGCGCACGTACTCCAGGCCGTCGGCGAGCGTGAAGGCGAGTTCGATCGCCTGGTTCGCCCCTGCTTCCTGGATGTGGTAGCCCGAGATCGAGATGCTGTTGAACTTGGGCATGTGCGACGACGTGTAATTGAAGATATCAGCGATGATCTTCATCGACGGCGTCGGCGGGTAGATGTAGGTGTTGCGGACCATGAACTCCTTGAGGATGTCGTTCTGGATGGTCCCGGAGAGCTTGTCCTGGCTGACGCCCTGCTCTTCCGCGGCGACGATGTAGCCGGCGAGGATGGGCAGCACCGCGCCGTTCATCGTCATCGACACCGAGATCTTGTCGAGCGGAATGCCGTTGAAGAGGATCTTCATGTCCTCGACCGAGTCGATCGCCACGCCGGCCTTGCCGACGTCGCCGACCACGCGCGGGTTGTCGGAGTCGTAGCCGCGGTGGGTGGCGAGATCGAAGGCCACCGACACGCCCTGGCCGCCGGCGGCGAGCGCCTTGCGGTAGAAGGCGTTGGATTCCTCGGCGGTGGAGAACCCGGCGTACTGGCGGATGGTCCACGGCTTGACCGCGTACATGGTCGGCTGCGGGCCGCGCACGAAAGGCTCGAAGCCGGGCAGCGTGTCGGCATGCTCGAGGCCTTCCACATCGGCGGCGGTGTACAGCGGCTTCACCGTCAGGCCTTCCGGCGTGACCCAGTTCAGCTTGTCCAGATCGCCGTCCGGCGCCTGCTTGGCCGCGGCCTTCTTCCAGGCTTCCAGGTCCGGCTGCGGATAAACCGGCTCTTTCGCGTTCGACATGACAGATCCCCTCTCAAGCTCAGGCCGCGGATGCGGCATTGATATACGGCGTTGCAGCGTTCGTTTGGCCCATCAAGCGGCCCATCAAGCTTCACGGCGGCGACCGGCTCGCCCGTGGCAAATGCCACGGGCGGCCGACGACGCTCCACAGCGCGACGCGGTCCCTCTCATGCCGGCCGGGCCGCGGCCCGACACCTCCCATGCCACGTCGCGCCAAGGAAGTTGACTTGTTTCACGGCTGAAATAATACTTTATCCATAATTATGAATGCAACGCGCAGGCGCTGATAGTTCGGCCAATCATTCAAAGCGCTTGCGCAAACCCGCAGACCGACGTGCTGCACCGCCACCCATGCCCATGACCGCCTCCCGTATCGCCCCCCTCGCGCTGTACCAGCAAGTCGCCGAGCGACTGCGCGATCGCATCTTCTCGCACGAGCTGCCACCGGGCACCTGGGTCGACGAGCAGGCGCTGGCCGAACAATA
This sequence comes from Thauera sp., assembly GCA_017302295.1. Classification (GTDB taxonomy): domain Bacteria; phylum Pseudomonadota; class Gammaproteobacteria; order Burkholderiales; family Rhodocyclaceae; genus Thauera. The sequence goes on along the minus strand of JAFLDS010000017.1, from coordinate 15,727 downwards.
CGGCATCTCGCGCACGCCGCTGCGCGAAGCATTGAAGGTGCTCGCATCCGAAGGGCTGGTGACGCTGAAGCCGCGCCGCGGCTGTTACGTCACCGAGATCTCCGATCGCGACCTGGACGAGATCTTCACCGTGATGGCAATGCTCGAGGGCGAATGCGCGCGCGTGCTCGCCACCCGCGCCACCGAAGCCGATCTCGAGCGCCTGCAGGCCATCCACGCCGACCTCGAGAAGGCTGCGCGCGCCGGGGACATCGACGGTTTCTTCGAGGCCAACCAGGCGTTCCACCTTGCCATCCAGGAAATCGCCGACAACCACTGGCTGCTGCACGTCATCGAGGACCTGCGCAAGGTCATCAAGCTCTCGCGCCACCATTCGCTGTACTCGGAGGGCCGGCTCGAACAAGCCTTGGCGGAGCATCGCGCCGTACTCGACGCGCTGATCGCACGCGACGCGAGCGCCGCGGAGACGCGCATGCGCGATCACATCCGCAGCGGCCGCGCCGCGCTCGAACGCATCGCCAAGGCGAGGACCAAGGCGGCCTGATCGCGCCTCGCTGCGGCGTGCTACCTGGCGTCGGATGCCGGGGCTGCCGGCGCGTCCCGCGTGACCAGCACCTGGTCGATGCGGTAGTTGTCGATGTCGACCACCTCGAAGGTGTAGCCGGCGTAGGTCACCGAGTCGGTGCGGCGCGGCACCTTGCGCAGGGTGTACATCAGGAAGCCGGCGATGGTCTCGTAGTTCTCGAAGCCCTCGAACTCCGCGATCGCCAGCGCCGCCATCACGTCCTCGATCGGGGTGGCGCCATCGATCAGCCAGGAGCGCTCGTCGCGGCGCACGATCATGTCTTCCTGGAAGGGGCTGGCGAGCTCGCCCATCACCGTGCTCATGACATCCTTCAGCGTGAGCAGGCCGACCACCAGGGCGTATTCGTTGACCACCAGCGCGAAGTCTTCCTTCGCGTCGCGGAAGCGCTCGAGGGCCTCGAACAGACTCAGCGAGTCGGGCAGCACGAGCACGTTGCGCACGATGGGCGTGGTGCGCAAGGACAAGGGCTTGCCGTCGAGGATGCGGGGCAGGATGTCTTTCCAGTCCACGTAGCCGATCACGCTGTCGATGCTGTCCTTGCACACCGGGAACTTGCCGTGCGGGCTGGTGGCGATCTTGTTGCGGATGCTCTCCTCCGGCTCGGCCAGGGTCAGAAACACGATGCTGTCGCGCGCGGTCATCGCCGAGGGCACGATGCGCGCGTCAAGCTCGAAGACATTGCTGATCATCTGCTGCTCCTGGCGCAGCAACATGCCCGACTGCGCGCCGGCATCGGCCATCGCCACGATGTCTTCCGCCGTGACGTCCTCCGGCCGGGCGCTCGGCAGCTTGAAGAGCCGGAACAGGCGGTCGGCAAGACCATCGAACACCCACACCAGCGGCGCGAACAGCCACATGCACACCTGCATCGGCCGCACCACCGCGATCGCCACCGCCTCCGGCTTCACCATCGCCACACGCTTGGGCATCACGTCGGCGAACAGCACGAACAGCGAGGTGACGAACACGAAGGCGAGCAGAAAGCTGACCGTGTCGAGGTAAGGCCCGTCGTACAGCGGTCGCAACAGCTCGGTGACATGCGGCGACAGCGCCTGTTCGCCGACGATGCCGCCGAGAATCGCAATCGCATTGAGCGCGATCTGCACCACGGTGAAGAAATGCCCGGGACTCTGCTGCAGCGCGAGCACGCGCGCGGCGCGCTCGTTGCCATCGTCGGCGAGCACGCGCAGCTTGATCTTGCGCGACGCCGCGAGCGAGATTTCGGACAGGGAAAAGAACGCGCTGACTGCGATCAGCAGCGCGATGACGAGCAACTGGTTGAACAGCACGGCGACTCCTCGCAGACGCGACCGCTGCGGCACAGCCTGCCGCACGCAGCCGTGCATCGAGTCTATCACCGCACCGTGACGCGCTTGCCGCGGCCGTGCCGCATTCAGCCCTCGCCGGGATGCGTCATCGCGTCGGGCACCACCCAGCGCGCGTACTGCTCGGCGCTGACGTGGCCGCTGCCGAGCGCGGCCTCGCGCAGGCTCAGCCCTTCGCGCAAGGCCTTCTTGGCGATCTCCGCCGCGCGGTCGTAGCCGATGTGGCGGTTCAGCGCGGTGACGAGCATCAGGTTGGCGTCGAGATGCTCGGCAATGCGTTCTCGATCGGGCTCGATGCCGCGCGCGCAATGCGCCTCGAAGGCCGCGCAGGCATCCGCAAGCAGGTCGATGCTCTCGAGCACGTTGTGCGCCATGACCGGCTTGTACACATTGAGCTGGAAGTTGCCCTGGGTGCCGGCGAAGGCCACCGTCGCATCGTTGCCGAACACCTGCGCACAGACCATGGTGAGCGCTTCGCACTGGGTCGGATTGACCTTGCCCGGCATGATGGACGAGCCGGGCTCGTTTTCCGGAATGCGCAGCTCGCCGATGCCGCAGCGCGGTCCGCTCGCCAGCCAGCGCACGTCGTTGGCCATCTTCATCAGCCCGCCGGCCAGGGTGCGCAAGGCGGCCGATACCTGCACCAGCGCATCGTGCGCGGCGAGCGCGAAGAACTTGTCGGGCGCACTGCGCAGCGGCAGGCCGGTGAGCAGGCCGAGGATCTCGGCCGTGCGCGCGCCAAAGCGCGGGTGGGCGTTCAGGCCAGTGCCGACGGCAGTGCCGCCGATCGCCAGGTCGTGCAGCCCGGGCAGCGCCATGCGCACCGCATCGAGTCCGAAATCGAGCTGCGCCACCCAGGCCCCGATCTCCTGCCCCAGCGTGATCGGCGTGGCGTCCTGCAGGTGGGTGCGACCGGTCTTTACCAGCCCGGCGAAAGCCACGGCCTTGTCGGCCAGCGTGTCGCGCAGGCGGCCGACCTCCGGGAACAGGCGCATCTCGAGTTCGCCCAGGATGGCCACGTGCATCGCGGTCGGAAAGGTATCGTTGGAGGACTGCCCACGGTTCACATGGTCGTTCGGATGCACCGGCGACTTGCTGCCGCGCTGCCCGCCGGCCAGCTCGCTGGCGCGGTTGGCGACGACCTCGTTGGCATTCATGTTGGATTGGGTGCCGGAGCCGGTCTGGAACACGACGAGGGGAAAGTGCTCGTCCAGCGTGCCGCCGATGACCTCGTCGGCCGCGCGCACGATCAGTCCGGCAAGCTCTTGGGGGATTTCGCCGAGCTCGGCGTTCGCCAGCGCCGCAGCCTTCTTCAGCAGGCCCAGGGCGCGGATCATCGGCCGGCCCCAGCGGAAGCGCGCGACCCCGATCGGAAAGTGGTGCAGCGAGCGCTGCGTCTGCGCGCCCCAGTAGCGATCGGCGGCGACCTCGATCGCGCCCATGGAGTCGTGTTCGATGCGGGTTGGCGCTGCATGCGGCGTTTTCATGGCGGGCTCCCGGCGGTCGCGTGATGCGTGTTGGACGCTCAGCAGGCGCAACTGATTCCCCACAAACAAGAACCCCCGCTCCGGCTGGCGCCGGGCGGGGGTGGGGGCGCTACGCAAGGCGCCCGAAGGCGCCAGCCAGCAAGAGATCAGTGCGCTGCGGCAGTCGCCGCGCCAACACCGGTCTGGGCACGCACGTACTGGTCCTCGAAGGCTTCGCGCTCGTCGCGCGCAAGCTTGCTGCCGTCGGTCACCGAGAACAGCCAGGTGGCGAGGAAGGCCAGCGGCATCGAGAACAGTGCGGGCTGGGTGTAGGGGAAGATCGCCGAGGCGTTGCCGAGCACATCCACCCACACCGACTTCGACAGCACGACGAAGGTCACCGCGCTGAACAGGCCGAGGTAGCCGCCGACCAGCGCGCCGCGGGTGGTCAGGCCCTTCCAGTACATCGACAGGATCAGCACCGGGAAGTTGGCCGAGGCGGCAACGCCGAAGGCGAGCGCCACCATGAAGGCGACGTTCATCTTCTCGAACACGATGCCCAGCAGCACGGCGATGACGCCCAGGCCGATGGTGGCGAACTTCGACACCTTCAGCTCGGTGGTCTCGGAGGCCTTGCCCTTCATGATCACGCGAGCATAGATGTCATGCGAGATCGCCGATGCGCCGGCCAGCGCCAGACCGGCCACCACCGCCAGGATGGTCGCGAACGCCACCGCGGACAGGAAGCCGAGCAGCAGGTTGCCGCCGACCGCGTGCGCCAGGTGCATGGCCACCATGTTGCCACCGCCGACGATCTTGCCGCCCAGCGTTGCGCCCTCGAAGTACTGCGAGTTCTGGCCGACGATGATGATCGCGCACAGGCCCATGATGGCGATGACGTTGAAGAAGTAGGCGACGATGCCCGAGGCGTAAAGCACCGACTTGCGGGCTTCCTTGGCGTCGGTCACGGTGAAGAAGCGCATCAGGATGTGCGGCAGGCCGGCGGTGCCGAACATCAGGCCGAGACCGAGCGAGATCGCGGTCACCGGATCGGCCAGCAGGCTGCCCGGGTTCAGCAGCTTGTCGCCGAGCTTGTGCACTTCCATCGCCTTAGTGGTCAGCGTGTCGAAGCTGAAGCCGAACTGGCTGAAGGCCAGCAGCATCACCGCGGTGCCGCCAACCAGCAGCATGCAGGCCTTGATGATCTGCACCCAGGTGGTGGCGACCATGCCGCCGAAAGTCACGTACACCATCATCAGCGCGCCGACCACCACCAGCGCCACGTTGTAGTCGAGGCCGAACAGCAGCTTGATGAGCTGGCCGGCGCCGACCATCTGCGCGACGAGGTAGAAGCACACCACCGTCAGCGAGCTGACCGCCGCCATCGTGCGCACCTTGCCCTGGTCGAGGCGGTAGGCGGTGATGTCGGCGAAGGTGAACTTGCCCAGGTTGCGCAGGCGCTCGGCCATCAGGAACAGGATGATGGGCCAGCCGACGAAGAAGGCGATCATGTAGATGTAGGCATCGACGCCCTGCGCATACATCATCGCGGTGAGGCCGAGCAGCGTGGCCGCCGACATGTAGTCGCCGGCGATCGCCAGGCCGTTCTGGAAGCCGGTGATGCCGCCGCCGGCGGTGTAGAAGTCGGCGGTGGACTTGGTGCGGCTGGCCGCCCAGTAGGTGATGCCCAACGTCATCAGCACGAACACGAAGAACATGCCGATGGCGTGAAGGTTGAGCGGCTGCTTCTGCGCCGCCTCCATCGCCGGCCCGGCGGCGAGCACCGAGGTGGCGGCGGACAGGCCGACGAGGCCCGCGGCAAGGCGGGAAATCAGGGTGGCGCGCATCACTTGTCCTCCTTCCAGGCGGCGTGGACGACTTCCTTGTTGATGTCGTCGAACTCGCCGTTGGCACGGCGCACGTAGATCAGGGTCAGCACCCAGAAGAACACGAACTGGAACAGGCCTGCGGCGACGCCAAAGGTCACGTTGCTGCCTTCGAACAGCCGGCGGCCGATGAGCTCCGGCGCGAACGCCACCAACAGCACGAAGCCATAGAAGATCACCAGCACGGTGACCGCGAGTACTGCCGCAAAGCGCGTGCGCCTTGCCACCAGTTCCGCAAAACGCGGATTGCGCCTGATGTGCGCATACATTGAACTCGACATTTCCCCCTCCTCAAGAAAACAACATGCACTGCATGGCTGTCACCTCGCCCTCTTCCTTGCCGCTCGACTGTCTGACGCAGCGTGACGGCGCGGCGGATGATATATCATCTACAAGACTCCATACTAGTCCGTATGGAAAATAAGCGAACGCTTGTTGCCCCGAAGAAAATCTGCAACCGTTTGCGGCCGCCGCCGGCCGCGGCGGCGCCAACCCGCATGAAGCACGGAGACCCCGAGGCCCCCATGGACACCCGAATCGACCTCGACATCACGGACGGCCTGGCGACTGTCGCCCTCGTCAATCCCGCCAAGCTCAATGCGGTCAATGCCGCCATGTGGCGCGGCCTGCACGACGCGATGGCACGCATCGCAGGCGACACCTCGGTGCGCTGCGTGATCCTGCGCGGCGCGGGCGACGAAGCCTTTGCCGCCGGCGGCGACATCGAGGAGTTCCTCACCGTGCGCGCCACGGTGGACGACGCCCTGCATTACCACGACGAGCTGGTGGCGCAGGCGCTGGAGGCGATCCGCGACTGCGCGGTGCCGACGGTGGCCGCGATCCGCGGCGCCTGCATCGGCGGCGGGCTGGAGATCGCCGGCTGCTGCGACATCCGCATCGCGGGCGAGTCTTCGCGCTTCGGCGCGCCGATCAACCGCCTCGGTTTTTCCATGTATCCGGGCGAGATGGCCGGTCTTCTGGCGCTGGTGGGCCCGGCGGTGGTGCTCGAGATTCTGCTCGAGGGCCGCATCCTGAACGCGCGCGAAGCGCTGCAGAAGGGACTGCTGACACGGGTGGTGGACGACGAGAAGGTGTTCGACGACGTGGCGGCCTGCGCCGCCCGCATCTGCGCGGGCGCTCCGCTGGTCGCGCGCTGGCACAAGCAGTGGGTGAAACGGCTGATGCGCGGCGGCCCCGAGTTGAATGAGGCCGAAAAGCGCGCGGCGTTCGACTTCCTCGCCACCGACGACTACCGCGAGGGGCTGGAGGCCTTCCTCGCCAAACGCGCACCCAACTTCACGGGGCGCTGAATCCGCTGCTGCGGACCCGAATCCTGTGGGGCGGAAAGGCGCAGCGCCTCGCGCCGCCTGCACCCGCTTGGCGGATAACGCGACACACATCCGCCCTGCCGCTCGCTGAATCCTGCGCTGCATGCGGTCTGGCGATGGGCCGCACGCCAGATGCTACAATGTTGCACTAGAAGCATTCCTTCGCCGCCCTGCCCAATGAACGAGCCGCACATCCACTCCCCTGCTTCCCCGAACGCCAGACCCACCGCGCGCGAGCAGATTGCGGCCTGCGGCGGTCGCGTGACGCGGACCCGGCTGGCGGTGCTGGAGGCCCTGCACGGCAGCGCCCACCCGCTGTCGCACGACGAGCTCGGCGACATGCTCGCCGCGGAGGCGATCGCGCACGACCGCGTGACGCTCTATCGCGCGCTCGACTGGCTGGTGGAACGGGGCCTGGCGCGGCGTATCGCCGGCGGCGATCGCGCCTGGCGTTTCGAGGTGGTGCGCGGCGCCGCGCATCGCCACGCGCATTTCCATTGTGATCGCTGCGGCCAGGTACTGTGCCTCGAACAACTGGAAGCCGCGCCTGCGGCGGCGTTGCCCACCGGCTACAGCGTCGAGCGCGCGGAGCTCGTGCTGCATGGGCATTGCGCGGCATGTGGCCCTGAACACAGCGCAGCGGAGATCCGATGAGGCAGCGCTCGACCTTCGCCTCGCTGAGCCTGCTCACCGCCAGCCTCGGCAAGCGCCTCGTGCTGGCTACTGCGGCGAGCGCGATGCTGTGGCTGACGATCCTGTGGGCGCTGAACTGAGCATGCATCCCTCCGCGCCGCCGCTGATCCGCTTCGACAACCTCACGCTGGGCTACGAACGCCATCCGGCGGTCCACCACCTGAGCGGAGAGATCCGCGCCGGCGCGCTGGTCGCAGTGATCGGGCCCAACGGCGCCGGCAAATCCACCCTGCTCAAGGGCGTGGCGGGCGAGTTGCGGCCGATCGGTGGCCACATCGATCTCGGCACCCTGACGCGCAGCGCGGTGGCCTACATGCCGCAGCGCAGCGAGATCGACCCGAGTTTTCCGGTGTCGGTATTCGAGGTCGTCGCGATGGGGCTGTGGCGCGAACTCGGCGCCTTCGGCGGTCTCAATCGCAAGCAGCGCGAGCGCGTGCGCGCGGCCCTGACGGCGGTCGGGATGGCGGGATTCGAGTCGCGCCCGATCGGCTCGCTGTCGGGCGGCCAGCTGCAACGCGCGCGCTTTGCGCGGCTGATGCTGCAGAACGCGCCGCTCATCCTGCTCGACGAGCCCTTCGCCGCCATCGACAGCCGGACGGTGGAAGACCTGATCCGCGTGATGCTGGGCTGGCACGCCGAGGGCCGCACCATCCTCACCGTAGTGCACGATTTCGACCAGGTGCGGCGCCACTTCCCCACCTGTCTGCTGCTCGCCCGCGAGCCGGTCGCCTTCGGCCCGACGGCGCAGGTGCTCACCGACACCTTGCTCGCGCGTGCGCGCCGGCTGTCCGAAGCCTTCGACGAGGATGCCCCCGAATGCCATCGCGAGGACGCCGATGCCGAGCGCTCGGGCCCCGCCGGAAACCATGGCGGCGGGCAGGTCGTTCAGCTGCGCGGTCATCGTCACGGCCACCCGCACGACCACCCGCACGCCCCCCCGCACGACCACAGCGGGCATCGGCACTGAAGCCGTCGCCCGCCCTCTCACGTCCTCAGGCCGTCCCGTGCTCGATCTGCTCGTCACCCCCTTCACCGATTTCGCCTTCATGCGCCGCGCACTCGCCGGCTGCCTCGCGCTCGCGCTCGGCGCCACGCCGGTGGGCGTTTTCCTTCTGTTGCGCCGCATGAGCCTGATGGGCGATGCGATGAGCCACGCCATCCTGCCGGGCGCCGCGCTCGGCTATCTCGCCTTCGGGCTTTCGCTCGGCGCGATGACGGTGGGCGGAATCGTCGCCGGCCTGGTGGTGGTGCTGGCGGCGGGGGTGGTGACACGCGCCTCCATCCTGAAGGAAGACGCCAGCCTCGCCGCCTTCTATCTGTTGTCGCTCGCCGCCGGCGTCATGATCGTTTCGCTGCGCGGCCGCAACCTCGACCTGCTGCACGTGCTGTTCGGCTCGGTGCTGGCGCTCGACGACGGCTCGCTGCTGCTGATCGGCGGCATCACCACGCTGACGCTGTTCGGCCTGGCGCTGCTGTTCCGTCCGCTGGTGCTCGAATGCTTCGACCCCGCCTTCCTGCGCGGCGTCAGCCGCTGGTCGCCGGTGGCGCACTACGGCTTCCTGGCGCTGGTGGTGTTCAACCTCGTCAGCGGCTTCCACGCGCTGGGCACGCTGATGGCGGTCGGCATCATGATCCTGCCTTCGGCGGCGGCGCGGCTATGGGCGCACGAACTGTGGTCCCTGCTCGCGCTGGCGGTCGCCTTCGCCCTGACCAGCAGCGTCGCCGGGCTGCTGCTGTCCTTCCACGCCGACGTGCCGGCCGGTCCGGCGATCGTGCTGATGTGCGGGTTGGTGTATTTCGCCTCGCTGCTCGCAGCGCCGGGCGGACTGCTGGCTGGCCGCCTGCCGGTGCGCCACCACCTCGAATCCTGACTTTCCGCAGCCCTGCCGATGCGTTTCCTGCTCCGCAATGCCCTCCTTGCCCTGTGCGCAAGCCTGAGCCTGACCAGCGCAACGGCGGCGCCATCCGCCCCGGTGGCGGTCACCACCAGCTTCAGCATCCTGGGCGACTTCATCCGCCAGGTCGGCGGCACTCGCGTTACGGTGCGCGTGCTGGTGGGCCCCAACGAAGATGCCCACGCCTTTCAGCCCCGCCCCTCGGATGCGCGCGCCATCGCCGCGTCGACAATGGTGGTGGCCAACGGCCTCGGCTTCGACGACTGGATCGTCCGCCTGGCGAAGTCGGCCGGCTTCCGAGGCACGACGCTGATCGCCAGCAAGGGCGTGCGCACGCTGAACATGGCGACGGCCGACACGCACGGCCACGACGAGGCCGGCGGCATCGACCCCCACGCCTGGCAGGACGTCGCCAACGCGCAGCGCTACGTCGCCAACATCGCCGAGGCCCTGACCGCGGCAGACCCGGCCGGCGCAGGCACCTACCGCGCCAACGCCGAGCGCTACGCCGGGCAGTTGAAGGCGCTCGACGCGGAGATCCGGGCGGCACTGGGCAAGCTGCCCGCCGAGCGGCGGCGCGTCGTCAGCTCGCACGATGCTTTCGGCTATTTCGCCCGCGCCTACGACATCCAGTTCCTGTCGGCGGTCGGTGTGTCCAACAACGCCGAACCCACGGCTCAGGGCGTGGCGCGGCTGATCCGGCAGATCCGCAACGAGAAGGTGCCGGCGGTGTTCATCGAGAACGTCGCCGACCCGCGCCTGATCGAACGCATCCGCCTCGAGAGCGGCGCTCGCATCGGCGGAACGCTGTTTTCGGACGCGCTATCAGCCGCCGACGGGCTCGCCCCCGACTACCTCAGCCTGATGCACCACAATCTGGCGCGGCTGCTCGACGCCCTCGCGCCGGCAAGCCCCTGATCGCCCACTGCGCGCAGCCGACTTGCAAACGGGTTAATTCCTGCTAGGAATGAATTACCCCAAATAACATGCGAACACGCCGCGGGTCCGAGCAGGCGCGTTCGACGAACCGACAGTGAGGCTGGCCGGCCTGCTTCTGACAGGGTGCCGGCGACCGTAAAGCAGCGACGCGCCCGCCCGTGTGGACGGGGCGGTTGCATGTGCTTTTGTTGTCGGTCCGCCCCGTCGGAGTAGGCACCATGAAGCGCGCGCTGGCCGTCATCGCCCTCCTCGCCGCGGTATTCATCGCCGCGATTCCGATCACTGCGACCACGCCGCCGCCTGGCGATGCCGCAGCCCCCGCCGCGGCGGTTGCCGCGCCAGCGGCCGATGCCGCGACCGCCACCCGCGTGGCTCATGAGCAGGACCAGCCCTATTACGAAGCCTGCGCACGCGAGGGGCTCAATGAGTCCGAATGCGCCGGCCGCCTGATCTGGTTCAAGGCCACCGCCGGCAACGAACGTTTCCACACCTACGTCTTCCAGCAGCGCGTCGGCGTGCTCATCGACTGGTATCGCGTGCTGCGCGCCGACCAGCGCGGCGACCGCTTCCGCGCCTGGGGCATCATCAACGACCCGGCCTGCTGCGTGCCCGGGTCGAAGAACTGCCCGGCGAAGAGCCTGGACGAAACCTATGGCTTCGAGTGGTGCCCTGGCGACGAAGAACTGCTCGGCTACGTCGGCCGCAGCGGCTATCCCGACCCGGCGTGCGACTTCCGCGACGCGCCGCTGAAGGAAGGCGACCCGCATGCCTCCAGCGACCAGCGCCAGTCCGCCTGCGACCTGCGCTTCGGCACCTCGACCGGCGCGCTCGGCATCCGCAAGTTCCCCAACCCGCGCTTCGACAAGGCTGCGTGGATCAAGCTCAACGGCAAGGCCGGCTCGTGGGAAGGCTACAACCGGCCGATCGCCGCCGCCGGCGGCGGCAGCGAGGCGGCGCGCTCGCACCTGCAGGACGGCGCGATCGAGCCGCCCTTCCTGATCGGCACCTCCTGCGGCTCCTGCCACATCGCCTTCGACCCGCTCAACCCGCCGGCCGACCCGGCGAACCCGAAATGGGAGAACATCAAGGGCCTCATCGGCAACCAGTACACCCGCATCTCCGAGATCATGGTGTCGGGCATGGCCAGCAATACGCTCGAATGGCAGATGTTCGCCCACGCGCGCCCCGGCACCAGCGACACCTCGGCGATCCCGACCGACCAGGTGAACAATCCGGGCACCATCAACGCGCTGATCAACATCGCCAAGCGTCCGACCTTCGCCGACGAGTCGGTGATTAAGTGGCGCAAGGTGTCCAGCTGTGGCGACGACAAGGACGACACCAGCTGCTGGTGCGAACCCGGGCGCAACGGCAAGTGCTGGAAGAAGTCGCTCGAGAAGGACACCGTGCATCACATCCTGAAGGGCGGCGAGGATTCGATCGGCGCGCTCGAGGCGATCCAGCGCGTCTACTTCAACATCGGATCCTGCTCCGAGCAGTGCTGGGTGAATCACCTCACGGACCTGCGCCAGATCGATCCGCAGCAACGAAACTTCGGCCAGACACCGTTCGACATCGGCCAGTGCCGGCGCGACTGCCCCCACTTCCGCGCCATCGAAGACCGGCTGACCAACATCCTCGACTTCTTCATGTCGGCCGAGGCGCACGTCACCGACCTTCGCGTCGCGCGTGAGAACATGCGCCGCAGCGCGAACCCTGCTGCAAGCTATACCGAGCAGGACCTGATCACCGAGCTCGAGGCGGAGTTCGGCGCCGGTGCGGTTGCGCGCGGTAGCGCGGTGTTCGCCAACACCTGCGCACGCTGCCATTCCAGCCAGGCCGAAGCGCTGGCCGGCCAGTTCGCCGCACTCGACTTCCACAAGCTCGACCTCGCCACCGGCCTGCGCTCGGACTGGCTGGGCAACGACCGCCCGACGGCGGTGTCCGAGGTGGGCACCTTCCGCTGCCGCGCACTGCACTCCAACCACATGGCCGGCCATGTCTGGCAGGAATACGGCTCCGAGACGCTGCGCGCGCAGCCGCCCGACCCCAACGTGAAGGAACCGGCCGACGGCGGACGCGGCTACTACCGCAATATCTCGCTGCTCAACCTGTGGGCGCACGCTCCCTTCCTGCACAACAACGCCCTCGGACCCGAGCTGTGCGGCAAGCCGAAGAACGCGGCGAACGACTTCTACGCGAAGCGCCCGCGCTATGTGGATGGCAGCAACGTGCGGCTGTTGCCGCCCGAGCAGCAGCCGGCCTGCTTCGCCTACGACCCGAGCGTGGAAGGCCGCTTCAAGCTGTACAAGGCGTCGATGGAGGAGTTGCTGAACCCGGCGCAGCGCATTCCGAAAGTCACACTGCTCAACGAGGACGTCACGCTGCGCGTCGGCCCGCGGCTGTGGGACGGCACCGACAAGGAGAAGCTGCTCGGCTTCGAGCTGACCATCCCGAGCGAGATCGACGGCCGCGGCGTCACTGCAGGCACCATCGGCAACTTCCAGCACAAGCAGTTCATCGTCGACCTGGTGCGCTCGAAGACCGACGCCAAGGCGCTCGGCGACCAGCTTGCGCAGCGCTTCGGGCCGGAAACCGGCGGCAAGGTGCTGCAGGACCTCCAGGCGATCACCGGCGAGCTGGTCGGCAAGCCCAACGCGCTAGTCGAGGCACTGAAGGCGCGGCCCTACCTGATCAAGCAGATCTACAGCAGCTGCACCGCCGAAATCGAGAACGAGGGCCATCGCTTCGGCGAGGACCTGCCCGAGGCCGACAAGAAGGCACTGATCGCCTTCCTCGCCACACTGTGACCGCAGGGGGACCGCCATGAAAATCATCCCTACCCTTGCCCGCAGCGCATGCGCTGCCGCCGTGCTCGCGCTGTCGGGCTGCGGCTTCTTCGAGAGCCCCGAGGACAAGGCCGCACCGGTCATCGCGTTCGCGCCCTACACCGAGGCCTACGCCGGCAAGCCCGACTTCGCCTATGTCGAGCACCGCTTCCCGCTGTCGACCGCCGACCTTTACAAGATCACGCCGAAGAACCTGTCCTTCCTCGACCAGGAGCAGGTGGACCAGATCTACGCCCGGCTGAGCGCAGGCCCGATCCCCGACGGCGCCTTCGAGGGCGACCTGTTCTTCCCCCATGGCGGCAGCGGCAAGCTGCGCCTGTCGGAGATCGCCGGTGGCGGGCTGAAGGGTCTGCTGGTCAACGTGGCCGGCGCCAAGCTCGACGCAATTGGTGAGACGCTGTGGAAGGGCAAGGTCTTCTATCGCGACGAGCGCCTGCTGCGCAACCGCATCGAGGACCTGAGCGTGCTGAAGAAACTCGGTCTCGTTGAGGAGAGCGCAGCCAATCCCCTGCAGAAGACGCGCGTCGGCGGCAAGGACCAGTGGCTGCTGTTCCCGGCCAAGCTGTATTGCGGGCAGAGCCTGCTCGATGGCCGGCGTGAGTCCATCATCATCGACTACGCTTTCACCGACGAGCTGCCGGGCTACCGCCGCATGCCCGACATCATGGCCGGTCGCGATGGTTTCGCCATCCGCGACGAGATCCGCATGGTGTATCCCGGCTTCTACCTCGGCCGCGCCTACATGGACCGCGCCTTTGTGGTGAACTTCGTGCTCTACAACAAGGACATCGCCGAGCGCGCGAAGGAGGAGTTCCTCAAGACCGGCCAGGTGCAGCAAGACTGCTGGAGCGGCACGCAGCAGCGGCTGGTGGTGATGAGGCCATCGAGCACGGGATGAAGATCCTGTGCAAGGCATTCGAGGCCGTGTCCGGTTCCCGCTAGGGCCGGCTGCAACCCACCTCGAGCGGTAGCAGCGCTTGTGGCGGGCCGAAGCCCCCCCTGCGCCGTTCTGGCACGGCGCGGCAACGGAGGGGGGAGACATGCTCCGAGCGACAGCGCTGACCGCGACTTCGCTGGCATTTTTGCTGCCGGTGTGCAGTCAGCCGGTCGCTGCCGCGATCGACCCGCCGGCGGCCAGCGTTGTCGAAGCGCCCGGTCCGGATCTTCCGCCCGCCGGTCGCTCCCTGTTCGACGAACTGATCGAGGCCGCTACCGACAGCGCGGTGCGCGTTCCCTTCCCCTTTCCCGCGCTGCTGCGCGTCATCGCACGCGAGCTCGACGCAGGACAGCCGTCCGGAGGTGTGTCGGTGGTGCTGATTCCGCTGGGCCGCTCGCTGCAACGCCATGCCGCCGGAGACCTCGACGCCTTCCGCTATCCGCGCGTGGTCGCCGCCGTGACCGGCGAACCGCCACCGGCTGCGGCACCCGGACACCTCTACCTGCGCGACCGGCTGTACGTCGCGTACCACGAGAAAGCGGCCGCCCTTGAAGTCATCAGCTACAACGAGGCAGCCGGCCGCTTCGAGTTCCAGCTGGTGCACGACTATCGGGAAGGCGGCACGCCGCAGGTGGGTTATGCCAGTCGCACGCTGTGTCTCGCCTGCCATCACGGCGCCGCGCCGATCTTCTCGCGCCAGTCGTGGGACGAAACCAGTGCCAGCGCGGCGGTGGCCGCCCGCCTCGCCGCCACGGGCCTGTCGTACTACGGCCTGCCCTGGCGTCACGGCGTCGACATCCCGGACGCGATCGACACCGCAACCGCGCGCGCCAACCTGCTGGGCACAACCCAACGCCTGTGGCGCGAGGGCTGCGCCTCGCAGGCGCGCGACACAGCAGTCACCTGCCGCGCGGAGGCCCTGCGCCTTGCGCTGCGTCACCGCCTGACCGAGGGCCGCAGCACCACCGCGCAACGTCTCGCCGGCCGGCCAGCGCTGGTCGAGCCCTTGCTGGCGAACTGGCGACAACGCTGGCCGGACGGACTGGCCATACCCGATCCTTCGCTGCCCAACCGCCAGCCTTTTGCCGGCATCGAAGGCGGACGCCCCTTGCCCTCCGACGCCGAGCTGCGTCTGTACGCGGACATCTCCGCTGCCTTCGATCCGCTGGCGCTGCGCGCCCCGCTCGAGACCTGGCCGGGGCGCAGCGCCGCCGACGCCGGCCGCTTCGTCGGCGCCCTGGCGATGGCCTTCTCGCGCGCCGACATCGCGTTGATCGACCGCAGGCTGCGGGCGCTGGCGGCATCGGGCACCACATCGGCCGCGACCGTCAGCCACGTCCACCTGTCGTGCTCCGCCCGTAGGGGGGCCGACCAAGGCCGCGTCGACCTCGACTGCGAGGGCGACGCGGGCGCCCGCCTGCAGGCGCGACTGCTGCTGAAGGACAGCGTGCCCGCCCGCGGCCGCATCGATCGCCTGGTGCTGCCCGGCAACGATGCGCTCGGCGCGCTCGATGCCGTCATCGCGCCTCGCCACGCCGCTGCAGGCCGGTTCCGTCTCGTGCCGACGCGCCCGGTCCGCGCCGCCGGCGGCGACGCGATCCGCCACATCAATCTCGACTGGCCGCAGGCGCAAGCCGCAGCAGGGGCCGTCCCCGCCGCTGCCGACATCGAGCTGACAATGGACCTGGCGCCGCTGGACGCGGCGATCGACCGGCTCGCCGAGGCCACCCTTGGCGGCCGCAGCGACGCTCTCGACGCGCAGCCGCTGCGCCGCGCGGCCACCCTGCCGCCGCTGCTCGCCGCCATCGGCGTGCCGCAGCCGG
>JAFLDS010000016.1 GCA_017302295.1 Thauera sp. | reverse complement strand
AGCGCGACGCGCTCGCAGGCCGCGCCGAGCAGGGCCGTGCCGGCAATCGCGGCGAGCTCCGCTGCCAGCAGCGGCCAGCCTGCGCCCAGGTGCAGCCCCAGGGCGCCGAACGCCCCCACCATCAGCAGCTCACCCTGCATGAAGCTGACCGTTTCGGTCGCCTTGTAGATCAGCACGAAGGAGAGCGCGACCAGCCCATACACGCAGCCGAGCGCGACACCGCTGATCAGGACCTGGACGAAGGCGAGCATGGAGGGACGAGCTGCCCGATAAGCGGCGAGGCGGATCGCCCGCGCTCAGGCCCTCAGCGCCGCGCTGGGCGGCAGGGCGCAGGCGGCCCGGTACTCGGCCACCAGCCGGTCGACCAGCGCCGCCACCTCCGGGATGTCGTGGATCGTCGCCACCCCCTGCCCGGCGCTCCACACGTCGCGCCAGGCGCGCGCCTCGTCGGACATGTCGTGCAGCTTGCCCTTGCCCGCGCCGACGCCGAGCGCCTCACGGTCGTAGCCCGCTCGCTGCAGGCTGGGCCACAGAAAGCTGGCGTTGGTGCCGGAGATCGCGTCCGTATACACGATGTCGGCTGCGCCACAATCGACGATCATCTGCTTGTAGGCCTCGGGCGCCATCGACTCGCGCGTGGCGATGAAGCGCGTTCCCATGTAGGCGAAATCGGCGCCGAGCACTTCCACCGCGCGGATCGCCGCGCCGTCCGAAATGCTGCCCGCCGCCACCAGCACGCCGTCCCAGAATTCGCGGATCTCGCGGACCAGGCTGAGCACGCCCTGCCCCCCCGCGTGCCCGCCCGCTCCGGCGGCCACGGCGATGATGCCGTCGACACCGGCAGCGATCGCCTTGCGCGCGTGATAGGCATGGATCACGTCGGAGAAGACCAGGCCGCCATAGGCATGCACCGCCTTCACCACCTCGCCTGGATGCCCCAGGCTGGTGATCACGATCGGTACACGATGGCGCACGATCGTCTGCAGATCCCGCTCTTTCCTGTCGTTCGACGCATGCAGGATCAGGTTGACCCCATGTGGCGCACAGGCGGCGTCGGGATGCACGTCGCGCCAGCGCGCCAGCGCGGCGTCGATCTCGCTCAACCAGGCATCGAGTTGCTCGGCAGGACGCGCATTCAGCGCAGGAAAGGTGCCTGCGACGCCCGCCTTGCAGGCTTCGATGACGAGTGCGGGGCCGGAAACGAGGAACATCGGTGCGGCGATCGCGGGAACGCGGAATTGCCCGCGCAGGGAAACAGGGAGTGTCATGTCGTCTCCTGGAACGCGCCGGCGTCCGGCGAACTCACGCCATCGATGCGGGTAGGCACGCGTCCGGGCCCGCATGAATGGCAAATTCTTCAGCGCACAAAACGTGAAGTTTTTGGCAGATGTTGCAATGCGGCGTTAATATGGACCACGCATCAAGCCTATGAGGCCGGCGGCGCCACTCGATGCGTGAGGGGCCGCCTTCAAACGACAACAGCTTAACAAGGAGTTGCCCATGAGTTTCGTTCAGGAATTCAAAGAGTTCGCCATGCGTGGCAACGTCATCGATCTCGCCGTCGGCGTGATCATCGGCGGCGCCTTCGGCAAGATCGTCGACTCGCTGGTCAAGGACGTGGTGATGCCCATCGTCGGCATGCTGGTCGGCGGCGTGGACTTCGGCAACCTGTATGTCAACCTGAGCGCAACCGCCTACGAGACGCTGGAAGCTGCCGAAAAGGCCGGCGCGCCGCTAATCAAGTACGGCGTGTTCATCAACTCGATCATCAACTTCCTGATCATCGCCTTCGCGATCTTCGTCGCGATCAAGGCGATCAACAAGCTCAAGCGCGCCGAACCGCCGGCGGCCGAACCTGAGCCCGCGCCGGAACCGGAAGACGTCAAGCTGCTGCGCGAGATCCGCGATGCGCTGAAGCAGCGCGCTTGATCGATCCGGCGGCGGTCACGCGACCGCCGTGCGTCAGGAGACCCGCCCGCCGGCATGGCGCGCGGGTCTTTTCATTTGGGGATGCAGATCGGGCAGTCGCACTCAGGCGTGGTCGCCGACGTAGGGGTTGCCTGCGCGCTCGTCGCCGAAAGTCGACGTCGGCCCGTGTCCCGGGATGAAGACGATGTCGTCGCCGAGCGGGAAGAGCTTGTTGCGGATGGAGCGGATCAGCGTCTGGTGATCGCCGCGCGGGAAATCGGTACGCCCGATCGAGCCGGCGAACAGCACGTCGCCGACGATCGCGAGGCGGGCCTCGGAATGCACGAACACGACATGGCCGGGCGTGTGACCGGGCGCATGGATGACGCGTAGCGTTTCTTCACCCACCGTGACCGTGTCGCCGTCGTTCAGCCAGCGGTCGGGCTCGAAGGATTCGACGTCCGGAAAGCCGAACATCTTGCTCTGCTGCGGCATGCCATCGATCCAGAAGCGGTCTTCCTGCTGCGGCCCTTCGATCGGCACACCGAGCTCGCGCGCCAGTTTGGCGGTGCCGCCGGCGTGGTCGATATGGCCGTGGGTGATCAGGATCTTCTCGATCGTCACACCCAGCTTTTTCGCCGCGGCCAGGATGCGATCGAGATCGCCGCCCGGATCGACGACCGCCGCCTTCTTCGTCCGGTCGCACCACAGGATGCTGCAGTTCTGCTCGAAAGGCGTGACGGGGACGATGCTGGCTTGGATCATGAGTTACTGCTCCTGAAATCCTGGTCTTGGCTGGAGTTTAACCGATCACCTCGGCACGCCGAATCCGGTCTGGTGGCGGGGGATGTGCTCCGTCGGGCTGCGGAACTCGACCTCGCTTCGCTCGGGACTCGAACAGTCCTCACCCGCTCCGCACATCCCCCGCCACCAGACCTGCTGTATTGCGGAATCCACGAATCGGTATTCCACAAGCGGCCAATGAAAAAGCCCGCCCGACAGCCGAAGCTGCGACGGGCGGGCGTGTCAGGAGACCACTGGCAGGGTCAGATCACGCCTTGCGCAAGCATCGCCTCCGCGACCTTGACGAAGCCGGCGACGTTGGCGCCGTCGGCATAGCTCACCGTGCCGTCGGCGCGCTTGCCGTACTTCAGGCAGGCGGCGTGGATGCCGAGCATGATCTCCTTCAGGCGTGCGTCGACCTCTTCGCGGGTCCACGACAGGCGCATCGCGTTCTGGCTCATCTCCAGGCCGGAAGTGGCAACACCACCGGCATTGGACGCCTTGCCCGGCGCGTACAGCACGCCGTTGTGCTCGAAGATCTTCACGGCTTCGGCGGTGCTGGGCATGTTGGCGCCCTCGGCAACCGCGATCACACCGTTCCTGACCAGCGTGGCGGCGTCGTTGGCGTCGAGCTCGTTCTGCGTCGCGCACGGCAGGGCGACATCGACCGGCACGTGCCACGGGCGCACGTTCGGCTCGAAACGGGCACAGATGCGCTCGGCGTACTCGGAGACGCGGCCGTAATGGTGATTCTTGATCTCCATGAGGATCGCCAGCTTCTCGGGGGTGAAACCGGCCTCGTCGATCACCGTGCCGCTCGAATCCGAGCAGGTGATGGGCTTGGCGCCGAGTTGCATCAGCTTCTCGATGGCGAACTGGGCGACGTTGCCCGAACCGGACACGGCCACGCGCAGGCCCTTGAAGTCGCGGCCGGCGTGCTCGAGCATCGCGTTGGCGAAGTACACCGTGCCGTAGCCGGTCGATTCCGGACGGATCAGCGAGCCGCCGAAGGTCAGGCCCTTGCCGGTGAACACGCAGGCGGCGTTGTTCGACAGCTTCTTCATCATGCCGGCCATGTAGCCGACCTCGCGGCCGCCCACACCGATGTCACCCGCCGGCACGTCGGTGTCGGGGCCAACGTGGCGATACAGCTCGCTCATGAAGGCCTGGCAGAAACGCATGACTTCACCCGGGCTGCGGCCCTTCGGATCGAAGTCGGAGCCGCCCTTGCCGCCGCCCATGGGCAGCGTGGTCAGCGCGTTCTTGAAGGTCTGCTCGAAGGCGAGGAACTTCAGGATCGACAGGTTCACCGAAGGATGGAAACGCAGGCCGCCCTTGTAGGGGCCGATGGCCGAATTGTGCTGGATGCGATAGCCACGATTGACCTGGACGTCGCCCTTGTCGTCCACCCACGACACGCGGAACATGATCACGCGCTCGGGTTCGATCAGTCGGTCGAGGAGCGCGTGCTCAGCGTAGCGTCTGTTCGCGGAGATGAAGGGCCACAGGCTCTCCATGACCTCGCTGACCGCCTGCAGATATTCGGGCTGGCCAGGGTTGCGCTGCTCAACGTAAGCCAGGAACTCCTCGAGAGACTGATATTTCATGATGCTGGGCCTGTGTGTAGAGATGGACATGCGCGCGCGACCGCCTCGGTGTTACCCGAGACGGTCGCGCGGTTTCCCCAACATTGTGCATGAAATTCCCGCTTTCGGTGCATGAGGCAGGCCGAGCCGGCGCCTTTCATGCCCTTGCCCTACTCCCGCACCACTCCGGTGCCTTCATTGCCAATGGTCAGTGCGCACGACAAAAGAAAAGCCGGGCATGCCCGGCTCTCGAACGGCAACTGAGTTGCAGCGAATTACTGCACGCGGATCTCGACCCGACGCGCCTCGGCGGCATCGCCACCGCCAAGCGTGACCGCCGGACGGCGCATCAGCACGCGCTCGGCGGGAACGCCGGCGGCGAGCAGCGCTGCACGCACCGACAGGGCGCGATTCTTCGCAACTTCGGCGTTTACCGCCGCACCGCCGGTCTCGTCGTGGTAGCCCGACAACAGCGCGCGCTTGTCGCCGGCGGCGTTCAACGCCGCAACAACCTTCTCGATGCTGGGCGCCGCATCGGCCGGAAGCGCCGACTGGCCCAGATCGAAGTACACCTTGGCGAGCGGTTCGCCGACTTCCTGAACATCGACGAAGGCCTCGCCCGCCGGCGCCATGGCCACGGCCACCGGCGCTGCCTCGCCGCCCGAGCGCAGCTTGTGCACGCCCAGGCCGATGACGAGGGCGATCACCAGGGCGATGATCCCGAACAACACGCCCATCACGACATTCAGCTCACTGTCTTCCTGATCGAACATGATTCAACTCCAGTCACTAAGAATCTTCCCGCGCACGCGGCTCGGCCGGGATTCTAGCCGGCATGGCGCCGATGCATGACATATTTTGCGCAAATGGACCCGCCCGGGATATCGAGCTATCCTGACTCCGTTGCAATTCGCATCGTCTGGTAAAGGAGTCAAGAATGGGACTGTTCGCGTTCATCAAGGAAGCAGGTGAGAAGCTTTTCGGCAGTGGCGAAGCGCAGGCGGCCGGCACCGATCCGGCGGCCAATGCGAAGGCCGGCGAAGCGATCCGCAACTACATCGTCGCGCTCAAGCTGGCGCCGGCCGATCTTGCCGTTGCTTTCGACGGCGCCAGTTCCACCGTCACCGTCTCGGGCACCGCGCCGGATCAGGCAACAAAGGAAAAGATCCTGCTTGCCGCCGGCAACGTCGCGGGCGTGGCCCAGGTCAGCGACAGCATGACGGTGGCCGCGCCTGCCGCGGAAGCGCGTTTCCACACTGTGGCGCGCGGCGACACCCTGTCGGCGATCGCCAAGCAGTATTACGGCAACGCCAACAAGTACCCGGCCATCTTCGAGGCCAACAAGCCGATGCTGAGCCACCCGGACAAGATCTATCCGGGCCAGGTGCTGCGCATCCCGGCCGAGGCCTGACCGACGCCGCCGGGCCGTAGCGCCCGGCATCGCCACAAGGGCGGAAGAGTTGAAGCCAACGCGTGCAGCGCGCTAGGCTTCGGCCCCTCCGCCCATTTTTTTGCGTCTTCACGTCGCTGCAGCCATGGCCCGCATCAAGATCGACCTCCCCGCATCGTTTCCCTTCTCGACCGAGATCCCGCTCTACATCGGCCACATCAACCACGGCAACCACCTCGACAACGCCCTGCTGCTGTCACTGGTGTCGGAAGCGCGGGTGCGCTGGCTGAAATCCATGGGCTACGCGGAACTGGACGTCGAGGGGCTGGGCATCATCGTCGCCGACGCCGCGCTGCAATACCTTTCCGAAGCCTTCCACGGTGAAACCATGGTGGTCGAGATGGGCGCCGAGGACTTCAGCAAGTATGGCTGCGACGTCGTCTGGCGCATGCGCGACAAGGCCAGCGGCCGCGACGTGGCGCGCGGCAAGACCGGCATCGTGTTCTTCGACTACGGTGCACGCAAGATCGCGCCGGCGCCCGAGGGCTTTCGCCGCCGCTTTCCCGGCGCATGAGCGACGCCCACGCAGTCCGCAGCCGTCGGCCGCAGGTCGCCGTCATCGGCGGCGGTCCAGCCGGGCTGATGGCGGCGGAAGTGCTGGCCGGCGCAGCCGAGGTCACGGTCTACGATGCAATGCCCTCGGTGGGGCGCAAGTTCCTGCTCGCCGGCCGCGGCGGCCTCAACCTGACCCACTCCGAAGCGCGCGACGCCTTTCTGTCGCGCTATGGCGCGCGCCGCGCGATGCTGGAGCCGATGATCGCCGCCTTCGACGCCGACGCGCTGCGTGCCTGGGCGCACGGACTGGGCGTCGGCACCTTCGTTGGCAGCTCCGGCCGCGTGTTCCCCCAGGAGATGAAGGCTGCGCCGCTTCTGCGCGCCTGGCTGGCGCGGCTGCGGACGGCCGGCGTGCATTTCGCGATGCGTCATCGCTGGCTGGGCTGGAACACCGATGCGCACACGATCGGCGGCTCGGCCCGCCTCGCTGCGCCCGCCCTGCGTTTCGCAACCCCCGCCGGCGAGCATCGCGTGACGCCCGACGCGGTGGTGCTGGCGCTGGGCGGCGGCAGCTGGGCGAAGCTGGGCTCGGACGGCGCCTGGGTACCGACCCTGCGCGAACGCGGCATCCGCGTCGCCGAGCTCGTGCCCGCCAACTGCGGCTTCGACGTCGCCGCCGGCGGCACCAACGGCCGCGGATGGAGTGCTCATCTGCTGGCGCGCCACCTCGGCGAACCGCTGAAGTCGGTCGCCGCCCGCGTCACCGATGCAGCTGGCGAGCGCCACGAACGCGCCGGCGAATGTCTGATCTCGGCCACCGGCATCGAGGGCGGGCTGATCTATGCGCTGTCGGCCCCGCTGCGCGACACCATCGCCGCGCGCGGCGAAGTGCTCCTCGAGCTCGATCTCGCCCCCGGTCGCAGCCTGGAGCGGCTCGCTGCCGAGCTCGCGCGACCGCGCGGCAGCCGCTCGATGGCCAGCCACCTGCAGGGCCAGGCCGGCATCAGGGGGCTGAAGGCGGCGTTGCTGCGCGAATGCCTGCCCGCCGCGGATTTCAATGATCCGACGCGGCTCGCCGCCGGCATCAAGGCGCTGCCGCTGCGCCTGGTCGCGACAAGGCCGCTGGACGAAGCGATCAGCAGCGCGGGCGGCGTGGATTTCGGCGAAGTGGACGCGCACCTCATGTTGCGCGCGCTGCCCGGCGTGTTCGCTGCCGGCGAGATGCTGGATTGGGAAGCACCCACCGGCGGCTACCTGCTCACCGCCTGCTTCGCCAGCGGCCGCGCCGCCGGGCAGGGTGCGCTGGACTGGCTGCGGGCACAGGCCATACAGCGCTAAGCCGGCACGCTGCGCTCGCGTGGCCGCACCGCATCGCGGTCAGCGAGACCCCAGCGCAGTCCGCTGCCGCCGACGCTGCATTCAGGTAGGTATTTGCCGTCGAGCTGAATAGAATCGGGACAGCAACCACGCGAAGCCCACGCGGGAGACCCGCATGTCTCGACCCCGTCGCCTGCAGTTCCCATCCGGCCGCCCGCTGCCAATGGGTCGCCCGCTCGTCGTCGGCCATCGCGGCGCGCGCGCCTTCGCCCCCGAGAACACCCTCGCCGCCTTCGATAAGGCGGCCACGCTGGGCTGCGACATGGTGGAACTCGACGTGCATCTGTCGCGCGACGGTATCGCCGTGGTGCATCACGACGACCGCCTCGCCCGCTGCACCGACGTCGCCACCGAATTCCCGCTGTTTGCCGGCGGGTTCGTCTCCGACTTCAGCGCGGAGGAGCTGCGCGAGCTCGACGCCGGCAGCTGGTACGTGCGCGAGCTGGACCTGCCCGCAGCGCGTCGCCAACCTTTCCTGCGCGGGCTGACCGACACCGAACTTGCCGGGCAGGTGCCGCTCGCCGAGCGCGCGCGCTTCGCCAGCGGCGCGATCCGCATCCCCACGCTGCAGGAAGTTCTCTTGTTCGCAGCCGACCGCGACCTGCTGCTGAACATCGAGATCAAGTCCATCCCCCGGCTGTATGAAGGCATCGCCGCACGCGTGGTGGGAGACGTTCGCGCCGCAGGCCTCGCGCGCAGCGTACTGGTGTCGTCCTTCGACCACGCGCAGTTGGTCCAGCTGCGCCGGCTGGATGCCGACATCGCCACCGGCGTGCTGAGCAGCGGACGCCTCGCGCGCGTCGCCGACTACCTCGCCCTCCTCGACGCCGACGCCTACCACCCCGGTTGCCACGGCGAGGTGGATTCGCTCGGCTTCGGCTCCGTCGACGGCACGCTCGACCCCACCAGCCGCGCCACGCTTGCCGAACTCGCCGCCGCCGACCACATGGTCTTCGCCTGGACCTGCAACGACGCGCACCGCATGGCGGCGCTGGCAGCCGCCGGCGTCACCGGCATCATCACCGACTACCCGAACCGGGCCGTCGCCGCACTGCACGTGCAGCACGCGCCCACACCCATCCGCTGGAACTGAGGAGACGACCATGGCCGATGCCCCGCTTGCCGGAAAACGTGTGCTGATCACCCAGGCCGACGCCTTCATGGGCCCGGTGCTGTGCGAAGTGTTCGCCGAACAGGGCGCCGAAGTGATCGCCAGCACCGAGTCGCTGCGCGCAGCCGACGCGCCGGCGGCGCTGGTGGCGCGCTCCGGCGTGGTCGACGTGCTGGTCGCCAACCTCGCACTGCCAGCGCCCAGCACGCCGGCGATGGACGTCACCGACGACGAATGGGCCGAGGTGTTCGGCTGCCTGGTCGATCCGCTGCCGCGGCTGTGCCGCGCGGTGCTGCCGCAGATGGTGGCGCGCCGTGCCGGCAAGATCGTGTTGATGGGCAGCGCGGCTGCGCTGCGCGGCATGAAGCGCGCCTCCAGCTACAGCGCCGCGCGCGGCGCGCAACTGGCCTATGTGCAGGCGCTCGGGGTGGAGATGGCGCCGAACAATGTCCAGGTCAACGCGATCGCGCAGAACTTCGTCGACAACCCCACCTACTTCCCGCCCGACGTTCAGGCCAACCCGCGCTTCCAGGAACGCCTGCAGCGCGAGGTGCCGCTCGGCCGCCTGGTCGGCGCGCGCGAGGATGCGGCTTTCGCCGTCTACCTGAGCAGCGCGGCGGCGGATTGCTTCGTCGGTCAGGTGTTCCCGATGTGCGGCGGCTGGGTCACGCGCTGAGCCGGCCGCGTAAGCGCAGCGCTCGAGAAAAAGCACTTTTGTCCAGGACAAATAGGAGCTCACAGGCTATCATCCGATTGAAGGGCGCCTCCCCGCGTCGCACCACACCGCCTTCTTCGATCGGACATGAGCTACCAAGTCGTCTGGTTCAAGCGCGACCTGCGCCTGCACGACCACGCCGCGCTCGCGCACGCCGCCGCGCGCGGACGGGTGCTGTGCCTGTACATCGTCGAACCCGGCCTGTGGGCGCAGCCAGACGCGGCCAGCCAGCACTACCGTTTCGTGATCGAGAGCCTGCGCGAGCTCTACGCCGCCTTGCGCCAGCACGGCGGAAGGCTGCACGTCGTCACTGGCGAGGCGGTCGCGGTGCTCGACCGCCTGCACGCGCTGGCGCCTTTCGCCGCGCTGCACTCGCACGAGGAGACCGGCAACGGCGCCAGCTACACACGCGACCGCGCGGTGGCCACCTGGTGCCGAGGCCATGGCGTCGCCTGGCACGAGTACCCGCAGTTCGGCGTGGTCCGCCGCCTGCACGACCGCGACACCTGGCGGGGGCGCTGGGAAGCGCATGTCGCCGCCGCCCGGCACGACCTGCCCGCACACATCGAGTCCGCCTCGCTGCCCTGGACCGAAACGCCGCCCCCCGACGCCTCCGGACTGGGCCTGCTCGACGACGATCCGCCACGCCGCCAGCCGGGCGGGCGCCACGCCGCGCTCGACGTGTTGCACAGTTTTCTGTCCGAGCGCAGCGGCCAGTACCGCGGAGGCATCTCTTCGCCGCTGTCGGCGCCCAGCGCCTGCTCGCGGCTATCGCCCTACCTCGCCTGGGGCTGCCTGAGCCTGCGCGAGGTGGTGCAGGCGACGCGCGCTGAAATCGAAGCCTTACCGCCGGCCGACGAACGCCGCCGCAAGGGCCTCGCCGCCTTCCTCAGCCGCCTTTACTGGCACTGCCATTTCATTCAGAAGCTCGAGAGCGAACCTGAGCTCGAGTTCCGCAACCTGCATCGCGGCTACGACGGCCTGCGCGAGCCGGACTGGAACCCGGCGCATTTCGATGCGGTGGTGGCCGGGCGCACCGGCTGGCCGCTGGTCGATGCCTGCGTGGCGATGCTGCGCGAGACCGGCTGGCTGAACTTCCGCATGCGCGCGATGCTGGTGTCGGTGGCCGCCTATCCGCTTTGGCTGCACTGGCGCCCGGTCGGCGAATGGCTGGCGCGGCAGTTCCTCGACTACGAACCGGGCATCCACTGGAGCCAGATGCAGATGCAGTCGGGCACCACCGGCATCAACACCACCCGCGTCTATAACCCGGTGAAGCAGGCGCGCGACCACGACCCGGAGGGCCGCTTCGTGCGCCGGTGGCTGCCGGCGATGCGCCGCGTGCCCGACGCCTGGCTGTTCGAGCCCTGGCGCATGCCAGCCGACATCCAGCAGCGCTGCGGCGTGCGCGTGGGCGAGGACATCGCCGCGCCGCTCGTGGACCTGGAAACCGCCACCCGCGCCGCCAAGGCCCGCGTGCATGCGCTGCGCGCCCAGCCCGAAGTGCGTGCCGCCAAGGCGGCGATCGTCAAGAAACACGGCTCGCGCAAGCGCCCGGAGGCGCGCCGCCCCCGCCGCGCGGGCACCGACCGTCAGCTCAGCCTGGAGTGGTAAATGGGCATGCGCCGCAAAGCCGACCTGCCGACCAGGACCTGCGCCCACTGCGGGCGCCCCTTCGCCTGGCGCAAGAAATGGACACGCGACTGGGAACAGGTGAAGTGGTGCTCGGAACGCTGCCGCCGCAGTGCCAGGAGCACCGCATGAGCACCTGCCTGCGCCTGATCCTCGGCGACCAGCTCGACCCGCGCCATTCCTGGTTCGACACCCGGCGCGACGACGTCGTCTACCTGATGATGGAAGTGCGCCAGGAAACCGACTACGTGCTGCACCACGCGCAGAAGATCCTCGCCATCTTCGCCGCCATGCGCGACTTCGCGCGCCAACTGCGCGCGGCCGGCCACCGCGTGCATTACCTCGCCATCGACGACGCCGACAACCGCCAGTCGCTGCCCGCGAACCTCGACGCGGCGATCGCCGCCCACCACGCCACCGCCCTCGAATGGCAGTCGCCCGACGAGTGGCGGCTCGACGCGCAGCTCGCCGACTACGCCCGCCAGCTCGCAATCCCGGCGCAGGCGGTCGACAGCGAACACTTCTACACCGCGCGCGACGAGGACGCGGCGCTGTTCGAAGGCCGCAAGCAGTGGCTGATGGAGCATTTCTACCGCCACATGCGCTGGCGCCACGGCGTGCTGATGGATGCTGCCGGCAAGCCGGCCGGCGGCCAGTGGAACTTCGACCACGACAACCGCAAGCCCTGGCCGGGCATCCCCTACGTGCCCGCCGACCCGCGCGTCCGGCACGACCATTCCGCGCTGTGGCAGACCATCGTCGCCGCCGGCGTGCGCAGCTTCGGCGACCCCGCTGCCGACCGCCTGGCCTGGCCGCTGAACCGCGACGAGGCGCTGGCCCAGCTCGACGCCTTCATCGACGCGGCCCTGCCGCACTTCGGCGACTTCCAGGACGCGATGAGCCTGCGCAGCACGCGGCTCTTCCACTCACTGCTGTCCTTCGCGCTCAACGTCAAGATGCTGAACCCGCGCGAGGTGGTGGCGAAAGCGGAAGCCGCCTGGCGCGACGGCCGCGTCCCGCTGGCGGCGGCCGAAGGCTTCATCCGCCAGATCCTGGGCTGGCGCGAATACGTGCGCGGCGTGTATTGGGCGCACATGCCCGGCTATGTCGAACACAACGCACTGGGCCACGATGCGCCGCTGCCAGCCTGGTTCTGGACCGGGCAGACGCGCATGCGCTGCCTCGCCCACTCGATCGGCCAGTCGCTGGAGCACGCCTATGCGCACCACATCCAGCGCCTGATGGTGATCGGCAACTTCGCGCTGCTCGCCGGCCTGTCGCCGCAGGCGGTGCACCGCTGGTACCTGGGCGTCTACATCGACGCCTTCGAATGGGTGGAACTGCCCAACACGCTGGGCATGAGCCAGCACGCCGACGGCGGCCTGCTCGCCACCAAGCCCTATGTGTCGAGCGCGGCCTACATCGACCGCATGAGCGACTACTGCAAGGGTTGCCACTACGACAAGAAGGCGCGCACCGGCGCGCGCGCCTGCCCGTTCAACGCGCTGTACTGGGATTTCTTCTCCCGCCACGCCGATCGCATGGGCAACAACCACCGGCTGGGCATGGTGTATCGCCAGCTGGCGAAGATGGACGCGGCGACGCGCGACGCGCTCACCACCCAGGCTGCGAGCCTGCGCGCGCGGCTGGACGCGCTTTAGCGCAACGCGGACGCGCAGCCGGGATCAGTGTCGGCGCACCAGGCTGACCAGGCGCACGTCGACGGTCACGTCCAGCGCCGTCAGCGCCGCCGCCCGCGCGCGGCCTTCGGCAGTGGCGCGGTACAGGTGGGGAGTCATCACCAGCAGGTCGGCGATCTGCGCCGGGTCGGCCAGAGGCAGCGCAAAGCGCAGGCTTTCGGTGGAGACGCGCTCGAACCCCGCAGGCGGCGCCTCGTCGGCCGCTCGCTCGGGCTTCAGCGCCGGGTAGATGATCTCGCGCAGCTCGCGCAGATGATCCGGCCCGGCATCGACCTGCAGCAGCAGCCCGCCCGGCTTCAGCACGCGGGCAAACTCCGCATAAACCGGAAAACCGAACATGCACAGCACGCAGTCCAGCGTCGCCGCCAGCACCGGCAGGTTGGCATTGCTGCCCACCACCCAGCCGGCGTCACGGAAGGGCTTCGCCGCCGCGAGCACCGCCCACTTCGAGATATCCAGCCCGAGCAACGCCAGCCTGCCCTCGCCTGCGACAGCCGCCGCCGCAGCAGCGTCGGCCAGCTGGCGCAGGTAATAGCCTTCGCCGCAGCCCGCATCGAGGCAGGCGCCGCCGGTCGGCAGGTGCTGCAGCACGGTGCGCGCCACCGCCGCCGCGATCGGCTGGTAGCAGCCCGCCTTCAGGAAACGCCGCCGCGCGGCCACCATCTCCTTGCTGTCGCCGGGATCGCGCGAGCGCTTGTTCTGTACCGGCAGCAGATGGGTGTGGCCTTCGCGGGCGATGTCGAAGCTGTGGCCGGAGGAGCAGCGCCACGCCGCGCCGCTGCGCTGCAAGGACGCGCCGTCGAGCGGACAGGCGAGGGACTGGAAGGGGACGATGTTCATGCGGGGCGGGTGGCGCGGACGTCGGTCACGGCAAAAGGTGCTGGATAGCAGGATCGGCTGCAGATCGCAAACTCGGCATCACAGCCAGACGCCCTGGGCTGTTACGTACCCTGGAGCACGCAATGCGGCAGGTCTGGCGGCGGGGGATGCGCGGAGCGGGCGAGGACTGTTCGAGTCCCGAGCGAAGCGAGGTCGAGTTCCGCAGCCCGACGGAGCGCAACCCCCGCCGCCAGACCGGATTCCGGGCACCTTCCGCACCTTTTGGCCCGCGTTCACCCGCTCGACAGCTTGCGCCGCAGCCAGCGCATCAGCCCGCCGATGATCGGCAGGCGGGCATAGAGTTCCTCGGCCGCGTCCCAGTAGTCCCGGTGCAACACCACCCGCCCGGCCTCGTCGAACTGCAGGTGGGTCACACCGCGGATCACCGTGTCGCGGCCCGACAGCCGCAGGTGGAAATCCCAGCCCAGCATCGCCTCCCGGCCCTGTACGATGCGGGTGGTGACGACGAAGCGCGGCGCCGCCACGGTGGCGAACATATGCTCGAAGATGCGTGAGATGGCGGGAATGCCGACGACCTCGTTGAACGGATCCTTGAAGCGCGCGTCGGGGGCGTACAGCTCGCCGACGCGCGCCAGCGAGGCCGGCTGCAGCGTCTCGTAGAAATGCGCCAGCGCGGCCACGCCCTCGCTGCAGTCGGCGGGGGCAATGGGGTCACGCCGCATCGTCATAGCCCCGTCACCTTGCGGATCAGCGGAAAGTACAGCCGCCGCGGCAGCAGGCTCAACAGCTTGAGCACGCCGGTGAAGCGCTTCGGGAAGTGGATCTCGAAGGCGCCGCGCGCGAAACCCGCGATCATCGCCTCGGCCGCCTGCTCCGGCGTCAGCAGCGCCGGCATGTGGAAGTCGTTCTGCGCGGTCAGCGGCGTGGCGACGAAGCCGGGGTTGACCAGGAAGACCGACACGCCGCGCGGCGCAAGGTCCAGGTACAGCGTTTCGGCGAAGTTGATCAGCGCCGCCTTGGACGGGCCGTACACCGTCGCCTTGGGCAGGCCGCCGTAGCCGGCGACGCTGCCGACGAGCGCGATCGCGCCGGCACCCTGGGCGCTGAACATCGGCGCCAGCGCGGCGACGCCCTCCATCGTGCCAAGGAGGTTGGTCTGCAGCGTCTCGCGAATGGCCGGGATCGTCAGCGACCAGGCACGCAGCGGGCGATAGGTTCCGGCGTTGAACACGACGAGGTCGAGCCGCCCCCAGCGCATCAGCAAGGCGTCACGCACGCGCAGGAAATCGTCCGGCATGGTCAGGTCCAGCGGCTCGACCACCGCGGAGATCCCGCAATCGGCCGCCACCGCCTGCAGCGCCTCGCGATTGCGCGCCGACACCGCCACCCACGCGCCGCGCACCGCCAGCGCCCTGGCCAGCGCCGCGCCGATGCCGCTCGATGCGCCGACGATCCACACACGCTGCCCCTGCCAGTCACGGATGGGCCGATTCATCGGCGGCAGCAGGGCCATCATCCGCCCCGCTTGTAGAAGGATAGCGTGACCTCGCCGAGGCGGAAGCCCCACTTGCTCATCACCGAGCGGTTCAGCATCACGCGCTGGTCCATGAGGAACATCCAGTCGTCGAAGTCGACGTTGTACACCTTGCCATCGACCGGCAGCGCCAGCACGTAGCGCCAGCGCAGGGCGTTACCGGCCGCTTCGCCCTGCGCCTCGCCCACGACGTCGTCGGCCGTTCCGCGGTAGCGGCCGTTGCCGAGGTGGGTGATGGTCCACACGCGGCGCTGGGTGCTGCCGTCGGAATAGGTGAAGCGCTCGTCGAGCGTGCCGACTTCGCCCTGCCAGCTCGCCTCGATGACGACGTGGAAGCGCTTCACCACCTCGCCCGAGCGGTCCTGGAAGATGCCGTGCGCGTCGAGCGTGCCATTGAAGTAGTCGCGCAGATCGAGCACCGGCGTCTCGCTGCGATATTTCCCGATATCCACCGTCGAACAACCTCCCATCAGCGCCAGCCCGAGCAGGCCGGCAACAAGGAACAGGACACCTCGCATCGCCCTCCAGATCACGATCTCACCTCCCGCAAAGCGGCCGCAGCCGCAGAATCCGTCGCCGCGGCAACCGGCTCGATTTGTCCGCGCCAGCGCCACAGCAGCACCACCGCGCCGAGCTTCAACACGACCGGCAGCCCGGCATACACCATCGCCAGCGCGGCCGTCGCATCGGCGTCGCGCGCACCGGGCGCGTAGCCGAGCGCGGCGAGCAGCGGCAGCGCCAGGCCGGCGGCCAAGGCGAGGTTGGCCTTGGTGACGAAGTTCCACCAGCCGAAGCAGGCACCGGCGCGAACACCGCCGCCCCTCGCCTCCGCGCCTCCGGCTCCCATCTCCTGGCTTCGTGCCAGCAGGTCGGCGAGCAGCGACGGCGGCAGCGACAGGTCGGCGCCGAGCGCGACGCCCGACAGCACGCAGATCGCGCCGTAGGCGAGCAGATCGCCGCTGCCCAGCAGTCCCGCCCACACGAACACCGCAACGGCAAGCACCATGCCGGCAAGCCAGGCACGCAGCTTGCCCAGGTGCCGAGACAGCGCCACCCACAGCGGCAGGCTGGCCGCCGCGGCGGCGAAATACAGCACCAGGAAGGCGCCGGCCGCGCGATCGTCCGCCTGCAGCACATCGGCAACGAAGAACAGCACCGTGGCAGACGGCACCGCCGCGGCGATGCCGTTCACCGCGAACACCGCGAGCAGGCGGACGAAGGCGCCATCGCGCAGGGCGCCGGCGAGACCGCCCCACACCGACTGGCCGCGGCCCGCATGCACTGGCGCGGCCGGCGCACCGAGCAGGGTCCATGCGGCACAGGCCAGCAGCAACGGCAGGAAGATCCAGGACAGCCGCGCCAGCCCGGCCGCCTCGCCCGCGCCCTGCGCGAGCACCGCGGGCAAGGCCGCC
The DNA here is from genome assembly GCA_017302295.1 of Thauera sp. Classification (GTDB taxonomy): domain Bacteria; phylum Pseudomonadota; class Gammaproteobacteria; order Burkholderiales; family Rhodocyclaceae; genus Thauera. The sequence goes on along the minus strand of JAFLDS010000016.1, from coordinate 68,942 downwards.
GCCAGCACCACGCCGAGCAGCGCGAAGCCTTCGCGCGCGGCGACGAAGCGGGTGCGCAGGTCGGGCGTCGGCGCCACCTCCGCGCCCCACGCGCTGTATGCGATGGACGCCACCGAATAGGCGAGCGACACCAGCACGATGAAGCCGAACAGCCAGCCCACGCCTGCGTCCGCCGGCGGCGACAGCAGGGCTGGCAAGCTGAGCCCGAGCAGCAGGCAGGCGACGAGCAGGAGCCCGCGCCGGCCACGGATGCGATCGCTCGCCCAGCCGATCAGCGGATCTGTCACCGCGTCCACGATGCGCGCCGCCAGCAGCACCGCGCCGACGGTGGCAAGCGACAGCCCGACCTCGCCGGCATAGAGCCGCGGCACATGCACGTACAGGGGCAGCGCGGCGAAGGCCAGCGGCAGGCCGAGCGCGCCGTAGGCCAGGATCGCCCCGCGGCCGAACGCGCCGGCATCCATCACTGCGGCTCCGCGAGCCCGAGCAGGCGCGCGCGCAGCGCCGGTTCGCGCGTGCGTTCGTCCAGCCAGATGGCGAAGAAGGCGCGCGCGAGCGCGGGGTCGTCGATGTGCGCCGTCAGCCGCCCCTGGTGCCAGAAGCTCGCGCCGCGCCCCGGGCGGTGCAGGCCGATCAGGGTGTCGCCTTCCGCGACCGAAGGCAGCGCCCTCTCGAGCGCGCCGCGCCAGCGCGCCAGTCGCACCTCGTCGCGCTCGCCGAGGCGGCGCATCTCGTCGAGGCTGGTTTCGACCAGGCGCTCCGCGGCAATCGGACGCGCGTAGCGGATCGCGAGCGCATGCTCGGCTGACGCCACCACCCCGCCCGGTTCGACCCACAGCGCGGCATCGTAGAGCTTGAAGCCCAGCCAGCGCATCTCACCCTCGCCGGACAGTCGCAGCGGCCCCGCTGCCGCCTCGACCGCCGCTGGCAGATTGCGCGCCACGGTCACCACCGGCCATGCCAGCCAGGCGGCCAGCAGGACACCGCACAAGGCCACGCGCCGGGTTTTCATGCTCCCGCGCCTCCGCGCGCGTGCTCGAAGGTGTAGTGATGGACGTCGATATCGCCGGTGTTGAAGCCCGCCTCGCAATAGGCGAGGTAGAAGCGCCACATGCGCAGGAAACGTTCGTCGAAGCCAAGCTGCCGCACCGCGTCGGCCTGCGCGTCGAAGCGCGCATGCCAGCGTGCCAGCGTGCGCGCATAGTCCGGCCCGAAGGCGAAGTCGTCGACCACCTGCAGGCCGGCGCGCGTCGCCTGGCGCTGCACGGCACCGGGGCTGGGCAGCATGCCGCCGGGGAAGATGTGGCGCTGGATGAAGTCGGTGCCGCGGCGGTAGCGGGCGAACAGCGCGTCGGCGATGGTGATCGCCTGCACCGCGCAGCGCCCGCCGGGCTTGAGCAGCGCCGACAGTTGGGCGAAATACGTCGGCCAGAAGCGCTCGCCGACCGCCTCGATCATCTCGATCGACACGATGTGGTCGTACTGGCCGCGCACATCGCGGTAGTCGCACAATTCGAGATCCACCTGCCCGGCATAGCCGCCGCGCTCGGCGCGTTCGCGCGCGAAGGCGAGCTGGGCGGGAGAGAGCGTCAGGCCCAGCACGCGGCAGCCGAACTCGGTGGCGGCGACTTCGGCAAAGCCGCCCCAGCCGCAGCCGATCTCGAGCACCGTCTGCCCGGGCTGCGCGCCGACCTTTGTCAGGATGCGGCGGTACTTCCTCCGTTGCGCAGCCTCCAGCGCCTCGTCCGGGGCGTCGAACACCGCCGCCGAGTAGGTCATCGTGCGGTCCAGCCACAACGCGTAGAAATCATTGCCGAGGTCGTAGTGCGCCTCGATGTTGCGGCGCGCGCCGGCGCGGGTGTTGGCGCGCAGCAGGTGAGTGAGGCGGTGGCCGAGCAGGCGGAGCAGGCGGCCGTAGATCGCCGCATCGAGCGTGGCGCGGTTGCGCGACAGCAGGGTGAGCAGACCGGCGAGGTCGTCGGTGTGCCACAGGCCGTCCATGAAGGTCTCGGCAAAGCCGATGTCTCCGCGCGCAAGCGTCTCGTCGAACAGCGCGTGCTCACTCACCCGCAGGTGCGCAACCAGGGCGCCGTGGCCGGCACGCACATGACGCCCATCGGGCAGTTCGATGGCGAGCGCGCCGCCCTGCAGGCGGTCGAGCATCTCAAGCGCCAGGCGGGTGGCGCGCGGCAGGCGCTCGGCGGCGACGCTGGCGAGCGGTTGCAGCAGCGGGCCGAGGGTGTTTTCCAGGGCGTTCATCAGGTGGTCTCCTCGATCGGCGGCGCGGGTTTGCGGTGGAAGCTGACCCGGCGCAGCGCCAGGCGCAGCGCCTGCCAGTGGATGCGGGCGATCACGCCCAGAGTCATCAGCGGGTGGCGCAGCAGCCATTTCGCCATCGCCCGCCCGTCCAGGGTTTCGGCGCGGCCCGACAGGCGGGTGGCGAGCTGGTGCACGCCGTCGTCCCACAGGTCGATGGCGGCTGCATGCACCGCACCGCGCGCCTCGAAGCGGAAGCGGTATTCGCCGCGCAGCGGGAAGAAGGGCGACACGTGGAACAGCTTTTGCGCCACCAGTTCGTCGTCATGCCCGATGGGGCGCAGGTCGGGATGATGCACGAGATAATTGTGGTGCTCGCCGAAGGTGTTGTTCACCTCGGCCAGCACCACCCGCAGCGCGCCGCTGCGATCGTGGCAGAACCAGAAGCTGACCGGGTTGAACACGTAGCCCAGCACGCGCGGCATGGTTTGCAGCACCACTTCGCCGTCGCACGCCGCATCCAGCCCACGGCGGGCGATGATGTCGCGCAGCCAGGGCAGCAGCGGCGAGCCGTCGCGCGGACCGTGGTCGCGATTGTGAAAAGCGAACAGGTTGGGCCGCCCGATGCCCAGCAGCGGCACTTTCAGCGCGTCGAGCCGCGACAGGGGCAGGCGCAGGAAGGCGGTCGGATAGATGAAGCGGTTGTGCGCCTGCACATGGCGCTCGTGCATGACGGCGCCGAAGCACACCGCAGGCGCGAACGCGTCGCAGCCCGAGCTCGCCGGCAGGGCGCGGCCCGCGTTCATCAGGCCGCCTCGCGCAGCGGCTCGGGCGCCGCAGCAGGCACAGCCGCCTGCGCCTGACGCCAGGGGATGGAAACGCCGAAGGACTCGGCGATGGCGAGCGCCGACTTCAAACCATCCTCGTGAAAGCCGTAGCCCGTCCATGCACCGGCGAACCAGCTGTGCTGAACGCCCTGGATCCGCGGCAGCGCGGCCTGCGCCTCGATCGCGCCCTGATCGAACACCGGGTGCGAGTACTCGATGCGACGGAACAGCTTGTCCGGCGCCGGCTCGATGAAGGGATTCAGCGACACCACGACGGGCGTGTCGAAGGGCAGCGGCTGCAGGCGGTTGATCAGGTAACTGACCGACACCGGGCGCTCGTCCGGCCGCCCCTCGCCGGCGAGGTAGTTCCACGCCGACCAGACCTTGCGCCGGCGCGGCAGCAGCGCGGTGTCGGTGTGCAGCAGGGCGACGTTGGGCTGGTAGCGCACCGCGCCAAGGATGCGGCGCTCGGCAGGCGAGGCGCCCTCACCGAGGATGGCCAAGGCCTGGTCGCTGTGGCAGGCGAAGACCACCTCGTGAAAGAACTCGCCACCCGCGTCGGTAAACAGCGACACGCCGTCGCTATGGCGCTCGACCCGGTGCACCGGGGTCGCCACGCGCACGTCGTCGAGCTCGCCGACGATGCGCCGCACGTAGCTCCGCCCGCCGCCCTCGACGGTGAGCCACTGCGGACGATCGAAGATCTGCAGCAGGCCGTGGTTATGACAGAAGCGCACGAAGGTGGCGAGCGGATAGTCGAGCATGGTGCGCGTCGGGCACGACCAGATCGCCGCCGCCATCGGCAGCAGGTACCAGTCGCGGAACGCCTCGCCGTAGCGGCCGGCATCGAGATAGTCGCCCAGGCTCACCGCCGGCGTATCGCCGTCCCGCGCCATCCGGGTCGTCTCGCGATTGAAGCGCAGGATGTCGCGCAACATGCCGAGGAAGGCCGGACGCAGCAGGTTGGAACGCTGCGCGAACACCGTGCCGAGATCCGACCCCGCCCACTCGATGCCGGCATGGGCGAGGCTCACGCCGAAACTCATTTCGCTCTCGACGTGCTTAACACCCAGGTGCTCGAACAGCGCGCACAGGTTGGGATAGGTGCGACGGTTGAAGACGAGGAAGCCGGTGTCGACCGGATGCGATACGCCGCCGATGTCGACATCCACCGTATTGGTGTGGCCGCCCACGTAGCTGCCGGCCTCGAACAGCGTCACGCGATGGTGCCTGGACAGCAGCCACGCTGCGCCGAGACCGGCGATGCCGCCGCCGATCACTGCGACCCGGCGAGGGCCGCCGGCCGCACGTTCGATCTCGCCCAGTTTCATGTCCGTCCCGCCTGCGCCGCCGGCGGCGCGTTCACACCCTCGATCAAGGCATAGGCCGAATGGTTGTGGATGGATTCGAAGTTCTCCGACTCCACCGTCCATGCGGCGATACGCTCGTCGGCACGCAGCCGCAGCGCGATGTCGCGCACCAGATCCTCGACGAATTTGGGATTGTCGTAAGCGCGCTCGGTCACCCATTTCTCGTCCGGCCGCTTCAGCAGGCCGAACACTTCGCAAGAGGCTTCTTCCTCGGCCATGCGCACCAGCTCGAGCAGGCCGATGTCACCGGCCAGGCGGGTGGTGAGCGTGATGTGCGAGCGCTGATTGTGCGCACCGTATTCCGAGATCCTCTTCGAACACGGGCACAGGCTGGTGACCGGAACCACCACCTTCAGCGTCGTTTCGGGGAGGCCGCCCTCGACCTGCTCGACGATCACCGTGGCATCCATGTCGAGCAGGCTCTCTACGCCCGACACCGGCGCCTGCTTGCGCACGAACCAGGGGAAACGCGCTTCGATGCGGCCGCTGCGCGCCTCGAGGCGCTGCAGCATGCCGACGAACAGCACGCGCAGCCCTTCCAGGCTCAGCGCGCCGCGCTCCGCCTCGAGCACTTCGACGAAGCGCGACATGTGGGTGCCCTTGACCTGCGGCGGCAACCCGACCGTCATTTCGATCGTGGCCACGGTGTGCTGTACGCGGCCGTCCGCGTCGCTCACGCTCAGCGGGTAGCGCAGGCCTCGCACACCGACCTGCTGGATCGCGAGGGCTCGGGTGTCGTTACTGGCCTGCACGTCGGGCAGGAAGAACTTGTCTGGTGCGTTCATGAGGTCTCCCGGCGGCTTCGCCTTGGACTGAGTTGCAGAAGTGCTGCGTTCAAGGTTGGGTGTCGAGCAGCTTCTCGATGCTGCCGACGAGGATGCGGCTCTCGGGCGAGACCTGGCTGGGGAAGCTCGTCACCTTGCTGCCGCTGCGATCGATCAGGTACTTGTGGAAATTCCATTGCGGGCGTTCGCCGCTCAGTTCGGCCAGGCGCAGGAACAGCGGGTTGGCCTGGCGACCCGCTACCGTGCTGCGCGCGAACATCGGGAAGCGCACGCCGTAGGTGCTGCGACAGAACTCCGCAATCTCCTGGTTGCTGCCGGGTTCCTGCTTGAAGTCGTTCGACGGGAAGCCGAGCACCACCAAGCCGCGCGCGCGGTACTTGTCATAGAGGCGCTCGAGGCCGTCGTATTGCGAGGTGTAGCCGCAATAGCTGGCGGTGTTGACCACCAGCACCACCTTGCCAGCGTACTGGCACAACGATTGCTGGCTCTCGTCCTGCAAGGCGGGAAAGCGGTGATCGAGGAGCGCCGGACAGGACGCCGGGGCCGGCTCCGCAGCCTGGACCGCGGTCGACAATCCGGCCCCGAGCGAAACCAGGGCTGCCGCCGCGACGCGGCGCATGCGCGAACGGATGGCGGTCACTTGTCCGCACCTCCGACGGGCGCGCCGATGATGCCCTGGCGATGCAGGAAGAGCATGGTCTGAAGGCTGTGTTTCTGATCATTGTCGTGGACAAACTCTTTCGACACAGCAGCGTCGGAACCAGCAAGAGCACTCGCGCCGACCTCCTCGGCCGGGTTTGTGAACACCACGAGCATCAACGCCAATGCTGTCCCGGCGGCGACGTTCCGACACGCTTTGATTGATTTTGTACTCATGGTCTTTGTCCTGGACAAAAAAAGGATGCACCCCTAAGATAGGAACACAGCACCCCGATGTCAAGCACAACGAGAACGATTGTCCAGGACAAAATGGAAATTCAACCTAAACTCGACTCCGCGTCGAGCATCGCTGCCGTCGAGCGCGATACCGGAATCTCCAAAGACACCCTGCGCGTGTGGGAGCGCCGCTACGGCTTTCCGGTGCCCGAGCGTGACGCCAGCGGCGACCGCCTCTACCCGGCCGATCAGGTCGAGAAGCTGCGCCTGATCCGCCGCCTGATCGACCAGGGCAAACGACCGGCGAAAATCATCGGCGCCAGCAGTGAAGCCCTCCTGGCCATGATCGAAGTTGCGAACACCCCGCGCCAGGCGGCAGCGGCGGATACGTCGATGTTGCAATACGTGCGCCTTCATCGCGGCGCCGAACTCGCGGCGGCCCTGCGGCAGGCCTTGCTGAAGCAGGGGCTGCAGCGCTTTGCGGCCGAAACCGTGGCGCCGCTGAACGAAGCCATCGGCGAGGCGTGGATGCGCGGTGAAATCGACGTGCCGGAGGAACACCTGTACACCGAGCAGGTGCAGAACGTGCTGCGCGGCGCGATCGGCGCGCACGCGGGCGTCGGCACGCGCCCGCGGGTGCTGCTCACCACTTTCCCTGACGAGGAACACGTGCTGGGCCTGCTGATGGTCGAGGCGACGCTGGTCGCGGAAGGCGCCTGCTGCCTGTCGCTGGGGACACGCACGCCCCTGCCCGACCTGCGTACCGCCGCCATCGATGGCGGCTTCGATGTCGTCGGACTGTCCTTCAGTGCCGCCTATCCATCACGACAGGCGATAGACGATCTGCTCCAGCTGCGCATGACGCTCCCTGCAACGATCGCGATCTGGGCAGGCGGCGAGGCGGTGAAGGGCAAAGAGAAGCGCTTGCCAGGGATCCGCATCGTCTCCAGCCTCGCGGACAGTGTGAACGCGCTGACGGAGTGGCGCGCCGCCCACCTGGCTTGAAGCGGCCGCAGGCAGGGCGAAATCGTCACGTTCGGCAGCGCGCCCACGCCGCCCTGAGGGCGCCGTGGCGGACGGCAGCGCCTCACGTCGACTCGTCCACTTGGAGCGGCTTCTGGTGCAAGGACTCCGGCTCCCGCCTCACAGGCGTCCAGCCCAGGCCGGTGAGGCGGTGTCCGGTAATGAGATTGTGCTGAAACCGCAATGCGGCAATCGCCAGTGACAGGCTGAAGTCGAGCGCCGAGATCATCAACATGGGTAGCGTAATGGGTCGCATGACCTGTCCCCTGCAATCGAGCCGGATCTGCATCCGCTCCGGCAAAACGAAACGCTCCGCACAATCGCTCGGGAGGCCTGGCGCTCCTGGCGGAGTTCGATGACCGCCCATCCGCAAGCCACGTGCATCGCAGAGGGATGCGGTGTCCGGTGAGCTTGTCGGAATGGCGGTTTCGACCACCCGGTGATCCGAAAAGTTCACTACTTGGAGCATCGACATGGCATGACGAGCTTGCCGCCCGCGGGGCTGAACTTGCGCCGCCGCGCCCTGTCTTCAGAGACGACGCGGCCTGTTCATCGCCATCGCATCATCCAGGCATTCGCGCTGCGGCGTCGAGCCGTCAAACCCGGGGAGGTGTTGGACATGCTGTGGTTCATCGTCGGTCTGCTTGCGCTGATCCTGGGCGCCGAACTGCTGGTCCGCGGCGCTTCACGCATCGCCATTGCGGTCGGCATCTCGCCCCTGGTGGTGGGGCTGACTGTGGTCGCGTTCGGCACCAGCTCGCCGGAACTGTCGGTGTCGGTGCAGTCGGCGTGGTCAGGGCAGGTGGACATCGCGCTCGGCAACGTGGTGGGGAGCAACATCTTCAACGTGCTCTTCATCCTCGGCCTGTCGGCGATGATCACGCCGCTGCTGGTGGATGAGCAGCTCGTGCGGCGCGAGGTGCCGGTGATGATCGGCGTGTCGCTGCTGCTGTGGGCGCTGGCTGCCGACGGCACCATTAGCCGCCTCGACGGCATCCTGCTCGCCGGCCTGCTGATCGGCTACACGGTGGTCTTGATCCGCGCCAGCCGCCGCGAGACCGCGCAACGTTCCGCAGCCGCCGCAACAAATGCCGAAGCAGCGCCGCAGGACGCCGCCGCCAGCGCAGGCGGTCACTGGGCGCTGCAGATCGCCTTCATCGCGGCGGGGCTCGCGCTGCTGGTGCTCGGCTCCAACTGGCTCGTCGAGGCGGCGGTGGGCTTCGCGCGCGCGCTCGGGGTGAGCGAGCTGGTGATCGGATTGACGCTGATCGCCGCCGGCACCTCGCTGCCGGAGGTCGCGACCTCGATCACCGCCGCACTGCGCGGCGAGCGCGACATCGCGGTGGGCAACGTGGTGGGCAGCAACGTGTTCAACATCCTGGGCGTGCTCGGCGTGTCGGCGATGGTGTCGCCGGCCGGCCTCGCCGTGGCACCGTCGATGCCGGTGTTCGACCTGCCGGTGATGGTCGCGGTGGCGCTCGCCTGCCTGCCGGTGTTCTTCACCGGGCGTGTGATCGGGCGCTGGGAAGGCGCGCTGTTCTTCGCCTACTACCTCGCCTACACCGCCTACCTGATCCTGGCGGCGCGCGAGCACGACGCGCTGCAGGCCTTCGGCCTCATCACTGCCGGCTTCGCGCTGCCGCTGACCTTCATCACGCTGTTCGTGCTCGCCATGCGCCAGTGGCGCGCGGCGCCGCGCTGAGCCTTCGCCATGCCCGCGCCACTCCACCTGGACCATCCTGAGCACCATGGCGGACACGCCTGCCTGTGGGTTGCGCTGTTGCCGCTGGCGCTGTTCTCGGCGCTGGCGTGGGGGGTGCTACATCACGAGCTGCCATGGCAGGGCGAAGTGGCCTGGGTGCCGTCGCTGGGCGTGAGCCTCGCTTTCCGTATCGACGGCCTGAGCGCGCAGATGCTGGCGCTCATCACCGGCATCGGTACGCTGGTGTTCGTCTATGCCAGCGGCTACCTGGCCCACGAAGCGCGACGCGGCCGGCTGCTCGGCGTGCTGCTGCTCTTCATGCTGGCCATGATCGGCGCGGTCACGGCCGACAACCTGATCGTGCTGTTCCTGTTCTGGGAGCTGACCAGCCTGAGCTCCTTCCTCCTGGTGGGCTTCAAGCACGACGATGCCCATGCACGCGCCTCGGCACGTCAGGCGCTGCTGGTCACGATGGGCGGCGGGCTCGCGCTGCTGGGCGGCTTCGTGTTGCTCGCGCGCATGGCCGGCACGTGGTCGCTTTCCGGCGTGCAGGCCGCCGCCCCGGCGATCATGCACGACCCGCTGCTGCCGCTGGCGGTGGTGCTGGTGATGATCGGCGCCTTCACCAAGTCGGCCCAGTTTCCCTTCCACTTCTGGCTACCGAACGCGATGTCGGCCCCCACCCCGGTGAGCGCCTACCTGCATTCGGCCACCATGGTGAAGCTGGGCATCTACCTGCTGGCGCGCTTCGACGCCAGCTTCAACGACCTGCCGCTGTGGGAATCGACCCTGATCACGGTAGGCACCATCACGGCGGTATGGGGCGCGGTGCTGGCACTGCGCGAGCGCGACCTCAAGCGCATCCTGGCGCGCACCACGGTGTCGGCGCTCGGCACCCTGACACTGCTGATCGGCCTGTCCACTCCCGGGGCCGGCCTCGCGGTGGCCGCCTTCCTGTTCGCCCACGCGCTCTACAAGGCGCCGCTGTTCATGGTCGCGGGCAACATCGACCACGCCACCGGCACCCGCAGCATCGACCACCTGATGGGCCTGCGCCACGCCATGCCGTGGACCGCCGCCGTCGCCATCCTCGCCGGCCTGTCCATGGCCGGGCTGCCGCTGTCCTTCGGCTTCGTCGCCAAGGACGTGATGGCCGTCGCCAAGGCCGAGGCCGAGCTGTTCGCGCTCGCGAGCTACGCGCTGGTGCTGGTCAACGCGATCGCGGTGGCGGTCGCCGGCGTGGCCGCGATCCGCGTGTTCTGGGGGCCGCCGGAGTGGCCGCGCGGCAAGGTTCATGAAGCACACTGGACGATGCTGGCGCCGCCGCTGCTGATCGTGCTGCTCGGCCTCGAGTTCGAGCTCATCCCGAATGTCGCCAACCCGCTGCTGCTCGCTGCCGCGCAGTCGATCTCGCCGGCGCTCGGGCAGGTCGATCTCCAGGCCACGCATGACCTCGCCACGCTGCTGTCGACCTCCGGCATCGCCGTAGGCATCGGGCTGCTGCTGTTCGTCTTCTGGGACCACCTGCACGAGGTGCTGCACCGCCAGCACTGGCTGGACCGCTACGGCCCCGCGGCCCTGTATGAAGCGCTGCTGCACGGCCTCGCGCGGCTTGCCGCCTGGCATACGCGCGCCATCCAGCACGGTGGGCTGACGGGCTATCTGCGGCTGATGCTGGCAGCGCTGCTCGCCATGGGCAGCTTCGGCTGGCTGCTGACCGTCCCTGCGCTGCAGCTGGAGTGGCAATGGGCGCCGCAGGGCTGGGCCTGGCTGGCGGCCTGCGTGCTGATCGCGACCGGCGCTCTGGCCGCGGTGTCGCTGCGCGACCGGCTCGCGGTGCTGATGGCGAGCGGACTGATCGGCTACGGCTCGGCAGTGCTGTTCCTGTTCGCCGGCGCGCCGGACCTCGCCTTCACCCAGTTCATGGTCGAGACCGCGCTGGTGGTGGTCGCCGCCAGCCTGCTGCCGCAGTTCGTCGGCGCCGCGCCCTCCCCCGCCCGGCGGCGCTGGCGCGCCACTGACCTGGCGCTTGCGGTCGCCGCCGGCCTCGGCTGCTTCGTGCTGCTGACCCAGCTTGCCGGCCTGACGCCGGACACTCAGCTGGCGGACTGGTTCGCCGCCAACAGCCTGCCGGAAGGCCGCGGACGCAACGTGGTGAACGTGATCATCGTGGACTTTCGCGCCCTCGACACGCTGGGCGAGATCGCGGTGGTCGCCTTCTCGCTGCTGGCCGCGATGCCGCTGCTGGCCGGACTGCGCGGAGACCGCCAGCCATGACCCCACGCTCCGCCCTGCTCGCGTTCGCCGCGCGGCCCCTCTACTGGCTGCTGCTCGCCGCCGCGCTGTGGATCCTGCTGCGCGGCCACAACGAGCCCGGTGGCGGCTTCATCGGCGGACTGGTGGCGGTGGCCGCCAGCAGCCTGGTGGCGATCGCCCTCGATACCGCTGCGGCGCGCCGGCTGCAGCCGCTCGCACCGCTGCCGCTGGCGATGCTCGGGGTCGGGCTGGCGATGTTGTCCGGCCTCGCCGGCGCCGCGACCGGCGCGCCTTATCTCACCCATCTGTGGACCGCATGGGGCGTTTCCACCGTGATGCTGTTCGATGCGGGCGTGTTCCTCGCCGTCTGGGGGGCGCTCACCGGCTATGTGTATGCGCTGCTCGCCGACAACGGGCAGGCGGCGCAATGAGGAGAGCCGCATGGAGCTGATGCTGGCGATCACGATCTCGATCACCGTCGCGGCCGGGGTCCTGCTCGTGCTGTCGGGCGAACTGTTCCGCCTGGTGATCGGCCTGGCGATGCTGGGCAGCACGGTCAACCTGGTGGTGTTCATGACGGCGCGGCCCGCCAGCCTTACGCCACCGGTGATCGCGCCGGGCGTCGCCACGCTGCCGGCCGACGCGGTGAATGCGCTGCCGCAGGCGCTGGTGCTGACCGCCATCGTCATCGGCTTCGCGCTGTTGTGCTTCTCGCTCGTGCTGGCCGCCTGGCTGGCGCGCCGGCAGCGCCATGCCGACGTGGATCGCCTGCGCACCACCGAGCCGGCCGCGAGCGACGCGGTCAAGCCGCCCATCCTGGAGGATTGATGCTGCCCCTCGCCCCCGTCCTCGTGCCGCTGCTCACCGCCCTGCTGACGGCATCGCTGCCGCATCACCCCCGGCTGCGCGGCATCACGAGCCTCGCCGGCGCGCTGGCGCTGCTGGCCAGTGCGGTGGCGCTGTTCCTTCACGTGCATCAGGACGGCGCAATGTCCGTGGCCCTGGGCAACTGGCCGCTGCCCTACGCGATCGAGTTCGTCGCCGACGGCCTCGGCACGGCCCTGGTGCTGACGGCCGCGCTGCTCGGCCTGTGCGTGATCGCGCACGCCCTCGCCACCGCAGCGGGCACCGAGCCTGCCGAGCAGGCGCGCGCCGGGCTGCACCCCCTGCTGCACGCGCTGCTGGCTGCGGTCATGGCCGTGTTCCTGGCGGGCGACCTGTTCAACCTCTACGTCTGGTTCGAGCTGATGCTGATCGCGACGCTGGGCCTGCTGGTGCTGGGTGCCGAGCGTCGCCACGCCGAGGCCGCGCTGAAGTACTTTGCGACGAGCATGCTCGGCACGCTGTTGATGCTTGCCGCCGTGGGGCTGATCTACGGCGCGACCGGACACCTCAATTTCTCTGCGCTGCAGGGCGCGATGCGCGACCCGCAGGTCGCCGCGGCCCTGCCCGCCCCTGTGACGCTGCTGCTGCTCGCGCTGCTGCTGAAGGCCGGCGTCTTCCCCCTCTTCCTCTGGCTACCGGCGAGCTACCATACGCTGCCGGCGGCGGCGCTGGCCCTGATCGGCGGCCTGCTGACGAAGGTCGCGCTGTATGTGGTGATGCGGCTTCTGGGCGGAGTCTTCGCCGGGATGCCGGGGCTGCTCGCCGAAGCGCTCGGCTGGCTGGCGGTGATCACCATGATCAGCGGCGTGCTGGGCGCGGCCTACCACTGGGACATTCGCCGCATCCTCGCCTTCCACATCGTCAGCCAGATCGGCTACCTGCTGCTCGGCGTGGCGCTTGCCAGTCCGGCGGGCGCAGCGGGCACGGCCTTCTTCCTAGTCCACAACGTGCTCGTGAAGGCGCAGCTGTTCCTGATCTGCGCCCTGATCTGGATGGCGGCCGGCCATCACGACCTGCGCCGCATCGGCGGGCTCTACGTGGCGCGGCCGCTGCTCGCGGTGCTGTTCCTGATCGGCGCCTTCTCGCTGGTGGGCGTCCCGCCCAGCTCCGGCTTCTGGGGCAAGCTGCTGCTGGTGCGCGAGGCCTTCGCTCAGGACCGCCTCGTCTGGGGCGGCGCGGCGCTGGGGGTCGGCCTGCTCACGCTCTACTCCATGAGCAAGATCTGGCTGGAAGGCTTCTGGAAGCCGCACCCGGCCGCCCGCCCGGAGGGCGCCCCTGCGCATGCGGCGCTCCACCCCGCCGCGTACGCCGGCGTGCTGGCGCTGACTGTCCCCATCGTCGCGCTCGGACTTTACCCGGAGGCGGCGCTGCGCCATCTCGAGCTGGCGACGCAGACGCTGTGGCTCGTCGGAGGACCACGATGAATCGACTGGGCGCACTGCTGCGGCTGGTGCTGCACTTCGCCAAGGATCTGGTCATGTCGGGTGCCACCACCACCGCGCTGATCCTTCGCGGCAGCCGGACGCTGCGTCCCGGCCTCGTGCGCATGCCCTACGGCGACCTGCCCGAAGGCGCGGCGCTGGCGGTGGGTGCGCTGATCACGCTGACACCGGGCACCAGCACGGTAGATATCGATCCCCTGCGCCGGGAGTACCTGTTGCACCTGCTCGATCTCGACGCGGCGGAGGCCACCCAGGCGGCCATCCGCCGCGACCTCATCGAACCGGTGCGCATCATCGCGGGAGGATGGAAATGACCCTGATCATGCTGTTCGTGGTGATGGCCGGCGCCAGCGCCTTGATGGGCACTTACCGGCTGCTGGCCGGGCCGACGCAGACCGACCGCGTCGTGGGGCTGGACGTGCTGTTCGCCGCCGCGATCGTCCTCAGCCTGTGCGCTGCGTGGGCCAGCGGGCGCACCGTGTTCCTCGACGTCGCGATCGGCCTGGCGCTGGTCGGCTTCGTCGCCACGCTGGCGTGGGCGCGCACGATCCGCCACGGCCAGCTGAATTCCTCGCGGAGGTCTGCATGAGCGCGATCGGCTGGTTCCTTTGCGCACTGGGCGCCACCATCCTGCTCGTCGCCGCGGTCGGCCTCGTCCGCCTGCCCGACGCGTTGTCGCGCCAGCACGCCGGCACCAAGGCGGTCACCCTTGCGGTGCTGAGCTTCGCGATCGGGATCGGCGTGCTGGCCTGGGATGGCGCCTGGACCTGGCGGCTGCTCGTGCTGGCGCTGGTGCTGCTGGTCACGCTGCCGCTCGCCTCGCATGCGCTTGCGCGCGCCGGCGTCGAGGAAATGTGCCCGGACGGGCGGGAGTGATGGCGGCAGCGGATGCCGAACGCCGGCACCCGCCGCCGGGGAGGTGATGCCTCAGGCCTGCAGCGGCGCTGTCTCGACGCGCTTGCCGCCGGTGGTTTCATGCACCCGCGGCTCGCGGTGGGCTGACTTGCGCTTGCGCTCGGCGCGCGCGAGGTGGTGCGCGTGGGCGCAGGCAATGGCGGCCGCCATCGTCAGCTGCCGCTCGCGCGCAATCCGCGCGACATCGAGTTCAGAGGCGTCGCAGAACGCGGTGCAGTCTTCCAGCGTGATCATTTCCGTCTCCTGTCGGCATCGCCGGCGCGGGAGAACACCCGCTCGGCAGGAGGAACGTTAAGGTTTGCCGGTTTTCCAAGGAAGCGAAGAATCTGGACAACCGTTTCCCATTTTTTGGAAGAGTCCGATGACCCCGAACGATCTCAACTTCCGCCACCTGCTCTACTTCTGGGCGGTGGCGAAGGAAGGCAGCATCACCCGCGCCGCCGCGCGCCTGAACCTGTCGGTGCAGACCATCAGCACGCAGTTGAGCCTGCTCGAGAGTCAGCTCGGACGGACCTTGTTTGCGCCGCAGGGCCGCTCCCTGGGGCTGACCGACGCGGGCCGCATCGTGCTGGGCCATGCGGAGCAGATCTTCCAGCTTGCCGACAAGTTGCGCCATGCGCTCGCCGAGAGCCGCAATCCACGGCCGCGGCTGGCGGTCGGGCTCACCGATACGGTGCCCAAGGTGGTGGCCTTCCGGCTGCTGGAGGGCGTGCTGCGCCCGCCCCTGGAGGTCAGACTGGAGTGCAGCGAGGGGCATTTCGAGTACCTGTTGGGCGAGCTGGCGCTGAACCGCCTCGATCTGATGCTCGCCGACCAGCCGGCGCCGCAACGTGCCAACCTCAGGCTTCAGTCCGAATTGCTGGGTGAAGCGGAGATCGACCTGTTTGCAACGTCGCCGCTCCGCGAGCGCTACGCCGACGACTTCCCGGCGCAGCTCACAGGGGCGCCCATCCTGCTGCCTGCGCGCGGCAACCCTTTGCGCAACACGCTCGATGCGTGGCTCGAGGCGCGCAACCTGCAGCCGGTGGTGGTGGGGGAGTTTTCCGACAGCGCCTTGATGAAGACCTTCGCGCGCGCCGGCCTGGGCCTGTTTCCAGCCCCCGCGAACATGCGCGACGAGATCGCGGACCAGTACGACGCCCAACCGGTCGGAACGGTGGCCGGCGTGCGCCAGGGCTGGCACGCGATCTCTGCTCAGCGGCGCATCCCGCACCCCGCGCTGGCCGCCATCGTTGCGGCCAGCGCGCGAACGCGGAGCAACCTCGCCGCCTGATCTCAAGCGGCCAGCTGCGCGGGCTGGCCGGCTTTGGCCGCGACGCTGCGGATGCGCTCGAGTTCGGCTTCGCCCAGCGTCTCGCGTTCAAGAAGCTCGGCGGCCGATTCACGCAGCAGCGTCTCCCGTGCGCGCAACAAGGCGAGCGTGCGGCGGTAGGCGTCCTGCACGATGGCGCGCACCGCCAGGTCGATCTCGCGCGCGGTGGCCTCGCTGTAGCCCTTGTCGAACTGCGGCGCCGCCTGGCCGAGGAAGTTGCTCTGCTCCTTCTCGTACACCACGTGGCCGAGGTCGTCGTCCATGCCGTAGCGGGTGACGATGGCGCGCGCGATCTGCGACACGCGCTGCAGGTCGTCGGCGGCGCCGGTGGAGAAGTGGCCGTAGATGATCTCCTCCGCGGCGCGGCCGCCCAGCAGCACCATCATGCGGCGCTCGAGTTCGGCGCGCGTCATCAGGTAGCGCTCCTCGGTCGGGCGCTGGATGGTGTAGCCCAGCGCGCCCACCCCGCGCGGAATGATCGACACCTTGTGCACCGGGTCGGCACCCGGCAGCGCCATGGCGGCGATGGCGTGGCCCATCTCGTGGTGCGCCACCGTCTCGCGCTCGAGCGGCGACAGCACGCGGTTGCGCTTCTCCAGGCCGGCGACGATGCGCTCGATGGCCACGGTGAAGTCGGCCAGCGTCACCGCATCGGCGTTGCGCCGCGTCGCCGCCAGCGCCGCCTCGTTGCACAGGTTGGCGAGCTCCGCGCCGGTGAAGCCCGGCGTCAGGTCCGCCACCTTGGCGCGATCCACGTCGTCGGCGAGGCGGATTTTCTGCATATGCACGTCGAGGATGGCGATGCGCCCGAGCTTGTCCGGACGGTCGACCACCACCTGACGATCGAAGCGGCCGGCGCGCAGCAAGGCCGGGTCCAGCACCTCGGGGCGGTTGGTTGCACCGAGCAGCACCAGGCCCTTGGCGCCGTCGAAGCCGTCGAGCTCGACCAGCAGCTGGTTCAGCGTCTGCTCCTTCTCGTCGTGACCGCCCATCATGCCGCCGGCGGCGCGCGCGCGGCCGAGCGCATCGAGCTCGTCGATGAAGATGATGGCCGGCGCCTTGGCGCGCGCCTGCTCGAACAGATCGCGCACCCGCGCGGCGCCGACACCGACGAACATCTCGACGAACTCCGAGCCGGAGATCGAGAAGAAGGGCACGCCGGCCTCGCCCGCTACCGCCTTGGCCAGCAGCGTCTTGCCGGTTCCCGGCGGGCCGACCAGCAGCACGCCCTTGGGCGCGCGTCCGCCGAGGCGGCCGAAGCGCTGCGGGTCCTTCAGGAAACCGACGATCTCCTTGAGTTCGTCCTTGGCCTCGTCGACCCCGGCCACGTCGGCGAAATTCACCTTGGTGTCGGTCTCGACGTAGACCTTGGCCTTGCTCTTGCCGATGTTCATGAAGCCACCGCCACCCATCTTGCCGGCGAACTTGCGCATGGCGAAGATCCAGATGCCGACGAAGATCACCGCCGGCAGCACCCACCCGAGCAGGTCGGTGAGGAAGGTGTTGGGCACGACGCCGGTGAACTTCACGTCGTACTGCGCCAGATCCTTCGCCAGCGCCGGGTCGACCCGCGTCGTGACGAAGCGCGTCTTGCCGTCCACCGGTGTCTTGAAGGTGCCGTGGATCTGGTTGTCGGCGATGGCGATGTCGGCGACCTTGCCCTCCTCCACCAGGGTCTGGAACTCGCTGTAGGGGATGGGCGCGGTGGTGCGCGCGCCCTGCCACAGGTCGTTCAGGAACACCATCGCCAGCAGCGCGAAGGCGAAGTACCAGACGGAAAACTGCGTCTTCTTTTCCATGATTCGTCTCCTGTCAGGCGCCGGTCGTCAGCCGGCGCTGTCCTCGACCGGCTTGCCTGACGCTTGCTCGCGGGCAGTGCGACGCAGGGACAGCACGACCGAGGTGCCGATGATCGCCGCCACCACACCGAGCGAGACGCCGACCGGGATCTTGTAGAGATCGATCAGCAGCATCTTGGCGCCAATGAACACCAGCACCAGCGCCAGGCCATATTTCAGCAGCGAGAAGCGGTCGGCCATGCCGGCGAGCAGGAAGTACATCGCGCGCAGGCCCAGGATCGCGAACACGTTCGAGGTGAGCACGATGAAGGGGTCGGTGGTGATGGCGAAGATGGCCGGGATCGAATCCACCGCGAAGATCACGTCGCTGAACTCCACCAGCACCAGCACCAGGAACAGCGGCGTGACATAGCGCACCCACTTGCCGCCCTCCTGCTTCATGACGAAGAAGCGCTCGCCGTGCAGCTCGTCGGTGACCTTCATGTGGCGGCGGATCCACTTGATGAGGGGGTTCTTCGCCAAATCGGGCTCCTGCTCGGCGAACCACCACATCTTGATGCCGGTGATCAGCAGGAAGGCGCCGAACACGTACAGCAGCCAGTGGAACTGCGCGATGAGCCACACGCCGGCGAAGATCATGATGGTGCGCAGCACGATCGCGCCCAGCACGCCGAACACCAGCACGCGCTTCTGCAGCTCCAGCGGGATGGCGAAGAAGCTGAACAACATCAGCCACACGAAGACGTTGTCGACCGCGAGCGATTTCTCGATCAGGTAGCCGGTGACGAACTCCAGCGCCTTCTGGTTGGCCAGCTCGCGCCCCATCGCGCCGTCGAGGTACCACCACAGCGCGCCGGCGAAGAGCATGGACACCGCGACCCAGACGCCCGACCAGGTGGCCGCCTCCTTGAACGAAACGCGATGCTGCTTGCCGCCGCCGACCACGAACAGGTCGATGGCGAGCATGACGAGGACGATGGCGAAGAATCCCGCCCACATCCACCAGGTGCCGATTGATTCCATGAATTGAAGCTCCTTGTCGGTACGGTTTTCCGTTCCCTTGGCTGCCGCCGGCGACCACGAAGCGAATCCGGCAGCAGAAAACGGAACGGCCCTTTGTCCAACGAGGACGAAGGGCCGCTGTACTTCCGACAAGGGGACCTCCGCCATCGCGGCAAAGGTCTTGCTCACAGCCGTCTGGCGACGACTGCCCGGGCGCCGGGAAGGCTCAGGTTTCGAGCCGTTCCGAATTGACGACACCGCGGCGGAGAGCTACTCCCCCTTGGGACAACCGAAATGTAGATAAACCCACTGATTCAGTCAACTACTTCAGCATCGACCTGGTTATCTTCGCGCCCTGGATCCGGCACCTCGGCGGACGCCGCCTTCAGGCGGCCGAGCGGCACCACTGCACGCGAGCGCGCCAGCGCCTTGACGAGCAGCTTGTAGATGTCGAGATCGAAGGCGGGGCGGCCGGCGCGCAGCAGCTCGGCCAGGCCCTCGTCGTCGCGCGCCGCGCCGAGGTAGCACCAGGCGTCGACCACGTGCAGCGTGTCACCCTCGCGGATGCCGATCGGCCCGTCGTGGGGCCAGACCTTCACCTTCAGCGCATGCAGCGCCTCGACCAGGCGCACGCCGTGCGCCTGGCGCGACTCGGTGCCATGACAGGCGCCGCGGCACTTCTTCAGCTGGTAGGTAAAGCAGCGCTGCCCTGGCGCGTGCTTCTCCAGCCCGAGCAGCGGCGGGCATAGTGCGTGTTCGGCGGCGATCGCGCGCAGCCGGGTCGTGGCCTCGCGCCGGCTGCGGAAGAAGCCGTAGAGATCGTCCTGGCGGCCGAGGTCGAGCTCGGCCGCATGCGCCAGCTCCAGCCGCCAGTCGCCGATCATGTCGGCCTGCAGCCGCCACGCGCACAGGTCGCGGTTGCGCCGCAGCAGGCGGTTGTGGGTCGGCTGCAGGCGCTTGACCAGCTCGGCCTCCTTCAGCAGCGCGCCCAGCTCGCCCGCGGTCTCGATCCAGTCGACGCGTTTCACCTGCTGGCTCAGGCTCAGCTCGCGGTCGTTGCGGTGGTCGGCGGAAAAATGCGACAGCACGCGGGTGCGCAGGTGCAGGCTCTTGCCGACGTAGAGCGGCAGCTCGTTATCGCCGTAGAACAGATACACGCCGGGCGCATCAGGCATGTCCGCCAGCGCCTCGGGGTCGAGCTGCGGCGGCAGGCTGGGCTGGCCAATGAGTTCGCGCACCGCGTCGGCGATCGTGCCGGGCGCAAAACGCTCGTGCAGCCGCTGCCAGAACTGCCACAGCAGCTGCGCGTCGCCCAGCGCGCGGTGACGCGCGCTTACGTCCAGGCCGTGGCGCTCGATCAGGTGGTCGAGGCTGTGCCGGCGGTGGTCGGGAAACAGACGTCGCGACAACTTCACCGTGCACAGCACGCGCGGCCGGATGTCCATGCCGGCGCGCCGGAAGGCCGCGCGCAGGTAGCCGTGGTCGAAGCGCGCGTTGTGAGCGACGAAGAGCCGCCCTTGCAGCCGGTCGAACACCTCGTCGGCGATGTCCTCGAAAGGCGGTGCGTCGGCCACCATGTCGTTGCTGATGCCGGTGAGGCGCTCGATGTGCTCGGGGATGCGCATGGCCGGCCGCACCAGCGTCGACCACTCGCGCACGCCACCCTCGTCGACCTCGACGATGCCGATCTCGGTGATCGATTCGCGCTGGGCCGGTCCGCCCGTCGTCTCGATATCGACGAAGGCGATGCCGCCAGCGAGGAAGTCGGGCAACAGGTTCAACAGCCGCTCAGTTGGCCTGAGCCGCCGGACCTTGCGACGCCGAGCCCTGCGAGGTCAGCTCGAGCCGGCTCAGGTCGAAGCCCTTCGCCGCGAGCCGCGCGCGCAGGGCCTCATAGCGTTGCGGATCGACCCGGGGCGTGCGCGACAGCACCCACAGATATTCGCGCCGCGGCTCGCTGACCGCCACCAGGCTGTAGTCGGGATCGAGATCGATCACCCAGTAATCGCCCCACACCGCCGGGATGAAGCTCAGCCACGCGGGCGCAAAGCGCACCTCTAGCCGGGGCGAGTTCGCCGGCCCGACCTGGCGCGCCACGCCCAGCGCCTCGTTCATCTCGCCGCTCTCCAGCCGACAGCGGTTGGCCACCTGCACCCGGCCGTCGTCGAGCTGGCGGTATTCCGCATTCGTCTCGCCGACACACGTCTTCTGGAACCAGTTGGGAAATTTCGCCACCTCGTACCACTTGCCCATGTAACGCGGCACATCGAGCGTCTCGATGGTGGCGAGCGGCGCCATCGGCTCCACCGCGCCGGCCCCCCCGGCAAACATGGAAAGGCACAGGCACGTGCCGATCAGACCTGGCTGGATGCGCTTCAATCCCCACTCCTTGAGAACTAGTATGTCCGGACCCGGCGTTCGATCGAAGGCGCCGGATTTAGTTCTGATCCGGCGGGCTGGCCTCGGCGAGCGGGTCATGGAAGACGATACACGACCGCCCCGAGCGCTTCGCCCGGTACAGGGCGCGGTCAGCCAGCGCCAGCAACTCGTCGGCGCTGCGACTGTCGCGCGGGTAAAAGGCCACGCCGATGCTGGCCGACACCCGGGCCTCGCCCTCCTGTGTGTACACCGGCTGATCGACCGCCGCCAGCACGCGCTGCAGCAACTCCCTGCAGGCGTCGATGCCATGAAGGTTGCCCATGAGCATGACGAATTCGTCGCCGCCGAGCCGCGCAACCGTGTCGATGCCACGCAGCACGTGGTGCAGCCGCTGCGCCACCTCGCGCAGCAACTGATCGCCCGCGGAATGGCCGAGGGTGTCGTTGACCGCCTTGAATCCGTCGAGGTCGAGATAGCAGACTGCCAGCAGACTCTGCGAACGCTGCGCCGCCGCGAAAGCGGCCTGCATGCGATCGAACAGCAGCACGCGATTCGGCAGTTCCGTCAGCGAATCGTAGTGCGCGATGCGGCTCAGCTTCTGGTGCAGGTTCACAAGCTGCGTGATGTCGGAAAAGACCGCCACATAGTTGCTGATCTCGCCCTGTTCATCCCTGATTGCCGACAAAGTAAGCCATTCCGCGCAGCGCTTGCCGCTGCGCGTGCGGCTCCTGACGTCGCCGCTCCAGTGGCCGATGCGGGCCGACTCGGCGCAGGGATCGGCCTCCACCTCGCCGAACTTCAGCTCGCGCAGCGACCGCCCGGCCAGCCCTTCGAGCGACCATCCGTTGGTCTCGAGGAAGGCGGGATTGGCTTCGATGATGCAGCCACCCGCGTCGGTGATACAGATGGCGTCCATGGTGTTCTGCACGATTGTGGACGCCAGCCGGAGCCGCTGCTCGACGCGCTTGCGCTCGTTGATCTCCTGAATCAGCTCGAGCGTTCGTGACGAAAGCCTGTCGTACATCGACAGGATGGCGCCGATCAGCACGTCCATCGCGCTGCGCATCTCACGCTCGGCCTGCGCCTTGGCATCCGCCACCGACAGCCCGGACTGCACGGCATGCACGGCCCTTGCGAGGCGCATGTCGCTGGAAAGGATGTGGAAGGTGAGCCAGCGCGTCAGGTAAGCGGCGACAGCTTTCACCACCTCGTCGATCGACTTGCCGCTTCCCTCTTCGCGCAGCCTGAGCACTTCAGCGAGAAACTGCTGGTGACTGTCCTTGTGCTCGCTTTCCCAATCGTCACCCGGCAGGTACTGCGCCCAGATCGCCTCCTCCGACTCGAAGTGGCGCGCGGCGTAGCTTGTCAGCTCGTCGAACAGCGCCATCAGCGAAGTCGCGTCGCTGTCGTGCGCGAGCTGGCGGGCCAGCCGGTTGAGCAGGTCGACCAAGGTATGGTGCTGCTGATCGATCAGCGCTATGCCCGTCTCGAAATGCGCATTCCACGGGAAGATCTCGAAGGCAATCATGGGCATCGTAGGCAACGGGCGGTGCCCTCGCCGGACACTCCGGCGAGGGAGACCGAACGATGCCATCGTATTCCAACTTGGCGGCGTGTTCATCTGCCCAATCCGGGCAGCTTGGCCGCCGTGGCGACGCCCCGTATGTCAAACCGGCTCGACGTGCGTCCGCAGGCGCGTGCCGGTGCGCTCCTCGACGCTGCGCTCGATCGCGTCGGCCAGTGCGTGGGCATGGGTCACCGTCCATTCGCCCGGCACCCGCACATCGACATGAGCGAAGCGCAGCGTGCCGGCCACCCGTGTCGTCAGGTTGGCCCAGGTGCAGCCGTCCGTCGCGAAGGCATCCAGCACCGCCGCGATGGCCGCGATCTCCTCGTCGCTCTGCGCACGGTCCATCAGGCCATCGACCGAGCGGCGCATCAGCTCCCACCCCTCGCGCAGGATGTTGACCGCCACCGCGCCGGCCACCAGCGGATCGAGCCAGTGCCAGCCGGAGAACCCGGCCAGCGCCACGCCGAGCACCACGCCGGCGGTGGTCCACACGTCGGTCATCAGGTGGCGCGCGTCGGCCTCGAGCGCGAGCGAGCGGTGCGCACGCCCGACCTGCAACAGCACGCGCGCGACGAGGAAGTTGATCAGGCTCGCCCCGACCGACAGCGCGGTGCCGAAACCGAGCTGGCCGATGGGCTGCGGATTGAGCAGGCGTTCGCTCGCCGTGGCGAGGATGGCGAGCGAGGCGATGAAGATGAGCCCGCCCTCGAATGCGGCCGAAAAGTACTCGGCCTTGCCGTGGCCATAGGGATGCTGGCGGTCCGGCGGCTGCTGTGCATACGACACCATCCACAGCGCAAAGCCGGCGCCGGCGAGGTTCACCAGTGACTCGAGCGCATCGGACAGGTAGCCGACCGAGCCCGTCATCCACCAGGCGCCGCTCTTCATCGCGATGGTGGTCAGGGCCGCTGCAATCGAAAGCAGCAGTGCTTGCTTGGGCGTAAGGGTCGTCATGCGTTCGGACAAGAGTACGGAAGGGGAGCCGGCTGGCCACCGATGAGCGCCCCATTGTGGCGCGCAACATCGCACGCGTAAATCGGCTGGAAGCCGGTGGGGATTTTCAGCTTCGCTTCAGTCGTCGGTCCGCACACTGGCGGCAAGTTTCGGGCAAGGCCGCGCCCCGCGCAGCCCAGACCCGGCCCCTTCACCTGCCGAGGATCCCACCATGACCAGAACCTGCCAGGCCCTTGTGATGCTGTGCGCCGCCGGCCTGCACATGCCCGCCTTTGCCGGCGAGGGCGAAGACCTGATCGCCCGCTACACCGCAGAAGCCCGCGCCGCCGACCCGGCCTTCGCCGGCTTCAGCGCCGCACGCGGCGAAGCCCTCCATCGCAGCCGCCATGGCGGCGGCAAACCGGATACGCCTGCCTGTACTTCGTGCCATGGCGAGGATGCGCGCACCGCCGGCCGCACCCGCGCCGGCAAGGCGATCGAGCCGATGGCCGTGTCCGTCTCGCCGACGCGCTACACCGACGCGGCCAAGGTCGAGAAGTGGTTCAAGCGCAACTGCACCGAAGTGCTGGGGCGCGAATGCAGCGCACGCGAGAAGGGCGACTGGCTCGCCTGGATGATGAAGCAGTAAGCGAAGGCCAAGGAGATCCGTCATGACAACGAACATCATCCGCCCGCTCGCCGTCGGCATCGCTGCGCTGGCGGTCACTGCGCTGCTGCTCGGCCGGGCACAGGCCGGCGACGACGAGTACTACCCCCCGGTCACCGACAAGCTGACGCTGCAGGAGTGCGGCAGCTGCCACCTGGCCTTTCCGCCGTCGATGCTGCCGGGCGCCTCGTGGAAACGCATGATGGGCGACCTGCAGAACCACTTCGGCGACGACGCCAGCGTCGATGCCGACACGGCCGCTGCCATCACCCGCTATCTGACGCTCAACGCAGGGGATGCGCCGGGCCACGCCAGCAAGCTGCTGCGCGGCATGAAGCCGGGCGAGGCGCCGCTACGGATCACCGAACTGCCGAAATGGGCGCGTGAGCACCGCGAGGTGCCCAAAACCGACTGGACACGCAAGGACGTGGGCAGCAAGGCCAACTGCACCGCCTGCCACATCGACGCCGCGAAGGGTTACTTCGAGGACGACTGAAGGAGCACGGATCATGAAACGCTTTCTCGCTGCATTCATCGCGCTGGTCACCCTGGCGTGGGGCTGGAACCTGCTGGCACCCGCAGCCGGCGTGTCAGCCGTCGCGCCCGTCAACGCCTGGGCGGTGCGCGAGCACGCGTTGACGCTCACCGGCCTGTGGTCATTCTCGCTGATGTCGCTGGCGATGGTGCTCGCCACCCGGCCGGCCTGGCTGGAGCGCCCGTTCGGCGGCATGGACCGCATCTACCGGGTGCACAAGTGGGCGGGCATCCTCGCCATCAGCTTCGCCGCGCTGCATTGGCTGGTGGAGATGTCCGATGACGTGATCAAGGCGCTCGTCGGCCGTGAGGGCCGTCTGCCCAAGGACCACGGCGGCAGCGTCCTCGAAGCGATGCGCGACGTCGCCGAGGAACTCGGCGAGTTCGCCATCTACGCGCTGCTGGCGATGCTGGTGCTGACGCTGTGGAAACGCTTTCCGTTCAAGATCTGGCGTTATCTGCACAAGATCATGCCGGTGCTGTACCTGACGCTGGCCTTCCATGCGGCCTTCCTCGCGCCGCTCGATTACTGGGGTCAGCCGGTGGGCGCGCTGCTGGCGCTGCTCATCGCCGGCGGCTCGGTGGCCAGCGTGCAGGCGCTCGCCGGCTGGATCGGCCAGCGCCGGCGGGTCGAGGGCGTGGTCGAATCGGTGCGCGAGCCCGGCGCCGGACTGACCGAAGTCACCTGCCGGCTGAACGAGGGCTGGCGCGGACACCGAGCCGGGCAGTTCGCCTTCGTCACCTTCGACAAGTTCGAAGGCGCCCACCCCTTCACCATCGCCAGCGCCGACCGCGGCGACGGCCGGGTGCGCTTCGAGATCAAGGCCCTGGGCGACTACACGAAGGGCCTCGCGCGGCGGTTGCAGCCCGGGCAGCCGGTGCGCATCGAAGGGCCCTACGGCTGCTTCAACCTGCCTTCAGGGCCGCACAGGCGCGATCAGGTCTGGATCGCCGGCGGCATCGGCGTGACGCCCTTCCTCGCCTGGCTCGAGAGTCTGCAGGCAACGCCCGACAAGGCGCCGGATGTGGACTTCTACTACAGCGTGCGCCAGCGCGAATCGGACCCCTTCGTCGCACGGCTCGAGGCCCTGTGCGCAACGCTGCCCTCGGTGCGGCTGCACATCCTGTGCAGCGAACGCAAGGAGCGGCTCAGCGCCGAGACCCTGCGCGAGCGCGGGCGGCACGGCAAGCGCGCCGAGATCTGGTTCTGCGGTCCGCAAGGACTCGCCGATACGCTTCGGGCCGGCTTGCGGTCGATCGGGATGGGCGGAATGCGCTTCCACCAGGAAGCGTTCGAGATGCGCTGAGGACGCCGCCGAGCCCGCGCACCGCCGGCCACCCGGACACCGCGCCGTCGCCGGCACCGCCCGCTCAGCCCCGCTGCGTGCAGCAACGTCACCCGCGAAACGTCCTGGCGTGCAAAGCCAGGACGTGCGCGATCAACGCATCCTCCTCCGCTCCGCCCTCGGTAATGGCGAGCCTGCCGTCGATCAGCAGCATGGCCAGTCCGTGGACGAGCGCCCAGGTGGCGACGGCCAAGGCCTGCGGCTCGGCGTCCGCCACAACAGCGCGTTCGCGCAGGATCGCGGCGACCGCATCGGCGCAGTGCGCGAACGCCTCGCCGCCCGCCTGCGCCAGCGCCGCGTACTGCGGCTTACCCGCCAGCGCCGGACCGAACATCAGCCGGTACAGCGCCGGGCGGCGGCGGGCGAAGGCAAGGTAAGCCAAGCCGAAAGCGTGCAACTGCGACAGCAGGTCCTGACCGGACCTCCCCGCATCGCCCATGGCTGCCGACAGCGCGCGAAAGCCCCGCTCGGCAATCGCAGCCAGCAGCGCCTCCTTGTCGGCGAAATGGCGGTACGGCGCCATGTGCGAGACACCTGCCGCGCCAGCCACTGCCCGCAGCGTGAGCGCCTCCGGACCCTGCGCCTCCAGGATGGTGATCGCCTCGTCGAGCAACCGTTCGCGCAGGTCGCCCTGCTGAGCAGCTTCTTTCGCGTTGCGCGCCTTGTTCATGGCGGCAGTATGGCGAATCGTGTTTACATCGTAAACGGCACGATCTATGTTTACAGCGTAAACATGATTCGCCGGGACGCGTCCGGCTGGGTGAGTGCGATGAAGACCTTCCTCCACGTCAATCTGTTGCTGATTCCACTGCCGATCTTCCTGATCGCGGCGTCGCAAGGGTATCCCATGCCGGGCGCGCTTGCCGCCTTCGGCTGGGCACTGGGCGCGTCCTTGCTGAAGCGTGGCCGTCAGCTCCCGCCAACGTTCGAGGCCGGCCTGATCGTCGGTTTCGGTCTGGCCGCTGCGGCGCTCGCAAGCGGCGCGGTCACCGTCACGTCCCGCGCGATGGCCATCGTCATGGCTTGCCTCGCGATGGGCGCCGTCGTCGGCCTTGTCCGGCGACAGCCATGGACCGCGGAGTTCTCGGCCGCCGACTTTGGCGGCGCCAGTGAAGCTCCGCTCTTCGTCGCGGTCAACATGAAGCTGTCGGCCCTGTGGGCGGCCTTGTTCACCTGGCTTGCCGCAGCGGCGTGGTTGGCGCTGCCAGCGCCTGCCCACTGGCTGCCCGCCGCGCTCGGCGGCGTCGCGTCCATCCTGCTGCCGCAGCTGCTCGCCGCACGCGGCTTGCGCAAGATGGCCGCGGGCGATCGCCGGAATGACTGGCCTGCGCCTGACTTCCGCGCGGCGCCAGTCGCGAGCGACGATCCGGATGATTGCGACGTGGCGGTGATCGGCGCGGGCATCGGCGGGCTGACTGCCGCTGCGCTGCTTGCCGACGCGGGCCTCAAGGTCGCGGTCTTCGAGCAGCACGTGGTGCCAGGCGGTTTCTCCCACACCTGGCTACGCCGGGCTCGCTTGCGCGATCCCCAGACCGGAGAAGCACTGAACTTCCGTTTCGACGCCGGTGTGCATGACGTCTCGGGCTGGCACCCGGGCGGCACCGTGCGCAGCGTGTTCGAACGCCTGGGGATCGCCGACGAGGCGCAGTGGGTGCGTCTCGATCACCGCTACATCCAGGATGGTCACGCGATTGACGTACCGCGCGACTGGCACGCCTACGTGGGCCTGCTGGCAAACGAGTTCCCGGCCGAAGCGGCGGGCCTGCGCGCGCTTTTCGACGACATCCACGCCGTGTACGAGGCGATGTTCTCGACTGCCGCAGAGCGCGGCGGGATTCCCGGGACGCCCTCGACGCCGCGGGGCCTGCTCGATTTCGCGCGCCGTCATCCGCTCGCCGCGACCTGGCTCGATCGCCCCTGGCAGGCATTCGTCGGCCGCCACGTGCGCGATGCGGCGGTACTGAGGCGGATCTCGGCCCTGGCCGGCTACATCACGGACGACCTCGAACACACCCTGGTGCGCGAAATGGTCCCGATCTTCGGCTACCACTTCCGCGGCGGGTACTACCCGCTGGGGGGATCGGGGCGCATCGCGCAGCGGCTCGTGGACGCGATCGAAGCACGCGGCGGCGCGGTCAATCTGCACACGGCGGTCAGCCGCATCCTCACCGCGGAAGGTGCCGCCTGCGGCGTCGTGACAAGCAAGCGCGGCGCACCGGAACGCTGCGTGCGGGCTCGCGCGGTCGTCACGAACGCCGACCTGCGCACGAGCTTGCATCACCTGCTCGCCGACGAACCCCTGGCGCGGCGGCTGGAGGAGCAGGTCGGACCGCTGCGGCCGGCCTGCTCGGCTTTCGCCGTCAGCCTCGCCTTGCGCGGTGAGCTCGACCTACCGCCCATCATCCATATCCAGGGCACGGCCGGTGACGTTTCGATGGTCATCCCGTCCAGGGTCGATCCGGACTGCGCGCAGGCCGGCTATTCGACGGTCGAGTTGCTGACGCTGATCGGCTCGAAGGAGGCGCCGTCCTGGTTCCCCGGAATCCCGGCCGATGATGACGGCGTCGCCCGGGGCAACGGCGAGTATCGGGCGCATCGCCGATCGGCCGCCTATCTCGCACGCAAGCGGGCCGCAGGCGACCGCATGATCGCCCTGGCCAAACAGGCAATTCCCGACATCGACGCGCGCATCGTCTATCGAACCGATGCCAGCCCCGTCACCTTCCACCGCTACGGCTGGACCAGCGACGGCAGCATCTACGGGGTGAAGGCCGAGCGCGGCAAGATCCCCACCCGCTCGCCGGTGCGAAACCTCGTGGTGGCGGGGGCTGCCACCCACGGCCCCGGCATCGAGGCGGTGATGATCTCCGGCGCTTTCGCCGCAGAGGCGCTGGTGCCGGACCTGTTGCGGCGTTAGCCGCCTCAGTGACGGCTCTGGATCGCGTCGATGTAGCCGACCATGCCGGTGCGGATGTTCGCCGCGTTGCCTTCGTCGGTGTCGATGTGCATCGCCAGACGGTAGGAGGGGCTGACGCGCACCACCACGTCGCCGTAGATCAGCTCGCGCTCGCCCTCGATGCGCACGCGCACGATGTACTTGTCGCGCACATGCAGGCGCAGCGCGTCTTCCGGCGTCATGTGGATGTGACGCTGGGCGCAGATCACGCCGCGCTCGATGGTGGTGCTGCCGGCCGGGCCTTCCAGCGTGATGCCCGGCGTGTTGGCGAGGTCGCCCGATTCTCGGATCGGCGGCTGGATGCCGACCTTGAACTGCTCGGTCATCGCGATCTCGACCTGGGTTTCCTTGCGCGTCGGGCCGAGCACGCGCACGTTGGCGATGCGCCCCTTGGGGCCGACCAGATGCACCTTCTCCGCGCAGGCGTACTGCCCGGGTTGGGACAGTTCGTGCTGCGGCGTGAGCTGGTGACCGGGGCCGAACAGCTTGTCCACATCGGCCTGCGACAGATGCACGTGGTGGGCGGAGATCTCGATCGGGATCGGGTGCTTCTTCTCGTCCGTGCCCACGAGCAGCTCGTTGCGCTCGATCGCGCGCAGGGTTTCCCAGGCGACGAGGCGCTCGTTGTCGTTGGCGATGACGAGGATCTTCACCGGCGAGTCGTCGGCCGAGATGATGGCGTGCGAGCTCAGCCGGCCGAGATTGCGGTTGCGCTCCTCGTCGAGCTTGATGCCCATGTAGCCCAGGCCCTGGCAGGCCAGGCTGCGCACCGCGGCGCTGGTCTCGCCGACGTCGCCGGTGAAGGCGAGCACGTCGATGCCGCCCATCGCCGCGACGTAGGCGCCGATGTTCTTGCGGATCTGGTAGCAGAAGGCCTTGTGCGCGAGCAGCGCGCGGTGGTGGCCGTCGTTGGCCGCTTCCTCGATCTCGCGGATGTCGCCCGACAGGCCCGAGATGCCCTTCAGGCCGCTTTGCTTGTTCACCAGGTCGGACAGTTCCGCCGGCGACATCTTGTAGTGCTCCATGAGCCTGATCATGACCGCCGGGTCGAGGCTGCCGGCCCGCGACGGCATGATCAGGCCATCGGTCGGCGTCATGCCCATGGTGGTGTCGACCGAGCGGCCGTGGTCGATCGCGCACATGGATGCGCCGACGCCGAGGTGGCAGGACACGATCTCGAGCTCGCCCAGCGAGCGCTTGAGCACCTCGGCGGACTTCAGCGACACGTAGCGGTGCGAGGTGCCGTGGAAGCCGTAGCGGCGGATGCCTTCCTGCTTGTAGAGCTCGTACGGCAGTCCGTACAGATAGGCGTAAGGCGGCAGCGTCTGGTGGAAGGCGGTGTCGAACACCGCCACATGGGGTACGTGAGGCAGCTGCTTCATCGCCACTTCGATACCGGCGAGGTTCTGCGGGTTGTGCAGCGGTGCGAACGGCGCCAGCGCCTCGATGTCGGCGATCACGCTGGCGGTGATGACGACCGCGCTGGAAAAACGGCTGCCGCCATGCACCACGCGATGGCCGACGGCGATCACGTCAGGCAGATGGAAGGCGAAGTGGCTGCCGAGCTTTTCCGCCGCTTCCTGCATCACCGCGAACAGTTCGGAGTGCGGGAACGACGCGCGCTCGTAAGTCCGGCTCTGCGTGCCCACGCGCACGCTGACGCGGGCAACGCTCGCATCGGTGTTGTCGATCACGCCCTGCACGTCGGCGCCGAGGTCCTGCGTGTCGTAGATGCCGAAGTGGATCTGGCTCAGGCCGACATTGAGCACCACCACCTTGCCCGGCATCTCGGTCTTCAGCGACAGCGCGTAGGGATCCACGGATTTGGCCACCGCGCGCGCCCTGGCGGTGACGATGTCCACCGACATCGCCCGGGTGACGTCGGTCAGCACGCGCGACAGATAGGCCACCGCCTTCGGATTGCCGAGGATGTGCGCATGCACGACCTCCTGCGGGATCGTCAGCACGAAGCAGCGGTTGCCGGCGATCACGTCGGCGATGATGGGGTCACCGGTGAGCAGCGAAATCGCGCCGCAGATGTCGCCCGGCCCGAGTTGCTGGATGACGGTACGCACACCGGTGTTGTCGGTGACCGAGACTTCGGCGTGGCCGCTGACGATGACGCCGATGAAGCGGCCGCGGTCGCCGGTCTCCATGATGGCCTCGTTGCCCTCGAAGGTGACGAGACGGGACTTGCCGACGATTTCCTCGACCTTGTCGGCGGGGAAGCTTTCGAACAGGCGGACCTGCTCGAGGAAGAACTTGTGGAGATCGATTTCGCTCATGGTGCGGCTCAACGGGACGGTGACACTGTCGGACAACAGATTAGCACTTCTGTTGCAACGCAATATCAATTCGCGCCTTTAGCGTGCAAGGCGGCACACCATGCGACGCTCGTCGGCGGGTGCCGCGCTCAGGCCGCTGCCATATTGCGCCGCCAGGTCGCCGGCGGCAGGCCGACGAGGCGCTTGAAGGCGCGCGAGAACGCGGCCTCGGACTCGTAGCCGACTTCCACCGCAATCGACGCCACGCTGCGGCGCGTCTCGCGCAGCAGGCGCGAGCCGAGCTGGATGCGCCAGCTGGCGAGGTAGTGCATCGGCGGCTGGGCCAGGAACTGCGTGAAGCGCTCGTGCAGGGCCGAGCGCGACAGGCCGACCTGGTGACCCAGTTCGTCCATGGTCCAGGGCCGGTCCGGAAACTCGTGCAGCAGCGCCAGCGCGCGGCCGACATGGCGGTCACGCAGTCCGGCCAGCCAGCCGGTGGCTTCCGTGGGCAGGGTGTCGAGATAGCGGCGCGCGGTATCGACGAACATCATCTCCGCCAGGCGCTCGAGCACCGCGTCGGCACCCGGCCGCCGTTCGGCCGACTCCTGCGCCGCCTGGTCGATGACGCGCTCGACCCAGCCACCGGCGTTTGCCGCCGGCAGATGCAGCAGGCGCGGCAGCGCCGCCACCAGCGGGTTGAACGGGCGCAGGTCGCAGCCGAGGAAGCCGCACACCAGCACGGTGTCGGCGTCGCTCGCCGGGGCCGGCGCGCCCACGGCGCTGTCGCCATGGTGAAAGGCGATCGGCAAGGGCTTGGGCTCGTGCCGGGTGGCGAACACCCACTCCGCCTCGATTCGCACCGGCTTCACATGCGGCGCGCTCGAGAGAACATGGCCGTCGCCATGCGGCACGACGATGATATCGCCGGTTTCCAGCCGCACCGGCGGCAACCCGCTCACCGCGGCCCAGCCGCGGCCGCGGGCGACCATGTGGAACTCCATCACATGCTCGGCGCCCGGCATCACCGCGTCGGCGATCTCGCGCGCAGGCGGCGCCTCGGCCGCCCAGTCGTGCCAGCAGCTCACGTAGTAGAACACCGCGCCGCGCAGGCGCACGGCGCCCAGCAGATCGGACAGCGTGTCGCGGCTCATCGCGCTCGGCTCCAGAAGATTCCCGCTCGCGGGACGCGCCGCCGCCAATGGCGGACGCACGAGCAAGTTCGCCCGACTCTCAGTCAAGCATCGAATCCGCTCCAGCGAAAGAATGAAGGCGTCGGAAAGGGGTACCCCGCCCCCCGGCAAGAGCCCGCAGCGGCCCGCCCCAACCCCAACGGAGACCAACCATGAACGCCCCCATCGAAACGTGCACGCTCACGCAAGCCGCACCGCAAGCTGCCCCCAGCCCCGCTCCCGACCTCGCCGCGATCAAGACGCGCCAGCAGGCCACTTGGGCGAGCGGCGACTATGCCGTCATCGGCACCACGCTGCAGATCGTCGGCGAAACGCTGGCCGAGGCAGCGGACGTGCGCGCCGGCGAGCGCGTGCTGGACGTCGCCGCGGGCAACGGCAACGCCACGCTCGCCGCGGCGCGTCGCTTCGCCGCGGTCACCTCCACCGACTACGTGCCGCATCTGCTCGACAAGGGCGCGGCGCGCGCGCAGGCCGAAGGGCTCGCGGTGAGCTTCCAGGCGGCCGATGTCGAGGCGCTGCCCTTTGCCGACGGCAGCTTCGACGTGGCGCTGTCCACCTTCGGCGCGATGTTCGCACCCGACCACGCCCGCACCGCCGCCGAGCTGCTGCGCGTCGTACGCCCGGGCGGGCGCATCGGCTTTGCGGCGTGGACGCCGGAAGGCTTCATCGGCCAGCTGTTCCGCCTGGTCGGCAGCCACGTGCCGCCGCCCGCGGGCCTCCGCTCTCCGGTCAAGTGGGGCGACGAACCCTATGTCGTCGAGCTGTTTGGCCCGCACGCCGACGACATCCGCTGCAGCCGCCGCATCTTCAACTTCCGCTACCGCTCGCCGGCGCACTGGGTCGAGGTCTTCCGCACCTATTACGGCCCCACACACAAGGCCTTCGCGGCACTCGACGGCGACGGCCAGGCACGCTTGCAGGCCGACCTGCTCACACTGCTGGAGTCGCGCAACGTCGGCGGAGGCGGCTCGCTGGTGGTGCCAGGCGAGTATCTGGAGGTCGTGGTGACGCGGCACTAGCATCCCTGCACGCCCGTGCCCCGGCTGCTGGGCACGGGTGGGCGGGGGGGCCTTACGCCCGGCGGACCGCAACGCCTGCGCGACCGGCGCTCAGGTGCGACTGCGCTTCGCCAGCTCCACCACCGCCTGCATGACCGTCTCGATCGGCGTCGCCACATCGTCCGCCGTCGCCATCGCCGGCGGCACCAGCTGCGGCAGCCACTCTCTGAGCCGCGCCGGATCGCCCGCGCTGATCTCCAGCGCGTCCGCCAGCCCGGCGTAGAAGCCCGCCAGCAGGATCAAGCGCTGGCGGTCGCGCAGGAAGATGCGCACCAGCAGCACGACGATCACCGCCGAGCCGACACGTGCGACCGAACTGGCGATCAGCGCGTTGAGATCCTCCGCGCGACGGGTGCCCTCTTCGGCCACCGCGCGTTCGGCATCCGCCTTCGCCTGCGCGACATCGCGCTCGGCGTCCGCCCTCGTCTGGGCGACGTCGCGGTCGGCCCAGGCGCGGGTTTCGTCCGCACTGGCGCGGATCTGCGCCACCTCGACCGCGGTGTCCTTGCGCACCTCCTCCACCGCCAGCCGGTCGCCCTCTTCGCCGAGGCGATCGCGCGCCTGTGCCAGCTGCTGCTGCAGCGCGGCGTTGTCTTCGTACAACTGCTTGACGGTCCGGCGCAGCGCCTCGCTGGTCGAAGGCGTCCTCTCCACCGGCGGCCGTACCGGCTTCGCCGCGGGCGCCGCAGGCCCGGCGGCAACAGGCGCCGGTGGAGCGGGCCCTGCCGCCGCCGCGAACGGGGCTGCCGGCGGTCGAAGGACCGCGCCGTTGGCAGGCGGCGGTACAGGCAAGGACGGCTTCGAGGCATCCGGCTTCGAGGCATCCGGCTTCGAGGCATCCGGCTGCGGCGCCTCGCCCTGGGCCGCGGTCGAGTTCCGCATCTGCTCCGAGGCCGCCGACAGGTTGCGCAGAATCTGCGTCGTCGCATGGCTCAGCAGCGCTTCCGCCTCGCGCTCTGCCGCCGTCTTGAACAGCGCGCCGGCGAGCCGGTCCGCCCCGGCGAAGATCAGGATGCAGGCCGACAGCACGCCGATGATGATGCGCAGGTAGACCTTCGCGGTGTGCTCGCATTTCTGCGCGCGCTCGCGGTATTGAACGGCGAGGCGCGCGAAGTCGACGCCGGCAACGGCGGGAGCGTTCATGGTCGATCCTGGGCAGGAGGTAGGCACACTCCGCCACGCATCCCTCGCTGCCGGGCGTTGGCGAAGCCGTCATCGATCAGCCTAGCCCTTCACGCCGACAACGCCAAATCCCTCATGCGACGGCTGCCGCGCCCCCGACGCCGCGGGCCAGGGCATACCACAGCCTTCAGCGCGGTTTTCCTCCCACCGACCTGGCGCCCTCCTCGATCTCGAGGCCCCAGTCGCCATACTCGTACCAATCCTCGCCCAGCAGCTCCATCGGGTGCTGCGTGCGCCCCGAACCGTTGCCGCAACCGAGCGACTCGGCCGGGCAGTACTTGTCGCAGCCCCAGCAGAT
The DNA here is from genome assembly GCA_017302295.1 of Thauera sp. GTDB lineage: Bacteria > Pseudomonadota > Gammaproteobacteria > Burkholderiales > Rhodocyclaceae > Thauera. The sequence continues at coordinate 34,115 of JAFLDS010000016.1, read as the reverse complement.
GCGCTCGGGGTTCTTCGGGTGGAGGGGGAACTTCTTGGCCATGATGTCTGCTGCATTAGGGGAGAGCGGATACCCGACAAGATTACTCCACTATTGACGCGCTACATTGAGGTGGCTCAATTCCCGCCCATTCGCGGCTGGATCGCGCTGCATATCGGTAAACGGGAATTCAGCGCCGCATCTCGAAGTCGCGATCACAGGACACGGGCGTGCAGCCAGGAAAAATGCCCAAAAAGCGGAATCTGTCTCGTCTTGTGCCCACAATGGGGAATACCATATCGACACTTCCGCCGGCCTGTTCGGACCGATGAATCCCCTGCAGTCAACCTCGAAAGCGCTGCTCAGCGTGCTCTGGCCCCCACTCCTGCTCTCGATCGCGAGCTGGGTGGGCGCGAAGAGCAGCTATCTGCTTTTCCACTCCCTTGCCGAGCTGTTTTCCATCGGCGTGGCCTTTTGCGCGCTGGTGGTCGCCACCTCGTCGATGCGCTACACGCGCAACCATTTCGTGGCGTTCGTGTCGGTGGCGATCGGCTGGTGCGCAGCGCTGGACCTGTTGCACACCCTCGCCTTCAAAGGCATGCAGCTGCTGCCGGGGGACAGCGCCAACCCGGCGACGCAACTCTGGATCGCCGCGCGCTTCATGCAGGCGACCGCATTGTTGATCGCGCCCATCCTGCTGGCCCCGGTGGGCATCGCGTGGATCCACCTCGCCTTCGGAACCTGCGCGACGACCTTCGCGTTGCTGATCTTCCTCGGATACTTCCCCGACGCCTACATCGACGGCGAAGGCCTCACGGCCTTCAAGATATACAGCGAATACGTAATCATCGCGCTGCTCGGCGTGTCGGCCGTCCTGCTGTGGCAGCGGCGGCTGCGCATGTCGCCGTCGGTCCTTTACGGGATGCTTGCGGCCATCGTGGCCATGATGCTGTCCGAGTTCGCCTTCACGCAGTACGTGAACGTCTATGCCGAAGCAAACCTGATCGGACACCTGCTCAAGATCCACGCCTACTGGTTCGTCTTCATCGCGCTGGTCCGCCATACCGTGCATGAGCCCTTCATCCAGTTGCAGGATGAAGTCCGCGAGCGGGAACTCCTGGGACGCGAACGCGAACGGGCATTACACGACCTGGGCGAGCGCATCAAGGAACTGCAATGCCTGGGCACGGTATCCGATCTGCTCGAAAGGCAGGCGCTACCCATGCCGCAACTGCTGCAGGGGATCGTCGAAATTCTGCCGGCGGCCCTCGTATCTCCGGCGTTGGCAAAGGCCCGCATCGAAAGCCAATGGGGCCATTTCGGCGCACAGAGCCCCGCCCTAAAGCCGCATAACGAAATTTCGCAGTCCATGCGCGTGGACGACCGGGAAGTCGGTCGCATCACCCTCTGGTATCCCGATGACGGCGTGCCCGGCGACGCTCGCTTCCTGCCCGAAGAAATCTCGCTGCTGCGCAACATCGCCCGCCACGTGAGCGACGCGATCAAGCGGCGCCAGGCCGATGAACGGATCCAGCGGCTGCGCTACCTCTACGAGATGCTCAGCGCCACGAACCGCTCGGTGGTGCACAGCCAGACCAGCGAAGCCCTGCTCGACGGCCTGATGAACGCCCTCGTGGCGCACGATACGTTTCCGATCGTCTTCATCGCCGAAAGCAGTGGCGATCCGTGGCCGCTGCATCTGAAATCGCACCACGGCATCGCCGTGGAACACTTGCCACTGCTCGAAAGGATGATCGGCGATCCGCCCACGCCCTTGCGTGCCCTCCTCGGAGAAGTCGCAAGGGGCGAGGTGTTCTGCGAGGCACTGCAACAACTGCCCGACGACGCCGGCGAGCGGAACATCGCCGAAGTGAGACAGTGGCGCGCGTACTTGCAGATACAAGGCGTTGTCGAGCGCGCGATCCTCCCGCTCATGTGCGAGGAGAAACTGATCGGGGTGGCAGTCATCTATGCGACCGGCGCGGTGTTCGACGAAGAACAACGCCAGCTGTTGCGGGAGATCGCCGGGGACATCGCCTTCGCACTGGACAATCTCGCGCAGCGGCAGAAGTTCCGTGAAACCTCGCAGCAGGCACAGATGCTGGAAGTGCGCTTCCGGGAAGTCTTCAAGTCATCGCCTGCGGCGATGCAGATCATGGATCTGAAGCAGCATCGCGTGCGGGCGATCAACGATGCGCATTGCGCCTGGCTCGGCTACACGCTGGAAGAGATCGCAACTGAGGACGAATGGTTCCAGCGCGCCTTCATCGATGACGCGAGGGACGCGCTTCACGCCCATTGGAAGACGAACATCGCCCGGGCACGCCCGGGCGAGCCGCTCAACTCGCCGGAGCTCACGCTCCGGTGCAAGGACGGCAGGTTGCGCACCGCGGTGGGCACGGTGACCGTCCTTGGCGACGACGCGATCGTCGCCTGGACCGACCTCACCACCATCCGCGAAGGCGAAAAGGCACTGCGCGAGAGCGAACAGCGCTTCCGCAGCATGGTCGAGCAGACGCTGACCGGCATGTACGTGCGCCGCAAGGGGCATTACATCTACGTCAACCCGCGGTACGCCGAGATCACCGGCTGGCCGGCCGAAGCGCTGATCGGCAGGGACGTGCTCGACTTCACCTCCCCGGACGAGGAGAACCTGCAGCGCATCCGGGAAGCCTGGGCCGAACTGAGGAAGGGCCAGCGGCGCAGCATCTCGTACATCGTGCCCTTCCGCCGCCGCGACGGCCAATACATCCAGTTGGGCCTCACCGCGCGGATCGTCACCTGGGACGACGGCCTGCCGGCCACCATCGTCATGGCCGAAGACATCACCGAACGCCAGCATGCCGAAGCGCAGATCGCCGCTTACGTGAAACAGCTCGAGGCGGCGATGCGGGGGACCTTCCAGGCCGTCTCCAACATGGTCGAGATCCGCGACCCCTACACCGCCGGCCACGAGCGCCGCGTCGGCCTGATCGCGAGCGCGATCGCGCAGGAAATGGGCTGGCCCCCCGATCGCTGCGAGAGCCTGGAACTGCTGGGACTGGTGCACGACATCGGCAAGATCTCCGTCCCCTCCGAGATCCTCACCAAGCCGACGCGGCTGTCGAAGCTCGAAATGGAGATGATGCGGGGCCACGCAGAGGCGGGATACGACATCCTGAAGGACGTGCCCTTTGCCACCCCCGTCGCCGAGATCATCCGCCAGCACCACGAGCGCATGGACGGCAGCGGCTATCCCCGCGGGCTGAAAGGCGAGGAGATCCTGCCCGAAGCGCGCGTGCTGGCGGTGGCCGACGTCATCGAATCGATGGCCTCCCATCGCCCCTACCGCGCCTCGGTCGGACTGGAAGCAGCCCTGCTCGAGGTCGTGGGCAACCGGGGCAGACTTTACGCAACCGAGGTGGTCGACGCCACCGTCCGGCTGGTGAAGGAAAAGGGCTACGTGCTGCCGACCTGAAGCGGCCGGCCCATGAAACGGCGCAGTTATCCGCCTTCGAACGATCGTTGCAGACCGTATCCAGCTTTGCTAGTATTTATATCAAGCGCTTGCTTGATATTGCGCTACTATCTGATGGAGAACGTCAAGTGAATAACGCCTGCCCCCGCACCGAGGCCCCCGTGCAATCCAGGACGCTGATTCGGCTCTGCAAGATCGAAGATATCCCCGAGGGGAGCGCCCTCCAGGTCACGCTTCCCGAGCACGCACCGCTCGCCGTATTCCGCATCGCCGGAGAGTGCTTCGTCACCGACGACACCTGCACGCACGGCAACGCGTCCCTCTCCGAAGGTGACATCGAGGACGGGCTCGTCATCTGCCCGTTTCACTCGGGTTCGTTCGACATCAGGACCGGGGAGCCCGTCGACCGCCCCTGCACCAAGAAACTGCAGACATACGAGGCCATCGCCGATGAAGGCGTCCTTTACACCGCACTGCCGATGCATGAGTGAGCACAATGAACGCTGCGTCCAACAGTTTTGACACCCTCATCATCGGCGCAGGCGTCGGCGGGTCGAGTGCCGCCAAGTCCGCTCTGTCATGCGATGACACGCAGAGGGTTCTCCTCGTGAACGAGGAAGAGTGGGAACCCTACGACCGCCCTCCACTCTCCAAGGACGTTCTGCTCGGAGACTCGGATACCGGCGACTTCCAGCTTATCGACGAGACCTTGCGTGCGCATCCGCGACTTGTCATCAAGTCTGGAATCCACGCTGCACACCTTGACCCGCACGCCAGAACGGTCCAGTTGTCGGATGGGTCCGTGTGTGCCTACCGCAGCCTCATCATCGCCACCGGCTCGAAGGCCCGAACACTCGATCCGGCGATCGTCGACGCGGGAGTCGAAGCAGATCTGCTCTATCTGAAGACCCTCGGCGACGCACTGTCCTTGCGACGACGCTTGGCCGACGCGGTCGGCTCCCGGCTCGTCGTGATCGGCGCGGGCTTCATCGGCCTGGAAGTCGCAGCAGCAGCACGACGGCTCGGCTGCAATGTCTCGGTCGTCGAAGCAGGCTCGCGTATCGTCTCGCGAGGCGCCCCCGCGCTTGTCGCACAATTCCTCAGGGCGCGCCACGATCGCGAGGGAGTCAGGTTCGAGCTCGGGGCACAGGCGGAGCGCATCTCGCGCACCGGGCCCGGACTCGAAATCAGGATTGAGGACGGACGGAGAATACACGGCGACCTGGTGGTGGCCGGCATCGGAACCACGGCCAATGACTCGCTGGCTGCCGCAGCGGGACTCGAATGCGACAACGGCATTCTGGTCGATGAATTCTGCAGGACGAGCGAGCCGTCGATCTATGCCATTGGCGATGTCGCGCGCATCAGGTCGGCGAATCTGGCGCCCGCCTTGCGCATGGAGCATTGGCAGGCGGCCCGCGTCATGGGCGAGACCGCAGCCCGGAATGCCTGCGGCGCGGAAGAGCCGTACCAGGAGGTGCCATGGGTGTGGACCGACCAGTACGACCTCAACCTGCAATTCCTTGGGCACACGTCCGACAGAAGCCGCTGCGTGATCCGGGGCGATGTCGCCGCGGGGAAGTGGACGCTTTTCGAGAAAGACGGAGACGCCCTGGTGGCCGCCACCCTTGTGAATTCTGGCCGTGATCGCCGCACGATCGAGCGCCTGATCGCGCGGAGGACCGAGGTGAAGGACGACGACCTCTCCGATCCTGCTTTTGATCTCAAGGCCCTGCTCCGCTAGAGGTCGCCCATTGGTCGCCATTTGGTCGCCCATCGCGCCGCTGCCCTCCACGTGCACCCGGCGGCCATTCATCTCATCCTCAGCCAAGGTAATTTCCGGAATGAAGAACGCCGTAATTCTGCAGATCCACGAAGAGCACCGCGCGATCGGGGCGGTGGTTCACGGCCTCCAGCATTTCGCCAAGGAGGCTCTGCACCACCCGCCCAACGTCGAGCTGCTCAGGACAATGCTCGACTACATCGAGCAGTTCCCGCAGACGCTCCACCACGTCAAGGAAGAGACGTACATCTTCTCCGCCCTGCTCGGGCGCGGAGTCGAGGCCGAGCCCATCATCGAGAGGCTGCACGCGCAGCATGAGGATGACCTGTCCCTGACCGCGACCCTCAAGGCGCAGCTGACGGACCTGGCGAACGGGGTCGAAGGTGCCGCAGACCGTTTTCTCGCGAGCGTCGACCGCTTCGCAGACCTGCAGTGGCGTCACATGACGGAGGAAGAGCGCCTTCTTCTTCCGCTCGCCGAGAGGCACCTCGATGAAGCCGACTGGCGTCGCATCGACGAAGCGTTCGGCGAGAACGGCGACCCGCGGTTCAGGGGAGACAACAAGTCGACGTTCGACGGCATGTTCTCCCTGATCGTGGCGACTGCGCCGCAACCGATTGGACTCGGCTAGGCCGCAGCCCGCACGCCAATCTCACCGCCGACGGCATGCGGATAGCGCAAACCCGAGGCGCCTCAAGAAAATCAAAGAGAACAAACCCCCATGGACACTTCGAAGAGACCACTGGACGGCATCACCGTCATCGAACTGGCAGGACTCGGGCCTGCCCCCTTCTGCGGCATGCTGCTATCGGACATGGGCGCGCGGGTCATCCGCATCGACCGCCCGCCCGCAGGTGCCGACGGTGGCATGAATGACATCGCTGACGGCCCGGTCAACCGCGGCCGGGAATCGATCTGCATCGATCTGCGCCATGAGCGTGGCGTGGAGACCCTGCTGCGACTCGTGCGCGAAGCCGACGTGCTGATCGAGGGATTCAGGCCCGGCGTCGCCGAAAAGCTGGGCTTCGGCCCCGAGATGTGCGCCAGCCTCAATCCGCGCCTGATCTTTGCGCGGATGACAGGGTGGGGACAGTCCGGCCCGCTCGCCCGGACGGCCGGACATGACATCAACTACATCGGGCTGAGCGGCGCCCTGTATGCCATGGGAGACAGCAACGCGCCCCCACCGCCCCCGCTGAACCTGGTGGGTGACTACGGCGGCGGCGGAATGGTCATGGCCTACGGCATCGTGTGCGCGCTGTTCGAGGCGGCGAAGTCCGGCCAGGGGCAGGTTCTCGACGCGGCGATGAGCGACGGCGCGGCACTGTTGATGAGCCCGATCTATGCGATGCTCGGACGCAAGCACTGGAGCGTCGAACGTCATTCGAACTTTCTCGATGGCGCAGCGCCCTTCTATTGCACCTACCGCTGCGCCGACGACAAGTTCATGGCCGTTGGCGCGATCGAGGCACCGTTCTACCGGCAGCTGCTCGCTTTGCTGCAGATCGACGACATCGACCTCTCGGCGCAGTGGCGACGGGAAACGTGGGAGAAGATCAAGGCGCGGATCGCAAGCCGCTTCCTGGAGCGGACGCGGGATACGTGGACGGCCGTGTTCGACGGCAGCGATGCCTGCTGCACACCTGTGCTGGACATGGCGGAGGCACCGCGCCATCCGCACAACCTCGCGCGTGGGAACTTCGTCACGATGCTCGACGCGCGGATTCCGGCCCCTGCCCCCCGCCTCTCCCGGACTCCCCCCCGCATGGCGAGTGCGGTGCCGTGCGTCGGCGACCAGACACTATCGGTCCTCCAGGGCCACGGCTTCTCGGGCGCGGAGATCGACGCTCTCCTGACGCAAAAAGCGGTATTCGTTCAGCCCGAGACGGCCTGAGCATTCACCCAGAAGACGCCTTCCTGCGCTCGCTGGCGCAAGAAGGCGTCGTGCTGACCTTCAGAAAAAGAAGACGCCATTAGAAGTCCCCGTCGCTGCTCGTACCCGAAAGGCTCTCGCGGCCTTCCAGCATCTTGAAGGGGGTCAGGTCGGGTTCGTTCAGCAGCGACAGGCTCATCGCACGCGCCAGCTCGTCGATCTGCGCGGGCGTCGGACCATGCACCCACTGCGCAGTCCAGTTGAGCGCGCCGATGGCGACCTTGCGGAAGACATTCTTGTCGCCGCGGATCAGCCCGGCTGCTTTCATTTCGTCGAGCACTTGGTACCACAGGCTTCTGTAGTTGCGGCTCAACACCAGCAATGGCGCCTGCATGTCCTCGGGCAGGGCGCGCAAATCCTTCAACCAGATGTGATGGAAGTGCGTCTTCTCGCCATGGAGTGCGCGCAAGTGCCCTAGAATGAGTGCGTCGAATCGCGCCCGCGCACCTTCGACTCCGTCGAGCGTCGTCCGGACGATGGCGACACCGTCTTCCATCCCCTGCCGAAGCACTTCCGCCAGGATCTCTTCCTTCGACTCGAAGTGATAAAAGATGCTGCCGGAGGTGATGCCGGCTTCCTTGGCGATTTCCCTGACCGTCGCCCCTTCGTATCCAAGCTTGTAGAACAGTTTGGCCGCCGCCAGCACGAGTGCCTGCTGACGATCCCCCTGATAGTCACCGGGACGGCCTCGCCGCCGAGCGGCCGTCTCGGATCTGCCGGGCGAAAGAACTGGATTCATCTTCGTCATTTTTCTGGTTCTCAGCGCACCCGAGTCACGACCCGGGCGGCGTTATCTTCATTGCATAAAACCGAGGACACAAGGGTGTAAAGATGCGCGCAAGGCGAACGCCAGTCAGCGTCCGGCATGGTGTACAACAAAGTCGGAGAGCGGCACCCGTTCAGTACGGAAACGGCTCTCAATCGCTTCCTGATCCTCATATCCCATGGCCATGCCACACACCAATTGCTCGTCTGCCTTGAAACCGAGCTGCCTGCCGATGATTTCGTGATAGTCGATCCAGGCTGCCTGAGGGCATGTCGCCAACCCGCGCGATGTCGCGACGAGCATCAGATTCTGCAGAAACATGCCATAGTCAATCCAGCTGCCTTGGGACAAGCGACGATCAATCGTGAAGATCAGCCCAACCGGTGCCCCGAAGAACTGGAAATTCTTGCCCAGCTGGGCTTTCATCCTCGCCTTGTCCTTCCGCGCGATACCAAGCAAGCCATACAGCGACCAGCCATTTTGTCGTCGCCTGCCCAGATAAGGCTCGAAGAACTCGCGGGGATAGTAGTCGTACTCAGCGCGTTGATCGACATCTCCCCGCCCGTAGGCGGCAAAAACCACATCGCATAAGGCCTGACGGACCTCTCCCGTCAGCACATGCACGCGCCAGGGCTGAATATTACTGCCCGACGGCGCGCGTGCGGCAAGTTCGAGAATCTGATCGATTGCCTCGCGCGGCACAGGCTTCGGAAGGAATGCCCTGACCGCGCGACGACCGAGGATTACGTCATCAAGTGCAAACGACATGTTCGGTTTTCCCAGGATATCCATGGGCCACGCGCATAACGCCCGACTGAAGTCTGGGTCGGTTCATGATCATGCCTGACCGCCACTGCCAATCAGGAAAAGGATTAGCCCATAGACCTCACGACCGACGGCACGCTCTTGCCGTTCCGTTCCACCTCAGATGCCGAGGTAGGCCTTCTTGACCTCCTCATCGTTGCTCAACGCAAAGCCTTTCCCGGCCTTGGTGACACGCCCGGCTTCCAGGACGTAGCCGAAATCGGCCAGTTCCAGCGCTGCAGTCGCATTCTGCTCGACGATGAGGATCGTCATGCCCTGCTGCTGCAATCTCCTCACGACATTGAAGACCTCGGCAATGAGCAGTGGCGCCAGGCCCATGCTCGGCTCATCGAGCAGAAGAAGCCGAGGCTTGCCCATCAGCGCGCGGCCGATAGCGAGCATCTGCTGCTGCCCGCCAGACAGTGTTCCGGCAGCCAGCGTGCGCTTCTCACGAAGGATCGGGAAGAGACCATAGATTTCTTCGAGGTCCCCGAGCAGCACATCCCGCCGGTCTCGTCTTGAGAACGCCCCCAGCATCAGGTTGTCCTCGACCGTCAGCGGTGCGAAAACCCTTCGCCCCTCGGGAACGTGCGCCATGCCCACCTCGACCCGCTGCGCCGGCTTCAGCGTCGCGACGTCTTGATGCAGATAGTGGATGGTCCCCGCCCTGGGGGTATGCAATCCCGACAGCGTGCGCAGAAGGGTGGATTTCCCTGCTCCGTTGCTTCCAACCAGCGCGACCAGCTCGCCCTTTCGCACCTCCAGTGACACGCCATCCAGCGCGCAGACGCTGCCGTGATGCACGGACAGCCCATCGACCTTCAGGATAAGTTCGCCCTCGCGCCGGATTGCTGCTGGCGCCCCAACCGCGCGCGTCCGCTCCAGAACTCCTGTATCTGCACTCATCACGCCGCCCGTCCCAGATATGCTGCAATGACTTCCGGATTGTCGCGAACCACATCCGGCGTTCCTTCCGCAAGTTTCTTGCCGTAGTTGAGCACGACGATGTGTTTCGACACGGACATCACCAGCTTCATGTCATGCTCCACCAATACGGTCGTGACGCCGGACTCGCTCAGCTTCGAGATGAGCTGCGACAGTTCCGCCTTCTCGGGCGCGCCAAGACCCGCCGCAGGCTCATCGAGCAGGATCAGCTTGGGCGACCCGGCGAGCGCACGCGCGATCTCGAGGCGCTTGAGCGCGCCATAGGGCATCGCACCGGGGCTCTCTTCCAGGTAGCGACCGAGACCCACATAGTTCATCAGTTCGGCTGCACGCGCGCGACACTGCTTGTCAGCGCTCACGATAGAGCGGCGGCGCAACGCAGCCGGTGCGAGGCGACTGTCGAGCTGCAGATGACTGCCGAGCATCACGTTCTCGATCGCCGACATGTTGTGACAGATCTGCGGGGTCTGGAACGTGCGCCCCAATCCCATCCCGACGCGGACGTGGGTGGGCTTGCCGATCAGGCTCTTTCCCCCCAGACGGACATCGCCGCTGCTGGGTTCATAGATCCCCGTTATGAGGTTGAGCAAGGTCGTCTTGCCTGCACCGTTCGGGCCGATGATCGAGTTCACCGTTCCAGCTTCGATGCTGAACGACACATCGTCCGTTGCCCGCAGGCCCCCGAACACCTTGCTGAGTGCAACAACTTGGAGATCGCTCATCGGCGGAACTTCCTGATCAGATGCGCAGTGGTGGGAACGAGCCCCTTCGGCATGAACACCATGACGAGAATCAGGATCACGCCATACACCAGGGACTCGTAGTGCTCGAGCGACGTGAGGACCTGAGGCAGCATCGTCACGATGCCGGCGCCGACAACGGCACCGAACACCGATCCCATGCCGCCGAGAATCACCATCAGGATCAGTTCGATGGACTGCATGAAATCCGCGCTCTTGGGCGTGATGAAGCCCGAGTACAGCGCGCCGACGCCACCCATCAGCGCGGTCAGCGCGGCGGACACCGCGAAGATGCGGACCTTGTTCCACGAGATGTCGATCCCGGCCGATGCCGCCAGTGCGTCGGGCCCTTCGAGCGCACGCAGGGCGCGCCCGATGGGTGCGTCCACCAGGTTCCGCGCCATCCAGTAGGTCAGGAGCAGGATCGCGCCGACGATCCAGTACCACTTCCCGGCACTGTCGAGCTCGATGCCGAACACAGTGAGAACCGACAGCGACATGCCATCCGGCCCGCCCGTCAACCAGACCTCATTGCTGATCACGAGATAGATGATCATCCCGAGACCCAGGGTCGCCATCGCGAGGTAATAGCCCTTCAGGCGCAGGATCGGGCGTCCCACCGCGAAGGCAAGCAGCCCGGCGGCGATCGACGACACCCCAAGTCCGAGCAACGGAGGCCAGCCGTATCGGGCGGACAGGATCGCCGTTCCGTACGCACCGATGGCCATGAACCCGGCATGCCCGAGGCTGATCTGCCCCGCATAGCCCACGAGCAGGTTCAGGCTGATCGCAATCACGGCATGGATGCCGATCATCACGGCCATGTGCATGTGATAGGCAGAACCGGCGATGAGCGGGACCAGTGCAATGGCAAGGCCGAGCGCCACGACCGGACCGAGTCGTCGAAGCGAATCGGCCTTCAACTTCAGCGCGGGCGGCGTCGCAATGGGTGCGGACTGCGCTGGCGCCACCGCTTCATTCATGTTCGTCATCAGACTCTCTCCACTCCGGATGCCCCGAGCAGCCCGCGTGGCATGAAGATCAGGATCACGAGGATCAGCAGGAACGCGATCGCGTCCTTGTAATCGGAGGCGCCATACCCGGACATCATCGTCTCGGTTACACCGAGGATCAGCCCGCCGATGACTGCGCCCTTGAAGTTGCCCAAGCCGCCGAGAACGGCAGCCACGAAGCCCTTGAGCCCCAGCATCAGGCCTACCATCGAGTAGGTGAACGCGATCGGCGCGATGGCGACGCCGGCAACCGCACCGAGGAAACCACCCAGGCCAAAGCAGAGCAGTTTCATCCGGCGGGTGTTGATGCCCATGAGCGTCGCTGCGTCGGGGTCGATGGAGGTCGCAAGGATGGCCTTGCCCGTCTTGGTCGAATTGAAGAAGTAGGTGAGCACGACCACGACCGCGGCGGTCAAGCCCAGAACCCACAGACTTTGGGGCACGATCGTCACGCCGAGGAACTGGATGGCCTCGTCGCCGGAAAAGGCCGGCAACGAGTAATACCCGCGTCCCCAGATCAGCTCGACGACGCCCCGCAGGACGAGCGCGGCGCCCAGCGTGATCACCACCAGCGGCAGCGGCCCGGCATCGCCCGCCGGTTCGATCGCGGCCTTGTAGAGCAGGAAGCCCGCGACCGCGCCGCCCAGCGTGCCGACGACCACGGCGACGGGCAGCGGCAGGCCGGCCGTCAGGACGGCGACCGCGATCATGCCGCCGACCATCTGCAGATCGCCCTGGGCAAAGTTGATCACATGGCTCGAGTTGTAGACGAGCACGAATCCCAGGGCGATCAGGCCGTAGATCGAGCCTACGGTCACCCCCGTTATCACGTACTGCAGTAATTCCGTCATTTCAGGCTTCTCCGGCGAGGCGCATCACTTCTGGCATGCGGGGGCACAGACGCTCTTCGATGTGGCCCCATCGTGGCGTGCGACGATGGGGCCACATGGAGCGCTCAATCGATCATCACGAACTTGCCGTTGCGGATCTCGGTCATGTGGAGCTTGCTCTTGGGCACGTACCCGCCATGGTTGGTGGCCGAGTAGTTGTACTCGCCGGTTACGCCCGGGAGGCCTTTCGTCTTCTCGAGCGCGTCCTTCAGGGCCTGGCCATCGGTCGAGCCCGCACGCTTGATAGCATCCACCGCGACCAGCAAGCCGTCATAGCCATAGCCATGGAAGCCATGCGGCAGCTCCTTGTAGCGCTCCTGGTAGAGCGTGCGGAACTCGAGCGCCTTTGCCTTCTCCGGCGCCGAATCGGGAAGCTGGTCGACCACCATCAGGGACGGCACCGCAAGGCGCGCACCTTCCGACGCGGGTCCCGCCAGTTCCGGATACTTCGGCGCGGCCGTCGAATGACTCAGATAAAGCGGCGCCTTGATCCCCAACGCCGCGTGATTGCGCGTGACGATGGCCGGCTGATTGCCGAAATCGAGATTGATCACCGCCTGAACCTGGCCGTTTGACCGAATGCGGGTCAGCTGGGCCGACATGTCGGTGTCGCCCGCGGCGTAGGTTTCGTCCGCGACGACCTTGACGTCGCCTCGCTTCGCGCTCAGCTCGAGCGCGACTTCGCGCGCGGCGCGGCCAAAGCCGGAGGTGCTCGACAGCAGCGCTACATTGTTCAGCTTGTGCTTGGCGAGGTGATCGAACATCACCCCCAATGCCATGACGTCATTTTCCGGGATGACGAACAGCCACGGCCGCAGCGGCTCGGTCAGCACCTTCGCGCCGGCCATGGAGATCAGCGGCACCTTGCTGCGTGTCGCGACATCGGCCATCGACAGCGTATTGGGCGTGGTGCTGCTGCCGATGACCAGGCTGACTTCATCCTCGGTCACCAGGCGCTGCATCAACGTCCGCGCCCGATCCGCGTTCGTGCCGTCGTCATAGTGGACGAGCTCGATCTTGCGCCCGAGAACCCCGCCCTGCTTGTTCAGGGTGTCCACCATCAGCTTGATGGTCTTCTCCTCAGCTTCGCCGAGATAGGAACCCGGCCCGGTGCTGGTGGTAACCACACCGATCTTGACGGCGTCGGCTGCGATCGAGACTGTCGTCATCACCCCGATCGACAGCCCGAACGCTGCCTTGAGAATGTTCCCAACGATCGACTTCGTGCGTTCCTGATTTTGTCTCTTCATGGTCTCTTCCTTTTGAGTGCGTCTGTCTTTCTGTCTGTCTTTCTTATCGGTCAAAGCGTCATTACGGGGTTTCGCTCGGGTCGGGCCTCTCTCCTTGCAGCATCAACGAGCTTTGGCAGCTGACGAAGAGGTCATCCCCGCGCCGCACTTCGGCGGTGAGGTATGCGAGACGCTTTCCAGCGCGAACCAATTGCGCGGTGACTTCGTACTCTTCCTGCCCCACGGCACGGTGATACGTCATCTGCAGATTGATCGATGCGAACTTCTGTGTCCCGACTGCCGAAGCGATGGCAGCCGCCATCATCTGGTCGCAAGCGGCGCCGACGAAGCCCCCCTGCACCACGCCGTTGCCGTTGAGAAGGCAGTCCGGAGGAAGCCATCTGCCCTTCGCAAAGCCGTCGCCAGCCTCCACGATCCGCATGTCGAGCGTGCGCATCGAATGTGACTCGAAGACACTGCGCAGGCCTGCGCACATTTCAAGCGGGGCGTTCAAGTTCAGTTCCCCTCGGTCAGGGACCACGGCAGCTTCCCGGCATCCGCAAGCACCTGGCGGCGTATCTCGTCCTTCCTCAGCTTCGCGGTGAGCGTCTTGGGCAGCGGCTCGTGCACGATCAGCACGTGCTTGGGCGTCTCCGGTTTGCTCAGATGCTGGCGACAGAACTCGATCAGCCCCTCCGCCGTCAGCGGCTCGCCCTCCTTCGGCTTGACGACCGCAACTACCGCCTCGCCCCATTCCGGGTGAGGAATCCCGACAACCGCGACTTCCTCCACCGCCGGATGCTCCAGGACGATGGCCTCGACGCTGGCGGGGAAGACATTCACCGCGCCGGTGATGATCAGGAAGTTCTTGCGGTCGTGCAGGTAGACGTAGCCGTCGGCATCAATGCTCACGATGTCATGGCTGCGCAGCCACCCGTCGCCGGGCAGGACTTCCCGGGTTTTTTCCGGAAGGTTCTGATAGCCCTTCATCATGGGGGTGCCGCGCATCCAGAGATCGCCGATCTCGCCCGGCGGCAGTTCCCTGCCCTCTGCATCGCGCACGCTCAGCTCGAAGTGCAGGCCGACGCGTCCCACGGACTTGAGCAGTTCCGGACGGCCATTCAGCGCGAGTCGATAGTCTGCGGGGGTCATGAACGTGACCCACCCCCCGGTGACTTCAGTCTGTCCATACGTCTGCAGCAAGCCGACTTCCGGCCACATCTCATGCACGTGGCGAATCAGTTCGGGCGACGCCGGCGAGGAGCCGAACACCAGCATGCGCACCGACGAGAAGTCGTAGCCTCCCGCGGCGTACTCTCGCATCAGCCAGCGCAGCGTCGTCGGGACCTGCATGACCACCGTCACCCGGTGGCGCTCGACGTCGCGCAGATAGCCCTTGACGTCGAAGGCCCCCTCGGGAATCACGTGGGTCATGCCGTTGGCCAGCCCCCACACGTTCATCGCGATCACCACCCACGACGAGGCCGCCGGCATGTACCAGACATCGTCATGGCTCAGTCCGACGGAGAGGACCGAATGCAGGATCACGTCGTAGAGGCCGCCGTGGCTGAGCACGACGCCCTTGGGCAGCCCGCTCGTGCCCGACGTGTAGGTCACGAACAAGGTGTCGTCACGCTCAATGTCGGGGTAGACGACCGCGCGCTGGCGTCCCTGATCGATGATCGCCTCGTAGTCGAGGTCGAGTCCATGATTACCGTCGTAACCGATGAGCAGCACGCCCTCCTTCGCAAACTGCTCCAGTTCCTTGCGGATCTGGTCGGTCAGCTTGCCCTGGACGATCAGGGCCTTGATGCTGCTGTCACGCGCACAGTGGAGAAACTCTTCCGTGGCATAGCGCCAGTTGATCCCGACCCGAACGGCGCCGATCTTCATGCACGCCAGGAACTGCTCGTAGATCTCGATGCTCTCCTGCGAGAACACGCCGATCGCGTCGCCTTTTCCGAGCCCGAGTTTCTGCAAGCCGGCGGCCAGCCAGTCCGAGCGTTCATCCATCCTGCGCCAGGACGCACTGCGTTCCCCCATGAGATACGCCGGCTTGTTCGGGAAATTGCGGGAACAACGTTTGATCAAATCGCGCGGCAGCATATTTGTCTCCGAAGGTGGTTTTCTGTATGCGTCTTGATGGTGCAAGGTCTTTTTTTCTTGTGTGGGTGGGTTCCGGCACGCCCGAAGGCAGGCATCGGTCGCTTAGCCGAAGGTCAACTGTCCGTCCTGGACCCTGGCGGCGAACTCGCCCCCGCGGACGAATCGGTCCTGACCCGACAGGTCGAGCCGCGCGAGCAGACGCGGCCCTTCTTCCAGCTGGAAAAGGCCCACGGCATAAGGCGCTTCAACGCCGGGCACATAGCTGCGGTGGTAGATCACGTAGGACTGCAAGCTGCCCTCACCGGCGCTTGCGACCCACTTCAGGTGGGCCGAACCGCAGTGCAGGCAGGATGCCGCCCCAAAGGGCAGCGCCGCGTTGCAGTCGGCACAGCGCGGGTAGAGCAACTCGCCCCGCTCCAGGCCAGCCAGGAAGTCGTCATCGACAGGCGCTTCGGGCGTAACGTCCTGATTCACGTCTTTCATCGTCATTTCTCGTGGAACTGGGTTATCCGGTGCGCACCGCGGGTTCGCGCACTCATGCGATTGAGGGCGCGGGCCCGACGAGCAATGCCGCGTGGTAATCGAGTCGCCCGCCGTTGCCGGTGACGAGCATCAGGTCGGGGTTCTCGAGTTGCCTCGGCCCACCCTGCCGCCTTGCCTGGATGACCGCCTCGGCGACGGGTGTCATGCCCTGCAGGTAGAACCCGGACAAGTGTCCTCCACCGGTGTTGCAGGGCAGCCGGCCATCGGGAGCCGTGTGTCCGCTCCGCACGAACGCTGCGGCTTCACCGGGCCCGCACAGGCCGTACTCCTCCAGGGCAAGCAGTGTCGTGAAGGAGAAGGCCTCGTAGAATTGACAGGCGGTCACGTCTGCGGGCGATGCGCCCGCCATGGCGAACGCCCCACGGCCGGCGATCGCCGCGCCGGTGAGCGGTTCTCCCGGCGTAGCGAAGCCCAAAAAGCCGCGATGCCCCTGCCCCATGCCATAGAGGTAGACCGGCCGCTCCGAGATGTTCGCCGCGGCACCGGCAGCGCTCACGACCACGGCGATGGCGCCATTCACCGGATAGGCGCAATCGAGCACGCGGAAAGGCTCCACGACCCACGGCGACTGGCGGTAATCGTCGATCGTCAGGGGTTTGTGCAGGAAGGCATCCGGATTTCGCTGTGCCCACGCACGATCGGAAACCGCGACCCAGCCCAGCGCGTCGTCGTCCAGGCCGTAATGCCAGAGATACTCCCGCGCCGCCAGCGCATAGGCGCCCGCCGCACCATGCAAGCCACAGCGCGCTTCCCAGCCTGGAATGCCGGATATCTCGAGACAGGGCGAAAAGGCCTGCCCGCCGGTGGCGACACCCACGGGATCGTCCGAAAAGACACAGACCACATTCGTAGCCATGCCCGCCTCGATCGCGAGAGCGGCGTACTGGATCATCTGCACGGCCGACGATCCCTCGCCCTCGATCGAGGTCAGCAAGCGCAACTTCGTCAGCTGCAGGTCGTCCTGCAACTTCAGCGGCAACACGTCGTGCGGCACCAAGGGGCTGCGGTTGATCAGCAGCCCGTCGATCTCTCCATGTTTCAGGCCGCTATCGGCAATCGCTGCCCGCACTGCCGCCACCGCAAGCTGTCTTGCCGTCCCGATCGGCTTGCGCGACAGCGCACTCTGCCCGAGCCCGACGATCGCACCGCGTGCCTTCCCTCGACTTGCCATCATTCCCCCTGAATAGGATCGTGCTGCGCCTTGCGGACGCACGGCGTCAGATCAAGAACCCCATCGTGGCCAGCGGCTCGGTGCCATGCACCAGCGAGACCTTCTTGTAGAAGATCTTCCATTCGCCAGACGGCTTGGCACGCACCCGGTACTCGACGCTGCCGGGCCACACTTCGAGGGTGTTCGTCGACTGCGCGCGCAGTTCATAGAGCACGAAGTTGGCGCGGACCTGGTATTCCTGCGCGCCCTGCTGCTTCGGCGCCTCTTCCTTGCTGACTTCGACGTTGGACAGCACACGGCGCATCGGCGACGCCGGCAGCTGCGCGTGGCGCATGCCCGTCTTCAACTGCGCAATGCGGCTCTTCAAGCGACGGCGATTGTCGGCAATAACCGAGATCGTGCGCGAAGGGTCGGCGTCGGGCTGCCCGGCCGGGACCCAGTAGTACATGTCGTCATCGACAAGATCTTCCCACTCGGCATAGCGGGACTCATCGGCCAGCCGCGCCTCCTTGTAAAGGAGGGCTTCGATCTGGCGCATTTCTTCCATCGACACGAGTTGCATGGTCGTTCCTTCAGATTCAGTAAGTGGCAGGGACCCGGCCCGCCGTTCCGAGGGGGCCGGTGCAGCGCGAGGAGATCAGGGGCGGGACATCAGCTTCCGGTAGTGCTTCCAGAAGCCGCGGTTGGTCGTTTCATCCGTGACGTGACCGATGCGCACATCGCCCGGCCCCTCCTTCTCGCGCTCATCTCCGCGACTCACGTCGAGCCATGCATTGCCCGACTTCAGCGAGATCTGCTGCCGCTCGGAAATCGTTCCGTCATCGGCGAGGAGGAAGCCCGCGGGACCCAGCGCGGCTTCGCACTGCCTGAGGATGCGTTCGTTGAGGTCATCGGAGACGCCCTTGAGCAGCATCGGCGTGTGCCACTGGACACACTCGTTGGGGCCGCGCGGCTCGAACATCACGATGTTCATTTCCGCGATGAAGAGGTTCGGGAAGATCACCGTATGCGGCGGACCGGCCCTCAGGGACTCGTGCGCCTTTTCGTGGCCGTAGGCCTGCTCGAGAGCGGCAACGTATTGGGGGAATCGCGACGAATCGTTGTAGCCCAGCCAGACCATCTCGGTCTTGTAGGACGGCCCCAGATTCAGTTCGGTGTGACCGTTGCCCCAGTCGATCGTCTCCGACTCGAGATCTTCCTCGGCCTGCAGCGCCGCGTCGTCATAGTGCGAACGCAGCACCTTGGCGAAGGAGGCATGGACGAAATTGACGTGGTAACCGTCGGTATCGTTCTCGGGCAGCATTTTCCAGTTCGCATAGAACTTGTGCTTGGCCCAGCCCGCCGAGAGGTCGACCTCACCCACCGGCGACATTTCCACGGCACGGTCGATCACGGCCTTGGCGTTGCCGAGGTGGTCATCCAACGTGCCGGCGTCCGCGTTGAAGCTGGCGAAGATGAAACCGCGATAGCTGTCGATCAGCGGCAGCTTCTCCAGCCCGGCGTCCTCCTTGTTGCGGGTGAAACCCTTCGGGTAGGGCACATCGAGCAGGCTCCCCTCGAGGCTGAAGACCCAGCCGTGGTAGGGACACATGAAGTTCTTGGCATTGCCCTTCTCGTCGCTGCAGATCAGGTTTGCGCGATGCGCGCAGCGATTCTTCAGAACCTGGAACTGACCTTTCCTGTCACGGAGCAGAATGACCGGCTCCTCGCCGATGTTCCGCCGCACGAAGTCACCCGGCTTGCGAATCTCCGATTCGTGGCCGACATACACCCATCCGCGATAGAAGATCTTCTCCAGCTCATCGCGATACACCGCTTCGCTGGTGTAGAGCGAGGCGTGCACCCGGTCGGACTGGATCAATTGCATGTAGTCGGGAGATGAAGCAGCGCGCGCGGACGCCTCGGGAATCGGTTGAAAAGCAGACATCGCAGCCTCCGGGGAATGGTTTCGGTATCAATCAAGCAAGCGCTTGATTAAAGATTAACCACCACCTTGCCGGTCTGTCAACCAGATTTGCTCTAGATCAAAACTTGGGACGATCGAAGAGATCACGCAGGCGCTGCACGGGGTCAACGAGGGGCCGCAATCGGACGCGGCGTCGTCAGCTTCCCAGCCGCGCTGACACGGTGCAGTGCCCACGCCTTCCCGGGGACAAGCCTCTCACCCCCCAAGGCGGCCGGTCCCTTCCAAACGTCATGAGCGGATCATTGCATGGCGCGCTGTCGCTCGCGAACCTTAGCGCTGCGCTGCAGATCGACTCAGCTGCGCTGCCAGACAAAGGGGGCGAGGCAAAGTGCGTGGCCAAGCAATCGATCATCACCCGCAACCTGGCCGGCTGACGACGGTCCGGCGGGTAGACGGCGTAAATTCCACCCAGCGCATAGGTCGGCTGATCGAGTTTCAGGACAACGAGCTCACCGCGCTTGACCTCCTCCGAGACGATGAAGTCCAGTTGGTAGATCAGCCCCTGGCCGCCCACGGCGGCGGCCAACTGGGCGTCACCATTGTTGGCAGCGAGATCGCCGCTGATGGCAACGCGCACACTGCCATGTGTGCCGAACGCCCACTCCTTGCCGCCGACCTAGGACGATAGCGTGTAGCCCAGGCAGTTGTGCTGAGCCAGGTCGGCCACCCGCCGCGGCACGCCGCACTGGTCGAGATAACGGGGCGCGCCGCACACCCTCTCCGCGCAATCGCCAAACCTGCGCGCTTGCAGCGGACTACCGGCCAGCCGGCCGATCCGGACCGCCATGCCCCAACCACCGTAGAGCAGGTCCACGACACTGTCGTTCAGCCCCAGCTCGACTCTCAGCGCAGGATGGCGTTGACTGAAGGCCGGCAACAAGGGAGCGATGAAACGCGCACCAAAAGACAAAGGCATGTTCATGCGCAGCAACCCATGAGCCTCGATCCGTTTAGAAGCAGCGCTGGCTTCGGCCTCGTTGATCTCCGGCAGGATGCGCAGGCATTACAGTCTGCGCGCTCATGCCGGCGGCAGCCATCAACGGCTCACAATGATCTGGTCGAATAGGCCACCGTCGGCGAAGTGCGACTTCTGCACGGCCGCCCAGCCGCCGAGCTTTTCATCGACGGTGAAGGTCCGGATCGGCGGGAACTTGTTCGCGTTCCTGGCAAGGATGGCCGCATTGCGTGGGCGGAAATTCTGTTTGGCAATGATCTCCTGCCCGGCCGGCGAGAACAGGTACTTGAGGTAGCCCTCGGCGACCTTTGCGGTGCCACGCTTGGCGACCACCGACTTGACGACCGCCACCGGCGCCGAGGCGTCGATCGAAATCGACGGATAGGCGACATCGAACTGGTTCTCGCCCAGTTCGCGGGCGATCAGGATGGCCTCGTTCTCGAAAGTGACCAGTACATCGCCGACATCGCGCTGAGTGAAGGTGGTCGTGGCGCCGCGACCACCGCCGTCGAGCGCCGGCACGTTGGCGAACAGCTTGCCGACGAGCTCGCGCGCGCCGGCCTCGCTCCCGGTCTTGTCGAGTGCGTAGCCCCAGGCGGCGAGGTAACTGTAACGACCGTTACCCGAAGTCTTTGGATTGGGCACGATCACCAACAGTCCGTCGCGGATGAAATCGCCCCAGTCCTTTACGTTCTTAGGGTTCCCCTTGCGCACCAGGAATACCGACATCGTGGTGTAGGGCGTGGCGTCGTGCCGGAAACGCGCGCGCCAGTCCGCCTCCACCAAGCCACCCCGCTCGAAACCCGCCCTTAAACGCCTGGTTGCCGTACCCCCTGAGCTTGTCGAAAGGCGATGCCGGCACAGGCTTCGACCGGCTCAGCCCGAACGGCGGCGGTTCAGCCTCATGGAAAGCGCCAAACCTCACCAGTTCGGCTCGCGCTCCGGCGTGGCGGTGATGCGGTGGATGGACAGGTCGGCGCCGTTGTACTCCTCCTCCTGGTCGAGACGCAGGCCGACGGTGGCCTTCAGCGCGCCATAGACCACGCCGCCGCCGACGAGGGCGATGACGATTGCGATCAGCGTCATGACGAGCTGCGGCATGAAGGCGACGCCGCCCAGGCCGCCGAGCGCCTGGCTGCCGAAAACGCCCGCCGCCAGCCCGCCCCAGGTGCCGCACAGGCCGTGCAGCGGCCACACGCCAAGCACGTCGTCGATCTTCCAGCGGTTCTGGGTGAGCGTGAACATCACGACGAAGAGCACGCCGGCCACGCCGCCGACGACGAGCGCACCGAGCGGGTGCATGACGTCCGACCCTGCACACACCGCGACCAGACCGGCGAGGGGGCCGTTATGCACGAAGCCGGGGTCGTTCTTGCCCGCCGCCAGCGCCGCCAGCGTACCGCCGACCATCGCCATCAGCGAGTTGAGCGCCACCAGGCCGGAGATCTTGTCCAGCGTCTGCGCCGACATCACGTTGAAGCCGAACCAGCCGACGATGAGAATCCAGGCGCCGAGCGCGAGAAAGGGAATCGACGACGGCGGATGCGCCGAGATGGCGCCGGTACGCGAGTAGCGGCCGTGCCGCGCGCCCAGCAGCAGCACCGCCGGCAGCGCGATCCAGCCGCCCATCGCATGCACCACGATGGAGCCGGCGAAGTCGTGGAACTCGGCGCCGAAGGTGGCCTTCAGCCACACTTGGAGGCCGAAGGCCTGATTCCAGGCCATACCCTCGAACAGCGGATAGACGAAGCCGACGATGAAGAAGGTGGCCGCGAGCTGCGGCTTGAAGCGCGCCCGCTCGGCGATGCCGCCGGAGATGATGGCGGGGATCGCCGCGGCGAAGGTGAGCAGGAAGAAGAACTTCGTCAGATCGAAGCCGCTCTTCTCGACCAGCGTCTCGGCGCCGCTGAAGAAATGCACGCCGTAGGCGACGCCGTAGCCGATGAAGAAATAGGCCAGCGTGGACACGGCGAAGTCGGTGAGGATCTTCACCAGCGCGTTGACCTGGTTCTTCTTGCGCACCGTGCCGACCTCGAGGAAGGCGAAGCCGGCATGCATGGCGAGCACCATGATGGCGCCCAGCAGGATGAACAGCACGTCGCTGCTCGACTTGAATGCGTCCATGAAACCTCCGAAGGTGATGGGCCGCTGTAGCAAGCGCCGTTCCAGTGCGTGATCGGCCCCATTCGCGGGCCGGATCCCCACATCGGGGCACCGGGCGCGCACCATTGCGGTGCCACCCGGCTTCTCTACGCCCCATTCGCGGGCACGCGCCCTGCGTCGTGGCGACGGCGGATTTCTTCGTTGCGACAGTCACTTGGTGAGCTGCCGACACGGGACGCTGCGCCGAGCAGCGCTACAATGCGCGTCCGTTTCAAGAGTCTGCCGCCGATGTTGACCCGTCCCGCCCCCCGCCGCCCCGAACTGCTTGCCCCCGCCGGCTCGCTCGACATGATGCGCACCGCATTCGCCTACGGCGCCGACGCGGTGTACGCCGGCCAGCCGCGCTATTCGCTGCGCGTGCGCAACAACAGCTTCGGCAAGCTCGATGTGCTCGCCGCCGGCATCGACGAAGCGCACGCCGCGGGGAAAGCCTTTTACGTGGTGGCCAACATCTACCCGCACAACGCCAAAGTCCGCACCTTCGACGAGGACATGGCGCCAGTGATCGACATGAAGCCCGACGCGCTGATCATGGCCGACCCCGGGCTGATCATGATGGTGCGCGAGCGCTGGCCCGACATGGACATCCACCTGTCGGTGCAGGCCAACACGACCAACTACGCCTCGGTGCGTTTCTGGCAGTCGGTGGGCGTGAAACGCATCATCCTGTCGCGCGAACTGTCGCTGGACGAAGTGGCCGAGATCCGCGACGCCTGCCCGGAGATGGAGCTGGAGGTGTTCGTGCACGGCGCCTTGTGCATCGCCTATTCCGGGCGCTGCCTGTTGTCGGGCTACTTCAACCACCGCGACCCGAACCAGGGCAGCTGTACCAATTCCTGCCGCTGGGACTACAAGCTGCACGAGGCAAGCGAGAACGGCGCCGGCGACGTGCAGGCCTGCGGCGCCACGCCGATCGGCAACCCGCTGGATGCCGGCACGGTGGGCACCGCCACCCGCACGGAACTGGGCTCCGGCCTGGGCGGCGGTCCGCGCCACATCGGCGGCAGCAAGGTCTGGCTGCTGGAGGAGGGCACGCGGCCGGGCGAGCTGATGCCGATCGAAGAGGACGAGCACGGCACCTACATCCTGAACTCGCGCGATCTGCGCGCGATCGAGCATGTGCAGCGGCTGGTGGAGATCGGCGTCGATTCGCTGAAGATCGAGGGCCGCACCAAGAGCCCCTACTACGCCGCCCGCGCGAGCCAGAGCTACCGCCGCGCGATCGACGACGCGGTGGCTGGCCGCGGCTTCGACACCCGCCTGCTGGGCGAGCTGGACGGCCTGGCCAACCGCGGCTACACCGACGGCTTCTACCAGCGCCATTCCACCCCCGAGCACCAGAATTACCTGCGCGGCCATTCCGAATCCGGCCGCAGCCTGCTGGTGGGCGAGGTGGTGGGTTTCGACGCGGCGCGCGGCCTGGCAGAGGTGGAGGTGAAGAACCGCTTTGCCCAGGGCGACCGACTGGAGTTCGTGCTGCCGGGCGGCAATCGCGCGGTGGTGGCGGAGCGGATCGAGAATGCGGAAGGTGAGGCGGTTGCGTTGGTGCCGGGGAGCGGGCGGCGGGTGTGGCTGCCGCTGCCGGAAGGGGCGTCGCCGGGCGAGCCTTGCTACATCGCACGCTTCGTCTGATTCTTTTTCTTCGGTCCCTCGAGTGGATTCGTGCTCCAGTTGCGGCATGCGGGGTATTCGCTCCAGGGGCTGCGGAACTCGCCCTTCGGGCTCAGACAGTCCTCGCCCCTTCCACGAATACCCCGCACGCCGCAACGACCGAGGTTCCCTACGGTCTGACAACCACCAGGTCTGAGCGACGGGTGGGATGTTCCTGGAGCCGGCGAGGACTGTCTGAGCCGAGCGCAGCGAAGGCGCGCATTTGAGTGACCTCCGCCGCGCCGCGTAGCGGCAGCCGGCGGAAGGAATATCCCGCCCGGCGCGGATTAGCACCCCGAACGACAAGAACCCCATCCCCCTCCCAACCTCCCCCTTGAAGGGGGAGGGGCCTCATCCGCCACACGCAAAGGGATCGCCACTTCCTTCTGCGCTATAATCCCGCGCTTGATTTTCTAGCAGAAACAGGATCTTCCGTGCTCGTCGCCGCCAATATCACGATGCAATTCGGGGCCAAGCCCCTCTTCGAAAACGTCTCCGTCAAGTTCGGCGACGGCAACCGCTACGGCCTCATCGGCGCCAACGGCGCCGGCAAGTCGACCTTCATGAAGATCCTGTGCGGCCTGCTCGAATCCTCCGCCGGCAACGTGTCGAAAGACCCGCACGAGCGCATGGCCTACCTGCGTCAGGACCAGTTCGCCTACGAAGACCAGCGCGTGCTCGACGTGGTGATGATGGGCCACGAAGAGATGTGGGCCTGCATGCAGGAAAAGGACGCCATCTACGCCAATCCTGAGGCCACCGAAGACGACTACATGCACGCCGCCGAGCTCGAGGGCAAGTTTGCCGAGTACGACGGCTACACCGCCGAAGCGCGTGCGGGCGAGCTGCTGCTGGGCGTGGGCATCCCGACCGAACTCCACAACGGCCCGATGAGCGCGGTTGCGCCGGGCTGGAAGCTGCGCGTGCTGCTGACCCAGGCCCTGTTCGCCAACCCCGACATCCTGCTGCTCGACGAGCCGACCAACAACCTCGACATCAACACCATCCGCTGGCTCGAGGACGTGCTCAACAACCGCGACTGCACGATGGTCATCATCTCGCACGACCGCCACTTCCTGAACCAGGTCTGCACCCACATGGCCGACCTCGACTACGGCACGATCACGATCTACCCGGGCAACTACGACGACTACATGGAAGCCTCGACCATGGCGCGCGAGCGCCAGTCGGCCGCCAACGCCCGTGCCAAGGAAAAAATCCAGGATCTGCAGGAGTTCGTGCGCCGCTTCTCGGCCAACAAGTCCAAGGCCAAGCAGGCCACCAGCCGCCTGAAGCTAATCGACAAGCTCAAGCCCGAGGACGTGAAGCCCTCGTCGCGCCAGTACCCGTGGATCCGCTTCGACTACGACGAGAAGGACAAGCTGCACCGCCTCGCCTGCGAAGTCGACAACATCTCCTTCGGCTACGACGGCATGGAGAAGCCGCTGATCAACAAGTTCTCGCTCGCCATCGAGGCCGGCGAGAAGGTCGCGATCATCGGCGAGAACGGCGTCGGCAAGACCACGCTGATGAAGCTGCTGGTGGGCGAGCTGCAGCCGCAGAAGGGCGCGGTGAAGTGGGCCGAGAAGGCCAAGCCCGGCTACTACGCACAGGACCACTCGGCCGACTTCGCCAGCGACATGAGCCTGACCGAGTGGATCGCCGACTACTCGCGCATCACCGCCGCCGCCACCGGCGAAGACAACGAGACCCTGCTGCGCGGCACGCTGGGCCGCCTGCTGTTCTCCGGTGACGAAGTGAAGAAGTCGGTGAAGGTGATCTCCGGCGGCGAACAGGGCCGCATGCTGTTCGGCAAGCTGATGCTGTCGCGCCCCAACGTGCTGCTGATGGACGAGCCGACCAACCACCTCGACATGGAATCGATCGAGTCGCTCAACAGCGGCCTCGAGCGCTTCAACGGCACGCTGGTCTTCATCTCGCACGACCGCGAGTTCGTCAGTTCGCTGGCCACCCGCATCATCGAGATCAAGCTCGATCACCAGATCGTCGATTACCGCGGCACCTACGAGGAATACCTCTCCAGCCAGGGCCTCGCCTAAGCAAGGGTCTTCAGCAGCTCTTCACGACGATGTCGTGCAGCGTGTTGGCGCAGGCCGCCATGCGGTCTGCGGCGTTCGACAGGTGGCGGTAGATCTCGCGCCGCTTGAACATGTCGAGGTAGCGGTCGCCCTGGAACAGTTCCGCCAGCGCCTTGCGGTAGATCTTCTCCACATGGCGCTCGGCCTTGCGCGCGACGTTGGCGCAATCGACCGCGCGCAGCGGTGCGGTCGCGAGCTGCGCGTATCCATTGGCGAGCGCCGTTACGCCCTCCTGCAGGACACGCGCCATGTCGGTGGTGAACACATCCGGCGTCACGCCCAGGATGTCCATCTCGCTGACGGTGGTCTTGCAGTAATTGACGACGTCGTCGAGGTGCATGATCGCGCGGTAGATGTCCTCACGGTCGAAGGGCGTGGCGAAGGCCTCGTTCAAGGTGTGCAGGTTGCGCACCTTGACGGCGTCGGCGGCGTGTTCGTCCTGCTTGATGAGCGTGGCCGTCTGCGGGTCGAAGCGCTCCATGTATTCGGCCAGCAGACCCACGGCGTGGACGACCTGGTCCGCCTGCTCGCTGAGCAGCGCGTGAAAGTTTGGCGCCTTCGGGAAGAGATGGCCGATCAGCCTTCGTAAAGCGGAGCCTCGTTCTTCACTCATGCTCGTTCCTCATTCGACCAGGGGGCGCAGCACCAGCAGCATCAGCGCACCGGCAGCGGCCGAAGCCGGCAGCGTGACGACCCAGGTCAGCGCGATCTCGCCGGCCTTGCCCCAGCGTACGCGGCGCGGACGCTCCGAGCAGCCGATGCCCATGATGGAGCTCGCCACGACGTGACTGGTGGACACCGGCGCCCCTGCCAGTGACGCCGACAGGATCACCACCGCCGACGTCAGTTGCGAATCGAAGGCGTGCAGCGGGCGCACCTTGTACACCGCGAAGCCGAGCGTACGCACGATGCGCCAGCCGCCCGACAGCGTGCCGACGGTCATCGCGGTGGCGCACGCCAGCATGACCCACAGCGGCACCTCGAAACGCGGCAAGAAGCCGCCCAGCAGCAACAGCAGGGTAAGGACGCCCATGCTCTTCTGCGCGTCGTTGGCGCCGTGCGAGAAGGCCAGGCCTGCCGCCGTCACGAACTGCGCCCGGCGCAGATGCCGATTGACCGACGGACGCGCGGCGCGAAAAGCCAGCATGAGGAACTTGTGGAGCAGGAAGCCCACCCCGAAGCCGAGCAAGGGTGACAGCAGCAGCGCCAGCAGGACCTTCGCCACGCCTTCGAGCCGCCCCTGCAGCAGCGCTGCGAAGCCCCACACCACGTGGCCGTTGCTGGAGGCCGTCACCGCGGCACCGACCAAAGCGCCCACCAGCGCATGCGAGGACGAGGACGGAATGCCGCGCCACCACGTCAGCAGGTTCCAGGCGATGGCACCGATCAGGGCCGCCAGCACGACCCCCAGGGACAGCGTCACCGGCAAGTCGCCAAGATCCACGAAGCCGCCGATGGTATTGGCGACCGCGGTGCCGCCCAGCAGCGGCCCCAGGAACTCGAACACGCCCACCACGAGAACGGCCTGCGCCGGCGTCATCGCGCGCGAGGCGATGACAGTGGCCACGGCGTTGGCCGCATCGTGAAAGCCGTTGGTGTAATCGAACGCCAGCACCGCAAACGCGGCGAGCATGACGAGCACGATGACCGGATCCAAGATGCGTGGCCTCTTCAGGCGAGGTGCTGGACCATCATCATAGGCCGCTGCGCAATTCGCGGCACAGTGAGAGACGCTGCCGGAGCTTCGGCTACAATCGGACGATAGACACGGACGCGGCCCATGATCGGCATTTTTCTCGTCACCCACGGCACCCTGGGCGAATCGCTCATCCAGTGTGCGTGCCATGTGCTGAACAAGCGTCCACCGCAGATCGCGCAGCTCGGGCTGGCGGCGCAGGATGATCCGCTCGACATCCTGCCCACCGCGCGCCAGATGCTCGCCTGGACCGACCGCGGCGCAGGCGTGCTGGTCCTCACCGACATCTACGGCGCCACGCCGTGCAACGTGGCCGCCAAGCTGCTGCAACCCGGGCACGTGGAGGGCATCGCCGGCGTAAACCTGCCGATGTTGCTGCGCGTGCTCACCTATCGCGATCGCGACATGGCCACGCTGCTGCAGCGCGCGGTGTCGGGTGGCTGCGATGGCGTGCTGCACATGAAGAACGGCTGAGACCGTGCATAGACAAAGAGTGCAAAGGGGGAGAACACGATGCCGAAGGCAGATGCGGAGATCGTCAACAAGCTGGGCCTGCATGCGCGCGCCTCGGCCAAGCTGACGCAACTGGCGAGCAGCTTTGCAGCCGACGTCTGGCTGGAGCGCAACGGCCGCAAGGTCAATGCGAAGAGCATCATGGGAGTGATGATGCTGGCCGCCGCGCGCGGCGCGACGGTGAGCGTCGAGACGGAGGGCAGCGACGCCGACCAGGCCTTGCAATCCATCCTCGCGCTCATCGCGGACAAGTTCGGCGAAGGGGAGTGAGCCCATGCCCTTCACGCTGCATGGACTTCCGGTTTCCCAGGGCATCGCGATCGGGCATGTGCACCTGGTGTCGCACGCCCTGCTCGAGGTCAATCACTATCACGTCGCGCACAAGCACCTGAAGGACGAGATCGAACGCCTCGACGATGCGATCGCCACCGTGCAGGGCGAGCTCGTCGGGCTGAAGGCGGCGACGACCTCGGGCCAGGCGCATTCCGAGGTCGGCGCCTTCGTCGACCTGCAGATGATGATGCTCGCCGACCCGATGCTGACCGACGCCGCGCGCGAACTCGTGCGCTCGCGCGGCTGCAATGCGGAGTGGGCGCTTGTCCAGCAGATGGAGCATCTGGTCGACCAGTTCCGCCTGATCGAGGACCCCTACCTGCGCGAGCGCCAGGCCGATGTGGTGCAGGTGGTCGAGCGCCTGGTCAAGGTGCTGCTCGGCCACCCCGGCCACCTGCCGCCCAAGCGCCGCGACGGGCTGGGCACCATCGTCGTCGCGCACGACCTGTCGCCGTCGGACACGATCGGCTTTCGCGACCACAACATCTCCGGCTTCGTCACCGACGTCGGCGGCCCCACCAGCCATACCGCGATCGTCGCCCGCAGCCTCAAGATTCCGGCTGTCGTCGGCCTCCATCATGTGCGCGACCTGCTCGCGGACGACGAGCTGATCATCGTCGACGGCACGCGCGGCATCATCATCGTCGCGCCCGACGAGCACATCGTCGAGGAATACCGCCTGCGCCGCAGCGAGCTGGAGATCGAGCGCTCCAAGCTCAACCGCCTGCGCGACACCCGCGCCACGACGCTGGACGGCGAGACCATCAACCTGCTGTGCAACATCGAGACGCCCAAGGACATGGCGGCGGTGAAGGCGGTGAAGGCCGACGGCATCGGCCTGTATCGCACCGAATTCCTGTTCATGGGGCGCGACGTGCTGCCCGACGAGGACGAGCAGTTCGAAGCCTATCGCACCGTGCTGAAGGCGATTCCGGACAAGCCGGTGACGATCCGCACCTTCGACCTCGGCGCCGACAAGGCGCTCGACCGGGCGCATTCCCGTGTCGAACCCAACCCGGCGCTGGGGCTGCGCGCAGTGCGCTACTCGCTGGCCGAACCGCAGATGTTCATGACGCAGCTGCGCGCCCTGCTGCGCGCCTCGGTGCATGGCCAGTTGCAGATCATGGTGCCGATGCTCGCCCATGCGCAGGAGATCGACCAGACGCTCAAGCTGATCGACATGGCCAAGGCCGAGCTGCGCGCCGAGAAGGTCAAGTTCAACGAGTCGGTGCAGGTGGGCGGCATGATCGAGATCCCCGCCGCGGCGCTCGCACTGGGGATGTTCATCCGCCGCCTGTCCTTCCTGTCGATCGGCACCAACGACCTCATCCAATACACCCTGGCCATCGACCGCACCGACGAGGCGGTGGTCCACCTCTACGACCCGCTCCACCCCGCGGTGCTCAAGCTCGTCGCCGGCACCATCTCCGCCGGCGCCCGCTTCGGCATGCCGGTGTCGGTGTGCGGCGAAATGGCCGGCGACCCCGACTACACCCTGCTGCTGCTCGGCATGGGCCTGCGCAACTTCTCGATGCACCCGTCGAACATCCTCGAGATCAAGCAGCAGGTGCTGCGCTCCGACCTCGGCGAACTCGCCCCCCGCGTTCAGCGCATCCTGAAGATGGACGAGCAGGCGCGCGTGCGCGAGGCGGTCGAACGGCTGGCGCAGCAGTAAGCCCGTCTCGTTGCGCCGCGCAGCGCGCGCCATTAGAATGGCGGCCTGCTTCAAGCCGGCCCCAGCCGGCAGGGCCTGCCGGGCGGGTGTCGTATAATGGCTATTACCTCAGCTTCCCAAGCTGATGACGAGGGTTCGATTCCCTTCACCCGCTCCACCGCATCAATCTGCGGAGTTCCGCAGAAGTCCAGGAGAATCTGCAAGTCGTTGGCGCACAACGACTTTTCTCTCCTTTACGTTCTGCTGTGTTCCACCGCGATCCGCCGACAGCTGGGACTTTTAAGTCCACAAACAAGTCCATTTTTGAGGGCACGGCGGTTTCCGGATTGTTGATCGAGGGGCGAGGTCGATGTGACCAGCATCTGGTTCCTGACTCATGTTCAGGAGCAAGAGCATGGCACTCTCAGACCTGGTCGTTCGACAGGCCAAGGCAACCGGCAAGGCCTACACCCTCCCTGACTTGGATAGCCTCTCACTAGCCGTGACGGCTGCGGGGGGTAGGACTTGGCACTTCCGCTACTACTGGGCGGGCAAGCAGAAGCGGATCTCGCTCGGAACCTACCCGGAGGTGACGCTTCGCGAGGCGCGCAGCCTGCGCGACGAAGCGCGCGCCCTGATCGCCAAGGGCATCAATCCACGTGTTCACCGCAAGCAGAAGCGGACTGCGGTGCGCCTCGCCGACGAAAACATCTTCGAGGTGGTGTACCGCGGGTGGCTCGAGCATCGCGGGCTGAGCCTCAAGGAAGGCCGGCAGACGACCCTCGCGATGCTTCCGCGCATCTTCGACAGGGACGTACTCCCGACCTTGGGGAAGCGGTCGATCTATGAGATCAAGCGCCCTGATCTCCTGGAGGTGATTGCCAAGATCGAGAAGCGCAGCGCGCTCTCCATCGCCGAGAAGGTCAGGACGTGGTTCAACCAACTGTTCCGCTACGCGCTGGTGATCGTGCCGGGCCTGGAGCAGAACCCTGCCTCCGATCTCGACGTCGTGGCGCTGCCACTGCCACCCGTCAGGCACAACCCGTTTCTGCGGATGGCCGAACTGCCCAAATTGTTACAGAGGCTGCGCAGCTATCGCGGCAGGCGGCAGACCCAGCTCGGGTTGCGGCTATTGCTGCTGACCGGCGTGCGAACCGGTGAGCTGCGGCAGGCGACGCCAGATCAATTCGATCTGGCTCGCGGGCTGTGGATCATCCCGCCCGAGGTCGTGAAGCAACTCCAGTTGGATATGCGCAAGAAGCGGCGGCAGCCGGCGGACATCCCACCATACATCGTGCCGTTGTCGATTCAAGCCATGGAGATCGTCCGGCACCTGCTGGATGAGTTCAAGCCGGCCCAGCGCTACCTTTTCCGGCACGACAGCGACCTGAAGAAGCGCATCAGCGAGAACACGCTCAATGGTGCTCTCAAACGCATGGGCTATCAGGAACGTCTGACCGGACACGGTATCCGCGGCACGATGTCCACTGCGCTCAACGAGATCGGCTACCCGAAGGTCTGGGTGGATTCGCAGCTCTCGCATGTCGATCCCAACAAGGTCAGCGCGACCTACAACCATGCCGAGTACGTGGAGCAGCGTCGCCGGATGATGCAGGACTGGGCCGATCGCCTGGACCTCTTCGAGCAGAATCAGGTCGAGGCGGCCAGCATGCCACTCACCGTGCATCTGGAAGGCGTGCCCGCATTCCCGGGCGAGCAACCCGCAAGCGCTCACTCGACACCGGTTCCCGCATCGCCAATCCTGCTCGTCTCGAAGCCGGGCGACGCCATGCCGATGGTTTCTGCCGCCGCACAGCGGCTGCCAGCAGTTCCGCCCCCGAGATCGGCTGCGCCGCTGGTGCCCTCGAACATTCAGCGCGAGAGGATGGAGCTCTTCGATGTATTCGAAGCGCCGCACAACCTTCCCGTCGCCGCGTTCGCCAAGATGGCAGGCAAGTCCCGCCGGTGGATCAGCTACGAGATCAAGGCAGGCAACCTGCTGGCGTTGAACGTGGGCAACCGCGGCCAGCGCGTACCGGATTGGCACCTCGACCCACTCAAGCACGAGTTGATCCAGTCCATCCTGAAGCTGAGCCGGGGCGCGGACCCTTGGCAGATCTACCATGCACTGCTTCAACCGCGCTCGATGCTGCGGGGGCGTTCGGCACTGGAGGGCGTGACTGCCGGCAATCTCGACAAGCTCGTCATGACCGTGAGCACAGCGGTGAAGGAAACCGACTGGACCCCGCCGCGCGTTCGGGTGGCCTAGCGGCAGAAGCGGGATCGTGTGGCGAAACCGCGATCCCCGCGCACCTGTCAGGACACCAAGCGCGCGCGGCGGGCGAATCTTGCCTGGGTGTCCGACAAGGGCGTGTTGCGGCGGAGCAGGTAAGCCATCACGATCCTCGGTGCGCCGGCCAGGGGCCGCACAGCTACACCGCGGTGCAGGTAGCCCGTCAGTCGCGCGGCTGGCGCAATGGCGATCCCGTACCCTGCGCCAACCAGGGTCATCGCCACATCGAATGTCGCCACCGTTTGCTCTCGTTCTTGCAGCATGCCATCGAACACGCGCTGCGCGGTCATGCGCCATGGTTCATGGGCCGTCGACTGCGAGCAGATCACGGACTGCTTGAGCACTTCCTGGCGCGGCACTTCACGATAGGCCAACAGGTGGGAGCGCTTGGTCATGGCGACCGCCAGCGTGTCATGCCACAGCGGCTCGCATATCCAGCCAGGCCACTGCCAGTCAGTCGCAGACAGCGCGAAGTCGAAGCTGTCGCCCGGCAGTTCCGGGGCTCGACCGGGGTCTGTCCATCCGGCCAGGGCGACATGGGTGTCCGGCTCTTCGGCACGCTGCAGGGCGAGCACGCTTGCAAGTTGGGGCGGCACCCATTCGCCGAGCACGGCCATGCGTATCTCGGCGGTGACGTCACTCGACACCAAGTCAAGCCCCCCAAGCGGCAAAAATTGTGACCACTGACGTCGCGGCCGCCCTATGCGTTAAGTTTAACGTGGTTTAGATCGTGGCCGCGATCGACGCTTTTGGCGATGCAAAAGCGTTCGATCCAAAGAGGTCGCCCCACCGGCACCACTACCTACGAAGCGAAACCAGCCATCGCGTTTGGGGCTGCCGTGCGGGAGGAAAGAACCAACCAGGGAATCGCTCAGGAAGCGCTGGCCCACATGGCCGGCATCGAACGGTCCCACATGGGCAAGATCGAGCGCGGCGAGCATGTCCCCACGCTCCCGCTCATCCTCAAGATCGCCCGTGCGCTCAAGTGCAGTTCCGCCCACTTGATGACGCTGACCGAAGCCAAGCTGGCGGAGTCGGCCCCATCCGTGGACTGAAGGCCGCCCGTGCGGCTACCGCGGCCTATCCCTGATCGTCATTACCCTTGCCGCCAAGGACTGCATTGTCACGCTTTGCAGCCTCGTCGATGAGCCGCAGGTAGGGATTATCCGGCGGCACTTCGCAGAACAACGCATCCGCGCTGTTGAGCAGGTAGCCGTGCAGGCGGCGCGACTTGCGCGGCCCCGTGACCTCACAGGTCCAGATGTTCAGCCCGCTGGGCTGCTTGCGGTGCTGTCCCAACTTTTCGAAGCGCTTCTGTACCCACTGCCACCCCTCCAGCTTCTCCTGCTTGGCCATCACAGCGACTTGAAGGAACTCCTGAGCGTAGCGCTGGAACACACCGGGACTGACGAGGTAAGCCGTGCCGGCGACGGT
>JAFLDS010000015.1 GCA_017302295.1 Thauera sp. | reverse complement strand
GGGCGGCATGGTTTCGGCAGTGGCCAAGGTCGGGAAGGTCGCGGCAGGCACTGCGGCAAATCTGGCGCAAGGCACCTGGGACGTGGCGAAGACCAAGGCGGGCGCACGCCGCTGCATGTCGCCGCGCATGCGCGCCGGCGCGACGCGATCCGCGCCCTCGTCCGTGCCGGCGCGCAACTCGATGCGCTCGACGTCGACCGCTACGACGCAGTCACCATCGCCGCCGTCGCCGACGACGAGCAAACGCTGGCGCTGCTGCTCGAACTCGGCGCGCGCGCCGACCTCGTCACCAGCCGCTACGACGGCACCGCGCTGATCGCCGCGGCCCACCTCGGGCACGACGGCGTGGTGCGCCGCCTGATCGCCGCCGGCGCGCCGCTCGACCACATCAACAACCTGCACTGGACGGCGCTGATCGAGTCCATCGTGCTCGGCGATGGCGGGCCTCGCCACGTCGCCACGCTGAAGGCGCTCGTCGAGGCCGGCGCCGACCTCGACATCGGCGACCGCAGCGGCACCACGCCGCTGCAGATGGCGCGCCGCCGCGGCTATGCCGACATGGTGCGCATCCTGG
This sequence comes from Thauera sp., assembly GCA_017302295.1. Classification (GTDB taxonomy): domain Bacteria; phylum Pseudomonadota; class Gammaproteobacteria; order Burkholderiales; family Rhodocyclaceae; genus Thauera. Next base: position 88,921 of record JAFLDS010000015.1, on the reverse strand, counting down.
AGGCGGCGCAGGGTGGAACGAAGGCGGGGCGCGTGGCAAAGTAGGGGCCCCGTCACGCAACCTACCGCAGCGATGTTCTACGGCATCACCGATCTCGCCACCTTCGTCCTCGGCACCATCTTCATCGTCCTGCTGCCCGGGCCGAATTCCCTCTATGTGATGGCGACCGCGTCGCGCTGGGGCGTCGCCGCCGGCTATCGCGGCGCGGCCGGCATCTTCGTCGGCGACACCATCCTGATGCTGCTCGCGGTCACCGGCACCGCCTCGCTGCTGCGCGCCACCCCCGAGCTGTTCATGGTGGTCAAGTACGCCGGCGCCGCCTACCTGAGCTGGGTCGGCTTCAACCTGTTGCGCGGCGCGCTCGCCACCTGGCGGCGCGGCGACGAGCCCGCAGCGGCGCAGGCCGGGAAGGACGCCGACGGCCGCCCCGACTACCCGCCGGTGCGCGGCACGCCCCACCCCTTCCGCACCGCGCTCATCATCAGCCTGATGAACCCGAAGGCGATCCTGTTCTTCGTGTCCTTCTTCATCCAGTTCGTCGATCCGGCTTACGACCGCCCCGGGCTGTCGTTCCTGATCCTCGGCGTCATCGTGCAGGTGTGCAGCGTGCTGTACCTGTCGGCCCTGATCTTCGCCGGCGCCCGGCTCGCCGCCCAGTTCCGCCGCCACCGCCGCGTCGCCGCCGGTGCAACGGCCGGCGTCGGCAGCCTGTTCATCGGCTTCGGCGCCAAACTGGCGACGGCGACGCTGGGGTAGGCGCCGCCAGGATTTCCTGGCGACGCCCGAAGCAATCCATCCCGGCGGATGCATCCGCGAGCAGGTTCATGGCGGTGATGCGCCCGCCCGGCCAACGCCTTACGAGAGTCCATTGCATGCAACCCGTCCGCTCCGCCCCGCTGGCCTTCCTCGCCCTGATCGTGATGTCACTGATCTGGGGCTACAACTGGGTGGTGATGAAGCAGGTCATCCAGTACGTCGATCCCTTCGACTTTTCGGCCATCCGCACCCTGCTCGGGGCCGCGACCCTGTTTCTCGCGCTGGCGGTGCTGCGCTGGCCGATGAAGATCGTCGCCGTTCGCCAGGTGCTGCTGCTCGGCCTGCTGCAAACCGCGGCCTTCACCGCCCTGATCCAGTGGGCACTGGTGGCCGGTGGCGCCGGCAAGACGGCCGTGCTGGTCTACACGATGCCGTTCTGGGTCGTGCCGCTGGCGTGGTGGTGGCTGGGCGAGCGGGTAAGGGGCACGCAGTGGCTGGCGATCGCGATCGCCGCCGTCGGCCTCGTGCTCGTGCTCGAACCCTGGGCGATGCGTGGCAGTGCGTTCAGCAACCTGCTGGCGATTGCCGGCGGCCTCGCCTGGGCCGTCTCGGCGGTGCTCGCCAAGCGCATGCGGCGCGACCACGCCTTCGATCTGCTGTCGCTCACCGCCTGGCAGATGCTGTTCGGCGCGCTCGCGCTGTGCGTGGTCGCGCTGCTGCACCCGTCGCGGCCGATCGATCCCACGCCCTACTTCTTCGGCGCGCTGGTCTTCAACGGGGTGCTGGCCACCGGCCTGGCCTGGCTGCTGTGGCTGTTCGTGCTGCAGAACCTCTCCACCGGCCTCGCCGGGCTGTCCACGCTGGGAATCCCGATGATCGGGGCCCTGGCCGGCTGGCTGGAACTGGGCGAGCGCCCTGCGCCGGTCGAACTCGCCGGCATGCTGCTCATCGGTGCGGCGCTGGCAATGATCAGCCTGGTGGCGCTGTGGCAATCGCGCCGCGCTCCGCCGGCCTGATCCGCGCCATGTGGCGAGCGGGGCGAAGAAACCTCGATCAGGCGATGGCCTGAATTCCGTTTTTCTTGACCACCGTCAGCAGCCGCAGCGCGGGTCCGCCCGGCTTCTTCACGCCACGCTCCCAATCCGAGATCAAGTTCTTGCTCACATTAAGGTAGCGGGCAAATACGGGTTGGGAGAGATGTTCTCGCTCCCGCAGCGCACGAATTTCTTCGGGCGACAGCGCCTGCACGGTTGTAAGGCACGCATCGTCGAATTCGCGCATGGTCCGCTTATCGACTGCGCCAATTTCATCGAGCGCCTCCATCGTCTCGTGGATCGCCCCGAGCGCTTCACTCCGATACTTTTTTGTCATTTTCAGCTACCTCCGAAAACTGGCCTTTGTCGATCAACTTGGCTAATTGATCATCCGTCAGGCCAAGGACATGGCTCGCCGCCTTCTTGAACTGCGCCTCCTCGTGATCATCGATGTTCTCGCGGTCGCTCTTGGCAAAACCGTATACGAAGAAGGCGCGACCGGCGCCGCGGTACAGAATGATGGTCCGAAAGCCGCCCGATCTGCCTTCGCCCTTTCGTGCGACTCGTTGCTTGATCACTCCGCCGCCAAGGTCGGCGTCGATCTGGCCGTTCTCGGCCCGGTCGATGGCATCGCGCAACGCACTGTCCGGGATGCGCTGCTTGTGAGCAAAGCGCTGGAACCACCCGTTCTTGAATATTCTCACCCGCTGATCCTGTTGCGTGTCCGTCGAAAAACATCACACTGGGTATTATACGTGTAAGGCTATATACAAGCACCTTCGCCGTCATGATCCGACCCACTGATCCGGTGTGCGTGGCCGGTCTCGGCCGGGGCTGCGGGTACAATCCCGAGATCCAGTCCAGATGCATGATTCCGCCGTGACCTTGTCATCCCCTCCCGCCGCCGACCTGCCGATCGATTCCGCCGCGCTGGACGCCTTCATCGCCCGCTGGCAGGGCGCGGGCGGGAGCGAACGCGCCAACTACCAGCTCTTCCTCACCGAGCTGTGCGAACTGCTCCGCCTGCCGCGGCCCGACCCGGCCGGCGACGACACGCGCGACAACGGCTACGTGTTCGAGCGCCGGGTGGTGATGCGCCAGCCCGATGGCAGCAGCAACAACGGCTTCATCGACCTCTACCGCCGCGGCGCCTTCGTGCTCGAAGCCAAGCAGACGGGCAGGGCGCTCGACAGCTCGGGCTGGGACAAGGCCATGCTGCGCGCCCACAACCAGGCCGACCAGTACGCCCGCGCGCTGCCGGCGGAAGAGGGACGGCCGCCCTTCATCCTCGTCACCGACGTTGGCCGCAACATCGAGCTGTACGCCGAGTTCAGCCGCTCGGGCGCCACCTACACGCCTTTCCCCGACCCGCGCAGCCACCGCATCCGCCTCGAGGATTTGCGCGACGCCGAGGTCCGCGACCGCCTGCGCAGGGTCTGGCTCGAGCCGATGGCGCTCGACCCCGCGCGCCGTTCCGCCCGTGTCACGCGCGAGATCGCCGACCAGCTCGCACGGCTGGCCAAGTCGCTCGAAGCCGCCGGCCACGCGCCGCAGAAGGTCGCCGGCTTCCTGATGCGGGCGCTGTTCACGATGTTCGCCGAGGACGTCGGCCTGCTGCCCGCGCGCGCCTTCACCGAGCTGCTGAAGGATCTGGAAAACGACCTGCGCAGCTTCGCGCCGATGCTCGAAAGCCTGTGGCAGACCATGAACACCGGCGGCTTCTCGCCCGCGCTGCGCGCCAGCGTGCTGCGCTTCAACGGCGGCCTGTTCGCCGAGGCCAGCGCCATCGCCCTCGACCGCGACCAGCTCGCGCTGCTGAAGTCCGCCTCCGCAGCCGACTGGACGGCGGTCGAGCCCGCCATCTTCGGCACCCTGCTCGAACGCGCGCTCGACCCGCGCGAGCGCCACAAGCTCGGCGCCCACTACACGCCGCGCGCCTATGTCGAGCGCCTGGTGCTGCCCACCGTGATCGAGCCGCTGCGCGCTGAATGGAAGGAAGTGCAGGCCGCCGCGCTGACCTACGAGCAGCAGGGCAAGCGCAAGGACGCGGTCGCCGAGGTGCGCGCCTTCCACCACCACCTGTGCGAGGTGCGCGTGCTCGACCCCGCCTGCGGCAGCGGCAACTTCCTGTACGTGACGCTGGAGCACATGAAGCGCCTCGAAGGCGAAGTGCTCAACCTGCTGCACGACCTCGGCGAGTCGCAGGGCCTGCTCGAACTCGAAGGCGTCACCGTCGATCCGCACCAGTTCCTCGGCCTCGAGATCAACCCGCGCGCGGCCAGGATCGCCGAAATGGTGCTGTGGATCGGCTACCTGCAGTGGCACTTCCGCACCCACGGCTCGGTGACTCCGCCCGAGCCGGTGCTGCGCGACTTCCGCAACATCGACAACCGCGACGCGCTGATCGGCTACGCGCGCGAGGAGTTCGTCACCGACGAGGCCGGGCGCCCGCTCACGCGCTGGGACGGCATCACCTACAAGAAGAGCCCGATCACCGGCGAGGACATTCCGGACGAAGCCGCGCAGGTGCCGCTGGTGAGATACGTCGAGCCGAGGAAGGCGGAATGGCCGAAGGCGGATTACATCGTGGGGAATCCGCCGTTCATCGGCGCCGCCACCATGCGCCGCGCGCTCGGCGACGGCTACGTCGACGCGGTGCGCAGAACGTGGCCCGAGGTACCGGAGTCGGCCGACTTCGTCATGTACTGGTGGCACATCGCCGGCGAAACGGTGCGCGCCGGGCAGGCAAGTCGCTTCGGCTTCATCACCACCAACAGTATCAAGCAGACCTTCAACCGCCGCGTGGTGCAGGGACATCTGGAAGCGAAGAACCCGCTGTCGCTGGCGTTCGCGATTCCGGACCACCCGTGGGTGGATGCGGCAGATGGGGCGGCGGTGCGGATCGCGATGACCGTTGGATGTCGAGATACCGGGGCCGGGAACTTACTGAATGTTCGCGAAGAAAGAGAGACGAACGGTGACGAACGCGATGTTCTACTGGATGCGGCAACCGGCGTACTGCACGCCGACTTGCGGATCGGGGCGAACATTGCCGGCTCCACATCATTGCGAGCAAATAGCCTGATCGGAAATCGCGGCGTCCAGATCCTCGCCCCCGGCTTTGTCGTTTCAGCGGAGGAAGCCGACACTGCCGACCCCGCGCGAACCCTTACTCGGCCTTACCGCAACGGCAAGGACATAACGGACCGGCCGCGCGGCGTGCTGGTCTTGGACCCGTATCCACTCGGGGAGTCGGATCTCAGATCCAAGGCTCCTGAGGTCTATCAGTGGCTATTGACGCGCGCGAAACCTGAACGGGATCACAACCCTCGCGCAAGTTATCGAGATAACTGGTGGCTATTCGGAGAGAATCAGCCGCAGATGCGCCATGCGATCAAAGGCCTGCGCCGCTACATCGCGACGGCAATCACGGCTCGCCACCGGACGTTCCTGTTTCTTGAATCCGAGGTCATGGCTGACCAGGCTCTGCTTGTGATCGCCAGTGACGACGCATTCCTGGTTGGAGTCCTTGCGAGCCGGCTTCACGCTTGCTGGGCCTTGGCATCGGGGGGAACCCTCGAAGACCGTCCGCGCTACAACAAGTCGGTCTGCTTCGAGACCTTCCCCTTCCCCGACCCCACCCCCCACCAAGCGGCCCGCATCCGCGACCTCGCCGAGCAGCTCGACGCCCACCGCAAGCGCCAGCAGGCGCTGCATCCCGAGCTGACGCTGACCGGCATGTACAACGTGCTCGAAAAGCTGCGCGCCGGCGACACGCTGAGCGCGAAGGAGCGCGCGATCCACGAGCAGGGCCTGGTGTCGGTGCTGCGCGAGTTACACGACGCGCTCGACACCGCGGTGTTCGAAGCCTACGGCTGGAGCGATCTCGGCGCGCGCCTCGTCGGCCGCCCCGGCGCCACCACGCCGCTGCCCGACAAGCCCGAGGACCAAGCCGCCGCCGAGGAGGAACTGCTGCAGCGCCTGGTCGAACTCAACGCCGCCCGCGCCGCCGAGGAAGCGCGCGGCCAGGTGCGCTGGCTGCGCCCCGACTACCAGAACCCCGGCGCCGCGCGGGCGCTTGCCCCGTCCCCATCCCAGTCCCAGGCCCCCTCCCAGCTCGAAGCCGAACTCGTCGGCGGCGCGGCCTGCACTGCTGGCGTGGGAGAGGGCGAGGGCGCCGAAGGCGCAGCCGCGGCCACCGCCCCCGCAGCCGGCAAGGCCGCGTGGCCGAAGAGCATGCGCGAACAGGTCGCCGCCGTGCGCAGCGCGCTCGCCCACCAGCCGCTCACTTCCGAGGCGATCGCCGCCCGCTTCAAGCGCGCCCCCCGCGCCGCCGTGCTCGCGGTGCTCGAAGCGCTGGAAGAGCTGGGCATGGTGGTGGGCGAGGGCGGGGCCTATCGGTTGCAGGGGTGAACGTCGCGGCCCCAGCTTGACGACGGGTTGATTGACACTATATTTAGTATCACGATTCAAACATGACCAAAGCGCAGAAACTGCTCGATGCCATGGCGGCCAACCCGCGTGACTGGCGGATCGAGCAGGTGGAAACGGTGGCGCGGGCCTACGGTTTGACGATTCATTGCCCGGGCGGAAGCCATCACATCGTACGTAACGCTGCCGGCAAGAAGGTGAGCATTCCTGCGCATCGGCCGATCAAGCCGATTTACATCCGGCAATTGATTCGGCTGATCCAGTCCGGTCAAGGAGATGATGAATGACCAACGAACGACAGTACCCGGTCGAGATTCGCCCGCTGTCGCCCGACGAGGGCGGCGGCTGGCTTGCCACGTTTCCCGATCTGCCGGGCTGCATGGGCGACGGCGAAACCCCCGAGGCTGCCATCGAGGACGGCTATGCCGCCGCCGCCGCTTGGTTGAAAGTCGCCGCGGAGTGTGGCGACGCCATTCCCGAGCCGGGTGCAGGGGGCGAATCCGGGAGATTCGTGGCCCGCATACCCAAGAGCCTGCACATGCGCTTGATCGCGCGCGCGAGGCAGGAGGGCGTCAGCATGAACACCATGTTGGTCTCGATGCTGGCCGAGTCGCTGAATTCGCGGCACGTGTGATCAAACCCGCTTTCGCCGGGCAAGCAGGGAGGAACGCGAGGTGTCCGATGAGTGGCTCGAAAACGAATGCGATGAGGCGTAAGGCGTTACTGGAGGCGGTGCGGGCTGTTCCGCCCGCTCGAGATTTCGTTTGGGACGGAGCGGACGACGACGACCGCCCGGCCAACGCAGACGAGCTGGCTGCGGGGGTCGAGGCAGCACGGCGCAAGCGTGGGCGCCCAGCGGGTTCGGGCACCAAGGAGCAGGTCGCGATCCGCCAGGAGTGGCCATATGTACCTTGACGATTCGCTTTTCCGACGATATCGCCGCGCGGCTCGAGGGGCCACAACTGCGCGATCCGAAGGACGAGATGGTCCTCGAGACGACGATGAATGGTCAGGCCGATGCGCTGGTCACGTTCAACGTGGCGGATTTCCGTGACGCGATGACACGGTTTAGCCCAAGGCGTGATGACGCCTTCGGCATTTCTTGGCGAACTGGAGAGAACGTGATGAGCAATTTTGCCCTGCGCCTGCCCGAGTCGCTGCATGCTTACGCAAAGAAACTGGCTCAGGAGGGCAACACCTCGCTCAACCAGTTCATCGTGATGGCCGTGGCCGAGAAAGTCTCCGCACTCAATACCGAGGCTTTTTTCAAGGAACGCGCTGCGCGTGGCACTGCGGAGCGCTTTTTGGAAATAATGAAGAAGGTCCCGGACAATCCGCCACAGCCAGGCGACGAGCGCTCGGCGCTGTGAAAGGTAGTAACGCGCTTCAGTTTGGCGGTCGAGCCTGGTCTGCGGTCGCGGGGCCGGCGTCTTCAATCGACGTCTCCCCGCGCGATGGCGAGGAGTTCATCTTCCTCCGACTGTGACCAGGCTACCGCGGGTTCAGTGGGGACGCCCTCGGGCAGCGTCTCCCCCGTATCGATGCGGCGCGCCATATGCGCGACATCGCGATCAGGTCGAGCGCAGCCGCCGCTTCGGCATCGCCCTGGGCGACGAGTTCGTCGTAGAGCGCCGGACAAGCCGGCAAGCGCATGCGCTGCGCCCTCGTATGTGACGTAATTACCACGACTTTCCCGCTTGAAGCGTGACACGGCAGGAATTGGTGATAGACTGCAACCATTGATGCTGCAGTGCAGCAAATCACTTTTTCCTTATTGCGCCTTTTCCTCATTGTCACGCTACTCTTCCGGGAGCACCTCATGACCCCCATCAAGACTCTTGTCCTTGCGTCGCTTTCCGCGCTGACGCTGACCAGCTTTGCGCCGCCGGCTGCGGCTGCAGCCTCGCTCACCCTGGCCGTGGCGACGCCCGCCGGGGCTTCGGTGCAGCTCGAGTTCCACGAGGGCGCGGGCTGGCGTGCGATTCCCGCCGACGAGGCGCGCGCGGTGAAGGTGGCGCTGAACGCGGCGCCGGCCGGTGCGGTGCAGCCGCTGTCGGTGTTCGTGGATCGTCCGACCGGGGGCACCTTCGTGTACCTCGCCGACGAGGGCTGGAAATACCTCGGCCGCGCCGACGCCGACCGTCTGAACCCGGCGGCCCGCCAGGATGGCGCAGCGCTGACGATGATGGTCGATGGCCCCAGCGGATTCGTCTATACCTACGCCGCCGAGCAGGGCTGGAAGTTCGCCGGACGGGTCGGCGACATGAAGTTCTGATTCTGCCGATCGACATGAAAAAAGCCGCTGCGAAGCGGCTTTTTTCATGTCCGGGCGGGCGCCGGCCGGAGCGCCGTTCAGCGTTGGGCCACGCTCTCCTGCCTGGGGGTGGCGTCCTGCTCGGCATGCGAAAGTGGCGCGGCCGATCGAGCCTGCGCCCGTTGCAGTTCTTCGGGCTTGAGCTTGAGGGCGACGTTCTCGCGCTCGCCAACCGCTTCTGAGTGCAGCGCCGCGGCGGCGCGGTTGAACCACACGTAGGCCTCGACCAGATCCTGTTTGACGCCGGTTCCCGAGCGATACATCCGGCCCAGCTCCAGCATGCCTTCGGCGTCGCCGTTGTCCGCGGCTTTGCGCAGCCAGTTCATCGAGTTCTCGAAGTTCTGCAGCACGCCCAGGCCGGTGCGATACAGCTTGCCCAGCTGCACCATGGCGCCGGTGTGGCCGTTGTCGGCCGCCCGGCGCAGCCACGACACCGCCTCGGCGGAGCCCTGCTTGCCCAGCGAGTTGTCGTACAGCATCGACTTGCCGAGCCGGTACTGCGCTTCGGCATTGCCCGCTTGCGCGGCTTGCAGCGTCGCGCTGGCTTCCGACGAAGCGGCTGCCGAAGCCGTCTGCTGCGCCTCGTCGCCGGTGTCCGGGCCGTCCAGGACATGGCTGACACCCAGCGCCACGCCGCCGAGCACCAGCACGAGCAGTCCGGCCGCTGCTCCCATCCACCGGCCGTTGCTGGCAGGCAGATGGGTCGAGTGGGCGATGAAGCGGTACGAACAATCCAGGCAGCGATAGGCATGGCTGCCTGGATGCTCGGCCTTTTCACGCGGCGAGCGCCACTTCGACTCCCGGCACGCGGTGCCAGAGCAGTTCGGACATTTCACGTTGGCATAGATCGAAAAGCGATGACGCCCGTCAGACTACCACCGTCAGCCGCAGGTGCCCACTGCGCCGCAGGCGGTGCAGAAGTCGCAGCCGTCCTTGCGGATGACAGTGTGATTGCCGCACTCGTTGCACAGCGCGCCCTGCATCAGCTTGGGCTCGCTGTCGTCGCGCGGCGACTCGAGGATGCCCATCTCGCGCGTCGGGTAGCCGCGCTCGTCGAGCACGCCGAGCATGGCGTAGCGGTGAATGATGAGCTGCGCCAGGTAGGCCACCGTGCTGGGCCAGTTCTGCTGGCGGCGGGTGCCGGGCACGAAGGCCATGAAGTCACCCAGCGGCTCGGGGTAGTCGAGCAGCTTGCGCAGCTTCATGCCGATCCAGGCCGGGTCCATGACGCGCATGTCGAGCGACAGGATGCGGGTCAGGCCGTCCAGTGCGCGCGGGTAGTTGCCCGACAGCCACACCGAGTACGGGCGGGTGACGCCGTCCGGCAGGGTGATCTCCTTCAGGCCGAGGACAAAGTCTTCACCGGTGGCCGGGTTGTAGATGTCCACCGTCCACGACAGCGTTCCGTCGGTGCCGGTCTTGGGCTCTTCCAGGCTGAACAGGGTGTCGAGCACGCCGTTGCTCTCGTCTTCCTTGTCGAACACGCCGAGCTTTTCGCAGCGGTAGTTCACCACCTGGGCGAAGGCCGACACCACGCCGGGCACCAGCTTCTTCTCGCCGTGCGGCGGGAAGGGCATCTCGAAGGAGCGCTCGCCCACGGTGCGGGCCAGGGTGTCGAGCTTGAGCTTGAGCCAGCCGCGGTCGTTGGCGCGCATGTCCATCGACAAGGTCTTGGCTACCGCACCGAGGCCGCGCGGCTGGTCGGCGCCGTTGACCCACACTTCGAACGGGAAGGAGCCGCCGTTGTTGCCGACCTGGCCGACGAAGAGCGCGAAGCCGCCGGTCGGGGTGTTGAGCATGTAGGTCCACGCCAGGTTGCCATCGGGCAGGTCCGGGCGGCCGGGCCAGCGCAGGCTGGACAGCACCGGGGCGGGCAGGTTCTTGATCGACAGGCGCTTGTTGGCGTCGGCGATCTCGACGTCGTGCGGCTGCTTCTGCTCGCTGGTCGGGGTGACCGACAGCACCGAACCGAGCACGTTGTTCGGGCGGTAGGTGGCGAGCCCCTTCAGGCCGGCCTTCCACGCGGTGAGGTAGAGGTCCTCGAATTCGGCGTAGGGGTAGTCCTCGGGCACGTTCACCGTCTTCGAGATCGAGGTGTCGATGTACGGGGCGACGGCGGCGACCATGTCCTTGTGCGCCTGTGCGGAGATCTCCAGCGCGGTGACGAAGGAGGCCGGCAGCTGCTCGACGTTGCCGCCGAGGTGCTTGTAGAGGCGCCAGGCGTAGTCCTCGACCGCGTACTCCTTGAAGGTGCCGTCGGCCATGCGCTTGCGCCGGGTGTAGGTGTAGGAGAACGGCGGCTCGATGCCGTTGGAGGCGTTGTCGGCAAAGGCCAGGCTGATCGTGCCGGTGGGCGCGATCGACAGCAGGTGCGAGTTGCGGATGCCGTTCTTGCGGATCTTGTCCTTCACCTCGGCCGGCAGGCGCGAGGCGAAGTTGCCGCCCGACAGGTACAGATCGGCGTTGAACAGCGGGAAGGCACCGCGTTCGCGGGCGAGGTCGGACGAGGCCAGATAGGCGCGGTTGCGCATGAACTCGGAGATCTTGCGCCCTTCCTCGCGCGCTTCCGGCGTGTCGTAGCGCTTGCCGAGCATGATCAGCGCGTCACCCAGGCCGGTGAAGCCGAGGCCGACGCGGCGCTTGGAGTCGGCTTCGTTCTTCTGCTGCTCGAGCGGCCAGTGGGTGGAGTCGAGCACGTTGTCGAGCATGCGGATCGACACGTCGACCACCTTGCCGAAGCCGGCATAGTCGAACTCGGCCTTGTCGGTGAAGGGGTTCTTGACGAAGGGCGTGAGGTTGATCGAGCCCAGGCAGCAGCAGCCATAGGGCGGCAGGGGCTGCTCGGCGCAGGGGTTGGTGGCCTCGATCGTCTCGCAGTAGTACAGGTTGTTGTCCTGGTTCATGCGATCCAGGAACAGGATGCCCGGCTCGGCGTGATCGTAGGTGGACCGCATGATCTGGTCCCACAGCTCGCGTGCGCGCACCTTGCGGTACACCCACTGGCCGTCCTCGCGCTGGTAGGCGCCGCCCTGCTTCAGCTCGGCGGTCGGCTCGGCCTTGTGCGCGAGCTCGACGAAGCCGTCGGCCTCGACCGCCTGCATGAAGGGGTCGGTGACGCCGACCGAGATGTTGAAGTTGGTGAGGTCGCCGTGGTCCTTGGCGTGGATGAATTCCTCGATGTCGGGGTGGTCGCAGCGCAGCACGCCCATCTGGGCGCCGCGGCGGGCACCGGCGGACTCGACGGTCTCGCACGAGCGGTCGAACACGCGCATGTAGGACACCGGGCCCGATGCGTTGGAGGCGGTGCCCTTGACCAGCGCGCCCTTCGGACGGATGGACGAGAAGTCGTAGCCGACGCCGCCGCCGCGGCGCATGGTCTCGGCGGCCTGGGCGAGCGCGGTGTAGATGCCGGGGCGGCCGTCGACCGCCTCGGTGACGGAGTCGCCCACCGGCTGCACGAAGCAGTTGATCAGGGTGGCGGCGAGCGTGGTGCCGGCGGCGCTGTTGATGCGGCCAGCGGGCACGAAGCCTTTTTCCTGCGCCTCGAGGAATTTCGCTTCCCAGTGGGCGCGCTTGTCTTCGGCTTCGACCGCGGCGAGTGCGCGCGCGACGCGCTGGCGCACTTCGGCGACGGTCTGTTCGTCGCCCTTGGCGTACTTCTCGATCAGGACTTCGCCTGAGATTTCCTGGGGCGCCAGGGTGCTGGCGTCAAGCTTGGTGCTGTGCTGGATCGTTGCGCTCATGATGTTCTTCTTCACCCTCGTTCTTGTGTGGGACGGGCTGAAGAATAGCGCGGAAAATCGGTTTTCGCAAAAAAATAAAAATCAATTAAAACATACAGTTAGTAAATATATTTGTGCTGTCAAGTGCGGCGATGTACTAGATCTAGTAGCGTGATTCTGGTCGTCGTAAACCGAAAAATCCTTTGTTTTCTGGGGGTTCGGTGCGTTTTCGGAAGTGCGGTTGCAGGGTGCGGCGCACCGCCTCAATGACCGCGCCCGCCAGGGAAGAAGAGCGCCACATAAGCAGTCAGATGCAGCTCGGCCTCTTCCCGCAGGCGGCCGAACTGGCCGGGCTCGATCTCGAGCGTGATCCACACCATCGGATCGACCCGGGTGGCGGCCTCCTGGCTGGTCAGGGCGAGTTCGTCCGCCAGTACCAGGTGGTTGGCCAGGTTCAGGATGCTGGCGTCGAACGCGTATTCGCCGCCCAGCCGTGGCAGGGTCTGTGCGCCGATGACGCCCGGAAAGCTCGGCGGCAGCTTCCAGTGTTCGGCGAGCGTGGCGCCGATCTCGGCGAAATCGCAGCCGATCAGGCGCTGTTCGACATCATGCAGGGCTTCGGCCGAAGTGCGCGCCGCGGTGGCGGCGTCGAGCGCGAGCGTAGGGACGGCGTGGTACATGACGAGGTGGCCGATGTCGCCGAGCAGGCCGATGACGAACAGGCGCTCCGGCGCCGGCTGCTTGCACGCGATGCCGATGGTTCGCGCGGCCAGGCCGCGCATCACGCTCGTGCGCCAGAAGCGGTTCATGTCCATCGCTTCGGGGCGGATGCCGCGAAAGACCGATTCGAGCGACATCGCCAGCACCAGGTCGTGCACCTGCTGCAGACCGAGTATGGTCACCGCCCGGCTGACGTTGTCGATGCTGCCGTCGTAACCGAACATCGCGCTATTGACCACCCGCAGCAGGCGCGCGGTGAGGGCGGGGTCGCCCGCCACGAGGCGCGCGACCTCGTGCATGGTGCCGTCGGGCGAGTCGATCTGCTCGCGGATGCGGAGATAGACGGTCGGCAGCGAGGTGAGCGCGTCGATCTGGCTGACCAGTTCCTGGGCGGAGTACATGGGCGGGAGTTTCCGAAAGCGATTGGGGGGATTATCGATGATCGTGCCGCGATCCTGAATCCCGCGGTGTAAAGACGAGCGGCGCGGCCGCAGGCAGCTCGGGCTGCAGGGTGACGTGATCGATGGCGAAGCGCGTCGCCAGCAGGCTGCGCTGCGCCTCGAGGATCGCCGGCCAGCGACGGGGGTCGGTCAGCACGAGATGCGCCGATAGCGCGGTGCGGCGTGAATCCAGGCTCCAGATGTGGAGGTCGTGCACCGAGCGCACGCCGTCGACAGCGGCCATGGCATGTCCCACCTCGGCCAGCGACAGGCCATCGGGCACGCCTTCGAGCAGGGTGTGCACCACGCTGCGCAGCAGGGCGAGCGTGGAGGCGAGGATCAGCCCGCAGATCAGCATCGTCAGCAGGGGGTCGATCGGTGTCCAGCCGGTGAGCTGGATCACCACCCCCGCGGCGAGGGCGGCGACCGAGCCCAGCAGATCGCCCATTACATGCAGCACCGCGGCACGGGTGTTGAGGTCGGACTCGCCGCGCGTCAGCAGCCAGGCGACGACGAGGTTGAGCACGAGACCGCACAGTGCCACCAGGGTGACCGCCTCGCCGGCGATTTCGCGCGGCGCCATCAGGCGCAGCACCGCCTGCCACGACAGCAGCGCTACCACCGCGAGCATGAAGAGGCTGTTGGCCAGCGCCGCCAGCGCCTCCACCCGGCGCAGGCCGTAGGAGTGGCGCGGACTGGCGGGGCGCAGCGCGAAGCGCGCGGCGAGCGCGGCCAGCCCCAGCGCCATGGCGTCGGTGAGCATGTGCCCGGCATCCCCCATCAGCGCCAGCGAGCCCGACCACCAGCCGGCCGCCGCCTCGACCCCGGCAAAACCGAGCGTCAGAAGCAGCGCGAGCGGCAGCCAGCGGCTGGCGGCGTGGCTGTGTGCGTGTGCGTGCCCATGAGCGTGCCCGTGATGATGCGCATGGGCGCTGCCGTGCCCCGGTGCCGTGTGCGCGTGCCCGTCGTGATCGTCATGGTGGTGCGCAGCGGGGTCGTGTGGGGCGTGGCGATGGGCGTCGGGCGGGGCGGCGTCGTGATGAGGGGCGTTGTGATGAGGGGTGTTGTGCATGTGCGGCGTGGGGCGATGGCGTGCGGGCTACGATCGAATTATGGCCCGTGCGGCCGTGGCCCGAAAGGCGACGGCCGGGCGCTATCATCCTCGCATGTCCGGAGGAGGGCGGCGATGCGCATCGTGAGCCAGAGCGTCATGAGACTGTTGAGCTGGAACATTCAATGGGGGCGGGGTGCCGATGGACGGGTCGATCTCGATCGCACCATCGCCGCGCTGCGCGCGATCGGCGAGGCCGACGTGATCTGCCTGCAGGAGGTGGCGCAGAACTTTCCCGGCCTGCCCGGCGGTGTGCAGGAAGACGGCCCGGCGCGGCTGGCGGCCGCCTTCCCGGAATATGAGGCGGTGTATGGCGCCGCGCTCGACGTGCCCGATGGCGCCGGCGGCAGGGCCCGTTTCGGCAACCTGCTGCTGTCGCGCCTGCCGGTGGGCCAGGTGTTCCGCCACCCGCTGCCCTGTCCGGCGGACCCCAGCGTGCCGGGCATGCCCCGCGTCTGCGTCGAGGCCGTGATCAGCGCGCCCTGGGGTGCGCTGCGCGTGCTGACGACGCATCTCGAGTACTACTCCGCGCTGCAGCGCGCGGCCCAGGTCGAGGCCCTGCGCGCGCTGCAGCAGGAGGCGGCCGGCCACGCCTCGGCACCCGCGCTCGGCAAGGAGTCGAACCCTGCCTTTGCCGCGCGTCCGCGCCCTGCGTCGGCCGTCGTGTGCGGCGATTTCAACTGCGAGCCGGAGTCGGCCGAATACCGCCGCATGCTGGAACCCGCGCCGGCCGGCGTGCCCGCCTGGCGTGACGCGTGGGCGGTGGCACATGCTCCGACGCATGGTGTGAAGCTTGGGCATGCGCCCACGGTCGGCCTGCACGGCGCCGAGTGGCCGGATCGCGCCTACTGCTGCGACTTCGCCTTCATCACCGAGGATCTTGCCGCGCGGGTGCGGGCGCTGCAGGTGGTGGCCGAAACGGCCGCATCGGACCACCAGCCCATCGTGCTGGAACTGGATGGCGCAGCATCCGGCTGAACGCCCCCTCAGCGCTGCGCCGGCAGCGGCTCCACCAGATCGCGGTAGGCGTGCCAGCTGGCGTGGCCGACGATGGGCATCAGCACCACCAGGCCGACGTGGAAGGTGAGGAAGCCGATGAGGGTCAGGCCGACGATGAGCAGGGCCCACACGATCATCGCGCCGGGGTTGCGCAGCAGCGCGCCGAAGCTCGCCAGCATCGAGCTGATCGCGTCCTGGTTGCGGTCGAGCATGAGCGGGATGGACACCACGCTGGCGGCGAACACGATGGTGGCGAAGATCAGGCCGATGCCGAAATACACGCCGAGGAACTCGATGTTCGTCAGGTTCAGCACCTGTTCGAGGAAGCCTGACAGATTGGGCATCTCGTTGGTGTAGAAGAGGGCGAAGATCACCAGCGAGGCACGCGCCCAGACGAGGAAGACGACGCCCAGCACCACCGCGAAGATGCCGATGTTGCCGGCGTTGCGCCGCCATACGGTGAGCGTGGGCCCGAGTGCGCAGCCCTCGCCGAGCTCGCGGCGGCGGCTGATCTCGTACAGGCCCATGGCGACGAAGGGGCCGAGCAGCAGGAAGCCGGACGTGAGCGCCGAGGTGTACTCGTAGGCGTGCTCGAACACGAAGGTGATCAGCAGGCCCATCGCGGCGAAGCAGAAGCCATAGAAAAGGCTGGGGATGGGGCAGGACTTCAGGTCGGCGAGGCCGCGCGCCACCCAGCGCAGCGGGGCGGTGACCGGCACGTCGCGCACCGTGGGGAAGGGCAGGTTGCGGCCGTCGTCCAGTGGGGCTTCGTTCTGCTGCGACATGGGGTCTCTCCGTTACGGTTTGTCGTCAGGGGCAGCGGAATGGGGCGTCGCGTCTTCAGCAAGAAGCGGCGACGAACTCCCGTATCGAATCGCTCAGCGCGGCCGGCGCTTCGTCCATCATCGCGTGTCCGGCGCCGGGCAGCAGCATCATACGCGCGGCGCCGCATTGGGCCTGCAGCGCATCGAATAGGGGTTTTGCCGCATCCGGCGGCGTCATGCGGTCGCGCTCGCCGCACACCAACAGGGTCGGGCAGCGCACCGTTGCGGCGGCGTCGAGACCGCCCGTCCACGCGTTGCAGGCAGCGAGGTCGGCCGCGAGCGCGGCGGCGGGCGCCTGCTGCAGGCGCTGCAGGTTGCGCGCGGCTAGCCGGGCGAGGCGTTCTTCGCCGAGCGTTTCGGCCGGGCCGAAAGACCATTTGTTGATCATTGCGTGCGCGCTGGCAGGATCGTTGCGGGCGGCGTCGAGCAGGACCGGCGCCACCGGCATCGGCGCGACGCTGCCGACGAGGACGAGCTGCGAACAGCGAACCGGGGCGCGCGCCGCCGCGGCCAGCGCGATCAGCGAGCCCATGCTGTGTCCGGCGAGGCAGACTGGCTGCGGTTCGAGGCGCTCGAGCAGCGCGAGCAGCCAGTCGGCGAGGGCGTCGATGTCGTCGAGGGCGGAACCGTCCGATCCGCCATGGCCCGGGAGGTCGGGTGCGATCGTCCTCAGCCCGGCCCCGGCCAGTGCCGCAGCGACCTCGTCCCACACGCGGTGATCGTGCCCGGCGCCATGTATGAGGACGACGGTGCGCGCATCGGCGTTGGCGCTGGCATGCACCGCGCCAGCGAGCGCGACGCGCACGTGCCGGCCATCGACATCGAAGGCAGCGAGGTCGAAGCGACGGGAATCCATCGATGCTGCGCTCAGGCGCGCTCGTCCGGCTCGAGGATGCGTTCGATTCCGGCGATGCGGTCCTTCAGCGCGAGCTTGCGCTTCTTCAGGCGGCGCAGCATCAGCTCGTCGCTGGTGGGGGTCTCGATGAGGCGCGACAGTGCCTCATCCAGGTCGCGGTGTTCGACGCGAAGTTCCTCGAGGCGAGCTCGCAGACTGGTCACGTCATCGAAGGACGCATCGTTCATCTAGGCTCCTGCACGTCAGAAGGCGCGGCTGCGCCATGGAGGCAACGCTTCAAGCGGATGGTATGCGGCAGGCCGGCGAATGACAACCACGCGCGCGCGCCTTCGCTTAACATCTGCCGCTCGATGGAGCGGACGACGGCAGGATTCGTGAGCAAGGCATTCACCAGGGAAGGCGAGGGCAGCGGCGACGAGGACGAGGAGCTCTCGCCCGCACTGCGCCTGCCGCCCGGCAGCAAGAACTACATGACGCGTCGCGGCTATGACACGCTGCGTGCCGAGCTCGACCAGCTCGTGCGCATCGAGCGCCCGAAGGTGGTCGAGACGGTGGCGTGGGCGGCCGGCAACGGCGACCGCTCGGAGAACGGCGATTACATCTACGGCAAGCGCCGCCTGCGCGAAATCGACCGCCGCATCCGCTTTCTGATCAAGCGCATCGAGAGCGCCGACGTGGTCGACCCCGAGCGCCAGCAGGGCCTGGAGCAGGTCTTTTTCGGTGCGACGGTGACCATCGAGGATGCCGAGACCGGCGAGGAGCAGACCTGGCAGATCGTCGGCGTGGATGAGGCCAATGCCTCGGATGGGCGCATCAGCTGGATCTCGCCGCTCGCGCGCGCGCTGATGAAGGCGAAGGAGGGCGACACCGTGCGCTTCCAGAGCCCGGCGGGTGCGCGCGAGGTCGAGATCGTCGCCGTCCGCTACCTCTGACCCCTGCGTCGCAGACGCTGCGCCGGGGGCTTGAAAGCGGCGCCTTCAGCCCCAGATACGCCAGCACTGATCCATAACCACGCTGGAGTCGTATCCATGTCCGAAACCGTCGCTGCCTCCCAGACGCTGAACTTCCAGGCTGAGGTGAAGCAACTGCTTCACCTGATGATCCACTCGCTGTATTCCAACCGCGAGATCTTCCTGCGCGAGCTGGTTTCCAACGCCTCGGATGCCTGCGACAAGCTGCGCTTCGAGGCCCTGGACAACGGCGCGCTGTACGAAGGGGACTCCGAACTCAAGATCCGCATCGACTTCGACGCCGAGGCGAAGACGCTGACCATCGCCGACAACGGCATCGGCATGAGCCGCGACGAGGCGATCGCGCATCTGGGCACCATCGCCAAGTCGGGCACCAAGGAGTTCTTCGGCAAGCTCACCGGCGACCAGAAGAAGGACGCGCACCTGATCGGCCAGTTCGGTGTCGGCTTCTACTCGGCCTTCATCGTCGCCGACAAGGTCACCGTGGTGTCGCGCCGCGCCGGCCTGCCGGCGGGTGAGGCGGTGAGGTGGGAATGCTCGATGAGCGGCGATGAAGCCGGCGCCTACACGGTGGAGCAGGTCGACAAGCCCGGTCGTGGCACCGAGATCACCCTGCACCTGCGCGACGGCCAGGAAGACCTGCTGTCGTCGTGGAAGCTGAAGAGCCTGATCCGCAAGTACTCCGATCACATCGTGCAGCCGATCGTGATGAAGAAGGAGGAGTGGAACGAGGAGCAGAAGAAGCAGGTCGTCACCGACGAGGACGAGACGGTCAACCAGGCCAACGCGCTGTGGACCCGCTCGAAGAACGACATCTCCGAGGATGAGTACAAGGCCTTCTACAAGCACGTCGGCCACGACTTCGACGAGCCGCTGGCGTGGACTCATTCGCGCGTCGAAGGACGCCACGAATACACCAATCTGCTCTACATCCCCTCGCACGCCCCCTTCGACCTGTGGGACCGCAACGCCAAGCACGGCATCAAGCTCTACGTGAAGCGCGTGTTCATCATGGACGACGCCGAAAAGCTGATGCCGACCTACCTGCGCTTCGTGCGCGGCGTGGTCGACTCTGCCGATCTGCCGCTCAACGTGTCGCGCGAGATCCTGCAGGAAAGCAAGGACATCGACACCATCCGCTCGGGCTGCACGAAGAAGGTGCTGACCCTGCTCGAGAGCCTCGCCAACAGCGACGAGGCCGCCGACAAGGAAAAGTACGCCACCTTCTGGGCGGCCTTCGGCAAGGTGCTGAAGGAAGGCGTGGGCGAGGACTTCGCCAACAAGGACAAGATTGCCGGGCTGCTGCGCTTCGCTTCGACCAAGGCCGACACGCCCGACGAGACGGTGTCGCTGGCCGACTACATCGGCCGCATGAAGGAAGGCCAGGACAAGATCTACTTCGTGACCGCCGAGACCTTCAACGCCGCGAAGAACAGCCCCCACCTCGAGATCTTCCGCAAGAAGGGCATCGAAGTGCTGCTGCTGTCCGACCGCGTCGACGAGTGGGTGATCGGCAACCTGTCCGAGTTCGACGGCAAGCAGCTCGCCTCGGTGGCCAAGGGCGGCCTGGATCTGGGGGCGCTCGAGGACGAGGCCGAGAAGAAGGAAGCCGAGAAGGCCGCCGACGAATACAAGGACCTGCTCGACAAGATGAAGGCGAGCCTAGGGGAGCGCGTGAAGGACGTGAAGATCACGCTGCGCCTGACCGATTCGCCCGCCTGCCTGGTGGCCGACGAGCACGACGTGGGCATGAACCTGGCGCGCATCCTGAAGGCCGCCGGCCAGAACGCACCGATCTCCAAGCCCATCCTCGAGATCAACCCGGGCCACCCGGCGGTGCTGCGTCTGAAGTACGAGGACAAGCACTTCGATGACTGGGCTGCGGTGCTGTTCGATCAGGCGCTGCTGGCCGAAGGCGGCACGCTCGACGACCCGGCCACTTTCGTGAAGCGCATCAACCAGCTGATGATGGCGATGAGCGGCACCTGAGGCGCGACGGGCCGGCTGCGGCCGGCGCCGCATGTCTGGGCAGATGAAAAAAGGCGATCCGCAACGACGCGGATCGCCTTTTTCTTTGCGGGCGTCCGTTTTCCTGGACGCCCGGCCGACCTTACCCGCGGTAGTAGCGCTGCGGGACGAAGGGCGTCGCGGCCACTTCGACCGGGACCGGCTTGCCACGCACGATGGCGTTGAGCGCGGTGCCGACCTTGGCGAAGGCGGTCTCGACGTAGCCCATTGCCACCGGCGCTTCGAGCGTCGGGCCGAAACCGCCGCTGGTGACGACGCCGACCTTGCGGCCGTCCGCATCCACCAGTTCGGCGCCCTCGCGCACCGGGACGCGGGCGTTCGGGCGCAGGCCGACGCGCTTGCGCGCCACGCCGCTGGCGATCTGGCCGAGGATCACGTCGGCGCCGGGATAGCCGCCGGGGCGGGCACCGTCGGCGCGGCGCGGCTTGGACAGCGCCCACAGCAGGCTGCTTTCGACCGGCGTGGTGTTCTGGTCGAGGTCGTGGCCGTACAGGCACAGGCCGGCCTCAAGGCGCAGCGAATCACGCGCGCCCAGGCCGATCGGGGCGACTTCGGGGTGGCTCAGCAGCTCGCGCGCGAGCGCATCGGCCTTGTCGGCCGGCATCGAAATCTCGAAACCGTCTTCGCCGGTGTAGCCCGAGCGGCTGATGAAGCACTCGACGCCGACCAGCGTCACGGTGGCGGTGTTCATGAACACCATCTTCGCGGTCTCGGGCGCAAGCCGCTCCATGACGGCACCGGCAGCCGGGCCCTGCAGCGCGAGCAGCGCGCGGTCGGCGAGCACCTCGACCTTGCAGCGGCCGGAGAGGTGCTTCTGCATGTGGGCGATGTCCTGATCCTTGCAGGCGGCATTGACGACGACGAACAGGCGGTCGCCGAAGTTGGCCACCATCAGGTCGTCCATGACGCCGCCGGCATCGCTCGTGAACACGGCATAGCGCTGCATGCCTTGCGGCAGGTCGATGATGTCGACCGGCACCAGGGTCTCGAGTGCCGCGGCGGCGTCGGCGCCGACGAGGAACACCTGGCCCATGTGCGACACGTCGAACAGACCCGCCTGGGTACGGGTGTGGGTGTGCTCCTTGATGATCCCGCTCGGGTACTGAACCGGCATCTCGTAGCCGGCGAAGGGCACCATCTTGGCGCCGAGCGAGACGTGCAGGTCGTACAGCGGGGTGCGCAGCAGGGGGGCTTCGGATTGGATGTCGCTCATCATGCTTCCTTTGTGATGCGCTGAAGGGCCTTCAGCATTCGATGACGTTCACGGCGAGGCCGCCGCGCGCGGTTTCCTTGTATTTGAGCTTCATGTCGGCGCCGGTGTCGCGCATGGTCTTGATGACCTTGTCGAGCGACACGAAGTGCTTGCCGTCTCCGCGCAGCGCCATGCGCGCGGCATTGATCGCCTTGACCGAGCCCATCGCGTTGCGCTCGATGCAAGGCACCTGAACCAGCCCGCCTACCGGGTCGCAGGTGAGGCCGAGATTGTGTTCCATGCCGATCTCGGCGGCGTTCTCCACCTGCTCGGGCGTGCCGCCCAGCACTTCGGCAAGCGCGCCTGCCGCCATCGAGCACGCCACGCCGACTTCACCCTGGCAGCCGACTTCGGCGCCGGAGATCGAGGCGTTTTCCTTGTAGAGGATGCCGATCGCCGCGGCGGTGAGCAGGAAGCGGATCACGCCGTCCTCGCTCGCCCCGGCGCAGAAGCGGGTGTAGTAGTGCAGCACGGCGGGGACGATGCCGGCGGCGCCGTTGGTCGGCGCAGTGACGACGCGGCCGCCGGTGGCGTTCTCTTCATTGACCGCGAGCGCGTACAGGTTCACCCAGTCGATGACGGTCAGCGGATCGCGCAGGCTCGCCTCTGGGGTGGCCGAGAGCTTGCGATACAGCTCGGCCGCGCGGCGCCTGACGTGCAGGCCGCCGGGCATGATGCCCTCCTGCGTGCAGCCGCGGCGTACGCAGTTCTGCATCACGTCCCAGATGCGCAGCAGCCCTGCGCGGGTTTCTTCGTCGCTGCGCCAGGCGCGCTCGTTCTCGAGCATCAGCTGGCTGATCGACAGCTGTTTGGCGTTGCACTGCGCCAGCAGTTCGGCGCCGGAGCGGAATGGGTGGGCCTGCGGCGTGGTGTCGGCGACGATGCGGTCGGCGCCGGCTGCACTCTCGTCGACCACGAAGCCGCCGCCCACCGAGTAATACACCTTTTGCGCAAGCGCTTCCCCTGCGGCGTCGAACGCGCCGATGCGCATGCCGTTCGGATGGAAGGGCAGCGACTGGCGGCGGTGCATCACCAGGTGTTCGCGCTCGATGAAGGTGATCGGATGCTCGCCGGCGAGCAGCAGGCGCTGCTCGCTACGGATGCGCGTGAGCTTGCTGTCGATCTGTTCCGGATCGACGAGATCGGGGGCCTCGCCCTCGAGGCCGAGCAACACCGCCTTGTCGCTGCCGTGGCCCTTGCCGGTGGCGCCGAGCGAGCCGTAGAGGTCGGCCCTCACGCTGGCGACCCGCTCCAGGAGGCCGGCATCCTTGAGGCCGGTGACGAACACCTGAGCCGCACGCATGGGTCCCACCGTGTGCGAGGATGAGGGGCCGATACCGATCTTGAAGAGGTCGAAAACGCTGATGGCCATGGCTGATTATCTCGATGCTTCGATTGCAGGGTTGCTCTGGTCGGCGCGGGACCGCGACAGCAGGTAGCCGATGGTCAGCAGTGCGAACCAGACGGCTGCGACGCAGAACGCGACACGCGCAGCGCTGGTCCGGCTTTGCTGATGTATTACCGTCCGTACACCGGGAAGCGCGCGCACAGTTCGGCGACCTTGGCGCGCACCGCATCGATCACTGCGGGGTTGTCGATGTCGTCGAGGATGTCGCAGATCCACCCGGCGAGCGCGGTCACCTCGGCGGGGCCGAAGCCGCGCGTGGTGGCCGCCGGCGTGCCGATGCGGATGCCGCTGGTGACGAAGGGCGACTGCGGGTCGTTGGGCACGGTGTTCTTGTTGACCGTGATGTGGGCCGCACCGAGCGCCGCGTCGGCCGCCTTGCCGGTGATGCCCTTGGCGATCAGGTCGACCAGGAACAGGTGGTCGTCGGTACCGCCGGAGACGATGTTGTAGCCGCGCTCGACGAAAACCGCCGCCATCGCGCGGGCATTGGCGATCACGTTCTGCTGGTAGGTCTTGAACGCCGGCTCCAGCGCTTCCTTGAAAGCCACCGCCTTCGCCGCGATGACGTGCATCAGCGGACCGCCCTGGGTGCCGGGGAACACCATCGAATTGATCTTCTTCTCGATGTCGGCATTGGCACGGCCGATGATGATGCCGCCTCGCGGACCGCGCAGTGTCTTGTGCGTGGTGCTGGTGACGATGTCGGCGAAGGGGACGGGGTTCGGGTACAGACCGGTGGCGACCAGACCGGCGACGTGCGCCATATCGACGAACAGCAGCGCGCCGACCTTGTCGGCAATGGCGCGGAAGCGCGGAAAGTCGAGGTGGCGCGCATAGGCGGAGAAGCCGGCGACGATCATCTTCGGCTTGCACTCGAGCGCGAGCGCTTCGAGCGCGTCGTAGTCGATCACGCCGTCATCGGTCACGCCATACTGCACCGCGTTGAAGATCTTGCCGGAGAAGTTCACCTTCGCGCCGTGGGTGAGGTGGCCGCCGTGGGCCAGGCTCATGCCCAGGATGGTGTCGTGGGGCTGCAGCAGCGCGAGGTAAACCGCGGCGTTGGCCTGCGAGCCCGAATGCGGCTGCACGTTGGCCCAGTCGGCGCCGAAGAGTTGCTTGACGCGGTCGATCGCGAGCTGCTCCACCACATCCACATGCTCGCAGCCGCCGTAGTAGCGCTTGCCGGGATAGCCCTCGGCGTACTTGTTGGTCAGTACCGTGCCTTGCGCCTGCATCACGCGCGGGCTGGCGTAGTTCTCGGAGGCGATCAGCTCGATGTGATCTTCCTGGCGATGGCGCTCGGCCTCGATCGCATTCCACAGCTCGGCGTCGTAGCCGGCAATCTGCATTTGCTTGTCGAACATGTCTGCTTTCCGAAGGTGGGTGGGCTGGGTCAGTGGGCGCGGCGGGCGGCCGGGGCGTCTTGCGCCTCTTCGCCGCCATTGGCGAAGTACTCGCGGGTGAGGCTGACGATGACCGGCGACAGCAGCAACAACGAGATCAGGTTGGGGATGGCCATCAGCGCGTTCAGCGTGTCGGCCACCAGCCAGGCGAAGTCGAGGCTGAGCGTGGCGCCGAAATACACCGAGATGGTCCAGAGGATGCGGAAGGGCTTTTCGCTGACCGTGCCGACCAGGAACTCCCAGCACTTCTCGCCGTAGTAGGCCCAGCCGAGGATGGTGGTGAAGGCGAACACTGCCAGCGACAGGGCGAGGAGGTACTTGCCCACGCCGGGCATGGCGGCCTCGAAAGCCTGCGTGCTCAGCACCGCACCGGTGGCGCCGGAGGTCCACACGCCGGTGACCATGATCGCCAGGCCCGTCATCGTGCACACGATGATGGTGTCGATGAAGGTGCCCATCATGCCGATCAGGCCGGAAAACACCGGGTTGCTGGTGGCACCGGCAGCCTGCGCGATGCCGGCGGTGCCGAGGCCCGCCTCGTTGGAGAAGATGCCGCGGGCGACGCCCTTCTGGATCGCCATCATCACTGTGGAGCCCAGGAAACCGCCCGTTGCAGCGGTGGGGTTGAAGGCCTGGACGAAGATGGTCGAGAAGGCATCGGGAATGCGGTCGGCGAACACGAAGAGGATGATCCCCACGCACACGATGTAGGCGATGCACATGAAGGGCACCAGCCATTCGGCGACCGCGCCGATGCGCTTGATGCCGCCGAGCACGACCGCGCCGGTGAGGACCACGAGCACGACGCCGGACAGCCAGGTCTCCACGCCGAACGCGGTGTGCATCGCGCTGGCGATGCCATTGGCCTGGACCATGTTGCCGATGCCGAAGCCCGCCAGGCCGCCGAAGATCGCGAACGCAGTGCCCAGCCAGTGCCAGTGCTTGCCCAGGCCGTTCTTGATCGCGAACATCGGCCCGCCGGCGTGTTCGCCCTTGTCGTCGACCTCGCGGTACTTCACCGCCAGCACGACCTCGCCGTACTTGGTCGCCATGCCGACGAAGGCGGTCATCCACATCCAGAACAGGGCGCCCGGTCCGCCGATCGCGATCGCCGTGGCGACGCCGGCAATGTTGCCGGTGCCGACGGTGGCCGACAGCGCCGTCATCAGCGCGGCGAAGGGCGAGATCTCA
Organism: Thauera sp.; assembly: GCA_017302295.1. GTDB lineage: Bacteria > Pseudomonadota > Gammaproteobacteria > Burkholderiales > Rhodocyclaceae > Thauera. The sequence goes on along the minus strand of JAFLDS010000015.1, from coordinate 63,461 downwards.
CCCTCGGCCCTTGCGCCCGGGCTGCGGCTCTTCCAGATCATGCGGAAGCCGTGGGGAATCTTGAAGATCGGCATGAAGCCGAGGCGGAGCTGCAGGAACAGGCCGGTACCCAGGATCAGGACGATCATGGGCACGCCCCAGACAATGTCGTTCAGTTTCGTGAAAAGCTCATTGATGAACTGCATGGTGTTGTTGTCTCCATCCACCTTCTTGTTTGGTGCGTGGCCGACGGCGCCGGTCTTTATGCCGTTGTCGTCCGTGCGGCCCGCATGTCGCTCGCCTGCCGTGGTGTCAGGCGCTTTAACCGGATCAATGCGCGGTGTCGGCTTCGAGCTTGAGGTCCACCATCAGTTCGTTGGCGAGCGCTTCGAGTTCGGATTGCAGGCTTGCCGGCTGAACCGAGGCAGGCACGAACACCTCGACGTGGGCGCGGAACAGCGGCTCGCCGCTGAAGGACGCGCTTTCGCACGAGGTTTCGAGGCGCTCGATGCTTGCGCCATGACGCGCGAGCACCGACGAGATCTGGCTCACGATGCCCGGGCGGTCGAGACCCAGCAGCTCGATGGTCGTGAGGCGCCGAGGCTGCGCGGCCGCCGGCGCGCTGCCGCGCTCGATCCGCAGCTGCAGGCCTTCGGCCTCGAGTTCGCGCAGGGCGGCTTCGAGCTTGCCGACACCGTCTTCGGCAACTTCGAGCCGGACGATGCCGGCAAACTTGCCGGCCAGCTGCGCCATGCTGCTTTCCAGCCAGTTCGCACTGGCTGCCGCGGCGCGCGCAGCGACTGCACTGACCAGACCCGGGCGGTCCGAACCGATCAGGGTGACGACGAGGGATACGTTCATGTCGGTTGTTCCTCAGGCCTGTTCGTAATCGGACATCGGCGGGCAGGCGCACACCAGGTTGCGGTCGCCATACACGTTGTCCACCCGGCCGACCGGCGACCAGTACTTGCTGGCGCGCAGGCTGGCGAGCGGATAGACCGCCTGCTCGCGGCTGTAGGGGTGGGTCCAGTCGCCGACCACGGACTCTGCGGTATGCGGCGCATTCACCAGGGGGTTGTCCTTGGCGTCGAACTCGCCGCTGGCAACCTTGGCGATCTCCTCGCGGATCGCGATCATCGCGTCGCAGAAGCGGTCCAGCTCGTCCTTCGACTCGCTCTCGGTGGGCTCGATCATCAGCGTGCCCGGCACCGGGAAGGACATCGTCGGCGCGTGGAAGCCGAAGTCGATCAGGCGCTTGGCGACGTCATCGACGCTGATGCCGGTGGCGTCCTTGAGCGGGCGCAGGTCGAGGATGCACTCGTGCGCGACCATGCCGTTCTCGCCGCGGTACAGCACCGGGTAATGCGGCTCCAGACGCTGGGCGATGTAGTTGGCGTTGAGGATCGCCATCACGGTGGCGTGGCGCAAGCCGCTGCGCCCCATCAGCGTGATGTAGGTCCAGGTGATCGGCAGGATGCTGGCGCTGCCCCACGGTGCGGCGGTGACCGCGCCGATGCCCTTCAGGCCGGTGGTGCCGTGGCCGGGCAGGAAGGGGGCGAGGTGCGACTTGACGCCGATCGGGCCGACGCCCGGTCCGCCGCCGCCGTGCGGGATGCAGAAGGTCTTGTGCAGGTTCAGGTGCGACACGTCGCCGCCGAACTTGCCCGGGCCGCACAGGCCGACCATCGCGTTCATGTTGGCGCCGTCGATGTACACCTGGCCGCCGTGGGCATGGACGATGTCGGTGATCTCGCGCACCGCGGTCTCGAACACGCCGTGGGTCGAGGGGTAGGTGATCATGATCGCGGCGAGCTTGTCGGCGTGCTGCGCGGCTTTCGCCTTCAGGTCCGCGACGTCCACGTTGCCGTTTGCGTCGCAGGCGACCACCACCACGCGCATGCCGGCCATCTGCGCCGTAGCCGGGTTGGTGCCGTGGGCCGAGCTGGGGATCAGGCATACGTCGCGGTGAGCTTCGCCGCGGCTGGCGTGGTAAGCGCGGATCGCCAGCAGGCCGGCGTATTCGCCCTGCGAGCCGGCGTTGGGTTGCAGCGACACCGCGTCGTAGCCGGTGCAGGCGCACAGCATCTGCTCCAGTTCCGCGGTCAGCTGGGCGTAGCCCTGCGCCTGATCGGCCGGGACGAAGGGGTGAACCGCGCCGAATTCGCGCCAGGTCACCGGGATCATCTCGCTGGTGGCGTTGAGCTTCATCGTGCACGAGCCGAGCGGGATCATCGTGCGGTCAAGCGCCAGATCCTTGTCGGCGAGCCCGCGCAGGTAGCGCAGCATCTTGGTCTCGGACTGGTGCAGGCTGAACACCGGATGCGTCAGGTAGGCCGAGGTGCGCAGCAACGCCGCTGGCAGTGCCGCGCTGGCGAGGCTCTCGACTGCATCGAAGGCGGGCGGCTCGACCGCCGCGCTCATGCTGCCTGCAAACACCTTCCACAGGGCCTCGATGTCGGCGCGAGTGGTGGTCTCGTCGAGCGAGATGCCCACGGTGGTGGCGTCGATCTCGCGCAGGTTGATCTGCTGCGCGCGTGCCACGCCGTGCACGGCTGCGGCGTCGGCCACCTTGACCGTGATGGTGTCGAAGAACGCCGTGGTCGGCACCGTCAGGCCGAGGCGGCGCAGGCCGGCGGCCAGCGTCGCGGTCAGACGATGCACGCGGCTGGCGATCGTCGCCAGGCCTTTCGGGCCGTGGTAGCAGGCGTAGAGGCTCGCCATCACCGCCAGCAGCACTTGCGCCGTGCAGATGTTGGAGGTGGCCTTTTCGCGGCGGATGTGCTGTTCGCGCGTCTGCATCGCGAGGCGATAGGCCCGCTTGCCGTGGCTGTCGATCGACACGCCGACGACACGTCCGGGCATCACGCGCTTGTGGGCGTCAAGCGTGGCGAAATAGGCAGCGTGCGGGCCGCCGTAGCCGAGCGGGATGCCGAAGCGCTGGGTGGTGCCGATGGCGACGTCGGCGCCGAACTCGCCCGGCGCCTTCAGCAGCGTCAGGCTCAGCAGGTCGGCGGCGACCACCGCCAGCGCCTGCTTGGCGTGCGCAGTGGCGACGATGTCGGCGTAGTCGCAGACTTCGCCGGTGCTCGCCGGATACTGCAGCAGCACGCCGAAGAACTCGCGCCCGGCAAGCTCGGTCGCCGCGTCACCGACGACGACCTCGATGCCGAGCGGCTCGGCGCGGGTGCGCACGACCTCGATTGTCTGCGGATGGCAGTCGCGCGACACGAAGAACACGTTCGACTTGCTCTTCGCCAGGCGCTGGCAGAACGTCATCGCCTCGGCTGCCGCGGTGGCTTCATCGAGCAGCGAGGCGTTGGCGATCTCCATGCCGGTCAGCTCGGCGATCATGGTCTGGTAGTTGAGCAGGGCTTCGAGGCGGCCCTGCGAGATTTCCGGCTGGTACGGCGTGTACGCGGTGTACCAGGCCGGGTTCTCGAGCACGTTGCGCAGCACGACGCCGGGCGTGTGGCAGTCGTAGTAGCCCATGCCGATGAAGGACTTGAACACCTTGTTCCGCGATGCGATGGTGCGCAGACGCGCCAGGGCTTCCGGTTCGGTGACGCCGTCGGCGAGCGCCAGCGGCGATGGCGACAGGATCGACGCCGGAACGACCTTGGCGACCAGGTCGTCGAGCGATTCGAGGCCGAGCGCTTGCAGCATCGCCCGGGTTTCGGCATCGTCCGGACCGACGTGGCGGCCGACGAAATCATCGCGCTGCTCGAGCTGCTCGAGCGTCGCGGCGTGGGGAGGTTCGTTCATCTTCATGGCAGGGCCGGTTCCTTGAGAGTTGCGCTCAGGCGGTAAGCTTGTCGTAGGCGGCCTGGTCGAGCAGGCTCGACACCGCGGCCGGATCGTCAAGGCGCACACGGAGGAACCAGCCGGCACCCAGCGGATCCTCATTCACGGTGGCAGGGGCGTCGGCCAGCGCCGCGTTGACCTCGATGATGGTGCCGGCGAGAGGCATCTTGAGTTCGCCGGCGGCCTTCACGGATTCGATCACGGCGGCTTCGTCGCCAGCGGCGAAGTGCGCGTCGACCTCGGGAAGCTGAACGAACACAATGTCGCCCAGCGCGTTCTGCGCGTAGTCGGTGATGCCGATGGTCGCGATATCGCCTTCGAGGCGCAGCCATTCATGGTCTTCGGTGAATTTGAGCGTGCTCATGACAGGTTTCCTTGACGAGTTTGTTCGGGTTGTTGAAGGCACGTGGCCATCAGCGCAGCCGGATGGTAGCTGCACCCGTAAATTTACAAGGTTGATAGTTCAAATGAATCCATTTATGTTGCAAATGGAGTCCGCAGCATGACCAATATTCCGACCGAGCTGCTTCGAACCTTCGTCAAGGCGGTGGATACCGGCAGCTTCACGCGCGCGGGTGAGGTGGTCGGTCGCAGCCAGTCGGCGATCAGCCTGCAGATCCGGCGCCTCGAGGAAATGCTCGACGCGTCGCTGTTCGTGCGCGGTTCGCATCCGGTGCGGCTCACCGCGGAGGGGGGCACGCTCGCCGGCTATGCGCGACGCATCCTGGCGCTGAACGACGAGGCGGTCGACAGCCTCCGCCGGCCCAAGGTGACGGGCTGCGTGCGCCTTGGCGCACCGCACGAATACACCGCATCGCTGCTGCCGGTGATCCTCGGCAAGTTTGCCCAGTCGCACCCCAGCGTGATGCTCGAGGTGACCTGCGACCTGAGCAAGAATCTGCTGGTGCGCATGGAGAAGGGCGAGTTCGACCTCGTGATCGCGCTGCACGAGGACCCGGACGAACCTGGCGGCGAGAAGGTGCTGACCGAGCGACTGGTGTGGGTGACGAGCCCCGAGCACGCCTGTAACGAACAGTCGCCGCTGCCGCTGGTGCTCGCGCCGTCGCCGTGCATCTACCGCAACCGCGTGCTGCAGAAGCTCAACATGCTCGATCGCCGCTGGCGGATCGCTTACTCCAGTTCCAGCTACAGTGGGATCACCGCCGCAGTGCGCGCCGGCCTGGGCGTGACACTGATCGCCGCCAGCACGGTGCCCGAAGGTGTGCGGATCCTGACCGAGCGGGACGGCTTTCCCGACATGGGCCACATCGACGTCCGCGTGCACAGGGCTGGCGAGAACAACTCCGAGGCCGTGCTGCGGCTGGTGGAGTACATCGCCAGCAGCTTGGGATAGGCGCGGGTTTGCGGCGAGGTTTCGCCTTCACGGCGGATGGCCCCGAGGAAGTGCGCTGCATCCGCGCTGCGCCACCGCGCCGTGTGAATGCACGCATAGGCGCTGGAGGGCAAGTGCGGGTAAACGATGCTTGCTCGCTTCCGGCACACACTGAAGACTCGGGCGATAACAGAACGACATGAGCGCCGCATGCGCGATGCGCTTCATGGCGATGACCTTCAGGGACGGAGCAGATGAGCGAGTTCATTCTCGAGACGACGGGCCTGACCAAGGAATTCAAGGGTTTCGTCGCCGTGTCGAACGTCGATCTGAAGGTCCGGCGCGGTGACATCCATGCGCTGATCGGCCCCAACGGTGCGGGCAAGACCACCGTCTTCAATCTGCTGACCAAGTTCCTGCCGCCCACGTCGGGCCGCATCATGTTCGACGGCCAGGACATCACGCACGAGGCGCCGGCAGCCACCGCGCGGCGCGGACTGGTGCGCTCGTTCCAGATTTCCGCCACCTTTCCGCACCTGACGGTGATGGAAAACGTGCGCATCGGCCTGCAGCGCAAGCTCGGCACCGCCTTTCACTTCTGGCGCTCGAAGAAGTCGCTGGACATGCTCAACGGCGAAGCCATGGCGCTGCTCGACGCGGTCGACCTGACGCAGTTCGCCGATACCGTTACCGCAGAGATGCCCTACGGCCGCAAGCGCGCGCTGGAGATCGCCACCACGCTGGCGCTCGATCCGCCGATGATGCTGCTCGACGAACCGACGCAGGGGATGGGCAACGAGGACATCGGCCGCGTCGTCGAACTGATCCGCAAGGTATCGGCCCAGCGCACCATCCTGATGGTCGAGCACAACCTGTCGGTGGTCGCGCACCTGTGCAACCGTATCACCGTGCTGACGCGCGGCAGCGTGCTGGCCGAAGGCAGCTATGCCGAGGTGTCGAAGAACCCGAAGGTGCTCGAGGCCTATGTCGGTTCCGACGACATGAACGACGCCCATCACTGATCGCCCGCCATGACCAGCGCCTTCCAGCCCCGTCCCGAGATGCTGCGGATTCACGACCTGCATGCGTTCTACGGTGAATCGCACATTCTTCACGGTATCGATCTGCAGGTGGCGCGCGGCGAGTGCGTCACGCTGCTCGGCCGCAACGGTTCCGGCCGTACCACCACGCTGAAGTCCATCCTCGGGCTGGTCGGGCGGCGCAGCGGGTCGATCATGGTCAACGGCAAGGAGGTCATCGCCGAGCCGACCCACCGCATGGCCGGCTACGGCATTGGCTACGTGCCCGAGGAGCGCGCGATCTTCTCCACGCTGACCGCCGAGGAGAACCTGCTGCTGCCGCCCCAGGTCTCGAGCGGTGGCATGTCGGTGGACGAGATCTACGCCATGTTCCCGAACCTGCTCGAGCGCCGCAACAGCCCTGGCACCAAGCTTTCCGGCGGCGAGCAGCAGATGCTGGCGATGGCCCGCGTGCTGCGCACCGGGGCCCGGCTGCTGCTGCTCGACGAGATCACCGAGGGCCTGGCCCCGGTGATCGTGAAGAAGCTGGGCGAGGTCATCACCGAACTGAAATCACGCGGCTTCACCATCGTCATGGTGGAGCAGAACTTCCGCTTCGCCGCGCCGCTGGCAGACCGGCACTACGTGCTCGAGCACGGCGAGATCATCGCCACCATCACCGCCGACGAACTGCCTGCGAGGATGGACTGGCTGCATCAGACGCTCGGGGTCTGAGCCCCGGGCGAAACAAACCAAGCACAACAAAGGACGGAGACCGATGAAGCACATCAACCGCAAGCTGACCGCACTCGCATGCGCCACCGCATTCGCTACCCTGTCGGGCGCCGCGAACGCGCAGATCTCCGGCAATACGGTGAAGGTGGGCGTGCTCACCGACATGTCGGGCACCTATTCCGACCTCGCCGGGTCGGGCGCCGTGCTGGCGACGCAGATGGCGATCGACGATTTCATCGCCGAGGCGAAACCGGCGTTCAAGGTCGAGATGGTCTCCGCCGACCACCAGAACAAGGCCGACATCGCGTCCACGAAGGCACGCGAGTGGTTCGAGCGCGAAGGGGTCGACACCGCCACCGAACTGGTCACTACCTCGACCGCGCTGGCGGTGATGAAGATCGCCAAGGAAATGAACCGCGTCGCGCTGATGAGCGGGCCGGCATCGACGCCGATCACCAACGAACAGTGCAACGACGTGTCGGTCCATTACACCTATGACACCTATGCGCTCGCCAACGGCACGGCGAAGGCGGTGACGCAGCAGGGCGGCAAGACCTGGTTCTTCCTGACCGCCGACTACGCGTTCGGGCAGGCGCTCGAGAAGGACTCCACGGCGGTCGTCACCGCCAACGGCGGCAAGGTGCTCGGTTCGGTGCGCCATCCCTTCCCGGCGTCGGATTTCTCGTCCTTCCTGTTGCAGGCGCAGGCGTCGGGCGCACAGATCATCGGTCTCGCCAATGCTGGCGCCGACACGACCAACGCGATCAAGCAGGCGGCCGAGTTCGGCATCACGCCCAAGCAGGCGCTCGCCGGCCTGCTGATGTTCATCTCCGACGTGCATGCGATCGGTCTCAAGAGCACGCAGGGCATGTACCTGACCACCGGCTTCTACTGGGATCTCAACGACGCGACGCGCGCCTGGTCGAAGCGCTTCTTCGACAAGCAGAAGCGCATGCCGACGATGGTGCAGGCGGGCCAGTATTCTTCCGTGCTGCATTACCTGCGCGCGGTGAAGGCGGCCGGCACGGACGATGCGGCGAAGGTCATGGCGCAGATGAAGAAGACGCCGATCAACGACTTCTTCGCCAAGAACGGTCGCATCCGCGAAGACGGACGGATGGTGCACGACATGTACCTCGCCCAGGTGAAGAAACCCGCCGAGTCCAAGTACCCGTGGGACTACTATCACATCCGCCAGGTCATTCCGGCCGACGAGGCCTTTCAGCCGCTGTCGCAGTCGCGCTGCGCGCTGGTCAAGAAGTGACGGGTCGCGGATAGGTCTGCTGCGCGGGCGCCGGGTCCGCGCGAACAGTCATGTCGCACCGGGGCCCGTGTGGCGCCCCGGTGCGGGAGTCGCACATGGAAATCTTCGGGGTCCCGAGCGCGCTGCTCGGCAGCCAGTTGCTCGTCGGGCTGATCAACGGTTCGTTCTACGCCGTGCTCAGCCTCGGGCTGGCGATCATTTTCGGCCTGCTCAACATCATCAACTTCGCGCATGGCGCGCAGTACATGATGGGCGCCTTCGTCGCGTGGATCGCGCTGACGAAGTTCGGCATCAACTACTGGGCGGCGCTGCTGCTGTCGCCCGTCGTCATCGGCGCGCTCGGCGTCGTGCTCGAGCGCACGATGCTGCGCCGGCTGTACAAGCTCGACCATCTCTATGGGCTGTTGCTGACCTTCGGCCTGGCGCTGATCTTCGAAGGCTTCTTCCGCGACCAGTACGGCATTTCCGGTCAGCCCTACGAAGTGCCGGAACTGCTGCAGGGCGGCGTGAGCCTGGGTTTCATGTTCCTGCCCATTTACCGCGGCTGGGTGGTGGTCGCGGCACTGGTGGTGTGCTTCGGCACGTGGTTCATGATCGAGAAGACCAAGCTCGGCGCCTACCTGCGCGCCGGCACCGAGAACCCGCAGATCGTGCAGGCGCTCGGCATCAACGTGCCGCTGCTGATCACCTTCACCTACGGCTACGGTGTCGCACTCGCCGCCTTCGCCGGCGTGCTGGCGGCGCCGATCTACCAGGTCAATCCGCTGATGGGTTCCAACCTCATCATCGTGGTGTTCGCGGTCGTGGTGATCGGTGGCATGGGCTCGATCATGGGCTCCATCCTGACCGGCCTCGGCCTCGGCCTGATCGAGGGGCTGACGCGGGTCTTCTATCCAGAGGGCTCGGCGGTGGTGGTCTTCTTCATCATGGTGATCGTGCTGCTGGTGCGGCCGGCCGGCCTGTTCGGCCGCGCCTGAGGGCAGGAACGGCGACGACAGACGCAAGGGGAATGCGCGCATGACCAACAACGATTCGATGTTCGCCCGGGCGATGCCGGCACTGATGACGGGCCTGTTCGTCCTCGGCCTGGTGGCGCCGTTCATGATGTACCCGACCTTCCTGATGAAGATGCTGTGCTTCGGCCTGTTTGCCTGCGCCTTCAATCTGCTGCTCGGGTTCGCCGGCCTGCTTTCGTTCGGGCACGCCGCCTTTCTCGGCTCGGCGGGCTACATCTGCGGCATGCTGGTGCGCGACCTCGGCGTCACGCCGGAGCTGGGCATCCTGGGCGGCACGCTGGCAGCGGGGGCGCTGGGCTGGGTGTTCGGCGTGCTCGCGATCCGTCGCACCGGCATCTACTTCGCGATGATCACGCTGGCGCTGTCGCAGATGGTGTATTTCATCGTGCTGCAGTGGAAGGCGACCGGCGGCGAGGACGGTCTGCAGGGGGTGCCGCGCGGTCATCTGTTCGGCGTGATCGACCTGTCGAACAACCTGGCGATGTACTACCTGGTGTTCGCGGTGTTCTGCATCGGCTTCTTCATCATCCACCGCGCCATCCACTCGCCGTTCGGCGAGATCCTGAAGGCGATCCGCGAGAATGAACCGCGTGCGGTGTCGCTGGGCTACGACGTGGCGAAGTTCAAGCTGCTGGCCTTCGTGATCTCTGCGTCGCTCGCCGGCATGGCCGGCGCGACCAAGACGCTCGTGTTCCAGCTCGCGTCGCTGACCGACGTGCATTGGCACATGTCCGGCGAAGTCGTGCTGATGACGCTGCTCGGCGGACTCGGCACCATCTTCGGCCCGCTCGTCGGCGCCAGCGTGATCGTCGCGCTGCAGAGCGAGCTCGCCGACAAGGTCGGCTCCTGGGTGACCGTGATCATGGGCGTGATCTTCGTGCTGTGCGTGCTGCTGTTCCGCCGCGGGATCGTCGGCGAACTGCAGGCGCTGATCCGGCGGTCTGGGGTGAATTGACCGCCGTTCAGCGCGTATCGGCCGGCGCGGTGCGCGACGCCAGGCTGCGCTCGTCGATCGGGAGATTGGCGAGTGCAGCGATGATGCCGAGCGCGATGACGATGCCCCACACCAGGTCGTAGGAGCCGGTGGCATCGAACAGCTTGCCGCCGAGCCACACGCCGAGGAAGCTGCCGACCTGGTGGCTGAAGAACACGAAGCCCGACAACATGCCGAAGTAGCGCATGCCGAAGATGTGGCCGACGATCGCGTTGGTCAGCGGCACGGTGGGTAGCCAGAGCAGGCCGATCACACAAGCGAAGGCATAGACCGAAAGGGGTGTCAGCGGCACCAGCAGCAGCACGGTGACGGCGATGCTGCGCAGCAGGTAGATCGAGGCCAGCAGCAGGCGCTTGGGGTAGCGGTTGCCGAGGTGGCCGTAGCCGTAGGTGCCGGCGATGTTGAACAGGCCGATCAGCGCCAGCGCGGTCATGCCGACGTTGGCCGACAGCCCCCGGTCGAGCAGGTAGGCGGGCAGATGAATGCCGATGAAGACGACCTGGAAGCCGCACACGAAGAAACCCAGCGCCAGCAGCTGGAACGAGCGCTCTTCCATCGCTTCGCTCAGCGCGGCTTTGGCCGACTGTCCGGCATGTGCGGCGGCAGGCGTCAGGCCCCGCGTCAGCGTCGCGCCGAGCGGGATCATCAGCAGCGCGCCGACAGCGAAGACCAGCAGCGTGCCGAACCAGCCCATGCCGTCGATCAGCCCGGCAGCCACCGGCACCATCAGGAACTGGCCGAAGGAGCCGGCCGCGCCGACCACGCCCATCGCCCAGCTCAGGCGCGCCTGCGGCACGATGCGTCCCATCGCTGCGAACACCACGCTGTAGGTGGTGCCGCTCTGCGCCATGCCGATGAGCAGGCCGGCGCTGGCCGACAGCCCGGTGCCGGTGCTCGACCAGGCCATGCCGGCGAGGCCGAGCGCATAGAGCGCGGCGCCCACCCACAACACGCGGCGCGCGCCGAAGCGGTCGGCAAGCAGGCCGGCGAAGGGCTGGCAGGCGCCCCAGGCCAGGTTCTGCACCGCAATGGCGAGCGAGAAAACCTCGCGGCTCCATTGCTGCGCCTGCGTCATCGGGGTGAGGAGCAGCCCCATCGTGTGCCGGATGCCCATCGAGATGCACACGATGAGGGACGCGAACAGCAGGACGGTGGCCAGCGGACGGACGGATTGAGCGTTCATGGGCGGCCCGGGAGGACTTCCGGGAAAGGGTTTGCAGACGCGCGGCACAGATGGGGCGAAGGCCTCATCCGCAGTGAGGTGATCGAGGTGGCGCTCAGCTCAGCGCTTCGCGCACCCAGGCGTTGGCTTGCTTGGCGTCGAAGCTGGTGCCGAACTTCGCCTTCAGCGCCGCCATGACGGCACCCATCGACTTCGGGCTGCGATCGGCGAGCCCCGCGACCGTCTCGGCGATGAGGGCCTTCACATCGGCCTCGGTCGCCATCGGCGGCAGGTACTCGGTGAGGATGGCGGATTCGTCCATGAGGGTCGCGCGGCGCTCTTCGTCCTTGATGACGGCGAGCGCTTCCTGGTTATTCTTGAGGAACTTGCGAATCGTGCCCTGCACCTCGTCGTCGGTGCTTTCACGATTGCCTGCGTTCTTACCGACCATCTCCGCTTCGGCGATCAGCGTGGTGAGCAGCGTGACGCGCAGGCCCGAGGCGGACTTGCGGGCGAGAAGGGCATCTTTCTTGAGTTGAGACAGCAGGCTCATGAGGGGCTCCATCGGGTGCGGTGGCGGACTCGGCGCGCCGGCAAGGCGCGACGTGTTCGCATGAATGGGGGCGATCCATGCCGCTGCAGCCCGCGAGAGCCCGCAGCGAGGATCTGGTAAATACGCGCGACAGTTTACCGCGCCTTGGCGGAAGCTCGTGCATGCGTGGCCGCGCCGCCGGATAATCGCGCCTTCACCAGCCGTCCGTCTTCATCTCGATGCGTCCGTCCTCCGCTGTTCATCCCGCGCCCGTGTTCAGTCTTTCCGATGTGCTGATGCTGCTGGTCGCGCTGGTGTGGGGAACCAGTTACGGGGTGTCGAAGCAGGCACTGAGCTTCTATCCGGTGCTGGGTTTTCTCGCGGTGCGCTTCATCCTGACCTTCGTGCTGCTGTTGCCGGTGCTGTGGACGGCGAAGACGCTGGAACGCAGGAACGCGATCGGCGGGGGCCTGCCGCTGGGCGCGCTGCTGCTCGCCATCATGCTGTGCGAAACCTATGGCGTGGCCCACACCAAGGCGGCCAATGCGGCCTTCCTGATCAGCCTGTGCATCGTGCTCACGCCGTTCGCCGAGTGGTGGCTGCTGCGCCGCAAGCCCGGCGGCACGGCGCTGGTGTGCGCCTCGGTGTCGCTGCTCGGCGCGGCCTTGCTCGGCGGCGGACCGGATGCGCAGCTCGGCTTCGGCGACTGGCTGATGCTGGCCGCGGCGGTGCTGCGCGCGATCATCGTCTGCGTGACCAGCCGCCTGATGTGGCAGCGACCGGCCCCGGCGCTGGCACTGACAGCAGTGCAGTGCGGCGTGGTCGGCTTTGGCTGCCTCATGCTGGCGCTCGTGACGCCGAACGGGTTGCCGCCACTGCCGACCGACCCCACCTTCTGGTATGCGACGGCCTACCTGGTGCTCGGCTGCACGGTGTTCGCCTTCTTTGCCAGCAACTGGGCGCTCAATCACAGCTCGCCGACGCGGGTCGCGTTGCTGTCGGGCACCGAGCCGCTGTTCGGCGCGGTGTTCGCGATGCTGTGGCTGGGCGAGCATTTCGGCGTGCAGGCCTGGGCCGGCGGCGCGCTGATCGTGGCTGCGTCGATGTGGGCCGTGCTGCGGCGCGGCTCAGCGCGCTGAGGGCGGGGCCGGGTCGGCTGGCGCGCTGGGGGCGCGACGCACAAGCCTGCGCAGCCCTTCGATGGCGTCATCCACATAGGTGAACACCACCGGTATCACCAGCAGGCTGAGGAAGGTCGAGGTGATCAGGCCGCCGATCACGACGATCGCCATCGGTGCGCGAAAGCTCGGGTCGGTGCCCAGGCCGATCGCGATCGGCAGCATGCCCGCGCCCATCGCCACCGTGGTCATCACGATCGGCCGCGCGCGCTTGCGGCAGGCGTCGAGCAGCGCATTCCAGCGATCGAGGTGATGTTCGCGCCGTGCCAGCACGACGTAGTCGACGAGCAGGATGGAGTTCTTCGTGGCGATGCCCATCAGCATGATGAGACCGATCATCGACGGCATCGACAGCGCCGACCGGGTGACGAACAGTGCGAGGAAGGCGCCCGGCACCGACAGCACCAGCGCGGCGAGGATGGTGGCGGGCTGCACGAAGTCGCGGAACAGCAGCACCAGCACGATGTAGATGCAAAGCACGCCGGTCAGCATCGCCAGACCGAAGCTGGCGAAAAGTTCGTTCATCGCCTCCGCGTCGCCGACGGTGCTGCGGATCACGCCCGGCGGCAGGTTCTGCAGGCTGGGCAGCGCGAGCACCTGCTTCTCTACCTCGCCGAGAGGCTGCTGGTTGAGTTCGATGTCGAAATTGACGTTGCGCAGGCGGTCGTAGCGGTCGATCTCGGCCGGACCGCTGTCGATCGCCAGCGTGGCAACGTTGCCCAGGCGCACCGGCCCGTGCGTGCCCGGCACCGTCAGCGCTTCCAGCAGGGCCAGGTCCTGGCGCGCCGCAGGCGGCAGCTTGATGACGATCGGCACCTGGCGCTGGGTGAGGTTGAGCTTGGGCAGGTTCTGGTCGTAGTCGCCGGCGGTGGCGATGCGCAGGGTGTCGCCGATGGCCGCAGCGGTCACGCCGAGGTCGGCGGCGCGGGCGAAGTCCGGGCGCACCACGAGCTCGGGGCGCACCAGGCTGGCGGTGTTGGTGATGTTGCCGATGCCGGGCAGGGTGCGCAGTTCGCGCTCGACCTGGCGGGCATGGGCCGCCAGCGCTTCGCCATTCTCGCTGGCCAGAACGAGCACGTACTTCTCGTTCGAGCCGCCGAAACCGACTTTCACCCGTACGCCGGGCAATGCGGCGAGCGCCTCGCGCAGTTCGTTCTCGACGTCCTGCTTGCGCACGCCGCCGCGTTCGCTGCGCGGGGTGAGGTTGATCGTCAGCGTGGCCTTGCGCACCTCGGCGGCGCCGCGCGGCATGAAGGGGTCGGAGCCGGCGGCGCCGCCGCCGATGGCGGTATAGACCAGACGGACGTGGGGATTGCGCCGGACGATCGCGCGCGCCGCCTCGGCGGTGGCGAGGCTCTCTTCCAGCGTCGCGCCGGGCGGCAAAGACAGATAGACCTGGGTCTGCGAGAGATCGTCCGGCGGAATGAAACCCGCAGGCAGCAGCGGAACGAGGGCGAACGAGCCGACGAAGAAGCCGGCTGCGGCGAGCATGGTGAGGAAGCGGTGCTTCAGGCACCACGCCGCCCAGTCCTGGTAGCGCCTCAGCCAGCCCGGCTCGTGGTGCGCCTTGCGCGGCGGCTTGAGCAGGTAGGCGGCCATCATCGGCGTCAGCAGGCGGGCGACGACGAGCGAGAAGAACACCGCGATCGCGGCGGTCCAGCCGAACTGCACGAAGAACTTGCCCGCGACGCCGCTCATGAAGGCGGTGGGCAGGAACACGGCGATCAGGGTGAAGGTGGTGGCGATCACGGCCAGGCCGATCTCGTCGGCGGCCTCCATCGCCGCCTGGTAAGGCGTCTTGCCCATGCGCAGGTGGCGCATGATGTTCTCGATCTCGACGATCGCGTCGTCGACCAGGATGCCGACCACCAGCGACAGCGACAGCAGCGTGACGACGTTGAGCGTGAAGCCCATCAGCCACATCGCGGCGAAGGCGGGCAGGATGGACAGCGGCAGCGCGGTGGCCGATACGAAGGTGGCGCGCCCGTCGCGCAGGAACAGCCAGACCACGAGCACGGCGAGGATCGCGCCTTCGAGCAGCAGCGACATCGAGCCGTCGAAGTTTTCCTGTACCGGATCGACGAAGTTGAAGGCCTCGGTAATGGCGATGTCGGGATGGTCGGCCTGCAGCCGGACGAGCGCGGCGCGCACGCCTTCGGCCACCTCCACTTCGCCCGCGCCGCGGCTGCGCGTGATCTCGAAACCGACGACTGGCTCGCCATCGAGCAGGGCGGCCGAGCGACGTTCGGCCACCGTGTCGCTCACCGTGGCCAGTTGATCGAGGCGCACACGGCGACCGTCGGACAGGGTGATGTCCATCGCGGCGAGCTCTTCGGCCGAGCGCACGGTGGCGATCGTGCGCACCGACTGCTCGATGCCGCCCACGTCGGCGCGCCCGCCGGCCGCTTCCTGCTGGATCCGGCGCAACTGGCGCGACACGTCGGCCGCGCTCGCCTGCAGGGCGAGCAGGCGGTTCGGATCGAGCTCGACGAGGAGCTCGCGGCTCACGCCGCCGACGCGGGCCACCGCACCGACGCCGGGCACGCTCAGCATGCGCTTGGTGACAGTGTTGTCGACGAACCAGGACAGCGCCTCGTCGTCGAGCCGGCTGGAGGCGACGGTGTAGGTCAGGATCGGCGCGCCGCTGACACTGATGCGCGACACGACCGGGTCGCGCAGGTCGCCCGGCAAGTCGGAGCGGATGCGCGAGACGGCGTCGCGTACGTCGTCGACCGCTTCCTGGGTGGGCTTCTCGAGGCGAAATTCGGTGGTGACCGTCGCCAGGCCGTCCTGCACCTTGGTGTAGATGTGTTTGACACCCTGCACCGTGGCGATGGTGTTCTCGAGCTTGCGCGCCACTTCGGTCTCGAGCTGGGCCGGGGCCGCGCCGGGCAGCGCGGCCGATACCGTCACCGTTGGCAGGTCGATGTCGGGAAACTGCTGGATCTTCATCGCCCCGAAGCCGAAGAGGCCCAGCAGCGTGAGGAGCAGGAAGAGCAGGATCGACGGGATCGGGTTCCGGATCGACCACGCCGACAGATTCATCGCGCGGCGGCTCCGGCTGGCGTCTCGACGACGCGCACGATGTCGCCGTCGGTCAGAAAACCCACGCCGGTCGCCACCACGGCGACATCTGCGGTGAGGCCGCCGCTGATCTCGATGCGATCGCCGAGACGCCGGCCCGTGCTCACCTTCGTCTGCACGACGCGCGCCGGTGCCGTGGTGCCGGCGGCTTGCACGCGGAACACGTAGGCGAAGCCGTCGCGCAGCAGCACCGCCGATTGCGGCAGTGTCAGCGCCTCGGCGCGGCCGAGCTCGAACTCGCCGCGCGCGAACATGCCGGCGCGCAGGGCGTTGGCGTTGGTGCCGGGCGCCAGGTCGACGTACACGAGGCCGTTGCGCGTCTTCGGGTCGACGGTGGGAGCCACGACGCGCACGCGGCCTCGTGCCGCCGTGCCGTCGGCTGCAAACACGTTTGCGGCGCTGCCGGCGGCGATGCGGCCGAGTGCGGTCTCGGGCACCTCGGCGCGCCATTCGAGGCGGCCGCGGCGAATGAGGCGGAACAGCTCCTCGCCGGACTGCGCGAGCGAGCCGACAGTGGCGCTGCGCGCCGAGACGATGCCGTCGTCCGGCGCGAGGATGCGGGTGTTGGCCAGGCGCACGCGATCGGCCTGGACGCGCGCGCGGCCGGCGGCGAGGCGGGCGAGGGCCGCCTGCTCGGCGCTGAGGTACTGGCGGATCTGCTGTTCGCTGAATGCGCCGCTGCCCTGCAACTGCCGCGCGCGCTCGGCGTTGGCGCGCGCTTCGGCGAGCGCCGCTTCGGCCTCGGCGACGGCAGCGTTTGCTTGCGCCAGTTCGGCAAGCAGGGTGTCGTCAGCGATGCGCGCGAGCACCTGCCCCTTGCGCACGCGATCACCGACGTCGGCCGCGACCTCCACCACGCGGAAGTTGCTGATCTCGGCGCTGATGCTGGCTTCCTGCCAGGCGGCGACGTTGCCGGTGGCAACGAGCGTGTGCGGCCAGTCCGCGCGCTGCGGCTGCACCACCGACACCGTCAGCGCAGGTTTGGCCGTCGGCACCGGCGGGTTTGCGGCACCGTCTGCCTGTGCCGCGGCAGCTGCCGTGCCGACCCCATGGATCAAGGCGAGCGCTGCACACACCGTCACGCTGAGGGCGACGTACGGTGGCCGGCCCGCGCGGGCCGGCCGTGCTATTTGGTGCACTGCAACTGACCGGAACTCACCACGATCGCGCAGCTCAGGATGCCGCACTGGCAGTGCCGGATGATCACCGGCGCGCTGGCTGTGCCGAGGTTGGTGCCCTGGGAGCACACGCATTCGGGCGGCGTCGGGCTCGGCTGTGCATGGGCCGGGGCGGGGCCAGCGATCCAGCCCAAGGCAAGCCCCAGGCCGGCGCACAGGCCGATTACCGAGAGGGCGGAGCAGACCGGAGCCCTGAACGTCGTTGTCGCACGCATCGCATTCTCCATCGTCGATGCCCGATCGCGCTGCACCCGGCCGTGGGTCAGGCCGGCAGCGCGATCTTGCCGTCGGTGCTGAACTGGTAGTCGCGGAAAACGTGCTCGGCCGACAGGATCTCGTAGTTGCCGTCGTCCCTGCGGCGCGAGGTGTCCTTCAGCCGGTAGGTGTAGTGGCCGCAGGTCCAGCAGTCGAAGTTGCGCATGTGGGTGCACAGACAGGTCTTGTCCCACACCTTGATCTTCTTCGCATCGGGGTGTGCGGCGACTTCGCGGTTGTAGGCCTCGATGTACTGGCAGTTGCCGCTCGAGTCGAGGAGGTAACCGTAGGCTTCGCAATTGGGGCGGATGCCGCTGCCGATCGCCGGGCTGCTCTTGAGCATGCGCATCGGATAGCCGGTGGGCGAGATGCCGTTGACTTCGATGTCTTCCTCGCTGGCCTTGAAGTAGTGCTGCTGCACGTCCTCGGGCAGGCCGCACTCGCGGGTGACGGTGAAGCGCGTCGCAACCTGCACCGCGGCGGCGCCGAGTTCGAGGAAATTCACCGCGTCGGTGCCGGTGAAGATGCCGCCCGCCGGGATCAGCGGGATGTCGAGTTGCTCGGCCTTCAGCCAGTCGCGGATCTCGATCGTGATGGTGGCGAGGTCGTATTGCGCCCAGTCCATGCCGAAGCCGAGATGGCCGCCGGCCAGCGGACCTTCGACCACGACGTAGTCGGGAAGACGGCCGGTGCGGCTATTCTTCTTCAGGAAGAGTTGCAGCGCGCGCAGCGAGGAGACGATGATTCCGAGCTTGACGTCGCGGAAGCGCGGGTGATCCTGCATCAGCGCGAACGAACCCAGGTGCAGGCCGGCGGCGAGCGTGATGCCGTCGATGCCGTTGTCCATGGCGGCGAGCATGCGCGCCCGAAGGGTCTCCTTCGGGCTGTTCATGGTCAGCTTTTCCATGCAGTTGATGAAGATCAGCCCGTCGCCTCGCTTGGCCTCCATGGTGCGCCGCACATGGGTGGCGGTGGCTTCGGCGACAAGGCCGAGGTCGAACTGCACCACCGACTTGTCGGAGTTTTCGACGTTGAACTTGTACTGCTTGAGCTTGTTCTTGACGTACTTGGTGTTGTAACGCCGGTCGGAAACGGTCGGGAGCATCGCATCCGAGATGTGCCCGATGCCGCCCAGGCGCGCCGCCTCGAGCGACAGTTCGGCCGTCGAGATATCGACCCCCATGCCGCCCACCATGATCGGAACCAGTTCCTTGGTACCGAACCGCAGGCGGAAATCATCAACGCGCTTCATCGCATCCGTGTCCAAAATGTCGCAGGCCGACATTATCGCCGAGCAGACCGCGTCTTGGGGTGCGAGGAAGCGGATTTCATGCTGCCTTCGCAAGATTTTTTCCGCGTCGGCGCCTTTGCGCTTGCAGTCGCCGGCGAACGGGCTAGGAAGTGGCGGGCGCCAGCCGCCATAGGGAGGTCACTTCGGCCGAACGCGCTGCGTGCAGCGGGTCATTCTCGTCGGCAGCACGCGGATGGCGGGGGCGCACGTCGAGCCGGTCGACGACGCGCAACCCCGCGGACTCGATCCAGTCCAGCAGTTGCTCGCGACTGCGCAGGCCGAGGTGTTCCGCGAGGTCGGACAGAATCAGCCAGCCCTCGCCGCCGGGGCTGAGATGCGCGGCCAGCCCCGACAGGAAGCCTCGCAGCATGCTGCTGTCGGGGTCGTAGACGGCACGCTCCACGGGCGAGGTGGGCCGTGCCGGCAGCCAGGGCGGGTTGCACACCAGCAG
Organism: Thauera sp.; assembly: GCA_017302295.1. Taxonomy (GTDB): domain Bacteria; phylum Pseudomonadota; class Gammaproteobacteria; order Burkholderiales; family Rhodocyclaceae; genus Thauera. The sequence continues at coordinate 44,189 of JAFLDS010000015.1, read as the reverse complement.
CGGCGCGCGGCCTTCGGGAAAGAGATCGGCGGCGACGATGTCGACCCGCTCCCCCAGGCCCAGCCGACGGATGTTCTCCGCGGCGCAGGCCAGCGCGCGCGCGTCCTGGTCGGTGGCGACGACGTGTTCCACGCCGCGGCGGACGAGCATGGCGGCAAGCACGCCGGTGCCGGTGCCGATGTCGAAGGCCAGCGCCCGGGAGGGCAGCGGAGCCTTGGCGACAAGATCGACGTATTCGCCCCTGACCGGCGAGAACACGCCGTAGCAGGGGTGGATGCGATCGCCCAGCGCCGGGACTTCCACACCCTTGCGCCGCCATTCGTGCGCCCCGACCAGCCCGAGGAGCTCGCGCAGCGGCGCGACCGATGGGCCCGGGGCCGGCGCCCAGGCCTCGGCGCAGGCCTGGCGCAGGTCGGGGGCGCGCCGCAGCGGAATGCCGAAGTCTTCATCGATCGGGATAAGCAGCATGGCCAGTGTTCGCGCACGCTGGGCCTGGGCCTGACGGTGCAGGTGGAAGGCGGCTGCGGGGGCTGCAGGCGCCGCGGTGGATTTCGCCTTGCGCGGCTTGCGCGAGATCCTCCTCGCCATGGCCTGCAGCAACTGACGCGCGTTGTGGTAGTCACCCCGCCACAGCATGGCCGTGCCTTCGCAGGCAAGCCGGTAGGCGGCGTCGGCCGTCAGCGTGTCATCGACGACGACGACGCGGCGTGGCGGCGGAAGGCCGCTTTCGGAGCGCCATTGCGCATCGCGGGGGGCTCCCGCTTCCTCCCAGTGCAGGCGGGGGGCGACGGGGGGATGGGCGGCATGTTCCATGAGTGTGGCGGGGATCTGATCGAATAGAGGTGACGCAATATGCAGAAATACGACGCGGTGCGGCAAACTTCCTGTAGATGTGCCGATCGCCAGCCCAAGCCGGAGGCGAAGTCGATACCATACGCACGGTATCGAGATATCGTTATTTTTTCGGCAATCAGTATTCTCGCAAAGATAGCAGGAGCGTCGTTTCATGGTGGAAGGGCAACAAGGGGCCGGTGCTGCGAACGGGCGGCCTGCGCAGGTGTCACCGCTTTCGGTGCTGCAGCGTTTCAGGGTGCTGATCCGCACCGCGCAGCGGCATTCTCAGTGGGTCGAGCGCCAGAGCGGCGTCACCGGGGCCCAGCTGTGGGCCTTGCAGGAACTCAAGGAACAACCCGGCCTGCGTGTCGGCGAGCTGGCCAACCGCATGGCGCTGCATCAATCGACCGCGTCCAACATGATCGACCGCCTGGAAACGTCCGAACTGATCCGCAAGGAGCGCACCAGTGCCGATCAGCGCGTGGTGCGGCTGTATCTCACCGAGCAGGGTCAGGCGCTGCTCACGCGTGCGCCATCTCCGGCGCGCGGCGTGCTTCCTGAAGCCTTGCGCCTGCTCGACGAGGAGTCGCTGCAGCATCTGCAGCGCGACCTCGATGCGGTGCTGCGCCAGATCCGCAATCTGGACGAAGGCTTCGGCATGCAGCCGCTGCCCTTCACCGAATGAGCTCCGGCACCCGCGTGATCGTCCGCTAGCGCCAGCCAGGCGGCATTGCGCAGTCAGTGTCGCTTCGACAGCGACTGCATGGCACGGGTGAGTCCGTCCAGGGTCAAGGGAAACATGCGCCCGCCGACGAGCTGGTGGATGATCCCGATCGACTGCCGATAGGGCCAGAACCGCTCCGGTTCCGGATTCAGCCAGGCCGCCGCCGGATAGGCGTCGAGCAGGCGGCGCAGCCAGGTTGCGCCGGCCTCTGCGTTCATGTGCTCGATCGAGCCGTGTTGATGCAGGATTTCGTAGGGGCTCATCGTCGCGTCGCCGACGAAGATGAGCCTGTAGTCCGGCCCGTACTTGTGGATGACGTCGAGGAGCTGCGTGCGTTCGCCGTAGCGGCGCCGGTTATCGCGCCACACGCCCTCGTAGACGCAGTTGTGGAAGTAGAAGTACTCGAGGTGCTTGAATTCGCCGCGACAGGCGGAGAAAAGCTCCTCGCAGACTTTGACGTGCTCGTCCATCGATCCGCCCACATCGAGGAACAGCAGCACCTTCACTGCATTGTGGCGTTCGGGACGCATCAGCAGGTCGAGCCAGCCGGCGTTGCGCGCGGTGGCGGCGATGGTGCCGTCGAGGTCCAGCTCTTCGTTCGCGCCTTCGCGCGCGAAGCGGCGCAGCCGCCGCAGCGCCACCTTGATGTTGCGTGTGCCCAGCTCGACGTTGTCGTCGAGGTTGCGAAACTCGCGCTGGTCCCAGACTTTCACCGCGCTGCGATTGCCGGCGGAGTCGCCCCCCACCCGGATGCCCTCGGGATGGGTTCCATTGTTGCCGAACGGCGAACTGCCACCGGTGCCGATCCACTTGCTGCCGCCTTCATGGCGTCCCTTCTGCTCGGCGAGGCGCTTGCGGAACTCCTCCATCAGCTTGTCCCAGCCGAGCTTCTCAAGCCGGGCGCGCTCCTCCGGCGTGAGGTGCTTCCGCGCCATGGCGCGCAGCCATTCCTCGGGCAGATCGAGCTCGAGCCCGGGGATCTGGGTGACCCCCTTGAAGTATTCGCCGAAGGCCTGGTCGAAGCGGTCGAACAGGGACTCGTCCTTCACCAGGCAGCTACGCGCGAAATAGTAGAACTCGTCGATGGAATGTCCGCACACGCGCTGCTGCAGGCCTTCCAGAAGGGTCAGGAACTCGCGTGTCGACACCGGGAGCTTGCGCGCCTTGAGGTGCAGGAAAAACTCGATCAGCATGGTCGCTGCCCGGTCATGGGCCTTCCTGGATCGCCACTGTCCATGACAGCGCCTCCATGTGGCGGTCGGAGGCGACGCGCGGCGGGACCTCGCAGCGCGAGGCAGCGTTGATCACGCGCTCGGCGTCGAACTGCTCGCAGGCGATCGCGAGCTCGAGCAGTGGCGCGTAGGGGCCCGCGCCGTGGCGGATGGCGAGGTCGATCTCAGGCGCCAGCGAAAGGTGACCGATCGCCTTTTCCATCGGGACTTCGAGGATGACGTCGATCAGCGACAGCAGGCCGGTGAGGAAGAGCTCCTCGCGTTCCGCCGCGGTGCGCTCGGCCCCGAGCAGTTCGAGAAAGCGCGCGCGAACCAGTGCGCTTTCCAGCGCCGACGTGCTGCGGCCCGACGGCGGATCCATGCTGCACACGAGCAGGATCAGCCAGCGGTAGAGCTTTTCGCGCCCGATCAGGAAGATGGCGCGCTCGATGGACGAGACGGACTCGCTCAGCCCGTTCGATGCGGCGTTGATGTAGCGCAGCAGCCGCAGCGACAGGGCCGCGTCTTCCTTGAGCAGGGCGGCGAGTTCGCTCGAGTCCGCGTCCTGCTTCACCTTGCCGATCAGGCGGGTCAGGCGGGCGGTGTTGGGGGCGAGATCGCGTTCGTGCCAGTTCTCGCGACTGGTGATGAAAGGGCCCTGGAACAGGCCGGCACCGAGCTTGTAGCAAAAGCGGAAGTCTTCCAGCCCGGGCAGGTCGCGCACCAGCAGGCGCGCCTGTGGCGCCGCCGCGACGATATCGGACGCGATCTGCAGGCCGCGGCGGGCGTCCACCGCGGGCGTGCGCAACATGATGAAGTCGGCCTGCGGCAGCAAGGGCGCGAACTCGCTGACCACCGCCGGATCGGGCAGTCCGATGCGCATGCCGGTGGCGCGCAGGCGCATGACGGTAGCGCGCAGGGTGTCGATGTCCGGCGCCCCCGGATCGGCGTGCGTTCCAAGCACCAGCACCGTCTTGTGGGGCGGAAGGGTAGCGATGCACGGATGATCGACGAAGGAATCCGGAACGTCAATGAAGGCGTAGCGACGGCCGATGAGCGTGCCGATGTCCGCCCGCACCAGGCTGCGCACCAGCACTTCGGCATACAGGTGGTGCACCCGCCGGCTGCTGTGGCGGATCCGGTTGCGGGTCCCCTCCTGCAGCATGAACTGGTATCCAGCGATGCGCTGGTCACGACCGAGGACGGCTTCGCGGCACAGGAAAGTGCTCATCGAGTCGATGTCCGGTGCGGCGGCGTCGACCTCGGTGCGCAGGGGCGCGCTCTGGTTGAGTGCTTGGAATCCGCCCGGATCGTTGTCGCGCGCAGTGCTCCGGGCGAAGGCATCGACGGCGGGCGCTGCCGCCGGCTTGCGTCCGAACAGCCAGGCGAGGAAGGCTTTGAACATGGAGACCGATCCTCAGCGGTTCTGGCGGGCCATGTGGACCAGGCGCTCGAACAGGTGCATGTCCTGTTCGTTCTTCAGCAGCGCTCCGTGCAGCGGGGGCACGATGGTCTTGTGGTCGGCCGAGTGCAGCGCCTCGGGCGGGATGTCCTCGGCCACCAGCAACTTGAGCCAGTCGATGAGTTCCGAGGTGGACGGCTTCTTCTTCAGGCCCGGAATGTCGCGCAGGCCGAAGAAGACCTCGAGCGCCTCGGTGAGCAGTGCCTGGCGGATGCCGGGGAAGTGCACGTCGACGATGCGCTGCATCGTGTCGCGGTCGGGAAACTGGATGTAATGGAAGAAACAGCGACGCAGGAAGGCGTCGGGCAGTTCCTTTTCGTTGTTCGAGGTGATGAACACGATCGGGCGGTGAAGCGCACGCACGGTCTCGCGCGTCTCGTAAACATGGAATTCCATGCGATCGAGCTCGCGCAGCAGATCGTTGGGAAACTCGATGTCGGCCTTGTCGATCTCGTCGATCAGCACCACCGTCGGGCGGTCCGCCTCGAAGGCCTGCCACAGCACGCCCTTGACGATGTAATTGCCGATGTCGCGCACGCGGTCCTCGCCAAGCTGCGAGTCGCGCAGGCGCGACACCGCATCGTATTCGTAGAGACCCTGCTGTGCCTTGGTGGTCGACTTGATGTGCCACTGCAGCAGCGGCAGGCCAAGCGCCGTGGCGACTTCTTCGGCGAGCATGGTCTTGCCCGTGCCTGGCTCGCCTTTGATCAGCAGCGGACGCTGAAGGCGGATGGCGGCATTCACGGCGAGCATCAGGTCGGGCGGCGCGACATACGTCTTCGAACCTTCGAAGCGAAGTTCGGACATCGGGGATTCCTCTGATTAATTCCGCACGATTATAGGTCTAGTGTTCGTAAAGTTGAGGTCGTTCATCTCGGGTGTCGCATGTCCGCAGTCCGCCCGTGGCACTGCGCCTTGCGAACCGGCAGCCGTGTTCCGATTGCATCCGCTGTTCATCAAATAAACAACAGGGAGGAGACACCATGAAGGGATCCCATTTGCTGCTGGCGGCCACCTTGGCGGCGCTGGCTGCGCCAGCGGCTGCGGTGCAGGGCGATGCCGAGGCGGCGAAGGCGAAGCTGTCGATGTGTATCGGCTGCCATGGCATCCCCGGCTATCGGACCAGCTTCCCCGATGTCTATGCCGTGCCCAAGCTCGGCGGCCAGCATTCCGAATACCTCGTCAGCGCCCTGCAGGCCTACCGCAGCGGCGAGCGCAGCCATCCGACGATGCGCGGCATCGCCGGCGGCCTGTCGGAGCAGGACATGGCCGATGTTGCCGCTTACTACGCCGCAGGCGCTGCGGCAACCGCGTCGAATCCGCCGGCCAACGACAAGGCGCAGGTGTGCGCCGCCTGCCATGGCGCCGACGGGAACAGCCCGACGCCGATGTTTCCGCGCATCGCCGGGCAGAACGAGGACTACCTTTACCAGGCGCTGCAGGACTACAAGGCGGGCCGGCGCAAGAATCCGATCATGGCGGCGCAGGTTGAAACCCTGAGCCGGAAGGACATGCAGGCTCTCGCCGCCTGGTTCTCGTCGCAGCAGGGCCTGTTCGTCAAGCGCTAGTCATCGGCGCTGTGTGCAGCGCGGGAAAGGCCTGCTCGAGGTCAGCGATCAGGTCGGCGGTGTCTTCCAGGCCGATGTGAAAACGCACCGCATGACCGCCGAGGTCGAGCGGCGCGACGCTGCGGGTGACGCTGCCGTAGGTGGGCAGGGCGAGGCTCTCGAAGCCGCCCCACGAGGCGCCGATGCCGAACAGCCGGAGCGCTTCGATCATCGCATCGAGGCGGGCGGTGTCGAATTCGGGGCGGAAGACGACGCCGAACAGACTGCAGGCGCCACTGAAGTCGCGTTTCCACAGCGCGTGGCCGGGGGCTTCCGGCAGGGCCGGATGTAGCACGCGCAGCACTTCCGGGCGTGCGGCGAACCAGCGCGCGAGCGCAAGGCCCGATTCCATCTGGTGGCGCAGGCGCACGTTCAGCGTGCGCAAGCCGCGCAGCGTCAGCCAGCAGTCGTCGGGGCTGGCGTACTGGCCATAGCTGAGGGCCGTCTGGCGGACCGTATGCCAGTCGTCTTCCGCGTTCGTGACCAGACTGCCGAGCAGGACGTCGGCATGACCGCCGGCGTACTTGGTGAGGGCCTGGATCGACACGTCTACGCCGTGGGCGAAGGGTTGAAAGAAGTGCAACCCCCAGGTGTTGTCCATCAGCACCTTGATGCCGTGCGCCCTTGCGGTTGCGGCCAGCGCGGGCACGTCCTGGACCTCGAAAGTGTGCGAGCCCGGGCTTTCGAGGTAGAGCACCTTGGTGTTCGGACGGATCAGCGCGGCCAGTTCGGCCGCCGTCAGGGTGGGGCGGTAGTAACTGACCTCGACACCCATGCGGTCGGCCAGCTCGCGGTCGCAAAAGCTGCGCACCGGCCCGTACACGCTGTCCGGGATCAGGCAGTGCTCGCCGTGGCGCAGGTAGGCCAGCAAGGCGATGCAGTTGGCCGCGAGTCCGGACGAGACGATCTGGCAGCGCGTGCCCCCCTCAATATTGGCGAGCAGGTTCTCGAGCGCGTGGTGTGTTTCGTTGCCTTGCAGGCCGTAGGTCAGGTACTGGTCGTAGCGGTGCTTCCAGCCTTCACGCCGCGCCGCGGTCGAGGGCATGAGCACCGTCGAGCCGCGGTGCAGGGGGGGATTGACGAAGCCGTGCGTGCGCGTGCCGGGGCGGCCCAGATGGGACAGGCGGGTGGCGAAGTGGTCGGTGTCGTGATCGTTGTTGTGGTCTGGCATGAGGGTCGGGCCATTGGGTCGGGCTTGCGTGGGGTGCGGGGTGCTAACCGCCGGGTGCGGCGGGTCTTCCTTCCGCCGGCTGCGGAACTCGCCCTCGCTGCGCTCGGGCTCAGACAGTCCTCGCCGGCTCCAGGAAGACCCACCACACCCGGCTCGGCTCCGGCTAGGCTCTCCGGGGGGATTGCTTCATTCACCCTGAATTCCCCCACGTGCCAATCCCGTGCTTTCAGGCCATCGAACAAGGCCAAGTTTGCCGTGCTGGGTGTTTGCGGCGCAGGCGAGGACTGTCCGAGCGTAGCGAGTTCCGCAGCCTGCAGAGCAAACACCCAGCACGGAAAACGGTTACCGCCTCGGACCGTCAGGCACAAAGAAATCAGATTGTCGCCAACCCTTTGTCGTCGAAGAAGCCTTCGAACAGGATCGAGCTGAGGTAACGCTCGCCCGAGTCCGGCAGGACCACGACGATGGTCTTGCCCGCGTTGGCAGGGTCCTTCGCCAGACGTGCAGCGACCGCCGTGGCAGCACCGCAGGAGATGCCGGCGAGGATGCCTTCCTCCCGCGCCAGGCGGCGGGCGTATTCCACCGCTTCCTCGTTGCTCACGGTCTCGACCTGATCGATCAGTGAAAGATCGAGCACGTCGGGGACGAAGCCGGCGCCGATGCCCTGGATCTTGTGCGGCGCGGGCTTCAGCTCCTGGCCGGCCAGCTTCTGCGTGATCACCGGACTCGAGGACGGCTCCACCGCCACCGAGCGGATCGCCTTGCCCTTCGTGTTCTTGATGTAGCGCGTGATGCCGGTGATCGTGCCGCCGGTGCCTACGCCCGACACGAGAATGTCGATCGCGCCGTCGGTGTCGTTCCAGATCTCGGGGCCGGTCGTCTGTTCATGAATCGCCGGATTGGCCGGATTCTTGAACTGCTGCAGCAGGACGTACCTGTCCGGGTCCGAGGCGACGATTTCCTCCGCCTTGGCGATCGCGCCGGACATGCCGCGCGGGCCTTCGGTCAGCACCAGCTTGGCGCCATAGGCGACCAGCAGCTTGCGCCGCTCGATGCTCATCGTCTCGGGCATCGTCAGCGTCAGCGGGATGCCGCGTGCCGCGGCGACGAACGCGAGCGCGATGCCGGTATTGCCGCTGGTCGGCTCGACCAGTTCCTTGCCGGGGCCCAGGAGGCCGCGCTTTTCGGCGTCCCAGATCATCGCCGCGCCGATCCGGCACTTCACCGAATACGCCGGATTGCGCCCTTCGATCTTTGCCAGCACCGTTGCCTTGGCGCCGTCGATGACCCGATTCAGCCGGACCAGCGGGGTGCGACCGATCGAGTCCGCGTTGTCTGCGTACCAGTTGGACATGTTCTGTTTCCTCTTCCTCTAGGAGCTGTCTGGGGGCGGTGAAATGGGGCTGCGCATCGCACGGCGTCGCGCAGGCGCGCCGACGGTGATGATACCGCCACTTCCAGATTAGCCCAGCCCGGAGGGACGATCAGATCTCGAGTGCGAGCTCGTCGATCGGGCGTGAGACGGAGGCCTCGGTACCGTCGCGGAAGTGCTTGAGTTCGCCCGGCGCGAACGCCACCCACTCCTCGCCGGTCGTCAGCGGCTTGGTCGCGATGACGCTCATGCGGTCGTCGGGGTGGTTGCGCCGGCTGAAGTCGACGCTGAGGTCGTGATCGACCAGCCTCACCGACTTGAAGGGATGGGCGCGGCCCACGTGGTGCAGCTGTGTCGAGCAGTGGGCAAAAAGCGCCTCGCCGTCGGAGAGCAGGAAGTTGAACGTACCGAAGGCGGCGATTTCCGCACACAATTCGGCGACGGTCTCGAACAGCGCTGGCGCTGCCGGGCGGCGTGCGCCGCAGCGGCGGCTCAGCTCCTGCAGCAGGTAGCAGAAAGCCAGCTCGCTGTCGGTGGTGCCGACCGGCACGTAGCTGCCATCGAGCGGCAGCCGGGGGTTCTTCAGGTCGCCGTTGTGCGCGTAGGCCCAGTTGCTGCCCCACAGGCTGCGCGCGAACGGATGGCAATTCGACAGCTCCACCGCGCCCTGGGTGGCCTTGCGAATGTGGGCGATGACGTTGCGCGACTTGACCGGATCGCGCCGCATGCGTTCGGCCAGCGGAGAACTGCAGGAGGGGCGGTCGTCGCGCACCACGCGGCAGTCGTCGCCTTCGAAATAGGCGATTCCCCACCCGTCGCGGTGTTCATCGGTCTGCCCGCCGCGGCGCATGAAGCCCTCGAGGGAGAACTCGAGGCTCGCGGGTTTGTTGCAGTTCATGCCGAGCAGTTGGCACATGATGGCGACGGGCGGATGGTGCAGTGCAGTAAGCACATCATCGCGCCCGCCTTTTCCGCGGACAATGAACTAGTTCCGTTTTTGTGGAAAAGATCGGGAAACTGTCACCTTGCCGCAACAAACTTGTGAGTGATTCAGATTCCTGAGGTCGCGGAGCGTCCTGCAGGGCGCCCGCGCGACCTCAGGCCTGGCCGGACTTCCTGCGCAGGCTGTTTACGTAGGCCGCACCGTCGGGCGGAGTGCTGCCGCGCTGGGCGTTGAACAGCATCTCGCCCAGCGATTCCAGCGCGTCGTGCATCGCCTCGTGGCGATCGCCGCGGCGATGGCAGGCCGCCTCGAAGGCCGCGCGGATACCCGGGGGCTGGTCGATCGACAGCTGCTCCTCGATCGCCAGGTGCAGCGACAGGTGCAGGAAGGGGTTGATCTGGCCCGCTTCGGGCGGGAAGTCGCGATCCACCGAATCGGGGTCTTCGATGATCGCGTGGTATTCGGGATGTGACGCAACGATGTCGGCGGCGATGGTTTCCATCTGCGTCAGCACTTCTTTTGCGCGGTACTTCCGCCAGGACTCGATGAAGAAGTTGCGGACCTGGTCACGGCTCGGGTTGAACATGGTGCGGCCTTTTCGTGGCGTTAGGGGTGAGAGCGCGGCGGCTCGCCAGGGCGTGCCGCGTGGCGTTTCAATCGGTCTTGTCGCGGAACAGGCACAGGTCGCGCACGCTGCATTCGCCGCAGCGCGGCTTGCGCGCGGTGCACACGTAGCGGCCGTGCAGGATCAGCCAGTGGTGTGCGTCGAGCAGATAGTCTTTCGGAACGCGGCGCAGCAAGGCCTTTTCCACTTCGAGCACGTCCTTGCCGGGGGCGAGGCCGGTGCGGTTGGCGAGGCGGAAGATGTGGGTGTCGACCGCCATCGCCGGCTGCCTGAAGATCGTGTTCAGCACCACGTTGGCCGTCTTGCGCCCGACGCCCGGCAAGGCCTCCAGCGCGGCCCGGTCGTCAGGGACTTCGCCGCCGTGGCGTTCGAGCAGCAGGCGTGACAGCGCGACGGTGTTCTTCGCCTTGTTGCGGAACAGGCCGATGGTCTTGATGTGTTCGGCGACGCCGTCCTCGCCGAGCGACAGCATCGCCTCGGGCGTGGGCGCCGCTGCGAAGAGCTTGCGCGTGGCCAGATTCACGCTGCGGTCGGTGGCCTGCGCCGACAGCACCACCGCCACCAGGAGCTGGTAGGGCGAGGCGTATTCGAGTTCGGTCTTCGGTTCGGGGTTGGCGGCATGCAGGCGCTGGAAGAACTCGCGGATGGCCTCCCGCTTCATGCTCGCCATCGTCAGCCGGCCGCGCCTTCGGCCGCCGGTTCCGCCTCGGTCGGGGCGCCACCCGACGGGTTGCGCCTGGCCCTGGCCTCGAGCCTGGCCTTGATCGAGTTGTAGGCGGCGATCAGGCAGCCGAGCGCGAAGAACGCGCCGGGCGGCAGGATCGCGATCAGGAAGCCGGGATAGTCGTCGCCAAAGACCTGCAAGGGCGAGGTGCCGGGGATGATCATCTCGATGCCCGAGAACAGCGTGCCGCTGCCGACCAGTTCGCGCAGGCCGCCAAGGAGCGCCAGCACCCAGACCAGGCCCAGGCCCATCATCACCCCATCGACCGTGGAGGCGATCGCGCCATTCTTCGCCGCGTAGGCTTCGACGCGGGCGAGGACGATGCAGTTGGTGACGATCAGCGGGATGAAGATGCCGAGCACCAGGTAGAGGCTGTGCAGATAGGCGTTGAAAAGCAGGTCGATGACGGTGACCAGCGCGGCGATGATCAGGATGAAGACCGGGATGCGGATCTCGTAGGGGATGAAGTTGCGCAGGCTGGCGACGACCAGGTTGGACAGCGCCATTGCCAGGACGGTGGCCAGCCCGAGGCTGGTCGCGTTGACCATGCTGGTGCTCACGGCAAGGATGGGGCACAGCCCGAGCAGCTGCCCGAGGCCGGTGTTCTGTTTCCACAGGCCGTTATGCGCGATTTCGCGAAACTGTTGGGCGGTGATCATCGGGAAGCTCCTTGAGCCAGTGTGCTGCCGGCACTGGCCGAGAACAGCGTGTCACGGTGCTGCATCGCAAAGGCGACACTGCGGCCGACGACGCGGGAGACGGCGCGCGCGCTGATGGTTGCGCCGGTGCGGTAATCGAAGGCGCCGCCGTCCTTCTTCACCGTCCAGCGTGCGGCCTCGACCTTGTCCCACGACACGCCGCTGAACTGGGCGATCCATGGCGCGGTCTTGTTGCGGTCCTTCTTCGGATCGATGTAGTCGCCCAACCCGGGTGTCTCCCTGTGCGAGGTGACGCGCACGCCGCTGACCACGCCATCGGCCCCCACCGCGACGACGACGGCGATGCGGCCTGCGTAGCCATCTCCTGCCGCCGCCTCGACGACGAGCGCCGAAGGCGCGCCCGCCTTGCGCGCACGCCACACCCGGCCACCTTCGTCGAGACCGAGTTCGGGCGTCGGTCCGAGGTGGATGACGTCCTCTAGCAGGGCGTTGTCGTAGCTGCCCGGCGGCAGCACTTCGTCGATCAGGCGCATCTGGGCCTCCTGCAGCGACGCCTCGATCGCAGGGCGCGTCGCCTCGTAGGACGAGGCCATCATCGCGGTGAAGGCCACGGTGAAGCCCAGCATGATCGCGGCCGTGCGGAGCGAGGTGCGGGCGGCGGAGTAGCGCGCGCTCATCGACGCTCTCCACGGTGGCCGAACACGACCGGCTGGGTCTTCATGTCGAGCAGCGGGGCGCAGATGTTCATCAGCAGCACGCCGAAGGCGAGTCCGTCGGGATAGGCGCCGAAGCTTCGGATCAGCCAGGCGATGAGGGCGATGCTGGCTGCGAACAACAGCTTGCCACGCGGCGTCGTCGCACCCGACACCGGGTCGGTGACGATGAAGAAGGCGGCCAGCATCGCACCGCCGCTGGCGAGGTGGAAGAGCGGCGAGGCGTGCTGGGCCGGGTCGGCGAGCCAGAACGCCCCCGAGATCGCGGTCAGCGCGGCGATGAAGGCGACCGGCATGTGCCAGGTGATGGTCCGGGTGGCGAGCAGGAACAGGCCGCCCAGCGCATAGCCGGCGGCAACCCACTCCCAGCCCTTGCCGCCCGCCACGCCGAAAGCAGCGCCCTGGGCCAGCACCGCGTCGACGCCGCTGCCGCCGCGCAGACCGGTGCGCAGCGAGTCCAGTGCGGTCGCGGCGGTCATGCCGTCGAGCTCGCGCGCGCCACCGAGGATGAGCGTGAGCTGGGTGGCGAAGTCGAGCTGCCCGGCTGCCGGCCACTGCGACATCAGCGCGGGGTACGCGACGATCAGCACGCAGAACCCGACCATCGCCGGGTTGAACGGATTCTGGCCGAGGCCGCCGTAGAGATGCTTAACTGCGCCGATCGCGACCACCACGCCGAGCACGGTGATCCACCACGGCACGATGGGCGGCAGGCTGAGCGCCAGCAGCCAGGCCGTCAGCACTGCGGAGAGGTCGCCGATTGCGATGCCGATCGGGCGGGCGCGCAGGCGCATGACCGCGGCTTCCACCGCGATGGCGGTCAGGCTGGCGAGGGCGAGGTTGACGAGGATGCCGGCGCCGAACTGCCACACATAGGCGGCGATGCCCGGCACGAGCGCAAGCAGTACGGTGCCCATCACGCGCTGGACGCTGGCCGGCTTGCGGATGTAGGGGGAATGAATCATCGGATCGGGCGTTCAGGGGTGAGAGTCGGACGCAGACGAGGAGGCCGCTGTCGTGGCGCTGCCAGCGGCGTTACCTGCCGGAAGATCGCCGACAGAGGGATTGCCGCCGGACTGGCGGCGCGCTTCGATCGCTTCGATCTCGGCCTGCGTTTCAGGACTCAGGTTGTCGGTGTTCTTCGGCTGGGCCGCCGCCTTCTGCGCCTGCGCGCGTGCCAGTGCGGCCGCAATCAGGGCCTTCTTCGGGTCTTCCGCGGCCGGGGGCGGTGCCGCGCTTTCGGGCGCGGCTTCGTCGCTGGCGAGCTTGGCGCGCGTTTCGGCGGCCTTGGCCGCCAGCTTGGCCGCCTTCTCTTCCTTCTCGCGCTCCTGGCGGTAGTTGCGGAACTCGAAACGCTCGCGAGCCTGGTCCGCCGCGGACTTGTCGCGCTCGCGCGCCCAGATCTCGCTCTTCGAGAAGCGGTAGTAGTCGACCAGCGGGATGTGCGATGGGCAGACGTAGGCGCAGCAGCCGCACTCGATGCAGTCGAAGAGGTGGTATTCCTGCGCCTTGCCGAAGTTCTTCGCGCGGCTGAACCAGTACAGCTCGAAGGGCTGCAACTCTGCCGGGCAGTGGCGCGCGCATTCGCCGCAGCGGATGCACGGCTGCTCGGGCGGCGCGGGCGGGAACAGCGCTGGCGACGCGGAGATCACGCAGTTGCTGCCTTTTACCACCGGCACGTCGAGGCGCGGCAACGCGAAGCCCATCATCGGTCCGCCCATCAGGAAGCGGTCGGTGTCAGGGCGGGGCCGGGCGAGTTGGAGCAGCTCGTCGATGGGCGTGCCGATCAGCACCTCCCAGTTGCCCGGCCGTTCGACATTGCCGGTCAGCGTGACGATGCGCGACACCAGCGGCTCGCCGTGGGCGATGGCGCGGTACACCGCATGCGCGGTGCCCACGTTGAAGCATTGCACGCCAAAATCTGCGCCCAGCTTGCCGTAGGGAATCTCGATGCCGGTGAGGACGCGGATGAGCTGCTTTTCGCCGCCGGCCGGATAGAGCGCGGGGACGGGCACGACGCTGACCTCGGCCTGCGAGGCCGCGGCAGCTCTCATCGCGTCGATCGCCTCCGGCTTGTTGTCCTCGATGCCGACGACGAGCGCGCGCGCGCCGATCAGTTCGCGCAGGATCTGCGCGCCGGCGATGATGTCGGCCGCGCGCTCGCGCATCAGGCGGTCGTCGCAGGTGATCCAGGGTTCGCACTCGGCGCCGTTGAGGATCAGCGTCTCGATGCCGGCGCCCTTGCCGAGCTTGACGTGGGCGGGGAAGGTCGCCCCGCCCAGGCCGACGATGCCGCATTCGCGCAGCCACGCCAGCGCGTCCGAGCGCGTGGCCTCGCGGTGGTCAAAGGGGGCGTGCTCGATCCAGCGATCCTCGCCGTCGGGCTCGATGACCACACATCGGGTTTCGAGTCCGGAAGCATGGGCCATGGTGTAGCGGCCGAAATCGACCACGGTGCCGGAAGTCGGGGCATGCACCGCCGTGCCGAGGTAGCCCTCGGGTTCGCCGATGCGTTCGCCCTTCAGCACCTTCTGCCCGGGCTGGACGATGCAGCGTGCGGTGGCGCGGGTGCTCTGGCGCAGCGGCACGACGAGGCGGCGCGGCAGCGGCGCACGCTCGATGGCGGCACCGGCGGATTCATTCTTGTGCGCGTCGGGCTTCACGCCGCCGCGAAAGCCGAACAATCGCCCGATCATGCTGCAGTCCTGATTTCGATCACGGGGTACTTCCATTTCCACGTCTGCACAGTGTCGGCGACCGGCACCATGGAGATGCAATCCACCGGGCAGGGGGCGACGCACAATTCACAGCCGGTGCACAGCGGCTCGACGATGGTATGCATCTGCTTGGCGGCGCCGACGATGGCATCCACCGGACAGGCCTGGATGCACAGCGTGCAGCCGATGCAAGTTTGCTCGTCGATGACGGCGACCGACTTCGGCTTCTCCACGCCGTGCTCTTCGGACAGCGGCTTGAACTCGCGCCCCAGCAGGTCGGCAAGCTTGCGGATGCCCTCTTCGCCCCCCGGCGGGCACTGGTTGATTTCCGCATCGCCCTGGGCGATGGCTTCGGCGTAGGGTTTGCAGCCCGGGTAGCCGCACTGGCCGCATTGGGTCTGCGGCAGGATGGCATCGATCTTTTCGACCAGAGGGTCGCCTTCCACCTTGAAGCGGATGGCGGCATAGCCCAGGGCCGCGCCGAGCACGATGGCGATCCCGGTCATGACGAGTAGGGCGGAGAGCATGCGGTTTGCGTTGTTGTTATGGTGGTGGTGCGGCGGAGCGTCGGGGGGTGCGATCCGCCGCTCAGTGGAAGCGGTCGAGTCCGGCGAATCCCATGAAGGCAAGGCTCATGAAGCCGGCGGTGATCATCGCGATCGCCGTGCCCTTGAACGGCTTGGGCACGTCGGCGCCGTCGAGGCGTTCGCGAATGCCGGCGAACAGGATCAGCGCCAGGGTGAAGCCGACCGATGAGCCGAAGCCGAACAGCAGGGACTCGAGCAGGTTGTGCTTGAGGCCCACGTTGAGCAGCGGGATGCCAAGCACCGCGCAGTTGGTCGTGATCAGCGGCAGATAGATGCCCAGCACCTGATGCAACAGGGGGCTGGTCTTCTGAATGACCAGTTCGGTCATCTGGACGATGGCCGCGATCACGACGATGAAGGACAGGGTGCGCAGATAGCCCAGATCGAAGGGTTGCAGCAGGTAGTGGTCGATCAGGTAGCTGCTGCCCGAGGCGACGGTGAGCACGAAGGTGGTCGCCGCGCCCATGCCGATGGCGGTATCGAGCTTCTTCGAGACACCCATGAAGGGACATAGCCCGAGGATGCGGACGAAGACGACGTTGTTGACGAGCACCGCGCCGATGACGATGAAAATATAACTGCTCATGATCCGCAGGCCGGAATTAAGGGCTGGATTATCCGCTTCGGCACAGGGGCTCTCAACCCCCGGCGCGGCACGGGTTTCAAGGGTTCGGCACCGAGGCGGGCGGGGGCGCGCCGATCGCGAAGCTGTGGAAGGGCCATTCACCCCGCCGGCGGTCGTCGAAGTACTTGCGCAGGGTAAGCGCGATCGTGCGGAAGGCGATCTGCTCCCAGGGGATGTCCGCTTCCTCGAACAGCGCGACCTCGAGCGACTCTTCCCCCGGTCGAAAGTCGAGGTCGAGCAGCCGGGCTCGGTAGATGATGTGCACCTGGCTGATGTGCGGAACGTCGATCAGCGTGTACATCGAGCCAAGCTCGACTCTTGCGCAGGCTTCCTCCGCGGTCTCGCGGATGGCCGCCTGGGCGGTGCTTTCCTCGTTCTCCATGAAGCCGGCCGGCAACGTCCACATTCCGCGGCGCGGCTCGATGGCCCGACGGCACAGCAGGATTCGGACTCCCCATTCGGCGAGCGCGCCAACCACCAGCTTGGGGTTCTGGTAGTGGATGGTTCCGCAGTCCCCGCAGACGTGGCGAGGCAGCGAGTCACCGGCTGGGATGCGGACTTCGACCTGTGCGCCGCAGCTAGAGCAGAACTTCATCGGAATACGGTTGACGACCAAGGCACGCATTCTAACCGGGAACCGTCCCACCCAAGCGTGCGCTGCGCAACGGATACCGGGCACCGCGCGGAGCCTCGCGGGCGGGACGCTTGCGCGGCGGCGCCATTCGATTTGGCAGGGAAGCGGGCGCGCGCTAAAGTCCCGTCGCGGATACTTGACGAAATAATGATTACCCGGCGTGCCTGCGTTTCCCGTGAACGCCGGATCCGACGAAAGTGAGTTCAGTGAAGCCATGCCGAAAAGCATCGACATCAAGCGCTACGAGCAATTGAAGGGCTCGGGCGAATTGCCCTCACCGCGCGGTGTGGCGCTTGCGATCATCCGCATGACGCAGTCGGAAGACGTGTCGATGGGTGAGCTTGCGCGGGTGATCAAGGGCGATCCTGCCTTCGTCGGACGCCTGATCAAGGCGGCCAATGGCGCCTTTGCGACCGAGCGCCGGGCGATCGTCTCGGTGCAGGAGGCCTTGATGGTGCTCGGGCTGCCGGCCGTTCGCACCATGGCGCTCGGTTTTTCGCTGCTGTCGAGCTACCGGAAGGGCACTTGTGCCGCTTTCGATTACAACCGCTTCTGGGCGTCCTCGGTATTGATGGCGCTGGCCATGCAGGCCCTTGCGCACCACGTCCGGGCGATGGCAGCCGACGAGGCGTTCAGCATCGGGCTGCTCGCCCGCATCGGTGAGCTGGCGCTGGCGACGATCTATCCGGTCGAGTACTCCCGGATCCTGCAGGAGTCGGGCCGTGCCCCACGCGTGCGCCTGGCCGACCTCGAGACAAGCGCGTTTGCAGTCAATCATGCCGAACTCGGGGCCGCGATGCTTGCGGACTGGGGCGTGCCGCGCATCGCCACGAACGCAGTCCTCTGCTACGAGCAGTCGTCGAACAGCGGACCGGCTGAAGACAGCCGCGAGCACGGAGTCATTCAGATGCTGGCGCTGTCGAGGGCCATCGCGCAGCTCTGTCTGTCGCCCGAGGCCGAGCAGGCGGGTCTGATGTTGCCGATGCTGCGCTTGGCTGCGCGCCTCGGCATGTCGCGAGAGACCTTCGTGGGTGCCTGTGAGCGCGTGGGCCGCAGCTGGGGTGAGTGGAGCCGGCTGCTTCAGCTGGAATCCACGGCTGCACCGCGCTTCGACGCGCTTGCCGGGGGCGGTGAATCCGGCGAAACGGCGGCGACCGTAGCGGTGGAGGCGCCGGATGCGGGGGAGAGCGAGCAGCCTCGGGAAGAGGCGGGGCTGGCGCCGCTGCGGGTGTTGATCGTGGCGTCGGATGGGGCCGAGCGCCTGCGCTTGAGGGAACTGCTTCAGGCTGACGGCATGGCCGTGTTCGACGCCGAGGGCCTTGGCGCCGGACTGGAGTCGATCGTCGATGTCCAGCCTCATCTGATGCTGGTCGACTGGCAGTTGCCCGATGGTCGGGGCGCCGACATGGTGCGCAACGTGCGGCGAACGCGGCTGGGGCGGGGCGTGCTTACCTTGCTGCTGCTGCCTTCGGAAGACGAGTCGGTGATAGCCGAGGCGGTGGATGCGGGGGTGGATGAGTTCGTGGCGCGCCCGGTCAGGCCGCATGTGCTGGCGGCTCGCCTGCGCGCGGGCCGGCGCATGGTCGCTCTCCAGCACGAGGTTCAGCGCGAGCGCGAAGAGATCCGCCGGTTCGCTGCCGAACTGGCGATAACGAATCGACGCCTCGAGGAGGTGGCGATGACCGATGCGCTGACCGGATTCCCGAACCGGCGCTACGCGCTCGATCGCATGAAGCAGGAGTGGGTCGCGGCCACGCGCAGCCAGCGTCCGCTGTCTGCGATGGTCGTGGATCTGGATGATCTCAAGCGTGTCAATGATGCCTACGGACATGATGTGGGCGATATGGCCCTGCGCCAGGCGGCCGATGTGCTGCGCGGCGTTCTCCGTGCGCAGGACGTCATCTGCCGGACTGGGGGGGATGAGTTTCTCGTGATCTGTCCGGACACCGAGCACGCGGCAGCACTGCTGTGTGCCGAGCGGCTGCGCGTGGCGGTCGAACGCCTTGTCATCGAGACGGGCGGGGCGCAGCTGCGGTTGACGGTGAGTATCGGTGTCGCCGTGCGCGACCGGCACATGAATGCGCTCGAGGCCCTGATAAAGGCAGCCGACCGGGGCGCCTATGTGGCGAAACAGGCCGGCAGGAATCGCGTTTCCACGGTTCAGGGGGAGGTGGGGGCAGGCTGATGTGCCCTGCCGGTGGCGTTTGTGGGTAGCTACGGTCTGTTGCCGTAATGCGACGGCTGTCGCGAGAACCTGACTTTGTAACTTGCCGTAAGCTAGAAATTACTTTAACTTGCAACGCGTTGATCCCTGATGGGGAGTCGAATATATGAATCGCCCCGATTTCCAGGTCGAGATACGCGAGCTGAATCTTGCCTATCTGATGCTTGCCCAGCAGATGCTGCGCAGCGATCGCGAGACGGCGCTTTTTCGGCTTGGGATTGGCGATGAGTTCGCCGACCTGATCTGTGGTCTGTCGGCCGCCAGGCTGGTGAAGCTTGCCAGCAACCAGATGTTGATGCCGTGCTTCCGCTTCGATGACGCGCAGCTCGCGCGCCTGATGAGCGGCGAGGGGCGCGATGCGGCCAGCGCCAGTCTGCATGCGGCGATCATCGCCGCCGGCAGGGCCTCCGAAGAAGCGACCTGAGGGCGGCTCGAGGAGTTAAAGATGAAGAACAAGCGTGTCATCGACGAGGCGGAAGACATCCGCCGCGCCGTGGAGATGGTTCAGCTCGGCGCTCGCATGCAGATGCTGGAGGTGGAAACCCGGCTCAGCCGCGAAAAGCTCCTGAAAATCTACAAGGAGGTTCGCGGCGTTTCGCCTCCCAAGGGTATGCTGCCTTTCTCCACCGACTGGTTCATGACCTGGCAGCCCAACGTGCACTCGTCCCTGTTCATGGGCTTGCACCGCTTCTTCAGCCAGCGCGGTGGCGTCTCCGGCCTGGACGCGATCATCAAGGCCTACCACCTTTACCTCGATCACATCGAGGCCGAGGGCATGGAGCCGATCCTCAGTCTCACGCGTGCTTGGACGCTCGTCCGCTTCTTCGACGCCGATCTGCTGCAGCTGACGCCTTGCACCTGCTGCGGCGGGCTGTTTGTGGCCCATGCCTATGATCCCACCCACGCTTATGCATGCGGTCTGTGTCATATGCCGTCCCGCGCCGGAAAATCGAAGCGCCCTGTCACTCGCAAGGCGGCGGTCGGCAAGACCTCCACGCGCAAGACGGTGGCGGTCCAGGCTGGCTGATCATCGGATTTGCAAGGCATCCGGGGGCTGTCCGCAGAGCGGACGGCCCATTGTTTTTTCGGCGTTCAAGTTCGGCTCGGGCAAGACGTTAATATCGGCATAATTCCCCGCTGTGGGCGAGTGCAGATTTCCGTGGAGTGAGCGGTGTTCCTGATCATTGGCTACGTCATCATCCTGGCGGCATCGGTCGGCACCTATGCGGTGCACGGCAGCCTCGGTGCGCTCTGGGTGCCCCTGGAATACTTGGCGATCTTCGGTCTGATGATCGGCGGCTTTGTCGCCGGCAACGGGCCGAAGGCGATCAAATCAACGCTCGGCTCGCTGTCGCTCGCCGTCAAGGGGTCGCCCTACAACAAGGCGCTCTATGTCGATCTGCTGGCGATGTTGTTCGAGATTCTCGCCAAGGTCCGCAAGGAGGGCCTGATGTCGATCGAGGGAGACATCGAGAACCCGGACTCGAGCCCCATCTTCTCGAAGTATCCGAGCGTGACCTCGGATCACCACGTGGTGGAGTTCCTGACCGACTACCTGCGCATGATGGTCGGCGGCAACCTCAATGCCTTCGAGATCGAGAACCTGATGGACATCGAGATCGAGACCCATCACCACGAGGCGCACACCGCGCCCCATGTCGTGTCCAAGGTGGCGGACGCGGTTCCCGCCTTCGGTATCGTCGTCGCGGTGATGGGGGTGGTGAACGTGATGGGCTCGGTCGGCCAGCCGCCGGCGGTGCTCGGCAAGATGATCGGCGGTGCGCTCGTCGGCACCTTCCTCGGCATCCTGCTTTCCTATGGTTTTGTCGCACCGATCGCCAGCCAGCTTGAGCAGCGCGTCGAGGAGGGTGGCAAGATCTACCAGTGCATGAAGGTCGTCCTGCTCGCCAGCATGAACGGATACGCGCCGCAGGTTGCGGTCGAGTTCGGCCGCAAGGTCCTCTATTCGACCGACCGGCCGGGATTCGCCGAGCTCGAGCAGGAAATCAAGAACCGCAAGGGCTGACGATGAGCTTCAGCCTGCTGCCGTTCGAGCTTGCTTGCCGGCTATCGGCGCCCGGTGCCTGCAGCCTGCGGGGTGAGTCATGAGCGACGATACGCAGCAACCTATTGTCGTCAAACGGATCAAGAAGGGCGGCGGGGGGCATCACGGTGGTGCATGGAAGATTGCCTATGCCGACTTCGTGACGGCGATGATGGCCTTCTTTCTGCTCATGTGGTTGCTGGGCTCGACCGCGCAGGGCGATCTCGAGGGTATTGCGGACTACTTCCAGAATCCGCTCAAGGTGGCGATGCAGGGCGGTGAGGGCTCGGGCGACAGTTCATCCATCATCAAGGGCGGCGGCGAAGATCTGAGCCGTTCGGTCGGTCAGGTGCGGCGCGGCGAAAAGGAGTCGACGCGCGCGATCAATCTCGACGCGTCGCCCAGTCACACGCAGCAGACTTCGCCGTCGCAGAATGGGCAGGGCTCGAGCGAGGAGGGCGAGGTGCGGCGGGAGCGCGCCAAACTGATCGATCTGCAGGGGCGCATCGAAGCTCTGATCGAAGCCAGCACGACGCTGCGGCAATTCAAGAATCAGATCCTGATCGACATCGTCAACGAAGGCTTGCGGATCCAGCTCGTCGACGAGCAGAACCGCCCGATGTTCACCTCGGCAAGCGCAGAACTGCGTCCCTATACGCGTGACCTGCTGCGTGCGATCGGACGCTCGCTGAACGACGTGGAGAACCGCGTCAGCGTCTCAGGACATACGGATTCGGCGCAGTACTCCGGCGGCGATCGGGGATTTTCGAATTGGGAACTGTCCTCGAATCGCGCCAACGCCTCGCGGCGCGAACTGGTTGCTGGCGGCCTTGAGGCGAGCAAGGTAGCGCGCGTGGTCGGCCTCGCGGACACTGTGCATCTGAAGCCTGACGACCCGCTCGATCCGATCAATCGCCGCATCAGCATCATCGTTCTGAACAAGCGTGCCGAGGAGGCCATCCGCAAGGAGGGTAGCAAGGCGCAGACGGTGGGTGCGGTCCCGCGCTCGGAGTCGTGAGACCTCGTGCACGGACGGTTTGCGTCGTCCGCTAAAGTCCGTCGGAAGACGGCCGATACTTCACGGCAGAGCGTCATCACGCCCGATGGCGAGGCTCCAAGGTGAGAGAGGAAATGTCAGACCTGCTGAAAAATATCGATGCGCGTACTCGCCTGGCGGGGACGAACAAGCTCGAAATCCTCCTGTTCACCCTGGGTGTCGATGAGCGCACCGGACGCCGCGAGACTTTCGGCATCAACGTGTTCAAGGTGCGCGAGGTGATGCGCACGCCGACCATCACTGCGGCGCCCGAAATGCCGTCATCGGTGAAGGGGATGGTGAGCTTGCGGGGCGAACTCGTTCCGGTCGTCGATCTGGCCAGTTACGTGGGGATCGGTGGCGGGACGCCGCGCGAGATCATGATCGTCACCGAATACAACGGCCACACCCAGGGCTTTCTGGTGGAGGGTGTCGATACCATCCTGCGCCTGGACTGGTCGCAGATGCGCGTGCCGCCCGGGATGCTGGTTGCCAAGATGGGCGGCCTGGTGACGGCGGTGACCGAACTTGCCGACAAGAAGCTGGTGATGATGCTGGATGTGGAGCGTGTGCTGTCCGAGACCACCCACTACGACGACGAACTGATCTTCAGGGAAATCTCGGCCATTCCCGGTGGGGAGAACTACACGATCTTCTTCGCCGACGACTCGTCCGTCGCCCGCCGGCAGATCTGTCAGACGCTGGATGCGATGGGCGTGCGCTATGTCTCCGCGGTCAATGGTCGCCAAGCGTGGGATGAGCTCAAGAAGGCCGCTGCCCATGCGCAGTCGGTCGGACGCCCGACGCGCGATCTGGTGAGCCTGGTGCTCACCGACGTCGAGATGCCCGAGATGGACGGCTACATCCTGACCAAGCACATCAAGTCGGACCGGCGCTTCGAGGGCGTGCCGGTGATCATGCATTCTTCCCTGTCCGGCATGTCGAACCAGCAGCTCGGTTTGTCAGTCGGCGTCGACGAGTATGTCTCGAAGTTCGAGCCGCAGCGGCTGGCGCAAACGCTCTCCCGGCTGCTCGCACGCAGGGATGGCGGGGCCGACGGCAACTGAGGACACATCATGATCAATCTGGACAATCAGGGCAGCGATTTGCTGGAGGCGGTGGACGGGAGAACCACGCTCGTGGGTTCGAACCGGATGGAACTGCTGCTGTTCTCGCTCGGTACCGACGAGTGTTTCGGCATCAATGTGTTCAAGGTGCGCGAGGTGTCGCGTACGCCATTCATCACGCGCACGCCGAACATGCCTGCCGGCATGGAGGGCCTGATATCCCTGCGCGGTAACGTCATCCCCGTTCTGTCGCTGAACAAGGTGCTCAGCCTGGGGCTCGATGTGCCCCTGCGGGGCGGCGCGATGATGGTCACCGAGTACAGCAAGCACACGCTCGGCTTTCTCGTGCACGAAGTGGATCGCATCGTGCGTGTCGACTGGGACAAGGTGCATGCGCCGGATAATCTCGCGACCGGCGTCGGCGGCTACATCACCGCCATTACCCGCCTGGACGATGGTCGGCTCGTCTCCATCCTCGATGTCGAGACGATCCTCGCCAATACCTTTGGCGAGGCGCTGGTGGGAAACATCGCACCCGTTGCGAACGGCCATGAGCTGAACGTCTTCTTCGTAGACGATTCCTCGGTGGCCCGGCGCAAGATCACCGAGGTGCTGGATCGGATGGGGGTGCGGCACAAGCATGCACAAAATGGGCTGGAGGCCTGGACACGCTTGCAGAGCATCGCCTCGCATGCCGAGATGACGGGACGCAATCTCACCGACGATGTCGACGTCATCATGGTCGATGCCGAAATGCCTGAGATGGACGGCTACGTCCTTACCCGGAACATCAAGAGCGATCCGCGGTTCGCGGGTATCCCGGTGGTGATGCATTCGTCTCTCTCATCCGAGGCCAACAGGGCCATGGGGAGACGCGTCGGGGTGGATTCGTACGTGGCAAAATTCGACGCCGACGTGCTTGCCGAGACGCTACGCCCGCTGCTGCAGCGGGCGGGACAGGCGTGAGTGCGGCAGCAAGCCCTACACGGAGAAGAAGATGGCGGATTCCAAACTGAAGTTTCTGGTGGTAGATGATTTTTCGACGATGCGCCGCATCGTGCGCAACCTGTTGAAAGAGCTCGGCTACACCAACGTGGACGAAGCCGAGGACGGTGCGGTTGCACTCCAGAAACTGAACGCGGGGCAGTTCGATTTCGTCGTGACGGATTGGAACATGCCGAACATGGATGGATTGACGCTGCTGCAGACCATTCGTCGGACACCGCAGCTCAAGCACCTCCCGGTTCTGATGATCACTGCCGAGGCGAAGAAGGAAAACATCATCGCTGCGGCACAGGCCGGCGCCAGTGGCTACATCGTGAAGCCCTTCACCGCGGGCACCCTGGCCGAGAAACTTGAGAAGATCTTCGAGAAACTGGGGAAGAGTGCCTCCGCGTGACGATCGCGCGTGGCACCGCACCATTCAGGAGCCTGGCATGACCAAACGGTTGAAGTTCGGCGAAGCGGGCGATTCGGACGAACTGCAGGCGCTGTTCGACAGCATGGCCGCCGAGCCGGCTGCAAGCGGACCGCGAGCCGAATCCCGCTCGACAGACAACGGCCCGGCCGCTGTGGCCGATAGCGATGAATTGCAGGCGCTGTTCGACAGCGTTGCCGCCGAGATTTCGGAAAGCGCGGTTGCGCGCGAACCTCAAGCGCCGGCGGCAACGGCATCGGGTGACAGCGACGAGCTGCAGGCCCTGTTTGACGAAGTGGCTGGCAGGAACGCGCAGCCTGTTCAGGCGGCAGAGCGCCGCGAGGATGCCGGCGCTGACGGGGTGTTCACGCGGCTGGGACAGATGACGCGCAAACTCCACGACACGCTTCGCGAACTTGGCTATGACTCCGCGCTGCAACAGGCTGCAGAGGCGATTCCCGATGCGCGCGAGCGCCTGAGCTACATCGCCCACATGACCGAACAGTCGGCCGCGCGCGTCCTGAATGCGACCGATATCGCCCGGCCGCTCCAGGAGTCCATCGAGACCGCAGCCGATGCGCTGGCGTTGCGCTGGAACCGCCTCTACGCGAACGAGCTGTCGGTCGAGGAGTTCAAGGCCCTCAGTGCCGATACGCGCGCCTTTCTTGGCCAGGCCAGGGATGGGGCGCGCACGACCAATGCGCAGCTGCTCGAGATCATGATGGCGCAGGATTTCCAGGATCTGACGGGGCAGGTCATCAAGCGCGTGGTGGAACTCGCGCAGACCCTGGAGTCCCAGCTGCTTCAGGTGCTGATTGAGGCGGCGCCGGCGGAAGTACGTCCCGATCGTCATAGCGGGCTGATGAACGGCCCGGTCGTGAATGCCGCGGGGCGTGACGATATCGTGACCAGTCAGGAACAGGTCGACGACCTGCTCGAAAGTCTGGGTTTTTGACCATGGCGGGTCGCTGCCGCACCGCTGGCTTCCGCAGCCCGGTGTGCGTCGGCTAAACCGCCGTGACGGAGTGGGAAGGCCATGAGTGAATTTGCCGGGATGGAAGACCTGCTGCAGGATTTCCTGATCGAGGCGGGTGATCTGCTGTCGGGTGTGGACAACAAGCTGGTCGATCTCGAGCGCTCACCCGGCGACCAGGGATTGTTGAACGACATCTTCCGCGGCTTCCATACGATCAAGGGAGGCGCTGGTTTCCTGAACGCCTCGGCGATGGTCACCCTCTGCCACCTCACCGAGAGCCTGTTCGATCGACTGCGCAACGGAGAAACCGCGGTGACGCCGGAGACGATGGACGTCATCCTGGCGGCCACGGGGGCAGTGCGCGACATGTTCGGAGAGATGGAGCGCGGCGTGATGCCGCATCCGGCCGATCCGGCGCTACTCGCAGGTTTGCAGGCGGCCATCAGCGGCGAGGCCGCGACTGGGGCCCCGGCGGGGCCATCCGGCACTGCGCCGGCTCTGCCCGCTGGCGGCGGCGCTGAGCCGGACTGGCAACTGCTGCTCGGCGCAGTCACGAACACGCCGGTGCCCTCCCGGGAAGCCGCCGCGCCCGTGGTCGTGGAGGCGGGCGCTTCGCCCGACAAGATCATCGCTGCGGCCATCGGTCGGCGTGCGACCGACATGCCCGGTGCGACGGGGCCGGTCGGACGACGCGACAACGAGCGCCAGCGCGACAACTCCATTCGGGTGGACACGGCCCGCCTCGATCAGGTGCTCAATCTGTCGGGTGAGATCGGTCTGACGAAGAACCGGCTCAATGCCCTGCGCAGCGACATCCTGAGCGGACGCAACGATGCCGAGACGCTGCATGCGCTCGACGTCGCAGTCAGCCAGCTCGATCTCCTGGTGTCCGACCTGCAGAACGCGGTGATGAAGACCCGCATGCAGCCGATCGGCCGCCTGTTCCAAAAATATCCGCGCATCGCGCGCGACCTTGCGCGCAATCTCGGCAAGGACGTGGAACTGGTGCTGGCCGGCGAAGAGACCGAGATCGACAAGACCATGATCGAAGACTTGTCCGACCCCATCATCCACCTCATCCGCAATGCGGTGGACCATGGTGTCGAGAGTGCAACCGAGCGTGTTGCCGCGGGCAAGCCGGTCAAATCCAACGTACGTCTCGAGGCACGCCAGGAGGGCGACCACATCGTCATCATGGTGTCCGATGACGGTCGTGGCATGGATGCGGACCGGCTGCGGGCGAAGGCGGTGTCCAAGGGGCTCATCTCCGACGAGGAGGCGAGCACGATGGATGAGCGCCAGAGCTTTAACCTGATCTTCCTGCCTGGCTTCTCCACCGCCGAGCAGGTGTCCGACGTGTCGGGTCGTGGCGTCGGCATGGACGTGGTGCGCACCAACATCCAGAAGCTCAACGGCCAGATCGAGATTCGCTCGCAGCAGGGCAAGGGCACGACGCTGATCATCAGTCTGCCGCTCACCCTGGCCATCCTGCCGGTGCTGCTCGTCCGCCTCGGCGAGCAGCCGTTTGCCGTCCCCTTGTCGATGGTGCGGGAGATCCTGCCGATCGACGTCTCCATGGTGCAGGACGTCGGCGGGCGTGCCACGATGGTCGTGCGCGGCGACGTGCTTCCGATTCTGCCGCTCTCGGGCTTGCTCGGCTGGCCGCAGGAGCGCGTGCCCGAGTATGGCGTGTTGATGCAGACCGCCGAAATGTCCTTCGTGCTCGCTATCGACAGCTTTGCCGGCCGCGAGGATGCAGTGATCAAGTCGCTCGACGATTTCCGCCCGAAGGGCGTGGCCGGCGTTACCACGCTGTCCAACGGTCAGATCGTGCTGATTCTCGATATGAAGGAACTGCTCGGCACCACGCCCGGCATTCCGCGTTCGGCACTGATCAAACGCGTGGCCCCGGAAGAGGTCGCCGTGGTCGGCTGAACAGACCGCCGATCGGACGATGAGGCCGCCTGCGGGCGGCCTCACGCCATCAGGCGGTCAATTCGAGCAGAGCGGCGAAGGCCTGCTCGAACTGGGCCAGGCCTTCGCGCTGCAGGCGCTCGCCTGCGTCATCGAGATTCACGCCGAAAAGGGACAGCTCCGCGAAGAGCCGCTCGGCCGCGGCAGTGCCCTCTGCGAGCGTGCTGGCGATGCGGCCGTGGTCGCGCAGGGCGGCGAGCGTCGTGTCGGGCAGCGTGTTGACCGTCTCGGGGCCGATCAGGGGCTCGACGTAGAGCAGGTCGCTGTAGGCCGGGTTCTTGGTTCCGGTGCTGGCCCACAACATGTACTGGGGCCGTGCGCCCGCCTCGCGCAGCGCGGCGAACGCCGGCCCGTGGAAGCGCGCCATGTAGCGCTGATAGGCCAGCTTGGCGGTCGCCACGGCCGCCTTGCCGCGAAGCTCGAGCGCGCCGCCGCTGATCTCTTCCAGTTGTCGGTCCACCAGCGTGTCGACTCGCGACAGGAACAGGCTCGCCACCGACATCACCGCTGCGACGTCGCCACCACTGCGTTGCAGCGCCTCGAGGCCGCGCACATAGGCGGCGGCAACCGCATCGACATGCGCGAGCGAAAACATCAGCGTGACGTTGACACTGACGCCGGCCGCCACCAGGCGTTCTATGGCGATTAGTCCGGCCGCTGTGGCCGGCACCTTGATCAGCAGATTGGGGCGACCCACCGCCGCCTTGAGACGCAATCCTGCCGCGACGGTCGCCTCAGCGTCATGCGCCAGCGCCGGCGAGACCTCGAGGCTGACATAACCGGCACTGCCCGCGCTGTCGCGATGCAGCGGCGCGAGCAGATCGCAGGCGCGCTGCACGTCGGGAATGACCAGGGCTTCGTAGCGCGCCTCGGCGCTCAGCGGCTGGCGCTTAAGGGCCGCGAGGTCGTCCTCGTAATAGCGTCCGCCTGCGATCGCCTTGTGGAAGATCGCCGGGTTGGTCGTCACGCCGGCGACGCCGTCATCGGCAATGAAGCGGGCGAGCTCGCCGTCGTTGAGCAGCGTGCGGGAAAGGTTGTCGAGCCAGATCTGCTGGCCGTGCTGGCGGACTTGAAGCAGAGGATTCATCGGTCGGTGCGAAAGTCGGGTTGCGCAATGGGAGCGGACATTGTGCCCCGGTTCGCGGGATGCCGGCTATAGTCTGGGCGCACGCGCATGTCCCGTTGTCATTGCCCGCGAACGCACCGCTCAGGCGTCGGACCAGCCGAGGGCACGCATGACGAGGGCGAAGTCCTGCGCCGGCGGCGCATCGACGGTCAGCGGCGCGCCGCTTTGCGGATGGCGGAACGCCAGCTGCGTGCAGGCGAGCAGCAGCCGGCTGCTGTCGAAGAGTGTCTGAAACAGTCTGTTGTGCCTGCCCTTGCCATAGGTCGCGTCGCCGATGATGGGGTGGGCAAGGTGCTTGAGATGCCGGCGGATCTGATGACGGCGGCCGGTTTCCGGCTCCAGCTCGAGCAGTGCGTAGCGGCTGGTGGGGTAGCGGTCGACTCGATGTGGCAGCTCGGCGATCGCAAGGCGGCGAAAGCGCGTCAGCGCCGGTTGGGCGTCTGATGCCGATGGGGTGCCGCAGGTGGCGATGTCCTCGGCGTCGTCGTGCGGCAGCTCATCTTCCGGAGGGGCGCCGTCGCCCTGCCGCCCGCCGGCGCCGCGCCCACGGCTGCGTTCGATCGGATCGAGCCGGCGCACCAGTGGATGGTCGATCTCGCCGCGCTCCGGAGGGTGACCGCGGACCACGGCCAGGTAGCGTTTCGATACCTGTTGCGTCTCGAACAGCCGGGCCAGATGGGCTGCGGTGTCGCGCTCGAGGGCGAACAGCAGCACGCCCGATGTGCCCCTGTCGAGCCGGTGCGCCGGAAACACGCGGCGACCGATCTGGTCGCGCAGCATCTGAACGGCGAAGCGCTCCTCGTGCGCGGCGATCAGGCTGCGATGCACGAGCAGGCCCGCGGGCTTGTGGATGGCGACGAGGTGGTCGTCGCGATAGAGGATTTCGAGCATGGCGCAGCGCCGGCAAGCGGTCGAGGCGCGAGTCTACCCCGCAAACCGCTTCAGCGAGCGCAAAACGAAAAAGGCGGCCCGTCGAGGCCGCCTTTCGAATGCTCGCGGGATGTGCCCAGCGAGGCTGCGGGATCAGGCGAAGTTCTTCGCCACGAAGTCCCAGTTCACCAGCTTGTCGAGGAAGGTCTCGACGAACTTCGGCCGCAGGTTGCGGTAATCGATGTAGTACGCGTGTTCCCACACGTCGACACAGAGCAGGGCCTTGTCGGCGGTGGTCAGCGGGGTGCCGGCGGCGCCCATGTTGACGATGTCGACCGAGCCGTCGGCCTTCTTCACCAGCCAGGTCCAGCCGGAACCGAAATTGCCGACCGCGGAGGCCTGGAAGGCCTTCTTGAAGTCGTCGTAGGAACCCCACTTGGCCTTGATCGCGTCGCCCAGCGCGCCCGAGGGCTCGCCGCCGCCGTTCGGCTTCATGCAGTTCCAGAAGAAGGTGTGGTTCCAGACCTGCGCGGCGTTGTTATACACGCCGCCAGCCGGGGCCTTCTTGACGATGGCTTCGAGGTCGAGGTTCTCGTACTCGGTGCCCTTGATCAGGTTGTTCAGGTTGGTGACGTAGGCCTGATGGTGCTTGCTGTAGTGGTAGTCGAAGGTCTCGGCCGACATGTGCGGGGCGAGCGCGTCCTTCGCGTACGGCAGGGCGGGCAGGGTGTGTTCCATGCGTGTCTCTCCTTGTGCAGGTTGTTGCAATTCGTTGGGAAAGCCCGACTATTTTAGTCAGCTTAGGCTGCCGCTGACAATCCTGCGTGGAAAATGAGCTTGTCGGGCGCGGCGGCGGGCTCACCCGGCTGCCGCACGACCTGCGCACGTTGGGGCGCGTTCCTACGCGCCCTGGTCGACATGCGTCTCGAATCGGCCATCGGCCAGCTGCACGCTGACCGCGTCGCCCGCGGCAACTTCTTTAACCGAGCGCAGGATGCGGCCGTCGATGCCCCGCGCGATCGCATAGCCGCGCGTCAGCACCGCTTGCGGCGCAAGGTGCTGCAGGTGCAACGACAACCGCCCGAGGCGGTCTTGCTCGGCCCGCAGGCGGGCTGCGGTGGCATGATCCAGGCGTGTGGCGAGCGTGGCGATCCTTTCGAGAGCACGCTCGAGATTCGGCTGCCGCGCCCGCTGACGCAGCGCCAGTTGATTCACATGGTATCGCGCGCGCTCGAGCTGGCGCGCCATCGCCGACTGCAGGCGGCTTTCCAGGACGCGGACGCGGGTGTCGGCATGTCGCAGACGGTCGCGTGGATGGACGAGGCGCAGCGCCGCTCGGTCGAGTCGCTGTGCCGCGGCGTCCACCCTGCGCTGCAGCGCACGCTGCAACTGCGGCGCAAGCGCCGCGAGTTCGAGGTGCGCGGCGTGAAAACCGGCGCTGGCGAGCTCGGCTGCGCCGGTGGGCGTCGCCGCGCGCAGGTCGGCGGCGAAATCGGCGATCGTGAAGTCCGTCTCGTGCCCGACGCCGCTGATGACCGGCAGCGTGCAGTGGCGGATCGCGCGGGCGAGGGCTTCATCGTTGAAGGCCCAGAGATCCTCCAGACTGCCGCCGCCGCGCACCAGCAGGACGACGTCGATGCCATCGCGGCCTGCACGCTCGCCGGCCTGGCGCAGCGCCTCGCACAGCCGGGCCGGTGCGTCAGCGCCCTGCACGGGCGCGGGATACAGGACGATCGGCAGGTGCGGCGCCCGGCGCTGCAAGGCGGCAAGCACGTCGCGCAGTGCCGCTGCGGCCAGCGAGGTGACGATGCCGATGCCACGCGGAAAGCGCGGCGGGGCGCGCTTGCGGCTGGGGTCGAACAAGCCTTCGGCGGCGAGTTTCTCCTTCAGCCGGTTGAAGGCTTCGAACAGGTTGCCGATGCCGGCGGGGCGCAGCGCCTCGACGCTGAGCTGGTAATCGCCGCGGGCCTCGTAGAGCGTGACCAGCGCGCGTGCCTCGACCCGCATGCCGCTCTCCGGCCGAAAGGGCAGCAGCTGCGCGCGGTTGCGCCACATTGCGCAGCGCACCTGGGCATTCGCGTCCTTCAGCGTGAAGTAGAGATGTCCGGACGGAGCGCGGGTCAGGTTCGAGATCTCGCCACTGACCCAGAGCAGCGGCAGGGCCGACTCGAGCGCTTCGCGCGCTAGCCGGTTCAGCGCGGAAACAGTCAGGACGGCAGCAAGCGTCGAGGTGGAAGTCGTCGGGCCGGACGGCCCTGCGTTTCGGTCGGAGTCGAGCATGGCGGCGATTGTAGCGGAATCCACAGCCCGGGCCGCCTGTCAAGGCCTGCTCGCAAGTCCTTGATGAATCAGGGGTTGTTTTCCAAGTTGTTGTTTTAAAACGATTTAAATGTTGCACAAATTTTAATCGGAGTATCGGATCGCTTGTGGCGGCGGGGATTGAGGCAAACATCCTGATTCAATCCACAAACTTATCCACAGGTTTTGTGGATTGCTCTTTCCTTGCCCGCAATCGCGGTCGGCGCTAGAGTTCCGGCTTTACCGTGAGGAGGTTGCTGCGCGTGTTTGCGATCATTCAGGCCGTCGGCTGGCCCATCTGGCCGTTGCTGTTGGCATCGGTCATCGCTGTCGCACTGATCATCGAACGCTCCTTCTCCCTGCGCCGTGCCCGCATCGTTCCGGAGGGGCTGCTTCAGAACGTCCTCAAGGATGTGCACCAGCACGAAGTGTCGGCGGAAATGATCGAGCGGATCGACGCCCATTCTCCCCTCGGCCGTGTCCTCGCTGCGGGCTTGCGCAACGTGCGCAGCTCGCGCGAGGTGATGAAGGAGTCGATCGAGGAAACCGGGCGTGCGGTGGTGCATGAGCTGGAGCGCTACCTGACCACCCTCGGGACGATCGCATCCATCAGCCCCTTGCTGGGCCTGTTCGGCACCATCGTCGGCATGATCGACATCTTCGCCTCGCAGGGCGTGAGCGGAGCCAACCCGGCGCAGCTTGCACAGGGCATCTCGATCGCGCTGTATACGACCGGCCTGGGGCTGATCATCGCCATTCCGGCGATGATCTTCTGGCGTCATTTCCGCGCCCTGATCGACAGCTTCGTGATCGACATGGAGCAGCAGGCGATCAAGCTCGTCGAGGTCGCCCACGGCGACCGCCACTGACGAGCCGGTGAACATGAATTTCCGCCGCGGCGCTCGCAGCGAAGAGCCGGAGATCAATCTGATCCCGCTCATCGACGTGGTTCTTGTCATCATCATCTTCCTCATGCTGACGACGACCTTCTCTAAGGTTTCGGGGCTCGAGATCAATCTGCCCATGGGCGCTGCGGACGAGTCGGCCGCGGTGGCCAGCGAGATCAATGTGGCCATCAATGCCGCTGGCGACGTGCTGATCAATCGGCAGTCAGTTGGCGATCGCAGCATCGAGGCGATTGCGGCAGCGCTGGGCAAGGCCGTGCCCAGCGGCAACTCCGAACCGGTGATCGTCATCAGCGCGGACGCCAAGGCTGCGCATCAGAGCGTGGTCAATGTGATGCAGGCCGCACAGCGCGCCGGCATGTCGCATATCACTTTTGCCACGCAGACGCCGGCGCGGTGATGCGCTGAAGATGGCCGCGCGCGCCCCCGCCTTCTGGAAGGGTTGCGGCCCGCTGGCCGTTGCCTTGTTTCCCTTGTCACTGCTGTTCGGCGCTGTCGCACATGCGCGCCGCGGACTGTTCCGGTCAGGGATGCTACGCGTGGAGCGCCTCCCGGTGCCGGTCATCGTGGTGGGCAACATCGCCGTCGGTGGCAGCGGCAAGACGCCGGTGGTGGAGTGGCTTGCCGGGCTCCTGCGCGCGGCCGGGTTTCGCCCGGGGATCGTGAGTCGCGGCTACGGCGGTACGCTCGAGGGCGTCGCCGTACTGCCGCTGGAGGCCGATCCTGATCGTTACGGCGACGAACCGACCCTGCTGGCGCGACTGACAGGGTGTCCGGTGGCCGTCGGTCGGGATCGCCCGGCCGCTGCCCGTGAGTTGCTGCGTTGCCATCCCGAGTGCGACGTCGTCATCGCGGATGACGGCATGCAGCACTATCGGCTGCATCGCGATGTGGAGGTTGCGGTGGTCGACGAGGCGGTGCTGGGAAACCGCTGCCTGCTGCCTGCGGGGCCGCTGCGCGAGGGAATCGACAGATTGCGCAAGGTGGATCTGGTGATCGCCCACGGCAATCTTTCCGCTCAGTTGCGGCGACGCCTGCGCGATTGCGCTGTGTTTCCAATGCACCTCGAAGGTGGGGCCTTGCGTGCGCTCCGTTCCCCAGACACTCGAAGCGAGCCTTCCGCGCTGCGCGGCCGGCGGGTGCACGCGGTGGCGGGCATCGGCCGCCCGCAGCGCTTCTTCGATCAGCTCGCGAGCTACGGCCTGGATGTCGTGCCGCACGCATTCGCCGATCATCATCGCTTCGTGCCGGCCGATCTTGTTTTCGCCTCGGGCGAACCCATCGTGATGACGAGCAAGGATGCGGTAAAATGCCGGCCTTTCGCACCGGACGACTGTTGGGAGTTCCCTGTCCGCGCGTGCATTGGTTCGGGTGCCGCCGAACGCATCCTGGAGAAGCTCGAGAATGGATCCCAGACTGCTTGAAATCCTCGTTTGCCCGCTGTGCAAGGGCCCGCTGGACCACCTGAAGGACAAGCAGGAGCTCGTGTGCAAGGCAGACCGTCTCGCCTTCCCGATCCGTGACGGCATCCCGGTGATGCTCGAAGAGGACGCTCGCGAGACGAACGCGGAAGAAGTTGACGCACTGCGCAAGGCTTGAGCGTGAGCGCCGGATCGTCTTTTCGCATCGTCATCCCGGCGCGCCATGCGTCGACCCGGCTGCCGGCGAAACCGCTGGCCGACATCGGCGGCAAGCCGATGATCGTACGCGTGCTGGAGCGTGTGGCCGGGCTGGCCGCAGAAACCTGGGTGGCGACCGACCATCCGGCCGTGGCTGACGCGGTGCGGGCGGCGGGCGGCGAGGTCCTGATGACGCGCGCGGATCACCCGAGCGGCACCGACCGGCTGGCTGAGGTGGCGCAGCTGCGAGGCTGGGCCGACGACGATATCGTCGTCAACGTGCAGGGCGACGAACCGCTTATCGACCCGGCCATCGTTGGCGCGGTGGCGCGTGCGTTGAGCGGGGATCACGAGGCGGCGATCGCGACGGCGGCACATCGGCTGGCGGACGCCGCCGAAGCCTTCAACCCGAATGTGGTGAAGGTGGTGTGCGATGCGGCGGGGCGCGCGCTGTATTTCTCGCGTGCGCCGATTCCCTGGGCGCGCGATGCCTGGGCGCAGGCGCGCGACGCCTTGCCGGCCGGGCTGCCCATGCTGCGTCACGTCGGGCTTTACGCTTACCGCGTCGGGTTTCTTAGGCGCTACGCCGCGCTGGCGCCGTCGCAGCTGGAGCAGTGGGAGGCCCTCGAGCAACTGCGGGCGTTGTGGCACGGGTACCGCATCCGGGTAGTCGAACTGGAGCATGCTCCGGCCTCAGGTGTGGATACCCCCGAAGATCTCGAGCGTGTCCGTGCGCTGTATGCGAGCGGGCGGGCGTGAAGAACGAAGGGGTTTACCGGCCCAGGCTTGTCGGTTAAGTTTCGGCTGGATTTCGATGACAAGACGGACCGCAGCCGCGGTCGATAATGCGTGAGGGGTAGGGTATGCGACTGATTCTTCTGGGACCGCCGGGCGCGGGCAAGGGTACGCAAGCGAACTTCATCAAGGAGAAGTTCGGCATCCCGCAGATTTCCACTGGCGACATGCTGCGTGCTGCGGTCAAGGCGGGTACGCCGCTCGGCATCGAGGCCAAGAAGGTCATGGATGCTGGTGGCCTGGTGTCCGACGAGATCATCATCGGTCTGGTGAAGGATCGGCTGCAGCAGGACGACTGCAGGGCGGGCTACATGTTCGACGGCTTCCCTCGCACCATCCCGCAGGCTGATGCGATGAAAGAGGCAGGTGTGCCGATCGATTTCGTGCTCGAGATCGATGTCCCTGACAGCGAGATTGTCGAGCGTATGAGCGGGCGCCGCGCCCACCTGGCGTCGGGACGGACCTACCACGTGAAGTACAACCCGCCCAAGGTCGAAGGCAAGGACGACGTCACCGGCGAGGATCTCGTCCAGCGTGACGACGACAAGGAAGAGACGGTGAAGAAGCGTCTTGACGTCTATCATTCGCAGACCAAGCCGTTGGTCGAGTATTACTCGAGGTGGGCGGCGTCTGGCGATGCGAGGGCGCCCAAGGTGCGAAAGATCTCCGGTCTCGGCGCGGTCGAAAGCATTACCGCGCAGGCCTTCGCGGCGCTGAAGTAAGTAGCGCGGGAAGTCTGCGTGCGCGGCCGGCACTCCTAGCGAGGGGCCGGCCGTTTGCTTTTCGGCGTGCCACCATGGTGCAGCCTGTGTTTCTCAAGCTCGCGGACCGCGGGTCCGCAAGCGGGAGTCGTCGCCGATGAATCTGCTCTATGCGCAATCTGGCGGAGTCACCGCCGTCATCAATGCCACCGCGGCCGGGGTGATCGCGGCGGCACGCGAGCATCCACAGCGCATCGGCAAGGTGTTCGCGGCCCACCGCGGGATCCTCGGCGCACTGGCCGAGAATCTTCTCGATACCGGGTCGCTCGACACCGCCGCGCTCGCTCGCCTGGCGAGGACGCCCGGCGGGGCGTTCGGCTCCTGCCGCTTCGACCTGCCGGATGTTGCCGTCAACCCGGCCATCTACGACCGCCTTTTCGACGTGCTCGCGGCGCATGACATCGGAGGCCTGCTGTACAACGGCGGAAACGGGTCGATGGACCTCGTCGCAAGGCTGTCGACCGAGGCGCGGCGGCGCGGGATCCCGCTTGTGACGGTGGGCGTGCCGAAGACGGTCGACAACGACATTGTCGGCACCGACTGCTGCCCCGGTTTCGGCTCGGCGGCGAAGTATCTCGCAACCTCGATGCGTGAGGCCGGCCTCGACATCGCGTCGATGGTAGCGGATAGAGGGAGCGTGTTCGTGCTCGAAGTCATGGGCCGCAACACCGGATGGCTCGCCGCGGCCACGGCGCTGGCGGCAGGCGAGGACGCCGATGCACCGCCGCACATCGTGCTGGTGCCGGAGGTCCCGTTCGACGAGGAGGTGTTTCTCGCGCGCGTTGCCGCGGTGGTTGGCCGGCTCGGCTACTGCGCCGTTACGGTGTCGGAAGGTCTTCGGCGCGCGGATGGCAGGATCTTGCTCGAGAAGTCGCACGATCGGGCGGGCCACGTGCAGCTTGGCGGTGCGGGGCTTGCCGTCGCGCGACTGATCCACGAGCGGTTGGGCTACAAGTTCCACTGGGCGATTCCCGACTACCTGCAGCGGTCCGCAGCGCATTGGGTTTCGGCGGTCGACTATGCACAGGCGATCGCGCTGGGGCGCGCGTCGGTCGACTTCGTGCTGGATGGCCGTGACGGGATGATGCCGGCCATTCGCCGGCTTGCCGAATCGCCTTATGACTGGGATGTCGTGCCGGTCGAGGCTGCTCATATCGCGAACCTCGAACGCTCCCTGCCGCCGGAGTTCATTGCGCCGGACGGACTGCACGTCACCGCGTCGGCGCGCCGGTATCTGCAGCCCCTGATACAGGGCGAGGTGACCGTCACGACGGTGGACGGCCTCCCTGACCATCGGCCCTTCGATCTCCACCCCGTGGCCCGGCGCCTCCCCGAGTGGACGCGATGAACGTTCCCGCCGCGTGTGAGTGATGAAGCGGGAATGAAATCGGCTTCTCGACCGGCTCTGCTGGCATTGGGCCTCATCGTCACAGGCGTTTGCCACGCGCAAGGGCTCGAGCAGCCCGAGCGGGACTCCGGCTTCGTACCCAAGCCGGCTGTCAACGCAACTCGCGCCATGATCGTGACGGCCAATCCGCATGCGACCGCGACCGGTCTGCAGGTTCTGCGCGAGGGCGGGTCGGCGACGGACGCGGCGATAGCCGCGGTTCTCGCCCTGAACGTGGTCGAGCCGCAATCGTCCGGTCTCGGGGGCGGCGCGTTCGCATTGAGTCTGGATGCCCGTTCCGGTCGCATCGTGGCCTGGGACGGACGCGAGACGGCGCCCGCCGCTGTCGACGAGAACTTGTTCGTCACCCCCAATGGCGAGGAGATGGCCTTCTTCGACGCGGTGCTGGGCGGTCGGTCGGTCGGGGTGCCCGGCCTTGCCCGGCTGCTGGCGGACATGCATGTGCGAGAGGGGCGATTGCCTTGGGCGCGGCTCTTCGAACCGGCGATCGACCTGGCTGAGAAGGGATTCGAGGTGTCGCCGCGGCTGCATCGCCTCATCCAGGCCGATGGGTTCCTGCGGCGAGATGGCGCCGCACGCGCCTTCTTCTTCGACGAGGCGGGGCAGCCCCTGGCCGTCGGCACTCGTCTGCGCAACCCGCCGCTCGCCGCGGTCCTGAGGGAACTGGCAACGAGTGGGGCAGACGCCTTCTATTTCGGAGCGATCGCCGACGACATCGTGGCCGCGGCGCGGGCGCAGCCGAATGCCGGCATGCTGGCGGGCGAGGACCTCGCTGCCTACCGGGTCGTGCAGCGCGAGGCGCTGTGTGGCCCTTATCGGCGCTGGCAGGTGTGTGGCATGCCCCCGCCGAGTTCCGGCGGTGGCACGGTACTGTCGATCCTGGGCATGTTGCAGCGCTTTCCCCTTGCGGAACTCGCTCCGGAGTCGGTGTTCCCGACGCATCTGTTCGCCGAGGCCGGTCGCCTCGCCTACGCGGATCGGGACGCATGGTACGGCGACCCGCAGATGATGCGCGTGGCGCCGTCGGCCCTGCTCGACGCCGGCTATCTGGAGGCCAGGGCAGGGCAGATTCCGCTCGACGTGAGTGCCGGTCATGTCGAGCCGGGGCGACCTGCTGGTACGGCGGCCAACCGCGCGCAGATCGAACTCGAGCAGCCTGCCACCACGCATGTGTCCGTCGTGGATCCGGACGGCAATGCGGTTGCGCTGACTGCCTCGATCGAGAATGCATTCGGCAGCCGGCGCATGGTCCGTGGCTTCCTGTTGAACAACCACCTGACGGATTTTTCGTTTCGACCGGCGGACGAGCGTGGCCCGCACCCCAATCGCGTCGGGCCGGGCAGACGGCCGCGCAGTTCGATGGCACCGACCCTGGTGTTCGATGCCGGCGGCCGGCTGCATGCGGTGCTCGGATCACCCGGTGGCAGCCAGATCATCAATTATGTGGCTGCGACACTGGTCGGCGTTCTGGACTGGGGCCTGGCGCCGGACGCCGTGCTCGCCCGGCCGCATGCCGGGAGTCGTAACGGCCCCACCGAGGTGGAGCAGGGCGAGGCGGGTGCCGCCATCGCGCACCGCTTGCAGTTGTTCGGGCATCGGACGGTGCTTGGCGAACTCACCAGCGGAATCGGGCTCATCGTTCGCGCGCCGGATGGCTGGCGTGGCGCGGCCGATCCGCGGCGCGAAGGCACAGCGGCCGGTTTCTGAGCGCGGCTGGAGAGGACGTCGTTGGGCCTGCGGACGAAAAGAACCACGCCTGGGGGCGTGGTTCTTCGAGGCTGGCCGCAGGTTCTCAGGCAGCGGCTGGTGCCTGATGCCCCGGATGCTCTGCCTTGTCCGGCATGTAAGCCGCTGCCTGGCAGGCGATTGCGGCGAGATAGGGGATGCACTGCAGGCCGAGGATACCGATCCAGAGCTGGGTCTCCAGATTGGTCGCGCCGCGCAGCATGACCAGCGCGATCGCGCCCAGCACAAGCGCGACGAGCATGCCGATTTCCTCGCGGATCGGCCCGAAGAATGCGAGCGCACCTTGCGCGCGCCAGCCTTTCGGGGTGCGCACGAAGACGCCTTTCTTCTTCACGATCCCGGTGAACACGCCGCGTGCGATCGCGTGGGCGAGGCCGACCGACAGGATGGAGGCGCCGAGGATGTCCTTCCACGGGCAGTCCATCGTGCGGCGATACAGGATGGGCCCGAGCGCAGCCTTGAAGGCCATGAAGCCGAGGATGGGGAGCGCGAGCGCGATGACCGGCAGGCCGAAGGCTTTCGGAAACAGCAGGATGCCGAGTGTCCACAACAGGCTGCCGAAGGCGAAGACCAGTTGCAATGCGTCGCCTAGCCAGGCGAACCAGCCGGTGAGGAAGTGGTAGCGCTGCGCCAGGTTCAGGTTGCTCTTGCCCAGCATCTGCGGCAGGTGGGCCTTCAGGATCTGCATCGCACCGAACGCCCAGCGGAAGCGCTGCGTCTTGATCGAGGCGAAGTCCGACGGCGTCAGGCCGCGGCCAAGGATGTGGTCGACATAGCGCGTGTCGTAGCCCTTCTCGATCAGGCGCAGGCCGAGCTCGGTGTCCTCGCAGATGCACCATTCCGACCAGCCGCCGACTTCCTCGAGGGCGAGACGGCGCACCAACGTCATCGTGCCGT
Organism: Thauera sp.; assembly: GCA_017302295.1. GTDB lineage: Bacteria > Pseudomonadota > Gammaproteobacteria > Burkholderiales > Rhodocyclaceae > Thauera. The sequence continues at coordinate 4,418 of JAFLDS010000015.1, read as the reverse complement.
GCTGGATGAGGGCGTTGCGCTCATTGCGGTGGTGCATGCCAATGCGGAAGAAACCGTCGAACTCCCAGTTGCACATGCGGCGGAAGGGCTGGGTTTCCCAGTCGCGGTGGGCCTGCGGGGCCTGCACGACCGCAACGTCGGGCTGGTCGAAGTGCGGGATCAGGCTGGAGAGCCACTCCGGATCGACGACGTAGTCGGCATCGACGACGCCCACCACCTCGGCGCGCGGGTCGGTGACCTTCAGGCCGTAGTTCAGCGCGCCGGCCTTGAAGCCCGGCCAGTTCTCGAGATGGAAGAAGCGGAAGCGCGGGCCGAGTTCGGCGCAACGCTTCTCCAGCGGCTTCCACAGCTCTTCTTCCTTGGTGTTGTTGTCCAGCACCAGGACTTCGAAGTTCTGGTAGTTCATCGCGGCGAGGCTGTCGATGGTGGCGATCACCATCTCCGGCGGTTCGCTGTAGCAAGCGAGGTGGATGGACACGAAGGGCTGGTCCTCCTCAAGATGCGGGCGCATCGGCATGAAGCGGCGCTGCCACTTCTGCTTGAACAGCATCTCGCCGAATTCGAAGCCATGCGACAGCAGCACCGCCGCCGTCAGGCAGGTCGCGGCGATCAGCATCGCCAGACCGATCAGGTCGCGCTGGGTGAGGTAATAGTCGAGCGGCACATTGAGGCCGATGATCAGCGTCGACACGCAGGCCTGGATCAGGCCAGCGAGGAAGATGCGGCCGAAGATGCTCCAGTCGGTAAGGAAGAAAGCGATCAGGAACATCGGCAGCAGCGCGAGCACCGCGGCGTTGCTCGCCTTCTTCGCCCAGTGCGGGTCGCGCTCGATGAGCCCTTCTAGGGCGAACTTCTGCTCGCGATCGGCGTTGTACATGCCCCAGTAGGCGCCGGCCCAGCCCTCGACCTCGACTTTCCACGGCTGGTCGATGGCCTCCATGAGGAAGTAGTCCAGGCGGGGCGTGCGCGGATGAGCGAGGAACTCGCGGATGAAGCGGGCCTCGTTGTCGAGCGACGGTACCGCGGCACCGATGACCGGGCCCTTGCTCGGCCAGCCGATCTCGCCGATGACGATCTTCTTTTTCGGGAAGGTCTTCACCAATTCGTCGTAGCGCTGAAAGGCGTATTCCACTGCTGCCTCGACCGGCACGCCCTCGTGATAGGGCAGCAGATGGACTGTGATGTAGTCGACGTGCTTGACCAACTCGGGATACTTCAGCCATACGTGCCACGGCTCTGCACTCGACACCGGCTTGCGCTGCGCCTTCCGCACGCGATCGAGATAGACGATCAGCTGCTCGGGCGTGACATCGCCGCGCAGGATTGACTCGTTGCCGACCATCAGCCGCTCGACGTGGCGCATGCCGCGCGTCTTCTCGATCAGCGCGGCGATCTCCTTCTCGTTCTTTTCGGTATCGCGGTCGAGCCAGGCGCCAGCGGTGACCAGCAGATCACGCTCGCCGGCCACGGCGAGCAGTTCCGGCATGTCGTTGACTCCGTAGGTACGCAAGGCGTCGGAATTGCGCGCGAGCAGATCGAGGTCGGAGGCGATCTCGGCACGAGTGGGGTAGGTCCCTTTCAATGGGCTCTGGTCGCGCTGGAAGCCGTTGTAGGCGAAACCCTTGATGCTCTGGTTGGTGCCGATGAACTCGGCGCCGCGATTGAAGTGCTGCCACAGCCAGTATTGGGCGATCGCGACCAGGCTGGCGATGGCCGCGGCGACGACCAGGCGGTAGGCGAACGAAGCTGCGTTTTTCATCTGGGAGGTAGTCCGATGTAGATGAGGGTGAAACCGGGAAACGGTCGGATCGAAGTGCCTGACGCGCGTAGCGAAGCATGAGCTACCCGCGCCGGATTTGCACCACCCACCAAATTCACTTCGATTCGGGCCTGTGCCACAATCCGCGCCTTCGCAGTAGATCCTGACGGCGGGCATTTTAGGCGCTATTTCAGACTGTTACGAGCCTGTGCGAAAGGCATTTTGCAACAGGTCATGTTGCACTGCGGGATCGCCCGATTTGTAAGGAAAACGTGGATTGAAACAGGAAAACTTGCCGCAAAAAGGCTTGACGCCGGTGATTGTTGCGGGGACCGCGTTGCTTGTCGTCGTGCTCGGCGTCCGTTACGGACTGCTGGAGAACGGTGTGCTGCCGCGTGACTGTCTCGTGCCCGGCAGTCCGGAGATTGCATGTGCGTTCAAGACCGCGCTGGTGCAGTCATTCTTGCACCAGCGCCTGGGTTGGGCCGCGCTGCTGTTCGGTGTTCTCGCCTTCGTGACCGGCGGCCGAAAGGCGGCCTGGGCTGGCTGGCTCGCCGGCCTTGCCGGTCTCGTGCTGTATAGCTACGAGCCGGCGGCGGTGGCGGCGATGCTATCGCTGCTCGTTCTGGCGCGTCCGCACCGAGATCAGCGGGATGGCGATGGCAAGGCCCACGCCTAGCCAGGCGACGGCTTGCGGGTTCGCGGGTTCGGGCAGCCAGCGCGCGACTACCGAAATCAGGATCACGCAGGCAAAGATCCTTTCGGCACTGCCCGCACTGCCCTGCCACCAGCCGATGACCGCGAACACCAGGGCCGGGGTGAGGTAGAGCAGGGTCGGAAAGTCGCGGTAACGCGAATCGACGAACAGCAGCAAGGCCGCAATTGCGGCGCCAAACAGCAGCAGCCCCCGCAGCAATCCGAGCAATGTCGACGATGACAGCGGCTGGTGCGCGCGGGCATTGTTCCAGGCTTCTTCGGCGCACGGCAAACGTTCTCCGTTCCAGCGCGCGAGGACTACCCACAGCAACAAGGCAAGGGTCGCCACACTGCCCAGCGTGATCCATTCCAGGGCGTCGCGATACGCGACCATCGCGTGTTCCCAGTGCAGCACGCTGACCAGGCCGCCGCTCGCGCCAACGGTGGTCAGCGCGAGCGTTCGAAGTGCGCCGCGATCGGCGCCACGCTTCGGCAAGGCGAGCAGCAATGCAACGAGCGCGCCAGCGATTGCGCCTGCGGTCGGTGCGAAGGCATCCACGCGCTCGGAGACCGGCCCGGCGAGGGGGAACTTCGGCTTCAGTGTCTGAGCTTCGAGCATGCCCCAGTAGCCGCCGACTGTTCCTTCCAGTCGCCGCTTCCACGGTTGATCCAATGCTTCGATCAGGTTGTAGTTCCAGCCGCGGGAATGTGCCTGGTGCACGAACTCCCGGATGTAGCGCGCCTGGTTGACGCGCGACGGTTTCGATTCTTCGCGCTGACGGCCTTCGCTTGGCCAGCCTGTTTCCCCGATCAGGATCGACTTTCCGGCGAAATGAGCGCTGACCTTGTCGTGGATCTCGGCAACGTGCGCAAGGGCGTGTTCGATATCTACCGGTTCGTCTTCCCAGAATGGCAAGATGTGAACGGTGACGAAATCCACCTCGGTAGCGAGGCTGTCGTGCTTGGTCCAGAATTCCCAGACGTCGGCATACGTTACCGGGACCTTGGCCTTCGACCTGGCCTCGCGCAGCAGTGCCCGGATCTCGTCTTCGCTGCGCTCGCGTCTCAGCAGCACCTCGTTGCCCACAATCAACGCGCGCACCACGTCCGGGTTCTCATTCGCAAGCGCGATCGCGCGCTCGAGCTCGATCGCGTTCTTCTTGCGATCGAAACCGATCCACGCGCCGACCAGTACCTTGAGTCCCGCGTCGCGCGCGACGCCGACAACCTGGTCGAGCCCCTGATCGATCGAATACAAACGCACGCACTCGGTGATCTTCGCAAGTGCGGCGAGATCCGTGACGATCTGTTCGCGCGGGACCCGGGCGTTCTTGTCGAAAGGGGTCTGACCGGGAAGATGGTAGGGTGCATAGGACACGCATTTCAGCTTCTCACCCTCGGACAGGTGCAGGTCGTACATGGCGACTGGCCGCGTCTGCGCAAGAACCCAATAGATCAGGCCGAGAAAGGCGGCGAGGTGAACGACGAGCAGCGCAATCCATAGAGGACGATGAGTGGTTCGGGAGGCGTACATGTGCTGAGCCGAGACAGGCGAACGTATATCGAACGATAGAGACCCGGGACGGGGCTGGAAAAAGCCACGTGCTTGAAGTCCGTGGCCTTGCGATGATGCCTCCGGATTCTACCGCAGCAGCGTATCGGCCTCGGTCGTATGGACGCATCGGCAAACGCGCGCACGGCTTACCAGCATTGACGCGAGAGTTCTTGGTCTGTTTTGGTGGCCGAGGCTCTCATTGTCCGCCTGAACGAGGTTGGGCCACTTGTTTGCCGCGCCCGCGCAGGCATGGCCAATTTTCTGCGTCTCGTGAAAAGGGGCAGTTGACCGTTCTGTTTTGGTGTTTATAATGCGCCCCTCTTTCAGCGCTGCGGTGGTTTTATCGGCTGCGGCGGTTGGGAGAGCGAGGCGGGAAGTCTGTGTTGCGGGTCTGGCGGTGTTTGAGTC
>JAFLDS010000014.1 GCA_017302295.1 Thauera sp. | reverse complement strand
GCACGCAGGCCGCCCGAAACGCGGCGCCCCGCCCGACCCAGCGCGCGACCGGCACCCGGCGCCACCGCGGTCGCCACCGCGACGGCGCTCATCACCGTACCCATCGCGTCCTGGCGCACCATTCCGAGCAGGCGCCGGCGCTCTTCCGGGTCGGTCTCGTTCTTCAGGCGGTACAGGTTGTAGCCGGTCAGCACGATGCCCAGCACAAGGCTGATCGCATCGAGGATCAGCGCCGCGACGTCGCAGAAACGCCCGACGGTGAGCAGGAAGGCACCGACCGGCGGAATCAGCAGGCTCAGGATGAAGCCGCTGACGGTCGCGACCAGGCCGATGACGCCGACGATGCCGCCGAGCTGGCCGGTGATGTCGCGGACGTTGGCGAGCGTCCGCAGCCAGAGCGGCTCCACCTCGTAACCGGTGACCGCAGCGCCCGGTCGCAGCGCCTCCCCGCCCAGGGCCTGCAGGGCGCTCGCTTCGGGGTCGGTGATCTGCCTGTCTCCGAGCAGGTCGACTGCCTCGAGCAGCGAGCGGGTTTGCGGGTCGAGCGCGGCCAGCCGCTCCGACGACAGGTTGCCGTCGAGATAGGCGGCGACATCGGCGGCGACGAGGCTCTCGAACTCCGATGCCGGACCAGGCACTGGCGTCGGCGGCGGCACCGGCGGCGGCTCGCCACCCAGCGCCCGCGCCTGCCGGCCACCGGAGCCGCCTTCAACGGCTTCCTGTTCCTCACCGGCCTGGCCCTTGTCGCCACCACCAGCGCCCTCCCCGCCACCTTCGGCACCGCCTCCACCACCCTCGCCACCCTCGCCACCCTCGCCCTTCTGGCGCTCGACCTCGTCCAGCTTGCCGGTGGTGGCGCTTTCCACTTCGACCGTCGGGGCGCTGGTATCCGCCCCCTCGGGCGGCGTGGCGGCAAGCCGCGCCTCCATGTCCTCTTCCGAAAAAGTGAAGTTCCGGCGGGCAGGTGACCGGTCGGACCCGGGCTGCGCAGTCTCGGGGCTACGCCGCACTGGCGTCGGGGCCCCTCCCTGCTGCACGACGTGCGCGACCTCATGCGCCATCAGGCCGAGCTCATCGGGTGCATGCCGCGCCCCCAGCCAGATGTCGCTGCCACGGGTGAAGGCCCGGGCCTGCAGTCGCGCCGCGGCCTGTTCGGCACCCGGGCCGGTGTGCACCCGCACCGCACCCAGGTCCAGCCCCAGCGCTCCTTCAATGCGCGTTCGGACGGGCGCGGCAAGCGGCGCGCCGCTATCCGGTGCCGGATCGTCGGTCGCGCGTGATTGCGCGATGGCGTCGTGCCGCGGCGAATCGCGGCCCAGAGCCGGCCGCAGCGCGCTCAGCTGCGTCGGCGATGCGACAAAATTTCCGGTCTGGCGCCGCGCATCACCGGCATGAGGGTCTTGCGCCCCGTGTCTGCCCTCTTTCGACAGGAAACGCGGCAGCACCCTGTCTCCCCGCTGCACCGCAAGCGCGAACGCGTCGGCATCGCGCTCCATCGGGTCGTCCACCGCACCCACTTCGAGCTTTGCCTGAACTGCGTCACCGCTCAGAAAACGCGGCACGCCCGTTTCACGTCCAGTCGCGCGGCGCTCGGCACGATCCAGGCCCTCGCACGCATCGCGCCCGCTCGGCTCGATCCTGCGCGCTTGCGCCAGGGCGCCTTTCATCCCGGACGCTCCAGACCTGCCGGCGGCGGCTTGCCGAGCTTGCGGTACTCAGCCGCCGCCGACGCGACGAGGTCAGCCTCCGAGATGGCATCGCCACGCACGCACGCAACGGCCGCCGCCGCAAGAACCGCATTGCGGATGTGGCCGCCGGCGAGGTCACAGATGCCCGCGAGACGGTTGAGCACCGCCGCGTCCAGCCTATGGACGCCTCCGAGGTGCGCGAGCCACAGCGCCCGGCGCTCTTCGGGGGCGGGCGTCGGAAATTCGATGATCGCATCCAGCCTGCGCGTGAAGGCGGAATCGAAGCGCGCGCGGCTATTGCTTGTCAGCAGGGTGATGCCCTCGTACGACTCGATACGTTGCAAGAGATAATTGGTCTGCTGGTTGGCAAAGCGGTCGTTCGCATCCTTGACCTCGGTGCGCTTGCCGAACAACGAATCGGCCTCGTCGAACAGCAGGACGACGTCGGCGTGCTCGGCACGCGCGAAAAGCTCGGCCAGATTCTTCTCCGTCTCACCGATGTACTTGCTCGTGACCGAGGCCAGATCGACGCGGTACAGCGGGAGACCGAGCTGAGTTGCGATCCAGCCCGCCGCCAAGGTCTTGCCGGTGCCCGAGGGGCCGACCAGCAGTGCGCGCACGCCCGGCTTGTAGCGCGCGCGGGCCGCGATGCCGAGTCCATCGGCCAGTCCGTCCCTCACCCGGCACCTCGCGAGCAGCGCCCCAAGCACCTGCCGCAGCGATTCCGTCAGCACCAGCGCGTCGTCCGGAATGTCGTCCGCCAGCAACTCGGCAAGCGCCCCGAGGTCTGCCCCCACCCCGGAACGCGCCGCCTGCGCGACGTGTCCGACCTCGAGCACGTCGCCGGTGCACGCGGCAACCGAACGCGCCGCCTCGCCCAGCTCGGCAATGCGGCCCGCCGAGTGCCGGTGGATGCTCGCCAGCGCCTCGACGGCAACCCCTGGCCCGAGCGCCGCCTGCCACAATGAGGCGCGTTCGCACACCGGCGGCACAGCCACACGCCACTGAGCAACCGCAGCAGCACTCTCGACGCTGCCGTCGATGCCGGTTGCCACCAGAATCGGTCCACCATGCCCGGCGATCGCCGGCACCTGGAAGCGCTCGCCCGGCCCCAGCCGCGGGCAGAGCACCGGGAGGCATCCGCGCAGCCACAGCCAGCTGCCCAGACCTCGCGGAAGCTCGCCGTCGATGAAGGCCGCGCGCCGATCGAGCGCGACAGCCACTTCGGCAGCCGCAGCGCGTGCCTCCGCAGCGCGTCCACTGCGCACGACAAGCACGCGCGCGCCGCCCCCCTTCAGGCCTTCGGCGTACCGACGTGCGGTGTCCACAGTCGACGCCGACAGTGTCGGCAGCCCGACGGGCGCGAGATCGACGTTGTCAGGCCTGCCCTCATGCCCGCCGAGCGCCAGCAGCAAGGGCAGCGGAACGCGCACATTGCGCTCGCACAGGGGCCGTTCATCGGGCAGCAGTTGAAGCACGCCATGCCGGCCGGCCACCCCTTCTGCAAGGCGCGCAACGGTGTGCGGCTCACCGAGGCGTTCGCACAGGTTCGCGAGCAGGCCGACGGTGGGACGCGCTTCGCCAACCGGGTGTTGCAGCCAGATCAAGGCCCTCGCCACCATCGGCAGCATCTCGCTGGCACGGGCGAGCGCGATCGCCGCCGTCTCGGGCAAGCTCAGCGCATCGCGACTGGCCAGCGCATGCAGGCATCGATCAGCGTCCGGGGCCCGCCTTTGCCACGCAGCAAGTGCAATCGCCACTGCATCGGCGCGTCCGTGCGCACCCGCCTCCACACCCTTGGCGTAACGATCGACCGCCTGTCCGAGCGCGCCGAGCCACGCCGCCTCGGCACAGGGCTCTCGCACGATCTCGCCATCGGCCGGTGCCAGCAGCGCGAGGAGGATCTCGGCAAGCGACGGCAGTTGCGGTACGTCGGCCCAGTGCATGCTCGCGGATTCATGCGAAATCCCCGACTCTGCGGGCCGTTCGGAACCTTCTTGCTGCGGCGGCAAACGTTCGGGATGGTTCATGTTTCGGCATCGCCGTAATGGAAATTGACCACTCGACCCACCCACGGCACCCAGCCAAGGTCCAGATCGAGCCCGGCGCTCCGGACGCGCAGGTCGGTCTGCCCTATCGCCATCCACACATCGGCATGCGTGGGCGTCACCGCCATCCGCCCCGGACGCAACACCAGGCTGGCGATGCCGATGCGTGCGCGCAGGCGCAGCCAGCGCCGGCAGGCCCCGAGCCAGGCTTCGGCAGCCGAGCGTCCCGGCGCGGGCCGCAGGCCCATGTCGACCAGAGCCGAGAACTGCTCTCCGGCGGGCACCGGCCGCGGTTGATCCGTCGGGTCCTCGGCAAGTAGCCAGGCGGGGTCGTCCGCACTCACCCTAAGACGTTGCAGCGCGCAGCCGATGACCCGTGCCGGCAGGTCGGCCCCTGCCCAAGCCGCGTTCGCCTGCAGCCATGCGGGCAGCCCGAGCGATGCGAGGACGGGGACGAGGAACAGCAAGCCGGCAGCAGCCGTTCGCTCCTGAACGGCGACGCTAAAAGGGGGCGCCGGACGAAGCGGCCGTGCCCGCAAAGGGGCATCCATCTGCCGCCGGTCGGCTTCTGTGCCGGACGCGTACGGTGCGTCCCGCTCGACACGCCCCTGCGCCTCCGCACGACTGTCCGGAGCGTTGCCCTCCCGCAGCGCTGGCGACGGAGGATGAGATAGCAAAGCGGCGGGGGCGGATGACGAAGGCGGCTTCTCGCCCTCAGCGACGCGTGCCCCCCGTGGCATTGGCGAACGCCTCGCCTTGCGCGGGACCTCTCGCCGCTCCAGCCCGCGCTCCACACCTTCGCACCGACGCCACTCCACGCCTGCCGCCGACTGACGACGTGCGTCAGTCGTGACACGGGCCGACGAAACGCTCGCCTGCGCAGCGGCCTCGACCAGGCGCAAGCGCGCATCCCCGGGCGCAAGCGACTGCCGCGCCCACCGAAGGGCGTTCTGCCAGCGGGCGGGGATTGCCGCATAGGCGAACTCGGGCTGTCCAGAAGCAGGTCCATCCAAGTCGCCATCGATCGCGTGCGCCCGCCCCGGTTGCAACCGTGGAACACGATGCGTCGCCGAGGTCAGCACAGCCAGCAGCGCTTCGGCGTCGTCCCGTGGCAACGCCGCGATCACGCGCGGAATGGCGCCGCCGGCCGCGATCTCGTCGAGCCACAGCGGCAGCGCAAGCCCCGCTTCCGGTAGATCGAGGAAGGAGATGGCAATTGCGCGCAAGGCTTCGCCGCTCGTGAGTCCCTGTCGATATCCTGGCACCGCGAGCGGCCAGCACCAGGCGCGCGGGGACATCCCCCGCAACAGGCGTAGTCCGAGTTCCTGGCGCGCTTGCAGCGCATCGCGAAAACGCACCGCCGCAGCCGCGTCGATCGCGCGCTCCGTCGTCGCCTCCGTCACCGGCAGCACCTGCAAGGCTCGGCAGCTTTCCTCCAGCGCACACGCCAGACTCTGCGACGTTGCCCCGCTACTGAAGGCAGGCAGCCGCAGCTTTCGCACCAGCACCAGCGCAGCCCCGTCGCCCGGCAAGCTCGCGGTGCGCAGCGCGTCCTCCAGCAGCAGCCTGGCATGACGGGCCTGAGCATCGCCCGATGCGCGAACTTTCAGCACATTGACCGTACGTTCGGCCGGCATGCCCTCACCTCATCGTGGTGCTCTTGATGCGCGCCGCGCTCATCGCCACCGGGCTGGCCGCATCGACGAACTGCACGCGCGTCTCGGCGGCCAGTTCGACACGGTTGCCCTCGGCCTGGATCACGGTCGCGGCGACCTGCGTCGAGCCGACATCGTCCACCGTGGCGCGGGCGACGACGCGGTCGGCCTGGTACACCAGGGCCTGCATGCCAACGCGCAGTTTCAGCACCTCGGTGACGCGGATCGGCAGCCTTACGCCGGGGATCGCGGTGATCGGCGCCGGCAGCCGGCCGGACACGATGCGGTTGATCGGCGCGTGGCTCGCAAGCAGCAGGCACATGCGCACGACGTCGTTCATCAGCCCTTCGCCCTCGACCACGCCCGTGCGCATCTGGCCAAACAGCCAGTCGGCGGCGGCCTGCATCTGGCGCCGGTCGGCGTAGTCGATCTCGCCCCAGCGCGGCAGCCCGGCCAGGTTGCGCAGCCGCGGCGCGGCGTCGAATTGCGACATGCGCTCGGCCCAGTCGAGGCGGATCGATGGCAGCACCGAGGAAAAGCCCTCGTGCAGACAGGCCGCAATGCGCGAGATGTCGTCGAAGATCGCCGCCGCCTTCTGCGCCACGTCGCCGCGGCCGTGCTCGCCATCGATCAGGTCGCCGAGCGACACGATCTGCTCGGCCTGCGCACGCGCGCCCTGCCAGCCGAGCACCGCGAGCGCCGACGGATCGATGCGCGTCGCCGTTGCGCGCACCGCCTGCACCGACTGGAACTGCTTCGCGTGCAGCGCAGCAATGCTGGCAGCTGCACCGCGCAACGCGGTTGTCGCGCCCGTCACCCCCGCTGCGGCGGGCTGGGCGGCCGCCTTCAGCGTCATCAACTGGCTGCGCAACTGCGCCGACTGCACCGCCTTCACCAGCAGATCGACGCGGTCGAGCCGGTCCAGCAGCAGCGGCACGCCCGCAAACCAGCGCGCTGGCGCCTCGCGTACCACCCCGAGCAGGTCGCGCAGCTCGTCCGGTGCATCCTGGTGCTCCATGAAGCAGACCGGGAGCGGCGCTTCCAGCAAGCCGGGATCGAGCGTACGCATCGGCGCGCTGGCGATCAACTCGGCCTCGCGCGGACGCTGGTAGGCGATGAAGTGCACATGATCGCGCAGCACCTGCGCGCGGCGCGCGTTGATCGCGGCAAGGCGCGCCTCTTCCTCGGCGATCAGCGCGCGCGTCACCGACACGTCGTGGCGCGCCTCGGCCAGCTCCTCGCCCACCGTCTTCAGCCGCAGTTCCAGCGCTGCCGCGTTGCCGCGCAGCGTGTCGAGCACCCTCTGGCTGACGGTGATCGCGTTCCGGTACATCTTGATGCGGCCTTCGAGCTGGCGCATCAGCGCCACCGTGTTGTCGGCCAGATCGGCGCCGTCGGAGAAATGCGCCGATTCGTCGATCTTCACCCGCCCCGGCGAGCGCAGCATCAGCGGCAGCCGCCAGCGCTGCACCATCAGGTCGCGGAACGGCAAGCTACGGCGCATGCCGTTGAGGATCGCCCTTTGCGTCTCGTCGTCGGTGTCGGCGTTGGGCAGAGGACGGTCGGGGTTGTCGCGTTCCTCCTCGGTCTCCCAGAACAGGGACGGGTCGCCACGCACGCCGTAGAAGTTCACGCCCTCGAACAGGCCCGCAGGCTCACCCGCATCCGCAGCCTGCAACTCGTCGGCGAAGGCGAGCAGGCTGCGTACCGCCTCGTAGCGGGTCGAGGTCGTATAGTCCTTGGCCTCGGTCGCTTTCGGCGCCGTCAGGCGCTCGGCGATGCTCGTGGTGCGCACCTCGGCCTTCCCGATCAGTGGCGCGGCATCGGTGATGTCGGACGGGACGAAGGTATCGACCCTGATCGGGAACTGCACCAGCGTCGCATCCTTCACGAAATCCCTCGACGTGCCGCTGTCGAGCGTAAAACCGCCACTGTCCGCCACTGGCTGCTTGAAGCCGGTGTCAGCGATCGCACTGCGCACGTCTGTCGTGCCGGACACCCGGGTCTCGGCACCCGTGAAGCCGGATTCCAGCCGGAACGCCCTCGCCACGGTCGCGCCCGCTGCCGTCACCTGCTGTACCTGCGTGGCAGCCGTCTCCTTCTTCAGCTCGTCGAAGAAGCCGGCGATGCGCTCGGTCGAGGCCACCGCCGTCTCGGCCTGCGCGATATTGGCCAGCGCCGGCGACACTGCGAGCCGGGTCGCCGCCGTGGTGCCGAGGATGAGCTGGCGCACACGGTAGATGTCGGTCTGCACCTTGACGAAGTTGAAGTCGACCAGGTCGTCGGCACGGTCGGTGCGCGCCTTGAGGTAGGCGATGAAGCCTTCCAGGCCGAGCTGGTACATCTGGTAGCGCTCCTGCGCCGACAGATGCGCGAGTGCGGCATCGTCGTACAGCCGCGCCACCGCCTCGACATGGCCGTTGGTGCCGCCCGCGGTCGGCGCCAGCAAGTCGCGCGCCGACAGAAACTGCCAGATGCCGCGCGGAGTGGCCCGGGCCGGCAGACTGCCGGCGAACCATTCACGCGAACTCTCCTGCGCGTTGGCGCCGGCGGGAGTGAGCGCGCCCGACGGCCCGAAGGCCGCGGTACCGTCGAAGAAGGTGAAAGCCATGCCGTTCATCGTCGCACCCACCAGCCCGACCGCGGCGGGATCGATCTCGAGCCGAATCCAGCGTCCGGGGCGCGGCAGGGCTCCGAGCCGCCGGCGCGACACCGTCCCTTCGACGCCCCAGCCAATGCGCGACAGGCCCCAGTAGGCACGCTGTTCCCAGCTCGCACCAACGCGCCATTGCAGCATCAATTGGCTGGGCGGATTGCTTGGGTCGATGAACACCCAGGTGTAGAAACGCTCGCCAGCGGCCACCGTGAACGTGACGCCGGCGTTCTCGAAAAAGTGCTGGTGCAGGCCGACGGCAGCCGGCTCGGTGTGGCCGCCGCTGCCCGGTGCACCCGTCGCGTCAACCGGCAACACCGCCGAGATGCCCTCGAACGGCGACCACAGGTCGTTGTGCGTGAGCATCTCCCAGCGCTCGTCGCCGTTCTGCTGCGCGGCCGTCGGCAGCACGCCGCAAAACCACTTGCGCTCCCCGCCGGGGGCGGGGAGGACGCCGGTCATGCCGAACGCCGCCCTGCCGTCAAACAGCGAGAACGCCATGCCGTCGGCCTGGGTAGCAGCCAGGCCCACCAGCGAAGCAGGCAACGTGAGCCGTACCCATTGCCCGAGCGGCGGCAGGTCGCCGGCGCGCGCGCGCGCCACCGTGCCATCGGCGCCCCACGGAATCAGGTTCTCGCCCCAATAGGCGCGATGCTCCCAGGTGCCGGCGTGCCACTGCAGCATCAGCGTGCGCGGCGGATTGTCCGGGTCCAGATAGACCCAGGTGAACAGCGACTCTCCGGCGGCCACCGTCATCGTCTCGGTGGCGGCCTCGAAGAAGTGCTGATGGATGCCGGCGCGCAGACTGGAGCGATGACCACCGCCTGCCGGCGGCGGCCCCCAAGGAACGAGCGACTCGACTTCGAGCGCCTCCGGATCGTCTGCGATCGCGGGCACCGCGAGCGGTGTGCCGGTAATCGAGCGCGCCAGTACCGAGGCCCGGGTGCGCAGTCCCTGACGAGCACCGAGCCAGCGCGCCCGCGACAGCAAGAACTCGGTCAACGTGCGAGCGAACTCCGGATCGATCACCTCGCGCAGCAGCAGGCGCGGCTCGAACACGGCCTGCGGTACGGGCACCAGCAGGCGCACCCGACCGCCGACTGCGGTATCGAGCGGCGCCAGGGCGGCGGCCTCGACCAGCGCCGCGTCGAGTTGCTCCACTGGCAAGGGCGCGGCGTCGAGTTCGAAGCTGGCCGGGAAAAAGTCGCTGCGCAGCGCGGTGAGGTCCACCACGTTGGCCGGCAGCAGACCGAACGGCGGCAAGCGGGTAAAGCCTGCCGCCAGCGTCGCCGCATCCGGCGCCGGGTCGCCGGCCGCCGTCACCTGTTCGGCCAGCTGCTCGAACTGCGCCTGCCACAGCGCTGGCAGGCGCCAGTGCGTCGCCAGCCCGTCGGCACCGCCCCCCATGCGCGAGTACCGGGCGCGTCCCCCGGTACGCACCACGCTGGCGCGGTCGAGGAACAGCGGGTTCCAGGCCGCGTCGCAGCACACCAGCCCGAGCGGCACGCCGAATTCTTCCCACGGCAATGTAGCGTCGGCAGCGAGCGCCCGCTCGGCGTCGAACACCTGCCACGCGAGCAGGTTGCGCCAGCGCGAAGGCGCGCCCGCCAGCACCACGTCGAGGGCGAATCCATCCACCTCCTCGGGCCAGGCGTACCACAGCAGCCGCGCCGCGTCGCCCACGCGCCAGTCCTCGAATGAGGCCACGTTGCCGGAGCCGCAGCCGTCCAGCGAGCAGGGGTCGGTCGGGTCGAAGGCGCCAATGCGGTCGGCGCTGACCGGCTGCAACAGCAGCACGCCGACGCGCGGAATCGCATCCGGGCTTGCCGCGACCAGATCGCCCAGGCGTGGGCCGATCACCTTGCTGCGCAATTCGCCGCCCTCGCTACCGCCAGCCCCGCCCTCCCCGCCGGCCTCGCCCATTCCGGCAAACGCCGACGGATCGCCTACGACCGACAGGTCGGCAAGGGCGAACTCGACCGCCTGCGGCACGCGCACATCCTCGCCCGAAACCGCGAGTGCGCTGCCTTGCATCAGGGCCACGCGCGCTGCCGCCATGCCGCCGCCGTCCGCGATCAGCGCGGATTCGAGCCCCCGCACCACGCCCGCGGTGAAGGCCTGCCCGCGCAGCGCGACATGCCCCTCCGCCCAGCGCTGGCGTCCCTCCAGCGTGGGGCCAGTCAGCGTGCGGCCGGGAAACAGGTTGGGACGCCTGAGCCACCACCGCGCAACGTCGGCAGCATTCTCCGGAGCCAGGTGGATGACCTGCTCACCCGGCAGGGAACCCTTGATCGGTGTGATGCTCACGCTACACCTCCGTGATTCATGAAGCGGGGCGCAATCGCGCACGCCGGCGCGGCGCCCGTCAGGCACCCGTACCGCCAGCAGGCTTGCGCCGGCGGCCCGAGGGCGATGTCGAAGCCTTCTCGCCGGGCGCGGTCGCAGGCGGCTCGGCCGAAGCACGGAGCGCAGCCTTCGCTGCGCCTTTCGTCGCTCCCTCCGCACCGCTCGCGGCGGCGCCCTTGCGCGCAGTCGCCGCACTGCCGGACGCGCCCTTGCGCACTGATGCACCGTCGCCGGCTTTCGCCGCGGCCTTGCCACCCGCCCCCGCCTTGGCCGCCGCAGCCGGCGCCTCTGCCGGCGTTGCCACCGGCGCCCTCGCTGCGCGCGGTGCAATCCTCGTGCCGGTCACAGTGGTGGTCGTAGGGGTCGTCCTGCCGGTGGTCGCAGTGGTCGTAGTCGTCGTAGTCGTCGTAGTCGCAACGGCCGGGCGCACGACCTGCGGCCGCAGCACCGTGTTGGCAAGCGGCGTCAACTCAGCACGCGTCGCCGTCGCCGCGGTGGTATCAGCGGCGCGCCACTCGCCGCCGTCGGCGATCTCGCGCAGTGCGGTCGTACTCGGCACGGCGTCAGTCCGCGCCGTTTCCAGCCGCACCAAGCCGTCGCCGACACCCGGGGTGGAGAGATCGGCGGCGACCCGCAGCACCGTCGCCTGATCGATGGTTTCGGCACGCGACAGCTCGGACAGTGCCGCCGCGGTGAGCGCCGGCGAATCGGCGATGCGCGGGCTTGCCAGCAGGCTGGCAGCCTCGGTCGCGGCCAGCGGTGTCGCCCGCTCCAGCACGCGGCTGAAACTCGAATCCAGCCCCAGCGTGCCGAGCCGGGTTACCACCGCTTCACGCAGGACCTCACGCCCGGCGAGCCGGATCGCCGCGCCGGCCAGATCGTCGCGGTAAGCGAGGTTGCGGCGGCGCACGAACCACAGGTCGGGCAAGGCGGCGAGCCGCGCCCATTCGGCGGTGGCCGGGTCGGCGGGCTCGGTCGGCACCGGTACGCGCGGAATGCGAAGCTTCTGCAGGATCTCGAGCGGCTTCAGCGTCGCCACCAGATTGATCGCCGCCGGGCGCAAGGTGCGAATCCGCGTCGTCAGCCGATTGCTGACCACGCGCCACTCGTTGCGCGGCACCGGGGCGAGGATCAGCACCGAAGTCGCCTCCAGCACCGCGCTGTCAGCCTCGAGGTCGATCGGCGGCAATGTCAGCGCTTCTTCGACCAGCGCCGGTAGCTCGTCTTCCGGGATGATGGAGAAATCCACCGCCATCTCGGGCGGGAAATAGCGCTGCGTGAAGTCGCGACTATCGATGATGCCCGGCGGCAGCGGCCCGGCCGAAGGCAGCACCGGAAACTGCTCACGCGCAGCGAAGCTGCGTCCGCCGTTGCCGCGCAACACATCGGCGAGATGGACTTGATGCTGCAGCAGGTGAGCCAGCCGCAAGGCGCGCGGCGCGTACCCGAGACCCGGCAGGTCGGCGCGGTCGGCGCCCAGTTCGCGCCGCACCATGGGCACGTCGATCCACGCCACCACATTGTTCTGCAACGCCACCATCGCCAGCGGCAGCACGTTGGACGACAGCGCGCGCGCGCCACCGGCAGCGAAAATCGTCGCCGCGGCTCGACCGCGGCGCGCCAGCAGCGCATCCGCCGCGCCGTCGTCGTCCCACGGCACCAGCACGATTGCGGTGGCCTCGATGATGTCGCCGTCCTCCACCGTGCGCGCGCCGGTGATCGAGGTCGGGTAGGCGCCGATCGGCCCGGCGGTGAATTCCACTGGCCGCAGCGCCAGCACGAAGAGACCGGTGCGGTTACGCAGCGGTGGATGGGCGATGCGGCCGAGGCCGAAGCGCGCCGACAGCTGCTCGGCACGTGGAATGTCGGCCAGCCGCAGCTGCACGTCGCGCGGCAGCAGCACCAGCTCGCCGGCGGGCGTCACGCCGTGGCCGGCCGAGACGACCAGACGGTCGCCGCCGCTGCCCGGTTCGACGTCCAGCCCCGCGGCCACCCCGCTGCCCGCCGCCTGACCAAGATCGGCCTCGCGGGTCAGGATGTACTGCTGGTCGCGGATGAGGTCGCGCGCGGCGAGGAAGCGCCCATCGAAATAGCGCGGACGCTCCCGGCGCGGATCCTCGATCAACGCACCGACGCCGCGCAGCATGGCCACCTGCGCGGCCGGCAGGCTGACGCGGGCGAGTCCCTTGGTCAAGTCCATGGCTGTGTCTCCCGGGCGCCTTGCGGCACCGCTCGTTGCTCAAACTCCCTCCCCTTCAAGGGGAGGAACGATCAATCCAGGCCGAGGCCGAGCGCACCGGCCATCATTCCCAGGTGCGGCAGGAAGCGCCGCCCGCCGTTGTCTACCGTCGCACCGCCGCTGCGCGCCGGCGGATCGCCCGCGCCCACCGCGATGAACACCCGCGCGAGGAAGATCGCCGTCGGGTCCAGCCCGGGCGGGTGGCCCGGCGGTGCGGCGAGCTCGCCGTCGGCACCGACGGTGCCGGCCAGATCGGGCCAGCCGTCGAGCACCGCGTCCTGCAATGCGTCGCGCCGCGCGGTGCCGCTCAGTGCCGACAGGTCGCGGTCGAGCAGCGGCAGACCGTTGAAATCGTCGTCCAGGCCGTCGGTGCGCGGTACGAAATGCACCTCGTAGGCGTCACGCAGGCGCGAGGTCTCCACCGCGTCGAGCGCATCGAAGGGGCCGCTCGCAAAGGCCGGCGTCAGCGCCTGGCGGCAGGTGACGAAGCGCACGAACACGTCGACGATTACCGCACGCTCCGGCAGCGGATCGCCGCCGCCGGCAATCGCCTCGGTCAGACGCGTGCTGGCGAAACGCTCCGGACTCGACAGCGCCGCGCGGCGCAGATCATCGCCGCCGTCGCGCTCGAGTTCGCTGTCGAACCAGCGCTGCAGGCGCAGGCAGACCGCCCGCGGCACCTCGACCAGACGTCCCAGCCGGTCCACCGCAAGCCCGGGCGCGACGCGGATCTCCTCCGGTTGCGCACCTGCGGCGGGCGCATGGGCCACGCGCAACCCCGCCAGCGTGCCGCCACCGAACAGGCCGGTGGCACCCGGGTTCTCGCCGATGCCCTCGGGCAGCCGGCGGGAACCCGCCCCGCTGGCGAAGGCGAGCGCCCGCGCCAGCCGGTTGCGGTGATACACCTGCTCGGCGGCGAAATCCTGCGCATCGAGCAGCATGCCGGTCGCGTAGTGCGGACGCGCCGCGTCGGGCAGGCCGTAAAGCGGATCGTCCGCGGGTGGGCGAGCTGTGCCATTCATGATTCGCTCCTGCGTTTGCTGCGGGCCTTGCGTTTGGGCTGCGCCGGTGGCGTCGGCGGTTCGGGCGGCGCCGGCGGCGTTGACCGTGGCATCTGCGACGCAGCCACCGCGCGCGGCTTGCGGATGCGCGTCGTGGTGGTCGTGAGGGTCGGGCTGACGGTCGTGGTAGTCGTAGTCGTGGTCGTCGTGGCCGGCGTCGGGCTCACCGTGGTCGTGACTCTGGGCGTGATCGTCGGGTTGATCGTGGGATTGATCACCGTGTCGATAAGCGGCGGGCGCACCACCGGATCCAGCGGACCGGGAATGGTCAGCCGCTCCACCGTCAGATCGACGACGTCGGCGGCGCTGCGCCGGCCGTCCGCGGTCACTACGACGAGCTGGAAGCGGTGCACGCCGAGCGCAAGGCCGGCATCCACCGTCACCGTGGGTTCGTCGGTAGTGATCGGGCGTCCGCGGACAAAGGCGACCATGACGTGCTCCGGCTCAGGTCAGCGGCTGGCCAAGATAGGTCCATTGGTAGCCCACGATGCGGCCGCCACCGGCATCGAACGATCGCTCGCCGCTCAGCACGAAGCTGCGGCCGAACCCTACCGAGCGCGGCGCGGTCAGGACCGCCGTCGGATTCTCCGTGTCGGCGATGATGACCACCACGTCGTCCGGGATCGAGCTATTGCCCGAGTCGTCGACCACTACCAGGCGGAAAGTGTGGCGCCCCAGCGGCAAGGCATTGGCGGCGCCTATGGTGACCTCGACGGTCGGCGTGTCGGTGCGGACTTCCCGGTTGATGATGAATTCGGCCATTTCCTTGCTCCTTGCTCAGTGAGGGTGGAAGAGCACTGTGAGCGCCAGGACTCACTCGAGCTGGCGCCATCGGTACTGCACGATCCGCCGTCCTTCGGCTGCCGACGAGCCGCCGCCGTCGAGCCCGAATGAACGGCCATAGGGGGAGGTGAAATCCGCCCCGGCATCGGCAAGCGGCCGCGCCTGCGGCGGCGTCGCGGGAAGCTCGGCAACCGCACCCGAAAGTCGCGGATCCAGGCTGCCTACGCCCAGTACCTGATCGCCGTTGCCCAAGCTGGAGACATCGACCCGCGCCGGCAGCGGCTGGCGCGGCGGTCCGAGATAGGTATCGACGCCCACGAGGCTTGCAACACCGACCAGCAGCGGCCAGCTCGCCACCGCGACCTGCACGTCGACGTGCGCCGGCGACTCGAGCTCGACGATGCGGCGTATCAGGCCCAGGTCCTGCGGCGTGACTTCCTGATGCACCAGCACCAGCGCGCGGAAGGCGAGCTTGTCATAGAAGGCGAGCACCGCCTTGCGTTCGGTCTCGCTCGCGACCTCATCGCGGAAGAGTGCGAGCAGCTCGGCGCGCTCGGCCTCGCCGAGGATCAGCGTGTCGCCGACCACCGAATTACCGCTGATGACCAGCCCGGGCAGCAGCGGGTCGTCCTCCACCGACAGGTCGACGCCCAGCAGAGTCGCCATCAGGCGCCGCATGCGGAACCCTTCCAGCACCACGATCTCGCCGCCCCGCACGCCGCCGCCGGTGGCGACGTCGAGCGCCAGGAGCAGGCCGTGGCGCGTGCCATGGAAGCGCGCCAGCTCGGCGGCATGCTGAAGCCAGTCGCGCCGCCGGGCCACCGGCAGCGCACCGTCGAAGGCCACGCCGATCCATCCGCCCAACCATTCGAGCGCGGTCTCCGGCGTCACCGCCGGATCGCTCAACAGGTGGGCGCCGGCGACGCGGTCCTCGAGTGCGGTCAACCAGCCTTCGGCATTGCCGAGGTAGCGTTCGAGGAAGTCCGCCGCCGTCGCGGTGGCCGGTACGTCCAGGCCGCCGGCTTCGGCCACCGCGCCGAACTCGGTCTCGCGGTACAGGCGCGGCAGGTAGTGATCGCGATAGGAGAAGCGCGAACCGTAGATGCGCAGCGCCGCCAGTTCGGGGGAATCGCGCCCGTCGCCATGCAGCACGACCCGCGCCCACAGGTAGCGCCCGACCAGGCTGCGCACGCGCCGGCCATGGCGCTGCACCAGCACGGACCACAGGCCTGCGCGCCCGGCCTGCGGTGCGCCCCAGGCGCCCAGGCCGGGATGTCCGGGCAGCTCGGAGGGCATCCGCTCCCAGGCCGCACGCGGCAATGCGCCCGCCGGCACGATACCGCCGGGCACAGCGTCGCTCGTCAAGGGGGGCACATCGCCGCACAGGTGCGGATTCCAGGCGCTCGCATCGTCGGCGTCGGGTGGCTCCGGCTCGGCGGTAGCCGCCAGCCACACGACGATGCCGCAGGCCGCGGGCAGCCGGGCCTCGGCATAGATGCGGTGCCACACCGTCTGCTGGTCGCCGCTGTCGATCAAGCGCAGGCCGGGGCTGCCCGAGCCGCCGAAGCTCGCGGCTTCGCCGCGACGCGCGAGGTTGGCAATCGATAGCCGGTGCAGCGGCTCCACCGCATCGCCGGCGACCGGATAGCGCGGCGGGTCGTCGAGGCGGTGTGCAAACGGCGCCTCCTCGGCCTCGGGCGCCAACGGATGGATCTCGCCTGTGGCGTGAAGCGGCGCCTCCGAATCCGCGTCGAACGCGCCCCGCGGACGGAAAACCGGGGCATCGCGCCGGCCGGGCACGCGCAGCGCGACGCGGCCTTCCGCCAGCCAATCGAGCGCGTAGGCGTAGCGCACGCCGTCGAGCAGCTGCGGCGCACCAAGCACGCCGGAACGCACATCGAACAGGCGCAGGAGGCTGACCCCGGCACCGCTCCAGGACAACAGCACGATGCTGCCGTCCGGGCCAACAGCCAGCGCCTGCGGACGTTCGCCCGCCGGCCACGCCACGCGCTCACACGGCAGCAGGCGCGGCGGCGTCGGATTTTCCGGGTCGGGTCGGAACGTGGTGTGCGCGTAGTCGGCCGCCGGCCGCGCCGGCTGCATGCAGCCGACGAGCCGTGCCAACCGGCCGCTGACGCGCTCGAGCAACCAGGCACCGCCCTGCGGTTCGGCCGCTACCCGCCAGGGCTGGAAGCCCGGCGTGGGCAGCACGGTGTCGGGCCAACGCCCGCGCAGATCATGCAGCAGCACACGCTCGTCGAGCGCGACGTAGAGCACATCGTCGAAGCCGGCGGCGAAATCGGCCGGGCGCTCGGCCAGCGGCAGCGCGATCGCGGTATCGGGCAGGTGGCTGCGCGCGACGATGGCCGAGTCGGCGTCGCTCCACCAAGCGGTCGCGCCTTCGCGATCGACCGCGCGTGGCAGACGCTCCAGCGCCGACACCGCGATACTTGCAGCGTCCGCCACCGGCGGCGCGAGCGTGCGTTCACTCGCCAGCCGCAGCGCACGACAGCCGCTTCGCCATTCGACGTGACTGCGCGCCGGCCAGTGACCGTCGTCGGCGAGCAGCCAGAAGCGCAGGCCGTTTGCGTCCATCAGCACACCTCGGGCACGACCGGCACCGCCACCGCGACTTCGCTCGCGAACGGGTTCGGCACCGCAGACAGATCAGCCGGCGCACCGACCGTGCCGTCGGCACTGTCGACCGCCACCACACTCAGCAATTCGGGCAACTGCCAGGCGGCCAACTCCAGGCGCTGCGTGCCGTCAGGCGTGCTGCGGCTCAGCAGCGACCACTGGTCGCGACCGTCGATGCTCGCGCGGCCGAACAGGTTCAGCCCGGCCACTTCGGCGACGCCGGCCACGCGCGAAACCTCGACCTCGAGCTCACGCTCGCGCACGTCGCGGTCCAGCGGCCAGCCCATTCCGGCCTGACCACCCGGCGCCAACGGCCACAGCAGCCGGCGCAGCGCCTCGCGCACCTCGAAGAGGACCGCCTCGCGCGCGTAGCCGTCGCGGATGCCGACCGCCACCGAGATGCCCAGCGGCACGTATTCGCATCCGATGACGTACAGCTCGGTCGCCAGCGGCGCGCGCGCCGACAGATGAGCGTGGACGCGCTCGATGAAGGGCCGGTCTGGCCGCGGATTGGGCGCCTTGCCCAGCGCACGCGCCGGCAGCACCATCACGCTGACCACGCCGGGCACGTCGGGCCGCCGTTCGCGCGGTTTGAAGCGCGGCAGCACCTCGACGCGGCCGACGTCGGTTCCCGGCGTCTCGGTGGCGAGCAGGCGGTAGTCGTCGGCCGTCACCGCGCGCTCGCGATGGCGCAACAGCGCCGGGATGCGCTGTTCGGCGCGGGCGAGCGTCTCGACATCCTCGCCGCCTTCGGTCGGCAGCGGCTGCCACACCTTGATCGCGGGAAGCGTGCGCGGGGCGCCGACCAGGGTCGCGCCCGACACTTCGCTCAGGCTGCCGGCAGGCAGGTTGCCCGCACGTCCGCCGCCGAAACGTCCGCTCGCCAGCCTCACCCGCATCTGGCGCTCAGGAACACGGCCGCGCACGCCGTCGCCGAAGCGCAGCGTTCCGGCCTCGGCATCGAGCGCGAACACCGGCGCCTCGCGCGCGACCACCGCGTCCGACGAGATCGCCGCCAGATCCTCGACCCGCTGCCACGACTGATAGCCGCGCCCGGGCTCCTCGACCTGGATCGCCAGCGTGGCCGGATCGACCGAACCCGCCGACAACTGGAACACCTGATCGGCCGCGCCGGTCGACACGCCCAGCACCCGGCCGGCGATCGTCACGCGCTGATCGACCTCCACCGCATTCACGCCGACCCACGACAGCCGCAGGCTCTCGACGCCGCTGCCCGGCTTGGGCCGCAGGCGCAGCCAGCCGACGAGGCGTGCCGCGCGCTCGACATCGTCGATGCGCGGCGGGTTGTCGCCGACGCCGGCACGCGGATTGTCGCCGACGTCGTTGGGCGGCACGAACAGCAAACTCTCGTCGGGCATCGGCAGGCGCAAAACGCCCGGCCGCGTCAGGCCGGCGCTGGTGTCGTAGGCCTCGCCCGGCAGCGGCTCGACGGTCAGGTAGTCGGCGTCGATGCCGTTAGCGGCCGCCGTCACCGTTTCCCACATCACCGGCACCCGGGCGCGCGGGCCGATCTCCTCGAACAGCGCCGGCGCGGCGATCGCCGGCACCACGCCGACCGACAGCAACGCCGCTGCGCCACTATCGCCGCCACCCAGTGCCGCGCGCGCAGCCGCATTGCTGGCCACCTGCAGTTGGGGTTGTGCCGCAGTCGGTGCCAGCAGGGCCAGCCACAGCGCGCGATCGGTGCTGTCGGCGAAGACGTCCACGCCCTCGCCCACCGCCTGCCCGTTCTCGAACAGGGGGCTGGTGAGATAGCCGCTTACCTCGTCCGTGATCTTGTGCACCCGCTGCAGGCCGGTGAGCACTTCGGCCATGCGCAGGCGGTCGGCCTCGGGCAAGGGGCGCTTGTAATAGGCTTCGGCCGTCACCGGCAGCACCGTGGTCTCGCTCAGGGTCTCGAACGGCACCGCCGCCTTCACCCGGGCACCGGCGGCAAGCGTCACCGCCGTCAGCTCGGTGGGCTGGGCAAAGGATAGGCTGACGATACCGGTCGCCGGCCGCGCCGGACGCAGGCCCTGGCCGAGCAGCTTCAGGAACACCAGGCGCTGGCGCTCCGGGATCAGGTTGACGCGGTACAGCAGCGCGTCGCCGAGCCAGGCGAAGAGCTCGAGCAGGGTGCGGCCCGGATCGCCGAGGCGCGGATTCGTCCATTCCGGCGTATGGGCAGGAATGCGGGCGATCAGATCCTCGAGCAGGTCATCGAAGCTGCGGTCGTCCAGGCGGGGGGGCAGAATGGGCATGTCAGGCCTCCTCGAGTCGGACGGTCACCGCGAGCGCGCCGGGCGTGCCGGTGCGGGCAAGCCGGTAGGCGATCTCCACCCGCAGGTCGGCGGGTTCGCCGGGCACCTCGAGCACCTCGACGCGGTCGAGCACGATCCGGCGCTCCCAGCGTCCGAGCGACTCCATGACCCAATCGCGCAGCTGCCGGCGGGTGGCGAGGTTGTTGGGTTCGTGCAGCAGGCGGTCGAGGCCGGCGCCGTACTCCGGGCGCATCAGCTGCTCGCCCGGCCGCGTGCTGAGAATGATGCGGATGCCCTGGCGCACGCTGGTCTCGAGGTCCGGCCAGTCGAGCCGGCCGTCGGCGTCGGGCACCGCGAACAGCGGCCAGCCGATCGACGGGCGGGGCAGGCTCTGGGTGCTCATTCTTCACCTCCGCCCTTCTTCGGGAAGGGAATGCAGATCTTGATGAACATCATCCAGCGGAAGAACAGGTCGAACAGCGACAGGAAGATGTTCAGCACGATGAAGGCGCAGATCGTGATGATCGGGATGTTGAAACTGCAGATCCAGCCCAGCGTCAGGCCGCTCGAAGCGGGCTTCTTGCCATCGAGCAGGTCCTGCGGATCGCCCGCCAGCAGGTCGTGCAGCGACGGTGGCACGGTGAAGGCGACGTTGGGCTTGAGCTTCTTCAGCACGTCCTTGTCGGTCGGATCGGGCAAGGCCACCTGCACCGGAGGCGCACCGCCGCCCTCATACCAGGGGGCGATGACGAAGGCCGGGCTGTAGGCGCTCCACACCGTGCGCGCGGGGCACGCGCCTTCGGGCTTCAGCCGCACGAAGGCGCGCAGCACGTAGCGCGCATCGGGTTCGTCGTAGCGCCCTGCAGTGCCGGCCACCGCCTCGAAGCGGTTCATCAGCGTCACCGACAGCGCGCTCGCCAGCGCCGCGGTGGTGCCGGCATCGAGCGCGGGGAAACTCATCGGCATCACGGGTGCGTTCGCCACTTCCTCGCCGTCGAGCAGGATGCGCGTCGCCGTGGCGAGAAAGTCGCCCGCCGGCACGGTGAGGCCGGACGGCAGGCCATCGTCGCCGCGCAGCGGCAGGCCGATGCCGTTCAGCACCGCGACCAGCGCCGCGCTGTCGGGGTCGTCGCCGAAGGCATCGAACTCGATCGCAAGTTGGCGTAGGAGCAGCAGCAGGCGCTTCATGGCCGAATGGTCGCCGTCGCCCACCGAGGCCGGCTGCGCGATCGCTGCCAGCGCCGGCGTCAGCGTGTAGCCCACGCGCGGGAAGCTGTCACCGAAGCCGCGCAACGCGCCCACCAGGTGCGCGCGGAAGTCTTCAGAGTCGGGACCGAAGGCGGCGGCATCGAACACCGGCGCTCCGCCCTCGGCACGCTCGCTGCTGGTGGTGGGCACCAGGCCATAGAAGAAGGTGCGCCCCGCGGCGCGGCACACATCGGGCGGCGCGATGAACATCGGCACCACCTGCTCGGACAGCAGCGCGTCCTCGGATTCGGACAGCAACGCGGCGACCTCGCGGTCGAGCACCGGCTGGCCGGTTGCCGGACGCGCCAGGCGCCGCGGCGAGTCGGGGTCGTAACGCGTATCGGCGGCATCCGCGTCCACCCTTGCCCAGCCGCGCAGATGCTCACCCGCGCGCATCCAGCCCTGCTTGACCTCGACGCCCTTCGCGTCACGGCGCAGGCGGCGGATCACCAGCCCGGCGCCGTCAACCTTGTCCGGGTCGAGCCGCGGATTGCCCGGTGTCAGGCAGTGCGCCTCGATCAGGGCAAGGTGGAACTGGCGCTGGATGGGCTGGAACAGCTTCAGCACGGTATTGCGCTCGGCCGTGCGGCGAACGCGCTCGATGAGTTCTGCGGTCGAGCCGGCCGGCGCGACGGTGTCGCTCGCCACGCTGCCCGCCCCGGCGCTCGCCTCGGCGCCGCGCTTCGACAGGCCGAACAGCGCCTTCAGCACCGAACGGCCGTCCTTGCGCAGGCGCTTGCGCGTGTCGGTGCCGGTCGCGACGGCGACCTCGCGCGCGAGGTTGTCGCGCAGGCCGGTGCGGCCGGTCTCGTCGCGCAGCGCCGCCAGCACCGCCTCGACGAAATCCTCGTCGCTGCGCTGCAGGATGGCAGGCGCCTCGGCGTCGGCGATTTCACGCGGCGCGCGCAGCACGATGTCGTGATGCTTCACCATACGTTCCCCGCTCCGGGTGTGTAACTCGTGCCGACCACCGAGGTGGCGATCAGCACCTCGCATTTGACGACGCCGGAAAACTTCGCCATCGCCGCATCCACCGTGACCATGCCGGCGCTGACCTTGACGTTGGCCGCCTCGACCTTGACCTGCGCCGCCGCGGTGATGGTGATGCCGCTCGACTCCATCACCACGCTGTTGCCATTGCTGTCCTCGACGCGGACCTTGCCCGGGCCGTCGGACAGCGTCAGCTTCTGACCCGCCGGCGTCTCCAGCACGAGCTTCTCCTGGCCTTGCTGGTCGTCCAGCGTCACCACCACGCCATTCTTCGAGCGGATTCGCTTGAACTGGTTGGTGCCGCCCGACAGCGAGGCGGGCGCCGCATTGGCGCCGTTCCAAAGTCCGCCGACCACCAGCGGATGGCGCGGGTCGCCCTGCACGAACACCACCAGCACCTCGTCATCGACGTCCGGCATGAAGAAGGCCCCGCGATCCGCACCGGCAAACGGGCACACCACGCGCGCCCACAGCGGCGCGTCCTGGCCGTCCACGTCGTCAAAGGCATAGAGGCGGATCTGCACACGGTCGCGGCTCTCGGGGTCATTGATGTCGACGACGCGCGCGAGATAGGCCGCCTGCATCCAGCCGGCGCTGCGTTCGAAGTGCGGCGCGCGGTCCATCAGCGACCTCCCAGGTAGGCGCATTCGCCAACGAATTCGGTGCGGTAGCCGGCGTGAACGTCGTAGCGGTGACAAGCCTCGACGACGTAGAAGGTGTTGTCGAAGCGCGCCGACATGCCGATCACTGCCACATGAGTGCCGACGCGCAGTTGCGGGTTGCCCTCGGCCACGCCCTCGAGGCGCACGAAGCGGCGCGCGCGGCGATCGAAAGCCGCTTCGGCGATAGCCTGCGCCTCGGCGTCGGTGCTCACCGCGAGATGGCCTAGGTGCTCGGCGCGCTCGTCCAGCGCGCGCGCCAGGAAGTCGCCGCCGCTGGTGCCGCTGCCGGGTCCGCCATGAGTCAGCCCGGTGGCCTCGCCGCTCACCGCGCTGCCGCCGACGGGGTCCCAGCCGGCGGTGGTGACCTTGGTGACCTGATGCGCGAGGTCGGCCACCACCCTCGCCCGTGCCAGCTGGCCGTGCAGCTCGAGCGTGAGTTCGCCGCGCCGCACATCGCCGCGTGGCGACACCTGCAGTTCCTCACCGACGATCTGCAGGTCGCCATCGAAACGGCCGACGAGCCGGCGCAGGAAGGCGAGATCGCTCTCGTTCAGTTGCGCCCAGGTGCCCACCGGCGCGCTCAGGCCCTGCACCGTGGGCCGCAGCCCGAGTTCATTCGCCACCTGCTGCACCACGTCGGCCGGCGCCATGTCCGCATACACCTTGCTGCGCCGGGCCATGCGCGCCTTGGCGAGCGGGTCTTCGGCCATCACCGTGAGTTCGGGCGGGGTGCCCTGGCCGAACTCGGCCTCGAGCGCGCTGACCACGCCGCGGAAAATCTCGCGTGGTGCCGTCTCGTCACCGGCATAGACCTCGATCGCGGTGCCGAGCGCCAGCCGCGAGCCGTCCTCGAAGCCGCTCTCGGCGCCCGCCGAAGTGCTGACCCAATTGGAGAAACGCAGTTCGGCGGTGCTCATGCCGCCCTCCGCTTCGGTGACGCGCATCGCAATGAGCAGTTCCGACACCCGCTCGTCGGCCTGCCCGGCCAGGCGCAGCGTGGGCCGCGCGCTATAGACCGCCTGCTGACTGACCGAGGTTTCGGACATTCTCGCTGCTCCCAGCCATTCACTCGTTAGCCCCCGGACAGATCGGGGGGACCTGTTGCCTCATCCCTGCCGGCGCGGATTTGACCGCGACCGTGCTTGCCCTGTCGCGCTCGAGCGCGCTCCTGCACCGCTAAGCCTCAATCCGCTGCCACGCGCAGCGCGCGCTCCTCACGCACCCGCTGCTCTCGGGCAATACGCTCCAGAAGCTCCGCGTCGCGCGCACCATCCGACTCGCCGCGCGACGACGCCTGCTCGGTCGTGCCACGCTCCGGCGTGACCTCCGCCTGCATTTCCTCGATCGTGATCGCCATGTCCTTCGCTCCCTGCGTTTCAGCGAATGCCGATGACGAAGTCCGCATCGGCGCCCACATCGACCTTCAATCCGCTACCCCCACCGTCGATCAGCCGCCCACCTGCCGCGACCATGCCCTTGCCCGAACTGGACGCGGCTGGTTGCAGTAGCCGGCTGGTCGACAACGCACGCGAGGACACCGTCGTTTCGGCACGCAGGCCGGCGAAGCCCGCGCTGGCGCTCGCGCCCACCGACAGGCCGGCACTGCCGCCGAGCGACACACCAGCCCCGGCGCCGGCCGACACGCCCGCTCCCGCCGACACTCCGGCCCCCGCACTGGCACCAATCGACAGCCCCGCTCCGGCGCCGGCACCGACTCCCGCGCCAAAACCGACTCCCGCGCCAGCGGCTGCTCCCACGCCCAACCCGGCCCCGCCGCCTGCCGCAAACGCCGCTGCCGGCAGCAGATGGGCGTTACCTGACGCGCTGACACCCGCGCCGATACCGCCGCCCGCACCCGCGCTGAATCCGGCGCCTGCCGACACGCCAGCGCCTGCCGAGGCACCGATGCCAGCCGAAAAACCGACCCCCACGGAGGCTCCCGCGGAAAAGCCCACGCTCGCCGAGGCCCCGACCGCGAGTCCCGCCCCCGCGCCAAATCGAAGGCTGGAGGCGCCATTTGCGGCCGCGATGCCACGCGCCGCGCGCGGATCGCCGAGCGAGTTCGCCAGCCCCTGCGGGCTGCCCACCGGGCCGCCGTCATCGGGCACGACCACCGCCTCCAGCTTGACGTCCTTGTCGACGGTGGCCTTCTCGTCGCTGGTGCCGATCTCGAACACCTTCTCCTGGTTCGCCAGCGTGAGGTTGATCGACGAGCGCAGCGGGAGGCCGCCTGCTGCGAAGAAGTCGATCGTCTCCTTGTACTGCTCGACCAAGCCGGTGAACGAATAGGCTCCCCAGCTGAATTTCACCGTCGGCGGCACGAACTTGCTGCTGCCTTCGGGAATGGGCTGCAGCATCTGCACCATGTCCTTGGTGACGATGCGCACGTCCGTGCCCTTGTCGGTAGTGTCGAACACCAGGTCCATCGTCAGCTTCGCCGAGGTCTGGCTGACGTACTGCTTCTTCTTCGCGCCCTTGCCTTCTTCCTTCAGCGTGTTGCTGACCTGCATCTGCAGGCTGGCCGGGTTGAAGTGGACGTTGACCTTGATCGGGGGCCCGGTAAGGGTCTCGAAGGTGGCGGGCGTGTCGGCGAGGTCTTCGGGCAGTTCGGGCATATCTCAGCCTCCGCTCATCGGCAACAGCACCAGGCCTTCGTGCGCGAGGTGCAGTTCCTCGATGCCGACCTCATTGCCCTTGGCGTTGAGGTCGGCCGCCTTGAACTTGACCGGTAGTGCGCGGCGAAGCGCCCAGCGCACCACCGCCTCGTCGCGCGCATTGCGCATCTCGATCTCGACCATCAGCCGGTAGGCATAGGCACCGCCGCCGACCATGCTGAACCAGTTCCACAGGTCGCGCGTCTTGGTCATGCCACGCTTGAGCACCACGGTGGCGAAGGTCACCGGACCGGCGCGCTGCGCGGCGCCGTAGTTGGAGCCGCCGATCTTGATCACCTTGGGCTCCATGGTCGCCTCGAGCCCGGTGCACTCGGAGAACGCACCCTGGCAGATCGGCACCTCGGTCTCGCTGGCCGGTTCGCGCCCCAGCGCTTGCTTGCGAAAGCTGACGTGGAAGCGGAACACCGGGAGCGGAGCAAAGTCGAGGCGCTCCTGCTGGGCACGGTCGAGGGGGTCGGCCATCACGCCACCTCCTGTGCCTGCAGCGTCACGCCACCGCCGGTGAGTTCGAGCACCACGGTGATACGCTCCACCGCGGCAACTGGCAGTACCGCAATCTCGGCGCGCAGGCGGCCGTTGTCGAGGTCGTTCTGGCTCATCGTGCTGCGATCGCAGCGCACGGTGAAGGCCTCGTTCGCCGACGCGCCGCCGAGCGCACCCTCGCGCCAGAACGCGAGCAACGTCTGCTCCAGGCTGCGCCGCAGGCGCGCCCACAGCGCCGGACCGCTGGCCTCGAACAGCGCCGCTTCGCCCGCCCGCCGCGCCGCCCGCAGGATGGCGCCCATCAACCGGCTCACGCCCCCTGCCCGCCAGGGCTCGACGTCGGAGCTGCTGACGTCGGACTGCAGCCCCCAGCCATCGGACGACGGCGCCACCACGCACACGCGCCGCGCCAACCGGTCCGCCGGTGTCTCGGCCACGCCACTCCAGCTCAGCAGCGGTTCGCTGCCATACACCGCCGCGAGCGTCGTTCCGGCCACCGCGCGGAAGGTGCCGCGCAACAGCGCATTGCGCGAGATGACACCGGTCAGCATGCCATCGGGCGGCTCGAGCAAGGCGGGCAGATCGCTGCTATGGCGCGTTTTCAGCCATGGCCAGCCGAACTGCACGAAGGCACCGGGCGGACGGCCATGCGGATCGTCGTCGGACCCTGCCTCGAGAATGCCGACACGCTCCAGCCAGCCGGCGAAGTCACCCTGCGCCCATACCGTGCCGGCCACCGCGACGCTTCGCACATCGGCGCGCGGTAGCGGCAGCGCAGCCACGAGCTGCATCTCCCGATGATTCGTCGAGAGCCTCGCGCGCACGGCCGCGATCGCATCGCGCCAGGCAACGAAGCCATCCTCGTCACAGCGCGGCGGTGCCAGGTCGCGCAGACCGACGTCTTCCTGTACCGAGCCGCCACTGTCGACCGTGCATTCGACGAACACCTCCGGCGAGCTCGGCGGCTCGGTCGCCACATCCACGGTTTCGGGGTCGGCCGCACAGAGGTCGGCAAGGTCGGGCAGGCACACGAGCGCCACGTCGGGCAGGCCGAACAGATGGCCGATGCCTCGCCAGCTCGACTGATCGACGGCTTCAGCCTGTGGCGCCAGCAGTGCCGTCAGCCGCGCATCCCGTTGAGCCGCGCGCTCGCCGGCAGCTTCGAGCACCGGCCAGGGATCGCCGGTGCGTACGATCACCGCCCGCCGCCCGCCCTGCGCAAAGAAACTGCGTACCGCGGCCCCGGTATAGGCGGCACAGCGCCGTGCGCCGCCGACGGCGACAGGTCGTGCCTCCCACGCATACAGGGCGTCGAAGGCGGCCCAGCTCTCGACCACCACCGGCAGCTGCAGCAGGGCTTCGATCTCGTCGGCGTCGGTTCGCCACGGCCCCGGGCGCCAGCCGCGCACAACGGTGCCGTCCCGCACCAGCCAGCGCTGTGCGGCGAGCGAATCGACCACGCTCGCCGGCAGCGCGCCCGCCCGCCGGGCAACGAAGCCGATGAAGCAGGCGACGTCGACCCGGTTCGGATCAGGACGCAACGGCGGAGCAGCCGTTTCGAAGCGCAGACCGTACATGGCGGACTCTCGGCGGGTGGGTGTTCAGTCCTAGGCCTGGATCTCGAAGCCCTCGGCCGACAGCACGATCTCTTCCATCGCCACGTCGGTGCCGCCCTTGCCGGCCAGGGTCGGGCCGGTGTATTTCATCGGGATGCAGCCGCGCAGCACCCAGGTGCGCACCGGGTTGCGCGCCTCGTCCATCAGCGTGATCGCCACCGTCTTCTGCGCCGCCGGACCGTCGGTGCGGGTCTGCTGGATCCAGGCCCACAGACTGTCGAAATTGACCAGACCGCGCTTGCAGGTCACGTCGCCGACCTTGTGGATGCCGGCCACCTTGCGCACATGGTTCTCCTTGTCGTTGCCGGCGCGATACTCCGCCACCGTGACCTCGGTGCCGATGCCCGACACGTCGGAGAAACCGCCGAATTCCTCGCCGCCATCGAAATTGACGACGAAGTTGAAGGCGCCATAGGGCGTGATGCGTTCAGCCATGATTCAGTCCCCCTCGCTCAGGCACTGGCATCGGCGGTTTTCTGGCCGATGCGGAAGATGACGAATTCGGCCGGCTTGATCACCGCCACGCCGATCAGGCACACCAGCCGACCGTTGTCGAGGTCGTTCTGGGTCATCGTGCTGCGGTCGCAGCGCACGAAGTAGGCTTCCTCGGTCTTGGTGCCGAGCAGCGCGCCGTTGCGCCACTCGTTGTAGAGGAAGTCCGAGATCGTCTGCCGCACGTTGGCCCACAGCCGCTCGCCGTTGGGTTCGAACACCGCCCATTGCGTGCCGCGGTCGATCGACGACTCCAGGTAGTTGAAGTAGCGCCTCACGTTGACGTACTTCCATTCGGGGTCGGAGGAGGCAAGGCGCGCGCCCCACACCCTGAAACCGCGCCCCGACAGGTAGCGCAGGCAGTTCACGCCGATCGGGTTGAGCATTTCCTGCTGGGCGAAGTTGATGTCCAGCTCGAAACGCAGCGCGCCGCGCACCACCTCGTTGGCCGGCGCCTTCCACACGCCGCGCTCGACGTCGTTGCGCGCGTAGATGCCGGTGACGAAACCCGACGGCGGCAACGCCAATTCGCGCGGAATGTCCTCGCGCCCCGGCCGCGCCAGCGGGTTGGGCACGACCACCCACGGGTAGTACACCGCCGCGTAGCGCGAATCGATCAAGCCGCGCAGCGTGCGCGCCTGGCCCGGGATCTGCGCCGGCGGCAGGTCGAGCACCGCGATGCGGTAGGCACGGCGTGACTCGGCATGCGAGATCAGCAGGTTGTTGACCGCCTGTGCCTCGGAATAGGCCGACGACCCCGGCGCGGCGACAATGGACACATCCTCCAGGCTTGCCAGCTCACCGAGCGCCAGCGCATAGGCGCTCGCCGTCGGTGCCACGCCATCGGCGCCGTCGGCGAGGGTGAAGCTGCGCTCCAGTTCGCCCGCGGCGTTCGCCGCCGCGCCGGCAAACAGCGCATTGCGCAGTTCGAGCGCGCTGACGTTGCCGCCGATGGCGATCGCGAACAGATTCTGCAGATGCTCGGCGCGGCGTGCGGGCGTGGCCGACATGACGTGCCCCACCCAGGCCGGGTGCGTTCGGTCGAAGCCCATGCCCTCGAAGCTCAGGTTCTCGCCGTCGGCGTCGGCCGCCACCACCAGCAGGGTGACGAGGCGCGGCGTCAGACCCGCGAGCGTCACTGCCGACTCGGCCGCATCCGCAGGGTTGGTGGCCGGGTGCCACTCGCTGCCCACCTTCAGGTGATAGGCCGTCGCACCGCCGGTGCCGGTGACCAGCAAGCTGCCTGTGGGTGCGTTGTGCATCGCCGGCAGCGCGACCGGCGCGAGCACTTCGCGCGCGATGATGCGGCCGTTGCCGAGCGAACCCGGGAAGCGCGCGACGAAGCTCACCGCCTCGGCCGCCGCCGTGCCGTCGGCGGTGACGTCAACGCTGGCAGTGGCCGCGTTGGCGCCCACCGCCCGCGACACATACAGACGCGAGCCGCCCTCGTTGAAGAATGCGCGGACTGCATGCGCAACGTAGTTCGTGCGCGGGTCGGTGCCGCTCAGCGCAAGGTCCGAGATGCCGCCATAGATGCGTTCGAAGTCGCCGAAGCTGGTGAGCAGCTCGGGCACTTCCTGTTCGTCCTCATCGGCACGGAACGGCCCCTTGCGGGTCGGACCGACGAAGGCGGTCGTGCTGGTGCCCACGCCTTCAATGGATTTGGCGCGGAAGCTGGTCTCTTCTACATAGACGCCGGGTGCGAGGTACTCGGGCATGGTGGGTCTCCTTTCATCGAGCGTGCTGGGCCTTGTTCACGCCCAGAAAAATGGACTACGACGCATGGACTCCGGTGTCATGGCAGGTCGAGGCCCAGGTTCAGATGCAGGGCGCCCCGCGCAGCGAGGCTCACGTTGCGCTGTGCCCGGGGCAGCGTGGCACGGCGTTGTTCGAGATCGTCCGGATCCGCCAGTGGCAGCCGCGCCGGCTTGCGCCCCGCAGCCACGTCGGACTGCGGCGTGCGAGTGCCGAGTGCCGGGTCGAAGACCACCTCGACGGTCGCGGCGATCGTGCTGACGATCACCGCATCCGCGTCCTCCGACCAGGTCGTCACCGGCACGCCAGCCACCGGCACCAGCCCTTCGCCGCGCCAGTCGGTGAGGCCACGCGCCAGCACCGCCCCGGCTGACACCACGCGCAGCAGCGCACCACCCAGAGCATCGCCGCCGGGATTGCCGCCGACGGTGCGCGAAACGCTGACGCGCAGCGCGCACCAGTTGGTCCCGAGGTCGGCGGTCGGCGACGGATACAGCGGCACATCCACCGGGACGAACAGGGACTGGGCCGCATCGGCCTCCGGGTCCGGATCGCGCGGCAGGGCCAGCGTCACCCGCCGCGGCAGGTAGCGCCCCGACAGGTCGCGGATGACCACCTCGAGCGACTCGCTGCCTACCGCGGGCGCATCGGGGGGCTCGGCGAAGCTTGCGCCATGGGCCGCCAGGACCGGCCATTCGTGGATCACGTACAGACCGCTGCGGTTGCGCACGATGCGCGCGCCATCGGCTTCGAGCGTCACCGTTGCGGCGCCGCTGCGAAGCGGCATGCCAGTCACGCCATCGACGGGGCGCAGCGCACCGAGCACCCGCCACTCCAGCCGCTCCAGTTCGCGCAGCTCCTTCACGCTCATCGCGCCTCCTCGCCGAAGGCAAAACGGCTGGCCACCACGCGCCGGAACTCCGCGGCGTCGGCATCGGGGTCGATGCGCACCAGGCGCGCGACCCAGGACACCGACAGGCGGTAGGACGGCGTCAGGGCGTCCCAGATGCGCATCAGATCCTCGGTGGAAAGCTCGGAAGGCACGATCTGGATCACTTCGTCCGCCGCCCAGCCCGCCTCCGGCGACAGCGACGAGGCGTCGAGCACCGGAAACTGGTGCAATTGGCGCAGCGCCCAAGTCAGCGCCACCTGTTCCTCATGCGGCGTCATGCCCCATGCGCTCATCAGGTAATGCAGATCCAGCCCGAGCGGACCCGCTCCGGCATCGCCCGCCCGAAGGTGCGCGCTCTGGCGGCTGTGCTCGTTTACAGAGATGCGATACAGGAACAGCGTGATGCGGTTGCCCTCCTCGACGTCGCCAGCAAGCTGTCCCGCGCTCATCAGGCTGAACTCGCAGCCCGGCATGGCCTCGCCGGCGATTTCGGCCGGATAGGTGTTTCGCAGGAAGGTCGCTATCGAACTGCCGACCGAGTGGACACCGAATACATTCGCCATCGTCCCGCCCCGCTCCCCTTCGTTCAGTGCGTGCCGTTCGAACCCTTGCGCAGCGCCCAGGCATAGATCCGGCGCCCATCGGGCATGCGCCGCGCCGTCACCCGCCCGCGCTGCACCAGATCGCTCAAGGCTGCCTCGACCTCGTCCTGCGACGCCTCCACGCCCTCGTCCGCAAGCCACCAGCGCGCAATGCCCTCGGCACTGTCTGCGGCTTCCGGATGACAGGCAAAGTAGTGCTCGATCGCCCGCGTCACCCTCGAGAGGTTGCCATCGAACATGGCGCCGGCTCCGGGTTCTGTATTCCCGCTTGATGCAAGAGCCGGGCCTGGTTGCCTGTACACGCCTGAAAGCCTTGTCACGCGCGGCTTGCGCAGCGAAGGAGACCGCCGCCGCCTCGGCGCGGGTGGGTCGGTTTCTACCCGGCCGGGACGGGCACCCAAGTCCGCAATGGCAGCACCGGGCCGTGAAATCCTTCACGAAACCGCAGCAACGGGCGTCTGGGTCGGCGCCCGCCCAAGCGGGTCAGTGCTGCCCCAGAACCGGCGACGTGGTGACTGCATCCCCAAAAACAGCGCGGGGTCGGCAGCCTCGCTGCCGACCCCGCCGGGATGCGTGAAAGGAAAAGAAGCGCGGGTCGCCTACAAAGCCTGGAAGGCGAAGATCGCCACGCAGGTTGGTGGCAGCGCGGCAAGGAAAAGACCGAGCGGGCTGATCGACTCGTCGGGAAAGCTCGACTTCAGGATCGTCGCGCCGGCCGGATTGGGCGCATTGGCGATGATGGTGAGGCCGCCGCCCGTCACCGCGCCCGCAACCAGTGCGTACTTGAACTCGGGGGTCACACCTTCGACCAGCGAGCCCAGGTAGGTGAGCGCTGCGTTGTCGGTGATTGCGGTGAGCGCCGTGGCCAGGAAATAAAGGAGCGTCGGTTCGACCCCCACCAGGGTCTGCTGCAACCACCACTGCTGCAGGCCGCCGAGCACCACCAGCCCGGCGAGGAAGAAGGCGACCATCAGGCCTTCGCGCAGGATCAGGCGGTCCTGATGCTCCTTGTACGCTTCCGTGTAGCCGATGAAGAACAGGAAAAGCCCCATGAACACCGCCGGGTGATGCGCGAACACGACCACGCCGACCAGAAACAGGAGATGGATGCCGGCCACCACCGGCGGCACTTTCAGCGCACCGGATTCGCCATGCACATGCCCGCGCTCGGCCAGCTCCTTGCGGAAGAACCAGGTCAGCACCAGCGCATTGAAGACGACCGCCGCAGCCGCCTTCCAGCCGAAGTGCGAAAACATGAAGAGGGTGTCCCAGCCCCACTTTCCGGCCACCATCAGCACCGGCGGCGCAGCGAAGTGGGTCATCGTGCCGCCGATGGACACATTCACGAACAGCAGCCCGAGGGTGCCGTACTTGAGGCGGTTGGAAAGCTGGTACTGGAAGAAATTCTCACGCAGCATCAACGCCGCCAAGGTCATCGCAGCGGGCTCGGTGATGAAGGAGCCGAGCAGCGGGACGACCGTAAGGATGAGGAAAAACATCGCGACCGCCCGATGGATCGGCACGGCCGCGGCGAGCAGGCGCACCACGCCGATGACGGTGTTCAGAATCGGGCGGCTGGCCGCGATCACCATGATCACGAACACGAACATCGGCTCGGTGAAGTTGCGCCCATCCAGATAGCCGACTGCCGCCTGTTGCCCGGAAAGGATGAAGAGCGCGATGATCAGGATGAAGGCCCAGAAGCCGAACACCACTTCGACTTCCGCCAGCAGATGCCACAAACCCGCATGGCGCGGCTGAACGTGTGCGAGCTTGGCGAAGAACTTGGTCGAAAAGGTGTGCAGCACCGCGATCGCGAAGATCACGGTGGCGACGAGCTCTGGTGCGGTTGCAGCGAATCCGGACATGGCCAGGCCTGGGGAAAAAAGAGCCCGGAACATACCTCAACGCGCAGCCACGGAACAAGACGGGAATCACCGTATGGGCCCGCGCGTTGCCCGCGTGGCGCACGCAATCGACGGGAAGCCGCCGACCGGTCGCTGCCCCGCTGTCAAAAGGACAGCCTGAACGGGGCGTGTTTCGACCCGACCGAGGCTCCCGCCAGTTGCTACCCTGCCACTGGCTTCACGCGGCTGGCGACGAGCTTGGCGCGTTCGCGCGCCTCGTCGACCGACGCCCCGTTGGCCACCGCCACGCCCATCCGGCGCTTGACGAAGGACTCGGGCTTGCCGAACAGGCGCAGATCGCTGCGCGGAACCGCCAGCGCTTCGGCCACCCCTTCGAAAGCGATGCCGGTCGCTTCCATGCCACCATAAATCACGGCTGACGCACCCGGCTCGCGCAGCGCCGTATCCACCGGCAGGCCGAGGATGGCGCGCGCATGCAGTTCGAACTCGGAGAAGCGTTGCGAACACAAGGTGACGAGCCCGGTGTCGTGCGGCCGCGGGCTGACTTCCGAGAACCACACCTGGTCGCCCTTCACGAACAACTCGACACCGAACAGGCCGCGCCCGCCCAGGTTGCCGGTGACGGCGGCCGCGATGCGGCGCGACTCGGCCAGCGCCGCGGCGCTCATCGGCTGCGGCTGCCACGACTCCACGTAATCGCCGGACACCTGGACGTGGCCGATCGGTTCGCAGAAATAGGTCTGCACCTCGCCGCTCGCGTCGCGCGCGCGCACCGTCAGCAGCGTGATCTCGTAGTCGAAATCGACGAAGCCCTCGACGATCACCCTGCCCTGGTTCACCCGGCCGCCCGCGGCAGCGTAATCCCAGGCCTTCTGCACGTCGTCCGGGCCGCGCAGCATCGACTGTCCCTTGCCCGATGAGGACATCACCGGCTTGACGATGCACGGGTAACCAATGCCGTCGTCGATCACCGCCTGCAGTTCCGCGAGCGAGTCGGCGAAGCGGTAGGGTGAGGTCGGCAGGCGCAGTTCCTCGGCGGCGAGGCGGCGGATGCCCTCGCGATTCATCGTCAGCCGCGCGGCGCGGGCGGTGGGGATGACCTCCGCCAGGCCCTCGGCCTCGACCTCGGCCAGCATGTCGGTGGCGATCGCCTCGATCTCGGGAACGATCAGGTGCGGGCGTTCCTGCTCGATCAGGTTGCGCAAGGCTGCGCCGTCCGTCATCGAGATGACGTGCGCCCGGTGCGCGACCTGATGGCCCGGCGCATCGGCGTAACGGTCGACCGCGATCACTTCCACGCCCAGGCGCTGCAGCGCGATGATGACTTCCTTGCCGAGTTCGCCCGAACCCAGCAGCATGACCTTGAGCGCGCTCGGCGAAAGGGGAGTTCCGAATCTCATCTGCGTTCTCCTGACCCTCAGCCCAGCACCTTGTCCAGCGCCTGCTCGAAAGACTTCACGCTGCGCTCGACGTTGTGCAGCTTGTCCAGACCGAACAGGCCGATGCGGAAGGTGCGATAGTCGGCGGGTTCGTCGCACTGCAGCGGCACACCCGCCGCCACCTGCAGGCCCAGCGCGGCAAACTTCTTGCCGTTCTGGATGTCAGGATCTTCGGTGTAGCTGACGACCACGCTGGGTGCCTGAAAACCCGGCGCCGCCACGCTGCGCACGCCCCGCGCCTCGAGTGCCGCACGCACGCTCGCACCGAGTTCGCGCTGCTCGGCGCACACCTTGTCGAAGCCATAGGCTTCGGTTTCCTTCATCACATCGCGCACGCTGGCCAGCGCATCGGTCGGCATCGTGGCGTGGTAGGCGTGCGCGCCGCCTTCGTAGGTTTCCATGAT
Source organism: Thauera sp. (assembly GCA_017302295.1). GTDB lineage: Bacteria > Pseudomonadota > Gammaproteobacteria > Burkholderiales > Rhodocyclaceae > Thauera. The sequence goes on along the minus strand of JAFLDS010000014.1, from coordinate 56,885 downwards.
CTGCAGCCACTTGCGCAGATCGCAGGCGAAACTGGTGCTGGTCGTTTCGTCGATGCGCGCCCTCGCCCGCTCGCCCAGCATCACGAAAGCGCAGCATGGCGAGCCGCTCCAGCCCTTCTGCGGCGCGCTGACCAAGACGTCGACACCGATGTCGGCCATGTCCACCCAAATGGTTCCGGAGGCGATGCAGTCGAGGACGAAGAGCCCGCCCACCTCATGCACCGCCGCGGCTACCGCGCGCAAGTATTCGTCGGGCAGCAACATGCCCGAGGCGGTCTCGACATGCGGAGCGAAGACGACATCGGGCCGCTTTTCGCGGATCACCGCCACCACTTCCTCGATCGGCGCCGGCGCGAACGGCGACTGCGGCGCATCGGCGATGCGGCGTGCCTTCAGCACCGTCTGCTCGGACGCGATACGTCCCGCGTCGAGGATCTGCGTCCAGCGGAAGCTGAACCAGCCATTGCGGATGACGAGACACTTCATGTCGGTGGCGAACTGGCGCGCGATCGCCTCCATGCCGAAGGTGCCGCTGCCCGGCACGATCGCGACCGACTTTGCGTTGTAAACCTGCTTGAGGATCGCGGAAATGTCGCGCATCACGCCCTGGAAACGCTGCGACATGTGGTTGAGCGCGCGATCGGTATAGACGACCGAGTATTCGAGCAGCCCGTCGGGATCGACGTTGGATAACAAGCCAGGCACAGTCAGCTCCGCTAGCGATGGACTAAAGCTGTGATGCTAACTGATGTGGCCGGACTTTCGGCACCGTGCGGGCCATTGCGAAACGGGCCCTCATCCGGCCGGGCGCAAAGTGAAGGGCTAGAAAAAACGGGCGGACCGCCAAGGCCCGCCCGTCATCGCCCTGCAGGACGACCTTCCGCGATCAGCGCCTCGGCAGTTGCAGCTGCTCCACCGACTGCGTGTCGCGGCGCACGTCCTGCGCCGACCACGGCAAGGTCTTGCGGCCGAAGGTGTCGAACAGCTCGAGCTGATCGGCGTAGTGCGGCGAGCGCATGCCCTGCATGTCGATGAAGCCGCTCTGCCCGGGGCCCAGAACGTCCCATGCCCGCACCGGGCCACGGCCGAGCGCGATCATGTTGTTCTCGGTGCCGCGATTCATCACCACATGCGTCTGCGCCACCTCCACGTCGAGCGCCTGCGGCACGCCCATGAAGTTGTTGGTGAAGTAGCGCAGACGCGCGACTGGCACCTTCCAGCCAGCCGGAGCTGTACCGCCGTAGCTCTTGGCCAGCGTTTCCGCTGCCTGGCCGAGCGCCTCGCGCACCACGTCGAGCGCTTCGCGGCCGTTCAGGAAGTCGTGCTTTTGCGGCACGCTTGCCGACTTGCCGCGCAGCACCTGGTACAGCAGCTTGGTGCCGACCTGAATATTGATCGACCCTGCCGGCGGACGCTCCGGCGTCGGGTAGCCGGTGGCACCGAAGTAGCGCATGAAGTCGGCCGGCACCTCGTCGGCGAAGGTCGCCTTCAGCATCGCGGCAAGCCACGCGTCCAGAATCGCCGGTGCCGGATGGTCGTAGAAGCCGTCGCGGTTGCGGTCGGCGTTCATGCCGTCCCAGTTCTGCAGCGCGGCAACCAGCGCCTTGCGCGCGTCATCGGCCGGCAGGCTTGCCACCGCCTGCTGCAGAACCGGCAGGAAGTAGCGCGCGTTGACGTCGGCGAGGCTGGTCGGCTCCAGCAGGCTCCACATGCCTTCGGCGTCCATCGGCCCCTTCGCGCGCAGTCGCTGCTCGAGCTCGTGCTGGCGGTCGGCGGCACCCCACGACAGCCAGATCATGTCCGGATTCGGGTAGCCCTTGATCGGCGGGTTGTTCCAGTTGGCGATGTAGCCCTGACGCGGGTTGTAGACCTTGGGGTTGGTGTCGAAGCCGAGCACGCCGTCCCAGTCCATCTCCCCCGTGCCCGGTACCGGGAGGCGGCGATCGTGCCCCGCCTTGCGCACTGGATACTTGCCAGTGTGCGCGTAGCCGATATTGCCCTCGGCGTCGGCGTAGTACCAGTTGATCGTCAGCGCGTGGCGCTCGGCCTGCTTGAGCCACTGCGCCCAGTTCTGCGACTGGCCCTTGCGCGTCCACGCCATCAGCGACTGCAACTCCAGCCCGTCCCAGGTGCGCTGCTTGGCGTAGGCCACGCCCTTGGCCGGGTCGGACTTGACCACCACACCGTGCACCGTGCGGAACACGTCGAGCGTGACCGGCTCGCCGCCCTTCACCGCGATCGTTTCGCTGCGCTTTTCCATCGTGCGCCACTCGCCCTTGTGCTGGTAGCGCGTCGGATCGGCGGGGTCGAGCTTCTCGACGAAGATGTCCACGCCGTCGCCGAACCCCGCGGTGGAGCCCCAGCTGATCTTGCCATTGGTGCCGAACAGCACGCTCGGATAGGCGAAAGGTGTGTTGCCGACCAGATCGAAGCCAGCACCGTGCAGGCCGATGCCGTAGGTGTAGGCCGGCGCGAACCAGCCGAACTGCGGACCGTTGAGCAGGATGGAGTTGGCGCCGCGGGCAAGCTTGCGGCCGATGATCCACATGTTGCTCGCCGCGGGGAAGCCGGCCTGGCCGGTCATGCCCAGGGTGCCGAGCTCGGCGAGCAGCAGCTCGCGCTGCGCCTCGACCGATCCGCCGGCGAGCGCACCGTCAGGCGTCTTGGCGAGGCGCGCGAAGCTCGGCGGGACATCGTCGTAGCGCGGCAGCGCGTATTTCGGCGATTCGTCCGCGGTATCGGGTTGCGCCGCGGCTTGTGCCACCTTCACCGCATATTCGCCCTCTTCCGGCGCGATGGTGGTCGGCGTCTCGGGATCGACGATCCACTTCAGCTGATCGAAGATCTCCTTGCCCTTGGCTTCGCCGTGCTTGTCGATCAGGGCGGTGCGCAGGGCGAGGTTGTCGAGCTCGGTATTGAAGTCGGAGAAACGGTTCGCCATCGTGCCGACGAACACCATCGCCACGTCGAAAGCCGTCCACGGCGACGGTTCGAAACCGAAGTCGCGGAACTGCTTCGGCATCCATTTCTCCGGGTCGGCCTTCACCTTCGCCAGCCAGGCGTTCATGCCCGCCGCGTAGCCCTCGAGGATGTCGCGGTCCGCCTTCGGCAGGCGCGCGATCTGGTCGTGGATGGAGGCCGGCCAATAGTTGGCGCGAGTCGTCTTGTCGAAGGCCAGGAACTTGTCGCCCAGCACCTCGGCAACCGTGCCCTGGGTGCTGCGGCGGGCCATCTCCATCTGGAAAAGTCGGTCCTGCGCCACGGCGTGGCCGTAGCCGTAGAACAGACCGAATTCGGAGCTGGCATAGACGTGCGGCACACCAAATGAATCGCGGCGTATCGTCACTGTGCCCGAGCTGACCTTTTGCGCCGCGGTTGCGGGGCGCACGGCCGTTTCGGCAGCGGCCGGGGAGGACGTGAGGGTCGGACCCATCAAGGCGACAGCCATGACAAGTAACGGGCTCCGCCAGCGCGGCGCCCGGATCAGGGTATGCATGTTGTGTCTCCTCACCCGGCGCCGGCTGCAGCGGCGTGCGGCCGGCGGGGTTCGATTGTCGTTATTGCTTGTTTGTCTTCTCGCGTTCCCGACCGGCTCGTCAAGAACGCGAGGGCATGTTAGGGGGAAATCACCGGCTCGTCCATCGGGCCCCGATCCGCATGGAATGCCGCCTGCCCCACCGGCTGCGCCGCAGGCGCCTCCAGCGCCGTCGCGGCTTGCGGCGCTGCCTGCACGCCCCATTGCACGACTTCTATCCGGCCGTCGAAGTGCTCGACGATCGCGCTGCAGGTGTCGACCCAGTCGCCGCAGTTCAGATAGTGGATGGCGCCAATCCGGCGGTCCGCAGCCCAGTGGATATGGCCGCAGATCACGCCATCCAGGCCTCGCTGCTGGGTGGCATGCGCGACCGCGTCCTCGAAGTCGAAGATGAAACTCACCGCGCGCTTGACCTTCTGCTTGGCGTAGCCCGCCAGCGACCAGTAGCCGGGGATGTGCAGCGCGCGCCGCACGCGCGACAGCAGGTGGTTGATGCGGACCAGACCGTTGTAGGCCACATCGCCGAGCACCGCGACCCAGCGATGGTGGCGGGTGACCTGGTCGTACTCGTCGCCGTGGATGAGCCAGTAGCGACGCCCGTCCAGGGCCTCGTGCACCCACTCGCTCTCGACCCGGATGTCGCCGAAGGCGATGCCGGCGTATTCGCGCAGCGCCTCGTCGTGGTTGCCGGGAATGAAGAACACCTTGTCACCGTGGCGTGCGCGCCGAAGCACCTTCTGCACCACGGTGTTGTGCGCGCCCGCCCACTGGATGCTTCGGCTCATCGACCAGAAGTCGATGATGTCGCCCAGCATGTACAGATATTCGGACTCGTACTCCTTCAGGAAGGCCAGCAGGCGATCCGCCTGGCAGGCGCGCGTGCCCAGATGCACGTCGGAAATGAAGACCGCGCGGACTTTCTTCATCGCCGCTCCCAGCCAAGCGTGCGCTCGGCTCCAAGTCCCGCGGCCGGATTATCCGTGCCTCGCCACACGCGCACCAGGGCGCCGGCGAAGTGATCGTTCACCCGCTCCCAGTCGATCAGTTCCGCACTGGCGCGGGCGCGCTCGGCAAGGCGGCGGCGCAGCCCGTCGTCGCAGGCCCCCCGCACCGCGCGCTCGATGAAGGCGGCTTCGTCGCGGCACGGCACACTGAGCCCGTTCTCGAGATCGCGCAGCACCTCGGCCGCCGCCGCGTAGTCGTACGCCACCGCGCACACCCCGCTCGCCATCGCCTCAAGCGTGACGTTGCCGAAGGTCTCGGTGAGGCTGGGAAACAGGAACAGATCGGCCGAGGCGTAGTGCGCCGCCAGATCTTCGCCGGTGCGCATGCCACACAGCACGGCGTCGGGGCACTCGCGCGCCAGCGCATCGCGCATCGGCCCGTCGCCCACCACCACCAGCCGCGCCGACGGCCGCGCCTCGCGCACCGCTGCATAAGCGCGCATCACGAGTTGCAGGTTCTTCTCCGGCGCAAGCCGGCCGACGCTGATCAGCGCCAGGCCATCGTCGCCGACACCCCATTCGGCGCGTAGCGCGACGCTGCGCCGGGTGGGCGAGAAAAGCCGGGTATCGACGCCGCGCGACACCACCTCGACCTGAGCGTAGCCCAGCGCGCGCAGGGCGCGCGCCATTTCCGCCGTGGGCACGAAGGTGGAGGCGGTCCGGTTGTGGAAGCGCCGCAGGTAGGCCGCCACCGGCTGGCGCAGCCAGCCCACGCCGTAGTGCTCGCTGTAGTGGTCGAAGTTGGTGTGGAAGTCGGAGGTGACCGGCAGGCGCAGCTTCTTCGCCGCCGAGATCGCCGTCCAGCCCAGCGGCCCCTCGGTGGCCACATGCACCAGATCGGGACGCTGCCGGCCCCAGGCCCGCACCAGCGCCGACTTCGCCGGCAGCCCGAAGCGCAGTCCGTCGTAGCGCGGCAGCTTCCAGCCGCGCGACAGCATTTCCTCGTAGTCGCCGTCGCGCTGCGCGATGTCGGAGCCCGCCTGGCGCGGGCGGATCAGCTGCACGCGGTGGCCACGTCGCAGCAGGCCGTCGACCATGCGCTGCAGCGTCATCGCGACGCCATTGACCTCAGGCGGATACGTCTCGGTAACGAGCGCAATCCGCAGTCTGGGCTCGAGGCAGAGTTCCTCGGCAGTGAATTCGAGCGTCTTCATGTCGCCGCAGCTTAGGCGGCGAAAGCGACGCTCCAGTTACGTTTCGATGTCGCTAAGATGACAAGGCCGAGAGCACCCGCGCATCGCGCTGGTAGATGTCCTTGCGGAACGCGGCCGCACCGCTGGCATCGGCCTCGGCGGTGAAGTAGAGCAGCATCACCGGAATCTCGCGATTGACCGGCACGGTGCGCGTGCGGCCGGTGCCGATCGCAGCCTTGAGCGCATCCGCACTCCATTGCTGCGGGTCGTCGAGCAACAGCAGCGCCAGCTCCTGCGGATTCTCCACCCGCACGCACCCCGAGCTGTAGGCCCGTGCCGGACGCTTGAACAGCGACCGCGATGGCGTGTCATGCAGATAGATCGCGTAGCGGTTGCCCAGGGCGAACTTGATCTGCCCCAGCGACCCATCCGCCCCCGCCGACTGGACGACCTGATAGGGAAAACCACCACCCTGGTCGTGCCAGTCCACCGCGGCGGGGTCCACCGTATTGCCGGAACGATCCACCAGGCGCAGCCGGTGGGAGCTCAAATACGCCGGGTTGCGCCGCATGCCGGGAATGACGTCTTCGCGCAGAATGGTCGGCGGCACCACCCACTTCGGGTTCAGCACCAGATGCTGCACGCTGTCGAGCAACGACGGCGTTTCGCGCGACGGCCGGCCCACCACCACGCGCGTGCTCCACACCGGCTGGTTCGCCATCCTCAGCTCGGCCTTGAATCCGGCAATGTCCACCATAAGCACGTCAGGCTGGTAATCCGCCGCCACCCAGCGCACGCGCTCGAGGTTTACCCGAATCTGCGCAATCCGCTCCGCCACGCTCACATTCAGCGCGTCGAGCGTGTCCTTGCCCACTGCCCCGTCCGGCGCGAGGCCGTGCCGTTGCTGGAAACGTGCGAGCGCGGCAGCGAGCGCTTCGTCGAAGTGATCCGCCGTCCCGCCATTCGGCGATGGGGTCGCCGCGTCGAGGTCGCCACTCGCGGCCAGCCGCGCGCGCACCGCAGCGACACGCGCGCCCCGGTCGCCGCGTCGCAGCGACGGCCCCGGCGCAATGCGGCCCCAGCCGCCCGCGGCCTCGATCGCTCGATGACGGGCAAGCGAAGCCTTCAGCCCCCGGTAGGCGTCGAGTTGCGGCGCCTGCGCAGCGACGGCCGCCCGCAGCGATCCGCCATCGACCACGCGCTGAAGACGCAGCGCGAGCTCGAGCGGGTCGGGAGGCGGGGAGAAGTTCCAGATCGAGTAAAGCGACGCGGGATTGACCTTGCCGTGCGAAAGATGCCGCGCCAGCCGGGCGAGCGATTCGGTGAACGTGAGGTCACGCGCGGCCAGCAACGCTGCGTCGGACGTCCCCTGAACGCTCAGCTCGCGCAGATGGTCGATGCGGTAGTCGGATGGCTCAAGGCCGTCGGCCCGGCTGTCGTCGATAGCGGCGATCAGTTCGTTGCGTCTGCCGGCTTCAAGCCACAGCGGCCGGAAACCGCGCCCCTCGTAGAAGGCCCGGATGGCTTCGGGACCGCTGCCCGTCGCCGCGACAGCGGCAAGCCTCTGCGCGATGGCCTGCACCACTGCGTCGTCAATGGCCTGACCGCCTCCTTCGGCTGGCGGCTGCGCAGTCGCACTGACCTGCAGCGCGACACCCATCACCACGCCGGCAAGCAGGCGCCGCCATGCGTGAAAATTTTTGCACAAAAATATCGCCCCATCGTTTACGATGCGGCCTTCAAGTCCTTGTACCGACAGCGAAATATTCATGCGTCACCGTACTCCTGACCAGATCCTGCCGCGGCGTCGCCTTCTACTGAAGGGCCTTGCCACCGCCCCCCTCGGGCTTCACGCCGTGAGTGCCCGCGCTGCGCGCTTCGACATCGCCGAGCGCCACCTTTCCTTTCGGCATACCCACACCGACGAAAGATTGCAACTCGCCTACCACGACGGGCGCAGCTACATTCCTCCCGCCCTGCAGCGCATCAACTGGCTCCTGCGCGACTTCCGCACCGGCGAAGCCCAGGTGATGGATCCACAGCTGTTCGACATTCTTCACGCGCTGAAGATCGCGTGCGGCGGAGAAACTTTCGAGATCATCTCCGCCTACCGCTCGCCCGCCACCAACGACATGTTGCGCAAGACCGGCGGCGGCGGCGTCGCCAAGCGCAGCCTGCACATGGACGGCCGCGCCATCGACATCCGCATGCCCGGTGTCGCCACCACCCGCTTGCGCGACGCCGCGATCGAACTCGGCCTGGGCGGCGTCGGCTATTACCCCGAATCCGATTTCGTTCATGTCGATACCGGCACCGTGCGCGCCTGGGGCCCAGGTACCGCCTGAGCCGCCATCAAGCGCGCGCTTCACTTCGACCGGACCGCGGCACTTCGCCGCGGCGAGGCGCCCCCGGTCCGCAGCGCTCAGGCCAGCAACACCAGCGCCCATACCAGCACGACGTTGCACAGGCTCAGCAGCACGGCGGCGCTGCCAATGTCCTTGGCACGTTTCGCGAGCCGGTGGTTTTCCAGCGAAATGCGATCCACCGTCGCCTCGATCGCCGAATTGAGCAGTTCCACCATCAGCACCAGCAACACGCTGGCCACCATCAGCGCCTTGCCGACCCCCGAGTCGCCGAGCCACAGCGCAAGCGGCACCAACACCACCGCAAGCCAGAACTCCTGGCGAAACGCGTCCTCGTGCCGGTAGGCGGCCTTCAGTCCGTCCAGCGAATAGTGCAATGCGTTCCAGACACGGCGCAGGCCGGTCTTGCCTTTGTATGGGCTTTCCATCGTACCGCTTCAAGTTTCGGAAGTCCTCACGATCATGCCATGAAAGGATGACAGGGACTCGTTGCCTCAAGGCCGTCCGTCCAGGCCCTGTGCAATAATTTGCGTGCCCCGCGCACGGGCGGGATATACCGCCTCACGTCCTTCTCACTGAATCCGATCGACACCGACATGCCGCAGCCACCCGCCAACCCGCCACGTCCGGAAAATGCCCCGCTGCGGGAACGGGAGGCGAGCGTGTCCGACGGGTTGGACGACGCATCGTCGCCCGCCGCTTCGCCGCGTCATGAAGCGCTCGAGTTCCTGCTGCGCCGCATGCGGCACCGCGGCGACTTCCCTGCCCTCTCGGCCTCGGTGGTGGCGATCAACCGCATCACCACGAGTGAATCCGAAAGCGTCGCGCAATTGTCCGACCTGATCCTGCGCGACTTTTCCCTCACCAACAAGTTGCTGCGGCTGGTCAACTCGGCGCATTACCGGCCCACCGGCAGCAGCATCAGCACCGTCTCGCGCGCGGTGATCGTGCTCGGCTTCGATGCGGTCCGCAATATCGCCATCACCGTGCTGCTGTTCGAGCATCTGCAGGACAAGGACAACGCCGCCCACCTCAAGGAGGAGTTCCTGCGCGCCTGCCTCGCCGGGCTGCTGGCACGCGAGATCGGTCAGAAGCTGAAGATGCGCGATCTGGAGCAGGCCTACATCTGCTCGGTGTTCCACAACCTGGGCCGGCTGCTGTCGCAGTACTACTTCCCGCAGGAAACCGAGGACATCCGGCGGGTGACCCGGCAGACCGGCTGTCGCGAGGACATCGCCGCGCAACAGGTGCTGGGGGTGAGCTTCGAGGAACTGGGCACCGGCCTCGCCCAGGCCTGGGGCTTTCCGCCTGTGCTTGTGGACAGCATGCGCAAGCCCGCAGAGGGGCCGGTGCGCCGGCCCGACACGCATGAGGGCAGGCTGCGCGCGCTGTCGGCCTGCGCCAACGAACTGTGCGACGCGGTCGCGCTGCTGCCCGCCGCCGAGCGCGATCAGGCAATACGGCAGATCGCCGGCCGCTTCGTCGACGCGGTGCCCGTCACCGACGAGGGCGTGCGCGAGGCGCTGGCGCGATCGATCGATGAGCTCGACGATCTGGCCCGGGTCATCCAGGTGGATCTGGGCGACATGCGCATCGGGCGGCACGTCCACCAGTACCTCAACGCCGCCGAGAACGCGGCCGCACCAGCAGATCACGAACTGCTGCCGGGGGAACTGAGCGAGCGCGGCGCCGACACCCTCGATGATGCGGGCGATACGGACGCTCGGCCGGTCGACGCCCAGGCTGTGCTCACCGCCGGCATCCAGGACATCAGCAACGCCCTGCTCGAGGGGTTCAAGCTCAACGACATCCTGCGCATCACCCTCGAGACGATGTACCGGGCGATGTGCTTCAAGCACGTGGTCTTGTGCATCCGCGACGCGCGCACGAACACGATGACCGGCCGCTTCGGCTTCGGCCCCGAAGTCGAGAAACTGACGAGGAGCCTGCGCTTCAGCCTCGCCACCCAGCCGGACAACGTGTTCAACGTTGCCACCGCCAAGGGCGCCGACGTGCTGATCGACGACATCGACGAGCCGCACATCGCCCGGCGCATCCCCGAGTGGTATCGCAAGGCGCTGCCCTCGCAGACTTTCGTGCTGCTCCCGCTCACGCTAAAGGGCACGCCGGTGGCGCTGATCTACGCCGACAAGGACCACGCCGGGGATATCGCAATTGGCGAACGCGAACTTGCCTTGCTGCGCACCCTGCGCAATCAGGCGCTGCTCGCGATCAAGCAGTCAGCCTGAAGGGCCGCCTGCGGGCGGCCCCAAAGGGGTCGCAGGTCACAGCGGATCCAGCCGCAGGATGCGTCCGTCGGTATCGTCCAGCAGCCACAGCCGGCCGTCCGGCCCCTGGCGCACGTCGCGAATGCGTTTGCCCTGGTCGGCCAGCAGACGCTCCTCGCGGACCACCTTGTCGCCGTCCAGCACCAGGCGCACCAGCATCTGGTACTTCAGCGCGCCGACGAACACATTACCCTTCCAGCTCGGCACGGCATCGCCGGTGTAGAAAGCCATGCCCGACGGCGCGATCGACGGCGTCCATTGCTTGACGGGCGCCTCGACGTCGGCGCGCGCCGTACCTTCGCCGATCCGGAAGCCGGTGACGTATTCCCGGCCGAAGGTGATGTCCGGCCAGCCGTAGTTGCGACCGCCGCGCGAAATGTTGAGTTCGTCCCCGCCCTGCGGCCCGTGCTCATGCGTCCACAGCACACCGGTCGCCGGGTTCAGCGCCGCGCCCTGCACGTTGCGGTGGCCGTAGGTCCAGATCTCGGGCAAGGCCCCCGCCCGCCTCACGAAGGGGTTGTCCGCCGGCACGCCGCCATCGGGCCGGATCCTCACTACCTTGCCCAGATGACTGCCCAGGTCCTGCGCGCGATCACGGTGGTTATAGCGGTCGCCCAGGGTCACGAACAGATTGCCGTCGCGCGCGAACACGAGGCGCGAGCCGAAATGCCCGCCGCCCGACGGATCGTCGCGCTGGGTGAAGATCACCTGCACGTCCTCCAGCTTCAGCGCCTCGAGGTTGAGTCGCGCACGCGCGACGGCCGTGCGCGCGCCCTTGTCCGTGGGCTGTGCGAACGAGAAGTAGATGCGCTGATCGGTCGCGTAGTCCGGACTCAGCACCACGTCGAGCAGCCCGCCCTGCCCGACTGCATGCACTCTCGGCACCCCGCCCAGCGGCTGCGAAAGCGCTCCGGCAGCCGTCACCACACGCAGGCGGCCCTCACGCTCGGTCACGAGCATCCGCCCATCGGGCAGAAAGGCCAGCGACCACGGATGCTCCAGCCCTTGCGCGACTTCGGTCAGGCGCAGCGCGCCAGCCTCCGTCTGGACGGTCACACTGGCAGCGCCCACGCCCGCAGCCAGCAGCAGCGAACACGCCGCACTGGCGGCAAACAGCAAGGAACGACAAACTCGCATCACGTTTCTCCCGTCGAATCGACAGCAAGGCACCCACCAACGTACGCATCCACATCGAGCACCATTGATGATTACCAGCCCCGCCCTTCGGTTCCCGCTTCGCCTCATTTTCGTCGCCGCACTTGTCGCCGTGTTCTGGCTCGCGCTGCTTCCCGCGCCCGACATCGTGCAGATCGTGTCGTGGCAGGACAAGGTCGAGCACGCGCTCCTGTTCGCCGCGCTGGCCCTGCTCGGGCTGTCCGCCTGGCCGCGCAGCGCCTTCGCCCTCGGTCTCGGACTGCTCGCCTATGGGGCAGCGATGGAGGTAGCGCAGTCCTTCACCGGCTACCGTGTCGGCGACCCGCTGGACTGGATCGCCGACGCCATCGGTGTCGCCATCCTGCTGCCGGTCACGTTGCGGGGCACACGTCGAACCGCCTGAAGCGGGCAGACGCGGTATCATTGCGGCCTTTCCGATCAAGCGCTTGCGCACGTTTTCGCCGATGAGCACTGCAACCTCCCGCGACCGCAAGGTCCTCGAACTCCTCGCCCCCGCCAAGACGGCCGACATCGGCATCGAGGCGATCAACCACGGCGCGGACGCGGTGTACATCGGCGGCCCGTCCTTCGGCGCGCGCTCGTCGGCAGAAAACACCGTTGCCGACATCGCTCGCCTGGTCTCGCACGCGCACCGCTACCACGCCGAGATCTTCGTCGCGCTCAACACCATCCTGCACGACGCCGAACTCGAACCCGCGCGCCAGCTCGTGTGGCAGCTCTACGAAGCCGGCGTCGACGCGCTCATCGTGCAGGACATGGGCCTGCTGGAGCTCGACCTGCCGCCGATCCAGCTGCACGCCAGCACCCAGACCGACATCCGCGACGCGAGCAAGGCGCGCTTCCTGCAGGACGTGGGCTTCTCGCAGATCGTGCTGGCGCGCGAGCTGACGCTCCAGCAGGTGCGCCAGATCGCCGATGCGACCGACTGCTACCTCGAATACTTCGTGCACGGCGCGCTGTGCGTGGCCTACTCCGGCCAGTGCTACATCAGCCACGCCCACACCGGGCGCAGCGCCAACCGCGGCGAATGCTCGCAGGCCTGCCGCCTGCCCTACGACCTGAAGGACAAGGACGGCAACACCATCGCCAGCAACCAGCACATGCTGTCGATGAAAGACAACAACCAGAGCGCCAACCTGCGCGCACTGGCCGCGGCGGGCGTGAGCTCATTCAAGATCGAGGGCCGCTACAAGGACCTCTCCTACGTCAAGAACATCACCGCGCACTACCGCACGCTGCTCGACGAAATCATCGAGCACCCCGAGGCGGACGGCCCGGTGTATCGCCGCGCTTCCAGCGGGCGCAGCACCTTCCTGTTCACGCCACAGGCCGACAAGACCTTCAACCGTGGGTACACCGACTACTTCGCCAACGACCGCCACCACGGCATCGAGGCCTTCGAGTCGCCCAAGTTCGTCGGCGAACCGATCGGCCGGGTGACGAAGATCGACACCAAGGGCCGCAAGTTCTTCGACGTCGAAGCCGCCGCGCCGATCCACAACGCCGACGGCCTCACCTGGTACGACCCCAAGGGCGAGCTGACCGGCCTGCGCGTCAACCGCGCCGAGGCCAACGGCGGCGGCGAAGGCATCGACCGCATCTTCCCGTCCGAACCCCTGCCCGCCGACCTCGTCCCCGGCACCTCGCTGTTCCGCAATCACGACCACGAGTTCGAACGCGCGCTGGAAAAGAAATCCGCCGAGCGCCGCATACGCGTCGACGCGCGCTTCTTCGCCACCGCCGACGGCTTTGCGCTGACTTTCACCGACGAGGACGGCGTCACCGCCACCGCCAGCCTCGCCGCCGCACACGAGCCGGCGCAGAACGTGGAACGCGCGCTCGCCACGCTGCACGAGCACATCGCCAAGCTTGGCAACACGATCTTCACCGCCGGCCACATCGCGCTTGACGTGGCCGCAGCGCCCTTCCTCCCCGCCTCGCAGCTCAATGCGCTGCGCCGCGACGCCGTCGAGCAGCTCGAAGCCGCCCGCCTGAAGGCCCACGTCCGCCCGCCGCGCTCCGCCGCGGTCGAACCGCCGGTGCCTTATCCGCAGGACGCGCTGAGCTACCTCGCCAACGTCCTCAACGACCCGGCGCGCGCCTTCTACGCGAAGCACGGCGTCAAGCTCATCGACGCCGCCTACGAGGCGAACGAGGAGCGCGACGACGTGTCGCTGATGATCACCAAGCACTGCCTGCGCTACAGCTTCAACCTGTGCCCGAAGGAAGTGAAAGGCATCCGCCCCGACCCGATGCAGCTCGTCAACGGCAACGAAACCCTGACCCTGCGCTTCGACTGCAAGCGCTGCGAGATGCACGTCGTCGGCGCGATGAAGCCGCATATCGCCAAGATGCGCGATGCGGTGGTGGCGCAGAAGGTGAGTTTCTTTCCTAGCAAGGCGGCGACGGACAAGGTAGCGCACACGGGAGCCTGATCGGCGCGCGTGCTTACACAATGTCTACCCTTCTCCCGGTCGCCGCCCTCCCCGGCCACCCCCGCCTCACCGACGACCCGCTCTTAGTGATCGCGTTTTGCGCCGATTGGTGCGGCACCTGCCGCGAGTTCCGGCCGATGCTGGAGCGCATCGCCGCCGCACATCCCGACATGCTGTTCGCGTGGGCCGACATCGAGGACGATGCGGACATCGTCGGCGACATCGATGTCGACAATTTCCCGACGCTGGCCATTTTCAAGGATGGCAGAACGCTGCATTTTGGTGTGTCGCTGCCGCTGGAAGCGGTCGTTTCCCGGTTGCTCGAGAGCATTGCTCTTGGCGGCGGGAAACAACGACAGGTTCCTGGCGAGGTTATCGAATTGGGAAGCCGGCTGGCCGGCTGAGTTCCAAGGCGTTCAGACGAGATTCCAGGCCGACAATTTCGGTCTCGACCTGGAGCGCTGCTCCGACTCTTGTTGCGCCTCATTGCCGGAACGGTCCGGTTCGGCAAGCAGACGCCTCTATGACGACGCGTCCTTCGAATACGCCAAGCGGAAAGCCTCAATCACCTGCTGCACGACTCGTCGATGCTCGATCGGTAGTTGAAGGAAAGCGTCGAGAGTCTCGCGTTCCGCATAGCTCAACGCCTCCCAACGCTGGTGTGCAACCTGTGCCGAGCGGACTGCTTGCTCTCCGAAGCGCAACACCTGCGGCTCGATCTTGAGCCATTCCGCCAGCACCTGAAGTTTGTCCTGCGACGGAATGGCTTCCCCACGCATCCAGCGTCGCACAGCCTGCAGCGTAATCGGCTTTCCCCAGTAGCGCCGATTGAACTCCCGCTCAAGCACGCTGGGACGCAGCGGTACGCCTTGCGTCTGCATCGCCTTGCACAACCGGACACCGAACTCAGCTTTCTCGTTCATGAACCGGAAGTTAAGTTTCCGGGCGCATCGAAGTTAAATATCGGTTTAAACTGTTATGGATTTTCAGTTCACTTCGCCAACTGCCACATTTGGGCAGCAAACCGGCGTGTAAGGAAACCGTGCAGGACAACTATTCAAGCCTCGTCGCCGAAATCCGTGCCGAGTACCTCTCCACGGCGCAGAACCACCCGTGGATCATCGGCTTCTCCGGCGGCAAGGACAGCACCCTGGTCGCCCAGGCGGTATTCGCCGCGCTGATGGACATCGCGCCAAGCCGTCTGCTGCGCAAGGTTCACGTCGTCGCCAACGACACACTGGTCGAAAGCCCCCTTGTCGTATCGCACCTCAAGCAGTCCCTGAAGGAAATCGAGGACGGGACGCGTGTTCACGACCTGCCGATCACGGTTGCGACAACGACCCCTGACGATACCCAGACTTTCTGGGCTCTCCTCATCGGCAAGGGCTACCCCAGTCCGAACCAGCAGATGCGCTGGTGTACAGACCGTCTGAAGATCCAGCCGACCAGCCGTTACATTCGCAACCAGGTTGCCGAAAACGGGGCCGCAATCATCCTGCTCGGCGTCCGGCGTGACGAGTCGGAGGTTCGTCGTCGCCGGATAGACGGATACGAGAACCACGAGGACTCGCGCCTGCACCCGCACAACGACCTCACAGGCGCCTACATCTACCGACCAATCGTCGACCTCACGACTGACGAGGTCTGGGAACTCCTCGCCACCTACCCTCCAGCCTGGGGTGGCGACAACAGCCGGCTGATCAAGCTCTACCGCGACGCAGCCGGCGGCGAATGCCCCATTGTGCTGTCACAGGATGACGCGCCCGGGTGTGGCACCAATTCAAGCCGCTTCGGCTGCTGGACCTGCACCGTCGTGGAGAAGGACAAGAGCCTGCAAGGTTTCGTCGACAGCGGCAACGCTCAGTACGCCCCGCTGATCGAGTTTCGCGACTGGCTCAAGACTATCCGAAACGAACTCAGCCTCCGCCAGGGACGCCGCCGCTCCGGCAAGCTCACGGTCGCCAACGGACGTCTGGTACCCGGTCCCTTCACCATCGCGGCGCGTCAAATGATCCTCGAACGCCTGCAGGAAACCGAACAGGCCTACGGCGCGCGCCTTATCAGCGACGCGGAGATCGAAACCATCCGCCGCATATGGGCGGAAGACCTCATACAGCAAAACCAGCAGGAATATGCCCTTGAGTAACCATCTGAACATCGCGATCGAGCACGATGTGGACGATCTCCCCTTGTGGCACGACCCCGACGCCTATGCAGTCGTGATCCGCCATCTTGGCGAACATCATGTGGCCGAGGATCAACTCGCACGTCTCGTCGCGGCGTATCGCGAGCACGCGCACAAGCAGCGCCGTAGAGGCCTGACGGAAGACATCGACGACATCCTGATGGCGAGTCCGGAGTAAGCGCATGTGGATCTCCCGCATTGCGCTCCGCAACTTCAAGAGCTATCAAAACCAGGTTTTCGAGTTTCCACAACCGGCCAGGGGCAGAAACCTCGTCCTGGTGGGCGGTATCAACGGCTATGGCAAGACCACACTTCTCGAAGCCGTTTACGTCGGACTATACGGCGAAGAGGCAGTAAGCCATCGCGCACTCGACCGTGCGGGGCTGCATGCGCGTGGCTATGGTCATTTCCTCGAAACTGCCTTCTACAAGCATGCGTTACGTAACGGCGACGACCGGATGGAAGTGTCCATCGAAATCACACGCCCGGAAAAGGGGCGCCTTCGCATCACCCGCAAGTGGTTCTTCAACAGCAGCGGAAAGTACGATTCGCAGCGTCTCGTCATAGAAACCCAGGGTGCTGGCAGCAGCACCTGGACCGGGCGGCCGGAAGTCATGCTGCCCGCGTTGCTTTCCAGTTACGCGGTTCCCCCGTGGCTCGCGCCGTTCTTCTTCTTCGACGGTGAAAAGATTGCGGTCCTGGCTGATGAAGATCGTACCCGCTGGATCCTTTCCGGCCTCGAAAACCTTCTCGGTGTGGTATTGGTGCGGGAACTACGGGAAAAGCTGGCGGAATACAGCACGGCAAAACTGCGTCAAGCGGGCGGGGTAGACGAGGAACGCGTCAGCGAACTGGGAGAGCAGCTCACCCAGAAAACCGCCCGACGTGACGAACTCGCCGAAGCACTCCATGAGCTCCAGACCGAGTTCCAGCGCGGCGGTGAACAACGCGAACGCCTGACGCGGCAACTCCGCGATCTGGCTCAGGGCAGCGATGCCCGTACCGTTGCCGACGTTGTCGAAGCGAGTGCGCGCGCCGAGCAGGATGAAGACCATTACCGTACCCAGTTGCGGAAGATGATGTCGACCGCGTTACCGCTGCAGCTCGTCAGACGACAACTGCACGACGCTCTCACCGAAGCACTCGAACAGGAAGACACGCTGTCGTCGTGGGAGCACTTCCGTGACGAGCAACAGCCGCGCTGGCAGAAGTTTCACGACACGTTCTTCAACTCGGCCTGGATTGCCGGCGTCTGCCATCTTCCCGGTGCGCGCGACTCACTCGAGCGGACTCTGGCCGAGGCTTGGGAGAGCCTCTACTCGCCGCGACCGTCAGGCTGTGCGGATTTTCATTGGCATCGCTACCTGCAAACCAATGAACGCCGCAAGCTCGCCGACATGCGCCAACGCATCCGGGTTTCGGGCAGCGCACTGCGTACCCTTGCCATCAAGTTGGATGAGGCCATACACGAAAGGTGGCGTCTTCAGCAGGAACGCATCCGGCTGGAAGGCGCCGACGGCACCGATCGCTCCGCTGAAGCAGAGCAATTGTCAACTATGCTGACGTCGATCCAGCTCCGCCTCGAGGAGTTGCGCGGCCTGATCGATGTAAAGGATAACGAGCTGATCGCCCTGAACGCCGATATATCGCAGCTCAGCGCAACCTATGAACGGGAGCGCAAGAAACTGGTCGAGGGGCATCCCGAGCGCATCGCCGCGCAGCGTGCCGAACGGGTCGTCGCCATGATCGATGACCTCCTGCCCGCACTGTTCGAACTGAAGCTGAGGGCGCTTTCGGACGCGACAACGCGGCTCTTCCGACGCCTTCACCACAAGGACCAGGTGGCGCGCATCGAGATACAGAACGACGGCAAGGCAGTTCTTTTCAGCCACGAGGGAAGTGAGATCCATCTCCCCAAATCTTCGGGCGAGTCCCAGCTATTCGTGCTATCACTGGTTGGAGCCTTGGCCGAGGTTACCGGCTACAACGTGCCGCTGATCGTGGACACGCCACTTGCCCGATTGTCCGAAACGCACTGCAAGAATCTGCTCGACTACTGGACAGAAGACGGAACACGGCAGGTCATCCTGCTTGCGCAAGACAAGGAAATCGGCGCAATCGAATTTGCCCGCCTCGGTAAGCACGTAGCAAAAAGCTATCTATTGCAGCACGCACAAATGGGACATGGTGTCGGAAGAACCGAGGCGGTTGCCGATCGTTATTTTGCTGGAACCGCATGATGAACAGCATCAGCGATATTCTTACTGCGTCTTATTCGAGCAGCCGCGAAGCCGACCAGGCTGCCAAGGATCTGAAGAGCTTCGTCGGCGCGGAAAGCAACTACGAGATCATACGACTGGCCCTCGGTCGCTCGCTCGGGCTCGAATCCTTCCCCGAGGCGGCGCCTGACGCAAAAGGCTCTGCGATCAAGGGCTTGCAACTCTTCGGCGACGAAGATAGCTGCAATTTTCTCTGGATTGGTCTGTTCGGGGAACTTTTGCGGCGCCGCGGCGAAGAAACGTTCACTCTCGAGGCGCTGCAAAAGCTGGTACGCGACCACTGGCACCGCGGCATCCGACTATTGACGGATGATCGAAATGAAGCTGGCGACGATTTCAAGAGCTTTCTGGAGATCCTTGCCCGCAAGGCCAACCTGCCGGAACAGACGTCGCCACTTTCAGTAGTCGACGGCGGCATTGCTGACGAACTGGGCCCGCGGAAAATCGACGACGAGGAACAGGACGCCATTCTGAAGTTGCTACGGCAGAACGGAGTGACTGCGGAGATCCGCGAGACATTCGCTGGTCCCAGAATCAATCGCTACAAGCTCTTTCTTGCCAAAGCGACTGACCGCAGAGCGCTCGAAAGCCGGCTCGACGAACTGGGCTTTGCGCTGGGTATCGGCAATACGCTGAGCCTGAGCAACGCCAACGAACCGAAAACCTGTTTCCTCGACGAGCCCCGCCCGAAAGAAGCATGGCAAACCGTCGACGTCACTCATTTCGCCCGTGCTGCGGCTGGCTTCGATTTTGTTGCAATGCGTCTGCCCGTTAGCCCAGGCGTCACGATTGACGGCAAGCCGCTTATGTTCGACTTGGCCAGCGCGCCCCACCTCCTGATCGGCGGCACCACGGGAAGCGGCAAAAGCGTTTGTCTCAATGCCTTGCTGTTGAGCCTTCTGTCGTATGGTGATCGTCGCCCACTTCGTTTCGCACTGATTGACCCCAAGCAGGTCGAGTTCGCCGCTTGGCGCGACTACCCATTGCTGTTCGGCGAAGTGGCGACCGACAGCACGGCGGCAACAACGCTGCTCGACCAGCTTGTCGAGGAAATGGAAGCTCGCTACACAAGGTTTGCGGAACTAGGGGTCAAGGATCTGGCGAGTGCGCGTGAAAAAGGTTATCGCGGCGAATGGATTATCGTTGCTGTGGACGAATTGGCAGACTTGGTCATGCAGGACAAGACGAACGAAGAGCGCTTGGTCCTGTTGGCGCAGAAGGCGCGTGCGGCCGGGATTCATCTGATCCTTGCAACACAACGTCCAGAGGCGAAAACCTTTTCCGGTCTCCTGCGCACGAACTGCCCCGCTCGTATCGCGCTAAGGGTGGCACGTGCTGCGGAGTCGAAAATCATCATGGACGAAGCTGGAGCCGAACGTCTGCAGGGGGCTGGAGACATGATCTTCCGGGGTGGCGATGGTCGCGGAATCCGCGCCCATTCGTACAATATCCGCGCTGAAGACATTGCGACACAACTCAGTGTTTAATGGAGGCGCCGGCAACGGGCGCCGTCGGCAAAGTCGTCGCGGGCCGCATCTATATTCACCGCTTGGCGATCTCACGGTTGCCGGACACGCTTCGCACGCTTGCCACCACCGCGTTGGCGGTCTGCCCAGACGCCGACGCGACGGCAAATGTACTCAAGATCGACGAGATCGCGGGCGTTGTTTCGGCCCTGCACTATCCCGATTTCTTCACCGCGGCATTTCCGGAACTGCGTGAGGCCTGGCACATCCGTGTTAGTGAAGGGATTGTGTCCTATCGCAGCTACGAGTCATCGCTAAACCCGCCCATTCTGCATCGCAAGGAACGACTGCTTCCGCCCGATCATCCCGATTTCACTCGGTTTTCCCAACTGACCGAACAGGCCGAGGCCCTCGGGCTGTTCGAGGATCCGCATCTGATCGGCTTTCGTCGGGCTTGGGACGCTCGTATCAGCCATGCCGGCTACCAACTCGACGACCATCAAATGGTGCCGCTGGGCAACGCAGTCGATATGGACGAGGAAGCCATTCTGGACGGTGACGCGATCGAACGTCACCGCACGGCCCTCAGCCGCAGCGGCCTGTCAGCACCGATTCAGGCCCTGGCACGGCACGGTCTGCTCGATCCCGAGCGCAGCTTCTTCGACTATGGCTGCGGTCGCGGCGATGACCTGCGGACACTGCGGGGAAACCACTATTCGGCCAGCGGTTGGGACCCCTATTACGCAGCCGATGGCATCCGCACCTCCGCCGATATCGTCAATCTCGGTTTCGTCATCAACGTCATCGAGGACTTCGATGAACGGATCGCAGCCCTGCACGGCGCATTCGACCTGGCACGAACGGTCCTCGTGGTCTCCGTGATGCTGTACGGAAGCACACCGCCGGCCGGTCGTCCCTTCCGGGATGGTTATCGCACGCAGCGCAACACCTTTCAGAAGTACTTTACCCAGACAGAATTCAAGGAGTTCGTCGAAACGGTCCTCGATACCGAGGCAATTCCGGTCGCGCCGGGGATCCTGTTCGTCTTTGCCGACAAGTCTGCCGAGCAACGCTTCCTCTTCGAGTGCCAACGCCGACGGCGTGGCCCGCACCTGCGCGCAGGGTCATATGCACGACGGACATCACGTCCTCCGCGTCAAGATCGCGTTCGATCATCGAGGCTGCACGAGCTTGTCGCCGAACATCGCGAACTGCTCGACGCGCTATGGTCCACTTGCATCGATCTTGGCCGCGAGCCGCAATGCGACGAGTTTCCTCGTGCCGCCGAGGCAATTTCTGCGTTCGGCTCATGGAAGCGAGCCCTCCGCATTGCGGCGGCAGTTTGCGACAGGCAGGCCCTCGCTCAGGCGGCGAACGAGCGCCGGGATGATCTCCTCGTCTTTCTGGCCCTGCGCCTGTTTGGCAAACACAAGCCCTATCGCCAACTCGACACGGCCTTGCAGCGCGACATCAAGACCCATTTCGGCGATTACACGACGGCTCTCCTTGCCGCCCGGCAGGCATTGCAGGATGCAGCGCACCCGGCCCTGCTCGACGCCGCTAGCCAAACGGCGAGCGAACAGGGGCTCGGCTATCACGTGCCCAGCGACTACCTCCAGCTCGCATGCTCACTGATATCCCGCCTGCCCCCACTGCTTCGAATCTACGTCGGCTGCGGCGCAATGCTGTACGGTGATCTCGACCGCGTCGACGTCGTGAAAGTCCATATCCGTTCCGGCAAGCTCAGCCTGCTGAAGTTCGATGACTTCGATGGAAAACCGATTCCGCTGATGACAGAGCGCATCAAGGTGAAGCTGCGCACTCAGGAAATCGACTTCTTCTATTACGGGGAACATTCCGTCTTACCCCCTCCGCTGTATGACAAGTCGCGGTATATCAACGAAGAGTGGCCACGCTTCGCCGAACAGTCAGCCTTCGATGAATCCCTTAGCGCCCTCGAACTGTTTGACCCCGGAACATACGGACCACCCATCGCAGAACTGGACGCTGCCCTGTCGCTGCTGCGTCTCGTGATCCAAGACTTTGCGCTGCGCCCCGCCCAGGACATACCTGAACTCGATTTCGCATGCGGCCCTCATTTCACCTATCGCGACTTCATCGAATGCGGGGAAACGTGGCAACGCACGCGGGTCGACAACCGTCCACGCAATCCGGACAGCTACAACGCGCTGCACGCACTCGCCACCCGCCTCATCACACCGATCATCGACTACTTCGGGATGGTCCGGTTGACCTATGGCTTCGCCGGTCCGGCTCTCACCCGCGAAATTTCCGCACGCATTGCACCCGCCCTGGACCAGCATGCTGCCTGCGAGCTGAACCGACTTGGAAATCCGATTTGTACTCGGCTTGGCGCGGCGGTCGATTTGATCGTCGACGATGAAGACATGCTCGAAGTGGCGAGGTGGATCGCGGAGAATCTGCCATTCGACCGGATGTATGTGTACGGCCCGGAAAGACCGATTCATTTGAGCTACGGGCCAGAACATTGTCAGCAGATTACCGCAATCCTCCCGAGTCGGGCCGGTGCCATACGCTACCCACGAACGATGACGCCGAAGACTTTCCGGGATTTCATCTGGCCGCCCTGAGTTCGTCCGTAATAAGGATGTCCTGTTGCGCATTCAACGTGCAGCAGTCCAGTTCACCCTACGGGTTCCTCCTGCGTAACGAAACCCAACAATCCGCCCTCATGAACAGCACTCCGGTTCGAAACATCCCACGCAACAACGAACACGCGAGGCTAATCGCGAGCGCCTTCAATCGAACGCCTGCTCACGCGTCGCCGAGTTCGACGATTTGCTCGCCTGCCTGCAGCAAGGCGATGGCGTCGACAAACAGGCGGCCGAACACCTCGCGCAAACGCCGATTGGTCACGTTTCCGCAGGTCACCCAGAGCAGTCGCGGCGGCGTACCACGCTGTGCAATCAACTCGATGAAGTCACTGTCCTTGCTGATCAGCACGATCTCACCCGCGCCCCGCGCGCGATCGAAAATCTGCCCATCTTCGGCATCGTGCAGTCCAAGAAAGCGCATCGAGTATGCCTCGACGCTGAAAGCCTCGGTCAGCCACGGTGCGAGCCCGGGTGGTAGTTGGGCGTCCACCCAGAAGATCATGCTGCCAGTCTCGCAATCGCCGCACGTTTCGCGGCGAAATGCAGGCAGGCCATGATGTCCGCCGCTTCCAGGTCAGGGAAGTCAGCAAGGATTTCCGATTGCTCGACGCCTTGGGCAAGCATTTCCAGAATGTCGGCCACCCGGATTCTCAGCCCGCGGATGCAGGCTTGCCCCCCGCATTGGCGGGGGTTGAAGCTGATACGCTGATCGAGATCGGAATTCATGGCTTTCTCATCCTTGGCTCAAGTGCTATCCGGAAACGTCCGGCTCGGCCTTATTGTGCCTTGCGTTGGCGTCCATGGGGCTTTCGCTCCACGCGCCACCGAACCGGCAACGCGGATTGCTGTCCATTGAAAAAGAGAGCCATCGACGCAGCCCCGCAGGCATGGCGAGATCGACTTGCCGGGCACACCCTTGGCCCTCGGGCAACCGGAAACCCGTTCAGGTAGAACTCGCCCACCCCAGCAACGAGGACGATGCCATGGCCGTCCACCTCAATCACACCATCGTGCACACCCGCGACAGCCATCTGTCGGCCGCATTCCTCACCGGCATTCTGGGGCTTCCGCCGCCGACGCGTTTCGGCCCATTCGTGGTGGTCGAGGTCGACAACGGCGTCAGCCTCGACTTCCTCGATACCGACGCGCCGATCGCGTCGCAGCACTATGCCTTCCTGATCAGCGAAGCCGAGTTCGATCAGGTCTTCGACCGGATTCGCAGGCGTGGCCTGCCGTTCTGGGCCGATCCGGGACGGTCGCGACCGGGCGAGATCAACCACGGTGACGGGGGCCGCGGGATGTATTTCGACGATCCGGACGGGCACTTCCTGGAAGTACTGACCCGCCCTTATGGGAGCGGCCGGTGAAGACCGGCTAGGGCGCGCGTCCTCGAGCAGTCATTCCGACACGCTTCATCCGTACATCCTGGCCGCGGATGCGTGGCCGGATTGGCGCAAAACCGTGCATTTCCACGCATCATGCGGGCCAGTCCAGTCTCACCGCGGGGTGATCAGCGGCACCGCGTCGTGAGCGTGTTTCCGGGCGCGCTTCGAGGCCTTCCTTTCCTTGGGGGTCAGGAGGGATTGCTTCTTGGGCTCCTTGTTGCTTTTCCTTACCTTGTTCATGATCGTGCTCCACATGACGCCCGGCGATTGCCGGTCATGTACTCACTATAGGCCGCTACGGGAGCAGCGAGTCATGATGAATCGAATCTGGTCGGCTGCCTTCGGCAAGCCTCGCAATGTGGTCGCGCTGCTCCTCATGGCGGTGGCCGCTTTCCTTCATGGCCGTGCCGCTGCGGTCGACCTGCCCGACCAGCGCGCGGCCCTTGCCGACAAGCTCTACGATTATCTGATGGCCGTTCCGGTCGTGCGGTAGATCGGCGCAGCCCCACCATCCAGGACGAGCGAATGCAGAACTCTGCGGACGATGTGCCCTGCTGGAGCCGCCCGGCTGCGGAGTTGATCGCCACGCAGCACAGCACGCACGACGGCCTGACCGGGGCCGAGGCAACCAGCCGGCTGCAACAGCACGGCCCCAACGCGGTCGAGGACCGCGACGAGCAGACCGCCCTGCGCCTGCTGCTGCGCCAGTTCGAGAGCCCGCTGGTGCTGATCCTGGTGTTCGGCGCCTGCGTGTCGCTGTGGCTGCGCCAGTGGGTCGATGCGGGCATCATCCTCGCGATCGTGCTCGGCAGCGCGCTGCTCGGTTTCGCGCAGGAATACCGCGCCTCGGTCGCCATCGCCGCGCTACGCAGGCGGCTCGCGCTGACGGTGCAGGCCTGGCGCGACGGCGCGCTGGTGACGATTCCGGCCACCGAAGTCGTGCCCGGCGACGTCGTGCAGCTTGCCGCCGGCAGCCTGGTGCCGGCCGACGGCGTGATCCTGGAGGCGGTCGATTTCCTCGTCACCGAAGCGAGCCTCACCGGCGAATCCTTCCCGGTGGAAAAGCGCCCCGGCGTGCTGCCGGCCGACACCTCGCTCGCCGCGCGCAGCAACATGGTGTTCCTGGGCACCTCGGTGCGCAGCGGCACTGCGCGCATGCTGGTGATCCAGACCGGCCGCAGCACCGAGTTCGGCGCCATCGCCGCCCGGCTGAAGGCGCGCGAGCCCGAAACCGAATTCGCGCGCGGCGTGCGCCAGTTCGGCTACCTGCTGGTGCGCATCATGATCGTCATGGTGGTGTTCGTGCTGATGGTGAACCAGGCGCTGGGGCGACCGCTGATCGAGTCGCTGCTGTACGCCGTGGCGCTTGCGGTCGGGATCTCGCCCGAGCTGCTGCCGGCCATCGTCAGCGTCACGCTGTCGCGCGGCGCCCGCATCCTCGCCGGCCGTGGCGTGATCGTGCGCCGCCTGGAAGCGATTGAGAACCTCGGCAGCATGGATGTGTTGTGCACCGACAAGACCGGCACGCTGACCGAAGGCGTGATCACGCTGGTCGCGGCGGTCGATGCGGCCGGCGCCGACTCTGCCGCCGTGCGGCGGCTGGCGTGGCTCAACGCCGCGCATGAGACCGGCATCGCCAACCCGCTCGATGCGGCCATCGTCGCGGCCGGTGAGCGCGCTGGACTGGGGACCGGCGACGCCATCAAGATCGACGAGATCCCCTACGACTTCCACCGCAAGCGGCTGACCATCGTCGTCGCCGAGCACGACGCACCCGGCCGCCATCGCCTCATCACCAAGGGCGCGTACGCGCAGGTGCTGGACGTGTGCGCGTCGCTTGCCGTCGATGGCGGCGAGCGCGCGCTCGACGACATGCAACGCGCGCGGCTGGATACGTATTTCCGCCGCTGCGGCGAGGACGGCTACCGCGTGCTCGCCGTCGCCACCCGTACGCTCGAGGCCCGGCCCGCGTACAGCCACGCCGACGAGAACGGCCTTTGCCTCACCGGCTTCCTGCTGTTCTCCGATCCGCCCAAACCCGACGCCGCGCGCACCATCCGCAACCTCGCCCGCCTTGGCTGCCGCACGAAAATCATCAGCGGCGACAACCGCTACGTCACCGCGCACCTTGCGGCCAGCATCGGCCTCGATCCGCAGGCGATGCTGACCGGCCCGCAGATCGCGCAGCTCACCGACGAATCGCTGTGGCATCTGGCCGAGCGCACCGACCTGTTCGTGGAAGTCGACCCGCAACAGAAGGAACGCATCGTGCACGCGCTGCAGCGCACCGGCCACGCGGTGGGCTACCTCGGCGACGGCATCAACGACGCCGCCGCGCTGCATGCGGCCGATGTCGGCATCTCGGTCGATGGCGCAGTCGACGTGGCGCGCGACAGCGCCGACGTGGTGCTGCTCAAGAGCGACCTGGGCGTGCTGCGCACCGGCGTCGAGGAAGGCCGCAGAACCTTCGCCAACACGCTCAAGTACATCTCGATCACCACCAGCGCCAATTTCGGCAACATGGTCAGCATGGCGCTGGCCACTCCGCTGCTGCCCTTCCTGCCGCTGGCCGCCAAACAGATCCTGCTCAACAACTTCCTGTCCGACCTGCCGTCGATCGCCATTGCCACCGACCGTGTCGACCGCGAGCACATCACCCACGTGCAGCGCTGGGACGTGGGCGAAGTGCGGCGCTTCATGCTCGTCTTCGGGCTCATCAGCAGCGCCTTCGACCTGCTGACCTTCTTCGTGCTGCTGAAACTGTTCGGCGCGGACGAGACGCTGTTCCAGACATCATGGTTCGTCGTGTCGCTGCTCACCGAACTCGCCGTCGTGCTCGTGCTACGCACCCGCAATGCAGCCTGGCGCAGCGCACCCAGCCGGCTTCTGCTGGGCGCCACCATCGCCGTCACCGCGGCGGCGCTGGCCCTGCCCTACATTCCCGGCGTCGCCTCCGCCTTCGGCTTCACGCCTGCCGCGCCAGGCCTGCTCGTGGCGTTGCTCGGCATCGTGCTCGCTTATGTCGTCAGCACGGAGGCCGCCAAGCGGATCTTCTACCGGCGCCATCGTGCGGGCGCGCGGCGCTCAGGCGGACATCGGCAACGCAATGTCGAACTTGACGAATGACAGGTTCTGGACGTGATCTGCGCCAGCCGCGTGTACGGCAAGGCCGTCAGTACTGAGCGACGCGGGCCCGAAGCCGGTCCAGCGCGTGCGGTGCCCCTGCCGTCTGCGAGCGTGAATCGCGAGGGGGCAGCCCATTCTGTTTTTATTCCACCACTTCTTGTTTTCTTCAACACAAAAAACTATGCTCAAGCTACTGAGCACCCCATGACGAGGAGAGCCCCATGAGCGCGGTTGCCGAGCGTGAAGTGAGCGCATCGGAGGACCGCGGTGCGCTGGCCAGGATGGTCATGGCCCTGCTTGATCACTGGAAGTTGAGCACCGAAGACCAGGCGGCATTGCTGGGCATCGCGGCCAGCAACAGGGCGGCGCTGTCGAACTACCGCAGCGGCAAGCCGATCGGGACGAGCCGTGACCAGTACGACCGGGTGGGCCACTTGCTGGGGATCCACAAGAACCTGCGACTGCTGTTTCCGCAGAACCGGGATCTGGCTTATCGCTGGATGAGCACCCGCAACAAGGCATTCGACAACCTGACCCCGGTCGAGGTGGTGAAGGAATGGGGCTTTGCCGG
This sequence comes from Thauera sp., assembly GCA_017302295.1. Taxonomy (GTDB): domain Bacteria; phylum Pseudomonadota; class Gammaproteobacteria; order Burkholderiales; family Rhodocyclaceae; genus Thauera. The sequence goes on along the minus strand of JAFLDS010000014.1, from coordinate 29,303 downwards.
GCTGCTGATGGTGCGGGGCTATCTCGATCGCGCCCGTGGCGTCTGAGTCGAGCTGCTGAATGAAGTCGCTGTTCGCTCGCGTCACGCTGACCGACGTTCATCAGGACGTGGCGAGGAATATCGTGTCGCTGCGACAGTCGCAGGATCTGTTCGATGACCTGAGCGACGACCCGGCAGAGTGGCTGCTGGCGCAGACGGTTGAGGCCGAAGTCCGGCCGCCGTCGTATCGCTCGGACACGCCGATCATCGACCGGCCATTCGAGGATGCCGCCTGGTTCAGCGCCATCCTCTGGCCGTTCAGGCACTGGCAGGCGAGCCGGTTTTCCGACGGCTCTTACGGCGTGTGGTACGGATCGGAATCGGTCGAGACGACGGTCTACGAGTCGGCTTACCACTGGTATCGAGGCTTGCTGTGCGATGCGGGGTTCGATCGCGAGACGGTGATCGCCGAGCGCAAGGTCTACCTGGTGGCCTGCGGTGCCGCGTTGCTGGATTTCCGCAAGGCCACGGTCGAGTATGGCGAACTGCTGCACCCGTCCGACTACGCCTTCCCCCAGTCAGTAGGGGCGCGGATTCATCGCGAGGGGCACCCGGGTCTTCTGATCCAGTCGGTTCGCAGGCGCACCGGCGAAAACATGGCGATCTTCAACCCCGGCGTACTTTCCAACCCCAGGCATCACTGCCAGCTGACCTACCGGCTGGAGTCCGGGCAAATCACGGTGGCGAAGCGTCCCGGGGCGGCGTGGATCACGATATCGGTGGCAGACGTGGGCTGATTGGGCTGCGCCATTCACTCCTTCTGGCGTATTCGAACGGTGCGCCCTCGCGCGGGCGGATCATCAATAGGCGCCCTGCCCTCAGTCGCTCACTTTCGCCCTCAGCATCTTGACCGAGGCGCGCTGCGCCTTGCCCTCGAGCCTTCGGGCGACGGACGCGCGCGTCGGCCGTGTGGCGCGGCGGGCTTTGGGCGGCGCCGCAACGCATTCGATCAGTTCCTCCAGGCGGCGCAACGCCTCGGCCCGGTTCTTTTCCAGGCTGCGGAATTTCTGCGCCTTGATGATCACGACGCCGTCCTTGCTGATGCGATGGTCGCGCAACCGAAGCAAGCGCAGCCGGATGTCCTCCGGCAGACTGGACGCGGCGATGTCGAAGCGCAGATGCACCGCGTTCGACACCTTGTTGATGTTCTGCCCGCCTGCCCCCTGCGCACGGATGGCGGTGATCTCGATCTCATCCGGCACGAGGGCGAAGCGGGCGTCCATCGGCGATCACCTTTGCGTCGGCGTACCCGTTCCGCCCCGTTGTGCGCTCACGCCACCGCGCGACTGCGCCATATCGAGGTAGAGCGCCTCGACCTGCTCCCGCGCCCACGGTGTGCGCCGCAGAAACTTCAGGCTTGAGGCGATGCTTGGCTCGTGGTTGAAGCAGCGAATGCTGATCTGCCGGCCAAGCGCCGGCCAGCCAAAGGCCTCGACCAGCTCGGTGAGGATGCGCTCGAGCGTGAGACCGTGCAGCGGGTTATTGGGTTGATGCTGAGTCATCCTGTGCTCGATTGGGCCGACGGGGAACAGCCTCTGTGACGCGGGGCACGCTGGCGGGCGCCGACGCAAAAGCAAAACCCCCCGCCATTCCTGGCGAGGGGTCGAACTGGAAGACGGCCGCCCGGCCGTCCTGGCCTTTCAGTCGTTTACCGACTCAGACTTCCACCGTATCCGCGACCGAGCGGAATTCCTCGATCTGGTCGAAGTTCATGTAGCGGTAGATGTCGGCGGCCTTCTTGTTCACCACTTCCACCTGCGCCATGTACTCCTCCACCGTCGGGATCTTGCCCATCAGCGCGCACACTGCGGCCAGCTCGGCCGAACCAAGATACACGCGGGTGTCGATGCCGAGGCGGTTCGGGAAGTTGCGCGTCGAGGTCGACATCGCGGTGCTGCCCTTGCGGATCTGCGCCTGGTTGCCCATGCACAACGAGCAGCCCGGCATCTCCATGCGCGCGCCGGACTTGCCGAGCACGCCGTAGTAGCCTTCCTCGTTGAGGATCATCGCGTCCATCTTGGTGGGCGGGGCGATCCACAGGCGGGTCGGGATGTCGGACTTGCCGTCCAGCACCTTGCCCGCGGCGCGGAAGTGACCGATGTTGGTCATGCAAGAGCCGATGAAGACTTCGTCGATCTTGTCGCCGGCGACTTCGGACAGGAACTTGACGTCGTCCGGGTCGTTCGGGCAGGCGACGATCGGCTCCTTGATGTCGGCGAGGTCGATCTCGATCACCGCGGCGTACTCGGCATCGGCGTCACCGGCCAGCAACTCGCCGTTGGCGACCCAGTCTTCCATCGCCTTGATGCGGCGGCGCAGCGTGCGGGCATCGTCGTAGCCGTTGGCGATCATCCACTTCATCAGCGTGATGTTCGAGTTCATGTACTCGACGATCGGCGCCTTGTTCAGATGCACCGTGCAGCCGGCGGCGGAGCGCTCGGCCGAGGCGTCGGTGAGCTCGAACGCCTGTTCGACCTTGAGATCCGGCAGGCCTTCGATCTCGAGGATGCGGCCGGAGAAGATGTTCTTCTTGCCCTTCTTCTCGACCGTCAGCAGGCCCTGCTTGATCGCGTACAGCGGGATCGCGTTGACCAGGTCACGCAGAGTGACGCCCGGCTGCAGCGTGCCCTTGAAGCGCACCAGCACCGATTCCGGCATGTCCAGCGGCATGACGCCGGTCGCCGCGGCAAAGGCCACCAGACCGGAGCCGGCCGGGAAGGAGATGCCGATCGGGAAGCGGGTGTGGCTGTCGCCGCCGGTGCCGACGGTGTCGGGCAGCAGCAGGCGGTTGAGCCAGGAGTGGATGACGCCGTCGCCCGGACGCAGCGACACGCCGCCGCGCGTGCTGATGAAGCTCGGCAGCTCGCGGTGCATCTTGACGTCGACCAGCTTCGGATAGGCCGCGGTGTGGCAGAACGACTGCATCGTCATGTCGGCGGAGAAGCCGAGGCAGGCGAGGTCCTTCAGCTCGTCGCGGGTCATCGGGCCGGTGGTGTCCTGCGAGCCGACGGTGGTCATCTTCGGTTCGCAGTAAGTGCCCGGACGGATGCCCTGGCCTTCAGGCAGACCGCAGGCGCGGCCGACCATCTTCTGCGCCAGCGAGAAGCCCTTGCCGCTGTCGACCGGGGCCTGGGGCAGACGGAACAGCGTCGACACCGGCAGGCCCAGCGCTTCACGCGCCTTGGTCGTGAGACCACGACCGATGATCAGCGGGATGCGGCCACCGGCGCGCACTTCGTCGAGGATCACCAGGGTTTTCAACTGCGATTCGGAGATCACGGCGCCGTTCTTGAGCGCGGTGACCTTGCCGGTGGCGTGATCGACCTTGAGCTCGATCTCGTCGCCCATGTCCATCTGACCGCAATCGATCTCGATCGGCAGCGCGCCGGCATCTTCCATGGTGTTGAAGAAGATCGGGGCGATCTTGGAGCCCAGGCACACGCCACCGAAACGCTTGTTCGGAACGAAGGGGATGTCCTCGCCGGTGAACCACAGCACCGAGTTGGTGGCGGACTTGCGCGAGGAGCCGGTGCCGACCACGTCACCGACGTAGGCGACCAGGTTGCCCTTGGCGCGCAGGTCTTCGAGGAACTTGACCGGGCCGCGCACACCCGGCTCTTCCGGGGTGATGCCCGGACGCGGGTTCTTCAGCATGGCCAGCGCGTGCAGCGGGATGTCGGGGCGCGACCAGGCGTCCGGCGCGGGCGACAGGTCGTCGGTGTTGGTTTCGCCGGTGACCTTGAATACGGTGAGCTTCTGCGAGGCCGGCACTTCCGGGCGGCTGGTGAACCACTCGGCGTCTGCCCACGACTGCATGACGGACTTGGCGTTGGCGTTGCCTTTTTGCGCCAGTTCCTTGACGTCGTGGAAGTAATCGAACATCAGCAGGGTCTTCTTCAGACCCTCGGCCGCGACCGCGCCAACTTCGGCGTCGCCGAGCAGATCGATCAGCGGCTTGATGTTGAAACCGCCCAGCATGGTGCCGAGCAGCTCGGTGGCCTTGGCACGCGACACCAGGCCACAGGCCTCTTCACCCTTGGCGACCTTGGCCAGGAACTCGGCCTTCACCTTGGCGGCATCGTCCACACCGGCCGGCACGCGGTAGGTGAGCAGTTCGACGAGGAAGGCTTCCTCGCCAGCGGGGGGATTCTTCAGCAGGGCGACCAGCTCGGTGGTCTGCTGCTTCGACAGGGGCAGCGGCGGGATGCCAAGGGCGGCACGCTCGGCGACATGGGCACGGTAGGCTTCAAGCACGGCGACTTCCTCACTATTTCGTGGCGGTGATCAGGGCTCCGGACGGGGATCGCCCGAACGGGACGGACTCGATTATATGTCTTTTATAAGACTTGCGGTGCAGTGCAGCAGAAAAGTCCGTCGTAACGTGGCAAGCGGGCGCATTTTACGCCTTCGAATGCGGTCGGTCAGCGTTTCCACAATGCGTCGCACCGCCGCCATCTGCGCGCCTTTAGTGCAGAATCGCGGCTCCTTCGGCGATGGCTCACCCATGAAGACCCTTCCCTGCCCCTGCGGTTCCGGCAAACCTCTGACCGTCTGCTGCCAGCCCGTCATCCGCGGCGAACGGTGCGCCGCAACGGCCGAAGCGCTGATGCGGTCGCGCTACACCGCCTTCGTGCTGGGCGAGGCGGGATGGCTGCTCGAATCCTGGCATGCGAGCACGCGCCCGGCCGAGCTCGACCTTGGCGAAGAGCCTCGGCCGAAATGGATCGGTCTTCAGCTGCGGGCGCACCGCCCCATCGACGAGGACCACGCCGAAGTGGAATTCGTCGCGCGCTACCGGGTTGGCGGACGCGCACAGCGCCTGCACGAGACCAGCCGTTTCGTGCGCGAGGACGGACGCTGGTTCTACGTGGACGGCGACCTCCACGAATGAGGCGTTGCGGCCATCGACACCGTTGCCGCGCATATAATCGATTGCAAACGGCTGTCGAGCGAACACGCCACAAGAAGAGCACAACATGAACCTCGAAAAAGTCATCTTCGGTTTCTTCATCGTCCTGGCCGCAACGCTCAACTTCGGTTTCTTTGTCGGTGAGCTCGACAATCCGCTTCACCACGACGTCTATGAGCTGTTCGCGGCGCTTGTCGTCAGCCTGATCGCGACCGTGCTCAAGTTCGGCGATCGCACGCAGATCGGCGCGGTTCACCTTTCCACTAGTCTGGTGGCCGACCTGCAGCTGATCGCCGCAGCAATGGTCTGGGGCTACGCGGCGCACGTGTCACCCGACGGGGTCACGCCCGAAATGGTTGCCAGAGTCGTGTCGCTGTCGGGCGGTGCGCTGTTCGCCAACGTCGTCTCGGTCATCATCCTGATCGCCGAAACGATCATGCAGCGCCGCTGACCCGTTCGTCCGACACGCTCCGCTGCCCCGGCGATGACTCCGCTGCCACGCCACCACAGCATCTTCTTTCTCATCCTGCGCAGGATGCGTTCGCCGCTGATCCTGCTGATCGTCATCATCTCGATCTCGGTGCTCGGCCTGACGCTCGCGCCGGGCGTGGATGCCGACGGCAAGGTGCAGTACCTCAGCTTCTTCCACGCCTTCTACTTCATCAGCTACACGGCGACGACGATCGGGTTCGGCGAGATTCCGTATGCGTTTTCGGACCAACAGCGGCTGTGGGTGACGGTCTGCATCTATCTGTCGGTGATTGGCTGGGCTTACACGCTGGGCAGCGTGTTCTCGCTGCTGTCCGACCGCAACCTGCAGCAGGCCTTCGACCTCGAACGCTTCTCGCGGGCGGTGCGCAGGCTGCGCGAGCCCTTCTACCTCGTGTGCGGCTATGGCGAAACCGGGCGCCTGGTGTGCGACGCGCTCGATCGCCTGGGTCATCGGGCCGTCGTCATCGAACTGGAGGACGGCAAGGTGGGCGAGATCGAACTTCAGGGCTACGCGGCCGACGTCCCGGCCATCGATGCCGACGCGCGCAACCCCGAAACGTTGAAGTTCGCCGGCCTGACCCACCGGAACTGCATCGGCGTGATCGCCCTCACCAATGATGACGACAGCAATCTGGCGATCGCCATCGCAGCGCGCCTGCTCGCGCCGAAGATTCCGGTGCTGTGCCGCGCCGAACGCCCGGAGACCGCCGCGACGATGGCAGCCTTCGGTACGCGCCATATCATCAACCCGTTCCAGGAATTCGCCGAGTTGCTGGCGCTCGCCCTGCACGCGCCGGCGGCCTGGCAACTCACCAACTGGTTGACCGGCCTGCCGGGCACCACCGTCGAACGTTTCCGCAACCCGCCGCGCGGGCCCTGGATCCTGTGCGGGCATGGCCGCTTCGGCCAGCAGGTGGTAATCGCCATGGACGCGGAGGATGTTCCGGTCACCATCGTCGATCGCGACCCACCCGACGACCTCGACCACCGCTGGGTGCATGGCGAGGGGACGAGCGCAGATGCCCTTCGCCAGGCGGGCGTGATGTCCGCGGCGGGCATCGTCGCCGCGACGCGCTCGGACATCGACAATCTGTCGATCGCGGTCGCCGCGCGCGAACTCAACCCCTCGCTGTTCGTGATCCTGCGCCAGAACCAGTACGCCAACCGCGCCCTGTTCGAGGCTTACGACGCCGACATCAACGTCATTCCCAGCGAGATCATTGGTCATGAATGCCTGGCCATCCTCAGCACGCCCTTGCTGGTGCCCTTCCTCAACGTGCTGCGGCGCGGCGACCCGGGCTGGTCCACCGCGCTGTTCGAACGCCTGACCTCGCGCCTCGGCTGGGACGTTCCCGAGGTATGGAGCGAACGCATCAATCTGATCTCGGCCCCGGCGCTTTACCGGCGGCTGATGCGGGGCGAGACGATCACGCTGTCGATGCTTTTGCGCTCGCCCGACGACCGGACCGAGACGCTCGACTGCGAAGTGCTGTACCTCGACCGCGATGCCGATGATCATCGCGCCGTACCCGACGGTGACACCCCCCTGCGCCCCGGCGACGAGATCCTGATCGCAGGCCGGCCCGGCGTCCGCAGCCGCTTTGCGCTCACCATCGCCAACGAACAGACGCTGAACTACGTGCTGACCGGCACCGACCTGCCTGGCGGGTGGATCTGGGAGAAGCTGTCGACAACCCAACGCCCCCGGCGCGCGCCTGATCTGCCATGATGTCGGCGACTCCGCATCCCAATCGTCTAAACAACCGGCGGCTTCAAAAGCCGCCTCGTCATGCCTGAACGAAGGGCATGGCACCCGCATTCCACACAAGGAGACCCTGCGTGAAGCTCTACTACTCCCCCGGCGCCTGCTCGCTTTCACCCCACATCGTGCTGCGCGAGGCCGGTGTCGATCCCGCGCTGATGAAGGTCGATCTGCGGGCGAAGAAAATGGAAAACGGCGAGGATTTTCTCGCCACCAATCCGAAAGGCTACGTGCCGGCCCTGCAACTGGACAACGGCGAATTGCTGACCGAAGGCCCCGCCATCATCCAGTACATCGCCGATCTGCATCCGGAAGCGAAGCTTGCGCCCGCGCCGGGCACGCTCGAGCGCGCGCGCCTGCAGGAATGGCTGAATTTCATCTCGACCGAACTGCACAAGTCCTTCACACCGCTGTTCCGCGGCGCCGGCGACGAATGGAAGAACGCTGCGCTGGACAACATCAAGCGCCGCTTCGACGCCGTCGCAGAGCGTCTGTCCGCCCACCCCTACCTGATGGGCGATACCTACACGGTTGCGGATGCCTATCTGTTCACCGTGCTTGGCTGGTGCGGCTTCGTCAACATCGACCTGTCGCCTTGGCCCGCGCTGCAGGCGTTCCGCGAACGCGTTGGCGCGCGTCCCGCCGTGCAGGCGGCAATGCGCGCCGAAGGTCTGCTGAAGTAGGAAGCGCTTCAGTCCGCGGCGGCCACGAGGGTGACCTCCTGGCCGTCGAAGCGGACGACCTGGCCGGGCCGCAGCTTTGCCCGCTTGCGGCTCTCAAGCTTGCCGTCCACCCTGACCAGCCCCTCCTCGACCGCCGCGTGCGCAGCACCGCCGGACGTCACGAGGTTCGCCGCCTTCAGCAGTTGGTCGAGTTGTATGTAATCGCCGCGTACGGCAAAAGTGATGGGCATGGTGGAGGTCTCGTTCCGGTTTGAAGGATGCGACCGGCCCGGTCGCCTGATTGCGCCCCGACCATGTCAGAATCGGCCCATTGTCTCCCGCGCCCTGTACCGATGACCAGCCTGATCCACGGCAAGTTGCTTGAGCAAAGCGCCACCACCACGCGCAAAGCGCTGGCATCGGGCGTTCTGCTCCCGATCCGGACGAATCGCACCGCGATCGAGGATGGTGGATTCACGTTTTCCGTGCGCTGGGTCTCGTCGCTCGCGCTCAAGGATCAAGCACGCGTCGCCACGGTCAGCAGGCGCGACCCGGATTTCAATCCCTTCCTGCCGCCCGAGCCCGAGCTGACGGTGGGCACGCTCGGCGATGCGCACCTGGTCGTGTTGAACAAGTTTCCGGTGATCGAGCACCACCTGCTGATCGTCACCCGCGCATGGGAATCACAGTCGGCCCCGCTCACCCGTGCCGATTTCGTCGCGCTGGCGCGGGTCATCGGCCCGCATGGCGGGCTGGGCTTCTACAACGGAGGCACCGAGGCGGGTGCCAGCCAGCCGCACAAGCACCTGCAATGGGTTCCGCACGTGCGCGACGACGATGACGAACCCCGGCTCGATGCGCCCGGCGGACTCGCCCACGGGCTTCCGCTGGCGTCGGTCGGCGAGACGGTCGTACATCCGGGACTGCCCTGGCGCCACGTCTTCGTGCATCTGGACACCCATGCCTGGGCGGCGCCCGAGCGAGCCGGGCCGATGCTGCACAGGGCTTTTGCCGACGCCTGGTCCGCCCTGTGGCTACCGCCGCCCAACGACCCGATGCCGCCCTACAACCTGCTGGTGACGCGCGAATGGCTGATGCTGGTACCCCGCCGCAGCGAAAAGTGGGGGCACGTCTCCGTCAACTCGCTCGGTTACGCCGGCTCTCTGTTCGCCCGCAATCAGGAACAGATCGACGAATTGCGCGCTGCCGGACCGCTAGCGGTGCTTGCCGCGGTCGGCCTTCCACGTTGAACGCCCCTCACATTGGGGCGATGAACTAAGCCGCAGTCGGCCAGGGCATGGCTTGAAGCGACAAGGGAGGCAAACCGATGGTGGCGCGAAGTTCATCGCATTTAGGGTTGGGCGTGCCGTCTTCCAGATAGGCGGGGAATTCACGGCACGGTGTCGGCCGGTTCTCGTAGATCGTGCAGGCGACCTGCTCCCCCACCGTTCCGCCCAATGCCGAGCACCGTCGCGGTGGAAATGATGGCGCCGATAGCTCGAGCGCTCAGAGCGGCGGCAGGCCGTGTCTTGCTCGCGCGCGGTTGCAGGCATCGTCGCCGATACCCAGTGCGGCATAGGGCGCGAAGTCGCGACACGGTGACGGCCGGCTCGGATAGATCGAGCAGCGCACCGCAGTGCCGATTTCGCCGTGCAGCGCGACGCAACGTGCTGGCGCCTCGTCGGTACCGCGCATGCGCCGCAGCGTCGCCGTCACCTGGACGGCGAGCGCGTCCGGCACGCCATCCGTCATCGCCGAGGCCAGCTCGGAGTGATGGAAATCGACCCTGAACGCCGCGCAGCACGCCCCGCAACGGGTGCAATGATCCTCACGCATCGACACCCTCAGCCGTTCAGGGCGCCGCAGCACTTCTTGTACTTCTTGCCGCTCCCGCACGGGCAGGGATCATTGCGCCCCGGACCGCTCTTCGCCACCGTCTGCGGCAACTCGATCGCCACCGGCTGCGGCGCGGCGAGGCCGACATCTCGCCAGTGCGAGAAGATGTCGTTGACGCCTTCGCCCACTGCGGCCAGCCACCCCAGGCGGATTTCGTCGTCGGCTTCGCCGTCGGCCAGCGAGGGCCCGTCCGGCCCGCCTTCCTCGTCGCTTTCGACCGGCCGCCAGGGCGCGAGCACTTCGTCGAGCGTGGCCTGAACCGCCTCGATGCTGTCTTCCGACAGCCCCTGCTCCCAGCCCTGCGGCCACAGCTCGAGCCCCTGGGCGAAGCCCTCGATCCATTCGTCACCCAGCTTGAGCGTATCGCCGTCCGAAATGGCGAAGCAGAACGGCTCCCAGCAGGCTTCCTCCTCCTCGTCCAGGCCGAGCGTAGTCGCCATCTCGTTGTAATACGACAGCACGAGCCGGATCGCCCGCTGCACGCCGCTGCCGGAACCGAAGCTCACGCCGTCCTCGTGCGCCGACCACACCGCCGGCAGCCAGCGGTCGACTGGAATCACCTGCGGCGACAGCAGCACGCCGGCGAGAAAACCATCGAGCATCTCGAGATCCATGCAATCCTCGGGAACGATGTCCGACGTCAGGATTTCCTCGAGCGCCTCGAAGGCCTCGTCGCTCATCAGCAGCGGATTCTCGGCGGGCGCGCCGGCGGCAAGGGACTCATTCATGTTCGATCTCCGGAAATGGGTTGCAGCGTGGCCCATCGGGCGCGCCGGGGCAAGCGGAATCTCGGTCTAGGCCGGGAGGTCGATGACGAGCCGGTACAGCACCTGGCCCGAATCACGATACTTGCGCTCGAACGGTGTCAGAGGCACGGACGCCTCGAACGCTTCCCAGGGCACTTCCCGCCCCACCGCGAGGCCCAGCGCAAATGCCATCTCTTCAATATAGACGCGCCAGTTGCTGCGACACTCGAGGCGCCCACCGAGGCGCGGAATCCACGGGAAAACCGGATGCGCATGCCAGCGTCGCGCCAGATGCCCGATCTTGGGCCACGGATTGGGATAAAGGATGTAGTGCCGCGCAAGCCGCAGGCCGGCCTCGTCGAGCAGACGCCAGTAGTCGACCAGGTCTGCGCGCACGAACACCATATTCCGCGGCAGCAGCGCATCGGGATAAGGCTTGCGGCGCTGCAGGCGATCCTCCGACTGGTCGACGCCGATGACCCAGCTCTCCGGATGCGCGCGGGCGAGCTGTATCGTGCTGTGACCGACGCCGCAGCCCGCGTCGAGGATCAGCGGCGCCTGCCCGTCCCACCCAGCCAGCGACACGTCGAGGGCGCTGCGGTTGTAATCGGCGATCGGCTTGCGGAAGGGTTCGGCCAGATGCCGGGCGACGACGCGCGCCAGATTCTCATGGACGCCCTGCTGGGCGCTGACCGGAATGGTGGAGTTCGCGTAGCTCATGCAGCCTTCCTGAGCGTCGTTTGAAGCGGCGGGAGAACCGGGGCGATACGGATGCCGGAGGCGAGAAACACGCGATCGATGTCCGCCAGCCGGGCCAGGCCGCGGATGCGGCCATAGAGCAGTTCGGCCTGGGGAAAGTTGCGCCGCAGCAGGTTGAGCCATTGCTTGATGCGCCCCGGCGCATGGCGGACGGCGACCTTGCGCAGCACGCGCTCGCGAAAATCGCCGAGCATTTCCTTCAGGACCGCCCATTCGGCCTCCCGCAAGGCCTCGTCGGGCTCGTCGAGCGCTCCGGCGCGAATGCGGGACGCAAGGAAGGGGTCGGCCACCGCGCCGCGGCCGAGCATCACGTCGGCGACGCCCGACTCGGCCCGGCACCGCTGCCACTGGGCGGCGGACCACACCTCGCCGTTGGCCACCACCGGCACCCGCACCGCATCGGCGATGCGACCAACCCACACCCAGTGCGCCGGGGGACGGTAGCCGTCGCGCTTGGTCCGCGCATGCACGACCAGCGTCTGCGCGCCGCCATCGGCCAGCGCGTGCGCGCACTCGATCGCACGCCCCGCGTCGTTCACGCCCAGCCGCATCTTGGCCGACAGCGGCATTCCGTCGGGCAGGGCACGCCGGACGGCGCGCGCGATGGCATGTACCAGCTCGGGTTCGTCCAGCAGCACCGCCCCGCCGCGATGGCGATTGACGGTGGGCGCAGGGCAGCCGAAGTTCAGGTCGATACCGGCGGGCGCGAGGCGCGCAAGTTGCGCCGCGTTGTCGGCCATGCACGACGGATCCGAGCCGAGCAGCTGCACCCGCACCGGCGTACCGCCTGTCGTGCGGCCGGCGCTGTCGAGTTCAGGGGCGAGGCGGCGGAAAAAACGCTCGGGCAGCAGGGTGCCGGACACCCGCGCGAACTCCGTGACGGCGTAGTCATACCCGCCGCGAGGCGTGACCACCGCGCGCAGCACATCGTCGAGCAAACCTTCCATTGGCGCCAGCAGCAGACGCACCTCGTTGTTCTCCTGCCCGCCAGCCGGGTCGTTACGAGAGCGCGCGATTGTATTCGATCGCGCGCTCTCCGGCATCAGCGGGGACTTGCCTTGTTTGACAAGGGCGCGGATAATCCCGGATTCTTCAAATCAGGGCGGTCACATTCGCCGCCCGCACGAACCAGGAAACAGCCATGCAAGCGGACATCCATCCGAAGTACATCGAAGTGAACGTGACCTGCTCCTGCGGCAACGTGTTCAAGACCCGTTCCACGATCTCCAAGCCCGAGCTGCACGTCGAAGTGTGCGCGGCCTGCCACCCGTTCTACACCGGCAAGCAGAAGATCGTCGATACCGCCGGTCGCGTCGAGCGCTTCCGCCAGAAGTACGGCAACGTCCAGGGCCGCAGCTGATCCGTCCTTGCGACACGTGGCGCCCCCGGTGGGCGCGCGTTCGGAAAAGGCAGCCTCGGCTGCCTTTTTTGTTTTCCACGCGCAGCGCGCTCACGCCACCATGGCCCGCGAAGCTGGTGCCGCGGGCATCGCGCTGATGCGCCGGGCACCGCACAGGCTCTAGAATCGGCACACTGCCATCGATCAACCCGCCGAGCCCGCTCACACCACGCATGATCACCGATCCCCGACCGACCTCCCTGCTGCAGCGCCGCATCTACGGCACCCTGGGTATCACGCTGCTGGTCGGCCTGTATCTGCTCGTCGGGCTGACCGGGCACGATCCCTGGCGCGGCGACGACGCGCGCCACTTCGGGCCGGTGTGGTCGATGCTGCGCGGCGAAGGTTTGCTGTTTCCCCAGCTGGCGGGCGAACCGTTCGCCGCCTACCCTCCGCTGTACTACTGGTTCGCGGCATTGACCGCGCTCGCCACCAGCCCCGTCCTTGCGCCACATGACGGTGCCCGAATCGCCACGGCCCTGTTCACCGCCGCGACTGTCTACTGCACCGCGCGCGCAGCGGAGTCACTCTATGGCCGGCCAGCGCGCACCCCCGCCGCCATGCTGACGCTCGGCACGCTGGGGCTCGTCCTGCATGCGCACGAGACCCAGCCCATGATCGCGGTGGTCGCCATGCTGGCGCTGACCCTTTACGGCCTGGCGAAAGTGCCGCAGCAGCCCGCCAAGGGCAGCATCACCGCCGGCATCGGCGCAGCGCTCGCCTTTCTTGCCGGCGGCGTGCCGGCCGCGCTGCTGACCATGCCTCTGCTGCCGCTGGCCCTGACCTTGAGCCGCGACTGCCGCACACCCCATGCCAGCGGCGGACTGCTGCTCGGACTGTCGATCGCGCTCGGCCTGGGCGCGCTATGGCCCGTCGCGATCCATCTGCTGCAGCCGGAAGCCTATGCGCTCTGGCTCAAGACGACCTGGCGCGAGCTGGCTTCCGGACCGATCGCGGCACGCGACCTGAACAAGCTGGTCGAGCTCCTGGGCTGGTTCACCTGGCCGCTGTGGCCGATCGCGCTCTGGGCGCTGTGGCGCGGGCGACGCCAGCTCGGCGCCCTCCCGCTGCTCCTGCCGCTGCTTTCGGCGGTGCTCACGCTGGCCTGGGTCAGCCTCACCGGCGAACTCTCGCCCAGCTCCATGCTGCCGCTGCTCCCGCCGCTGGCGCTGCTGGCGGCCGGCGGCGTGCCGACGCTGCGACGCGGCGCAGCCAACGCGTTCGACTGGTTCGGGGTCATGACCTTCGCGGTGTTCGGCTTGCTCATCTGGCTCGCCTGGACCGCGCAGGCCTACTCGTGGCCTCCCGGGCTCGCCCGCCATGCAAACCGCGTTGCGCCGGATTTCGTCCTGCACGGCAGCGCAATGCAGTTGTCCATCGGCGTCCTGATCACCGTCTTTTGGCTGCTGCTCGTCTGGCGCCTGCCGCGCAACTCGTCGCGCAGTCCGTCGAACTGGGCCCTGGGCATGACAATGCTTTGGTGCCTGGCTGTTACCTTGCTGATGCCCTGGTTCGATCACGGGCGCAGCTATCGGCCGGTGATGAAGTCGCTGGAAGGCGCGGTCGCCGGCGAGGTCGTCGACTGCATCGCGACGACCGGGCTACCCGACGCGCTGCGCAGCTCTCTCGACTACTTCGCCGGCATCCGCACCGTCCCGGTGCAGGACGACTCGACGCCCTGCTCGCTGCTGCTCGTGCACGACAACCGCCGCATCGACACGACTGAGCTGGCGCCCGAGTGGCGCGTGATCTGGGACTATCGCCGCGGCGGTGGCAAGCAGCTGGAGACTTTCCGCCTCTATCGGCGCACACCCGGCTGAGGATGCCCAAGCTCGGGCCGGGCTGTCGCCGGATGGCGTACCTGGCCAGCCTTCAATCCAGGCGCAGGAAGTTGTCGCGGTAGTGGCGCAGCTCGTCGATCGACTCCTGGATGTCCGACAGCGCGGTGTGCGCGCCCTTCTTCGACAGCGCGCCGTACACCGCCGGGCGCCAGCGCTTGGCGAGCTCCTTCAACGTGGACACGTCGAGGTTGCGGTAGTGAAACCACGCTTCGAACTTCGGCATCCAGCGCGCGAGGAAGCGTCGGTCCTGGCACACCGAGTTGCCGCACATCGGGGAAGTGCGCGCCGGCACCCACTCCTGCAGAAAGGCAATCATCTGCGCCTCGGCCTCTGCCTCGCTCACCGTCGATGCGCGGACGCGCTCGATCAGGCCCGACTTGCCGTGAGTGCTCTTGTTCCAGTCGTCCATGCCGTCGAGCACTTCGTCGGGCTGATGGACGACAATCACCGGCGCCTCGGCGATCGTTTCGAGCTGCTCGTTGGTGATGACCACCGCGATCTCGATGATGCGGTCACGGTCGGGTTCCAGGCCGGTCATCTCCATGTCCAGCCATATCAGGTGCTTCGAGTCCTGTGCCATAATTTTGCGCCTGTCTGCAATGCCCATAGAAAGAGGGTTTCCGGCCGATAGCCGACGAAGGGAAACCTTCAGCGGCGCGATTGTGTCACATCGGGCAGGCATCCTGTTTCACGCGCATCGTCCCGAACGGCGCAGACGCGGATCCCTGCAGCCCGCGCATCATCCGGTTTCCACTGCAAGCCCCTCCAGCCTGCTTCGTTCACTGCAAGCCCTTTACACCGAGCAAACATGCCTTTCGACCACGCGAGCATCCTGAGCCTGGCCTTCGTCGCGCTGCTGATTTCCAGCGTCGTCATGAAGACCGTGCTGATGCGCCGCCAGATCCGCCACGTTGCGGCCCATCGCGACCAGGTTCCGGCAGCCTTTGCCACTGCGATCCCCCTGCCCTCACACCAGCGCGCCGCCGACTACACCCAGGCACGCACCCGACTGGCGATGACGGCGACGCTGGTCGGTGCGCTGCTGGTGCTGGCGCTGACGCTCGGCGGCGGCCTGCAGACCTTGCACTCGGCGTGGGCGGCGGTCTTCAGCGCGGGAAGTCTCGCGCACGGGGTTGCCCTGCTGGCCTCGATCTCGGTGATCGGCTGGGTCGTGGACCTGCCCGCCGTGCTGTACCGCACCTTCGGCATCGAGAAGCGCTTCGGCTTCAACCGCATGACCGCCGCCCTGTTCGTCGCCGACACGTCGAAGGAAGCGGCGCTCGCGGCGGTGATCGGCTTGCCGCTGCTCGCCTTCGTGCTCTGGCTGATGGGCGCGATGGGCGACCTATGGTGGTTCTGGGTGTGGGCCTTCTGGCTTTTCTTCAACGTGCTGGTCATGCTGATCTGGCCCACCTTCATCGCCCCGCTGTTCAACAAGTTCACCCCGCTTGCGGACCCCGCGCTCAAGGCCCGCGTCGAAGCCCTGCTCGCGCGCTGTGGCTTCCAATCGAAAGGTCTGTTCGTGATGGACGGCTCCCGCCGCTCGGCGCACGGCAACGCCTATTTCACCGGCTTTGGCGCCGCCAAGCGCATCGTCTTCTTCGACACCCTGCTCGACAAGCTCAGCCCGGAAGAAGTCGAGGCCGTGCTCGCCCACGAGCTCGGCCACTTCCGCCACCGCCACATCCTCAAGCGCATGGCGCTGCTTGCGCCGATGACCCTGGGCCTGCTCGCGCTGCTCGGCTGGCTCATGCAGCAGGCCTGGTTCTTCCATGGCCTCGGCGCCAGCGCCACCGACACGGCGACCGCGCTCGCCCTGTTTTTCCTCGTTCTTCCCGCGTTCACCTTCGTGCTGTCGCCGCTCGCCAGCTACTGGTCGCGCGTGCATGAGTACGAGGCCGACGCCTACGCCGCGCGCCAGACGCGCGCTGCCGACCTGGTTGCGGCCCTGGTCAAGCTCTATCGCGACAACGCCTCCACGCTGACGCCCGATCCGCTGTATTCGCGCTTCTTCGACTCGCACCCGCCAGCCGCACTGCGCGTGGCCAGACTGCAGGCGCTGCGCTGATGAGCCGGCCCAAGGGCAAGCGCGGCGATGGCGTGGACGGCGTCATCGTCGCCTCGTTCGGTCGCCATTACGAGGTGGCCACCGCATCCGAACGGCTGCAGTGCACCACCCGCGGCAAGAAGACCAGCTACGCCTGCGGCGACGAAGTGAAGGTGCTGCCGGCCGGCGAAGGCCAGGGTGTCATCGAAGCATTGCTGCCACGTCGCAACCTACTGTGGCGCTCGGACGCCTTCCGCGAGAAGCTGATCGCCGCCAACCTGAGCCACGTCGCCATCGTTGTCGCCACCGAGCCCGGCTTCTCCGACCTGCTGATCTCGCGCTGCATCGCAGCCGCCGAGAGCCAGGACATCACCCCGTTCATCGTGCTCAACAAGGCGGACCTGACCGACCGCCTGGATCAGGCGCGCGCCCAGCTCGCCCCTTTCCGGACGCTGGGCTACGAGGTCGTCGAGCTGTCGGCGCTCGCAGGCGCGGACAACCTGCGCCAGCGCCTGGCCGGCACGCGGTCGATTCTGGTCGGCCAGTCGGGCATGGGCAAATCCACGCTGACGAATGCGCTGATCCCCGAAGCGAACGCTGCCACGCGCGAGATCTCGACGGCGCTGGACACCGGCAAACACACCACCACCTTCGCCCGCCTTTATGCGCTGGGCGGGACGGTAGCCGGGGATGGATGGCTGATCGACAGCCCCGGGCTGCAAGCCTTCGGCCTCGCGCACCTGAGCGCCGAGGAGCTCGCGGAGAGCTTCGTGGAATTCCGCCCTTTCCTGGGCCGATGTCGCTTCCGTGACTGCCGCCACGAGACGGAACCGGGCTGCGCCCTGCTCGCGGCGGTCGAATCGGGAGCGATCAGCCCGCGGCGCTTCGAGCACTACCGCGTCATCCGGACCGAAATCGCCGAGGCGAAGCGGCTCAATCCCGGCTGGTAGGCGGCGCGAAAATCCCCTCGCCCGACGCGCCCTCAGTCGTCGCGCAACGCAACCAGCGCCGGTGAGGTGAAGTCGCGCCGGTAGAGCACGATGACGATCATCGTCGTCAGTGCGACGAACACCCAGGGTTGGACGAACCAGGCCACCGCGGCGAGGCCGAAGTAGTAGGCGCGGATGCCGCGGTTGAACTCGTCGCCAGCGAGCGAATTGATCCTGCCCAGCCGGCGCGCGGCAATCTCGGCCTCCTTCGGATCGCTGCCGTCACCGTCCTTGATCACCGGCGTGCTGCCGATGAGGATGGAGAGGAGGTTGAACTGGCGCAGCGCCCAGGTGAACTTGAAGTAGGCGAACACGAAGACCGCGAACAGCACCACCAGTTTGATCTCCCACAGCGCGCGGGAGGTCTCGCGCGCGAAGGGCAAATCCTCGGTGAAACTAATGACCTGATCGAGCGTGCCGAGCAGCGCGAGCACGCCCGCGATGATGTAGATGGTGGTGTTGGCGTAGAAGGACACGCTCTGCATCAGGTTACCCACCAGGGCAGCGTCGGGCATCCGCACCTCGCGGCGCAACATCTGCCATGCCCAGGCAAGCCGGTGACGGTCGCCCACGTCTGCCAGTCCGTGCCGCGCCCAGCGGCTGTGCTCGGAAAACCATCCGTAACCCGTCCACGCGACGAGAAACCAGAAAAGTGCGAACGTATCCGAATAGCTGATTACGGCGAAGATCGATGAAACCATGACGCGCTCTCAGGCAGTCAGCAGAAAGTCCCGCACAGCCTCGATCTGCGCTTCATCCATCAGCATCGGCGCATGCCCCACGCCCGCAAATTCCAGCGTTCTGGCGCGCGGGCCGCGTGCTGCCATCTGCTCCAGCGTCGCGCGTTCGAGCAGATCCGACTCCGCACCGCGAAGGACCAGCGTCGGGCAGGCGATGCGCTCGTATATGGCCCACAGATCGACGTCCTCCTGGACCGGCGCAGCCCGGAAGGCGTCCCCGATGCCCGGATCGTAGATCATCGCGAAGCCGGTGCCGGTCTCGGTCTGCACCGGGCGCACCGAGTACTGGGTGAGGTGACGCCACTGTGCATCGGTGAGCGGCCCGAACGGCGCGCTGACTTCACGTATGTAAGTCTCGGCCGCAGCCATCGACGCAAACACCGGCGCCTTGCCGACGTATTCGCCAATGCGCTGCAACGACGCCGCGGTGATGACGGGACCGACGTCGTTGAGCACGAGGCGGGTGATCGGCGTGTGCGGCTGGCTGGCGATGAGCATGCCGATCAGCCCGCCCATGGAGGTGCCGACCCAATGCACCGACTCCACGTCGAGCCGCGCGATCAGCGTGATCAGGTCCGGCACATAGACCGGAAAGCCGTAGTCCGTCTTCACGCCCAGCCAGTCGCTGCGGCCACGGCCGACCACGTCCGGACAGATGACGCGATAGTCGGCGGCCAACGCACGCGCCAGATCATCGAAATCGCGCCCGTTGCGCGTCAGGCCATGGACGCAGACCACCACCCGCGGATTGTCGTGCTCGCCCC
This sequence comes from Thauera sp., assembly GCA_017302295.1. Lineage (GTDB taxonomy): Bacteria > Pseudomonadota > Gammaproteobacteria > Burkholderiales > Rhodocyclaceae > Thauera. The sequence goes on along the minus strand of JAFLDS010000014.1, from coordinate 10,258 downwards.
ACTCGGTGTAGGCCATGCGATGCAGCCCATGCGGTCCCATGCACTGCACGGAGCGCTCACGCAGGCCGCGCGGCGGCTTTTCAGGTTCGAACGTGCGGCGAAGGTCGGAAATCAGGGTCATGGACTGGGGCACCTCGCAGGTCGGTGCCCGAGTCTAGCATCGTCGCCAGCCGGCTGCGGCCACGACACGGCGCGATACGCTCAGTGCCCATGCCAGTAACGCGGCCGCTGCTGGCGCTCAGCTTCGACCCGCACGCCGTCGGTGTCCACGCGGATGCCGATGGCGCCCTGGCTGTCGGTGCGCCAGTTCCTCGCACCGGCTTGCGTCCACCGCGCCCACACCGCCGGGTCGGGATGGCCGAAGCGGTTCCGATAGCCGGCGGAATGCACCGCCGCCTCAGGCAGCACCGCGTCGACGAAGGCTGGAGACGAAGACGACCTGCTGCCGTGGTGACCGACCACCACCACCGAACTCGCCAGCGCTTCGGCACCGTATCGCGCCAGCAAGCCCGCTTCGCCACGGGCTTCAAGATCGCCCACCAGCAACAGGGAACCGCCCTCGGCGACGACCCGCAGCACGCACGACTGGTCGTTGTTGCGGCGCGCCCGCCTGCCGGCCGGAGCGGGATGGAGAACCTCGAAGCGCACGCCATCCCACGTCCAGTGCTGGCCTGCAGTGCACGAGGTGACCGCCGTCGCCTCGTCGATCGCGGCGCGCCACAGACCGCCGCGATCGTCCTCGCCGGCAAGGACTGAAGCCACCTTCAGTCCGTTCAGCACGCTGTGCGCCCCGCCCACGTGATCCGCATCGTCATGCGACAGCACGAGCCGATGCAGCACGCCAACGCCGCTCGCCGCCAGGTAGGGCAGCACCACCCGCTGCCCCGCATCGGCGACATCCCCATAGGGCGGCCCGGCGTCGAACAGCAGGTCGTGCGAGCGAGTCTGCAGATGCACGGACAGACCCTGCCCGACATCGAGCACGGTGGCGGCGAACGCACCCTCGCCGGGTCGCGCCGGCTGCCACGACAAGAGCCCGATGAAGACGGAAATTGCGGCAGCCCGCGCCGGCATGCCGCGCGGCAGCAGCGCGACGACGGCGGCGATACAGCCCGCCAGAACAAGCCAGGCAGGGGGCGCCGCCTGGCGCCACAGCGCGAAGTCGAACCCTGCCAGCCAGTCGATTGCGTACATCAGCGTCTCCATCAGCCAATGCGCGAGCAGCAGCAGGAAATCCAGCGGCACGGCTGCGGCCAGCAGCGCGAGGGGCGTGACGAGCAGACTCACGACCGGAATGGCCAGCGCATTGGCGATCGGCGACACGACGGAGAAGGACTGGAACAGGGCAACCAGCAGCGGCAGAGTCGCAAGCGTGATGCCGAGCTGCGTCACAACCGCCGCGCGCCACCCGCCGCGCCCGCGCCGCATGCCATGACGGCCGCCGAGCACGAACAGGATCACCCCCACCGCAGCGAACGAGAGCCAGAAACCGGCCGCGAGCACCGCCCATGGATCGGCCAGCAGCACGCCCCCGAGCGCCAACAACAGCACGCGCGACGGCGCAAGCGACCGACCCGCCAGCATCGCCAGCGCGATCACCGCCAGCATGATCAAAGCGCGCTGCACCGGGATCCCCATCCCGGCAAGCAGGGCATAGGCCGTCCCCGCCACCAGCGCGGCCAGCGCTGCCGCCTTGCGCACCGGAACCCGCAGCAGCAGCGCCGGCACCCGCCGCCACACCAGGCCGAGCAAGGAGCCGGCGAGGAGGCTGACGAGCGATATATGCATTCCGGATATAGCGATGAGGTGCGTCAGGCCCGCGCGGCGGAACGTTTCCCATTGCGCAACCGGAATCGCGCGCTGATCGCCGATGACGAGCGCGATGAGGACGCCTGCGTAGGGCGCGTCGCCGAGCGCCCCCTCGAAGCGGCTGCGGATGTCGCCCCGCACCCGATCTACGCGGTGAAGGAAAGTGCGCGGCTCGTCGTCCAGCAGCCGCGCTCCGCCACGTACGTAACCGGTGGCGCGCAGCTCGCGTTCCAGCAGCCAGGCCTCGTAATCGAAGCCGTCCGGATTAACGAACCCGTGCGGACGCTTCAGCCGGAGTACGAAGCGCCAGCGTTCGCCCGCGCGGACTTTGAGTACCTCGGCACCCGCCTCCCGCGGCCGGTACCAGGACACCTGGATGCGCCGCGGGATGGATGCGCTCTCACCATCGGGAGCGAAGGTGAAGCGCACGCCCTCGTCGAGCTGTTGCGGCAGCTCTGCAATGCGTCCGGTCAGGGTGAGGTCATCGCCTTCGAGTCCCATGGCAAGCTCGTCGCCCAGGCGCCACTCGGCGCGCTGCGCTGCCCACAGGAACCCCGCACCGAAGACCGCCACCGCAAGGACGAGCCGCCAACGCCAATTCGCCCGAATGCACGGAGGCGCGACACCCTGGCCGCCTCGCGCGCGGTGTCGCCAGCGGAACGCGATCGCTGCGCAGAGGGTCAATAGGCACCATCCGCCCGTCAGCCAGGGATGCGGGACAAGCGCCGGCTGCTGCTGGAACGACCACACGCCGCAGGCGAAAAGGACGAGCAGAACTCTCATGGACTGGCATCATGCCAATCCCCATGTCATATCCGCAAGCGCAACCCGGCAGATGGGCGCACTGCTAGAATTCCGAGCGCGAGACAGGCATGCGACAACAACTGAAGAAATTTCTACCCAACCACGACACGATCCGCGCGAATCGCTGGCTGCGCCCGTTCGAAGGCACGCTGCTGCATCCGCGGCTGTGGCACCTGAACCGGCACTCCGCAGCCGGCGCCGTCGCGGTTGGCCTGTTCTGTGGCCTGATTCCCGGCCCGCTGCAGATGTTCGGGGCCGCGCTCTGCTGCGTTGTCTTGCGCGTCAACCTGCCGCTCGCCCTGCTGTGCACCCTGTATTCGAATCCGATCACGATCGTGCCGCTTTACGTCGTGGCCTTCGAGATCGGCAACCTGGTCATGGGCAACGGCGGCGCACACTTTACCGCACCGCCGGAGATGGCCGGCATGAACCTGGCCGCATGGATCGGCGAAGTGATCGACTGGATGGCCGGCCTGGGCAAGCCGCTCGCGCTGGGCCTCGTGCTGCTCGCGGCCCTGCTCTCGCTGACGGGCTACCTCGCCGTCAAGGCCGCCTGGCGCGTCTGGCTCATCCGCAACTGGCGTCGGCGTCAGGGCCGGCGCACCGCCGCGCGCTGACGCCCCTGCCCTCAGACCCTGAAGCGCTCGACCTGCTTGCGCAGCTTGGTGGCCAAGTCCTCCAGACGCGAGGCGGTCGAGGCAGTTTCCCGGACGGCCAGGTTATTCGCTTCGGCCATCTGCGCGATGCCTTCGACATTGTGTGCGATCGCATTGCTCGTGCTGCTCTGCTCGCGCAGGGCAGACGAGATGTCGCTCACCGCGGAGAGCACCTGCTGCGCGCCCGCACTGATCTGGGCCATCGACTCGCCAGCCCGGTTGCTGAGTTCGACGCCATCGCGCACGCGCTGCACGCCGCGCTGCATGGTCTCGACCGCCCGCCCGGTACCGTTCTGGATCGCATGCACCATTCCGGCGATTTCTTCGGTCGCCCGCGCCGTGCGCTCGGCAAGCTTGCGCACCTCGTCCGCCACGACGGCGAAACCGCGACCGCTTTCGCCCGCACGGGCGGCCTCGATCGCCGCGTTGAGTGCCAGCAGATTGGTCTGATCGGCAATCTCGCGTATCGAACCGATAATAGTGCTGATCTCGCGCGATTTCTCGCCGAGCTCCCGGATCGCCTCGCCCGAGTGGTCGACCGCCTCGGCAATGCGTTCCATCTCCGTCACCGAGCGTCGCATCACCTCCGCACCCTCGACCGACAGCCGATCCGACGCGGCGGCAAGCTCCTGCGCCGTGCCCGCGTGGCGCGAAATGTCATCGACCATCGCAGTCATCTTCTCGACCGCGTCGGCAACGCCAGCCGCAGCGGCGGTCTGGTCGTCCGAGCCTTGCGACACGCGCCGGGCAGAACCCGACAGCTCGGTCGCCGAGCGGCCGACTTCCGCAGCGTCCTGCTGAATCTCGCGGATCAGTTGCGCAACCTGCTCCGCCATGACGTTGAAGCGATCGGCGACCTCCGCCAGCTCGTCGCGGGCCGAGAAAGTCACGCGCGAGCAATAATCGCCGCCGGCAATGCGCTGCGCGCCCTCGGACAGCTCCCGCACCGAGCGCACGATCGACAGATAGACCGCGATGAAAAGGTAGGCCGCGACCAGCATGCTGAACAGCGATACGGCGAGTTGCCAGCGCAGCGTCGCCTCCAGCCTGTCCTTGCGTGCCTCGAGCAGGCTGAGCACGTCCGGCCGGACGGTTCCGTTCAGGTGGCCGACGACCGTGTCGATGGCGGCCGTGCCCAAGGCGAAGAAGGCGGACGGTTCGATCTGGAAGCGCTGCCCGAGGATCTCGTCTTTCGTGCTCGCGCGCAGCCGTCCCACAGCCGTTTCGATCTCGGCAGTGGCGCGGGCGAGGCGGTCGGCGAGGTAGGGATTGGCCGCCGCCGCACGCTCCAAACGATCGGCAACGACAGCCTGCGTGCGGGCCAGATCGGCCAGCTGCGCCACGATCGCGTGCTCGTCTTCGCGCGTCAGCGAGCCGCGCGCCAGCAGCCCGGTTCCGCGACCACGCAAGCGTCCCAGGCGTTCGGTCAGCTCGGGAAGACCATTGAGGAGCGGCTCGATCAGGTTGTAGCTGCCGGCATCGGGATCGAGCGACAGGCTGGACACATCGCCGACATCACGCAGCCATTTCAACAAGGCCTCGACGACGGTCGTGTGGGCACCGAAGTTCTCCGCTGCCCCCATGTCCAGCCCCTTGGCGAGCAAGGGACCAAGACGCGCGCTGATCTCTGCCCAGGCAGGACGCACCGCCTGCCAGTCGGCATTGGCGGCGAGCAGCGCATCGATCCGCGCGGCCGCGGCGCCCGCGGCTGCCGCCTTTTCCTTCAAGTCCGGCGCCAGTGCAGCGCTTCCGCCCAGGATCCCGGCTGAAAGGCCGCGGTGCTGCTGAACGAGCAGCGTGACCTTCACGCCGGCATCCACGAGTTCGAGGCCCGCGATTTCCTGCTCGGTGAGCCTGACATCGTGGCGCAGCTTCAGAAACAACCCGGACAGCAACAGCGTGGCCGACGCCGCGCAGACGAGCACGATGAGCCCGAACTTGAGCGGGTAGCTCAGACGGTCAAGGAGACTGATGGCCGGCTTGAACAGGAAGCGCATGATTTTTTCGCCCGGATTGATGCGGGCGCCAGATCGAGGTGACACGGAATTATCGGTATCGGCTCGCCGGACTTAATGATCGCAATCAACTTCTGCCGCCTCACGCTCTCGATCTCGCCGGAACGGGCTCGCGACCGTGACGCCGTTCACGCACCGGCGAGTACCCCATCGTCCAGGCGGAGGGTGCGCTGAGCCCGTCGCGCGAGCGACTCGTCGTGGGTCACGATGACGAAGCTGGTGGCCAGCCGCTCGTTGAGCGAGAGCATCAGGTCGAACACCGCCTCGGCCGTGCGCCGATCGAGATTGCCGGTCGGTTCGTCGGCCAGCACGCAGGCCGGCTGGCTCACCAGCGCACGCGCGATCGCCGCACGCTGGCGCTCGCCGCCCGACAACTCGCCCGGCGTGTGGTCGAGCCGGTGCCCGAGCCCCACCTCGCGCAGCATCGCCGCCGCCTGCTCGTCGGCCTGGGCACGCGGGATGCGGCGGATGTAGAGCGGCATCGCTACGTTCTCGAGTGCGGTGAACTCGGGGAGCAGGTGATGAAACTGATACACGAATCCCAGTGCCGAATTGCGCAGCCGCCCACGGTCCGTTTCCGAAAGCGTGGAGAAATCCCTGCCCATCAGCCGCACCGAACCTGCGCTCGGCACGTCCAGCCCGCCCAGCAGGTGCAGCAAGGTGCTCTTGCCCGAGCCCGACGCGCCGACGATCGCCAGCCGCTCGCCGCGCGCCACCGTCAGGCTCACTCCGCCCAGCACCTGAACCGCATCGACGCCCTCGCGAAAGCGCTTCTCCAGGCCCTGGCACGCCAGGATCGGCTCGCGCCCCTCCGCCTGGGTGTCGTCGTTCACGGTCATCAAAGTCTCACTCATAGCGCAAGGCCTCCGCCGGATTCACCTTGGATGCGCGCCAGCTCGGATACAAGGCCGCCGCAAGGGTCAGCACGAAAGACACCGACACGATGCTGGTCACGTCACTCCACAACACCTCGGAGGGCAACTCGTTGATGTAATAGACCTCCTTGTTCCACAGCGTCATCCCGGTCACCGCCTCGAGCGCCGGGATCACCACATCCAGGTTGTGCGCGATCAGCAACCCGCCGATCACGCCAGCGGCCAGGCCCACCAGGCCGATGACCGTTCCCTGCAGCACGAAGATCGCCATGATCGAGGCCGGGCTCGCGCCCAGCGTGCGCAGGATGGCGATGTCGGCGTACTTTTCCTGCACCGCCATGACCAGGGTCGACACGATGTTGAAGGCCGCCACCGCCACGATCAGAAACAGGATGAGCGTCATCATCGTCTTCTCCAGCGCCACCGCGCGGAAGAAGTTGGCGTGGCTGCGCGTCCAGTCGCTCACCATCAGATCGGGGATGGACAGCGTCGCCGCGAGCTCGCGCGCCACCCGCGGCGCGGCGAACAGATCGTCGAGCTTGAGGCGCACGCCGCTCACCTCCTCGCCCATGCGGTACAGCGCCTGCGCGTCGGCCAGGTGGATGAGCGCGAGGCCCGAGTCGTATTCGTACATGCCGGCCTCGAACACGCCGACCACCTCGAACTGCTTGACCCGCGGCAGCACCGCCGCCGGCGTGACCAGACCCTGCGGCGCGATCAGCGTCACCTTGTCGCCCAGGCCCACCCGCATCGCCAGCGCCAGGTCTCGCCCCAGCACAATGCCGAAACGCCCCGCCTGCAAGGCATCGAAGGCGCCCGCCTTCATGTGCTGGCCGAAGTCGGCCACCTTGTCCTCCTCGCTCGGGATCACGCCGCGCACTATCGTGCCGCGTACCACGTCGTCGAAGGACAGCATGCCCTGCTCCTGCACATAGGGCGCCGCTGCCCTGACCGACGGGTGGCGGCTCGCCTCCTCGGCAACCTGCTGCCACGCCGTCACGCCGCTGCTGATGCCCTGCAACTGCACGTGCGAGGCCACGCCCAGGATGCGCGTGCGCAATTCCTCCTGAAAACCGTTCATTACCGACAGCACGACGATCAGCGCCGCCACGCCGAGCGCGATGCCCAGCATCGACACCAGCGAGATGAAGGAAATGAAGCGGTTGCGACCCTGCGCCCGCTTGCGGGAACGGGTGTAACGCAGACCAACGAGAAGTTCGTAACGCATCGGGTGATGGGGCACTGGCCCATGGCGGCAAGGGCGGCATTGTGCCGGGGAAGGGGCTGGATGGGGAACCCGTCGAGCGCAAAGCTTGTAAGCAGGCGTGGCGCGACACGCAATCTGGCACCGCACAGGCATCAAGAAGATGCTTGCCTCAATGACTGTATTTTTTTACAGTTCAAGAATGTTCCCCCAGTTTGCCGAACTCCACTGTCTGAGCAATTTCAGCTTCCAGCGCGGCGCCTCTCACCCCGAGGAGCTCGTCGCACGGGCGGCCGAATACGACTACGCCGCACTGGCGATTACCGACGAGTGCTCGCTCGCGGGCGTGGTGCGGGCGCATCGCTCGCTGCGCGAGCTTCCGCCGGAAAACGCGCCCAAACTGATCATCGGCAGCGAGCTCCGGCTTGCCGACGGCCCCTGCCTCGTGCTGCTGGCCACGAACCGGGAAGGCTACGGGCAGTTGTCGCGCCTGATCTCATCGGCACGGCGCGCCGCGGCGAAGGGTGACTACCGGGCCGACCGCGCCCTGCTCGAGGCGGCCTCGCCCGACGGCCTGTCGGGCTGCCTGGCCCTGCTCATCACGCCCACCGGGCTCCCCGACCCCGAGGCGGTGCGCGCTGAAGCGCGATGGCTGGCGGCGCTCTTCCCGCAACGCTGCTGGATGGCGGCCACGGTGATCTTCGATGGCCGCGACCGCGCGCGCCTCACCCTGCTGCGCCGCATCGCGCGCGCTGCCGGCCTGCCGGTGGTGGCCGCCACCGGTGCGCTGATGCACGATGCGGCCCGTCGCCCGCTCGCCGACGTGCTGACCGCGACCCGGCTGCATTGCAGCGTCGCCGAGGCCGGTCTGCAGCTCGCTCCCAACGCCGAGCGTCGCCTGCACAGCCGCGAGGCTCTGGCGCAGCGCTACCCGCCTGCCCTGCTGGCCGAGACGCTACAGGTCGCGGCCCGGTGCACGTTCAGCCTCGACGAGCTGCGCTACGAATACCCCGAAGAACTGGTGCCGCCGGACGAAACCGCAGCCTCCTGGCTACGCCGTCTGGTCGAAGGCGGACTGGCCTGGCGCTACCGTCGGCTCCCGGCTGCCGGTCACGACGCGCTCAGTGTGGCCTCGCCTTCCCCGAGCGCACTTCCCCCGGCCGCAACCGACGACCCCGCACCGCCCCGGGTGCGCGCACAGATCGAGCACGAGCTGGCCCTCATCGCCGAACTCGGCTACGAAGCCTATTTCCTCACGGTGCACGACATCGTGCGCTTCGCGCGCAGCGTCGGCATCCTGTGCCAGGGACGCGGCTCAGCGGCCAACTCGGTGGTGTGCTGGGCGCTGGGGATCACCGAGGTCGACCCCACGCTCGGCATCATGCTGGTCGAGCGCTTCATCTCGCGCGAACGCAACGAACCGCCTGACATCGACGTCGATTTCGAGCACAACCGCCGCGAGGAGGTCATCCAGTACATCTATCGCAAGTACGGCCGCGAGCGTGCCGCGCTGGCCGCCACAGTGATCAGCTACCGGGCGCGCAGCGCGCTGCGCGACGTCGGGCGCGCACTCAGCCTCTCCGAGGCTCAGATCGAGCGTCTGACGCGCGACCATTTCTGGTTCGACGGCCGCCACATCCTGCCCGAGCGCCTGCAGGAAGCCGGGCTCGACCCGGCCAGCCCGGTGGTGCGCCGACTGGTGGCGCTCACCGAGGAGCTGATCGGATTTCCGCGCCACCTGTCACAGCACGTCGGCGGCTTCGTCATCGCCCGCGGCCGGCTCGACGAGCTGGTGCCGGTCGAGAATGCGGCGATGGCCGATCGCACCGTCATCCAGTGGGACAAGGACGACCTCGACACCCTGGGCTTGCTCAAGGTGGACGTGCTCGCGCTCGGCATGCTGTCGGCGCTGCGCCGCTGCCTGGCGCTGGCCTCGGCGTGGCGCGGCACGCCGCTGACACTGGCGAGCATCCCGCGCGAAGTCGACGCGGTGTACCGGATGCTGTCGCAGGCCGATGCGATCGGCGTGTTCCAGGTCGAATCGCGCGCCCAGCTGACGATGTTGCCGCGGCTGAAACCGAAGACGTTCTACGACCTGGTGGTGGAGGTCGCCATCGTGCGACCGGGGCCGATCCAGGGCGGCATGGTGCATCCCTACCTCGAGGCGCGCACCCGCGCCGCCCGCGGCGAAGATCCCCTCGCCGATCTGCGCCCTGAAATCCGCAACGTGCTCGCCCGCACGATGGGCGTACCCATCTTCCAGGAGCAGGTCATGCAGCTCGCGGTGGTCGCCGCCGGCTTCACCGGGGGCGAAGCCGACCAGCTGCGGCGCGCGATGGGCGCCTGGCGGCGGAAGGGAGAGCTCGAGCGCTACCGCGCGAAACTGATGCAGGGCCTCGACGACAACGGCTACGCAGCCGATTTCGCCGAGCGCCTGTGCCGCCAGATCGAGGGCTTCGGCAGCTACGGCTTCCCGGAGTCGCACGCGGCCAGCTTCGCGCTGCTGGTGTATGCGTCGGCATGGATGAAGTGCTTCGAGCCGGCCGCCTTTCTGTGCGGCCTGCTCAACAGCCAGCCGATGGGGTTCTACTCACCGTCACAACTGATCCAGGATGCGCGCCGCCACGGCGTGGAAGTGCGCCCGCCCGACGTCAATGCGAGCGAATGCGACTGTACGCTGGAGGCAGCCCGGGGAGAAACTGTCAGTGAGACGGCAAGTGAGCCCACGCGCGATGCTGCGCAGCCGGCCGTGCGCCTGGGGCTGCGCATGGTGCGCGGCCTCGCCGCACGGTACTGTTTTAGGTACAAAAACCACATATTCGCCGTTATATCTTCCTATTCCGCTTGATTCAGCCCCAATATCATCAATTCTTACCTCTATAATATCGTCTTTTT
>JAFLDS010000013.1 GCA_017302295.1 Thauera sp. | reverse complement strand
CCTCGCACTCCTCGCGGGCGCGCGTGCGCCTTTCGGCCTGTTCGTCGGCGCGCGCCTCGGCATCACGGCGCAGGCGGCGCTCCTCGTCGAGCTCGGACTCGAGCCGGTCGAGCCGGCGCGCGGTGTCGGGCACGTCCGCCTGCGGGCGCGGACGTGACGGCGCAGGCATCACCGACACCGCGCCGGGATCGATGCGCTCGGCAGTGACACCCGCCGGCGGCACGCTGCCGTAATTCACCCGCCCGTCGCGATCCTTCCACCGGTAGATGTCATCGCCGCAGGCCGCGCCGGCCGCAAGCAGGCCCAGGGCCAAAGCGGCACCGCGCGCCCGCCAGCCTTGCGCCCATCGCACTTCTTTCATGCTCCATCTCCCATGCGCGGCCCTCGCCAGCTTCCGGATGCGCTCAAGAAAATTGCGCGAGGTGGCGAATGCAAACAGAATCTCGTGTCCGCCTGCGAACCACGTCCGCATCATAACGCCCTCGCGCCCACATGCCTTCACGTCCGCTCTCCTCGCCGCCGCTGCGCCTCGTGCTCATCGTGCCCTATGTGGTGCTGGTGATCGCGCTCGCGATCGCCATCGGCATGCTCTCCTACGCGGCGGGCAGCCGGGCCGTGTCCACCGTGTCGGAGCACCTGCTGCGCGAAGCGGTCGGCCGTATTGCACAGGCGGTCGACCGCCACATCGTCGGTTCGGCCGCGGTGCTGGAAGCCGCCTTCCCCGACGGCATGTCGGCCCCCCGCTCGGTGGAGGCCGACTTCGACGCCCTGCGCACGCGCTTCTGGATCGCCACCTCGCTGCATACCGATCCGAACAACTACGTCTACTACGGCAATGAGGCGGGCCAAGGGTTCGGTCTCTTCCGCCATTCGGCCACCGAGGCCGAACTCAGGGTGAAGCTGGCCGCCGCCGACAAGCGCACCATCTACCGCTTCACCGGCATCGACGGTCCCCTGCGCCGCGAACGCCAGGAGGACAAGCTGTTCGACCCGCGCAGCCGCCCCTGGTACGCCGATGGCAAGCGCACCAGCGGGCATACCTGGACCTCGGTCTACATCGACTTCGGCACCCTGCAACTGGTCGCAACCCGCGCACGCCGCGTGCTGTCGGCCAACGGCAGCTTTGAAGGGGTGGTTGCCACCGACGTGTCGCTGCAGGCGCTCAATGACTTCGTCAGCCGGCTTCGGGTGTCTGCCGGGGGAATCGCTTACATCATCGAAAACGACGGCAGCCTGATCGCGTCGTCCGCCAGCCCCAACGTGACGCAGTTGCCGGAGGGCGGCAGCGAACGCCTGAAGGCCGGGCAAAGCGCCCACCCGGTCTTGAAGGCCACCTACGAAACGGTGCGCTCACGGCTGGCGGCGACCGGCGCCAGGGATCAGCCGCAGGTGTTCGACTTCTGCCTCGAGGATGGCAGCCGTATCCATGTCGCCTACGACCGGCTGCGCGACGCGGCGGGACTGGACTGGATCATGGTCGTCGCGATGCCGTCCAGCGACTTCCTCGGTGGCGTGCTCGACAACGTCATTCGTACCGTCGTGCTGGCCACGCTCGCCGTGCTTCTCGCTGTCGTAATCGGCCTGCGCATTCTGGGCTGGGTGTCGGGCGATCTGAGCCGGCTCTCCGACGCTGCCCGCCGCATCGGCGACGGCGATCTCTACGCGTCGGTGGGCGTCGCGCGCAAGGACGAAATCGGACACCTCGCGCGCAGCTTCGAGGCGATGCAGAACCGCCTGCGCACCGACCGGCTCACCGGGCTCGCCAACCGCGACGCTGCCCTCTACCTGCTGCGAAAGCGCATCGAGCAGGCGCGCAAGGACCGGCGCCGCCCGCAGGTCGGGGTGCTGTTCATCGATCTGAACGGCTTCAAGCAGATCAACGACCGCTTCGGCCATGCCGCCGGCGACCGCGCCCTGCAGGAGATCGGCGAGCGCCTTCAGGGCAGCGTGCGGGCCGAGGACTTCGTTGCGCGCTACGCGGGCGACGAGTTCGTCATCGTCGTCGATCACGAGGTCAACCGCGACGTCCTCGAGCACGTCCGCGATCATGTCAGCCAGGCGCTGCGCCGGCCTCTGGCATCGCTCGGCAACGACGTGCCGGCCTCCGCCGGCGGTGCGATCGGCATGGCGCTGTTCCCCGACAACGGCGACGACGCCGAAACCCTGATCAAGCATGCTGACCGCGCCATGTATATTGACAAGCTCGGCACCCGCAACACGCCCCACGCTTGAGCCGCGCTACCGAAACCAGGCTCGGGTTTTCCCCAGGGCCGGTGCACAGGGCACGGGACAAGCTGTGGATATCTGCGCCAAGTCACTGTCGACAAAGGTCACCCGCAGCGTGATGCAAAATGGAGCACTGCGGCCGAGTCATCCCTCGCCACACCTGACCATGACGTTGCGGAAGCCCGAGCGGTGGCGAGCGCCCGCGACCAACTCCACAGGATCCCTTCAAATGAGGCCAGAAAGCATGAAGCCCATGTTTGCTGGACATGGGCTTCAGTAGTTCCTGACTTCGGCACTCAAGGCCGAGGTGATCGGCAATCTGCCGTTCGGGTGTTACGCGGTCATCTCGTCAAACTGCGGCGGACTCTCAGTCATTCAGCCTCCAGTCGGGTTGTTGCTCCGGGGAAACCTGGCCACACTGCTTGTCAGGCTTCGATTCCAGACTAGCCCTCGGCCCGGAAAAGTCCACCCCAATGATCAACGCACCCGTGACGAAATGCACGATCTCAATGTGCACCCGACACGTCCCGTCCCGCACCCAAGCACTCCAGCCCGGGGCGACGCCTGGAGCCGCGCGCCCCCGACAGGCGCTGCGCCATAGGGATCACCGGATCCGGCTCCAAGCGCTGATTGAGCGCGCTTATCCACGCGCCCTGTGGATAAACATGGGAGTAGCGGCTGGACAGGGTACCCAAGTCGCTGATGCGTAATGCCTTCCGACCGGCTGCCCATTTTTTGTGCAGCTGTGCCGCACATCAGGGCAGCGTCCGCTCGCGCAGGAAAGTCGGGAAGCGTGGCAGGCCTTTTCCCGTGAGCTCGCGGTAGCGGTAGGTGATGTGCGCACCGATGCGCGGCGGCGCGCGGCGCTCGCTGTCGGTGAGCCCGGAGCCGATGCGAAAGCGGCGGCCGTCCGCCGCCTCGACCTCCAGCGCCCCCACCTGCCCGTGCAGACGCCCCTTGCCCGGCACATGGGCGACGACGCGCGCCTCGGCATCCAGCCAGGGCGTCAGTTTCAACAGCGCATCGCTGCGACCTGCAGCCCACGGGGCATCGGCGCGATGCAGCATCAGGCCTTCGCCGCCTGCGGCGACCACCTGTTTCATGTGCGCAGCGAGTTCGGCGCGGTCGCGCACGCGGAACTGCTCCACCGCCCGCAGCCACGGCGCCCGCTGCGCCATTTCGGCCGCCAAGGTCTGCATGCGGGCGACGCGCTCGCCGAAGGTGCCCGCATCGCCCGGGAGGTCGAACACCATGTAGCGCACCTCGCGCCACTTCGCATCGGGCGCGGGCTCGCGCCTTATCAGGCCCGACAGTTCCTCGAAGCGCCCGCGCCCCAGCCACAGTTCGCCGTCGAGCGGACGCGACGGCAGTGCGGCGACGAACCACGCCGGCGCGGCGATCGGCAGGCCGCTGCGAAAGCGCAGGCGGCGGCCGTCCCAGTGCGCGCGCACGCCATCGAGTTTTTCACTTACCCAGAAGTGTGCGGGATCAAAGCCGTCCTGCCAGCGATTGGCGAGCATCAGGGGCGGCGGGATGCCCTCGGCGGCGGGCGCAGCGGACGGCGCCGCATCGGCGAGGAGCGGCCACGGCAGCAGACCGGGCAGCGTGGCGAGGAATCGGCGGCGGGACAAGGATGAACGAATGGACATGAGGGCGCCCTGGGGAAAAGGCATCCAGATTAGATGCTGAAAGCATATTCGGTAAAGCGTCTCGTGCTCCCTTGTGCCCCTTTCCCTTTGCGCTCGCAAGTGCGCAGCGGATAATGCCGGCCTGCCTCTCCCCCGCCGCCTGAAAGCCCGTGCCCACCCCTGCTTCCGCCACGCAACTCCCCCCTGCCCTGCTGTTGCTCGGCCCGACCGCCAGCGGCAAGACGGCGAGCGCGCTGACGCTCGCGCAGGCCCTGCCGGTGGAGATCGTCAGCGTTGATTCCGCGCTGGTGTATCGCGACATGGACATCGGCACGGCCAAACCGACGGCCGCCGAACGGGCAAGCTGCCCGCACCACCTGATCGACATCGTATCGCCTGAGGAAGCCTATTCGGCGGCACGCTTTTGCGCCGATGCACGCCGGCTGATGGCGGAGATCACTGCTCGCGGCCGCATCCCCTTGCTGGCGGGCGGCACCATGCTGTACTTCAAGACGTTGCGCGACGGGCTGTCCGACCTGCCGCCGGCCGATGCCGACATCCGGCGCGAGATCGACGAGCACGCGCTCGCGCGCGGCTGGCCCGCGCTGCACGCCGAGCTGGCTGCCCTCGACCCGCAGGCGGCCGTGCGGCTCGAGCCGACCGATGCGCAGCGCATCCAGCGCGCGCTCGAGATCGTGCGCCTGACCGGCCGCCCGCTCGCCGACAGCTACGCGCTCAAGGAAGGCGAGGCCCTGCCTTGCCGCCTGGTGCCGATCGCACTCGCCCCGTCGGATCGCAGCGTGCTGCATGAGCGCATCGCGCAGCGCTTCGACGCCATGCTTGGTGCGGGGTTGGTCGACGAGGTGCGCGCGCTGCGCATGAAGTACCGCCTCGACCCTGCGATGCCTTCCATGCGCTGCGTGGGCTACCGCCAGGCCTGGGAGTATCTCGACGGCGAAATCGACCTCGCGGCGCTGCGCTTCAAGGGCATCGCCGCCACCCGCCAGCTCGCCAAGCGCCAGCTCACCTGGCAGCGCCAGTTCCGCGAGACCTGGCCCGAGCTTGTCGAGCTCGACTGCTTGCGCCCCGATCTTTCGCAGGCGGTGCGCGACGCTGCGCTGCGCCTGCTCGAACACTGACTTCACCCATTACAAGGATGCTCCCGCCCATGGACCAGCAGATCATCGACGACGTCCGCACCTGGCTCGACGAAGTCGTCATCGGCCTCAACCTGTGCCCGTTCGCCGCCAAGCCGCGCAGCGAGAACCGCGTGCGCATCGTCGTCAGCCACGCCAGGACCGAGGAGGCCCTGCTCGACGACCTGCAGCACGAGCTGGAGCACCTGGCCGACACGCCGGTCGAGGAACTCGAGACGACGCTGATCACCATCCCGCACATGCTCGAGGACTTCGCCGACTACAACGATTTCCTCGACGCAGTCGACCTGTGGGTGGAGCAGTTCGGCTGGGAGGGCGAGCTGCAGGTCGCGAGCTTCCACCCGCAGTACCAATTCGCCGACACCGAGCCGGACGATGCCGGCAACCTCACCAACCGCTCGCCCTGGCCCCTGCTGCACATCATCCGCGAGGAGAGCCTGGAGAAGGCGATCGAGCATTTCCCCGACGTCGACGGCATCCCCGAGCACAACATCAAGCGCATGGAGGCATTGACGGCCGAGGAGCGGCAGCGGCTGTTTCCCTACCTGTTCGGCTGACATCGGCGCCCACCGCGCCGTCTCGCGGCTGGCATCCGCGACTGGCGAGGAGTACAGTCAAGGCAACGCGATCCGGTTTTCCCTTGACATCGAAACGCAGGAGTGTGCCTATGTTCCCTGAGTACCGTGACCTGATCACCCAGCTGAAGACGACCGATCGCCATTTCGTGCAGTTGTTCGACAAGCACAACGCGCTCGACCAGCGCATCAGGAACATCGAGTCGCACATCGAGCACGCGACGCACGAAGAAGTCGAGGTGATGAAAAAGGAAAAGCTGCTGCTCAAGGATCAGATGTACGCGATCCTGAAGAAGGCGGAAACCGCCGAGCAGTAAGCCAAGTCGCAAACCCCGCGGCCATCTGGTCGCAGCGAACGCAAAGCCCCCGCTGAGGATTCCGCTCCCGGGGGTTTTTCATTGGTAACGGTGGCGACTCAGGCCGATGCCTCGGCCGCGTCGGCTCGCTCCGCCGCAACGGCCTCGCGTTCGCGGCGCGCCAGCAGCGTATAGACGGTGGGCACCACGAAAAGCGTGAAGAAGGTGCCCAGCAGCAGCCCGCCGACGATCACCCAGCCGATCTGCTGCCGGCTCTCGGCGCCGGCACCGGTGGCCAGCGCCAGCGGCACCGAGCCCAGCACCATCGCCCCGGTCGTCATCAGGATGGGGCGCAGCCGCAGCACCGAGGCCTCGACCACCGCCTCCCTCAGGGCGCGCCCCCCATCGCGCAGCTGGTTGGCGAACTCCACGATCAGGATGCCGTGCTTGGTGATCAGCCCCACCAGCGTCACCAGGCCGATCTGGCTGTAGACGTTGAGCGTGCCACCGGTGAGCCATAGCGCGAGCAAGGCGCCGGTCATCGACAGCGGCACCGTCAGCATGATGATGAAGGGATCGCGGAAGCTCTCGAACTGT
Organism: Thauera sp.; assembly: GCA_017302295.1. Taxonomy (GTDB): domain Bacteria; phylum Pseudomonadota; class Gammaproteobacteria; order Burkholderiales; family Rhodocyclaceae; genus Thauera. The sequence goes on along the minus strand of JAFLDS010000013.1, from coordinate 85,445 downwards.
GCCGCCAGTACCAGGTAGATGAAAGCCAGCGCAAGCACGAAAGCGAGCGCGAGACTCGCGGAACTGGTGCGAAACTCGCGCGACTGGCCGTCGTAGTCGGTCGCGTAGCCCGGCGGCAGGATGCGTGCTGCGGTGTCGTCCATCCACTTCAGCGCCTCGCCCAGCGCATAGCCTGGCGCGAGGTTGGCCGAGATCGTCACCGCACGGCGCTGCCCGAAGTGATTGAGCTCGCGCGGCGCCACCGACTCGCGCACCTTCACCAAGCTGGTGAGCGGCACCATCTGCCCGCTTTTCGAGCGCACGAAGATGTCGCGGATGTCGCGCGGCCCCGACCGGCTGTCGGCCTCGACCTGCACGATCACGTCGTACTGTTCGGCGTCCTGTTTGTAGCGCGTGACCTGGCGGCCGCCGAGCATGGTCTCCAGCGTGCGGCCGATCACATCCACCGCCACGCCCAGATCGGCGGCACGGTCGCGATCGACGTCGACCGCGAGCTCGGGCAGGGTCAGTTTCAGGTCGGTGTCGGGCGACACGAAGCCCGGATTACGCCGCATCTCGTCGAGCATGCGCTCGGTGTGGCGCGCCAACTCGTCGTACGATTCGGACGTGGTGATGACGAAACCCACCGGGCGCGAGCGCGCGCTCTGGCCGAAGGACGCCGGCAATACCGGAAAGGCATTCACCCCTGCCACCGCACGCAGCTTGGGCTGCAGTTCTGCGGCGATCTCCGGCGACTTGCGCGTGCGCTCGCTCCAGTCGCGGAAACCGACGAAGGAGATGCCCTGCGACACCGTCGGGTTGCCAGCGATCACCAGGTAGCGGTCGACTTCGGGCAGGCCGGCGTAGACGGATTCGATTTGCTGCGCGTAGCGCGACAGGTAATCGATCGTGGCGCCCTCGGGGCCGGAGAAGATGCCGATCACCCGGCCGCGGTCCTCCACCGGCGCCAGTTCCAACTTCAGCTGCCCCAGCAGCAGCACCGAACTGCCGGCGACCGCCACAAACGCGAGCATCACCAGCCAGCGCGCACCGAGCGCGCGCAGCAGCACCCGCCGGTAGCCCTCGGTGAGCCAGGTCAGAAAACGCTCGATGCCGTTGTAGACGGCCCCATGCCTAGGCTCGTGGCGCAGCAGCTTCGAGCACATCATCGGCGACAGGGTCAGCGCGACGAAGCCGGACACGATCACCGCGCCGGCCAGGGTGAGCGCGAATTCGGTGAACAGCTTGCCGGTGCGCCCGGTCATGAAGGCGACCGGCGCATAGACGGCAGCGAGCGTGATCGTCATCGCCACCACCGCGAAACCTATCTCCTTCGCCCCCCTGAAGGCGGCCGCGAGCGGCGCCATGCCGTCCTCGATGTGGCGGTAGATGTTCTCCAGCACCACGATCGCATCGTCAACCACCAGGCCGATCGCCAGCACCAGCGCCAGCAGCGTGAGCGTGTTGATCGAGAAACCGAACACGAACATCAACGTGAAGGCGCCCACCAGCGACACCGGAATCGTCACCAGCGGCACCAGCATCGCGCGCCAGTTGCGCAGGAAGAACAGGCACACCACCGCCACCAGCAGCACCGCCTCCCAGATGGTGGAGAACACCGAGGCGATCGAGCGCTCGATGAACACCGTGGTGTCGTTGGCGATCGCCATGCTCATGCCTTCGGGCAGCTCGGCCTGCAGCCGCGGCATCATATCGTCGAGCGCGCGCTTGAGGTCGAGCGGGTTGGCCACCGACTGCTTGATCAGCCCGATCGACACCGCCGGCTTGCCCATGAAGCGCGCCGCGGTGCGCTCGTTCTGCGCCGCCACCTCGACGCGGCCGATGTCGCGGATGCGCACCGGATAGCCGTCGGGCGTGGCCGGCTGGCGCACCACCACCGCCTCGAAGGCGGCCGGCTCGGCGAGGTCGGTGCGCGCCACGACGGCGAACTCGCGCTGCCGGCTTTCGATGCGGCCGGCCGGCAGTTCCACGTTCTGGCGCCGGATCGCGTCTTCGACGTCCTGCGCGGTGAGGCCGAAGGCGGCCAGGCGCTCGCGATCGAGCCAGATGCGCATCGAATAGCGCCGCTCGCCGTACAGGCGCGCGTCGGCGGCGCCCGGCAGGGTCTGCATGCGCGGCTTGACGACGCGGTTGGCGACGTCGCTGATCTCGAGCGGTGTATGGCGATCGGACGAGAACGCCACCCAGATGATGGGGTTGGCGTCGGCCTCGACCTTGGCGATCACCGGTTCGTCAATGTCGTCGGGCAGACGCTGGCGCACGCGCGACACGCGGTCGCGCACGTCGGCAGCGGCGCTGTCGGCGCTGCGCTCGATGCGAAAGCGCACCGTGATCTGGCTGCGCTCCTGGCGGCTGATCGACGACAGCACGTCCACGCCCTCGATGCCGGCGAGCGAATCTTCCAGCGGCTTGGTGACCTGCGACTCGACGATCTCGGCGCTGGCGCCGCGGTAGGTGGTGTCCACCGTGACCACAGGCTCGTCGATGTTGGGGTACTCGCGCACCGTCAGGCGCGAGTAGGACATCAGGCCGATCAGCAGCACCAGCAGCGACAGCACGGTGGCGAACACCGGGCGCTTGATGCAGATCTCCGACAGCACCATGGCGGGCCTCCTGTCAGCGTGCCGGGGCGACGGCCGGCGTTGCCGGCAACGCAGCGCCGCCCTGCGCCGCCACCTTCACCGGCGCACCGTCGCGCAGCTTGAGCTGGCCGGCCGTCACCACCAAGGCGTCGGCAGCCAGGCCATCGACGATCTCGACCATCGCATCGCGGCGCACGCCGGTCTTCACGAGGGCGCGCTGCGCCGTGCCGTCGACCACCCGATACACGAACTGCACGTCCCCCGGCGCCGGCACCAGCGCCTCTTCGGGCACCACGATCACGCCGGCGCGTTGCGCCAGGATCAGGCGCACGCGCACGAACACGCCCGGGCGCAGCCTGCCCTGCGGGTTGTCGAGGCGGGCGCGCAGCGCGAGCGCGCGGCCCTGCGCATCCACCAGCGGGTTGATCGCGTCGACGGTGGCCGCGAAGGTCTCGCCGGGCAGCACGTCGCTCGTCACCTCGAGCGTCTGTCCGGGACGCACCCGGTCGAGGTAGAGCTCGGGCAGGCGGAAATCGACCTTCAGCGTGGCGATGTCCTCGATGTTGACCAAGGCCTCGCCGTCCTTGACGAAATCGCCCGGGCTGACGTCGCGGATGCCCATCACGCCCGCGAACGGCGCGCGGATCTGCATGCGCGCCAGCCGCGCCTGCGCCAGCGCGACGGCCGCGCGCGCCACCTCGAGCTGCGAGCGCGCGTTATCGAGGCTGCTCTGACTGACGAACTTGCGCTCGAAGAGATCGGCGGTACGACGGGCGTTGGCTTCGGCAAGGTCCAGGGTGGCCCGCGCCTGCTGCAGCTCGGCGCGCTGCACGGCGGCATCGAGCTCGACGAGCACATCGCCCTTGCCCACCCGGGCGCCCTCGCTGAAGCGAATCGCCGAGATGCGGCCCGCCACCTCGGGGCGCAACACCACCGACTCGTTCGAAACGAGCGAGCCGACCGCGGTGACGTCATCGGCAAGCGTCGCCACACGCACCGGCCGCGCTTCGACGATCACCGGCCCGCCGGCCGGAGCGCCTCCCGCGGGCGCCACCGTCGCAGGCTTGCCCGCGACGACCGGCGCCGAGGGCCGGTTTGCCTTCCACGCGTAGCCGCCGAGGGCGACGAGACCGAGCACACACAGGACGACGACGGGGCGACGCAAACTCATGAACGCGGGATCCGGGCGAGATGATCGAAGAAACAGGGGCTGATTTTCACACTGAGCACCATTGCGAGAAGGGGGTTCGCACGCTGCACTGGCCCCGGTTCCAGGGAAGGACAACCCAGTCATGCATCGAGTTCAGTGCGAGCGGCGCGGTCGCCAGGGGGCTGACGCCGCAGGAACTGCGCCCCCGCGCTAGCGTCGCCCGTGTGCGCTGGATCAGGCAGGCAGCAGACGCTCAGCTTTTCTTCACGAACTCGGACTTCAGCTTCATCGCGCCGATACCGTCGATCTTGCAGTCGATGTCATGGTCGCCCTCAACCAGGCGAATGTTCTTCACCCGGGTGCCGACCTTCACCACGAGCGACGAGCCCTTCACCTTGAGGTCCTTGATCACGGTCACGCTGTCTCCGTCCTGCAGCAGGTTGCCGTTGGCGTCCTTGTACACCCGCTGCGCCTCGCCAGCCTCCTCCACCGCGACCCGCGGCCATTCGTGCGCACACTCGGGACACACGTACATGTCGCCGTCGTCATAGGTGTATTCGGAGCCGCACTTCGGGCACTTCGGCAGACTGCTCACGCTGTTTTCTCCTCGTTCGTCATGTCGCTTCGCAACGGCCTCGCCCACATTCACAGACAAGCCCCATGTTGAGCGCGCTGCGTCAGGCCCGGCGAGTGCCGATGACCGACGCGACCACATCCGGCATTATCACCCCGGCCACCGAACCGGCACGACTGCGCCGATGTCGGTCATCTGCACCGCGGCGTTTCGCACAGCTGGAGCGCCTCAAAGCTTGGGAATCCGGATTCGGCTGATCATCAACGAGCCCGACAGCGCAAACAGCAGGACCAGCGGATGCAGCGTGTAACCGGCGACACGGACTTCGCCGAACCAGAGTCGCTCACCCAAGGCGCCGCTCGAGGCCGCGAAGAGCATCAGAACGACCAGCAGCAGCGACGTCGGAATGGGCGTCCCCTCGAAGTACTTCACCTTGTCCCCACCGTCCGACAGGGTCTCCGCGGTGACGTTGTAGCGTGCCAGCCTCGATACGCCGCACACGACGAAGTAGATCAGCACGCCGCGATCGAGCGCGGCCTGCATGCCGCAGGCGTATGCCAGCATCGCCGGCGCGACACCGAACGAGATGACGTCGGCGAGGGAATCGAGCTCCCGCCCGAGAGCGGACGACTTCTGTCGCCACCGCGCGATGCGCCCGTCGAGGACGTCGAACACCAGGGCGGCGATGATCAGGCCGCAGGCGAAATAAATGTGGCCGACGTCGCCACGCTCCAGGTAAGTCATCGTCGAAAACAGCGCCCCGGTTCCACAGGCGGCGTTGGCGAGGGTAAACCAGTCGGCGAGATGGAACTCGCGAATCATCGAGAACGGTTTGGGCAAGTTGCTTTTCGACATGATGGATGTTCTTCCCCTACGCGGTTTGAGGGATCGCTGCGCGGGCTCAACCGCCCATGAACGACAGATGGATGTCGCCTCCATAGCGGCAGACGATCTCGCGCTTTGCCGCGAGATAGGCACCCACATCGCGCTCCCGGCCGGCCTTGCCAATCCTGTAGCGCGCCAGTTCGTCTGCGATCACATCCAGGAACAGTTCGGCCAGCAGCAGGCGGGCAGAATCACGGAAATTGCCACGCCCGTCCACATACAAGTTCACCGTGGGCGCCGCCGTGTTGATCAGAATCTTGCGCTCCTCGGGGCTGTACACCGCCCGCTCCACGCCCGTGCCCAGGTAGCGGAATTCATAACCCGTGAACATCGCCTCGCCATGGTCCCGCGGCAGACGACGTCTGCTCGGGTGCGGCCGCGCGTGATGGCTGTGGCGCGAGGCATGCTCGGCGATGACGATCTCGCACCACGCCAGGTAGCCGTCTACACGCACGACGATCTCGCCACGCTCACCGGGCGCGGCACCGGTCACCGTCCATTGCACGCGCGGGTCGTCGCGCAAGTTGCGCAGAGGGATCTGCCCGGGCAGCGGGCTGATGCTCAGGCCCGCGCTCATCGACGCCTCCACGGTGAGGATCGCCTGTTCGCCGAGCTGCTGCGGATCGACCAGCAGTCGCACATGAAACGGATGGTCCGGTCCGCGGTAATAGAACGGCGTCGTGAAGCGCAGCGCGGCATGTCCGGCTGCATCGTCGGCCAAGCCCGCCTCGACCGCCTCCACCCGGCGCTCGTACGCGGCCGCCGGAGGATGCACGATGCCAAAGTCGTGGATCGCTACAAGATTCATGCGCTGCAGGAGATGCTCGATCATGTGCGCCGTGCGCCCTGAGGTGGTCGCACGTTCGAGATGCCTGAGCTTTTCCTGTTCGGCCATTACGCTGGGCGCGATCATCTTGCTGACTGCGCGATAGAACGCAGCGACGAAAGGCGCCTTCGGGTTCAAGCCCGCGCGCTCGTCGCTGATGACGGCAACGCCCTGCGCCAGCTTCTCGACCAGCGCCGGACAGCTCACCGTGCCGAACAGGTACTCGGTGCCGACCTGGTTCTCGTAGTCGAACAACTGGCAATCCAGCACCGCCGTGCCCGACAGCACCAGCAGGCCGTTGGTGCGCTCGTCGCCGCGCTGAGTGAGATCGGCATCCAGCGCGCGCTTCAGCGTCAGACTGAAGGAGTAGGTCTGCCGCTCGTGCTGGAACTGCCCCTTGAGCTCGGGGCCCAGCAGCACGGCCGCAGGCGGCTCTTCGAAGCGGACGGGGCCGCTGCGTTCGACCTCCACACCATCCTTCAGATGCACCGCCTCGACCCGTCTGCGCGCCAGCAGATCGCGCAGGTAGAAGTTGCTGGCCAGCGACTGCACCAGGGCGCCGAACTGCGAGATGCTGGCCTGCGGGCTTTCGACGACGATGGCGACGCGCGTGCCGTCGGCCGCGATGCCCAGACGCTCGCGATCGCCGGCGGTCGCCTCGCGGTCGTGGCCACCGTCATCGTAGAGGTAGCCGCCGTCCTCGCCACGGAACAGCTCGATGCGCGACAGCCGCCCGGCATGGACGGTCTCGATCCAGCCGCAGCCCAGGCCGAAGATCGCCTGCTTGAGGCCGCGTCCGAAATAGCCCCGCCCGCCGTCCAGCCCCTGCGCGAGCGCGCTGTGGGCGCCGCCATAGCTGAGGATGCGGCAGGCCTGGTCGAAGGCCATGCCCTCGGCCTGGTCGGCCACCGTGAGCAGCGCACCGCGGCGGTGGCGCTCGTACTGCACGGCGATGCGGCCGCAGACCGGCACGCCGGAACGCTCCAGCCGGCCGTAGCTGTCGTCGCAGTTGGTGATGAGCTCGACAACGGCCTTCTCGATCGAGGCGAAGCGCCGCGAATCGATGTCGATCACGCGCTGATCGACGGGTATCGCATTGACCGCCATCCGCCCTCCCCCTTGCTACGAATGCTGCCGGCCGGCCTCACCAGCCGGGCCCGATCAGCCGACGATGGTCTGCGCCTCGCCGTCCTTGCGTGCGTCGATGCGGCCGATGCGATGCACCGTCTCGCCCGCGGCCTCGAGCTTGGCCACGGCGACGTCGGCGTCTTCGGCCGACACCACCACCGCCATGCCGATGCCGCAGTTGAACACGCGGTACATCTCCTGCATGTCGACGTTGCCTTCCTTCTGCAACCACTGGAACAGCGGCGGCAGCGTCCAGCTCGCGGCGTCGACGCGGGCGGTGAGTTCGTCGCGCAGGATGCGCGGCACGTTCTCGGTGATGCCGCCGCCGGTGATGTGGGCCATGCCCTTCACCGCGCCCGGCATCGCCTGCATCAGCGCCAGCAGCGACTTGACGTAGATGCGGGTGGGCTCCATCACCACGTCGCGCAGCTTGCGGCCGTGAAAGTCGGCGTCGAGGTCGGGCCTGGCGACGTCGATGATCTTGCGGATCAGCGAATAGCCGTTGGAGTGCGCGCCGCTCGAGGCCAGGCCCAGCACCACGTCACCCGGAACGATCTTGCTGCCGTCGATGATGTCGGCCTTCTCCACCGCGCCGACGGCAAAGCCGGCGAGGTCGTATTCGCCCGCGGGGTACATGCCCGGCATCTCGGCGGTTTCGCCGCCGATCAACGCGCAGCCGGCCAGCTCGCAGCCCTGGGCGATGCCCTTGACGACATCGGCGGCGGTGTCGACGTCGAGCTTGCCGCAGGCGAAGTAGTCGAGGAAGAACAGCGGCTCGGCGCCCTGCACCAGGATGTCGTTGACGCTCATCGCCACCAGGTCCTGGCCGACGGTGTCGTGCTTGTTCAACTGGAAGGCGAGCTTGAGCTTGGTGCCGACGCCGTCGGTGCCGGAGACCAGCACCGGCTCCTTGAATTTCTTCGACAGTTCGAAGAGGGCACCGAAGCCGCCGATGCCGCCCAGCACCTCGGGGCGCATGGTGCGCTTGGCGAATGGCTTGATGCGGTCGACCAGCGCGTCGCCGGCGTCGATGTCCACACCGGCGTCACGGTAGGACAGGGAGGCTTTGTTGGAGGTTTGGGATGCGCTCAAGATCGTTCCTCTGGGCATGCAGGATGCAGGGCGAAAGCCTCGTGGCGGCGGTCCGAGCTTGAGGCCGCAACACCAAGTGGCTACATTTACGGGTCTTGCGGGCTGGCTTCGCCCGCATCAAGTCCGCGATTTTACTAGAAATGACCTCCACCCGCGCCGACCGTCTGCAATCGATCGTCTGGGCCGGCGCCGGCCTGGCGCTGGCGGGGCTGTTCTGGGCGCTCGGCCCCATCCTCACCCCCTTCGTGATCGCCGCGGTCTTCGCCTACATCTGCGACCCGGCGGTGAACTGGATGGTCGAGCGCCGCGTGCCGCGCGCGCTGGCCGTGCTGCTGGTGATCTGCGGCCTCGGCCTGCTGCTGGTGGCGTTGTCGCTGATCCTGGTACCGATGGTGTACCGCGAGGGCGTGCTGCTGGTACGCCGCCTGCCGGATCTGATCGAGATGTTCAATGCCCAGGTGTCGCCGCTGCTGCTGGCGCGACTGGGCATCGACCTGCAGCTCGACGCGGCGCAATTCCGCCAGCTCATCGCCGACAACTGGACGAGCGCGCAGGACATCGTGCCCATCGTGCTCGGCCACCTCAAGACGGGCGGCCTGGCTTTGCTCGGCCTGGTCGCCAACCTGTTCCTGATCCCGCTGGTGATGTTCTACCTGCTGCAGGAGTGGCCGCGCATCCTGGCCGAACTCCAGCGTATCGTGCCGCGGCCGTGGCTGGACAGGACAATGCAGTTGATCAACGACATCGACCGCGTCATGTCCGAATTCCTGCGCGGGCAGCTGTCGGTGATGCTGCTGCTGGCCGTGCTCTACAGCGCCGGCTTGTGGTTTGCCGGGCTCAAGTTCTGGCTGCCGGTGGGTGTGCTGACCGGCCTGCTCGTGTTCATTCCCTACGTCGGCTTCGGCGGCGGGTTGGTGCTCGCGATCCTCGCCGCGCTGCTGCAGGCCGAGGGCTGGCCGCTGCTGGCGGGCGTCGCCATCGTGTATGGCCTCGGCCAGTTGATCGAGAGCTTCCTCCTGACCCCGTACCTCGTCGGCGAACGCATCGGCCTGCATCCGCTGGCGGTGATTTTCGCGCTGATGGCTTTCGGCCAGCTGTTCGGCTTCGTCGGCGTGCTGGTGGCGCTACCCGTCAGCGCCGCGCTGCTGGTGGGCCTGCGCGAAGTGCGCAACGCCTGGTTCGCCAGCCCGGTCTATCTGGGCGAGCGGCCGCCGGTGATCGCGCGCGACGCGGACGAATGATGAAGCAGCTCGTCCTCGACATCCGCCCCGACGCGCCACCGACGCTGGACAACTTCGTCTCCGGCGCGAATGCCGAGCTGGTGGCGATGCTCACGCTGCTGGCCGACCGCGCCACCGCGGCGCAGCTACCCGCGCGCCACCTCTACCTTTGGGGCACACCCGGCAGTGGCCGCAGCCACCTGCTGCGCGCCACGATCGCAATGGCGCGCGAAGCCGGACGTCCGACCCATCTGCTGGCCGCAACCGACATCGACGACGCCCTGCCCGAAACACCCGACGCGCTGCTGGCGCTCGACGATGTCGACCAGCTCCGCGCCGACGCGCAGGTTGCGCTGTTCAACGCCTTCAACCGCGCGCGCGGCAACGGCCAGTCGCTGCTGCTGTCCGGCTCCTGCGCTCCGCTCGGCCTGTCGGTGCGCGAGGACCTGCGCACCCGCATCGGCCAGAGCCTGATCTACGAAGTACAGCCGCTCGACGACGATTCGCGCGCCGCCATCCTCGCCACGCTGGCCGAGCGCCGCGGGCTGCGGCTCGCCGAAGAAGTGGTCGAATTCCTGCTGCGCCATGGCCGGCGCGAACTCTCCAGCCTGCTGGCGGTGCTCGATGCGCTCGACGCCGCCTCGCTCGAGCGCAAGCGCCCGATCACCCTGCCGCTGCTGCGCGAAATGATGCAACAGGGCCTCGCGATCTGAGCACCCTGCCCGCCCCCGCTTTACGCAATCCGATAGACCTTGCCTGGAAACCCCTGACGTGAATCTCGTCCTCTTCGACCTCGACAACACCCTGCTCGCCGGCGACTCCGACTTCGAATGGGCGCAGTTCCTGATCCGCAAGGGCGTGCTCGACCGCGAGGTGCAGGAAGCGAAGAACGTGCAGTTCTACGAACAGTACAAGGCCGGCACGCTCGACATCTTCGAGTTCCTGGACTTCCAGCTCGCTCCGCTCGCCCGCCATCCGCGCGCGCAACTCGACGCCTGGCATCGCGAATTCGTCGACACCACGATCCGGCCGATGATCACCGCGAAGTCGCGCGCGCTGGTGCAGCAGTACCTCGACAGCGGCGCGCTGGTGGCGGTGGTGACCGCCACAAACAGCTTCGTCACCGGCCCGATCGTGCTCGGCGAGTTCGGCATCCCGCACCTGGTGGCGACCATCCCGGCGCAGGAAGGCGGCGCCTTCACCGGCAAGCCGCGCGGCATGCCGGCGTTCAAGGCGGGCAAGATCGAGCGGGTGGACAACTGGCTGGAATCGCTCGGTCTGCACTGGGGCAGTTTCGAGCGTTCGTGGTTCTACAGCGATTCGCACAACGATCTGCCGCTGATGTCGCGCGTGTCCGACCCGGTGGCGGTGGACCCCGACGACAGCCTGCGCGCGCATGCCGACGCGGCGAGCTGGCCGGTGATCTCGCTGCGCTGAGCGCGCTGCCGGACGAAACGCACAGCGTCGGCGCGGGCGGCCAGCCGCGGGCCCGCGCTATTTTCCCCACCGGCGCATCGGGTATCATCCCGGGCTCGAATCGCAAACAACAATGACTCCCCGATGATCCGCAAACTGCTGCGCAAGGTCTTCACCCGCGCTGCAACACCCGTGCGCGTCGAGCCGGCGCTGATTCCGGTCGCCCGGCATGGCATCCGCCGTGAGCAGCTGTCCCCCGCCGCACGCAAGGTCTGCACCACGCTGCAGGAAAAGGGCCACAAGGCTTATGTGGTCGGAGGCGCGGTGCGCGACCTGCTGATCGGCCATCCGCCCAAGGACTACGACGTCGCCACCAGCGCCACGCCCGAGGAAGTGCGCGCGCTGTTCCGCCGCTCGCGCATCATCGGCCGCCGCTTCAAGATCGTGCACGTGATGAGCGGCCCGGAGACCATCGAGGTGTCGACCTTCCGCGCCAGCCAGGACGCCACCAACGCCAACACCGACGAGCATGGCCGGGTGCTGCGCGACAACGTCTATGGCAGCCAGGAAGAGGACGCCAGCCGGCGCGACTTCACCGTCAATGCGCTGTACTACGACCCGACGACCGAGACCATCGTCGACTACCACCACGGCGTGGCCGACGTGCAGCAGAAGACGCTGCGCATGATCGGCGACCCGCGCACGCGCTACCGCGAGGATCCGGTGCGCATGCTGCGCGCGGTGCGCCTGGCGGCCAAGCTCGGCCTGGAGATCGACCCCGCAGCGCGCCATCCGATCCGCGACATGGCGGTGCTGCTGGAGAACGTGCCCGCCGCTCGGCTGTTCGACGAGATGCTGAAGCTGCTGTTCTCCGGCTACGCGGTGCGCTGCCTGCAACAACTGCGCGAAGAAGGCCTGCACCATGGCCTGCTGCCGATGCTGGACGTGATCCTTGAGCAGCCGATGGGCGAGCGCTTCGTCTGGCTGTCGCTGGAGAACACCGACGAGCGCGTGCGCCAGGACAAGTCGGTGTCGCCGGGCTTCCTGTTCGCCACCCTGCTGTGGCACGAGGTGCTGGCCGCCTGGGAAAGGAAGAAGGAACGCGGAGAGCATTCGCAGCCGGCGCTGTTCGAGGCGATGGACGAAGTGCTCGACACGCAGGCGGGCAAACTCGCGATCACGCGTCGCATCGCCGGCGACATCAAGGACATCTGGGCCCTGCAGCCGCGTTTCGACAAGCGCGTGGGCAAGACGCCGTATCGCCTCATCGAGCAGCCGCGTTTTCGCGCCGGCTGGGACTTTCTGCGCCTGCGCGCGCAGGCCGGCGAGATCCCGATGGAGATCCCCGACTGGTGGGACCGCTTCGCTCACGCCGGCCACGACGAGCGCGAGACCCTTCTGCGCCAGGCGCCGGTCGAGGCCCCGCCGGCCAAGAAGCGGCGCCGCCGCAAGCGCAAGCCGAATGAGACCGGCGCAGCCGATGAGCCGGCCGGCGATGAGGCGGCTTGATGCAGGGCGGCTTGATGCAGGGCGGCTCGGCACAGGCCGACACGGTGCGCGCCTACGTCGCCTTCGGCGCCAACCTGGGCGACCCGCAGTCTGCCTTTGCGCTGGCGCTTGAGCGGCTGGCCGCGCTGCCCGGCACCCGGGTCGTGGCGCAGTCCTCGCTTTATCGGAGCGCGCCGATCGGGGTCGATGACGGGCATCCCGACTATGTCAACGCGGTCGTCGCGATCGACACCGCACTCGCGCCGCGCGCCCTGCTCGAGTCGCTGCTGGCGATCGAGCGCGAGGGAGGACGTACTCGCCATGCGCAGCTTGCGCCGCGCACCCTTGATCTCGATCTGCTGCTGTACGGTGAGGCGACGATCGCCGAACCCGGGCTCATCGTGCCGCACCCGCGCATGCACGAGCGTGCCTTTGTGCTGCACCCGCTGGCCGAGATCGCGCCGATGGCGACCATCCCCGGCGTCGGTGTGGTCGCCGGCTTGCTGAACCGGGTGGCCGACCAGTCCATCGCACCGCTCTGATTGGCCACACGGCTCATCCTCGCGGCCACCGACAGCCCCTCTCTCCCTACGAAACCATGCCCGTCTGGCTGCAATCCGCCACTACGCCCCTTCTCGCTGCGCCGGCCTGGTTGCAGACCGCGCTGCTTCTGACCGCCTCCAACGTGTTCATGACCTTCGCGTGGTACGGCCACCTGAAGAACATGCAGACCAAGGCGTGGTACATCGCCGCCCTGGTGAGCTGGGGCATCGCCCTGTTCGAATACCTGCTGCAGGTTCCGGCGAACCGCATCGGCGCCACCGCGCTGAACCTGGGCCAGCTCAAGATCATGCAGGAAGTCATCACCCTGCTCGTGTTCGTGCCCTTCGCCGTGCTGTACATGAAGCAGCCGATCAAGCTTGACTATCTTTGGGCGGCCTTGTGTATGCTTGGGGCGGTCTATTTCATCTTCCGCAGCTGAGGCAAGGGCCGCACCCATGCTCGACAAAGCGCGCTACATCGTCGTCGAAGGTCCGATCGGCGCAGGCAAGACCTCGCTCGCCCGCCGCCTGGCCGAACGCCTGCCTGCGGACACGCTGTTCGAGCAGGCCGAGAGCAACCCCTTCCTCGCCCGCTTCTACCAGAACCCCGAACGCTGGGCGATGGCAACCGAGCTGTCGTTCTTCTTCCAACGCATCGACCAGGTCGCGGCGCAGTTGGGCGACTTTTCCGGCGATCGGCGCGTGGTGTCCGACTTCATCGTCGACAAGGACAAGCTCTTCGCGGGGCTCAACCTGAGCGCCGACGAGTACGTGCTCTACGAACGCATCTTCGACAACCTGCAGCCGCCCAACCCGCCCAGGCCCGATCTGGTGATCTACCTGCAGGCCAAGCCCGACACGCTGATGGAGCGCATCCGCCGCCGCGGCAACGACGCCGAACGCCGCATCACCGAGAGCTATCTCGAGCGCGTCGCCGACCGCTACGCGCGTTTCTTTTACCAGTACGACGCCGCGCCGCTCTTCATCGTCGATGCCGGCGTGCTGAACCCGGTCGACAAGGACGAGGACTTCGAGCTGCTCGTCGAGCGCCTGCGCGACATGCGCGGCTATCGCGAGTTCTTCGGCTACGCCGGCTGATCGCCCTGCGCCATCGCCCACTGCGGCCTGCGTGCTACTTGTGCAACGCAGCAGTTTGATGAACACTCCGGGCTCCTTTCAGGAGTGATCGATGAGCTACCTCCAGGACCAGAAACCCGTCACGCTGTTCGAACTGGGCAAGATGCGCGCCGAGGGGCGCAAGATCGCCATGCTGACCGCCTACGACAGCAGCTTCGCGGCGCTGTGCGGCCGTGCCGGCGTCGACACCGTGCTGATCGGCGACTCGCTGGGCAACGTGCTCCAGGGCCAGAAATCCACCCTGCCCGTCACGCTCGAGCACATGGCCTACCATACCGAATGCGTCGCGCGCGCGGACAGCCGCGCCTTCGTGCTCACCGACATGCCTTTCGGGACTTACCATGAAGGCCCGGAGCAGGCAATGCGCAACGCGGCGCGCCTGATGGCGGCCGGTGCGCAGATGGTGAAGATCGAGGGCGGGGAATTCATGGCGGAGACGATCCGCTTCCTGGTCGAGCGCGGCGTTCCGGTTTGCGCGCACATCGGCCTCACCCCGCAATCGGTGCACCAGCTCGGCGGCTACCGGGTGCAAGGCCGCAGCGAGGAAGGCGCGGCGCGCCTCAAGGCCGACGCGCTGGCGCTCGAGCAAGCCGGCGCGGCGATGATGGTGATGGAGATGGTGCCCGCCGCGGTGGCGCGGGACATCACTGCCAGCCTCACCTCGATGGCGACCATCGGCATCGGCGCAGGGCCCGACTGCGACGGCCAGGTGCTCGTACTGCACGACATGCTGGGCGTGTTCCCCGGCAAGACGGCGCGCTTCGTGCGCAACTTCATGGACGGCGCAGCCAGCATCGAGGAGGCGGTTGCGCGCTACGTCGCCGCGGTCAAGGACGGCAGCTTCCCCGCTCCCGAGCACTGTTACTGAGCACGCCGGCGGACAGCGCGCCTGGCGGACCTCCAGCCACTTTCAAGATCGACATGCAGATCCACACCACCATCGAAAGCCTGCGCGCTGCGCGCGCCGGCGCGGGCCGGACGGCCTTCGTCCCCACCATGGGCAACCTGCACGCGGGCCACATCGCGCTGATGGGGCAGGCCCGCGAACACGCCGACAGCGTGTTCGCCAGCGTCTTCGTCAACCGCCTGCAGTTCGGCGCAGGGGAGGATTTCGACCGCTATCCGCGCACGATGCAGGCCGATTGCGAGAAGCTCGAGGCGGCCGGAGTCGCACACCTGTTCGCGCCCGACGAGTCAGTCATGTACCCGCAGCCGCAGCGCTACTTCGTCGCCCCGGCGCCGGCGCAGACGGCGATCCTGGAGGGTGAATTCCGCCCGGGCCATTTCGACGGCATGGCGACGGTCGTGCTCAAGCTGCTGAACATCGTGCAGCCGGAAGTGGCGCTGTTCGGCAAGAAGGACTACCAGCAGTTGATGATCATCACCAACATGGTGCGCGAGTTCGCGCTACCGGTCCGGATCGTGGCGGGCGACACGATCCGGACCGACGACGGGCTGGCGCTGTCGTCGCGCAACGGCTATCTGAGCCCCGAGGAGCGCGCCGAAGCACCGCGCCTGCACCGCACGCTCGCGCGTATCCGCGACGCCATCCGCGCCGGCGACCACGATCTGCTCAAGCTCGAGACCGAAGCGCACGCCGAACTCGCCGCGCACGGCTGGGCCCCCGACTACATCGCGGTGCGCCGCCGCGCCGACCTGCAGCCGCCTGCGCACATGGACGACGCGCTGGTGGTGCTGGCCGCGGCGAAACTGGGCCGCACCCGCCTGATCGACAATCTGGAGATCTGATCTCGCCCGCAGCCGGGCGAATCAGGGTTCGCCCGCGCTTGCTTGGCACCGCGGTACGTTCCAATCTATGCTGAAAAAAGTCGCCAGAAGTGGCGGCTCCATCTAAGACGAAGCGGAGGGACAAGAAAAAATGACGACGGTCAAACAGATTCTCGATCAGAAAGGCGGCACCGCCACCTCGGTCCGCCCGGACGACACGGTGTTCACGGCACTCTCACTCATGGCCGAGTTCGATATCGGCTCCGTCATCGTGACCGAGAACGACAGACTGGTCGGCATCTTCACCGAGCGCGACTACGCCCGCAAGGTCGTGCTGAAGGGTCTGGTGTCGAAGGACGTGAAGATCGGCGAGCTGATGACGCCCAACCCTTGCACCGTGTCGCCGTCGAGCACGATCGACGAGGTGATGCGCACGATGACCGAGAACCGCTTCCGCCACCTGCCGGTGGTGGATCACGGTCGCATCGTCGGCATCGTCACCATCGGCGACATGGTGAAGTCCATCGTCCAGCAGCAGGAAGCGACGATCCGGCAATTGTCCAGCTACATCGCCGGCGACATCGCAGCGAACTGAGGCACCCGAACCAATCATGAAAAACGCCGGATTGCGCCGGCGTTTTTTATTTCAGGCAGAGATCCGGAGCGGATCGACCTCAGGCCAGCGCCTTGGCGATGATCTCCTCCACGTCGGGCGACAGCGCTGGCGCGGCAAGCACGCGTTCGAGCTGGGGTCGGATGCTGGCCTGCAGCGCGGGCGTGTAGCGGCGCCAGTTCTCCAACGCGCGCGCCATGCGGGCGGCAACCTGGGGATTGCGGGCGTTCAGCGCGATCACCTGATCGGCCCAGAAAGCGTAGCCGCTGCCGTCGGCCGCATGGAACTCCGCGGCATTGGCGCGGAAGAACGTGCCGAGCAGCGCATACACCTTGTTCGGGTTCGACAGGCTGAACCCCGCGTCGTCCAGCAGGCCGCGCACCCGCGCCAGCGTGGGCGTCGCCGCGTCATCCCAGCGCCAGGCGCCCGCCTGCAGCGCGAACCACTTGTCCAGCACCAGCGCATCGTCGCGATAGCGCGCATGGAACGCCGCCAGCGCCGTATCGCGCTCAGGACTGGCGCTCTGCACCAGCGCGGCGAGCGCGCCGAAACGGTCGGTCATGTTCGTCGCCGCCTCGAAGCGGGCCTGGGCAAGAGCGAGCCCCTGCGCATCGCCGGCAGCCGCCAGGTAGCGCAGCGCGAGCGCCAGCAGCGCACGCCGACCGGCATCGCCCGGATGGTAGCGATACGGAGCGGGCACTTCGAGCCGCTCGGCCAGCGCCAGCCAGTCGGCGGCAAGTGCCCGCCCCAGCCCGCGCATCAGCGTGATCAGCGCGGCGCGCAGCGCCGCCGGATCGGCGGGCGACATGCGCTCGAGCAGGTAAGCCTCGGACGGCAGCGCGGCCGCCTGCGCGCGGAAGGCCGGATCGAGGCCTTCATTGACCAGCAGCGCGCGGAAGGCGTCAATGAAGGCCGCCGGCACGCCTGAGGCCGGTTGCGCGGCGAGGCCCAGGATCACCCGCTCCGCATAGCGCTGGGCCGCATCCCAACGGTTGAAGGGGTCGGCATCGTGTGCCATGCGGAAAGCCAGGCGGGCGTCGTCCTCGTCGAGCTCGAGGATGACCGGCGCAGAGAAGCCGCGCAGCAGCGAAGGCACCGGCTCGGCATTCAGACCGAGGAAACGGAACTGCTGCTCGGCCTCGGCCAGCGCCAGCACCCGGGTCGTCGCGCCCGCCTGCGCCTCGCCCTGCAGGCGCAGCGGGCAATCGTGACCATCCGCGCCGATAAGCCCCACGGCGACCGGGATCACCAGCGGCAGCTTCTCGGCCTGGCCCGGGGTGGGCGGGGTGTGCTGCGTCAGCGTCAGCGTGTAGCTGCCGTCCACGGCGTTCCACTGCCCCCTTGCCTTGACGCGCGGCGTGCCGGCCTGCGCATACCAGCGCATGAACTGGTCGAGGTCGACGCCATTGGCTTCCGACATCGCCTCGACGAAGTCGTCGCAGGTCACCGCCTGGCCGTCGTGGTAGCTGAAGTAGAGATCCATGCCGTTGCGGAAGCCCTCGGGCCCCAGCAGGGTGTGCAGCATGCGGATGACCTCGGCGCCCTTTTCATAGACCGTGGCGGTGTAGAAGTTGTTGATCTCCTGGTAGCTGTCGGGCCGGATCGGATGCGCCATCGGCCCGCCGTCCTCGGAGAACTGCGCCGCGCGCAGCACGCGTACGTCGTCGATGCGCTTCACCGCGCGCGCCGACGCCGCGCCTTCGGGTCCTGCCGCTTTCGCCAGCATGTCGGCGGAGAACTGCTGGTCGCGGAAGACGGTGAGGCCTTCCTTCAGCGTGAGCTGGAACCAGTCGCGGCAGGTGACGCGGTTGCCGGTCCAGTTGTGGAAGTATTCGTGCGCCACCACGCTCTCGACGTTCTCGTAATCGACATCGGTGGCGGTGTCGGGCTTGGCGAGCACGAACTTGGTGTTGAAGATGTTGAGGCCCTTGTTCTCCATCGCCCCCATGTTGAAGTCGCCCACCGCGACGATCATGAACCGGTCGAGGTCGAGCTCGAGCCCGAAGGTTTCCTCGTCCCAGCGCATCGAATGGATCAGCGAGGCCATCGCATGCTCGCTGCGATCGAGGTTACCCTCTTCCACCCAGACCTGCAGCAGCACCTCGCGCCCCGATGCGGTGGTGACCGTGCGCTCCAGCGCGACCAGGCGCGCCGCGACCAGCGCGAACAGATAGGAGGGCTTGGGGAAAGGGTCTTCCCATTTTGCGTAGTGCCGCCCGCCGGGCAGTTCGCCCTGATCGATCAGGTTGCCGTTCGACAGCAGCACCGGGCAGGCGACGCGATCCGCCTCGAGGGTGACGGTGAAGCGCGCCATCACGTCCGGACGGTCGGGAAACCAGGTAATGCGACGAAAGCCCTCGGCCTCGCACTGGGTGAAGAAGCCGCCCTTCGACAGGTAGAGGCCCGACAAGGTGGTGTTGGCGCTGGGGTCGATGCGGGTGACGATCTCGAGCTCCGCACGCGCACCGTCCACGTCGACCTCGAGCACGCTGTCGGCCTCGCGCACCGCGCTCGCGGCCGGCTCCACCCCATCCACCATGAGCGCGAGGCACTCGAGCGCCTCGCCCCACAGCCGGATCGGCCCGTCCGCCTCGGCAGCCGGGTTGCGCACGCACACCATGCGGTTTCTCACCACGGTGGCGGCAGCCTCCAGACTGAAATGCAGGTCTATGGTCTCGACGGTCCAGGGCAGCGGCTGGTAGTCGGCGCGACGTATGGTCGGGGCGTGTTCGGTTCTCATTGTCTCTCCGCGACCCGCACCCAAGTGCGGGAAAGACGAGAGTTTAAGGCCGCAACTCCCCCCACCCAAGCGCAGCGGCAGAGCGCGGCGCAGGAAACGCCCCGTTCCTGCGTAGGCGCGGGCTCAGGCCCGCACGAAACGCCGCAGCACGGCCTTTTCGGCTTCGACCACGAACAGCAGCACCACACCGAAACCGAGAATGCGCAACCACTCGCCAACACCCAGTCCGACCGTGCCGAACAGCAGCTGCATGGTCGGCAGGTAGGTGAACAGCGCCTGACACAGGGCCAGCAGGCCGATGGCGAGCAGAACGTAGCGATTGCCGAAGAAACCGTCGCGATTCAGCACGGAACCGAACAGGTTGCGCACGTTGAAGAGGTAGAACACCTCGCCGACCAGCAGGGCGTTGACCGCGGCCGTGCGGGCCGCCTCGAGGCTTGCGCCACGCGCGGACTCCCACAGGAACAATCCCATGCCGCCCGCCACCAGCAGAAAACCGACGAAGACGATGCGCCAGGCCAGCAATCCGTTGAGCAGCGGCTCGGCCGGATCGCGCGGCGGGCGCTGCATGATGTCCGCCTCGGGGCGCTCGAAGGCCAGCGCCAGGGCCAGCGTCACCGCGGTGACCATGTTCACCCACAGGATCTGCGCCGGCGTGATCGGCATCGTGAGGCCGAAAAGCACCGCGGCGAACACCATCGCCGCCTGGCCGATGTTGGTGGGTAGCAGGTAGGCGATGGCCTTGCGCAGGTTGTCGTAAACGGTTCGCCCTTCCTCCACCGCAGCGGAGACCGAGGCGAAGTTGTCGTCCGCGAGCACCATCTCGGCCGCCTCCTTGGCGGCCTCGGTGCCCTTGTGACCCATCGCGACGCCCACATCGGCGCGCTTCAGCGCGGGGGCGTCGTTGACGCCGTCGCCCGTCATCGCCACCACCTCGCCGCGCGCCTGCAGCGCCTCGACGAGCCGCAATTTGTGCTCCGGACTCGCGCGCGCGAAGATCTCGGTATGCATGACCGCCTCCGCCAGCTGGGTGTCGTCCAGGCGCTCGATGTCCGCACCGGTGAGCGCGCGCACTTCGGCCCCGAGCTGAAGCTGGCGGCCGATCGCGCACGCGGTGGCGGCATGGTCGCCGGTGATCATCTTCACCTTCACGCCGGCCGACAGGCAGCTCGCCACCGCCGCCAGCGCCTCGTCGCGCGGCGGATCGGTGATGCCCAGCACCGCCAGCAGCGTGAAGCCGCCCCGCTCGACGTCGTCGAACTTCAGCGCGGTCAGCGTACCCGACTCGAAGCGCTCGGCGACGGCCAGCAGGCGCATGCCCTCGCCTGCCGCCTCGTCTATGGCCTGCAGCCAGGCCTCGTGATCGAACGCCGACGCCTCGCCGTCGAGCCCGCGGCACATCGAACACATCGCCATTACGCGCTCGGGCGCCCCCTTGAGCAACACCTGTGCAGCGCCGCTGTGATCGTGGTGCAGCGTGGCCATGAAGCAATGTTCGGACTCGAACGGGATCACGTCGTCGCGCGGCAGGGCCTCGCGCAGCAACCGCGCATCGATGCCGGTCTTGAGCGCCAGCGTCAGCAGCGCACCTTCGGTGGGATCGCCGACCACGCGCCATGCGTCGTCGTGGTGGCCCAGCTCGGCGTCGTTGCACAGCAGGCAGACACGCCCGATATCGGTCAGCAGAGGCGCCTCAGCGCCGTCCAGGTCGCGGCCGTCGCGCTCGAAACCGCCATGCGGCGCATAGCCCACCCCCAGGACGTCGACCCGGCCATCGGCGGTGATCATGCGCTGCACCGTCATCTCGTTGCGGGTCAGTGTTCCCGTCTTGTCGGTACAGATCACCGTGACCGAGCCGAGCGCCTCGACCGCCGGCAGGCGGCGGACGATGGCCCGCCGCCGGGCCATGCGCTGCACGCCGATGGCAAGCGTGATCGTCATGATCGCCGGCAGCCCCTCGGGAATGGCCGCCACCGCCAGGCCCACCGCGGCGAGGAACATGTCGCCCGGGGAGTAGCTGCGCACCTGCGTGCCGAACACGAAGGCTGCTCCGGCAATGGCCAGGATCACCCAGGTTAGGAGCTGGCTGAAACCCGCCATCTGGCGCAGCAGCGGCGTGCTCATCCCTTCGACCGCACCCAGCATGGCGCTGATACGCCCGATCTCGGTGTGCGCACCGGTGGCGATCACCACGCCTGCACCCTGGCCATAGCTGACCAGAGTGCCCGAATAGGCCATCGACGTCCGGTCGCCGATCGGCGCCTCGCCCGCCACCGGCGCAACCGCCTTGTCGACGCCGAGCGACTCGCCGGTGAGCACCGCCTCCTCGATGCGCAGGCTGCGCACCTCGATCAGCCGCACGTCAGCCGGCACACGATCGCCCGAGGCGAGGAATACGATGTCACCCGGCACCAGGGTGTCCGCCGCCACTTCGTGCCGGCGGCCGTCGCGCAGCACCTGTGCCCGCGGCGACAACATGTCGCGGATGGCCTCGAGCGCGCGCTCGGCCTTGCCCTCCTGCAGAAAGCCGATGACCGCGTTGATGAACACGACACCGAAGATCACCGCCGAATCGACACCGTGACCGAGCACCGTGGTGACGATGCCGGCCGCGAGCAGCACGTAGATCAGGACGTTGTGGAACTGAAGCAGAAAGCGCATCGCCGCTCCGCGCCGCGGCGGCGGCGGCAGCGCGTTGGGCCCGTGGAGTTCCAGTCGTCGCGCTGCCTCGGCGCCGGAAAGGCCCTCGCCGCGCGCCACCTGCAGCACATCGAGCAGTTCCTCGTCCGGTCGCGCGTGCGCGCGCTCGGGCACAGGAAACGCACCGGAAGACGGAGAGGCTGGAGAAGGAGCAGCGAACACCGAGTCAGGCGCAGTCATGTTGGCTGCGGGCTCCCGTTACCGTGATGGTCCCCGGCGACGGTCACCCGCCATCTTGTTGGCATCGACATCCATGCTAACCGCTAAACACGGCAAAAGTTCCGCCTCGGCCGGCACTCTCAAGCGCCCTTCAGGCCTTGGGTGGGGCGGGCAGCAGGACCACACAGGTGCCGGCGAGCCGGTCGTGCAGGAACTGGCGATCGGGATCGATCAGCGCCCACAGCAGGCCGGCACCGAACAGCAGCACCGAAGGCCAGGCCAGCGCATAGCGCAGCCAGCAGCGCGCAGCAGGCACCATTCGCCCGTCGGCCGCATCGACCAGCTTCAGCCGCCAGGTCTGCATCGCCAGCGTCTGCCCGTGGCGCCGCCAGTACCAGACGAAGTAGCCGCCGAGGACGACGAAGATGTGCAGCCACGCCACCGCGCCCGGCGGCGTGACGCCCGCCACCATGCCGAGCAGCAGATAGGGCACGAGGAAGGTCAGCGCGAGCACCCCGAGCAGCAGTAGGGATTCGTACAGCATGCTCGCGAGGCGGCGGCGCAGGCCGGCGAGTTCCACCGCAGTGCGCGCAGCGGCAGGTGTTTGCGCCGCAACGGGTCGAAGCGCAGCGGTGGATCGTTTGCTTTTCATTCCGCTCGTGGCGTTGGGCCGGGATCGGAGGCTCCCGGCGTCATGGAAATAGACAGCGAATTCCGGGAGATGCGCGGGATTCGAGGCGCCCGCAGCCTTGACCAAAACCCTGGGGGCCGGTAACGTTCGCTGTTTCTCTGAACGTTTGTAGAGCGAGTTCGCGATGGTGCTGACCGGGGCTGAAATTGTAATCAGGTGCCTGCAGGAAGAAAAGGTCGAGTACGTCTTCGGCTACCCCGGCGGCGCCGTGCTCTACCTTTACGACGCCCTGTTCCAGCAGGAAGACGTGCGCCACGTGCTCGTCCGTCACGAGCAGGCCGCCGTCCATGCCGCCGACGGCTTCGCGCGCAGCACCGACAAGGTCGGCGTGGCCATGGTCACTTCCGGCCCGGGCGCGACCAACGCCGTCACCGGCATCGCCACCGCCTACTGCGACTCCATTCCGCTGGTCATCATCTCGGGCCAGGTTCCCACTGCCGCGATCGGCCAGGACGCTTTCCAGGAAGTCGATACGGTCGGCATCACCCGCCCGTGTGTGAAGCACAACTTCCTCGTGCGTGACGTGCGCGACATCGCCGCCACGATCAAGAAGGCCTTCTATCTCGCCAGGACGGGTCGCCCCGGCCCGGTGCTGGTGGACATCCCTAAGGACATCACGATCGCCAAGTGCGAGTTCGAGTACCCGAAGGAAATCTCGCTGCGCTCCTACAACCCGGTGGTGCGCGGCCACCAGGGCCAGATCAAGAAGGCGGTGCAACTGCTGCTCGAAGCCAAGCGACCGATGATCTACACCGGCGGCGGCGTCGTGCTGTCCGACGCGGCCGAGCAGCTCACCAAGCTCACCCGCCTGCTGGGCTACCCGGTCACCAACACGCTGATGGGCCTGGGCGGCTACCCGGCCAGCGACCGCCAGTATCTCGGCATGCCGGGCATGCACGGCACCTACGAAGCCAACATGTCGATGCACTACTGCGACGTGCTGCTCGCGGTAGGCGCGCGCTTCGACGACCGCGTGATCGGCAACCCGGCGCACTTCGCCGAAGAGCCGCGCAAGATCATCCACGTGGACATCGACCCGTCGTCGATCTCCAAGCGCGTGAAGGTCGACGTGCCCATCGTCGGCGACGTCAAGGACGTGCTCGACGAGATGATCCGCCAGCTGGAGTCGGGCGCCGCCCGTCCGAACGGCGAGCACCTGTCGGCGTGGTGGAAGCAGATCGAGGAATGGCGCAGCCGCGATTGCATGGCCTACAAGAACTCCGACGAGATCATCAAGCCGCAGTTCGTCGTGCAGAAGCTGTGGGAAGTGACCGGCGGCAACGCCATCGTGACCTCCGACGTCGGCCAGCACCAGATGTGGGCGGCGCAGTACTACCGCTTCGACCAGCCGCGCCGCTGGCTCAACTCCGGCGGCCTCGGCACCATGGGCGTGGGCATGCCGTATGCGATGGGCGCCCAGCTCGCACACCCGGATGCGCAGGTCGCCTGCATCACCGGCGAAGCCTCGATCCAGATGAACATCCAGGAGCTGTCGACCTGCAAGCAGTTCCGCCTGCCGATCAAGATCTGCAACCTCAACAATCGCTACCTCGGCATGGTGCGCCAGTGGCAGCAGATCTTCCACGGCGGCCGCTACTCCGAGTCCTACATGGATTCGCTGCCCGATTTCGCCAAGCTGGCCGAAGCCTACGGCCATGTCGGCATCCGCGTTGACCGCCCCGCCGATGTCGAGGACGCGATCCGCGAAGCCTTCGTCAAGCACAAGAACGAACTCGTGTTCCTCGACTTCCAGGTGGACCAGACCGAGAACGTCTATCCGATGGTGCAGGGCGGCAAGGGTCTCACCGAGATGATCCTGTCCGCCGAGGATCTGTAACCGCCCGCTTTCCGCGCCCTCTCCTGAAATCCGGACCGAATCCAACATGCGTCACGTCATCTCCCTCCTGATCGAAAACGAATCCGGCGCGCTGTCGCGCGTGTCGGGCCTGTTCTCGGCGCGCGGCTACAACATCGAATCGCTGACCGTGGCGCCGACCGAAGACGCGTCGATGTCGCGCATGACGATCGTCACCTCCGGCTCCGACGACATCATCGAGCAGATCACAAAGCAGCTGAACAAGCTCGTCGAGGTGGTGAAGGTGGTGGACATCTCCGAGGCTGCGCACATCGAGCGCGAACTCATGCTCATCAAGGTCCGCGCAACCGGCAAGGACCGCGAGGAGGTCAAGCGCACGGCCGACATCTTCCGTGCGCGCATCATCGACGTCACCGACGCATCCTACGTCGTCGAGCTTACCGGCAATCAGGCCAAGCTCGACGCCTTCGTCGACGCGCTCGATCCGGCGCTGATCCTCGAAACCGTGCGCTCGGGCGTCTGCGGCATCGGCCGCGGCGACCGTGTTCTCAAGCTTTAACCCTCCCCGCCCTCCCGCAGCCAGCGACCGAGCCCCACAGATCGCAGCCGCTGCCTTCAACCTCATGCAAGCCTGAAAGGAAAACCATGAAAGTTTATTACGACAAGGACGCCGACCTTTCCCTGATCAAGGGCAAGAAGGTCACCATCGTCGGCTACGGCTCCCAGGGCCACGCCCACTCGCAGAACCTGCGCGACTCCGGCGTGAATGTCACCGTCGGACTGCGCAAAGCCGGCGGCTCCTGGGCCAAGGCCGAAGCGGCCGGCCTGACGGTCAAGGAAATTGGCGAGGCGGTGAAGGACGCCGACGTCGTCATGATCCTGCTGCCGGACGAGACCGCGCCGCAGGTGTATCGCGAAGATGTCGAGCCGAACATCAAGCAGGGGGCGGTGCTTGCCTTCGCCCACGGCTTCAACGTGCACTACAACCAGATCGTGCCGCGTGCCGACCTCGACGTCATCATGGTCGCGCCCAAGGGCCCGGGCCACACCGTGCGTTCCGAATACCTGCGTGGCGGCGGCGTGCCGACCCTGATCGCGGTGTATCAGGACCACTCCGGCAAGGCCAAGGACATCGCCCTGTCCTACTCGGCAGCCAACGGCGGCACCAAGGGTGGCGTCATCGAGACCAACTTCCGCGAAGAGACCGAGACCGACCTCTTCGGTGAGCAGGCCGTGCTGTGCGGCGGCGCCGTCGAGCTGGTGAAGATGGGCTTCGAGACCCTGGTCGAAGCCGGCTATGCACCCGAGATGGCCTACTTCGAGTGCCTGCACGAGCTCAAGCTGATCGTCGACCTGATGTACGAAGGCGGCATCGCCAACATGAACTACTCCATCTCCAACAACGCGGAGTATGGCGAATACGTGACCGGCCCCGAAGTCATCAACGAGCAGTCGCGCGCCGCAATGCGCAAGGCGCTCAAGCGCATCCAGACCGGTGAGTATGCCAAGCAGTTCATCCTCGAGGGCCGCACCAACTACCCGAGCATGACCGCCTACCGCCGCCTGAACGCCGCCCACCAGATCGAGCAGGTCGGCGCCCGCCTGCGCGACATGATGCCGTGGATCAAGGACAAGGCCTTGGTCGACCGTTCGAAGAACTAAGCTCTTCGGCACTGCATCGAAACCGGCCCCGCACGCAGCGGGGCCGGTTTTTTCGTTTACGGATCGATCCACGTTGCGCGCCTGGTGTGCCGCGCGCTCCGGGCTGCCGCGCCTGCGGAGCGCCGCAGCGCGCGCATGCGCTAGAATCGAGGTCCCGAAGCAATCGGTCCCGACCCGTGGCGCACCCTGACCGCACTCCCCTCATTCCGCTCGAAAAGCGTCGACGCGGCATCTACATCCTGCCCAACCTGTTCACCACCGCGGCGCTGTTCGCCGGCTTCTTCGCCATCGTGCAGGCGATGAACCTGCGCTTCGAGATTGCCGCCGTGGCGATCTTCGTCGCCATGGTGCTCGACGGGCTGGACGGCCGTATCGCCCGCCTGACGCACACGCAGAGCGAGTTCGGCGCCCAGTACGACTCGATGTCCGACATGGTGTCGTTCGGCGTCGCGCCGGCTTTGGTGATGTACGAGTGGGCGCTGAAGGACATGGGCAAGCTCGGCTGGATCGCCGCCTTCATCTACTGCGCCGGCGCCGCGCTGCGCCTGGCCCGTTTCAACACCAACATCGAGGTCGTCGACAAACGCTACTTCCAGGGCCTGCCCAGCCCGGCGGCGGCAGCGCTGGTGGCCGGCCTGGTGTGGGTGGTGATCGACAACGGCATTGCCGGCAATGACGTGCGCTGGTACGCCTGCGCGCTGACGATCTTCGCCGGCCTGTCGATGATCAGCAACGTGCTGTTCTGGAGCGGCAAGAGCATCAATCTGCGCAAGAGCGTGCCCTTCATCGTCGTAATCGCGCTGGTGCTGGCGTTTGCGCTGGTGTCGAGCTATCCGCCGGGTGTGCTGTTCGCGCTGTTCCTGGCCTATGCCGCATCCGGTTACGTCGGATGGATCTGGAGCCTGAAGAAAAGGTCGAAGGACCATGCTGCAGAAGCCGGCGAGCCGGCTGCGGACACCGCCATCGCCCCGGCCGACGACGCCCCGCGCCCCTGATGCACCGCCTTATCGAACGCGCCACCTTACCGAATTCGCCCCATGGAGCCGAACATGAGTAAAGACCGACTGATCATCTTCGATACGACCCTGCGTGATGGCGAACAAAGCCCGGGGGCCTCCATGTCGCGCGACGACAAGGTACGCATCGCGCGGCAGCTCGAGCGCATGCGGGTGGACGTCATCGAGGCCGGATTCGCCGCCGCCTCCAACGGCGATTTCGACGCGGTGCGCTCGATCGCCGAGGCGGTGAAGCAATCCACGGTGTGTTCGCTGGCGCGCGCCAACGAGAACGACATCCGCCGTGCCGGCGAAGCCATCCGCCCGGCGGCGCGCGCGCGCATCCATACCTTCATCGCCACCAGCCCGATCCACATGGAGAAGAAGCTGCGCATGACGCCCGACGAGGTCGTCGCGCAAGCGGTGAAAGCCGTCGGCTGGGCGCGCGAATACACCGACGACGTCGAGTTCTCGGCCGAAGACGCCGGTCGCTCGGAGATCGACTTCCTGTGCCGCATCTTCGAGGAAGTCATCAAGGCCGGTGCAAGGACGATCAACGTGCCCGACACCGTCGGCTACAACGTGCCTGAGCAGTACGCAGCCACCCTGCGCACGCTCATCGAGCGTGTACCCAATTCCGACAAGGTGGTGTGGTCGGTGCATTGCCACAATGATCTCGGGCTGGCGGTGTCCAACTCGCTCGCTGCGGTGATGGCCGGAGCCCGCCAGGTGGAATGCACGATCAACGGCCTGGGCGAGCGCGCGGGCAACGCCTCGCTGGAGGAGATCGTCATGGCGGTGCGCACGCGCGCCGACGTCTTTCCGGTCGAGACCGGCATCGACACCACCCAGATCGTAGCGGCCTCCAAGCTGGTGTCGCAGGTCACCGGCTATCCGGTGCAGCCGAACAAGGCGATCGTCGGCGCCAACGCCTTCGCCCATGAGTCCGGCATCCACCAGGACGGCGTGCTCAAGCACCGCGAGACCTACGAGATCATGCGCGCCGAGGATGTCGGCTGGGGCGCCAACAAGCTGGTGCTGGGAAAGCACTCGGGGCGCAACGCCTTCCGTGCGCGGCTGCAGGAGCTGGGCATCATGGTCAGCTCCGAAGAGCAGCTCAATCACGCCTTTGCCCGCTTCAAGGAACTCGCCGACAAGAAGCACGAGATCTTCGACGAGGACCTGCACGCGCTGATGCGCGACGAGTCGGTGACGCCTGAGGCCGAGCATTTCCGCCTGATCGCGAGCCGCTTCCATTCCGAGACCGGCGAGAAGCCCCAGGCCGAGGTCACGCTGGTGGTCGGCGGCGAGGAGGAAAGCAGCTGCGCCGAAGGCTCAGGCCCGGTCGATGCCGCGTTCAAGGCGATCGAATCCATCGTCAACAGCGGCTGCCAGCTGCTGCTGTACTCGGTGAATGCAATCACCACCGGCACCGACGCGCAGGGCGAAGTGACGGTGCGTCTCGCCCGCGACGGCCGGGTGATGGATGGCCAGGGCGCCGACACCGACATCATCGTCGCGTCGGCGAAAGCCTACCTCAACGCGCTGAACAAGCTGCTCGGCGGCGCGCACAAGCTCAACCCGCAGGTCTGAGCGGGCTGACCCGGAAGCGGCCGGCTGAAGCCGGCCCTAACCGGCGCCGCGCTGGCGCGACGGCGCCGTCGCGCGGGCGTAGAGGATCACCGACACGCACAGCACCACCGCCAGCACCGCCTCGGCGATCGCCAGCGCGCCCGTCAGCCCGGGATCGCCTGCGCGCAGCACGCCTTCGACCAGGTACAGCAGCGACAGCATCGACATCCATTGATAGGTGTAGCGCTTGCCTCGCAGGATGCCGAACACCGCCGGCAAGAGCGGCAACACCTTCAACATCATCCACGAACCGCCGGGCCGCAACGGCGCCAGCCACGCCTCCCAGGCCACGCACAGCACGATCAGCGCCAACAGGCTGACACTCGCCGCCAGGGACAACGCGCGCGCGCTCATCGTGCGCCCGCCAGCCTGAGGGCCACCTCGGCCAGCCGCCGGCCCTGGGCCTGGGCGAGCACCGCTTCCTCGGCGCTCAGCACCGCCTGCCCGTCCGCACCCGATACATGGCTCGCACCATAGGGAGTGCCGCCGCTGCGGGTCGCGTTCAACTCCGGCTCGGTGTAGGGAATGCCGAGCACCAGCATGCCATGGTGCAGCAGCGGCAGCATCATCGACATCAGGGTGGTTTCCTGGCCGCCGTGCAGGCTTGCGGTGGAGGTGAACACGCTCGCCGGCTTGCCGACCAGGGTGCCGTTCGCCCATGCGCCCCCCAGCCCGTCCAGAAAGTATTTCATCGGTGCGGCCATGTTGCCAAAGCGTGTCGGACTGCCGAGCGCCAGGCCGACGCACTCGTCGAGGTCGCGCGCCTCGACATAGGGCGGGCCGCTGGCCGGGATGTCGTCCTCCACCGCCTCGCAGACGGTGGAGACCCGCGGCACGGTCCGCACCCGGGCCACAGCCCCCGGCACCTGATGAATGCCGAGCGCGATCTGCTCGGCCAGCGCGCGCACCGAACCACGGTGGCTGTAGTACAGCACGAGGATTTCCTGCATGGGAATGGGGAGAGTCCGGCGGAGTCGATAGAATGCGCGGGATTATAACCGCCTGCCCCCGGCCGCCAGCGCCCACTGCCTTCAGCCACCCATGACCCTGCACGCCCTGCGCGACTTTCTACGCCTTTTCGCCGAGCGCTTCGCCGCCACGCGCTGTCCGCAGGTGGCCGGCAGCCTTGCGTTCACCACCTTGCTGGCGCTGGTGCCGCTGGTGGCGGTGACGCTGGGCGTGTTCGGCAATCTGCCCGGCATGGACCAGCTCGGCGCCTCGCTGAAGAGCTTCCTGCTGCAGAACCTGTTGCCCGAGCGCGCCGGACGCATCATCACTACCTACGCGCTGCAGTTTTCGCAGAAGGCTGGCCAGCTCACCCTCATCGGCACCGCCCTCCTCGCGGTAACCGCGCTGATGCTGCTCGGCACGATCGAGAAGGCATTCAACTCGATCTGGGGCGTGCGCCGGCCCCGGCCCATGCTGATGCGCCTTACCGTGTCCTGGTTCGTGCTGACGCTCGGTCCGGTGGTCTTCGGCGCCAGCGTGATCGCCACCGGCTATCTGGTGACGACGTCGATGGAGTGGACGCAGCACCTGCCGTGGATCGGCGAGCTGGCCGCACGCATGCTCCCGCCCTTGCTGCTGGGCGCACTGTTCAGCTTTCTCTACTACGCGGTGCCCAACCACCCGGTGCGCCCGCTCCACGCCATCGCCGGCGGGCTGGCGGCGGCCCTGGTGTTCTTCCTGATGCAGCGCGCCTTCGGCATGTTCATCGCCAGCTTTCCCACCTACACCCTGATCTATGGCACCTTCGCGGCGCTGCCGATCTTCCTGATCTGGCTCTACCTGTCATGGGTCGTCGTCCTGCTGGGCGCGCTGATAGCAGCCATGCTGCCCGCCTTCCTCGAGCGCCAGCGCATCACCCCGCCCTTCCCCGGCGACCGGGCTTGGGCCGCAATCGGCATGCTGGCGACGCTGGCGCACGCGCAACAAACCGGACGTGCAAGCACCTTCGAGGTGCTGCGCGGCAGCACCGGCCTCGCCGAGCATGTAGCGGAGTCGCTGCTCGACAGCCTGCGCATGGCCGGATGGGCGACGCGCACCGAGGACGGCGACTGGGTGCTGACACGGACGGCGAGCGCGATCCACGTCAGGTCGATCATCGAGCGTTTTGCCTTGGCACCTTCGGCCTGGCTCGAAACCGCAAGCAGCGGCGCGTCCGCTGTCGTGGCGCGGCGCATGATGGACGCGCTTGCCGGTGCCGACCTCACGCTCGACGCGCTCCTCGCGACCGCCCCCGAGGGGCCCGCAGACGCTGCGTGTCAGAGCGCGTAGGGATCGGTCTCGTACTGAAACATCTCGACGTTGGCCGTCTGCAGGTCAAGGCCGAGCGCGCGGCCCTGGGCGACGTAGAGCGACGGACCTTCGCGCACGAAAACGAAGCGTCGAGAGGTATAGGTGCCCGCCGGTGCGAGGATCACCGGATTGACCCGCAGCGGGGGCATGGCCGGCAACATCAGCGCAAGGGACGTGTTGCGTGCCTCGCCACCGCGAAAACCCACCTGTACTGGCGCGAAGCTCTGCGAAACGACCTGAAGCCCCAGCTCGATCTGCTCGGGGCTGTCGCTGCGGACCCAGCGCACGATGCACACCGACCACGGATCGGCCGCGTTCCGCCGCAGGGCCAGCGCGATACCCGCCGAAACGCGGCCCTCGGCGCCGGACACGCACATCACGGCATAACCGCCGGGACTCTCGTTGAGCACCATCCACTCCTCGATGCGCCCTTCCGTGCTCGCCGTGCGCCCCAGATACCAGATCGCGCGAAGGCCCACACACACCTGGACGGTGTAGTGATGCTGCCGCCGCGCCTGCTCGCGCACCGGCGGGCTGGACCACCGATCACGCAATCTGCGCAGCAGTGCGAGCACCTCGGCGGGCGTAAGGCCGAAGGGGAGCCCGGCCACGTCCGGCTCGAGCAGTTCGCCGTCGACCTCGACGCCGCTCAACTCGGCGTCGATGATGCGCGCCTCGAGCCACTCGATCTGCTCCTGGACACGCCGGACCATGGGCGCGGGGCTGAAATGGCAGAGTCTTCCGGCACCCGGAACAGGATGGCGCACGACGGCGACCGGTGGCGCATCGGCCGATAAATCGATCCAGTAGGCAGACGCCGCCGGCTCGATCGCATCTCGCGACAGGCAGGCCTGCATCGCCACTGCATCGAGATAGTCGAACAGCCACGCCACCTCTCGTGGCGTCAGACTTTCAGGTTGAGCCACCGCCACCGACAGGATCCGCCGGTAGTGAAACAGGCCTCCATCGCCCCGTACTCCCCCCACCCCGTCCCCCTCGGCGGCCACGCCACAGAGCAGATGCGCGGTGCGCCAGAATCCGGACGGCACCGGAGCTCCCGACATGGCCGTCAGCACGAAGGCCTCGCTCGCAAGGGCAAAAGGCTGCACGCCCTCGATGGCTCCCGCCGGACGCGCTCCCCATGGCCACCGAACCCCCGCCCCCTCGGCGAAGCGCTGGAGATCCGCCGCGACTTCCAGGAGGAGTTCCACAAGTTCTTTCGCCGCGAGGTGGAGCGCACGCGGCAAGGGCAAGGCCGACGTGATCAGGCGCGAACGCAGCCGGCTGCTCGCATCGAGCGCACGCACGGCGAACAGCTGCAGGACTTCCGCAGACAAGGCCCCCGGCCGAGCCGCCACCGCACAGTCTGCGAGCCGCTTTCGCAACGCCTCAAGATCGACGATGGGATCGTCATCCGGCTCCAGCGAGAGCCAGTGCACAACCTCATCGACAGGATCGGCGATGCGCTCGGTGACACTCATGTTTGCCTTGCTGAACGGATGAAGGACGGAAGAAGACCGGTGATGCTCTGCATTGTATTCAAGTTTCGGCGCGACGCGCCCTTGCCCCGGCGGCCCGCCGGCGTCCGCCAGGCAATGCCCTGGCCGCGGACAGATGGCACATCGGGACAAAACCCTTGCCTGCCGTCCTGACGAAGCGTATCCTTGCACGTTTTTCGCATCTACCGATCAGGAAAATCAGATGGTCGTCATTCGCCTTGCCCGTGGTGGCGCCAAAAAGCGCCCGTTCTTCAACATCGTCGCCGCCGATTCCCGCAATCGTCGTGACGGGCGCTTCATCGAGCGCGTCGGCTACTACAACCCGGTCGCCTCCGGCGCCGAAAAAGGCCTCGTGGTAAACGCTGAGCGCTTGGCCTACTGGGAGCAAAACGGCGCCCAGCTGTCGCCGACGGTTGCACGTCTGGTGAAGCAGGCCGCCAAGGCTGCCTGAACTTTGATCGACAGCTCCACACGGGGCTCGAGAGCATGATCGTACTGGGGCGCATCGTCGCCCCTTTCGGTGTTCAGGGCTGGGTGAAGATTCACCCGTTCGGGGACGATCCCGCCGCCTGGAAGACGATGCCGCAGTGGTGGCTCGCCAACAGCGACGACGCCCCGGCCGAACAGTGGAAGCCGCTCACGCTGAGCGGTTTCCGCCTGCATGGCAAGGGGCTGGTGGCCGCCTTCCGCGAGCTGCCCGACCGCAACGCCGCCGAAGCCGTCGATGGTCATTACATCGGCGCACCGCGCGAAGCCCTGCCGACACCGGCCGAGAACGAATACTACTGGGGCGACCTCGTCGGCCTGGCGGTGGAGAACGAGGCCGGCGAAGCGCTCGGTACGGTTGCGGCGCTGATTTCGACCGGCGCGCACGACGTGCTGCAGGTGGAGGATGGCGAAGGCAAGGACGGCGTGGAACGCCTCATCCCTTTCGTTGCCGCCTATATCCTGGATGTAGACCTCGCCGCCCGGCGGATTCGGGTGGCGTGGGAGAGGGACTGGTGACAGCGGGACGGGTGACCGGGAAACTGGTGACCGACGAAACGGACGAGGCGATCACCGGCGGCATGCGCCGCTATGACGTGATCACGCTGTTTCCTGAGATGTTCGCGGCGCTGACCGGCAGTGGTATCACGCGACGGGCGAAGGACCGCGGTCTGTACGAGATCGCTTTCCACAACCCGCGTGATTTCACCACCGACCCGCACCGCACGGTGGACGATCGTCCGTATGGCGGCGGCCCCGGCATGGTCATGCTGGCTGAACCGCTGGCGCAGTCGATCCAGCGCGCCAAGGCAGCGCAGCTTGCGGCAACCGGCGCGAGCGGCAGCGTGATCTACCTTTCGCCACAGGGGCGCAGGCTGGATCAGGCTACCGTCCTCGAGCTTGCGCGCCGGCCGGCGATGATCCTGCTGTGCGGCCGCTATGAGGGCGTCGACCAGCGTTTGATCGACCGCCTCGTTGATGAGGAAGTCTCGCTCGGCGACTTCGTGTTGTCGGGCGGAGAACTGCCGGCGATGGTGATGCTCGATGCCATCGTGCGCCAGTTGCCAGGCGCACTGAATACGGCGGATTCGGCGCAGGAGGATTCCTTCGTCGACGGCCTGCTGGACTGTCCGCACTACACCCGGCCCGAGCTCTATGAAGACGAGCGGGTTCCAGAGGTGCTGCTGTCCGGCAACCACGCGGCGATCCGCCGCTGGCGGCTCAAGCAGGCGCTGGGCCGTACCTGGTTGCGACGGCCGGACTTGCTGGCCGCGCGACCGCTGAGCAAGACAGAATTGAACCTGCTTGAAGAGTTCAGGCAGGAACAAGCCGGAGCCGAAGGCGGCCGCATCGCCTGACAGCTCGACGACAAACGGCACGCATCAGGTGGCGACCTGCTCTGCGGCCAGGCCAAGGCGACAGACCGAGGCCACGACATTGATGGAGTTTATGCAATGAACCTGATTCAGCAACTCGAACAGGAAGAGATCGCCCGCGTTATGCAGGGCAAGACCATTCCCGAATTCGCGCCTGGCGACACCGTGATCGTCCAGGTCAAGGTGAAGGAAGGTACGCGCGAACGTCTGCAGGCGTACGAAGGCGTGGTGATCGCGAAGCGCAATCGCGGTCTGAACTCGTCTTTCATCGTCCGCAAGATCTCCTCGGGCGAAGGCGTGGAACGTACGTTCCAGACCTACTCGCCGCTGCTCGCCTCGATCGAGGTGAAGCGCCGCGGTGACGTGCGTCGCGCCAAGCTGTACTACCTGCGCCAGCGCTCGGGCAAGTCGGCACGCATCAAGGAAAAGCTGGACTACAAGGCTGCGGCGGCGAAGAAGGCTGCACAGCAGCAGGGCTGATCGAAGCTTTTCGATCGCCAGCAAGACAAACGGGCCTTCGGGCCCGTTTTTCGTTAGCGCTTGCCGCGACGTATCCGGGCAGGGCCGGCCGCCGGCGGGCCCGATGTCTCAACGCCGATCGGCCATGTACAGCATCAGCGCGGCCGCAGTCAGGAACAGCAGACTGGGCGTCAGCGCCGCCAGCGCCGGATTCCAGGCGTTGATCACGCCGAGATTGGAGAACAGGCCATTCAGAAGATGGAAGCCGACGCCGAGCATCACGCCCAGGAACACCTTGACGCTCACATTGCCCATGCGGTCGTGGGTGAAGGCGAAAGGCAGCGCCAGCGCCATCATCACCAGCACAGCCAGGGGATACACCAGCTTTTTCCACAAGGCGATCTCGTAGCGGTCGGCGTTCTGCTGGTTATCCCTGAGATGCCTCGCATAGGCCCACAGGTTGCCCACCGACATGCGCTCGGGCACGACCATGAGCACGCTCAGCACTTCGGGCGTGAGCTCCGACTGCCACACGACCTCAGGCAGGCGTTCCACTTCCGTCCGGTCAGCATGAAAGCGGGTGCGCACGACGTCGAGCAAGCGCCACCTGCCATCACCGTCGTACACGCCACGCCGGGCTTCAGCGAGCGACTCGAGCCTGTAGGCCTCGTCGAAGGCATACACACGTGCGCGCTCCATGGTGCGATCGGGCAAGAGGGTGCGCACGTTGATCACCAGCGGGCCGTCCTTGACCCACAGACCGGTGCGCAATTGCTGCGACACCGTCGAGTTGGTGGCAGTCAAACGCCATTGCTGCGCCGCGCTCTCGGCGGGTGGCGCGATGTACTCGCCAAAGACGAAGGTCAGCACGACGAAGGCACTGCCAATCAGCCCCAGCATGCGCAGCATGGCCGCCGTGGAAAGGCCCGACGCCCGCATGACCGTGATCTCGGACTGGCGGGCCAGCGCCGTCAACGCATAAAGCGCCCCGATCAGCACCGCCACCGGCATCAACTCATACACCCGCCCCGGCATCAGCATCGCCACATAGGCGAGCGCATGGTGCAGCTGATAGCCCCCCTTGCCGACATCCTCGAGTTCGTTGATCAGATCGAAGAAGGCGAAGAGGCCCAGGAACGCGACCAGAACCATCGCCGTGGCGCCGTAGATCTCGCGCGCGATGTGACGAAACAGGACCGAGTTCATGCGCGCGACCGCCAGAACGGATACACCGCAAGCCTGCGGTAGAACATCAGGGCGAGCAGCGCCAGGACGACCAGATGCGGCAGCAGCAGCCCGGCAAACGTGTTCATGCGCCCCTGCGCCACCCAGGACTGGCAGACCGAGATGGCATTGCTGTAGATCAGATAGGTAAGCAGCGCGAACAGCAGGTTGTTCGCGCGCCCCGCACGCGGATTCACGAACGACAGCGGGATCGCCATCAGGGCCAGCAGGACCGCTGCGATCGGCGTGCCGATACGGCCCACAAGCTCGCCGCGGCTGCGCGCATCGGGATCGGCAAGGAGCTCGGCAGTCGTCATCGTGCGCGTGCGCGCCGGCTTGGCCGCGAGCTGGTTCTGCTCGATCTGCACGTCGTAGCGCTCGAACTCCATCACCCTGTACTCGGGGGTGCCCGGCTCGCCGTCATAGCGCCGGCCATGTTCCAGCACGACGAAGCGGCGGCCCTCGGCGTCGTTGTGAAGGTAACCTCGGGACGAGGCAATCACGCTGAGGCGGCCTCCACGCTCGTCGCTGACGAAGACGTTGCGCACCCGACCGTCCTCGCCCGCCCCTGTCTCGACGAAGAACACGCGCTGCGCCCCCGCCGACTCGCGGAACACGCCGGGCGCCACGCGCTGCGTGTCGTCGCGGCTTTCCAGCCGCTCCTTATACTCGGCGCTCTTGTGCTGCGCCCACGGCGCCAGGTAGAGCGTGCCGCCGGCAATCACGGCGACCAGCGGCAAGGCAAAACGCAGCACCGGCCCGATCCAGGCCGTCAGCGGAACCCCGGCGGCGAACCAGACCACCATCTCGGAGTCGCGATAGCTGCGCGACAGCGACATCAACACGGCGATGAACAGCGTCAGCGTCAACACGGTTGGCACTTCGGACAAGGCACCGAAGCCGATCAGCGCCATCACCGCGTCGGCAGGCACGCGACCGCCCGCCGCCTGACCGAGGAGCCGGATCAGGACGGTCGTGATGAGGATCGCGAACAGCGCAACGAAGACCGCTGCCGCGACCTGGGTGAATTCCCGTTGAAGGGCGCGGCGGAAGATCATCGCGCAATCGCAGAATGGGATTGAAGAAGGATACGCCGGGCTGGGTTTTTGACGCGTTCGTCAGGAACGGGCCATAATCGTCCGCAGCCCGAACGACGCGCCTTTCCAAGGAAAAAGCTGATGGAATTTACCATAAAGACCGCGACCCCGGAGAAGTTCCGGGCCGGCATCCTGGTGGCCGGAGCCTTCGCCGATGGCGCCCTGCCTGCGCCCACGGCGGTGCTCGACAAGGCCGCCGACGGTCGCATCGCTGCCCTCATCAAGCGCGGCGATCTGGACGAGAAGGCGGGGTCGACCCTGCTGCTGCACGAACTGCCCGGTGCGGCGGCCGAGCGCGTGCTGCTGGTCAGCCTGGGCAAGGCCGAGGACTTCGGCGACAAGGCGTATCGCGACGCGCTCGGCGCAGCCGCCAAGGCGCTGTCTGCCAGCGCCGCGAAGGATGCCGGCGTGCTGCTCGCCGACACCGACATGGCTGCACGCACCCTCGACTGGCGCCTGCAGCAGGCTGCGCGCATCCTGGCCGATGGCGCCTACCGTTTCGACGCGCCGAAATCGGGCAAGGATGCGAAGAAGGAACGCGGCGCGAAGAAGGTCACGCTGCTGATCGCCGGCAAGGTCAGCGCCGCGCTGGAAACCGCGGTGAGACGCGGCCAGGCGATTGCCGAGGGCATGGCGCTGGCGAAGGACCTGGGCAACCAGGCCGGCAACGTGTGCACGCCGACGCACCTCGCGCACACCGCCCAGGCGCTGGGCAAGCACTTCAAGTTCGACGTGGACGTGCTGGACCGCGACGACATCGAGAAGCTTGGCATGGGCTCCTTCCTGTCGGTCGCGCGCGGCTCGCACGAGCCCCCCAAATTCATCGTGATGCACTACAAGGGCGGCAGGAGCAAGGCAAAGCCCGTCGTGCTCGTTGGCAAGGGCATCACCTTCGACACCGGTGGAATCTCGCTGAAGCCCGGCGCCGAGATGGACGAGATGAAGTTCGACATGTGCGGCGCCGCCAGCGTGCTCGGCACCTTCAAGGCGATCGCGCGCATGGGCCTGCCGATCAACGTGGTCGGCATCCTCCCCGCCACGGAGAACATGCCGGGCGGGCGTGCGACCAAGCCGGGCGACGTGGTGACGTCGATGTCGGGCCAGACGATCGAGATCCTCAACACCGACGCCGAGGGCCGGCTGATCCTGTGCGATGCGCTGACCTACGCCGAACGCTTCAAGCCGGCGTGCGTGATCGACATCGCCACGCTGACCGGCGCCTGCGTGGTGGCGCTGGGCAAGATCCCCAGCGGGCTGCTCGCCAACGACGACGAACTCGCCGCCGAACTGCTCAGGCGCGGCACCGACTCGGGCGACCGCGCCTGGCAACTGCCCTTGTGGGAGGAATACCAGGAGCTGCTCAAGAGCAACTTCGCCGACATGGGCAACATCGGCGGCCGCTACGCGGGGACGATCACCGCGGCCTGCTTCCTGGCGCGCTTCGCCAAGTCTTACAAGTGGGCACATCTCGACATCGCGGGCACCGCCTGGGTGTCGGGCGATGCGAAGGGCGCCACCGGGCGGCCGGTGCCATTGCTGTCCGAGTTCCTCATCGGTCGCGCGGACGGCAAGGCAGGCTGACGCGGATGGCGCCGCGCGTGCAGTTCTACCACAACACGCCAGACCCGCTAGCGCTCGCGCGCGAGCTGGTCACGCGCGCGAGCGCTAGCGGGCGCAAGGCGGTGGTCCGGCTGCCCGACGCCGCAGACGCGCGCAAGCTCGACCAGATGCTGTGGACCCAGGAACCGCTCGAGTTCGTCCCGCACGTCGGCATCGACTCGCCACTCGCCGCCGAAACGCCGGTGATCCTTACCACGGCCGGCAGCCCGGCCGCCTGGCCGCATGAGGACATGCTATTCAATCTGGCGTCAGACCTGCCGCCCGCGGTGGACGGTTTCCGCCTGGTGGTCGAGATCGTCGGACAGAGCGAAGCCGAGAAACTGCCGGCGCGCGCCCGCTGGTCCGCCTACAAGCAGCAAGGGCTCGCGCTGAAGGCCTTCGATGCCGAACGCCGGGAGGCAATGTGAGGGACTGGCCGCCACTCCCGGACGACGCTGAGCTCGAACGCGCCGACGCCCTGCTGGACCAGGCCGATGCCCTGCTGCGCCGCCATCGCACGGCCGAGCCCCCTGCAGCGGCACCGCCGCAGCCTTCACGCTCCAGCGATTTCGACGAGCCCGTGGCGCTCGAGGACGAGGACGATCTCCCCATCCTGACCGACGTCGTCGACCTCTTCGAACTCGCCGATCTTGGCGTACCCGAAGTGGCCGAATTCCACGCCCCCTCCACGCCCGCCTTTGCTCCTTCACCGGTGCATCAGGCCGCCGTGCCCGTGGTCGAGGCCCCAATGCCTGTCGCGACACCGCCGGCTCAGCCAGCCGCGATCCCCGCGACGCCAAACGGCAGCGACGACGCGCTGCTGGTTTCGGCCCGCGCCGCCCTCATCGAGGAGCTGGTCGAGCTCGACACCGAAATCGCCCGCACGGTAGATGCCTGGCTCGCCACCGAGCTGCCGCAGATCGTCGATCGCGAGCTTCAGAGCCTCGGCGAACGCATCCAGACCGAAGCGCTCGCCCAGCTCAAGGCCACCCTGCTTCCCGCGCTGTCCGAACGCATTGCCGGCCGCATCGACAAGCTCGTCGGCTGAACCGTCGCACCGCGCTCCCCGGCGTCCATCGCCCGCTTCACCTCCGCGAGCGCCGGGGAGTCGGGAGGCATCCGCTATAATCCGCGCTTTGCCTTCACGCGCGTAGAACACCATGGAACTGGCCAAGAGCTTCGAGCCCGCCGACATCGAACGTCGCTGGTACCCGGAATGGGAATCCCGCGGCTATTTCGACGCCGGTCTCGACACGTCGAACCCAAACGCCTTCTGCATCCTGCTGCCGCCGCCCAACGTCACCGGCACGCTGCACATGGGGCACGGCTTCAACCAGACGATCATGGACGCGCTGACGCGCTACCACCGCATGCGCGGCGACAACACGCTGTGGCAGCCGGGCACCGACCACGCCGGCATCGCCACCCAGATCGTCGTCGAACGCCAGCTCGACGCCCAGGGCGTGTCGCGTCACGACCTCGGCCGCGAGAAGTTCCTCGAGAAGGTGTGGGAGTGGAAGGAATACTCCGGCGGCACCATCACCCGGCAGATGCGCCGCCTGGGCACCAGCCCTGACTGGAAGCGCGAGCGCTTCACGATGGACGAGGGCCTGTCGAAGACGGTCACGGAAACCTTCGTGCGTCTCTTCAACGAAGGCCTGATCTACCGCGGCAAGCGCCTGGTGAACTGGGACCCGAAGCTCGGCACCGCGGTGTCCGATCTGGAAGTGGTATCCGAGGAAGAGGACGGCAAGCTCTACCACATCCTGTATCCCTTCTCGGAGGGTCCGATCGGTGATCTGCGCGGCCTGACCGTCGCCACCACCCGCCCCGAGACCCTGCTCGGCGACGTCGCGGTGATGGTGCATCCCGAGGACGAGCGCTACGCCCACCTGATCGGCAAGACCGTCGCCCTGCCGCTCACCGGCCGTCACATTCCCATCATCGCCGACGACTACGTCGACCGCGAGTTCGGCACCGGCTGCGTCAAGGTCACGCCTGCGCACGACTTCAACGACTACGCCGTCGGCCAGCGCCACAAGCTGGACATGATCGTCGTGCTCAAGCTCGACGGCAGCGTGCCGGCGATGGCCGAACGCTACACCACCGACGGCATCGCGCTCGAAGCCGTGCCCATGCCTGCCGCCGTGGCCGGTCTGGACCGCGTGCCGGCGCGTGAGCAGGTCGTGGCCGAACTCGAGAAGCTCGGCCTGATGCTCGAGATCAAGGCGCACAAGATGCAGGTGCCGCGCGGCGACCGCACCAGCGTCGTCATCGAGCCGATGCTGACCGACCAATGGTTCGTCGCCATGAGCAAACCCGGCGCGGACGGCAAGTCGATCACCGAGAAGGCGCTCGAAGTCGTCGCCTCGGGCGAGATCCGCTTCTACCCGGAGAACTGGGTCAACACCTACAACCAGTGGCTCAACAACATCCAGGACTGGTGCATCTCGCGCCAGCTGTGGTGGGGCCACCGCATCCCCGCCTGGTACGACGAGGAAGGCCGCATCTACGTCGCCGCGTGCGAGGAAGAGGCCATCGCCGCCTGGAAAGCCGACCTCGAAGCCGAGATCGGCAAACTGCAGGCTGAGGTCGCCGCCCGCCAGACCCAGGGCCAGACTGCCGAGCAATATCCCGCACTCGCCGAACGCCTTGCGGTGCTGCACGCCCGCTACGAGGAAGGCCGGCTGCGCCAGGAAGAAGACGTGCTCGACACCTGGTATTCGTCCGCCCTGTGGCCGTTCTCGACGCTGGACTGGACCGCCGAGTGGCCCGGGAAGAGCAATGACGCGCTCGACCTCTACCTGCCCTCCACCGTGCTCGTCACCGGCTTCGACATCATCTTCTTCTGGGTGGCGCGCATGGTCATGATGACCAGGCACATCACCGGCAAGATCCCCTTCAAGCACGTCTATGTGCACGGCCTGATCCGCGACGCGGAGGGCCAGAAGATGAGCAAATCCAAGGGCAACGTGCTCGACCCGATCGACCTCATCGACGGCATCGCGCTCGACGAACTCATCAAGAAGCGCACCTTCGGCCTGATGAACCCCAAGCAGGCGCAGAGCATCGAGAAGAAGACGCGCAAGGAATTCCCCGACGGCATCCCCGCCTTCGGCACCGACGCGCTGCGCTTCACCTTCGCCAGCCTCGCCAGCCCGGGCCGCGACATCAAGTTCGACCTCGCGCGCTGCGAGGGCTACCGCAACTTCTGCAACAAGCTGTGGAACGCCACCCGCTTCGTGCTGATGAACTGCGAAGGCCATGACTGCGGCATCGACAACGTCGCCTGCACCCCCGACGTGCTCGACTTCTCATTTGCCGACCGCTGGATCGTCTCCCGCCTGCAGCGCGCTGAAGCCGAAGTGGCCGAGCAGTTCGCCGGCTACCGCTTCGACCTGGTCGCGCGCACAGTGTATGAGTTCGTGTGGGACGAGTACTGCGACTGGTACCTGGAACTCGCCAAGGTGCAGATCCAGACCGGCAGCCCGGCCCAGCAACGCGCCACCCGCCGCACGCTGCTGCGCGTGCTCGAGACCGTGCTGCGCCTCGCCCACCCGCTGATCCCCTTCATCACCGAAGAGCTGTGGCAGACGGTGGCACCGCTCGCCGGCCGCAAGGACGGCGACAGCATCATGTGCGTGCGCTACCCGCAGGCCGACATGGGCCGCATCGACGAAGCGTCGGAGGCGAAGGTCGCCGAACTCAAGGCGATGACCTACGCCTGCCGCAACCTGCGCGGCGAGATGAACATCTCCCCCGCCCAGCGCCTGCCGCTGGTCGCCGCCGGCGACGCCGATGCTCTCAAGCTCTACGCCCCCTACCTCGCCGGCCTGGCCAAGCTGTCCGACGTGCAGATCGTCAGCGAGATCGGCGCAGACGAGCTCGCCCCGGTCGCCGTCGCCGGCGAAACGCGCCTGATGCTGAAGGTCGAAATCGACGTCGGCGCCGAACGCGAGCGACTGGGCAAGGAGATCGCCCGCCTCGAAGGCGAGATCGCCAAGGCCGAAGGCAAGCTCGGCAACGCCAGCTTCGTCGACCGTGCCCCCGCCGCCGTCGTGCAGCAGGAACGCGACCGCCTGGCCGGCTTCAAGGCGACGGTGGACAAGTTGAAGCCGCAACTGGCCAAACTGGGCGGCTAAGGCAAGAGCCTGCTCGAGCCACAAATGGCAAAGGTGTAAGCAGGCGATGTGCCGGACATTCGTGGCGCAGGCGAGGACTGTCCGAGGCCAAAGGCCGAGTTCCGCAGCCTGCAGAACGAATGACCGGCACAGCGCCTGCGATTAGCAGCACAACGCCAAGCCAAGCACCAACAACAACGGGCTGCCCGAATCACCAGGCAGCCCGTTTCACATCCAGCCTCCGAACCGCAAACGACCTATTTGCGCTGCAGGAAAAACTCGAACGCCTTGTCCGCCGTCTCGCCCTGCTTCAGCAGCTCATTACCCGTCTGCCGCGCAAACGCCTCGAAATCCTTCACCGAACCCGGATCGGTCGCCACCACCCGCAGCACCTGACTCGATTTCAGCTCCGCCAGCGCCTTCTTGGCGCGCAGGATGGGCAGCGGGCAATTCAGGCCGCGCGCATCCACTTCCTTGTCAAAATCCATATTCCCTTCCTTCCGCTCGATCGCGTGACATCCAGCCCGCGCAGGCCCCGGATTCTAGAGGATGGGACTCCACCCACAAAGCG
Organism: Thauera sp.; assembly: GCA_017302295.1. Taxonomy (GTDB): domain Bacteria; phylum Pseudomonadota; class Gammaproteobacteria; order Burkholderiales; family Rhodocyclaceae; genus Thauera. The sequence goes on along the minus strand of JAFLDS010000013.1, from coordinate 41,939 downwards.
TCAGCCTCGCCTTCGACACAGGCGAACCTGAGCCGCCATCAAGACGGCCCGCCCCACCGCGACTTGTCGCGCTTCTCGTCCCGGTAGCGCTGCTTCAACTCGCGCAAGCGCGCATCCACCGCCGAAAGCTCGTAGAAATCGCCGTCCCCCTCCTTGCGCGCGATCTCCAGCTGCTCGATCGCCGCCGGCAGCGTCCCCTGCAGCACATACACCTCCGCCTGCGCACGATGCTGCGCCGTGCGCTTGCCCAGGCCCTGGTTCGCTCGCGACAGCAACTGCCACAAGCGCACATCGTCCGCACGCGCGTTCAGCGCCTGCCTCACCCCGCTCGCAGCCGCTGCCGGCGTACCGGCCAGGATCTGCGCGTCGGCCAGCGCATAGAGCAGACTGCGGCTCGCCGGGAAGCGCTTCTGCGCTGCGCCCAGCACGCGCACCGCACCCGCAGCGTCCTTGCGCGCGAGCAGGATCTCCGCGGCCAGCGTGTCGAGGAAAGCCGACGGTGCCACTTCGCCGCGCAGCTTGTCGAGAGCCGCCTGTGCCTCATCCAGACGCCCCGCGCGCATCAGCGCCCGCGCCAGCCCGTAGCGCAGTGACGCATCCGCCGGTCTCTGCGCCAGCCGGCTCTCGAGATCCTTCACCACGTCGGCCGGCAGGTTGGCCTGCGCGCGCAGCTTGGCCCGCACGTAACCGAACTCGCTCGAATCCGGCACCTGGCGATAGCGCATCGCCGACACGCGGTTCTCCATGTCCGCAATGCGCTCGAAAGTCAGCGGGTGGGTACGCAGATAGGCCGGCGCACTGCTCTCGTACAAGCGCGTGCCGCGCTGCAGGCGCTCGAAGAAGGCGGGCATGCCACGCACGTCGAAGCCGGCCGCCTCCAGCGTCTGCAGGCCGACGCGGTCGGCCTCGCGCTCGTAATCGCGGGTGTAGCCCAGTTGGGACTGCAGCGCACCCGCGCTGCCGGCGGCAATCGCCGCCTCGCTGACCTGCGAGTTGCTGCGCGCCGCGAGGATCGCCACCAGCAAGGACGCCAGCATCGCCATCCCGGCCTGGCTCTGCTTGCCGAGAATCTGCGCAATATGGCGCTGGGTCACGTGCGCGATCTCGTGGCCGAGCACCGAGGCGAACTCGGATTCGCTCTCTGCGGCCAGAATCAAGCCGGTATGCACCCCGATATAGCCGCCCGGCAGGGCGAACGCGTTGAGCGTCGGATCCCTCACGACGAAGAAATCGAACGTCTGCGACGGATTGTCGCTCGCCGCCGCAAGCCTGCGGCCGAGCCCGTTCACATACTCCTCGACCTCCGGGTCGTCCAGATAGGCGGCGTCATGCCAGCGGATCTGGCGGATGATCTCCTCGCCGATGCTCTTCTCGGCGGCGGTCGACAGTTCGGACGTGCCCACGTCTCCAAGATCCGGAAGATCCACGGCACGGGCGGGAAAGGCCAGCGCAAGGCTGAGCAGCAGGGCGAGAGGTCGGCGCATCATCGGCTGCTATGATACGCGCGCCCGTCCGGACGTTCCCGCGCGCGTGTATCTCCGTGTAGCGCGCGCTCGCGGCCGTACCGATCGCGCTTCAGTCGCCAGCCACCTCTCGTCGAATCGTCATGACCTCCACGCCCTCCAACACCCTCACCCATTTCGACGCCGATGGCCAGGCCCACATGGTCGATGTCGGCGACAAGGCTGAAACCCGCCGCGTCGCCGTCGCCACCGGCCGCATCCTGATGCAGCCCGCCACCTTCGAGATGATCCGGGCGGGCAGCGCGAAAAAGGGCGACGTGATCGGCATCGCGCGCATCGCCGCCATCCAGGCCTCCAAGCGCACCGGCGAGCTGATCCCGCTGTGCCACCCGATCCCGCTCACCCGCGTCGCCGTCGAGTTCGAACTCGATGAGGCCGCGTCTGCGGTGCGCTGCACGGTCACCGCAGAAACCGTCGGCCGCACCGGCGTCGAGATGGAAGCGCTCACCGCCGTCAGCGTCGGCCTGCTCACCATCTACGACATGTGCAAGGCCGTCGATCGCGGCATGGTCATCGAAGGCACCCGCCTGCTCGAGAAGAAGGGCGGCAAGTCGGGCCACTGGGTGGCTGGACGCCCGGATTGAACGGGCCTCCGCACCTCAGCGCTTCGACGGAAAGAACAGCTGCTCGCCGCCGATCCGGTACGAGGCGATCGCCTCGCGCCCGGCGTCCGACGTCAGCCAGTCGATGAAGCGCTCGGCAGCCGCCTTTTTCACATGCGGATGCTTGTCGGGGTTCACCAGGATCGCACCATAGGGGTTGAAGAGTTTCGGATCGCCGGCATGGAGAATCGTCAGGTTCTGGCGATTCTTGAAGTTGGCCCAGGTACCGCGGTCGGACAAGGTGTAGCCATCGACGCCCGCCGCCATGTTCAGCGTCGGCCCCATCCCCGTGCCCGCCTCTTTGTACCAGCCCTGCCCGACCGGATCGATCTCCGCCGCCTTCCAGAAGCGCATTTCCGCCGCGTGGGTGCCGCTCTTGTCGGCGCGTGAGATGAACACCGCGCCCTTGCCGGCGATGCGGCCGAAGGCGCCGGTCGCATCCGCGGCGCCTTTCACCGCAGCCGGATCGGCGCCGGGCCCGACGATGACGAAATCGTTGTACATCACGTCGCGCCGATAGCTGCCGTAGCCCTCGGCCACGAACTTGTCCTCGGCGGCGCGATCATGCACCAGCAGCGCATCGGCATCGCCGCGCCGCCCCACGTCCAAGGCCTGACCGGTGCCGAGCGCCACCACCTTCACCGAGATCCCGCTCGCCTTCTCGAAGATCGGCAGGATGTGGTCGAACAGGCCGGACTGCTCGGTCGACGTGGTCGAGGCGAGCACGATGGATTCGGCCGCGCTTGCGCACGGCATCACGCTCGCGAGGATGAGACCGGCAATGCCGCGCCGGATGCGTTTCAGAAAGTCATGCGCCACGGTAGTTCTCCCTGGATGAAGCGCCGCGCCTCTTCGGACTGCGGCCGCGAAAAGAAGCGTTGCGCCGGCGTGTGTTCGCACACCCGGCCCGCCGCCATGAACACGATGTCGTCGGCCAGCCGTGTCGCCTGGCCGAGGTTGTGGGTCACCATCAGGATGCGGGTGCCGTCGGTGCGGATCTCGCGGATGATGCGCTCGACCTGGGCGGTGGCCGTGGGGTCCAGGCTCGCGGTGGGTTCGTCCAGCAACAGGAGCCGCGGCCGCGTCAGCCAGGCGCGCGCCAGCGCGAGGCGTTGCCGTTCGCCGCCCGACAGCTGGCGGGCGCTGTCTGCCACCCGATCCGCCAGCCCCACGCGCGCCAGCATCGCCATGCCGCGCGCGCGGCGTTCGGCGCGGCGCAGACCGGCAGGCCGCAGCCCGAGCACGGCGTTCTCCAGCACCGAGGCGCGCAGCATCATCGGCTGCTGAAAGACCAGCATCACGCCCTGCGTCGGGCGCGGGCCGTCGCCCCAGATGATCTCGCCCGAACAAGGCTCGAGCAGTCCGCACAAGGCGCGCAGCAGCATGCTCTTCCCCGCCCCATTGGGCCCGAGCATGAGCGTGATGCCCTCGTCGCCCAGCTCCAGGTCGATGCCGCCCAGCACCTCGCGCCCATCGGGCGCGTAGCGCAGGCCGCGGATGCGCAGCGGAAACAGGGACGCCGGCCGCGTGCTGTTCATCCGAAGCGTCTCGTCGCCCAGCGCCTGAGCCCGAACGCGAGCGCATTCAAGGCCAGGATGATCAGGATCAGCACGATGCCGAGCGCGATCGCCAGCGGTAGATCGCCCTTGCTCGTCTCGAGCGCGATGGCCGTGGTCATGACCCGGGTGGCACGGTCGATGTTGCCGCCGACGATCATCACCGCCCCCACCTCGCTCATCGCCCGCCCCAGTCCGGCGAGCACGGCGACCAGCAGTGAATGGCGGCAGTCGTAAAGCAGCGTGGTGACGCTCTGCCACCAGCTGAAGCGCATCACCGCGAGCTCCTCGGCATAGCGCTGCCAGGCGTCCTCGACGACCTGACGCGCGATCGCCGCCATCAGCGGCACGACCAGCAGCGTCTGCGCCACGATCATCGCCGGCGGCGTGTACAGCAGCCCCAGGCCGCCGAGCGGACCCGAGCGCGACAACAGCAGATAGACGACGACCCCGACCACCACCGAGGGCAGCCCCATCAGACCGTTGATCAGCACCGACACCGCCGCCTTGCCGGGAAAGCGCCCGACGGCGATGCAGGCGCCGAGCGGCAGCCCGATCAGCGTGCCCAGCACCACCGCGCCGCCGCTCACCCGAAGCGACAGCCCAACGATCTCCGCCACCCGGTGATCGAAGGTGGCGAGCAGCGCGAGGGCATCCGAGAACGTGGCGGCGAGCATGGGCAGAGCATAGCCGAACCGGATCCGGCGCCGCACGCCGGGTGCGTCCCGACCCGATCAAGCCGAGCACGCCGAATGGTTGCCGCAATCACCCGCCGCCCTTCTGCATCGCTCGATCAAGTTGCGTCAGCAGGCTACGCCTTGCGGCCTCGTCACCGCGGGTGAAGCGGTAGCGCACGACGAGCTGCGGCAGTTCGAACAAGCCGAGGCGCCTCACGCCGGCCGGCGCGACGTCGATCTGCAAGCTCGCAGCCTCGTCCCTGACGACGAACCGCAGCGTGTCCGCGCTGCCCTCGGTCGCCGGCCAGGCCTGGCGCAAGTCGCGCTCGAACCCGGCCGCGGTCGCGGTGAGCAGGCGCTCGAACTCGGTCGGCACCGGGCCGGCGATGAAGGCCACGCGCTGCCCTCAGCCCCCGGCGATCGGCGGCCACACCGCCAGTTCATCGCCTTCCTGCAGCCGACGCTGCGCACGCTCGGCGGGCGGGATGAACAGGCCGTTGACCAGCACAAGATGAGCGCTGCGCTGCGGCACCCGGTAACGCAAGATGAGCTCGGCCACCGAAACGCCGTCCTCGACCTCGAGTTCGATCCGATTGTCGCGTGTGCCCGCGGGCAGATAGTCGGACAAGGACGCAAACAGTTTGAAGGTGACTTTCATGCGACCGAGCGCCGTTCAGCGCGCGAGCGCCATCGGCTGTGTGCGTGCCACGAAGGCATCGACGAACTGCAGCGGGGCCGCCAGCAGGCGCTCCTTCCATGGACCGAGCTTCACCCGACCATGGATCAGCCCGCGCAGGACGCCGACGTGCTCGGTGAGGCCGATCGAGGTCGCTCCGATCATGACGTCGTCACGGAACTGCAGGCTCAGGTAGCGGTGGCGGGCCTCGTCGACATGTTCCACGCCCGCGCCGCCGCGCGCGGGCTCCTCGCCCCACCACTGGCCGAACGAAGTGGAGATGAGGCCCAGGGTGTCGAGCACGTTGACCGCCAGCACCCCGTTGAGGCGGGTGTCGCGCCCGGCCATGTTGAGCGCGGCAACACGCGCCTGGTCGGCCGCATTGGGCTGGATGGCGGCCACCAGATGCGCGCCTGTGAACAAGTCGGGCGCTTCGGCCACGTCGCCCGCAGCATAGATGCCGGGGACGCTGGTCTCGAGCCGGTCATCGACGAGCACACCCTTGGCGACATGCACGCCGGTGTCGGCGAGGAAACCGATGTTGGGCGCGACCCCGGCGGCGGCAATGACCGCGTCGCAGTCGAGCACGTCGCCTGTGCTCAGCGTCACGCGCAAGGGGGAGCCCTTGCCGCCATCGATGCGCTTGACCCCGGACGACGTGACGACGCGGATGCCCTTGCCTTCCACCCAGCGCTTGATCATGCCGCCCGCCTTCTGCGTCATCATGCGCGGCACCATGCGATCACCCATTTCCACGACGGTGAGCTGCACGCCGCGCTTGGCGAGTGCCTCCATGATGATGCAGCCGATGAAACCGGCGCCCAATTGCAGCACACGCGCCCCGGGGCGTGCCAGCCCAGCGATCGCCCGCGCGTCGTCCAGCGTCCAGCAGGTCTGCACCTCGGGCAGATCGATGCCCGGAATGGACGGGCGAACGGGATGCGAACCCGTCGCGATCAGCAGCCGGTCGTAGTCCTCGAAATGCCCGTCATCGAACAGCACGCGGCGCTTCGCGGTATCGAGCGCGACCGCACGGCCGCGCAACTGCCTCACGTCGAGTGCGTCGAAATGGCCTGGCGCCTTGCGCAGCCAAGTGCCGGACTCGTCGATGTTTTCCTCGAGCAGATAGGGAATCGCCATGCGCGAGTACGGCGGCGCATTCTCGCAGCCGACCATCACGATCTCGTCGGCCGGCGCGGCACGGCGCAGGGTTTCTGCAGCGACGACGCCGGCAGGGCCGTTGCCCAGGATGAGGTGCTTCATCGCGAATCCTCGACGTAAAAGCAGCCCCCTTCGCCCTTGCGGGCGAAGACCGGGCTGATATCGGAGCGGATCTCAGAGTCCGAGCCGGGCCAGCGTCTCCGGCGTGGGCACGCCCTCGGGCGTCCAGCCGCGCATCTGGTAGTACTCGGGCAGCATCTTGCCGAGCTGGTTCACCATGCCCTTCGCAGGGCCGGTCCTGGCGGGCTCGGAGGTCAGCCGCGGCGGCAGGTTGTCGTCCTTGGCGGTGAAGCCGGCGGCGTTGTTGAACTGGCGCTCCATGTTCCAGATGCGCTCGCCCACCTCGTTCAGGCGCTCCATGCTCCAGTCGCCCTCGCAGGCGGCGGCGAGCTGCGGCTGCACGTCGGCCAGGGTCCACGCGAAGCTGGTGAACACGCAGATGCCGGCGGAGTCGAACACCGCGGTGGCGTCCTGGAAGGCCTTGACCAGTTCCGGTTTGCCCTCGGTGACGTGCGGATCGGTCTTCACCGGGATGCCGAGCACCTCGGAGGTGACGGTGTAGCCGCGCAGATGGCACGCACCACGGTTGGAGGTCGCGTAGGCGAGCCCCATGCCCTGGATGCCGCGCGAGTCGTAGGCGGGAAATTCCTGGCCCTTCACGCTCATCGACAGCTCGGGGTGGCCATACTTCGTGCACAGGCGCTTCGACCCCAGGCCCAGCTCCTTGCCGAACCCCTCGCCCGTCGCGGTCATTTCAGCCAGCCGCGCCAGCGCCTCGGCCGAGCCGAACGGCGCCTCGAGGCCGATCTGCTCGCGGGTGAGCACGCCCATCTCGTACAACTCCATGGCCGCGCCCACGGTCGCGCCGAAGGAGATCGGGTCCATGCCCTGCTCGTTGCATAGCAGGTTGGCGTACTGCAGGGCCTCGAGGTCACCCACGCCATTGGCCGCGCCCAGCGCCCACGCCGCTTCGTACTCCAGGCCGCCCGACGCGCCCCAGTACTTCGGGCTGTTCTTGACGGTGAAGTGCCCCTTGTCGATCTCGGAGATGCGGCCACAAGCGATGGTGCAGCCGAAACAGGCCGCGTTCGTCACCAGATGCGGCTTGCCGTCGGTCGGGCGCTTCTCGTGCATCGCCTCGGCGGAGATCTTGTTCGCGTCCTCGAACTGCACGTCGCGGTGGTTGCGCGTGGGCAGCGCGCCGATCTCGTTGATCACGTTCATCAGCACCTGCGTGCCGTACTTGGGCAGGCCCTGGCCGGTGACCGCGTTGTCGGCCAGCACCTTCTTCGCGGCGGTGGTGGCCTGCAGGAACTCACCGAAATCGCGGATGCCCGATACGCCCTTGGTCCCACGGATCGCCACCGCTTTCAGGTTCTTCGAGCCCATCACCGCGCCCACGCCGGACCGCCCGGCGGCGCGGTGCAGGTCATTGACGATACAGGCGTAAAAAACCTGACTCTCGCCCGCCAGGCCGATCGACGAAACGCGCACGAGCGGATCCTGCAACTCGTGTTTGATCGTCTCCTCGGTCTCCCAGCAACTCTTGCCCCAGAGATGGGCCGCATCGCGCAGTTCGGCGCGATCGTTCTCGACGTGCAGATAGACCGGCTTGGGCGAGCGGCCCTCGAAGATGATCATGTCCCAGCCGGCGAACTTCATCTCCGCACCGAAGAACCCGCCCGAGTTCGAGCAGGCGATGGCGCCGGTGAGCGGCCCCTTGGTGACGACTGTGTAACGGCCGCCGGTGGAGGCCATCGTCCCGGTGAGCGGACCGGTCGCCATGATCATCTTGTTGTCCGGCGACAGCGGATCGACCTTCGGATCGATCTCCGACACGAGGTATTTCGATGCCAGCCCGCGCGAGCCGAGGTAGTCCTGCGCCCACTGCATGTTGAGCGGCTCTTCCGTGCAGGTGCCCCGCGTCAGGTCGACCCGCAGGATCTTGCGATTCCAGCCCATGATCGTCCTCCTTCAGGCGGCGGCCGAAGCCGGCGTGTTGACCTTGCCCGCCCACGCGCGCATGCGGTCGAGCCCCGTCCAGTCGGCATCGATGTAGGTGATCGCGCCGGTCGGGCAGGCCTTGGCACAGGCCGGATCGCCCGCGCACAAATCGCACTTCTGCACCTTGCCGCTGTCCTGGTTGTAATTGATCGTGCCGAAGGGGCAGGCGATGGTGCACACCTTGCAGCCGACGCAGGTGTCCTCGAACACCATTTTGGCGCCGGTGGTCAGGTCGATGCGGATCGCATCCACCGGGCAGGCGTTAAGGCACCAGGCTTCGGTGCATTGGGTACAGGTGTAGGGCACCTTGCGCCCTTCGTGCTCGAAGCTGAACACCTTGATGCGCGACTTGCTCGGATTGATGGCCCCGGTGTGCTCGTAGGAACAGGCCATCTCGCATTGCAGACAGCCGGTGCACTTGGCGGGATCAATGTGCAGGGATTTCCACATCGACGGTCTCCTCCGATTCGTTCTGCCGCCCCTCTCGCGGACGGACACAACCCGGCCGTGCGGGAGATCGGAAAGCGCCCCTGTGACGCGGGCGTCTGCCTGCAGAATACGCAGCGCCAACGGACCGTCAACCGGGGAAAACCCGCGCCGCTGACCATCGGGTTAGGATGTGGGAAAAAATGGCCATCGATAGCCGACAGAGGCCACCGCGACCAAGGAGGAGACCCGATGATCCGACCGTCAACCGTTCACCCGCGCCGCCGCGCTCCGGCGCGCTCCCTCGCGGGACATGTCCTGCTCGCCGCGGCGGGCGCCGTCGCCGCACAGGCCGCGAACGCCCAAGCCGCGCCCGAGGACGAGGCCGCGCCGCCGATGATGTCGCCGGTCGTGATCACCGGCAGCCGGGTGGAGGCCTCCGCCTTCGACGTCCCCTACTCGATCGAGGGCGTCGACGTCGGCGGCGCAAGCACCGAGAGCCTCCGAGTGAACGTGTCGGAGATCCTCAGCAGTGTGCCCGGAGTCGTCGTCCAGAATCGGCAGAACTACGCCCAGGACCTGCAGATTTCGGTGCGCGGCTTCGGCGCACGGGCGGCGTTCGGGGTGCGCGGCGTGAAGCTGATCGCCGACGGTATTCCCGCCACCAATCCGGATGGCCAGGGCCAGGCCGCCACCTTCAACCTCGACACCGCCGAGCGCATCGAAGTGCTGCGCGGCCCTTTCGCCACCATCTACGGCAACCACGCCGGCGGCGTGATCCAGCTCTTCTCGCGCGACGGCAAGGGCACGCCGCGGCTGCGCGCCGGCCTGCTCGGCGGCGAACACGGCACCCTCAAGTACGACCTCGGCGCCGAAGGCGAGGTGAATGGCATCGGCTACGTGCTCGACGCCTCGCACTTCGAGACCGACGGCGAGCGCGACTACAGCGCCGCCAAACGCGACCAGGGCTTCGCCAAGATCACCCTGGCGCCCGATGCGGACAGCAAGCTGACGCTGCTCGCCAGCGGCCTGCGCCAGCCCTACACCGACGATCCGCTGGGCATCGACTGGGACACCTATCAACGCGACGAGACCGCGGTCGACCCGGTCGCGCTGCAGTACCGCACGCGCAAGCGCATCGAGCACATGCAGGGCGGCGCCACCTACGAGCGCCGTTTCGGCAGCGACCGCCTGCAACTGACCGCCTATGCCGGACAGCGCAGCGTCACCCAGTTCCAGTCCATTCCGAAGGCGGTACAGACAGCCACCCACCCTGGCGGCGTGGTGGACTTCGACCGTGACTTCTTCGGCCTCGGTGCGCGCTGGATTGCCGAGCGCGACGTCGGCAGCGGACACCTGACGGTGACCGCCGGCATCGACTACGACCGCTCGGAAGACGACCGCCAGGGCTACCAGAATTTCATCGGCGACCGGCTGGGCGTGAAGGGCGCGCTGCGCCGGGACGAAATCGACACCGTGACCAGCACCGATCCCTACCTGCAGGCGATCTGGAGACAGGGCGACTGGGACTGGACAGCCGGCGTACGGCACAGCCAGGTGAAGTTCGAGGTCGATGACCAGTACGTGATCGGGGCGAACGGCGACGACAGCGGCGCGGTCACCTTCCGCAAGACAACGCCGGCCGTGGGCGTGCTGTGGCGCGCCACGCCGCTGCTCAACCTGTACGCCAGCCTGGGCACCGGTTTCGAGACGCCAACGCTCAACGAGCTTTCCTACCCGGCCGACCGCGGCGGCTTCAACTTTGCGCTCAAGCCCTCACGCAGCCAGCAGGCGGAGATCGGCGTGAAGGCCTATGTCGGTGAGTCGACGCGCGTCAATGCCGCGCTGTTCCAGATCCGCACCGACGACGAGATCGTCGTCGCGGGCAGTCTGGGTGGCCGCACCTTCTATGCCAATGCCGGCAAGACCCTGCGCCAGGGTGCCGAGTTCGCTGTGGAGAGCAATCTGACCCGCACGCTGACGGCGCGCGGCGCGGTCACCGCAATGCGCGCCATCTACGACGAGGCCTTCACCACCGGCACGACGGTCGTGCCGGAGGGGCGCCGCATTCCCGGGGTCCCCGCGCTCACCACCTATGCCGAGCTCGGCTGGAAACCCGTCGCCGGCATCAGCACCGCCATCGAAGGCGTGCATCGCAGCCGGGTGTTCGTAAACGACCTGAACGACCAGCACGAAGCGCCCGCCTACACTCTGGTCAACTTGCGTCTGGGCGCCGAACAGCAGTCCGGGCCGTGGACGCTCTCCGAATTCATCCGGCTCGACAACCTGTTCGACCGCAAGCACATCGGCTCGGTGATCGTCGGCGACCGCAACGGCCGCTTCTACGAACCCGGCCCGGGACGCAACCTGTTCGGCGGCGTGCGCCTGACCTACCGTTACTGATCGGACCGCCCCGCGCGCAAGTCGCGACGGGGCGGTCCATGCCCACCCAAGCCCTGCTTACTGCTCCGCGCCCGGCTTCTTGCGGCGCAGGACGAGCGGCGAACCGTCGTGCGCACGCTTCACCAGCCAGTTCGCCAACGCCGAATCCATGTAGTCGGCGTGACCGGGGAACCACTCCATCGCCGCCTGAGCAAAATCACGCCCTACCAGGCAGTTGCCTTCCGCGACGAGCTTGCGCACTTCGTACGCCGACTCCATCACCTTGTCGTGTTCCTCGACGTGACAGTCGCGCGCAGGGAAACCATCGGCGCTCATCCACGCCTTTTCCTGCTCGAAATGACGTTCCGCGTGGTCGATGAAGGCATCGAGCGCCGCCAGCATCTGCTCGTCGCTGGCAGTCAGCATCGCATCCACACAATCGACGAACTCCTTGTGCGTGTCGTCCATCGCCGCATAACCCATCAGATAGCGGTCGTCCCACTCGAATTCAGACGTTTGGCTCATCGACTTCTTTCCTTTGATTTCAACGACCGGGTCGGAGCGGATTCGGCCCGCAACAAAAACCAGCTTCGCCCACAGCCTACATGGTAGGCGCACAAAAAGAAAAACCGCCTCGAGGGCGGTTATCTTGTATTGATGGTCGGGGAAAGAGGATTCGAACCTCCGGCCCCTGCGTCCCGAACGCAGTGCTCTACCAGGCTGAGCTATTCCCCGACACTTTTGCTGCTTTTCCCTGCGAAGCCAGATATCTTATCAGTGATTTCTCGCAACTGCAAAGTCCGATAATTGTAGCAGCGCATCCTTGAAATTGGAAGGGGGGAGAGTGGAAATCGCATCGATTGCGAGATCGGCCTCGACCCGCGCGTGCCTGCGCGCTTCGTCCAGCGCACCCGTCGCCTGTATCGCCCCGAGCACCGCGGCGAAATCGTCCCTGCCACCGCTCTCGATGGCATTGCGAACGATCGCGGCCTGCTCCGCCGAGCCCTGCAGCATCACGTGGATCAGCGGCAGCGTCGGTTTGCCCTCGGCAAGGTCGTCGCCAAGATGCTTGCCCGTTTCGGCTTCGTCGGCGGAATAGTCGAGGACGTCGTCGATAATCTGGAACGCGGTCCCCAGATGCATCCCGAATGCGGCGAGGCGCTGTTCCTGTTCATCGTCGGCGCCGGCCAGGATGCCGCCGAGTCGCGAAGCCGCCTCGAACAGCTTGGCCGTCTTGTAGCGGATCACGCGCAGGTAATCCTCGACGCCGACATCGGCGTTGTGGCAGTTGAGGAGCTGCAGAACTTCGCCCTCGGCGATGACATTGGTGGCATCGGCCAGCACGCGCATCACCCGCATGTTGTCGACACCCACCATCATCTGGAAGGCACGCGAATAGAGGAAGTCGCCGACCAGCACCGACGCGGCATTGCCGAACATCGCGTTCGCCGTCTTGTTGCCGCGGCGCAGGTCCGATTCGTCGACGACGTCGTCGTGCAGCAGCGTTGCGGTGTGGATGAACTCGACCACTGCAGCCAATTCGTGGTGCTGCGTACCCTTGTACCCCATCGCCCCCGCAGTGAACAACACCAGCGCCGGACGCAGCCGCTTGCCACCGCTGTGGATGATGTATTCGGCCACCTGCCGGATCAGGACCACGTCGGAATACAGACGTTCGCGGATGACCGTATCCACCGCCTGCATGTCGGCGGCGATCGGATCGAATAGCTGCTTGACGGACAAGAGGATGCTCGCGGAAAAGACGGGATGGTAGGGGCCCTGCGCAAGCCGCGTCAAGCTGACGCGGCTGCGCGGACGCTCATCACCGGAGACCGCGAGGTCTTGCGTCGCGAACCGGCCTCAGCCGCCCGAGGCGCGTGCCACGGCATTGTCCAGCGCCTCCTTGGCCGCCTTGCGGTCCGCCCACACGCCTGCCAGTTCTTCGTCGAGGATGCGACGCACCTTCTCGCGCTGGACAACCGGCTGCGCCGACGAGTCGGCAGTGGCCGGCTTGTTGGAGAGCTGCGCCACAGCGACACGGATGTTGTCGAGATCCTGCCCCAGCAGCTCGCTCTGCGAAGCCAGCAGGCCGGCGCGGTTCAGCGGCAGGTAACCGGTCTGACGCTGCCAGGCGACCTGGTTCTCGGGCTGCAGCCAGAAACCCACGAAACGCGCCATTGCCTTGTACTCGGCCGGCTTCTTGCCTGCGGATGCCCACAGCGCAGGACCGTCGGCAAGCGTGTTCTGTGGCGCGCCGGGGAAGTCGTCGTAGTAAGGCAGGCGTGCGACGCCGACATCGACCTTGCCTTTCGCGCGGAAATCGGCCCAGCTCGCCGACGGTGCGGCGATGACGGCGCACTCGCCGGCAGCGAAACGCTCCTCGGCCTCGGTCTTGCCGCCGAAGACATGCAGGTAGCGGGCGCGCTGCCAGCTCGCCATCATCGCCACGTGCTTGACCTGGAACATGCCGTTGAAGGAAGGCGCCATCGTCTTGCCGCGCGCAGCCGCGACCGGCTCGTTGTGCCACGCGCTGAGGTTCTCGACCATCACGCGGCCCGGTTCGGACACGGTGTAGGGGCACTGCTGGCCGGCATCGGAGAGCCGGCCCAGCGTGTTCTGCAGATCGAACCAGGTGCCAATCTCGGGCTTGTCGGGATTGACGCCGGCCTTGCGCAAGGCGTCGCGATTCAGGAACAGCACCGGCGTGGACAAACCCACCGGCAGGGCGAGCAACTGGCCCTTCGAGTCGACCGGCGTGCGCGTCATCATCGCCGGAGGACGCAGCGTCTGCAGGGGGACGCCGGCTTCCTTCATCATCGAGTAGAGCGGCTTGAAACGGGGCTTGCCGGCGAGGAAGCCCTCCTCCTCATCGCCCTCGAGAATCATCAGATGCGGTGCCGTCGCGCCGCGCCAGTCGGATTTCGAGATGACGATCTGCGCGTCCTTGCTCTGGGCGTTGAAGCGATCGACGAGCTCCTTCAAGGCCTCCGCCTTGGCCAGCGGGAGCTGATGAGAAATTTCGATCTGTTGCGGGGCGGCGGCCTTGGGGTCGTTTGCGGCCCAGGCCGGCGAGGCGACGAGACCCAGCGACGCAAGCAGCGCGGAGAGGCGCGTGAAAGACTTCTGATTCATGGCTTTACCAGCAAAATGGAAACGGAGGGACACCAGCTTTTGAATTATAGTTCGCGCAAACGAATTTGGCCGCCGCCGAGACGGGCGTTGTTCACGGGTGCGCAGAACGCCACACCGGGTTCAAGAATCCCGCGCCACGGACGATACCCACTCAGGCCACAGGACAGGACGCCCCTCTTCAGCCATGCGCAACACCCTGCACACCCTTCTGCTGCTGCTCGCCCTGCCGCTCGCCGGCGGCTGCGACCAGCTCAGCGAAGCGCTCGAAATACCGAACCCGAAGAAGGCCGAAGCCGAGGGGCGCGCCGTCGGCAGCGCCTGCCGCCATGCGGGACGCTCGCTCGAGGACTGCTACACGCTCAACCCCGGCGCGGAAAAGGCCGCGGTATTCGCCGGCTGGCGCGAGATGAACGACTACATGATGGAGCACAAGCTCGAAGTGGTTCCGTCACAGCTCCCTGTGAACAGCAAACCGCCCGCTCCGGCTGCCGCAGCCAATCCGGCGGCGCAGCCAGCCCGACCCGCCGCCGCTCATTGACAGGGGCTTCAGGGCGCGGGATTCGTGTAGCGCAGGTGCACCGCGTCGATCGCCTCGCCCAATGGCGCGTCGATCGCCACCTTCCACGCATCCAGATTTTCCCGCAGCTGAGCCATCGACGTCGCCCCGACGATAGTGCTGCCGACGAACCAGCGCGAATACGCAAAACCGAGCGCTAGCTGGGCCGGTGTCAGTCCGTGCTCGCGCGCGAGTGCAACGTAGGCCTCGACCGCCGGCACGAGATTGGGCTTCGAGTAGCGCTGACCGAAATTCGGAAACAGGGTGATGCGCCCCGCTGCGGTCGGATCTTGCAGATACTTCCCCGACAGGTGGCCAAAAGCCAGCGGCGAATACGCCAGCAGGCTCACCTTCTCGCGATGGGCGATCTCGGCCAGGCCGCTTTCGAAAGTCCGATTCAGCAGGCTATAGGCGTTCTGGATCGACACGACGCGAGGCAGACCGAACTCTCGCGACAGGCGCAGAAACTCCATCACGCCCCAGGGATGCTCGTTGGACAGGCCCACCCGGCGGACCTTGCCCGCCTCGACCAACTCCGCCAGTGCCTCGAGCTGCGCCCGGATCGGCGTGCATTCACGCTCCTTCTCTGGGTCGTACTGCCACTGGCCGAACATCGGCTGGTTCCGCTCAGGCCAGTGCAGCTGGTACAGATCGATATAGTCCGTCCGCAGGCGGCGCAGGCTTCCCTCCACCGCCGCACGGATGTTGTCGCGATCAAGCGCGGGTGGACCACCGCGCACCCAGGGCAAGGAGCGCGCCGGCCCGGCAACCTTGGTGGCGATCACCAGTTTCTCGCGTGCCTGGCGCGCGAGCCAGCTGCCGACGAAACGCTCGGTGGCGCCCGATGTCTCCTCACGCGTCGGCACCGGGTAGATTTCCGCGACGTCGATGAAATTGATGCCGCGCTCCAAGGCGAAGTCGAGCTGGGCGTGGGCCTCGTCTTCGGTGTTCTGCTGGCCAAAAGTCATCGTCCCGAGGCAGATCGCCGAGACCCTCGGCCCATCCTCGCCCAGAACCCGGTAGCTCATCGCGCGTTCGCTCATCCTTCCCTCCTGTCGTTGACAGCCAGCGCGCAATCGGCGCTCGCCTGCGCCCCTGCCGCGGCTTATCATCTTGCGGTTAGGCGCCATGATACTTCAGCGTCAAGCCGCAAGATCCGCGGCGTCCCTGCCGAGCGCCCCCATCCAGCGTCCCCGACGCATTCACTTCCCGTTCATCCGATGTCCACTCACACTCCAGGCATCAGCCTCCTCGTCTCCGGCCTGATCGGATACTGCCGCGCCGGCTTCGAGAAGGAGCTCGCTGCCGAAATCGACGACCTCGCCGCCGACGCCGGCCTCATAGGCTATGTGCGTGCACAGCCCGATACCGGCTATGTGGTCTATGAATCCTTCGAGCCCGTCCCTCTGACCTCCCTCGGCGAAGCGACCGACTGGCGCCGCCCGGTGTTCGCGCGCCAGTTGCTGCCCTGGTTCGCACGCGTGGAGAACCTGCCCGAGCGCGACCGCGCCCGCCCCATCGTCGAGGCGGTCAAGGCTTCGGGCCAGCGCTTTTCCGGCGTCGTGCTGGAGACACCGGACACCGATGTCGCCAAGCAGCAATCGGGCTTCTGTCGCCGCTTCACCGAACCGCTGTCGCGCGAGCTCGAGAAGGCCAGCACGCTGCGCACCAGCCGCACCGGCCTGCCGGTGCTGCACGTGCTGTTCTCCGACGCCACGACCGCGTGGCTTGCCGCCGAGCTGCCCGGCCAGGCCGCCCCCTGGCCAATGGGCGTACCGCGCCTGCGCATGCCCTCCAATGCACCGAGCCGCTCCACGCTCAAGCTGGCGGAAGCCTTCACCACGCTGCTCAGCGACGAAGAGCGCGAATCCCTGCTCCGCGCCGGCCAGCGCGCGGTCGATCTCGGCGCCGCGCCCGGCGGCTGGACCTGGCAACTCGTTAACCGCGGCCTGCGCGTGACCGCCATCGACAACGGCCCGCTGCGCGACAGCGTGATGGCCACCGAGATGGTCGAGCACATCCGCGCCGACGGTTTCACCTGGCGCCCGCAGCGCTCGGTCGACTGGATGGTGTGCGACATGGTCGAGCAGCCCAGCCGCATCGCCTCGCTGATGGCCGAGTGGATCGCCACCGGCAAGTGCCGGCGCACCATCTTCAACCTCAAGCTGCCGATGAAGCGCCGCCTCGAGGGCGTCGAGCAATGCCGCATGCTGATCCAGAAGCGGCTCGCCAGCGTCGGGCCTTACGAGCTGCGCATCAAACAGCTCTACCACGACCGCGAGGAAGTCACCGCCTATCTCGCGCTGAAGAAGTAGCACGCTCAGCCCTCCAGAGCGCCGGAACCCCCTGTCGGGAAACGATTTTCGGACAGGGTGTATAATGCCGCCTTTACAATTCCGGCAGGGCAATCCCCGCCGACCCGAAAGGCACCCATGAGCTTTGCCGAACTCGGACTCATCCCCGAGCTGCTGAAGGCCGTCGAAGACGCCGGCTACACTGACCCCACCCCCATCCAGCGCCAGGCCATCCCTACCGTGATCGCCGGCAAGGACGTCATGGGCGGCGCCCAGACCGGCACCGGCAAGACGGCCGGCTTCACGCTGCCGCTGCTGCACCGCATCGCACGCCATGCCAACACCAGCACCTCGCCGGCGCGCCATCAGACGCGCGCGCTGATCCTCGCCCCCACGCGCGAGCTGGCGATGCAGGTTTATGAATCGGTCAAGACCTACAGCAAGCATCTGCCACTGCGCGCGGTCTGCGTTTATGGCGGTGTCGACATCAAGCCGCAACAGGCCGAGCTCAGGCGCGGCATCGAAGTGGTGATCGCCACCCCGGGCCGTCTGCTGGACCACGTCGAACAGAAGTCCATCAACCTGAGCCAGGTCGAGGTGCTGGTGCTGGACGAAGCCGATCGCATGCTCGACATGGGCTTCATCCCCGACATCAAGCGCATCCTCGCGTTGCTGCCGTCACAGCGCCAGAGCCTGCTGTTCTCGGCCACCTTCTCCGACGAGATCAAGAAGCTCGCCGACCAGATGCTGAAGGAGCCGCAGCTGATCGAAGTCGCGCGCCGCAACATGGTTTCGGAGACGATCACCCACGTCGTGCATCCGGTGTCGTCGGGCATGAAGCGCAACCTGCTCGCCCATCTGCTGCGCCATCAGCCCGATACGCAGGCTTTGGTCTTCGTCGACACCAAGATCGTGTGCGGCCGGCTCGCTCACTTCCTCGAGCGCAGCGGCATTTCTGCCGATGCGATCCATGGAGACAAGAGCCAGCAGCAGCGCACCGAGACGCTCGAAGCGTTCAAGAACGGCAAGTTGCGGGTGCTGGTCGCCACCGACGTCGCTGCACGAGGCATCGACATCGACGAGCTGCCCTACGTGATCAACTTCGAGTTGCCGCACACGGCCGAAGACTACGTGCACCGCATCGGCCGCACCGGCCGCGCCGGGCACAAGGGCAACGCAGTCTCGCTGGTGTGTGCCGAGGAAAAGCACTGGCTCGCCGAGATCCAGAAGCTCATCAAGCTCGAGATTCCGCAGGAGATCGTGCCTGGCTTCGACCCCGAACCGGAATTCTTCGAAGCCGGCACCCGCAGCGCGCGCCATCGCAAGCCGGCCGCAGCCGCCGAACCGGCGCGCGAGCGCGAGGCGTCCAGCGCACCCCGTGTCCGGAGCGGAAAGCGCCCGGCCAAGTCGATGATCGCAGCCGACGGTTTCGACTTCAGCAAGCCTTACGAGCCGGTTTCCTTGCCGGTTGCCGCACTTGCTGGCAATGAGGGCCAGGTGGCGACCGCCAAGGCGGAGACGAACGCTGCCGGACGCCGGCACCAGCGTCCGATCGCTTTCCTGCTCGGCGGGCTCGGCCGGAAATAGGGGCTTCAAGCCCGGCTATTCAGGCGAAGGGCGAAAACGGGTTCAAGTATTCTGGCATCGAAGCCGATATATCGTGATCCTGACGAATTTTCGATGCAGCAGCCCGTGAACCCAGCCGGACCGCCCCGCGGCCAAGACGCCCCTGCCGACCCCTTCGTGCCCGACCTCTCGGAGGGCGCGGAGACCGGCGTTTACCTCGCGCTGCTCGAGCTGCTCGACGAGGGTCTGATCATCACCGGCGACGAGGTGATCCTCGACGCCAACGGGGCCGCCTGCCGCCTGCTCGAGCGGGATTACCGGCAGATCGCGGGCCGGCCGCTCGCCGACCTGTTTCCCTCCGAGCGCGACTTTCTCGATGCCCGTGCGCGGCTGTTCATTCACGGCGAGAACCGCGGCTCACTGCGGCTCACCGTCGCTGCAGGGCAGAACAGGGATTTCAGCTTCATCGCCGCGGCGCGGCTGCGTCCCGGCATTCACGCACTGATTCTCAGCCCCGGCCACGCCACGACACCGGCCGCTCAGCAGCCGCAGGATGTGCTGTGGCCGCGACTGGCCGCCGCCCTGGCACAGCCGGTCATCGTCATCGACGACAAGGATCACATCAGCGCCGCCAACAGCGTTGCCCTATCCGCTCTTGGCGTCGAGCGCGACGCGCTGGTCGGACAGCCGGTCGGCGTTCGGCTCGACGTCCTCTGGCCGGCCGCAGGCGCGCCGCCGCTCGCGCAGGTGCGAACCGAGGCACGCGCCGAGCCGATCGGCGCCCGCGTGCTTGCCGGCCCGCGGCCCGGCTGGCGCCTGCTGCTGTTGCCACTCTTGGAGCAGATCCCGGCTGGCAGGGGCCCGCATCCGCCGTTTCCCCCGCCCGGCAACCTGAACGTGCAGCGCTATCAGCACGCGCTGCTGCATGGCAGCCATGGCCGCAGCGATGCGCAGGCCATGTACCTGACGAGTCACGACCTGCTGACCGGCCTCCCGAACCGCAATCTGTTCGAGGCGCACTTTGCCGACGCAACCGCACGCGCACGGCAGCGGCGCTGCAGCCTTGCGGTGATCCGCGTCGACCTCGACGGCTTCAAGGCCATCAATCGCGAATTCGGCGACAACGTCGGCGACGCGGCGATGCAGCAGGTGGCACGCCGCCTTGCAGCCGCGGTAGCACCGGACGGGCTCGCCGCGCGTGAGCGCAGCGACAGTTTCCTCGTGCTGCTGCCGGACATCGATCTGGCAGGCGAAGCCGAACGCTGCGCCGAGGCCCTGCGCGCTGCGCTGGCGCAACCTTGCGAAGTGCTCGGGCAGCCGTTGAATCTGACCGCCAGCCTCGGCGTGGCCTTATTCCCGCAGGATGGCCAGACGCTGACCGCCCTCCTCGCCTGCGCGCGTGCGGCGCTCGACCACGCGCGACGCCTCGGGCGGAACCGGGTGCGCATGTATCACTCCGAAGCCGACCGCGCCGACGTGGAACGGCACCACTTCGCGGCCGGACTGCGCCATGCGATCGAACGTCAGCAGCTGGAGCTGCACTTCCAGCCGCTGGTCGACGCCCGCACCCGGCGACTGCGCGCCGGGGAGGCCTTGCTGCGCTGGAACCACCCGCAGCTCGGCCAGATCCCGTTCAGCCGCTTCATCGGCGCAGTACGCGACGGCAGCCTGATTGCCCGCCTGGGCGACTGGGTGCTGCATGCAGCCTGTCACCACGCCCGCCGTTGGCCGGAGGTCCATGGGCAGCCGGTGACACTGACGGTCAATGTCGCCATCGAGCAGGTGTTGCAAAGCGACCTCCTGTCCAGCGTCAGCGCAGCACTCGCCAGCAGCGGCCTGCCCGCCGAGCGGCTGGAGCTCGATCTCGACGAGCAGGTGCTGGAGGAAGACTCGCCGCGAGTCACCGCGACGCTGCGCGCGCTGGGCGATCGGGGCATCCGCCTCGCCATCGACGACTTCGGCCGCGGCCTGTCATCGATTCCGCGCCTCAAGCACCACCCGCTGCGCGCGCTGAAACTGCATCCGGATCTCGTGCGCGGCGTCGGCCGGAACGAGCGCGACGAAGCCGTCGTCGAAGCGATCGCCAGCATGGCCGTACCGCTCGGCCTGGAGGTTTTCGCCCGCGGCGTCGAGAACAAGGCCCAGCAGGCCTTCCTGTGCGCGCTTGACTGCCATCTACAGCAGGGGCCGCTGTTCGGAC
Organism: Thauera sp.; assembly: GCA_017302295.1. GTDB lineage: Bacteria > Pseudomonadota > Gammaproteobacteria > Burkholderiales > Rhodocyclaceae > Thauera. The sequence goes on along the minus strand of JAFLDS010000013.1, from coordinate 21,124 downwards.
CCGCGGTCACCGCGGAAGATTTCCGATCCTTTCTCGTTGCACGGGGCTGACGCCTCCGTTCGGGCGCCCGCGTCGAGCGGCAACGCATCAGGCTGACGGACTCTCAGTAATCCAGCAGCGTGCGGCAGGTCTCCGGGCGACCGGTGATGACGCTGAAACGGTCCAGCCTTTCGCGCACGAACTCGTCCTTCACGCGCCCGTCGGCGCAGTAGTCGCGCAGCCGCATCGCATGTGCAAGGTTCTGCAGATCGGAGACGGTCTTCGCCACCGCGGGGAAGCGGTAGGCGCTTGTATCGCGCCATTCCGGGCGCGGCGGTTTTCCGGGCGCTGCGACGGAAGCGGCAGCCGGTGTACCCTGGGGTGCGCCAGACGCAGCCGGGGCTGGCGCGGCTGCGGGGGGAGCCGGAATCTGCGCTGCCGCCGGGTTCGACAGCGCAACACACAACAGGGGAAGGATGTAACGCATCGGGCCGCAAACCGGGAAGTGCTGACACTCCGGTTTACGGCCCGATGCGGCCACGACTGAAGCACGACCCGCCGCCATGTCGGCGAGCGGGTCCGGCATCACGCCTCCAGCGCCTTCACGTGCTGGATGACTTCGCCGATGGCCTGCTGCGCGCTGCCGTACAGCATGCGGCAGTTGTCCTTGTAGAACAGGGCGTTCTCGATGCCCGAGTAGCCCGCGCCCTTGCCGCGCTTCACCACGATGACGTTCTGCGCCATGTCGGCGTTCAGAATCGGCATGCCGTAGATCGGGCTCGACTTGTCGGTGCGCGCAACCGGGTTCACCACGTCGTTGGCGCCAATCACCAGCGCCACGTCGGCCTGCGCGAAGTCGGCGTTGATCTCTTCGAGGTCGAAGATCTTGTCGTAAGGCACGCCCGCCTCGGCCAGCAGCACGTTCATGTGGCCCGGCATGCGCCCCGCCACCGGGTGGATGGCGAACACCACCTCGACGCCGCCCTCTTCCAGCAGCTGCGCCATTTCCCACACCTTGTGCTGCGCACCCGCCACCGCCATGCCGTAGCCCGGCACGATGATGACCTTGGACGCGTAGCGCATCACCGACGCCGCATCGAGCGACGAGAACTCCTTCATCGTGCCTTCGACCGCTTCGCCGCCACCGCTCGCAGCACCGGTGAGAGGGGTAAAGATGACGTTGGTGATCGGGCGGTTCATCGCCTTGGCCATCAGCTGCGTGAGCAGCGTGCCCGAGGCACCGACCACGATGCCGGCCACGATCAGCGCCGGGTTGCCCAGCACATAGCCTTCGAAACCCACCGCGAGACCGGTGAAGGCGTTCAGCAGCGAGATCACCACCGGCATGTCGGCACCACCGATCGGGCTGGTGAGGATCACGCCGAGCGCCAGCGCAACGATGAAGAACAGCACGACGAGGAAGGAGGCCGGCGTGTCGGACATGATGATGCCCAGGCCCAGCAGCACCGCCACAGCAGCGAGCGCGATGTTCACCTGGTTCTGCGCCGGCAGGCGCCAGGCCTTCTGCATGATGCCCTGCAGTTTGGCAAACGCGATGCACGAACCGGAGAACGCCACCGAACCGATCAGCGCGCCGAGCACCGCGAGCGTGGCCGCGACCGGGCCGTGCACTTCGCCGCGCGCGAACTCCAGCGCCGCGATCGCCGCCGCCGCGCCGCCGCCCATGCCGTTATAGATGGCGACCATCTGCGGCATGTCGGTCATCTTGACCGTCTTGCCCGACCACCACGCCACCGCGCCACCGCTCACGATCGCCAGCACCATCAGGCCGACGTTGCCCATGCCCGGGGTGAAGAAGGTGACCACGGTCGCCGCGACCATGGCGTAGCCCGCCCACACGATGCCCTTGCGCGCCGTCACCGGCGAGCTCATCGCTTTCAGGCCGAGGATGAACACCACGGCGACGACGAAGTAGGACGCCTGAATGAATCCGTTGACCATTTATGCGCCCCCTTGCTTCTTGTTGCCACCCTTGAACATCGCCAGCATGCGCTCGGTGACGACATAGCCGCCCGCAGCGTTGGCCGCGCCGAGGAACACGGCGACGAAGCCGATCGCCAGTTGCACCGGATCGTTCGAGTCGGCATGGCCGAGCACCACCATGGCGCCCACCAGCACCACGCCGTGCACGAAGTTCGAGCCCGACATCAGCGGCGTGTGCAGGATCACCGGCACGCGCGAGATGACTTCATAGCCGGTAAATGCCGCCAGCATGAAGATGTAGATTGCAGCAAAGCCTTCCATGACGGCTTCTCCTTACAGACCCAGCGCCTGCTTCACCCCGGCGTGGCGCACTTCGCCCGCATGGGTGAGACAGGTCCCGGCCACCACTTCGTCTTCCCAGTCGAGCGCCAGCGCGCCGTCCTTGATGAAGGGCGAAATGAAGTTGAACAGGTTCTTGGCGTACATCTCGGACGCATGCACCGGCATGCGGCTCGGGATGTTGGTCGGGCCGATCACGAGTACGTCGTTGATCCAGGTCTTCTCACCCGACACCGTGCCCTCGACGTTGCCACCGGTCTCGGCGGCCATGTCGACGACCACGGCGCCCGGCTTCATGCGCGAGATCATGTCGGCAGTGATGATCCGGGGCGCTTTCCTGCCCGGAATCGCTGCGGTGGTGATCAGCGCATCGCACTGGGCGACGGCCTTGGCCAGACGCTCGGCCTGCTTCGCCTTCTCCTCGTCGGTCAATTCGCGCGCATAGCCGCCCGCGCCCGCAGCCGACACGCCGGTGTCGACGAACTTGGCGCCGAGCGATTCGATCTGCTCACGCGTTTCGGGGCGCACGTCGTAAGCCTCGACCATCGCGCCGATGCGGCGCGCGGTGGCGATGGCCTGGAGGCCGGCGACGCCGGCGCCGATCACCAGCACCTTGGCCGGGCGGATGGTGCCCGCCGCGTAGGTCAGCATCGGGAAGAACTTGGGCGAGTGGTCGGCCGCGATCAGCGCGCACTCATAGCCCGCCACCGCACCCTGCGAGGACAGCGCATCCATGCTCTGCGCACGCGAGATGCGCGGCAGCAGCTCGAGCGCAAACGCGGTGATCTGCTTGTCCTGGAACAGCTTCGCCCGTTCGGCACTGCCCCAGGGCTGCAGCAGTCCGATCAGCACGCTGCCCGTCTTCAGCGCAGCAAGGGCCTCGTCCGACGGCGCCTGCACGCAGAACATCACGTCGGCGGCGGCGCACACGTCGGCGGCGCTATCGACGAACGTCACGTCCGCAAAATCCGCATCGCGGAAATGAGCCGGCACGCCGGCCCCCTTCTGCAACACGACCTGGGCACCCAGGCCCTGATATTTTTTCACCACATCCGGAACAACCGACAACCGTCGCTCGCCCGGTGCAGTCTCCGCTAGCACTCCGATGACCAGAGGCATGGGGCACTCCTCCCTATTGATTCGGAAGACAAATCCGAGATGACAAGAAAAGCGCCGCTCCCACGGTGTCGTTATCTCTCCCTGCTGCACACCACCTTGGTGCGCAACCGGCGCTGGCGGAATATTACCGGCAATCGGCGAATGAGCAATAACGCGTTTGAATGTTGTTGCGACGCAACATCACTCGCAGCGCGATCGGACAGCCCCGATAGAGGCGCTTTTCACTTGATTGGCGGATTGAACTTGACGATGGCCAGCGTGACGTTGTCACCGCTGCCCGCCGCGCGCTCACGCGCGTTGCGAATAAGGATTTCGGCGGCGGCCCGTGCGGAGTGGTCGCGGATGGTGGCAGCCAGCTCATCGTCACTGAAATACGCCCACAAGCCATCCGAACAGAGGAGAAAGCTGTCTCCCGCCTGGATTTCCTTGGCGTGGCCGTATTCGATGCGCGGCTCGCGGTCGTTCCCCAGGCAGGAAAGCAGCACGTTGCGCTGCGGATGGGTCAGCGACTCTTGCTCGGTGATGCGGCCCTTGCGCTTCAGTTCGCCTACCAGGGAATGGTCCTCGGTACGCTGCGCCGTGTTCTGCCCGCGAAAGAAGTAAAGACGCGAATCGCCGCAATGGGCCCAGGTTGCCATGCTGCCCTGGACGAGCAGCATGACCGCCGTGCTGTGCGGATCCTGCTCGCTGGTAAAGCGGGTGAGCCGGATCACCGTATGCGCGTCGGCGAGGCTGCTGCCCAGCAGCTGCTCCGCCGTTTCATGGCGCGGAGCGAACACATCCAGGTTCTGGCGTGCCTTGATCACGACCTGCTCGGCCGCCATGGCCCCGCCCGAGTGCCCCCCCATGCCGTCGGCGAGCACCGCCATCAGCGTGTCCGCGCGGGTCGGATGCACGAACATCCCGACCTTGTCCTGCTGCTCCTTGCGGTCGCCGATGTGTTGCGCAGCACAGGTCTCGATGGAGAAGGACATGATGATGGGGATGACCCGGAACTTGGCTCGATTCCGACGATGTTACCAAGAATGGGCACTCGGCGTGCCTCGACCCGTCGGCCGCAGCGCGCGACGTTTGCGCCATTCGTGATGGACCTCACACCCCCCGGCCTTGGACACCCCCTCGCACGGCGAACTCAGCTGTTCCGGACGAGCTTCGCTTCGAGCAACTCGATCCAGTGCCGTACCGGTGTCGTGGTGCCGGCCTGCAGGTGCGAGATGCATCCGACGTTGGCCGATGCGATCAACGCCGCACCACCTGCCTGCAGGGCATCGAGCTTGTCTTCACGCAGCCGCTTCGAGAGTTCGGGCTGCAGCAGCGAATAGGTGCCCGCCGAGCCACAGCACAAGTGGGGATCGCGCACCGGCGTGAGCTGATAACCGGCTGCGGTGAGCAGCCGCTCCACGGTGCCGCGAATGCGCATCCCGTGCTGCAGAGAGCACGGCGCATGCCAGGCGAGCGGCGTCGCCTCGCCTGCCGCGGACGGCAGCAGCGCCCGCAGCGTCTCGGCTGCGGCGGCCACCACCTCGCCGATGTCGCGCACCAGCCCGGACACCCGGCGCGCCCTCTCGGCATAGGCCGCGTCGTGCTGCAGCAGGTATCCGTAATCGCTGACCTGGGTGCCACATCCCGACGCGGTCATCACGATCGCCTCGATCTCGCCACGCTCGATCGCAGGCGACCAGGCATCGATGTTGCGCCGCGCGTCCTGCCGCGCGCCTTCGGGATCGGCCAGATGCTGGCGCACCGCCCCGCAGCAGCCCGCGCCGCCCACCTCCACCATCGAGATCCCCAATGCGTCCAGCACGCGCGCCGCCGCGGCATTGATCGTGGGCGCCATGGCCGGCTGCACGCAGCCCGCCAGCGCCAGCACACGCCGATCATGCCGCGGCGCGGGCCACACGCCCGGCGCACGCGGCTCGGGCACCTTGTCGCGCAGCACGCCGGGCAACACCCCGCTCACCGCCTGCCCCATCTTCATCGCCATGCCAAAAAGTTTCGGACGCGGCACGAACTCGCGCAGCGCCCAACGCACCACGCGGTCGGCACCGCGCCGCGGCACGCGCTGTTCGACGACATGGCGCCCGATGTCGGCAAGCCGCCCGTACTGCACACCCGACGGGCAGGTCGACTCGCAGGATCGACAGGTCAGGCAGCGGTCGAGGTGTCGTTGCGTCTTTTCGGTGACCGGTTGCCCCTCGAGCACCTGCTTGATCAGGTAGATGCGCCCGCGCGGCCCGTCGAGTTCGTCGCCGAGCAGCTGATAGGTCGGACAGGTGGCGGTGCAAAAGCCGCAATGTACGCACTTGCGCAAGATGTCGTCGGCCTCGCGGCCCTCGGGCGTGTCACGGATGAAATCGGCAAGCTGGGTCTGCATGTTCAAAGCCCCTCGTAGAGCCGGCCGGGATTGAAGATGCGCGCCGGGTCGAACGCGTCCTTCAGGCGCTGGTGGATGATCGTCGACGGTCCAGGCAAGGGCGTGAAGATCGCGCTGTCGCGGTCGCCGCCACGGAAAAGCGTCGCATGGCCGCCGAGCGCGACGGCCCGCGCACGCACATCGGCCGCCGCAGCGTCACCCGTCAGCCAGCGCAACGCCCCGCCCCATTCGATGAGCTGCGTACCGGGCAGGCGCATCGGCGCCGCAGAGCTCGGAAGCGAAACCCGCCACAGCGGCCGCTCGCCAAGTGCGCGAAACCAGTCGCCCGACTGTTCGCGCACGCCATGCCAGAACGCATCGGCCTCGGACTCGGCCAGCCGCTCTCCGCCCAGTTGCGCCGTCGCCGCGCGCACCGCCGCCTCGGCACCCGACAGGCGCAGCCACAGCCGGCCGTCCGCCCATGCGGATGCCGACACCGGCAGCGCCTGTCCGCCCCAGCCGTTGAGGCGCGCGATCGCGTCCAGCTCGGTCATCGCGAAGCTCAGCGTCACCTCGGCCACCGGCCGCGGCAGCACCTTGAGCGACACCTCGAGAATGATGCCCAAGGTCCCCAGGCTGCCGGCCACGAGTCGCGACACATCGTAGCCGGCCACGTTCTTCATCACCTGGCCGCCAAAGGACAGGATCTGGCCGCGCCCGTCGAGCAGCTTCACACCGAGCATGAAATCGCGCACAGCGCCGGCACTCGCGCGCCGCGGCCCCGACAAGCCTGCAGCCACGCAACCGGCCACGGTGGCATCGGCGCCGAAGTGCGGGGGCTCGAAAGCGAGGAACTGGTTCTGCCCGGCAAGCAGAGACTCCAGCTCGCCCAGGCGCATGCCGCCACGCACCGTCACCACCAGCTCGGTCGGCTCGTAGGCAATCACGCCGGAATTGGCGGACACATCGAAGGGCTCGCCCTGCGCCGCGCGTCCGTAGAACGCCTTCGTCCCACCCCCGCGCAGGGACAGCGGCGCACCCTGCGCAGCCGCCGCCTGCACCCGTTCCGCCCATGCCGAATACAACTCGCTCATCGGTCGCCCACCTGATTTTTTGTGCGACCTTCGTCGCCACGGTTTCGATCCGCCCTGCTGCCGCTCGTGCGATCCCGCCGTCCGCCCAGCCCGCGCAGCGCCAGCCAGGCGCCAATCAGCGACATCACCGGCACCGCCACCAGCAGAAACTGTACCCAGGCCTTGTCAGTCATCGATGCCTCGCCGCTCAGAAGCGCGGCAGCTCGGGATGCGGCAGCTGTCCGCCATGCACGACCATCCGGCCGTATTCGGCGCAGCGATGCAGGGTCGGGATCGCCTTGCCCGGGTTCAGCAGGCCCGGTGGGTCGAAGGCCTCCTTGACGCGGAAGAACTGGGTGCGCTCGGCCGCGCCGAACTGGCTGCACATCTGGTTGATCTTCTCGATGCCCACGCCATGCTCCCCGGTGATCGTGCCACCGAGCGCCACCGACAGCTCCAGGATCTCGGCGCCGAAGGCCTCCGCCCGCTCGAGCTCGCCCGGCAGGTTGGCGTCGAACAGAATCAGCGGATGCAGGTTGCCGTCGCCGGCGTGGAACACGTTGATGCAGCGCAGTCCGTAGCGGCTCTCCATGCTCTGGATCGCGCTCAGCATCTCGCCCAGGCGCTTGCGCGGGATGGTTCCGTCCATGCAGTAATAGTCGGGCGACAGGCGCCCCGCCGCCGGGAAGGCCGCCTTGCGCCCGGCCCAGAACCTGAGTCGCTCGGCCTCATCGCGCGAAATGCGGATCTCGGTGGCGCCGCTGCCCTCGAGCACGGCGCGCACGCGGCCGATCTCCTCTTCCACTTCTTCGGGCGTACCGTCGGATTCGCACAGCAGGATGGCCTTCGCATCCAGCGGATAGCCGGCACGCACGAACTCCTCGACAGCCGCGGTGGCCGGCTGGTCCATCATCTCCAGACCCGCCGGGATGATGCCCGCGGCGATGATGCGCGCCACCGCGTCGCCCGCCCGCACCACATCGTCGAACGCCGCCAGTACGCACTGGGCGAGCTGCGGCTTGGGTGTGAGCTTCACCGTGACTTCGGTGACCACCGCCAGCATGCCCTCCGAGCCCGTCACCAGCGCCAGCAGGTCGTAGCCCGGCGCATCGAGCGCATGGCTGCCGAACTCGACGACGTCGCCCTCGATGGTGACGCCGCGCACGCGCAGCAGGTTGTGCACGGTGAGGCCGTACTTCAGGCAATGCACGCCGCCGGAATTCTCCGCGACGTTGCCGCCGATGGTGCAGGCGATCTGCGACGAGGGATCCGGGGCGTAATACAGGCCATGCGCGGCCGCGGCCTCCGAGATGGCCAGGTTGCGCACGCCGGGCTGAACCACCGCGGTGCGCGCATGCGCGTCCAGGTGCAGGATGCGGTTGAAGCGCGCCAGCGACAGCAGCACGCCCTGCGCATGCGGCAAGGCCCCACCAGACAGCCCGGTGCCAGCACCCCGCGCCACCACCGGCACGCCGAGCTCGAAGCAGGCCCGCAGCACGGCGACCACCTCGTCTTCGGTCGTGGGCAAGGCCACTGCGAACGGTACTGCGCGGTACATCGACAAGCCGTCACATTCGTAGGGACGAAGGTCTTCCGCCTCGTACATCAGCGCCCCCACTGGCAGCGCGCGCGCCAGCGCTTCCACGAGGCGCGCCTTGTCGATCGCGCTGAAGTCACGCTCCACGCGGCCCGGAACCTCTTCGTCGGCAAGCCTCGTCATGCGCTGAACCTCCTGATTAACATTGACTTTTCTCGGACGGGCTCATATAGTGCGCGATTCTTTGCAAACCCATCAACTGGAGCAACACCATGTACGCGGTGATAAAAACCGGTGGCAAGCAGTATCGCGTTGCCGCTGGCGAAAAGATCAAGGTAGAACAGATACCGGCCGACGTGGGTTCCGAAATCACCATCGACCAGGTTTTCATGGTCGGTGAAGGCGAGTCCGTTAAGATCGGCACGCCGGTGGTCGCCGGGGCTTCCGTCAAGGCGACCGTGGTTTCGCACGGCCGTCACGACAAGGTCAAGATTTTCAAGATGCGCCGTCGCAAGCACTACCAGAAGCACCAGGGGCATCGTCAGAACTATACCGAGCTTCGCATCGAAGCGATCTCGGCTTGAGCGTCAGGGGGTAATCCGACATGGCACACAAAAAAGCTGGCGGCAGTTCGCGTAACGGCCGCGACTCGGAATCGAAACGCCTCGGCGTGAAGCGCTACGGCGGTCAGTTCGTCGTTGCCGGCAACATCATCGTTCGCCAGCGCGGCACCGAATACCACCCGGGCGACAACGTCGGCATCGGCAAGGACCACACCCTGTTCGCGCTGAAGGACGGCGTCGTGCAGTTCGCGGTCAAGGGCCCGTCCCGTCGTCGCACCGTGATCATTGTGCCCGAAGCGGCCTGATCACTCACCTGCGGTTCGAAAAGCCCTATCTTCGCGGTAGGGCTTTTTTGCTTTCTGCGCCCTGAAGTTGCAGGGCCGTTTTTTCAGGTTGAATCTCGCATGAAGTTCTTTGACGAAGCCCGCATCGATGTCATCGCCGGTGACGGCGGTAATGGCGTGGCGACTTTCCGCCGCGAGAAGTTCATCCCGAAAGGCGGCCCCAGCGGCGGCGACGGAGGACGTGGCGGCAGCGTGTACGCCATGGCCGACCGCAACCTCAATACGCTGATCGACTACCGCTACACCCGGACCTTCCGCGCCGAGCGCGGCGAGAACGGCGGCAGCAAGGAATGCTACGGCGCCGGCGGCGACGACATTACGTTGCGCTTCCCGGTCGGCACGGTCATCACCAACCACGAGACCGGGGAGCTCATCGCCGACCTCGACGTGGACGAAAAGAAGGTGCTGATCGCCCGCGGCGGGCGCGGCGGCCTGGGCAACATCCACTTCAAGTCCAGCACCAACCGAGCCCCGCGCAAGAAGACCATGGGTCAGGAAGGCGAGCGCTTCACGCTGCATCTCGAGCTGAAGGTGCTGGCCGACGTCGGCCTGCTCGGCATGCCGAACGCCGGCAAATCCACTTTCATCCGCTCGGTGTCGGCGGCCAAGCCCAAGGTGGCCGATTACCCCTTCACCACCCTCGCCCCCAATCTGGGCGTGGTCCGCACCGCCGAGAACCGCAGCTTCGTCATCGCCGACATCCCCGGGCTGATCGAGGGCGCGGCCGAAGGCGCGGGCCTGGGCCACCAGTTCCTGCGCCACCTGCAGCGTACCCATGTGCTGCTGCATCTGGTCGACCTCGCCCCCTTCGACCCCGAGGCCGATCCGGTGCACGACGCCAGGGCCATCGTCGAAGAGCTGCGCAAGTACGACGAGGCGCTGTACAACAAGCCGCGCTGGCTGGCACTGAACAAGCTCGACCTGATCCCCGAAGAAGAGCGCGCCGAGCGCATCGATGCCTTCCTCGAAGCCTACGGCCCGGTCGAACGCCACTTCGAGATCTCCGCGCTCAAGGGCGAAGGCACGAAGGAGCTGATCTTCGCGATTCAGGACTTCCTCGACGCCGAACGCGCTCGCATCGAAGCTGAAAGGGCCGCGCGCCACGCCGAGGAGGCCGCCCGTCTGACCGCGGCCGATGCCGCACGCGTCGCCGCCGACCGCGCGTACGAAGAGGAGTCCGGCGCTGGCGACGAGGATGACCTGCCCGAAGACGAAGGCCGGGACGGCGACGCCGACCGCTGAACGCAACCGCCCGACCGACCGACGCATCGCCATGAGAAACAAGATCCGTACCGCCCGTCGCCTGATCGTCAAGGTGGGCAGCGCACTCGTCACCAACAATGGCACGGGGCTCGATCACGCCGCGCTGGACGACTGGGCGCGCCAGATTGCCGCGCTGCGGGCGGAAGGTCGCGAGGTGGCGCTGGTTTCATCCGGCGCGATCGCCGCCGGCATGCAGCGCCTCGGCTGGACGAAGCGGCCCCACGAGATGCACAAGCTTCAGGCCGCCGCCGCCGTTGGGCAGATGGGTCTGGTCGAAGCCTACGAGAAAGCGTTCTCCCGCCACTGCCTGCAGACCGCGCAGATCCTGCTCACCCATGAGGACCTCGCCGACCGCACCCGTTACCTCAACGCCCGCTCGACGCTAACCACCTTGCTCGAGCTGGGCGTGGTGCCGATCATCAACGAGAACGACACCGTGGTCACCGACGAGATCAAGTTCGGCGACAACGACACGCTGGGCGCGCTGGTCGCCAATCTGATCGAGGCCGACGCGCTCATCATCCTCACCGACCAGCAGGGCCTTTACACCGCCGACCCGCGCAAGGATCCGGCCGCGACACTGATCTCCGAAGGCCGCGCCGAAGACCGCCAGTACGAATCCATGGCCGGCGGCTCGGGCAGCGCGATCAGCAAGGGCGGCATGATCACCAAGATCCGCGCCGCCCAGCGCGCCGCGCGCAGCGGCGCGCACACCTGCATCGCCAGCGGCCGCACGCCCGACCCGCTGCTGCGCCTGGCCGCTGGCGAGGCGGTGGGCACCCTGCTGTATGCGTCCAGCACCCCGCTGCAGGCGCGCAAGCAGTGGATCGCCGACCACCTGCAGCTCGCGGGCGACCTCGTCATCGACGACGGCGCGGTCGCCGCGCTGAAGAGCGGGCGCAGCCTGCTGCCGGTCGGCGTCGTCGAGGTCCGCGGCGAGTTCAAGCGCGGCGCCGCCGTGGCCTGCCGCACGGCGGCCGGCGAGGAAGTCGCTCGCGGCCTGGCCAATTACAGTGCCACCGAGTGCCGCCGCATCGCCCGCAGGCCGACAGCGGAAATCGAGGCCCTGCTCGGCTACATCGACGAACCCGAGCTGATCCATCGCGACAACATGGTCGTGCGCTGAGGGCCCGGGGCGTCGCCGCGGAGAGCCCACGATCTCATTTGAATGTCATTAGGCCTATCGCATTTTTCCTGCGATGCCGTCACAATCGAGCCCAGCCCGCCCCTGCAAAGCGCCGAACCCGATGAAGAAATGCACCCGATGCCTGTTGCCGGAAACCGTCCCTGGCGCCGACATCGACGCCAGCGGTATCTGCAGCCCCTGCCGCCAGTACGCGACTTCGCCACCGGGCCACTCGGCAAGCGCACCGCACCGGGATGACCTCGAGCGCACCTTGCGCGCCGCGCGCAATACGGCGGGCACTGCTTACGACTGCATCGTGCCGCTGAGCGGCGGCAAGGACAGCCTCTATCTGCTCCACCGCCTCAAGGTCGATTACGGCCTGCGCGTGCTGGCTTTCACCTGCGACATCGACCTGCCTCCGGTAGCCTGGAACAACATCCGGCTCGCCCTGCGCCGGCTGGACATCGATCACGTCGTCTGGCGTCCGGCCTTCGGCTTCCTCACCCGGCTGTTCCGCTACCTGCTGTGCAACCAGGAAGCGCGCGGCGCGGTGTACACAGTGTCTTACGTCTATGCCCCGCTGTTCGAGGGCGCAGCCATCCGGCTGGCAATGGAAAAGAACGTGCCTCTCGTGCTCGCCGGCTATTCGCCGGGCCAGCCGGAGCCCGAGCGCATGCTCTACGAATTCTCCCCCGCGCTCATCAGCAGCGAGGACTGGACCCCGCCCCATCTCGCCGAATGCGGCGGCTTCTCGGCGGCCGACCTGAGCCATTTCTACAATCCGCTCACGCTGCCCGGCGGAACGCGCTTTCCCCGCTATCTCGCGCCCTATCACGCCTGGGATTACGATCAGGCCGAAGTCATCCGCCGCGTCACCGAGCTCGGACTGGTGCAGCGCAGCCACCATGCCAACCCCATCGTCAGCAACTATCCAATCAACTGGCTGATGATGTATTCGGACCTCCGCCACTTCGGCTACAACCCCTACACGCCCGAGTTCTCCGCGCTGATCCGCGAAGGCAAGGCCAGCCTGGGTTACTGGAAGCTGATGACGCCAGTGGTGAACTTCATGATCCGCAACAAGCTCGGCATGGGTCGAGAGGTGAAGCGCAGTATGGCGTGGCTGGGACTGGAAGAAGGCGATCTGCGCATCACCCTGCCCAAGGGCGCCTACGACCCACCGATGTTGCGACGGAACTGACATGGACGCCCCACCGCCCACCGTCCCCGCTCGATTGCGCCATCGTGCGCTGCTGAGCCCCACGGCGGCCGCTTTCATGCATCGGGAAACGGACGGCGAAGGATGGCGGGCGGTGAGCTGGCGCGAGGCCGTCGACACCGTGGACACCCTCGCCGCGAACTTCACCGGGCTTGGCGTCCGCCCCGGCGACCGCATCGCCATCATGTTGCCGACGTGCCCGCAATGGGAATACTGCCATCAGGCTGCCCTCGCCGCCGGGGGCGTGGTGGTCGGGCTCGACAGCCACGACTCGGAACAGAACCTGCGACACGTTCTTCTGCTCACCGAACCGCGGGCGCTGATCGTGCAGACGCTGGCCGATGTCGAACGCCTGAGCGCGTTCTGGCCGCAGGCCGAGCTTTTCATCATCGTCGAACGCGCCGACGTGCGCCCCCGCGCGGTGCATTGGCTTGCTGACCTGCTGGGAACGACACCGCAGCCCCCGGCACGGTCTTCCCGCCTGCCGCAGCCCGACGACCTCGCGACGATCATTTTCACGTCGGGCAGTACGGGCCAGCCAAAAGGCATCGCCTACACGCACCAGCAGCTGCTGCTCGCGACCGACGCCCTGATCGAACGCTTTCCCTCGGTGCGTGAGGGTGATCGCATGGTGTGCTGGCTGCCGATCTCGAACCTGTTCCAGCGCATCCTGAACCTGTTCGCGATGAGTTGCGGTGCGACGAGCTATTTTGTCACCAGGCCGGAGGAAGTCCTGCGCCTTACGCCGGACATTCGCCCGACCCTGTTCGTGGGCGTGCCGCGCTTCTTCGACAAGCTGCACGGCGGCATCGTCGCCGAGCTGGAGCGACAGCCCGTGCTGCCGCGTGCGATGGCCCACGCCGCGTGGGCCATCGGCTGCCGGCGTGCGGCTGCCCTGCGCGACGGCCTTGCGCCGCCCCCCTGGGTGCGGCTGCTTCATCCGCTGGCTGACAAGGTGTTGCGCCGCATCCGGGCACTGCTTGGGCCCGACCTCCAGTTCATGGTGAGCGGCTCGGCGCCCTTGCCTGCCTCACTGCTGGCGCGATTTCACGGACTGGGCTGGCTGGTGCTGGAGGCCTATGGCATCAGCGAGAACGTCATGCCCGTCGCCATCAACCAGCTCCACGATTACCGTTTCGGCAGTGTGGGCCGCCCCCTGCCCGGCAACGAACTCCGTTTTGCCGCCGATCGCGAGCTACTGCTGCGCGGGCCTGGCGTCTTTCGCGGCTACTATCGCGACAGCGCGCCCAGCGACAACCTCGATGCCGAAGGCTTCCTGCACACCGGCGATTACGCACGCCTCGACGAGGACGGCTACCTCTGGCTGGAAGGGCGCAAGAGCGAAGTGTTCAAGACGTCGACCGGCCGCCGCATTGCGCCGGTGCCGATCGAAGCCGCACTCAAGACGCTCGCCTACGTCGACCACGCCGTCGTCGTGGGCCGGGACCAGCCGTTTCCAGTCGCTGTGCTTACCCTCGACGCGAGACATCCTCGCCTCGCAGCGATGGCTGGTGCAGCCCTGCAGCACTCGATCGCCTCCGACGCCCTCGCCGCGTGCGCAGCGTTACCGGACCACCAGCGCCCCGGCGCACTGATCGTTTCCCCGCACCCGCTCACCGTCGCCAACGGCGAGCTGACCCCCAACCTCAAGCTCAGGCGCCGGCAAATCGAAACCCGATTCTCCGATTCGATCGACGAGGCGTATCGCCGAGCCGCCCAGCAGCCCCGCGCCGCACTCACCATGCTGCCCGTCATCGAGGTGCCATGAACCGCTATTTTCTCACGGGCGCCTCGGGTGCCGTCGGCAGCGCGATCGTCCCGATGCTGCTCGGAGACCGCAACACCCGGGTACGTCTCCTTCTGCGGGCTCAATCGGATGAGCACCTTGCACAGCGCTTCGACGAGATCTGCCGATACTGGCACCTCTCGCCCGATGCCGAAGCCCGCGGCAGGCTGCAACCGATGCGCGGCGACGCCTCACAGCCCGAGTTCGGCCTCTCCGCCGCGGACTATGCAGCCCTGGCGACCGACACCACCCACATCATTCACTGCGCCGCCAGCGTGCGCATGAACGATACCCTCGATTACGCCCGCCGCTCGGCGGTCGGCTCCGCTCAGGCCATCCTCGCGCTTGCCCGCAGCCTGGCCGCCAAGGGCACATTGCAGAAAGTGGAGTTCGTCAGCACGGTCGGCATCGCCGGCAAGCGCCAGGGCCTCCTGCCGGAGCGCTGGATCGACGAACCGCGCGCCTTCCACAACACCTACGAGCAATCGAAAGCCGAGGCCGAGGAACTCGTTCGCGCCGCCATTGAACTGGAAGGGCTGCCGATCACGGTGCACCGACCGAGCATGGTCGTTGGTGACTCCCGCGACGGGCGCATCATCCACTTCCAGATCTTCTACTACATCTGCGAGATCCTCTCCGGACGCCGAACCTTCGGCTTGTACCCCGATTTCGGCGATGTGAAGCTGGACGTCATCCCGGTGGACTGGGTGGCGCACGAAATCGTCAGCAGCAGCCGCGATCCGCACGCCACAGGCCGCATCTTCCACCTGTGCTCCGGTCCCGAGCGCGCTCCGCGTCTGGTCGACCTCAAGCAGGTCCTGCGGAAAAGCTTCCGCTCCCATGGACTACCGGTCCCGATGGGCATCACCATTCCGCGGAGATGGTTCGGGGCCCTGCCCCGCACCATCGGCTGGCTGCTCCCCTTGCGCAGGCGTCGTGCCCTCGGCACCCTGCCGATCTACATGGACTACCTCGCCGACCAGCAGGATTTCGGCAACGCGGACTATCTCGCGCGGCTGGCGCAGCGCGGCGCCACGCTGCCTGACCCGGCGAGCTACCTGCCCGTCGTCCTCGATCGCTACCTCCGGCGGCCCCCTCTGGACAGCGCTTCCGCCTAGTGCTTCGCGGGGTTCTCCCGTCGTCCCCACGGCAGGCGCACGCGACTCCACAGGACCAGCAGCGCGGGCAACAACAGCAGTTCCATGAGTTGGCCCGACAGCAGGCCGATGGCGGTGAGCATGCCGAAGTTGGACGTGGGCACGAAGGCCGAGGTAGACAGGACCACGAACTGGGACACCAGCAACAAGGACACCGCAACGACGGCGCGCCCGGACGCCTCAAAGCTGCGCGCGACCGCAAACACGGCGCTGTGACCCTGGGCGCGGCGATGCAGGTAGCTATGGAAGAGGTGGATGGTGTCGTCGACGGTGATGCCCAGCACCACGCCAGCAATGAGCACTGTCGCCATGTCGAGGTAGATGCCGGCGGCTCCCATCAGGGCGAACACGAAATACAGCGGCGCCAGGTTGGGCAGCATGCCGATCACCGCAGCCGGGAATGAGCGCCACAGCAGCACCAGCAGAATGAAGATCTGGCCAAATGCGCCGATGAAGCTGTGCAACTGGCCAACGACCAGCAGATCTTCCTGATCGGCGAACAGGCGCCCGTAACCACCGATCTGCCATTTGAGGTCCGGGGCATCGACCGTTGCGATGAGCGCCTCGATCTGCTCGATCACGCCCTGGATCGCGTTCGCGCCATGTACGTTGACGTTCAGCATGATGCGCATGCGCTGATATTCGCCGTTCACAAGCTCCTGCACGTCGCGTCCGTCATAGATCAGAAGCAGCTGGCTGAGCAGCTTGTCGTCGTCGGGCAGGCGGCGGAACTGCGGATCTTCCTCGTTGAAGGCCCAGTTCATTTCCTCGACGATGTCCATCATCGACAAGCTCCGGTCGACGGCCGGCAGGGCCTCGACGCGCTCCTGCAGCGCCTTGATCGCCTGCAGGCGCTTCGCGTTCTTGAATGCGTCGCGGCCTGGACCGTCGACGACGATCTCGAGCGCCGTCACACCGACGAGTTCGGACTCGACCTTCGCTGTCGCCAGGGTCAGCGGGTGACGCTCGCCGAAGAACTTCAACAAGTCCGACTCGGCCTCGACGCTCAGCACCATCGGCAGCGCCGCGATCACCGCAACCAGGGCACCACCTGCCACCCATCCTGCCTGGCGCATGCCAATGCGCGCCAGCGCGAAAGAAAACCGTCGCGTCCACGCGAAACCGGAACCGCTCTTGGGCCAGCGCCGGTTGTCGAACTTCATCAACAGGGCCGGGACGAGATAGAACACCACGAAGTAGATTGTGACCACCCCAACCGCGGCAATCACGCCGAAGACCTGGATCGGCGGAATCTGCACCAGCACCAGGCTCAACATGCCGGCCGCGGTCGTGAGCACATTGAACATGGACGGTGCATGCACGCTCTGCAAGGCGAAGACGATGCGCTTGGGCCGGCGGAATCCCAAGTCCTGCATGCGCTTTGCAGCCGCGTAGAGGTGCAGCAGGTTCGAAACGGTGTAGGCCGACAGCAAGGTGGGCGTCATCGCCGTGACCAGCGTGTAGGGCTGGCCAACGGCCGCGAGCAGCCCCACGCAGACCACCACAACGGTGCTCATCGCCACGGCGCCGATCACGACCGGCACGACCCGGCCCACCACCCAGTAAAGCAGCGCGAGCCCAAGCCCCATCACGAGGGGGGTGAACAGCAGCGTGTCGTGCAGCATCGAGCGCAGCTCCGCCGCGTCGAGCGCGACGGTTCCTGCCACCGCCACGAGCTTGTCCTGCAGCTTCTCGTCGGCCGCCGCAGCAAGGAACTCACGCTCGATCGACTGTCGCTGCCGGCTCTCATCGAGCTTGCGGGTACGCACCACCACGGCCAGCGACTTGCCATCCTTCGAGGCGAGCCAGCCCGGCACGAAGCGATCGGCAAGCACCCGGGCCCGGCGCGCCTCCTCGGTCTGCACCTGCAGCTTGTCAGGATCGATCAGGGCCTCGACGACGAAGCCATCCTCCGTGCCGGCGATGTGCTCGACACTCGTGACGGAAAACACCCGGTCGACGTCGGGATGCCGCCCCATGCGCTCGACAAGCCGATGGATGGCTGCGAGCGTGGGCGCGGCGTAGATGTGCTCGTCGGTAAACAGCCCGATCAGGAATTCGTCGCTCGGAAACTCCCTGCGCAGTTCCCGCTCGAGCACCGTCGCCGGGGCGTCCGACGGAAAGTAGAGTCCGGGGGCATTGTTGATGTCGAGCCGCAACAGCATGGCGCCGAAGATCACATGCGCAACAACGATGATCACCAGCGCCGGCCGCCAGCGAATCAGGTGCGGCTGCATGACCGCCAGCTTGAGCGACTGGAACAAGGAATTGCGCATAGAGAGCCCGCTAAGCCGCCTGGCTACGTCAGAATTTCGCCTGCCAGCCCACCATCACCAGATCATTGCGGTCGTAGAAACCGCCCAGCGTCTTTTGCGCGCCATCGAACAGATGCGCGGCGATGTAGATCTCGTGCTGGTCGATGCCCGTGTAGGAGAGCTTGGGATTCAGGTACAGATCGCGCTCGTCGAGCCCGACGACGAAGCGCAGGTCCGCGCGCCAGCGCCCGTGCGCGAACGGGTGCTCGATCTCGCCGTTGAAGGTATAGATCTCCTTGCGCTCCAGCACACGCTGCTCGACGAAGGTCCTGTGACCGCCGAGTTGCAGGGTCACCCGCGTCTCCGCATCGCCGGGGAAGAATTCGGCGCCGACCACCATATCGAAACCGGGCTTGGTCAGATACTGGAAGCCGCGCGTCGTCACCGGCACGTCACTGCTCCACGCCGCCTCCATGCGCCAGGTCGCCCCCAGGCGCTCGGCCTCGAGCTCCGCGCCCACGACCGTACTGTAGGGATGCACCGCCTGCAGCACGCCAGGTGTGACGCGGTAGTAGGGTTGCGACTGACGCACGCGCTGGATGCTGAAGCCGTAATCCAGTTCGTCGCCACCACGCGTCAGGCGAACGCCGCCGCCGCCGGTGTCATGGTTCGCGTCCTTCACGCGAAACCCCTTCATCAAGGGCAGGTCACCGATCCCGAGCAGCCGGCCTGCGCGCGTATCCACCGGATTCCAGACGCTGCGCCGGTCGGGCATCACCGCGTCGTCGAACGTCGGCAGCCACACCGCGTCGATCTTGAAATCGTCGGCGAAGCGCTCCAGACGCACGGCCGGCACGGCGCGCCGGCGTTCGGGGAGCTTGTCGAGTATCACCCGGGTGAGGTCGGCGCGGCTCATGCGGTCGATCGGCGAAATCTCGTCCACCCGGCCCCACAGCACGTTCTGCGCACCGACCGTCAGTCGGGTGGCGTCGTCACGCCAGCGCAGATAGTTCTCGCCGTAATCGACCCGCGTCCGCGTGAAGTCGCGGTCGCCAAACTGCGCGTTGGCATCGAAGCGCGCACCGAGCGCATATTCGAACGCCCCGCTGCTGCCCTTCGCGCTCACCGCGCCGTGAAGCAGCCCGGTGCCCGACGCGTCGGGATGGTCGAAGATGCGCCCCGCTTCCATCCAGAGCTTGTCCACCCCCGCCGCGAACGCATCCCCGCCGTCGTCGGCCGCAAGGCCGCTCATCGGCAAACCCGCCACCAATGCCACCACCAGCGCCGTTGCCAGCGGGCCGCGCGCCTGCCTGCCAAATTCCACCATCAGCTACCCCCTCGATGTCACCGTCCGCCCCCGCGCACAACCTGGCTCAGGGCCGGAACTCCTTTTCCGTTCGCTCTTCCTCGAGCGCCTTGGAGCCGAACAGGCGTGCCGGCAGGCCTCGATCGTAGACCATGCGATTGACCGTCAACCGGGTCTGGTGCCCGCTGCCGAGATCGGTCAGGGTGCTGTCCATCACCGTCCAGTAACCCTTGACCTGTTCATGCTTGTCGACGATCAGGCGCTTGGTCGGCTTGTCCATGTCCTTCTCGAAGAAATCGACCCGCATCGGCAGCAGGCTTGCCGGATCGATCCAGCTGACGCGCCGCAGATACACCGAATTGCTCGCCTCGACCGGAACGCTCTCGAGCACCTCGCACTCGATCTTGCCGACCCGCTCGCGCCCGATGATGCGATGCGCGTCCATGGCCGGCTTGCGATCGCGCAGATCCTCATAGTAGTAATCCGAATTCACGAAGCGGCCGCCCTTGCGGTTGGCATCCACCCTGCGCACCCGCTGCATCGCCGGAAGGTAGATCCATTGGTTCGAGGTGCCGTCGGCGGCATCGAGCGTCAGCAGGCCGGTGCCCTCGATGTCGGCCGGCTCGGTGAAGCGGATCAGCGTCGACACTTCGCCCGACGCCCCGCTCAGCCGGTACAGGAACAGGCTGCGCGACCGCGGCGCGCGCCCCTCTTCGGTCAGCGTCATGGTGACGGCGGACGAGGCGTCGTTGCCGTCGGCGCGGTCATACACCCGTTGGGCGAGCTTCGCGCCCGCATCGTCGGCCATCGCCTGCGCGCACATCAACAGCCCGGCAAGCAGGCCCACGAGACCGCCCCGCATATGCCACGCCCGCCCGCAGGGACGCGCTGGTGTCGTCGTCATCGTCAGATCCCTCGAAAGTGCGCCGCGCAAGGCTCGCGCGCCGTACGATTCTAACCTACGCACCGCGCCGCGGACGCCCGTGCCACGAGGCTCAGGACGCGGGACCGAGCCTTTCCAGGCGCTTCTTGGCAACGTAGCTCTTGATGCGCTGCAAGGGGTGGCGGTTGCCCATCCAAAGACGCTTGTGCACGAAGCGGCTCAGCCGCGCATCGAGGTAGGTGTACCACGGTACACAGCGCAGCTCCTCGGGGTGCAGCAGCGCGATCAGCGCCTGCGTGACGATGAAGCCGGTGCACAGCTTGCAGCCGGCGATCGAGCTCGGCCCCTTGCGCGCCTTCAGGTTGATGAACTTCGGGTCGAGATACTTCAGGTGATACATCTCGGGCGCGAAGCCGAGCATGAACTGCACGATCTTCTCGTCCTCGCTCATCTCGGGCCTGATCGCAAAGTAGTCGGCATACGGCATGCCCTGCGGCCCGAAGGCCAGCACCCCCGCCCCGAGCCCCAGCGGCACGGCCGCGATCGTCGCCAGCCCGCGCGCACTCGCCGCATTGACCAGCATCGGATGGATGTCGACCGCGAAGGCGTCGACGCCGTCCACCACCAGGTCGACGCCCGACAGATAGGCGTCGATGTTCCCCTCGTTGATGCCCTCGGGAAAAGTCTGGATGCGCAGCTCGGGGTTGATCTGCAGCGCGTACTCCACCATCACGTCCAGCTTGCACCGGCCGATGGTCTGCGTGTTCGCGCCGTATTGGCGGTTGAAGTTCGCCAGCTCGAACTCGTCGAACTCGGCCAGATGGAAGCCCCCCACCCCCGCCCGCACCAGGCTGGCGAGATAATCCCCCCCCACCCCC
>JAFLDS010000012.1 GCA_017302295.1 Thauera sp. | reverse complement strand
TCGCACTGGCCGCGCATGCCGATCGAGGGCATGCCGCGCTCCAGGCGCTCGAGGCAGCGCGCCACGTCGAAGCCGCCCGATGGCGGCGGTGCGACGACGACGACCTTCTTGCCCTGGGCGCGGATCGCTTCGATCGTCGCCTTCATGGTGCGCACGGCCAGCGTCACATCGGCTTCGGCCGGCTCGAAGGCGGCCTGTGGCCCGCTGCGACGCAACAGGCGATCGCCTGGCTTGACGTAACGCTCGAACGGGCTGGATAGCACCACGGTGTGGATGTTGTTGGCGTCCTTCAGGTAGGCGAGCACGCTGTCGTTGAAGCGGATGCAGCGCTCGGCCCAGCGCCGGTTGCGACCGCCGCTGTGCGCCGAGGCGATCGGCGCAAGGTCGATAAAGGGGCCGCACGCGGCGCGGGTCGCCTGCACGACGCCCGGCGCGTCGCCGGCGGTGTCGCGCAGCCCCGCGACCAGGTGCATCGCGTAGGAGTCGCCCCACACCAGGATGCCGGGCGAGGCGGTGCTGCGGCATTTTTCGAGTGGCTGGAAGTCGGTCTCGAAATTGCATTCGCGACCGAAACCCCGATTCGGCTCGCGCGCTCGCGCGTAGTTGCGCTCGCCGTCGAAAGCGTGCGCCATCCCTGCCGTGGCGGCCACCAGCCCGATCGACGCCGCCACCGTGGGCAGCAGCATGCGCCGCGGGCGGCGGATTTCCATGCCACGCACCGGTTCCTCGACGAAGCGGTTCAGCAGGTAGGCCAGCAGCAGCGAAAGCAGGACGAGACCGAGGCGCGGCGCGAGCGGCGGATGCGTGCCTGCTTCGCCGATCCAGGCGTTGTTGAAGAAGGCGAACAGCGGCCAATGCACCAGGTACAACGAATAAGACATGTCCCCCACGCGCGCGAGCGCCTGCATGGCCAGGCCGCGCGACAGCAGCGGATGGCGGCGCAGGATCACCACCAGGGTGGCGATGCAGACGAGCAGCGCGTCGGGGCCAGGGTGGTAGCGGCTGAGCGCGAGAAAGGGCCACAGCACCATCACGGCCAAGGCCGGCCAGAAGGCGAGCTTCGCCACCGCATCCACGCGACGCCCGGGCGGAAGCAGTGCACCCACCGAGCCGATAAGCAGCTCCCATGCACGCGCCGGGAGCAGGAAGAAGGTGGAGTCGTCATACGGACGAGCGAGGCATAACGCAAGGCTGCCCGCGGCCAGCAGCACCGCGCCACCGAGCCAGAAGCGGCGCGGCGTGAACACCATCAGCGCGGGCAGCACGAAGTAGTACTGCTCCTCCACCGCCAGCGACCAGACATGCAGCAGCGGCTTGAACTCGGAGCCTCCCTCGAAGTAACCCGTCTGCGCGCGCAGCACGAAGTTCGCCGAAAAGGTCACCGCGCCACCCATCTGGCGCAGAAAATCGTGCATTTCCGGGCTAGTGAGGAAGAAGGGCGCGAGCAGGGCCGTACCGAGGAAGGTGACGTAGGCCGCAGGCAGCAGGCGCTTTGCGCGCCGGAAGTAGAACGCGGCGAAGCGGAAGCTGCCGGCCTCGATGCCGTTTCTGATCAGGCTGGTGATCAGGAAGCCGGAGATAACGAAAAAAATGTCGACGCCGAGAAAGCCGGCTGGAAACAGCGCGAGCTGGGCGTGGTAGAACAGCACGACGAGCACCGCGAAACCGCGCAGCGCCTGGATGTCGGTGCGAAACGCGGGATGGAGGTTGGGAAAGGTCAGTGCGCTCATCGGATTCGAGTTTGCAGTCAGGTGGAACCGGGGCCGGGCAGAACCTATGGACGGTCAGTGCGCCTCATCCCAGTTCATCCCCGCCCCCACCTCCACCAGCAGCGGCACCGCCAGTTGCGCCACGCCGGCCATCAGCTTGGGCAACTCGGCGCGGATCAGCTCCAGCTCGCCCTGCGGCACTTCCAGCACCAGTTCGTCATGCACCTGCAGGATGAGCCGCGACTTCACGCCGGATGAGTGCAGCCAGGCGCTCACCGCGATCATCGCGCGCTTGATGAGGTCCGCGGCGGTGCCCTGCATCGGCGCGTTGATCGCTGCGCGCTCGGCGGCCTGGCGGCGGCCGGCTTGCTGGGCGCGGATGTCGGGCAGGTGCAGGCGGCGGCCGAAGACGGTCTCGACGTAGCCTTTTTCGCGCGCCTCGACGCGGGTGCGCTCCATGTAGTCGGCAACGCCCGGGTAGCGGGCGAAGTAGCGGTCGATCCAGCCCTGGGCTGCGGCGCGGTCGATGCCGAGGTTTTTGGCCAGGCCGTGGGCGCTCATGCCGTAGATGAGGCCGAAGTTGATCACCTTGGCGTAGCGGCGCTGCTCGCTGCTGACTTCCGCCGGCGGCACGCCGAAGACTTCGCCGGCGGTGGCGCGGTGCACGTCCTCGCCGCGGGCGAAGGCTTCCAGCAGGCGGGCGTCGCCCGACAGGTGGGCCATGATGCGCAGTTCGATCTGCGAGTAGTCGGCCGACACGATGAGGTGGTCGCGCGGCGCGATGAAGGCGGCGCGGATGCGGCGGCCTTCGGGGGTGCGAATGGGAATGTTCTGCAGGTTGGGCTCGGAGCTGGCGAGCCGGCCAGTGACCGCGGTGGCCTGCGAGAAGCTGGTATGCACCCGCCCCGTCTGCGGGTTGACCATGCGCGGCAGCTTGTCGGCATAGGTGCTCTTGAGTTTGGACAGGCTGCGGTGCTCGAGCAGCAACTTGGGCAGCGGATAGTCCTCGGCGAGCTGGGTGAGCACGTCCTCGTCGGTGGAGGGCTGGCCGGTGGCGGTCTTCTTGACGATGGGCAGGCCCAGCGCGCCGAACAGGATCTCACCGAGCTGCTTGGGCGAACCGAGGTTGAAAGCCTGGCCGGCGAGCTGGTGCGCCTCGCGTTCGAGCTCCATCAGGCGGCGGCCGAGCTCTTCGCTGTGGCTGGCGAGCAGGAAAGGGTCGATGAGCACGCCAGTGCGCTCCATTTCTAGCAGCACGGCGAGCGTGGGCAGCTCGATGTCGCGATACAGCGCGGCGAGCGCCGGGATGGCCTCGACCTGCGGCCACAGCGTGCGGTGCAGGCGCAGCGTGATGTCGGCATCCTCGGCGGCGTATTCGGTGGCGCGGTCGATGGCCACTTCGTCGAAGCCGATCTGCTTGGCGCCCTTGCCGCAGACGTCGGTGTAGGGGATGGTCGTCAGGCCGAGGTGGCGCTTGGCGAGCGAATCCATGTCGTGCGATTTGTCGGACTCCAGCACGTAGGACTGCAGCATCGTGTCGTGGGCGATGCCGCGCAGCGCGATGCCGTGGTTGGCGAGCACGTGGGCGTCGTACTTGAGGTTCTGGCCGACCTTGGCGTGGGCGTCCGACTCCAACCAGGGCTTGAGCTTGTCGAGCACTTCGGCGAGCGGCAGTTGTTGAGGCGCATCTGGCAACTGAGCCGTGCCGCGATGCGCCAGCGGCAGATAGGCGGCCTCGCCCGGCTCGACAGCGAAGGACATGCCGACCAGGCGTGCGGCCATCGGGTCGAGGCTGGTGGTTTCGGTGTCGAAGGCGGTGAGTTCGGCGGCCTGGATCTTCGCCAGCCAGGCGTCGAAAGTGGGCCAATCGAGGAGGGTGGTGTAGTTGGTGCGGTGGGCGCCGGGTTCGCCGGCGTCTTCGATCGGTTCCGTGGGGGCGGACGCGGCCGCGATTCGGGCGGAGCGGGTGATGGAGGCGTTGGTCGCGGTCAAGCCCGCTCCTACAGAGGAGGCGCCTGCCACCTCGTCCAGATCCTTCAGCCAGCCGCGGAACTCGAAGCGCTCGTACAGCGCGCGCAGCGCTGCCTTGTCGTCCGCGCGCGCGGGCAACTCGTCGAGCGTTACCGACAGTTCGACGTCGGTCGCGACCGTCACCAGCTTGCGACCGAGCGGCAGGAAATCCAGGTGCTTGCGCAGGTTCTCGCCCACCTTGCCGCCCACCTTGTCGGCGTTGGCGACGAGGTTGTCGAGCGTGCCGTATTCGGTGAGCCACTTCACCGCGGTCTTGGGGCCGCACTTTTCCACACCGGGCACGTTGTCCACCGTGTCGCCGACCAGCGCGAGGTAGTCGACGATGCGCTCGGGCGGTACGCCGAATTTGGCTTCCACACCGGCTTCGTCCAGTACTTCCTCGCTCATCGTGTTCACCCAGCGCACGCCGGGGCGCACGAGCTGGGTGAGATCCTTGTCGCCGGTGGAGATCACCACTTCCCAGCCGCGCTCGTGCGCCTGGCGGGTGAGCGTGCCGATGACGTCGTCGGCCTCGACGCCTTCCACCGACAGCAGCGGCCAGCCTTCGGCCTGCACCGCCTCGTGCAGCGGCTCGATCTGCGCGCGCAGGTCGTCGGGCATCGGCGGGCGGTGCGACTTGTAGTCCGGATACCAGTCGTCACGGAAGGTCTTGCCCTTGGCATCGAACACGCAGGCGCGGAATTCCGCCTTGTAGTCGCTTTCGAGCCGACGTAGCATCGACAGCACCCCCCGGATCGCCCCGGTCGGCTCGCCCTTCGAGTTGCGCAGGTCCGGCAGCGCGTGGAAAGCGCGATACAGATAGCTGGAACCATCGACGAGCAGCAGGGTGGGCATCCTGAACGATCCTTGCAGGGAATCACCGGGGCCGTGCCGCACTCAAATCGAGGCCGGCGCATCCGGATAAAGAACTCGAGAACAACATGACCGCGAAAGAAAAACTCCCCCGCAGCGCGGCAGACGACAGCGCACCCCGATTCAACGCGCGCGAGTCCTGGCGAATCTTTGGAATTATGGCAGAGTTCGTCGAGGCGACCGAACGGCTGAGCGCCATCCGCCCGGCCGTGTCCATCTTCGGCAGCGCACGCACGCCGGCCGACCACATGTACTACATGCTCACCGAGCAGATCGCGCGCCAGCTCTCGGACGCCGGCTTCGCGGTGATCTCCGGCGGCGGCCCGGGCATCATGGAGGCGGCCAACAAGGGCGCCTATTTCGGCAAGAGCCCGTCGGTGGGGCTCAACATCCAGTTGCCGATGGAACAGGGCTCCAACCCTTATCAGGACATCTCGCAGACTTTCCAGCACTTCTTCGCGCGCAAGTTCATGTTCGTGAAGTTCGCCGCGGCCTATGTGGTGATGCCCGGCGGTTTCGGCACGCTGGACGAGCTGCTGGAGGCGATGACGCTGATCCAGACGAGGAAGAGCCGGCAGATGCCGATCATCCTCGTCCATAGCCCGTTCTGGAAGGGCCTGCTCGACTGGATCCGCGACCGTCTGGTGACCGAGCGCATGATCAACCCGGAAGATCTCGACCTGGTGCAGGTGATCGACAAGCCGGAAGAAGTGGTCGAGGCCATCTTCAAGCACTACGAAAAACGCGGCTTCGCCCCGCTGCCGGCGGAGCACGAGATGATGCTGAATCTTTGAGGGTGGAGTCGCGGTCGAGCCCGCTCCTACGGCAGGGCGAGCGCTTCCCCCGGGGTAGGAGCGGGCTTGACCGCGACCCGGCCGCAGCCGCGCTGCAGCCTTCGCCCCGCGAACCGGCTAGAATTGGCGCATATCCAGGAGAAAACCATGCGTCGCACCCTGATCGCCTTGTTGCTCGCCGCTGCGCTGCCGGCCTTTGCCCAGCAGCGCCCTGCTCTGGAACCGATTCCCGAGCCGCCGCCGATGCCGCCCGGCGCGAGCGACATCGAAGAGCCCCAGGTCACCATCATCAAGCGCGGCGAGGACACGGTGCAGGAGTACCGCATCCGCGGCAAGCTCTACATGGTGAAGGTGACGCCGCCGCATGGCGTGCCCTACTACCTGATCGACAAGGAAGGCACCGGGCAGATGGTGCGCGACGACACCGCGCCGACGCTGGCGGTGCCGATGTGGGTGATCAAGTCCTGGTGAGCCTTTCCCAAGCGGCTGCCGCAGAGCGGAACGCAGACGTGTCGATCGATTGGCCGCAGATCTGCAGCTTCCCGCCGGTTTTTCGTGCCGATGCGCGCGTGCTGATCCTCGGCAGCATGCCGGGCGAAGCCTCGCTCGCTGCGGCCCAGTATTACGCCCATCCGCGCAACGCCTTCTGGCCGATCATGGGGGCGCTGTTCGGCGCCGGTGCGGAGTTGCCCTACGCGCAGCGGCTCGCACGGCTGAATGCCGCGGGTGTCGCCCTGTGGGACGTGATCGCCCGCTGCCGGCGCCCGGGGAGCCTGGACAGCGCGATCGCGCGCGACAGCGTCGAGCCGAACGACT
Organism: Thauera sp.; assembly: GCA_017302295.1. Lineage (GTDB taxonomy): Bacteria > Pseudomonadota > Gammaproteobacteria > Burkholderiales > Rhodocyclaceae > Thauera. Next base: position 91,329 of record JAFLDS010000012.1, on the reverse strand, counting down.
TCGCCGCGCTTTTCGCAGCCTGCCCGCGCATCTCCCACGTCTTCTTCAATGGCACCACCGCCGAGACGGCCTTCCGCCGCCATGTACGCCTGCCTGCAGACTTTCGTTCCTTGAGCTTCGCCCGCCTGCCCTCGACCAGCCCGGCCCACGCCGCACGCGACCTTGCCGCCAAGCTCGCCGCCTGGCAGGCCGTGCCGGCGGCCCTGGGCGAAGACCGCGACGCGCTGCGCGCACTCGCCGCTGCAGCCTGAACAGCCGAACTCCTACATTTTTCCGCCGCACACCATGTCCGTATTCACGCCCGTTCCAGAATCCGTCCTTGCCGACTGGCTCAAGAATTATGCGATCGGCCGCCTCGTCGAGCTGAAAGGCATCTCGGCCGGAGTCCAGAACAGCAACTTCTTCGTCACCACGACGCTGGGGCGCTACGTGCTGACCTTGTTCGAAGGCATCCCGCGCGCCGAACTGCCCTACTACCTGCACCTCATGGCCCACCTCGCGCGCCACGGCCTGCCGGTGCCGGCGCCGATCGCCAACAGCGACAACGAATACCTTGGCACCCTGGAGGACAAGCCGGCGGTGCTGGTGGTGCGGCTGTCGGGCGCCTCCGAGATGTCGCCCTCGCTGCGGCATTGCGAGAAGGTCGGCGCGATGCTGGCGGGCCTGCATCTGGCCGGCCAGTCCTATGGCCGGCGCCAGGACAACCCGCGCGGCCCTGTCTGGCGCGCCGCCACCGCCCAGTCGGTGCGCGATTTCCTGCCGCAGGACGAACGGACGCTGCTCGACGCCGAGATCGCCTTCCAGGCCAGCCTGAACGCCGCCGCGCTCCCCAGCGGCGCGATCCACGCCGACCTCTTCCGCGACAACGTGCTGTGGATCACCGACGACAACGGCGACCCGCACATCGGCGGCGTCATCGACTTCTACTTCGCCGGCCACGACGCGCTGCTGTTCGATGTCGCGGTCACGGTCAACGACTGGTGCGCGAACGCGGACGGCAGTCTCGATCCGGTGCGCACCGCTGCCCTGCTCGGCGCCTATCAGGCCGAGCGCGCTTTCACCGATGCCGAGCGCGACGCCTGGCCGGCGATGCTGCGCGCCGCCGCGCTGCGCTTCTGGATGTCGCGCGCCGCCGACTTCCATCTGCCGCGCGCCGGCGAGATGGTGCTGGTGAAGGACCCGAACGAATACCGCGACATCCTGCGCCTGCGCATCGCCGGCGTGCCTGCCCTGCCTGCGGGGAACCCGGTTTGAACAGATTCTCCCCATCGGCTAGCATCGGCCGGCCGTTCCGACACCGGACGCAGCCCCCACTGAACTCAGCCCATCGATGACCCGCCTTCCTCACCCCCACAACCATCCGCTGCCCGGCACCGTCACGCCCGCCCAGGCGCTGCAGTGGCTCGCCACCGGCTGGAAGCTGTTCCTGAAGAATCCGGGCGTGTGGCTGCTGCAGTCGGTGCTGTTGATCACGATCCTGATCTTGCTCGGTTTGCTGCCCGTGATCGGCGGCTACCTCACGCCTCTCGCGCTTCCGCTGCTTACAGCCGGCATGCTTTCGGGCGGACTCGCACTGGAACGTGGCGAACGACTACGCGTTGCACACCTGTTCGACGGTTTTCGGCGTCATCTCGCCAACCTGATGGTCGTGGGTGTGTTCTACGCCTTGGGCGTCCGCATCGTGCACTGGCTGGGAAATGTGATTGGCGGAAACGCGTTGCTCAATGAGGTTCTCGTCGGAGCATTCTCCAGCGTGGGCGTTAGCGTCGACGGAGCGATTTTCGGCGTGCTGATCTTTACCCTGCTTTGGGTGCTGCTGATGATGGCGCTCTGGTTCGCACCGGCGCTGGTGGCATTACATGACGTAGCTCCTCTCGAAGCGATGCAGATATCGGTGCAAGCCTGCTTTCGCAATCCGATGACCTTCTTGGTGCTCGCCTCCCTGCTTTACATGCTCGTCTGGATCGCGATGCTGCCGTTCGGGCTGGGCATGTTGGTGCTGGTACCGATGCTGGCCGGCACGCTGCTCGAAGCCTGGCAGGACACCTTCCACGCCCGCCCCGCGCTCCCTGCGCCCACTCACGACGACGCCCCGCTCAGCTGAGCCCCTTCTCCGATGCAAGCAAACCGTCTCCCCATGCAGCGCGGCTGGGTCTGGCTGCGAGAAGGCCTCGCGCTGTGGCTGCGCAATCCGGCGCTGCTGACCTTCGCCGCCTTCGGCTACCTGCTGGTGCTGCTCGTCGTCAGCCTGTTCCCCTTCATCGGCCAGGCGATCGCCTCGCTGCTGATGCCGGTGGTGTCGCTCGGCGTGCTCAATGCCTGCCGCGCGGTCGACGAGGGCCGCAAGGTCGGCCCCGACGTGCTGTTCTCCGGCTTCAGGAGCAACCTGCCCGAGTTGATCAAGATCGGCGGCATCTACCTCGTCGCTAGCTTCGCAGTGCTCTTTCTCACCACACTCGCCGACGGCGGCGCGCTGATGCGGGTGATGACGGGCGGCGAGATCGACGAGGCGGCCGCGGCCGAGCCTTCGCTCACCGTGGCTCTGATCGTCGCCCTCGCCCTATCCACGCCTGTCATGATGGCCTACTGGTTCGCGCCGCTGCTGGCCGGCTGGTGGAAGCTGCCGGCGGCGAAGGCGCTGTTCTTCAGCTTCCACGCCTGCCTGCGCAACTGGCGGCCGTTTCTCGCCTATGCGATCGGGCTGGCGCTATTCGGCGCGCTGCTCCCCGGTCTCATCGTCGGCGTCATCGGCATGATCTCGCCGACGCTGGCCACCCTGCTGTCGGTGCCGGTGCCGCTGGTGCTGGTGCCGGTCGTTTTCGCCAGCTTCTACGTCAATGCGCGCGACGTGTTCGGCCTGCCGGGCGACAACCCGGTGGTGCGCAACACTGCGGACGGCGAGGGCGCCAACGACAGCGGCAACGACTCCTCCCGCAATGCCGACTGAGTCCGCGCGGCCCGAAGCGCGCCCGCTCGGCGTGCTCGGCGGCACCTTCGACCCCATCCATCTCGCCCACCTGCGGCTCGCCGAGGAAGCGCGCGAAGCGCTGGCGCTCGCTCGCGTGCGCCTGATCCCCGCCGGCCAGCCACCGCACCGCGGCGCGCCCGGCTCGACCGCGGACGACCGCCTGGCCATGGCGCGACTGGCGGTCGAAGGCAATCCGGGACTCGAGGTGGACGACGGCGAAGTGCGCGCGCCGCAGAAGAGCTACACCGTGCTCACCCTCGAGCGCCTGCGCGCCGAACTCGGCCCGCGCCAGCCGCTGGTGCTCATCCTCGGCGCCGACGCCTTCGAGGGCCTGCCCGGCTGGCACCGCTGGACCGAGCTGTTCGAGCTCGCCCACATGGCCGTCGCCAACCGGCCCGGCTATGCGCCGCACGGCCGGCGCTGGCCGGCGGTGCTGTCGCCGGCGCTGGACGCCGCCTGTCGCGACCGCCTGACGAACGCGCCCGCCGACCTCTCCGTTTCCCCGGCCGGGCGCGTGATCCCGTTCGACATGACGCCGCTGGCGATCTCCGCCTCGCTCGTCCGCGACCTCATCCGCGGCGGCCACAGCGCGCGCTACCTGCTGCCGGCCGCCGTTCTCGACTATATTGACTTGCACAACCTCTACCGCTGACCGCAACCACGGAGCCACATGGATACCCCCACGCTGCAACAGATCGTCATCTCCGCCCTCGAAGACATCAAGGCGCGCGACATCGAAACCATCGACACCACCCGGGTGACCGCGCTGTTCGACGCCATCGTCGTCGCCAGCGCCGAATCCAGCCGCCAGACGCGGGCGCTCGCGCGCAATGTCATCGACAAGGTCAAGGAGGCCGGCGGCGAGGTGATCAGCGTCGAGGGCGAAGACAGCGGCGAGTGGGTCCTGGTGGACCTCGGCAGCATCGTGGTGCACGTCATGCAGCCGGCGGTGCGCGCCTATTACAAGTTGGAAGAGTTGTGGGCGACAGCCCCCGCCAGCCGGCGCGCCGCCTGATCGCCTGCCGCCCGGCTCGATCGTCATGAAGCTTTTCGTCGTCGCTGTCGGCCATCGCATGCCGTCATGGGTGGAAGCCGGCTTCGACGAGTTCGCCCGCCGCATGCCGCGCGAACTGCCGCTGCAGCTGATCGAGGTGAAGGCCGAGCCGCGCACCAGCGGCAAGACGGTGGAGGCGATGATGGCGGCCGAAGCGGCCCGCATCGAGGCCGCGCTGCCGCCGCGCTGCCGCCGCGTGATCCTCGACGAGCGCGGCGGCGACCTCAGCACCGTTGCGCTCGCACGCCGGCTCGAGGCCTGGCAGGGCGAAGGCCAGGACGTGGCGCTGATCGTCGGCGGGCCCGACGGCCTCTCGCCCGAGCTCAAGTCCGGCGCGCAAGAGGCCATCCGCCTGTCGAGCCTGACGCTCCCCCACGCCCTGGTGCGTCCGCTGCTGGCCGAAGCGCTATATCGCGCATGGACGGTGCTGCGAAACCATCCCTACCATCGGGAATAGGCTTGCGGCTGCTACTTCGGGCGTCTGTCGCGCACGGGCGGGCTTGACCGCGACTCCACAGCTTCGGTCGCGCTCAAGCGCGCTCCTACGACGCACCCGGGAATGAGACCGTCACGCCTGCCCCCGACACGTGCTTCGGTCGCGCTCAAGCGCGCTCCTACGACGCACCGCTGCCACCGGCGCTGATCGCTCCTGCGGCAGTTGGCTCGACTGCATTCCACGCGAATGCGCGTAAAATGCCGGTTAGCCGTCTGCCTCTTCCCATCCGTCGCCTGTCCTATCCGCAACGACTTCGCAGATGAATCCACCTCGCATCTATCTCGCCTCCAAGAGCCCCCGCCGGCGTGAACTGCTGCGCCAGATCGGCGTGCATTTCGACGTCCTGACCTTCCGCGACGGCGAGCGCGGCGAAGACGCCGACGTCGATGAAACCCCGCAGCCCGGCGAGGGCGTCGAACGCTATGTCGAACGCATCGCCCTGACCAAGGCCCAGGCCGGCGTCCGGCGCATCCTGTGGCGCAAGATGCTGCGCCAGCCGGTGCTGTCGGCCGACACCACGCTCGAAGTCGATGGCGAGATCGTCGGCAAGCCGGCCGACGCGGTGGACGCCCACGCCATCCTTCGCCGCCTGTCCGGACGCAGCCACCGTGTGCTGACGGCGATCGCAGTCAGTGACGGCGAGCGCACGCGCAGCCGCCTGTCGGTGAGCGACGTGCGCTTCCGCGCGCTGAGCGACACCGACATCCGCCACTACATCGCCACCGGCGAACCCATGGACAAGGCCGGCGCCTACGGCATCCAGGGGCGGGCGGCGATCTTCATCGAGGAGATCCGCGGCAGCTACTCCGGGATCATGGGCCTGCCGCTGTTCGAAACCGCGCAATTGCTCGACGCCTTCGGCTATTCTCTGTAGCCCGCGCGGCAAGCTGCGCGCGGGCAGCTCAGTGCCCGTGTCGCGATGAGCCATGCGCAATGGCGCCCCATACGCGCGCCATTGCGCATTTCCCATTGCAGCAGCGCGTCATGAGCATCGAGTTCCTCATCAATTTCACCCCGCAGGAAACGCGGGTCGCCATCGTCGAGCAGGGCGTCGTGCAGGAGCTGCACGTCGAACGCACCGCGAGCCGCGGCATCGTCGGCAACATCTACCTTGGCAAGGTCGTGCGCGTGCTGCCCGGCATGCAGTCGGCGTTCATCGACATCGGCCTCGAGCGCACCGCCTTCCTGCACGTGGCCGACATCTGGACGGACCGCCAGAACGGCGAATGCGCCCGGCCGATCGAGCGCATCCTCGCCGAAGGCCAGAACCTGACGGTGCAGGTGCTGAAGGACCCGATCGGCACCAAGGGCGCGCGCCTCTCCACCCAGATCAGCATCGCCGGCCGGCTGCTGGTGTACCTGCCGCAGGAAAAGCACATCGGCATTTCGCAGCGCATCGAGGACGAAGCCGAGCGCGAGGCGCTGCGCACGCGGCTCACCCGGCTCGTGCCGTCCGACGAGCCGGGCGGCTTCATCGTGCGCACGATGGCCGAATCCGCCTCCGACGACGAGCTCGCCGCCGACATCGCCTACCTGCGCAAGCTGTGGCGCGAGATCGGCAACAGCACCACCGGCGCCTTCCCGCCCAAGGTGCTGCACGAGGACCTCGGCCTGGGCCAGCGCACCCTGCGCGACCTCGTCACCGACGACACCAGCCGCATCCGCGTCGATTCGCGGGAGAACTTCCAGAAGCTGACCACCTTCGCCGCCGAATACACGCCGCAGGTGCTTCCGCTCATCGAGCACTACAGCGGCGACCGGCCGCTGTTCGATCTCTACAACGTCGAGGAAGAGATCCAGAAGGCGCTCGCCCGCCGCGTCGACCTGAAGTCTGGCGGCTACCTGATCATCGACCAGACCGAGGCGATGACCACCGTCGACGTGAACACCGGCGGCTTCGTCGGTGCACGCAACTTCGACGACACCATCTTCAAGACCAACCTCGAGGCCACCCAGGCGATCGCGCGCCAGCTGCGGCTGCGCAACCTCGGCGGCATCATCATCATCGACTTCATCGACATGGAGAACACCGAGCACCGCGAGATGGTGCTCGACGAGTTCCGCAAGGCGCTGTCGCGCGACCACACCAAGATGAGCATCAACGGCTTCACCGCGCTCGGCCTGGTGGAGATGACGCGCAAGCGCACCCGCGAATCGCTCGCCCACCTGCTGTGCGAGCCCTGCCCCACCTGCGGCGGTCGCGGCGAAGTGAAGACGGCGCGCACCGTGGCCTACGAGATCCTGCGCGAGCTGATCCGCGAGGCCCGCCAGTTCAACGCCAAGGAGTTCCGCGTGCTGGCCGGGCCGGACGTCATCGACCTCTTCCTCGACGAGGAAAGCCAGTCGCTGGCGATGCTGTCGGACTTCATCGACAAGAAGATCTCGCTGCACGCGGAGGCGAGCTATACGCAGGAACAGTTCGACATCGTGCTGCTGTGAGCCGCCCGGGCACGTCAGCTGAGCCGCTCCGGGAACGCCTCCGCAACCCGGTCTTGCGCTACGTCTGCGCGACGCGGCCCGCTTTCCTGTCGGTGACGCTGGTGGCCTGCCTGATCGGCTTGGCCAGCGCGCACCGCGACGGCGTGGCGATGGATGCGGCCACCGCGGTCGTGACCCTGCTGTTCGCCCTCGTCGCCCACGCCGGCGCCAACGTCGTGAATGATTACCACGACGCACGCAGCGGCACCGACGCCGCCAACACCCGCCGTCTGTTTCCCTTCACCGGCGGCAGCCGCTTCATCCAGAACGGCGTTCTGAGCGAAGGCCAGACCGGCCTCTTCGGCTATCTCCTGCTCGCCCTGGTGATTCCTGCCGGCCTGTGGCTCGCCTGGCACAGCGGCCCCGGCCTGCTCGCCATTGGCGCCGCCGGACTGGCGGCCGGCTGGGCTTACTCCGCGCCGCCGCTGGCGTTGATGAAACGCGGAGTAGGCGAACTGGCGATCGCCGCCGCCTGGCTGCTGGTGGTCGTCGGCAGCGACTACGTGCAGCGCGGCAGCCTCGCGCCGCTGCCGGTGGCGGCGGGCCTGTCCTACGCCTTGCTCGTGGCCAACCTGCTGTTCATCAATCAATTCCCCGACCACGACGGTGACGCCGCGGCCGGCAAGCGCACGCTCGTGGTCCGGCTTGGCCCACAGGCGGCAAAATGGGCCTACCTGCTGATCGCCATCGTCGCCTACGGCTGGCTGGTGGCGATGGTCTCCAGAGGCATCCTGCCGCAGAAGACCGCTGCCGCGGCGATGACGATGGTGCTGTCCTTTTCCGCCGCACGCGAACTGCTGCACCTCGCCTCGCAGCCGGAAGAACTCGCGCCGGCGATCAAGCGCACCATCCTCGCCGCAAACCTCCACGGCCTGATCCTGGCCGCAACGCTGGCGTGGAGCGGCCAGCGCTGAGACCGACGGACCGCCCCGCAGGCGAACTGTACAAAAACCCACTTTCGACACGCCCTGCACGGCGGACGCTGGTAGACTCGAAGCCTGTCGCCCCACCGTCGCACCATCATGATCGGACGCATCACCGGCACCCTGCTGGAAAAGAACCCGCCGCAAATCCTCGTCGACGTGCATGGCGTGGGCTATGAGATCGACGTGCCGATGAGCACCTTCTACGGCCTGCCGGCCACCGGCGCCCAGGTCAGCCTGCACACGCATTTCGTCGTGCGCGAGGATGGCCACTTCCTGTTCGGCTTCGCCAGCGACGAGGAACGCGCCACCTTCCGCCAGCTGCTGAAGGTCTCCGGCATCGGCGCGCGCATGGCGCTGGCGGTGCTGTCCGGGCTGTCGGTGAACGACCTCGCGCAGGCAGTCGCGCTACAGGAAGCGGGGCGGCTGGTGAAGATCCCCGGCATCGGCAAGAAAACGGCCGAACGCCTGCTGCTCGAGTTGCGCGACAAGCTCGGCAAGGCCCTGCCCAGCATGGCCGGCACCCGGCTCGTTGCCGCGCCGGGCGCGGCGCCCGATGCCAGGAGCGACATCCTCAACGCGCTGCTCGCGCTGGGCTACAACGAACGCGAGGCGCTGGGCGCGATGAAGGGCCTTCCGGAGGACGTCGGCGTGTCGGACGGCATCCGCCAGGCGCTGAAGGCCTTGTCGAAATCATGAGCCGGCCCGAGCCGCCTTCCCGTAGGAGCGGACCTGGCCGCGACCGACGTCCAATCGCGGCCAGGTCCGCTCCTACCGTGCAGACTGCACCATCACGACAGCCATGATCGAAACCGACAAGCTGCGCGCCGGCGCTTCCGCCGAACGCCTGATCTCCGCGCAGACCGCAGACCGCCAGGAAGATGCGATCGAGCGCGCGCTGCGCCCCAAGCGCCTGGCCGAGTACGTGGGACAGGCCAAGATCCGCGAGCAGCTCGAGATCTTCATCCAGGCCGCGCGCAACCGGCGCGAAGCGCTCGACCACGTGCTGCTGTTCGGTCCGCCGGGGCTGGGCAAGACCACGCTGGCGCATATCGTGGCCGCCGAGATGGGCGTCAACCTGCGTCAGACCTCGGGCCCGGTGCTCGAGCGCGCCGGCGACCTCGCCGCCCTGCTCACCAACCTCGAACCGCACGACGTGCTGTTCATCGACGAGATCCATCGGCTGTCGCCAGTGGTGGAGGAAATCCTCTACCCGGCGCTGGAAGATTTCCAGATCGACATCATGATCGGCGAAGGTCCGGCCGCACGCTCGGTAAAGCTCGATCTGCCCCCGTTCACGCTGGTGGGCGCCACCACCCGCGCCGGCATGCTGACCAATCCGCTGCGCGACCGCTTCGGCATCGTGTCGCGCCTGGAGTTCTACACGCCGGACGAGCTCGCCTACATCGTCAGCCGCTCGGCGCGCCTGCTCAATGTCGCCATCGACGACGCCGGCGCGCTCGAGATCGCGCGCCGCGCCCGCGGCACGCCGCGCATCGCCAACCGCCTGCTGCGCCGCGTGCGCGACTTTGCCGAAGTGAAGGCCGGCGGCCACATCACCAACAGCGTGGCGGATGCGGCGCTGGTGATGCTCGACGTGGACGTGCTCGGCCTGGACCTGATGGATCGCAAGCTGCTCGGCGCGATGCTGGAGAAGTTCGGCGGCGGGCCGGTCGGCCTGGACAACATCGCGGCGGCGATCGGCGAATCGACCGACACGATAGAGGACGTCATCGAACCCTACCTGATCCAGCAAGGCTACCTGCAGCGCACGCCGCGCGGACGCATGGCCACGCGTTCGATCTGGCAGCACTTCGGACTGGCGCCACCGCGCCCTGCCGGCGCCGACCTGTTCGGGCAGTGAGCGGGACGCTGACATGCGCACCACCCAGGTGCTGATGTTCATGCTGTGCCTGCTCGGCGGACTCTACCTGCTGACGCAGGCGCCCGCCTTCTTCATGCCCGACCGTTGGAACCCGGCGATCGGCCGCCAGTTCGACGCCGCCGCCTCGCGCCTGCTGGGCGCCGCGCTGCTGGCGATGGCTGCCGCCGGAGGGAGCTTTCTGCGCCGGTTCTATTACATGGAGCAGCGCAGCCTGCCGGGCCGCGCGGGGCAACGCCGCTATTTCGCGCTGCTGGTGCTCGCGATTGCCCTGCTGCAGGGGGCCGTGTGGCTGTCCGAACCGGGCCCCAATCCTGATTACCGGCCACGCAGCAGCGCACAGCCCTGAGAAGGCTCTCGAATCACTCGGCGGCACGGTCGCACACGGCCTCGCCGCATGCGCCGCACTCACTCGTTGAGCAGGCGCCGGGCGCGGTCCGCCGTTTCGATCAGCTCCGGCAGGTCGCGCGAAGTGAGCATCGAGCCGAAACGCCGCAAGGCTTCGCCGGTCACGAACAGATGGCCGTTGTCGCGCCGCGAGATCCAGCCCAACTCGATCAGGCGGGCGATCTTTCGACGCACCGTCTCGCGCGGAAGAGAAGTCGCCGCGGCGATCGAGTAGGCGTTGCAGGGCCGCAGGTGGGCACTGTCCGCGCAGGCAAGCTCGTCATGGCCGCCCTGATCGTCGCCGTTCTCGCGCGCACCGATGTTGTACAGGGCGATCTCGCCGAGCAGGATGGGAAGCAGGATGTCGCGATCGAACTCCTCGAACCAGCGCTTGAGATTACGAACCTCATGGCGGGCCAGCAGGAGTGCAACAGGTTTGAGCGCGCGCGCCGCAGGCGCTTCGGGACCGGATTCGATGCGGATTTCCGTCTGGTGCGGAATTGTTGGCTTGGGGCCGGACTTGTTTGACATGCGTTCCTCGACGGATCAACGAGCCTGCGAGCAAGCGAGTCCGGGGGCAAGTTCATTATTTTGTATTGAACAGCTTATAGTCGCAGAGGATAGCCGAACCCGCCCGTCCTTCACCGGAAGGCGGTGCCCAAAGTGGGGCAGCCCCTCCGCGCTGGGGCCGCTACTTCCTCGCGCGCGGATGCGCAGCGTCATACACCTTGGCCAGATGCTGGAAATCCAGATGCGTATAGACTTGCGTGCTACGTATGCTGGCGTGGCCGAGCAGCTCCTGAACAGCGCGCAGGTCGCCGCTCGACTGCAACAGATGGCTGGCGAAGCTGTGGCGCAGCATGTGTGGATGGACGTGCACGCCCAGCCCCAGTTCCCGTGCGCGCTGCGCGAGTCGGCTGCGGATGGCGCTCGGGCTCATGCGCCCGCCGGTGCGCGTAACGAAAATCGCGCGTTCGTCGGCGACGGCGCGCAGCGCGCGCACCGCCAGCCAGGCCTCGAGGGCCGCCCGTGCCTTGCCGCCCACCGGCACGCTGCGGCTGCGGCCGCGCTTGCCGGTCACCGTGACCATGCCTTCGGCGAGATCGAGGCCGCCGTCAGTATCGAGCGCGGCCAGTTCGGCCAGTCGCAGCCCCGACGAGTAGAAGAGTTCGAACATCGCCACATCGCGCAACTCGAGATCGCCGTCCGGCGCCGGATCGAGCAGGGCCTGAGCCTGATCGGGCGACAGCGCGCGCGGCAAGCGAACGGGTGACTTGGGTGCGCGGATGCCATCGACCGGATTGGCGCGTAGACCGCGGTGGCGAATCAACCACCGATAAAGCCCGCGCCAGGCCGACAGCGCGCGCGCGATCGAGCGCCCCGACTGCCCCTCCCCGTGCAGCCGCGCGACGAAGCGCCGGATATCGGGCGGCTGCAGCACGGCCGGATCGCGCCCGTCGGCCAGCCGGTTCAGGGCCTGGAGATCGTTGTGGTATGCGTCGAGCGTGAGACGGGCGGCGCGACGCTGGGTGGCGAGCCATGCCAGCCAGGCCGCGCCGGCCTCCGGCAGGCCGGGCTCGACCGATGGATCGTTCAGCCCCGTGCGCACGACAGCGCGGCTGCGACGAGTTCGCCGATGCGCCCGAGGTAGAGCGTGCCCATCTCGGGGTAGAAGCGCTCGGACTCGGCACTGCCCAGGGCGAGGGCACCGATCGTCTCGCCGCGGTGCCGCAGCGGGATCAGTGCGAGCGAACGCACATGCGGCGCGGCTTCGCCGAACCAGCTCAGCACGTCCATATTGTCCGGAGCGCCGCAGTAGGCGTGACGCACGGACCCGACGTAGCGGCGTGCAGCCTCGCCGGGCTCGCCCCCTTCCGCCCCGGTCGCCGTGCCATTCCAGACGCGCAGCGCGACGTGCGGCACGGAAAACTCTTCCTGCAGGTTCGACACCAGGGCCTGACGGATGCCTTCGAAGCGTGTCGCCTCGAGCAGCGCGACCGACAGGCGGTGCACCTTATCGCTGATGTCGTCGTTCTCTTCGCCGAAGCGGATCAGCTCGGTCAGCTTCTGCTCGAGCTGTCCGATCTTGTCGCGCAGCGCGTGCAGCTGGCGCTCCGCCAGCGAGATCGCCTGGCCCCCATGCTGCGGATGCGGCACGGTCAGGCGGGTGAACAGCTCGCCATGTTCGCTCAGGAAATCCGGGTTGTCGCGCAGGTAACGGGCTACGTCTTCGGCATTCATCGCTGGCTGCTCCTGTCGGGCGCATCGCACCCGGCACAACTTCGGGAAGGATCAGGCGAGTTCGAGCTCGCCGTCGAATACGGTGACCGCCGGGCCGGTCATCAGCACCGGTGCGCCTTCGCCGGCCCAGGCGACCTCCAGCGCTCCGCCGCGCGTATCGACTCGCACCGGCGACGCCAGCAGTCCGCGCAGAATGCCGGCGACCACCGCGGCGCAGGCACCGGTGCCGCAGGCCAGGGTTTCGCCGGCGCCGCGCTCGAACACACGCAGCCGGATGTGGTGGGGATCGAGCACCTGCAGGAAGCCGGCATTGACTCGCGCCGGGAAGCGCGGATGACGCTCGATCAGCGCGCCCTGCGCAACGACCGGCGCGGCTTCGACGTCGGCAACGACCTGGACCGCATGCGGATTGCCCATCGACACCGCGGTGATCGCCACCGTCTCGCCGCCCACCTCGAGCGGCTGCACCACCGCGTCGGAGTCGGACACGAAGGGCACATCGGCCGGCTTCAGCACCGGCACGCCCATATCCACCGTCACCAGGCCGTCGTCGCGCAGACGCGGCGCGATGACTCCGGAACGGGTCTCGACGCGGATCTCGCGCTTGTCGGTGAGGTTCTTGTCGTGAACGAAGCGCACAAAGCAGCGCGCGCCATTGCCGCACTGTTCGACCTCGCCGCCATCGGCATTGAAGATGCGATAGCGGAAATCGACGCCCGCCCGGCTCGCTGGCTCGACCACCAGCAGCTGGTCGCAGCCGACGCCGAAATGCCGGTCGGCGATGGCGGCGACGCGCGCGGGAGTGAGCTCGACCGGCGCACGCGTGGCGTCGATGACGACAAAGTCGTTGCCGAGGCCGTGCATCTTGGTGAAGCGCAATTTCATCGTTGCCTGCCCAGAAACTGTGAATCGGACGCTTGCCGTCCGGTGCTTGCCTTACAGCAAAGAACCCACCCGGATTGTCACCCGGCGCACCGACCAGCGTCCACCGCGGACGCCTTCAATAGAAGCCGGGCTCGCCGCGGGGGCGCGTCTTGAAGCGCCGATGCACCCAGTAGTATTGCTCCGGCATCGTGCGGACCACCCCCTCGAGCCAGCTGTTCATGCGCGCCACATCGGCCTCGACCTGCTCACCGGGAAAGTCTTCCCAAGGCGCGCCGATCTCCAGCACGCAGCCACCGCCCGGCTGCATGCGCGCCACGCACGGCAGCACCGCCGCGCCGGCCAGGCGCGCCAGGCGCGGCAGGCCCGAGATGGTGGCCGCCGGAATGCCGAAGAAGGGCACGAAGATCGACTCCCTGCGCCCATAGTCGAGATCGGGCAGGTAGTAGAACGGCCGCCCGGACTTCATCGCCTTCACCGTGCTGCGCACGCCCTCGCTGCGCGACAGCAGGAGCTGGTCGCCGAAACGGCTGCGGCCGTGGTAGAGCCAGCGGTCGAAGACCTCATTCTTCTGCCGCGAATAAATGCTCACCGCATTGATCTCGAGCGTCAGCCGCGTCCCCGCCATGTCCAGCCCCAGGAAGTGCGGCGCAAGCAGAATCACCGCCCGCCCCTCGTCCTGGGCGCGGCGCAGATGTTCGAGGCCATCGATGCGGACGGTGCGCCTCAGCCGCTCGGCGCTGGCCCACCACAACAGGCCGCGCTCGAACAGGCTGCGCCCGAGCAAGGCGAAATGCCTGCGCGCCAGCCGGCGGCGGGCGGCCTCGTCCAGCTCGGGAAAACACAGCCGCAGATTGGTCTGCACCACATGGCGCCGCCAGCGCGCGAAGGGATACAACAACATCCCGAAACCTCGGCCCAGCCGTGCCAGGATGGGAAGCGGCAGGAAATGCAGCAGCCAGAACAGGCCGACGGCGAGATGACTCATCAAGCGACTCATGCGTTTGCGCCGCTCCCGCCCTCGGCGCCACGTCCCCCGGCGGCGGCGTCAGCCGAAACCGAGTCGCCCCCCTTCCCGCCCGCACCCGCCTCTCCCGCCCGCGCCGAGCGCGGCTGCTTGTAGCGGTTGTAGCCCCACAGATACTGTTCGGGACGCAGCATGATCAGGCGTTCGACCTCTCGATTGATGAGGGCGCAGCGTGCCTCGAGGCTGCCCTCCAGCACCAGCGTCGGCGCGGACAGGCGCATCACGAAGCCCTCGCCGCGCGGCAGGCGCTCGACCCAGCAGTAGATCGTACGCACGCCCTTCACTTCGGCGAGGCGTGCCGCCAGCGTCATCGTCCACGCCGGGCGGCCGAAGAAGGGCGCCCACACGCCCTCGCCCGCACCGGGCACCTGGTCGGGCAGCATGCCCACCGCGCCGCGGCCACGCAGCGTCTTCACCAGCTGCCTCACGCCCGACAGATCGGCCGGCGCCGCGCGCAGCTGCGGGCGGTTGCGCCCTTTTTCCATCAGCGGCGCCAGCACCGACTTGCGCGGCGGCCGGTAGAGCACGGTGATGGGCGCCCGGGTGGCGATGTACTGCGCATTGATCTCGAAGCACCCCAGGTGCGGGGTGATGAATAGCAGTCCGGCGCCCTCGTCCTGCGCCGCCTCGACCAGGTCCCAACCTTCGACGCGCACCCTGCTCATGACCTCCTCGACCGGCCGCAGCCACACCCAGGCGATCTCGATGAACTGGCGGCCCGTCTCGGCGATTGCCGCACGCAACAGGCGCTCGTCCTCCCGACCCAGGGCATTGAAGAGGTTTTGCCGCAGGCGCCGGCGATAGGTGGGCGACGCCGCGTACGTGATCCAGCCCGCCCAGCCACCGATGCGGTGCAGCCAAGGCAGGGGAAGACGGGCAAGGAGGCGGAACAGGGTTTGGACGATCACGTCGCTCTGCATGAAGTCACGCTTATCGGACCGGAGCATTTGACCTCCGGAGCGAGCTGCCTATAATTATGACTTAGCCGCTGAGTTAACTCGACAACTTGCAGGGCGGCCACCGCGGGACAGTACGTTTCGAACGGGAAAACAAGTTCTGCTAAAGCGTCGGCTGCTCGAAGGAATCCCCGGAGCCGGCCGCGACGCAAGGCCAGTGCGAATGGGGATTTCGCCTTTTTGGAGCAGCATCGTGAGCAACACCTACCTCTTCACCTCCGAATCCGTTTCCGAAGGCCATCCGGACAAAGTCGCCGACCAGGTCTCCGACGGCGTGCTCGACGCCATCCTGGCCGAAGATCCGAAGGCGCGCGTCGCCTGCGAAACGCTGGTATCCACCGGCCTCGTCGTGATCTCGGGCGAGATCACGACCACCGCGCACCCGAACTACCGCGAGATCGCGCAGGAAGTCATCCGCCGCATCGGCTACGACAACTCCGACATCGGCTTCGACTACAAGAGTTGCGCCGTGCTGGCGGCGATCAACCGCCAGTCGCCGGACATCGCCCAGGGCGTCAACGAGGGCGAAGGCCTCGACCTCGACCAGGGCGCCGGCGACCAGGGCCTGATGTTCGGCTACGCCACCAACGAAACGTCCAGCCTGATGCCGCTGCCGATCTACTACGCGCACCGCATCATGCAGCGTCAGGCCGAAGTACGTAAGGACGGCCGCCTGCCCTGGCTGCGCCCCGACGCCAAGAGCCAACTGACGGTGAAATACGTGGACGGCAAACCGGTGGCGATCGACACCGTGGTGGTGTCCACGCAGCACAATCCCGAGGTTTCGCATGCGCAGATCAGCGAAGCCGTGATCGAGGAAATCATCAAGCCGGTCCTGCCGCCCGAACTGATGCAGGGCAAGGTGCGCTACCTGGTGAACCCGACCGGCCGTTTCGTCATCGGCGGCCCGCACGGCGACTGCGGCCTGACCGGGCGCAAGATCATCGTCGACACCTACGGCGGCGCGGCCCACCACGGCGGCGGTGCGTTCTCGGGCAAGGATCCGTCCAAGGTCGACCGTTCGGCCGCGTATGCCGGCCGCTACGTGGCGAAGAACATCGTCGCCGCCGGCCTGGCCGACAAGTGCGAGGTGCAGGTGGCCTACGCGATCGGCGTGGCACGCCCGGTGAGCCTGATGGTGAACACCTTCGGCACCGGCAAGATCTCCGACGAGAAGATCGTGGGCCTGGTCGGAAAGCACTTCGACCTGCGCCCGAAGGCGATCATCCAGACGCTGGACCTGCTGCGCCCGATCTACTCCAAGACCGCCGCCTACGGCCACTTCGGCCGTGACGAGCCGGAGTTCTCGTGGGAGCAGACCGACAAGGCGGCCGCGCTGCGCGCGGATGCGGGGTTGTAAATCCTTCTTCGCCAGAACCATCGCGGCCAGGTCCGCTCCTGCACGGGCGGTCGCTCGCTGCAGGAGCGGACCTGGCCGCGACCGGGCACCATCCGGCTATAATTTGGTCTCAATTTTTCCCGAGGAGCGCTGCGAGGCGCCGGCTGCACCCCCTGCAGCGGCCCCCAGGCTCGGAACCCGTCACCCGCAGCAATCCGACGGGGCTGTTCAACGGCGCTCACCTGGTACTACCTCTCAACCCTGCCGGGTTCGGGATGTCGGGTGAGCATGCTGCCGTACCCCCTCCCTCCCGGCCATAGCACGGAGCATCACATGAACGCTGTGGCTGACACCAAAGACTACGTCGTTGCCGACCTCTCGCTCGCCGACTGGGGCCGCAAGGAAATCCGCATCGCCGAGACCGAAATGCCCGGCCTGATGGCGATCCGCGAGGAATACGCCGCCAGCCAACCCCTCAAGGGTGCGCGCATCACGGGCTCGCTGCACATGACGATCCAGACCGCGGTGCTGATCGAGACGCTGACCGCGCTCGGCGCCGAAGTGCGCTGGGCCTCGTGCAACATCTTCTCCACCCAGGACCACGCCGCTGCCGCGATCGCCAAGGACGGCATCCCGGTGTTCGCCGTCAAGGGCGAATCGCTGACCGACTACTGGGAGTACACCCACCGCATCTTCGAGTGGTCGGATGGTGGTTACTCGAACATGATTCTGGATGATGGCGGTGACGCCACCTTGCTGCTGCACCTGGGCGCGCGCGCCGAGCAGGACCTCTCGGTGCTGGCCAAGCCCGGCTCGGAAGAAGAAACGATCCTCTTCGCCGCCATCAAGGCCAAGCTCGCCACCGACCCGACCTGGTACTCCACCCGCCTGGCGCAGATCAAGGGCGTGACCGAGGAGACCACCACCGGCGTGCACCGCCTGTACCAGATGCATGCGCGCGGCGAACTGAAGTTCCCGGCGATCAACGTCAACGACTCGGTCACCAAGTCCAAGTTCGACAACCTTTACGGCTGCCGCGAGTCGCTGGTCGACGGCATCAAGCGCGCCACCGATGTCATGGTGGCCGGCAAAGTCGCGGTGGTAGCCGGCTATGGCGACGTGGGCAAGGGCTCGGCGCAGGCGCTGCGCGCATTGTCGGCGCAGGTGTGGGTGACGGAGATCGACCCGATCTGCGCGCTGCAGGCGGCGATGGAAGGCTATCGCGTGGTCACCATGGAGTACGCCGCCGACAAGGCCGACATCTTCGTCACCGCCACCGGCAACTACCACGTGATCACCCATGACCACATGGCGAAGATGAAGGACCAGGCCATCGTCTGCAACATCGGCCACTTCGACAACGAGATCGATGTCGCCAGCGTCGAAGGCTACCAGTGGGAGGAGATCAAGCCGCAGGTCGATCACGTCATCTTCCCTGACGGCAAGCGCATCATCCTGCTCGCCAAGGGCCGCCTGGTGAACCTCGGCTGCGCCACCGGCCACCCGAGCTACGTGATGAGCTCGTCCTTCGCCAACCAGACGATCGCGCAGATCGAGCTGTTCACCCGCACGGCGGACTACCCGGTGGGCGTCTACACGCTGCCTAAGCACCTCGACGAAAAGGTCGCTCGCCTGCAGCTGAGAAAGCTCAACGTTCAGCTGACCGAGCTCACCGATGCGCAGGCGGCCTACATCGGCGTGCCGAAGCAGGGGCCGTACAAGTCCGACCAGTACCGCTACTGATCGACGCCGGCCTGCGATCGCGGTCAGGCCCGCTCCTACAGGCCGATGCCAGCACGCTGTGCCGTAGGAGCGGGCTTGACCGCGACCTTGCACCCTCGATCGCGGTCGAGCCCGCTCCTACACGAACC
The DNA here is from genome assembly GCA_017302295.1 of Thauera sp. Classification (GTDB taxonomy): domain Bacteria; phylum Pseudomonadota; class Gammaproteobacteria; order Burkholderiales; family Rhodocyclaceae; genus Thauera. The sequence continues at coordinate 72,825 of JAFLDS010000012.1, read as the reverse complement.
TCCAAGCCTGCCGCCACGCCGATGAGCATGAACTCCTTTCACGCCCGCCAGGGCAAGCCGCGGCCAGCGGCGCAAGGCAAGGGCCCGGTGGACCGCCATGGCCTGCTGCGCGTCGACCAGGTGCTGGTCGCGCAGGGGCTGGCGCCCTCGCGCACCGCGGCACGGGCGCTGGTCGAGGCCGGGCGCGTCTGGCTCGACGGCGAAGCCGTCACCAAGCCGGCGCTGGAACTGCTGCCCGATGCGCCGCTGACGGTCACCCCCGACGACAGCGACCGCTTCGTGTCGCGCGGCGCGCTCAAGCTCGAAGGCGCGCTCGCGCGCAGCGGGCTGGACGTGCGCGGCGCGAACTGCCTCGACATCGGTCAGTCGACCGGCGGCTTCACCGACTGCCTGCTGCAGGCCGGGGCAAAACAGGTGGTCGGCGTCGAGGTCGGTCACGACCAGCTGCATCCACGCCTGCGCAAGGATCACCGCTGCATCACGCTCGAAGGGCTGAACGCGCGCAAGCTCACTTCGGCCGACCTCGGCGCTCATTTCCCGCCGCACGGCTTCGACCTGCTGGTGTGCGACGCCAGCTTCATCTCGCTGGCGCTGCTGCTACCGCAGTGGGCCGCACTGCTGTCGCCCGCCGGCCATGTGCTGGCGCTCGTGAAGCCGCAATTCGAAGTCGGCCCGCGGGGCCTGGGCAAGGGCGGCATCGTGCGCGACGCATCGTTGTATGCGGAGGTCGAAGCCCGCCTGCGCGCCGCCGCCCACGCCGCCGGGCTGATCGTCCTCGACTGGTTCGATTCGCCGATCACCGGCGGCGACGGCAACCGCGAGTTCTTTTTCCACGCCATCCGCACCCCGGGCGGCGACACCGACCCGAACACACCATGAACACTGAAATCTCCATCGAATTCTTCCCGCCCACTACCGTGGAAGGCGCAGAAAAGCTGCGCGCGACCCGGTGCAAGCTCGCCGCGCTGAAGCCGGCCTTCTTTTCGGTGACCTATGGCGCGGGCGGCTCCACGCGTGAGCGCACTTTCTCCACGGTAAAGGAGATCGCCGCCGCGGGGCACGAGGCCGCGCCCCACCTGTCCTGCGTCGGCTCGACCCGCAGCAGCATCCGCGAAATCCTGCAGGAGTACCGCGCCGCCGGCATCCGCCGCATCGTCGCCTTGCGCGGCGACCTGCCCTCGGGCGTGGTCGACCCGGGCGAATTCCGCTACGCCAACGAACTCGTCGAATTCATCCGCGCCGAGACCGGCAACCACTTCCACATCGAAGTTGCCGCCTACCCTGAATGGCACCCGCAGGCGAGAAGCCCCAAGGACGACCTCGCCGCGTTCAAGCGCAAGGCCGACGCCGGCGCCAATTCGGCCATCACGCAGTATTTCTACAACGTCGACGCCTATCTGAACTTCGTCGATGCAGCACGCAGGCAGGGCGTGGGCATCCCAGTCGTGCCCGGGATCATGCCGATCGGCAGCTTCAGCAAGCTGGCGCGCTTCTCGGACGCCTGCGGCGCCGAGATCCCGCGCTGGATGCGCAAGACCTTCGAAAGCTATGGCGACGACACCGACTCGATCCGGGCCTTCGGCCTCGACGTGGTCACCCGATTGTGCGAGAAGCTGATCGCCGAGGGCGCGCCCGGCCTCCATTTCTACAGCATGAACATGGCTGGGCCGACGTCCGAGATCTGCCGGCGCCTCGGACTCGGTGCCTGACAGGGCGGTCTGCACTCCGGATCTTCACCAGGGCGGAAGGGGCTGCGGATCGACTGCGAGAGCGCATGGTGCCCACAATAGTGCCGCCCACATGAGGGCTGCGCTTCAGTAAGCTGTCGGGCGCGCACATGGCTTGCGTGCGACATTCGCAGCGCAGCCGACCGACAGGTGGTTGTCCCGCATGAAGACACTCGAACAGATAGACATCAGCGGCGAACTCCCGAGCCCCAAGGGGGTTGCCTTGGCGATACTCGAGACCTGTCGCAAGGACGATGCGACCTCGGCCGAGATCGCCCGCATCGCGCAGACCGATCCTGCCTTGACCGGGCGCCTGATCCGGCAGGCCAATACGGTCGCAGGCGGGAGCGGGCGCCCCGTTGCTTCGGTGAACGACGCGATCCTGCGCCTCGGCCTGACCGCGGTACGCAACCTCGCGATGGCCTTCTCGTTGGTCGACCACTATCAGGACGGCCCCTGTCTCGCCTTCGACTACCAAGCCTTCTGGTCCCAGTCGCTGCTGACGGCGGTGGCGATGCAGAAGCTCTGCGTCATGACCAGCGCCGGCGCCGCGGACGAGCTGTTCGCATGCGGGCTGCTGTCTCGCATCGGCCGCCTGGCGCTGGCAACCGCGTATCCGTCGGAGTACGCAGGCGTACTGCGGGAAGAGGCGAACGGACACCCGCTCGTCGAACTGGAGCAGCGGCACCTCGAGACGAACCACAACGAACTCACCGCCGCGCTCCTTGCCGAGTGGGGTATTCCGCACGCGCTGATCGAGCCCATCCATCACCACGAGGCGCCCGACCGATCCGGTTTTCTGCCCGGGTCGCGCGCCGACCAACTCGCGCATCTGTTCTATCTCGCCAAATGCATTGCCGAACTCGGCGTGTCGCCAGAGCGCGAATGCAATGGCCGCACCGCCGAATTGCTGTTGCTCGGGGGCAGGATCGGCCTCGATGCGGACGAACTCGGCGCTGCGATCGACGACATCGTCCGCCGCTGGCAGGAATGGGGCGAATTGCTGAAGGTGCCGGCATCGGCCCTGCCGCCGTTCGCGCAACTGTCGGCGGCGCATGCGCCCCGCCCAGCCAACGGCGGCAAATTGGCGGCGCTGCGCGTGCTGCTGGTCGACGACGACCCGGCCACCCGTTTCACGCTGGAGAATGCCCTTGGCAAAGTGCTTGGACACTCGGTGATCTCCGCCAGCAACGGTCATGAAGCGCTCGCCGTGGCGGTGGAAGCACTGCCGCAGATCGTCATGACCGACTGGACGATGCCCGGCATGAGCGGCCTCGAGTTGTCCCGTGCCCTGCGCGCTACCGAGTGGGGACAGGCCATGTACCTCATCATGCTGACCGGCCGCGAGACAGAGGAAGAGATCACCGAGGCTTTCGAGGCGGGCGTCGATGATTTCCTCACCAAACCGGTCAACATCCGCACACTGCGCGCGCGACTTCGCGCGGCCTGGCACTACGTGCAGCTGCTTGAGGCCTGGGAGCGGGACCGGGCGCAACTGAAGCAATTCACCGCCGAGTTGGCGATCAGCAACCGCCGGCTCGAACACGCGGCAATGACCGACCTGCTCACCAACCTGCCGAACCGGCGTGCGGGCATGAATGCGCTCGCGAAAGCCTGGAGCGGAGCGAGCCGCTCGGCACACCCCCTGTCGGTCCTGCTGCTCGACGTCGACCATTTCAAACGCGTCAACGACACCCACGGGCACGCCGCAGGCGACCACGTACTGCGCGAGGTCGCCCTGACCCTGCAGCGTTCGGCACGCAAGAACGAAAGCGTCTGCCGGCTCGGCGGCGAGGAGTTCCTGATGATCTGCGAGGGGTCCGACGTCAGGGCGGCGCTGCTGGCCGGGGAGCGGCTACGCCGCACGGTGGAGGCGCTCCGCATCGACATCGGCGGCAGCGTGATCACGTGTTCCATCAGCATCGGCGTGGCCACCAAGGAAGCGGCGATGGCCGACACCGACGCGCTGGTGCATGCGGCAGATCATGCCCTGTACCAAGCCAAGCAGGCCGGTCGCAACCGGACCTGCGCCACCCTTCACGGACAGTTTCGCTGCAGTCCGCCCTGATCCGGCGGCGCACCAGTAAGGCTCGATCTTAGCCGGCGTTCACCGTTCGAAAGGTATTCAATCGCGCTTGCGCGCCATCACCGCCACGCCGCCGATGACCATCACGGTACCGGCGAATTGCGCCAGGCCGACCGCCTCGTCGAGCAGCAACCACCCCAGCAGGATCGTGATCGCCGGCCCCAGGCTGCTGGTCAGCGACACCGGTCCGGCACCGAGGCGTCGGATCGCTTCCGACGTGAGCCACACCGGCGCGACCGTGCTCACCAGCGCCATCGTCAGGGCCAGCGCATACACCTCCCAAGGCTGGACCAGCGCCGAAACCGGCCGCAGCACGAAGAACTGCGCGAGGCAGCCGAGGCAGGCAAAGCTGGTCGCATAGGCAGTGAAGCGCGCCGAGCCGGTGCGCCCCACCACCTCGCCATTACCCATCAGGTAGAGCGCAAAGGTGACCGCGCTGGCGAAGACCAGCAGGCTGCCGAGCACCACGTCGCCCGCATCGCCGGCGATCGTCAGGTCATGGCCGACCGCGATGCCAATGCCGATGTAGCACAGCCCGAGCGCGCCCAGCATGCGCCGGGTCACCGGCTTGCCGAGGAACAGCGCGGACAGCACGATCACCAGCGTCGGGTAGAGGTAGAGGATCAGACGCTCGAGCGCGGCGCTGATGTACTTCAGACCGAGAAAATCGAAGTAGCTCGCCAGGTAGTAGCCAATCAGGCCCAGCCCCAGCATCCACGCCCAGTCGCGGCCAGGTAACGCCGTCGTCGCGCGGCGGCTGGCGACCACGCCCATGGCGAGAAAGAAAGGCAGCGCGAAACCCATGCGCAGCGCGAGCAGGGTCTCGGCATCGACGCCATGGCGATAGGCAAGTTTGACCAGAATCGCCTTGAAGGAAAAACCGGTCGCGCCGAGCACGGCGAACACCAGACCGGAACGGTGCAACGCAGCGCTCACCGTGACACGCCCGCGCAGCCGACAGGCGTGCGATCGCGGATCAGCGCCGCCCCCCGAGCAGCGAGCCGAGAATGCCACGCACGATCTGGCGGCCGATCGAGCTACCGATGGTGCGCGTCACCGTCTTGGCGGCGATCTGCACCAGGCCATCGCGCTGCCCGCCGCGCGGACCGGTGGAGCCGAACAGGATGTCGCTCACCGCGCTGCCGGTCTCGCCACCGGCCTGCTTCGCCGCCTCACGCCCGGCCTCGATCGCCGCCGTGGTAGCGGCCTTGGCCTGCAGCAGCTCATAGGCGGATTCGCGATCCACCACCTTCTCGTAGTGGCCGTAGATCACCGAGCCTTTGATCGCCGCGTCGCGCTCGGCCGCTTCGAGCGGACCGAGGCGTGAGTTCGGCGCAATCACGAAGCAGCGCTCGGTGATTTCCGGCCGCCCCTTGTCGTCGAGGAAGGACACCAGCGCCTCGCCCACGCCCAGCTCGGTGATCGCCGCCGCGGCATCGAACGCCGGATTTGCACGCATCGTCTCGGCGGCCGTCTTCACCGCCTTCTGGTCGCGCGGCGTGAACGCGCGCAGCGCATGCTGCACCCGGTTGCCGAGCTGGCCGAGCACCGTCTCAGGCACATCCAGCGGATTCTGGGTGACGAAATACACGCCGACGCCCTTCGACCGGATCAGGCGCACGACCTGTTCGATCTTCTCCAGCAGCGCCTTGGGCGCGTCGTTGAACAGCAGGTGGGCCTCGTCGAAGAAGAACACCATCTTCGGCTTGTCGGGGTCGCCGACTTCGGGCAGCTGCTCGAACAGCTCGGACAGCATCCACAGCAGGAAGGTGGAATACAGCTTGGGCGAGTTGTAGAGCTTGTCTGCTGCCAGCACGTTGATCACGCCACGGCCGTCGCCGTCGGTCTGCATCAGGTCGGCGATGTCGAGCATCGGCTCGCCGAAGAACACGTCGCCGCCCTGCTCCTCCAGCGCCAGCAGGTTGCGCTGGATGGCGCCGATCGACGCCGCGGCGATGTTGCCGTATTCGGTGGTGAAGCTCTTCGCGTTCTCGCCGACGTACTGCACCATCGCGCGCAAGTCTTTGAGATCGAGCAGCAGCATGCCATTGTCGTCGGCGATCTTGAACACGAGCTGCAGCACGCCAGCCTGGGTGTCGTTCAGGTTCAGCAGGCGGCCAAGCAGCAGCGGGCCCATGTCGGAGATCGTGGCACGTACCGGATGACCCTTTTCGCCATACACGTCCCAGAACACGGCGGTGTTGGCTTTCGGCGCATAGTCGGTGATTCCCAGCGCGGCCAGACGCTGCATCAGCTTGTCGGACTGCGTGCCCGCGGCGCCGATGCCCGACAGGTCGCCCTTCACGTCGGCGAGGAATACCGGCACACCGATGGACGCAAAGGATTCGGCCATCTTCTGCAGCGTGACCGTCTTGCCCGTCCCGGTCGCGCCGGTGATCAGGCCGTGACGGTTGGACAGGCGCGGCAGCAGGTTGATGTCCTTGTGACCACTCTTGTCGGAAGTGCGTGCGATCAGCAGCGGTTCGGCCATGGCAAAGCTCCGGAATGAATGCGGGATCGGCAGGAATGCCGGACATGCAATTGGGCGAAAGTGTAGCAGCGCCGGCATGTTGCGTCGCGCAAGGTGGCCTGTGACGACCGCTGCGGGTTGTATAATGCCGGCCTCTTCAATCGCTCAGGCAGCATCGAGGTTCTCATGGCGGGTCATTCCAAATGGGCCAATATCCAGCACCGCAAAGGTCGTCAGGACGAAAAGCGCGGCGCTGCATTCTCCAAACTTGCGAAGGAAATCACCGTCGCCGCCAAGATGGGCGGGGGTGACCCGGGCTTCAACCCGCGCCTGCGCCTGGCGGTGGACAAGGCCAAGGGCGTCAACATGCCCAAGGACAAGATCGACAACGCGATCAAGAAGGGGACCGGCGAGCTCGAAGGCGTAAGCTACGAGGAAATCCGCTACGAGGGTTACGGCATCGGCGGCTCGGCAGTGATGGTCGACTGCCTCACCGACAACAAGACCCGCACCGTGGCCGACGTGCGCCACGCGTTTTCCAAGTACGGCGGCAACATGGGCACCGACGGCTGCGTCGCATTCCAGTTCAAGCACTGCGGCCAGATGCTGTTCGCCCCGGGCACCAGCGAGGACGCACTGATGGAGGCCGCGCTCGAGGCCGGCGCCGAGGATGTCGTGACCAACGATGACGGCTCGATCGAAGTGATCACCGGCCCGTGGGAATTCACCACTGTGAAGGAAGCGCTGGAAAAGGCCGGATTCACCGCCGAGTTCGGCGAGGTGACGATGAAGCCGCAGAACGAGACCGAACTCGCCGGCGACGAAGCGCTGCGCATGCAAAAGCTGCTCGACGCGCTCGAGAGTCTCGATGACGTCCAGGAAGTCTACACGTCGGCGGTGATGGACGAGTAAGCTGCGGCCAGACGCTGTAGTCGAACGGGGCGGCGCAGTGCGTCGCCCTTTGTCTTTATGCCGTCCGCACCCAGGAGCCCGACCATGCTGATGTCCACCACCCCCACCCTCGAAGGCCAGCCGATCCGCGAATACCTCGGCGTCGTCACTGGCGAAGCGATCATCGGCGCGAACATCTTCAAGGACATGTTCGCCTCGATACGCAACGTGGTCGGCGGTCGCGCCGGCAGCTACGAGCGCACGCTGGCCGACTCGCGCGAGATCGCGATGGAAGAAATGGCCGACGCCGCGCGCAAGCTCGGCGCCAATGCGGTCGTTGGCATCGACATCGACTATGAAGTCCTCGGCCAGGACAATGGCATGCTGATGGTGTGCGTCAGCGGCACCGCGGTGAAGGTCTGAGCCCTACGCGCATGAGCGCCGCCTCGAGCACCGTCGCCACCCGCATCCTCGGCCTGGATCCCGGCTTGCGCATCACCGGCTTCGGCCTGATCGACAGCCTCGGCAGCCAGCTGCGCTACGTCGCGAGCGGCTGCATCAAGACCCGGGATGGCGAACTGCCCGGCCGCCTGAAGACCCTGCTCGACGGCGTGCGCGAAGTCATCGAAACCTACCGGCCCGACGTCGTCGCCGTGGAAAAGGTGTTCGTCAACGTCAATCCGCAGTCCACCCTGCTCCTTGGTCAGGCGCGCGGGGCGGTGATCTGCGGCGCGGTGTCGTGCGACCTGCCGGTGCATGAATACACTGCGCTGCAGGTCAAGCAATCGGTGGTCGGCTATGGCAAGGCCGCCAAGGAGCAGGTGCAGCACATGGTGCAGCGGCTGCTCACGCTCGACGACAGCCCCAGCCCCGACGCCGCCGATGCGCTCGCCTGCGCCATTTGCCACGCCCACGGCAGCCGCGGCCTGGGCGCCGTGCCCGGCCTCGGCACACGCCGCCGCGCCGGTCGCGTTCTCGCCTGAGTCCGGACAGGAAATTTTCTTCCAAGCTGTTGCCCGACACAGCCCTAGCGTGTATTATCCGCGGCTCTCGACCGGCACGCAGCGGCACCGGTCAGCCGAAAGGCAGCGGGGGTATAGCTCAGTTGGTAGAGCAGCTGACTCTTAATCAGTAGGTCCAAGGTTCGAATCCTTGTGCCCCCACCAAAGAATTCAAGCACTTAGGCCAGTTCTCACGAACTGGCCTTTTTGTTTTCTGGCGCCATGTAAGCGCAGCCCTGCTCCAACCGCCGTACTTCGCCTCGGGAATCATCCGCAGTTCCGGCTTTCCGTCTGCGTCGCGCCTGTCCACCCGACACTCGCCGCCCGGCATCGGCGCATGTTCGGAGGGGATCAGTGCGCAGTGCTTCCTCGATACAACGGACGCAATAGTTCGGAATTTACGATATATCGGTCTTGGTCAGTCTGATTTTTCTTTCATCGACGAACCGCTATCCTCACGGCGTTGTTCTCTTACCTCCAGGAGCACCCGATGAGAGCTTTCACCCTGTTCGCCGCCGCACTGGCGCTGGGCCTGACCATGACTGTCCCTGACGCAGAAGCCGCGAAGCGGCTCGGCGGCGGCTCGTCCTCCGGCATGCAACGCAACATGACCACGCCCGACCGGGCCCCGACTGCGGCCCCGGCCCAGGCGCCGACCGCATCAGCAGCCACTCGTGCGCCTGCTGCGGCCGCCGCGCCACAGGCCCAGCCGAAGCGCTCGTGGATGGGACCGCTGGCCGGCCTCGCCGCCGGTCTCGGCCTTGCCGCACTGGCATCGCACCTCGGCTTCGGCGAGGAACTGGCGTCGATGATGATGATCGGCCTGCTGGTGATGGCGGTGCTGGTCGTCGTCGGCCTGATCATGCGCCGCCGCGCCGGCGGTGCGCAGCCCGCCATGGCCGGTGCGAACGGCATGCAGTACGCCGGTCCCGCACCCCAGACTCACGAACCTGCAATTCAGCGCACGGCGGCTGATCCTCTGCCCGGCGCCGCGACTCAATTCAGCGACGCCCCCGCCGCTGACCGTACGCTCCCGGCCGACTTCGATGAAGCCGCCTTCGTCCGCCAGGCCAAGGTCAACTTCATCCGCCTGCAGGCCTCGCACGACGCCGGCAATCTGGACGACCTGCGTGAGTTCACGACCCCGGAAATGTTTGCCGAGCTGAAGACCAACATTCTCGGCCGTGGCGAACCGGCACAGCAGACCGATATCGTGCAGATCGATGCCCAGGTGCTCGAGGTGGTGGAAGAAGCCTCGCGCTACGTGGTAAGCGTCCGCTATAGCGGCCTCGTCCGCGAAGACCGGGACGCCGCGCCGGAGGCAATCGACGAGATCTGGCACCTGGTGAAGCCGCGCGCCGGCAATGGCGGCTGGCTGCTCGCGGGCATCCAGCAGGCGTAACAAGCCGGACTTGAAACGACGTGCGGGGGAGGCGGCACCGAGCGGTGCGGCCTCCCCCGCTGCCTATTGAGTACCCCGGGTGCAACAGCGATAGCGCGCCGCGATAACATCGCGACAAATTTCCACTCCTTGTCGCGAACGCTCCCCTGTGTCGAAGCTGCACGACTCTCGCCTGATGCGTCTGATCTACCTGTGGCTGGGCATCCTTGCCTTGCTGCTGGGCGTCCTCGGCGTCGTGCTGCCCGTGCTGCCGACGACCCCCTTCATTCTGCTGGCGGCAGCGTGTTTTGCGCGCAGCTCCGAGGCGTTTCACCGTCATCTGCTGGCGCATCGCATCGCCGGCCCCATCGTGCGCGAATGGGAGCAACATCGCAGCATGCCGCCGGGGGTGAAGCCATGGGCCTTCGCGCTGATGGGCCTGTCGTTCGGCGTGTCGCTGCTGCTCGTTCCTTCGGCCTGGCACCGCGCCATGCTGCTCGTCATCGCCATCGTGCTGGCGGTGTTCCTGTGGCGCGTGCCGGTGCGGCCAGCGACACCACCGAACACCGAATAGGGCGCGGACGGAATCAGCGTCGAAGCATCCAGCGCCCCATCACCAGCACGTCCATCTGCGTGCGCATGAAGCACGCCAGCGCCTCCTCCGGTCGGCAGACGACGGGTTCGTTCTCGTTGAACGAGGTATTGAGGATCATCGGCACACCGGTCAGGTCGCGAAAGGCGCTGATCAGCGCGTGATAGTGCGGGTTCGCCCGCTGCTCCACCGTCTGCAGCCGCCCGGAACCGTCGACATGGGTCACGGCCGGGATCCGAGCGCGCCTGTCGGCGCGAATCTGCAGCACTTGCGACATGAAGGGAACGTCTCCGTCCTGCTCGAACCAGTCCGCGACCGCCTCGCGCAGCACAGAGGGCGCAAATGGCCGGAAGGATTCGCGCCGCTTGATCTTCAGGTTCAGTATTGCCTTCATGTCCGCACGCCTCGGATCACCGAGAATGCTGCGTCCGCCCAAGGCGCGCGGGCCCCACTCCATGCGCCCGTGAAACCAGCCCACCACCCTGCCGTCGGCAAGGTCGGCCGCGGTGCGGCGGCACAACGCGCCGACATCGGACATGAACACGCGCGCGCAACCGGCGAGCCGGATTCGATCTGCGGCGTCGTCCAGCGCCCGAGCGATGTCGGCATCACTGAACGCCGGCCCCCAGGCCGCCTGATCGAGCGCAGGGGTCCTGGCGCGCGATGCGTCGCTGTCGTGCTCGTGCCATGCGACGAGCGCGGCCCCCATCGCCGCGCCTGCATCACCCGGCGCAGGCGGTACGTAGACATGGCGAAAGGCGGTGCGCGCGCGCAGACGTCCGTTCGCGACCGAATTCAACCCGCCGTCGCCCGCCACCGCGACGGCATCGCAGCGATATCTCGCGTGCAAGGCGTCGAGCAGATGAAACAAGGCTTCCTCGTACATCGCCTGCGCGGAATGCGCGATGTCACGGTGCCGCAGGGTGAGCGCCTCGTCCGCTCGCCGCGGCGGGCCGAACAGCGCCTGCAGCCCGGCGGCCATCGACTCTTCCGACCCACCCGGCCCATCGCCAAGCACGGCCGGATCGACGCTGAACCGGCCATCGTCCAGCAGGCGCACGATGCGGCGCATTTCAGGCAGCAGGACGGGGCTTCCGTAAGGGGCCAGCCCCATCACCTTGTACTCGTCACCCGCCCGCGGAAAACCGAGAAAGCGCGTGATCGCCCGATAGAAGAGTCCAAGCGAATCCGGCAGGCAAAGGCTGGCGTCGACCTCGATCTGCGTCCCCCGACCTGCCCCCCAGAAAGCGCCCTGCCCGATACTGCCCGGCGCGACGACCACCGCCTCGTCGAACGGAGACACGAGGAACGCTGCCGCCAGCAGCGCCCGCGGAAGGTCAACCGCTTGCACGGCGCATTCGAACCCGGTGTCGGCGAGTTCCTCGCGCAAGCGCTGCTGCGACATGCCGTCCGCCCGGTCGCAAGAAAATGCGACGAGGTCGATGACATCCGGCTCGATCCCGGCTTCGGCGAGGCAGTAACGTATCGCATCGCACGGATAACCCGCCCAGTGCTTGATGCGGCGGAAGCGTTCCTCTTCGGCGGCGGCGATCAGGCGGCCGTCGCGCAGCAGGCACGCCGCTGAATCGTTGCGAAAGGCATTCAGGCCAAGGATGTAGGTCATGGGCTGTTCGGGCTCGGACCTTGCCGCCGAGCCCTCCATCAGCCTGCACCCAAGACGCGTTATCGGCAAGGCCGGAATTGCGCAAGCACCCGAAACGGGTAAGCATCAGGCGCAATGCCGTTCGCAATGACAAGGTATTCATTCAGACTAGCGCGTAGCGCGCCACGCCGGCGTATTGTCTTGCCCGCGCCGACGATCCGCGCGGCCACCTGACCGATCTTCGATCACCCGTGGAGGAATGGCCCCTTGGACTTGCTGCTGATCTGCCTGCTCGCGATCGCGCTCTTCGTCGCGGCGGCCTTGCGCAGACAGGGGGCGGACCTGGCCTCAATGTCCGTCATCGACCACGTAGGAGCCTGGCTGCACGAGCACGACATCAATCGCGAGGTACGCTTCGTGAATTACACCGGACGCCCCTACGCCGAGACTGACGACGCAACCGTCGTGATCGGCCAGGGCCTCGATGCTAACGGATACAGCGTCGGCTTCTGCGCCGAGGTCCATGCCCGGGATGGGCTCGTCGCTGCCATCCTGATCGATCCAGCCTCGCTCGTGCTCTCACACCGCAAGGCGGCCCGCCACAGCCGCAGGACGGGCCTAACGCTGCGCACCGCGCTGGCGCATTCGATGCTGCGCCAGCGCTGACTGCCCCTGTAGCCGCCTCACGGCCTTGCGTAGCCGTGCTGCGCCAGAACCGGTATCCAGCACTTGTCGACCACACGCTTGAAACCCTGAGCCGACGGGTGGAGTTCATTGTCCCAGTCCTTTTCGTAATCGGGCGACTTCAGACAACCCGTCGAGCGGATGAAGTAGACGCGCTCGTTGCGGTTAGCGAAATCTTCATAGACGGCGGCGAGGCGGTCGATCAGGATGCGGCAGATCTCCTTGCGCAAGGGCATGACGTCGTCGACCTTGCGCCCGGACATCGCCGGCTGGAGCCAGGGCCCGCTGACCTTCAGCTGATCGACGATTTTGAAGCCGCGACCGTCAGGCACCGGGTAGTCGTAGGAATGCAGGAAGATGTCGGGACGTTGCGCCCCTGCATAGGCAACGGTGATGCGCTGCACCAGCGCACCCAGCGCTGCGGAAAGGCGACCGAGGAAATCCGTCATTGTGGCCTCGTCGATGCACTCGGCTCCGGTACTCAAGCCTGCGCAGGATCGCTTTAGCGCCAGCTTGTAGTCGACCGCATCGTTGCCGGCGCCGCTGATCAGGATCGCCGAGTATGCAGTGCGGAAGCCGGGCGAGAGATGCTTCTCGACCTGCTTCGCAAAGCGACCGAAAACATACTCCTCGAGCTTGGCTCCGTTGTAACCCAGCATCTGGATGACGCGGTAGGGATCCTTCAGCCGCTTGTGCGCCACCAGCGCCTGCAGCACGTTGTTGCGCGGGTACCAGAACCAGGAATCGCCGATCGCTAGCATCGTCGCAGGCATATCCGGCTCCCAGGTTTCGGCGGGGAGGTAAATGCGGGAAGAACTCATGGCACGACTCCTGAATGAGTTGGCAACCGATTGGGGTGAGCACGCCCGACACCCTCCTGACGCGGAACTCGACGGTGGCGGCATAAAAACGAACTGCGACTTGATGCAATTTCAATTCGACGATACGTCTTCGATATAGCAGTGATCAGGACGAGCGCAAGGCCAAAGCGCAGGCCGAGTGCAGCCGAGGGCGCCGCCACACCTCTTAATGCTGTAAACATAATAATGACATTGATATAAACTCCGGCGCGCTGCATGAGGGCTCCGCCGCATCCGCCGTCATGCATAAATCATATCCCTCATCCTGGAGAAGCTCATGGTGTTGAAGCGCGCTGCACTCATCGTCATTTCGGCCAGCCTGTTGTCCGGCTGCGCGGCGACTCAGGTTGCCATCTCGAAGCGCAACCTGGACGTACAGACGAAAATGTCCTCGACGGTGTTTCTCGATCCCGTCGCGGCCGACAAGCGCACCGTCTTCGTCCAATTGCGCAACACCAGCGACAAGCCCGATCTGGCCGTCGAGCAGGAGCTGACGGCGGCTATCGCCGCCAAGGGTTATCGCCTGGTCGCCGACCCCGACCTTGCACACTACGTCCTGCAGGCGAACATCCTGCAGGTCGGCAAGACGTCGCCCACGGCCACCGAAGCCGTCATCCAGCAGGGCTACGGCGCCAGTGCCGCCGGCGGCCTGGTGCTGGGCGCGGGCGCCGCCTACGCGGGGGGCAGCGGTGGGCGCGGCATCGCGGCCGCAGGCCTGGTCGGCGCGCTGGCCGAAGGCATTGCCGGGGCGGCCGTCAAGGATGTCTACTACTCGCTGGTGACCGACCTGCAGATCAAGGAACGCATCCGCGGCTCGCGCACCGCGACGGTCAATTCCAATCACCAGCTCAAGCAGGGCACGAGCGGATCCAGCACCGTGACGTACTCGGAGGAATCCCAGTACAAGACCTACCAGACCCGCATCGCCTCGACCGCAAACAAGGTCAACCTGGAGTTTGACGAAGCGCTGCCTGAACTCAAGAAGGGCCTCATCACCTCAGTCGCCGGACTCTTCTAGGCTCAGGAGCCCGGCACTGCACCGGGCCCCGCCCATCGGCGGGGCAAGCGGGGGGGCGGGCGACCTTCCGTTCAGCCGCCATCCTCCGCCGGATCATAAGGCACCACGTTTTCCTGCTCGGCCGGGTCGTTGCGGGCGACGATCGCGCGCGCGGGTTCGGTGTCGCTGAGGTTGAAGGCCTGGTGCGGCACATCGGGCGGGATGAAGAGAAACTCGCCGGCGGCGCTGACGATGCGATCGCGCAGGCCTGGGCCGTAGCGGGTCTCGACGCGACCTTCGAGTACGTAAATGGCTGTCTCATAGCCGCGATGGCGGTGCGGCGCAGCCATCCCACCCGGCGGAATGACCACCAGGTGCATCGACAGGCCTCGACTGGCTGCGGTTTCGCCCGAGATGCCGACGAAGTAGGGCAGGCGCTGGCGGGTGAGCACTTCCCTGTCGGGGCGCACAGCAACGACCGTGGCGGGTCTCGTGGTCATGCCAGCCTCCTCACTGTGGCGACGGCGTGCCGTCCTCGGTTCAACCTAGCCCGCGCCACGCCTGCTGTCGAGTCGCTCTGCTCAGAGCGGTGCATGCGGCACATGATCCAGGCGCGCATCCTGCAGGTGTTCGAGCAGGGGATCGAGCACGCGCCGGGCAAGCTCGAAGAACTGTCCATCCAGCGGCGCACCGACGCCGCGCAGCGCCAGCCGGTAGGCGGGGTCGGCGGCTTCGCCGAACGACGGCCGGTTTCCGCCCGTCCATTTCGCCTGGGCCTTGAACGCGTTCTCGCCGTTCATGACATAGGCCCAGGCGGACTTGGGGAAGAAGCGCAGCGGGGCGCACAGGCCCTCGCGGTAAAGCTCGAGCGCATCGGCGAGCATCGCGCGTGCCCGCGCCGATTCAACGGCAGCGAAGGCAAAGCCGCCGTTGCGCGATACCGCGCGCGTCGCGCAGGCGACGCCTGGGGCGGGCGCAGCACACAGCACGAGGTGGGCCAGCCAGGCCGCGAGATAATCGGCCGGGCGGGTGTCGTCGTAGCGGTGGCGCAGAAGCCCCTGTGGCCGCAGGTCGCTGAAGGCGGCGGTCAGCGTCCAGTACTCCCCCTCGAACTCGAAATCGAGGCGTGGCACGTGCGGTGGCAGCGACTCGCCGCGCGCCGCCGAGACCGCGTCGGCAAACTGTTTCAGGCGCGTCAGCTCGCGTTCCAGCTCAAGCTCGCCGAGGGCGCCCGCCGGGTACTCGCCACCAGCGCGCGCGAGCGCCATCAATGCCGCACCGTCGTCGTCCGCCGACGCTCCCTCCACGGCCAGCAGCGCTGGCAGCAGACGCTGTGCCAGCGCCTGCCGGGCAGGCCAGTCCGGGATGAAGGTCTCGACGTCCTCCAGCTCCTCTTCGGCTTCGGGCAGGTCCAGGCCGATGCGCTCGCGCAGCAGGTAGCGGCACGGGTTGCGGAAGAAGCGCACCAGCTGCTCGAGACCGACGCTGCGCCACTCGGCGCCCGGGGCCGGCAGCGGCGCGGTGAAGAAGGGGCGATGCACGGGATCATGGACCTGCCCGTCATCGTCGCCCTCGCCGTCCGAATCTCCCTCCGCCGCGCTGTCCATCTGCTCGCACGCTTCCAGCGTCGCGATCCCCGGCTCCGCCAGGTCGGTCAGCGCCCTGCCGAGGCGCGCCGCCAGCGCGCTCGCATACTCTTCGTGAAAACTGACGAGACGCGGATCGGGTCGTGCCGCGGGCAGGAAATAGTCAGCGGAGAAAGCCTGCAGCGGATGCTCCACCGTCAGACGCCGACGTGCCGACGCCACCGCAGCGGGATCGGCCGGCTCGCTCGCACAGGCGGCCGCGAGGACGTCGAGCAGTTCGTCGACGAGGACCGAAGGGGGGACCGCGCTGCCGTCCCGAACGCTTCGGCCGACATGGGACAGGTGCAGCACCTCGCGCGCCGACAGCAGCACGTCGAGAAACAGGTTGCGGTCGTCGAGCCGACGCTGGCGGTCGCCGCGCTGTGGACGGGCCGCCAGCAGATCGAACTCGGCCGGGCGATCGCCGCCGGGAAACGCCCCCTGGTCCAGCCCGATCACGCACACCACGCGGTAGGGCAGGCCACGCAGCGCCGGCAAAGCGGAGAAGGTCACGCTGCCGCCGGGCACCCCGCCGCGTGCCGGATCGTCGAGTACGGCGCCCAGCGCAGGATGCACGACCTGCAGCGGCACCGGCGCCGCGAGCCCGCCACCGTCCATGGCGTCGGTCAGCGAGGTGAGCGCCTCGCGCACCTCTCTCAGCGCATCGGCCCACTCCGAGGTGTCGGAGACCAGCGCATCGAGCGCGTCGGACAGCAGCGTGCGCCAGCCGGCGGCATCGTGCGGGCGCTGCAAGGCATCGCGCAAGCGCCGCAGAGTCTGCGCATAGCGCCAGAAGCGGCCGAGGGCATGCGCCGCGCCCCCTTCAGGCGCACCGGCCCCGATACGCCCGCCGAAGGTCGCATGCTGCGCCGCGTCACCCCCCGCCCAGGCGAGAAACAATCGGTGCAGCCCCTCCTCGAGGGTGTGCTGGCTGGCATCCCCATCGAGGCCCCAGCGGATGCCGGCCGCCCGCATCCATTCGTGCACCGACTCGAGCGCCGCCTCGTCCAGCCCGAAGCGCGCCGCTACCGGTGGCTGCTGCAGCAGGTCGAAGATCCGGCTCGCCGGGAAGCGGCTCGCCGCCAGCGTCAGCAACCGGTCGAGCACCTGCGCCGCAGGGTTCTCCCGCGTGCCACCCAGCCCGGTGATGCGCCACGGGATGCGTCGTCCGGCCGGTGCGGTGCCGAATACCGCCTCGATCAGGGGCGCGGTGGCATCGAGGTCGGGCGTCAGCACAACGATCTCGTCGGGTCGCGGCGGGTTGCGTCCGGCGAAGAGGCCGAGCAGGCGGTCGTGGAGCACCTCCAGCTCGCGGGTGCGCGAATGGCACACGTGCAGCTCGATGCTGCGATCGCGCTCGGCGAGCGCGACGCTGCCGGGCGCCAGCTCCTGCAGGTCGAGGATGGCGTTGTGCAGCCGCGCGAGCAGGTGTTTGCCGGGATGGGGCGCGAACACGGCCTCTTCGTCCACCTCGCGCTCGCCGTCGAACAGCAGGCCGATGTGCGCCTGCGTCTGCTGTCCCCAGGCGGCGAGCAGGCGGTTGCCGGTTTCATGGAACATGTCCTGCTGCCGGCTGGCAAGCCACGACAGCCGGCGCGCATCGACGATCTCGAACCAGAATTCGCGACACGGGTTCAGCACGTAGAGGCGCACCTCGACCACACGCGCAAGTTCGCGCAGAATCTCGAGATACAGCGGCGGCAGGGCAGGCAGGCCGAACACGTGCACTGTGCGCGGCAGCCCGATTGCGGCGAGATCGGCCGCGCTCATCGCCGAGACCTTGCGCAGGAACTCCGCGGCCGGATGATCCTGACGGACATCCATGCCGGCACGGATGCGGCGCCACAGCTCGGCCTGCCAGGCCTCGTCGGCGCGCTCGGCGTCGGTGGCGGCGGTGAGCGCGACCTTGCCGGCAGCCCAGGCCTCAAGCCAGCGCGGCCGGTAGGTCAGGTAATGATCGAACACGCGCGCGGTGCGCTCGGCGAGCTCAAAGCGCATGCGCGCATCGGCGCCTTCGACATAGCGCGCCAGTCGCGGATGCGCCGCCAGCCAGCCGCCCGCGGCAGCGGCCGGGTCGAGCAGTCCGAACACCCGCCATGCGAGCAGGGCCGGCGAGAAGGGCGAACGCGCCGGCACCTCCACCACGCAGCCGATCTGCGCCCACAGCCATTGGGCCAGGTAGCCGAAGTCCAGATTCGCGCAGACGCCTTCGCGCTGCGCCACCGCGAACTCGACATGACGCCGCAGGGCGCTGCTCGGCACCACCACATGGCGCTGGCCGAACGGCCCGGGCTGCTCGTGGGCGAGCTGGTCGAGCAAGCGATCGAGCAGGATCTCGAAACGGTTGGAGAAAGCGAGACGGAGCATGGCTGCATGCATGAGGCGCGGGAGGCCGCATTGTGCCACCCGCCGCTCAGTCCGGCCGCCCCCCTGCGCCAGGCGCGGCGCGGTGCTCGACCACCTGGCCGCGCCCGCCGCGCTTGGCCTCGTAGCAAGCCAGGTCGGCCGCTTTCAGCACGTCCGACGGGCTGCGGGTATGGTCGTCGATGCGCGCCATGCCGACGCTGGCGCCGACATGGAAGATCTCCCCTTCCCAGTCGAAGGCATGCGCCTCGATCGCCCGGCACAGCGCATCGGCGATGCGTCGCGCATCGGCAGGCGCACACCCGCGCAGGATGAGGGCGAACTCGTCGCCACCGACGCGGCAGATCATGTCCTGCGCGCGCACCGTGTGGCGGATGACGTCGCCGATCTGCTGCAACAGCGCATCGCCCGCGGCGTGGCCACAGAGATCATTGACACGCTTGAAGCGATCGAGGTCGATGAAGCACAGCGCACCGTGGTCGGCCGCACGCCGCGACGCCTGCACCGCATCCTCCAGCGCCAGCTCGAAGGCGCGACGATTCGGCAAACCGGTGAGCGGATCGTGCATGGCCTGATAGGCGAGGTGCCCGGTGGCCTCCTTGATCTGCACCTGCAGGTTGTAATGCGCGTCGGCGATCGAGCGCGCCATGACGTTGAAGCCCTGCTGCAGTTCGCGCAGTTCCGGACTGCCCCCGCCCAGCGGCACGCGCACCTCGAGATCGCCCGCCGCCATGCGCCGCACAGCGTCGGCCAGGCGGTCCACCGGCTCGCCGACCGAGCGTGCGAGCCGGATGGCGAACAGCGCGGTAAGCACCAGCGTAACGATTGCCAGTGCGCCCACGAAGACGACGATCGCACGTCTGCGCTGCAGATAGCTTGCCGTGTCGAGCTCGACATAGACCCAGCCGACGACATCCGCTTCCGCCATCGCGGTGCCGGGGCGGGCCACCAGGTTGACATCGTCGACCGCCACTGGCTGCGACAGGACCGGCGCGGCAAAGGAAAAACGCCCTGCACCGAACTCGACCAGACGCGGGCCACCGGCAGCGACGACCCGTTCGAAATCGGCGAGCGCCGGCGTGCCGCTGAGGATGATGGGCGAGCGGCTGCGATCGTAGATCGCCGCGACGCGCACATCCTGCTGCGCCATCGCCGCCGCCAGCAGGCCCTGCAGGTTCGCGGCATTACCCGAGATCACCCCGTACTCGGCGGCAGGCGCGAGAAAGCTGACGATGGCGATGCCGCGTTCGCGCACTGCCTCTTCTGCCAGCCGCGTGCCGCGGCTGAGGTACGCCCCGCTGATCATCGCGGTCAGCAGCGAGACGGGAATGAGCACCAACAGCAGGAGCCGCTGGAACAGGCTCAGGTCGCGCCCCCACCTCATCGCTCCCTCCCTGCCTCGATCTGGGCGCGAAGCTGCGCGTCCGACGGCACGCCGATGTTGAGCGAACGTGCCACCTGCCGGTTGACCGCGATTCGGTAGGTCAGCGGCGCGCGCGGCGCAGGCAGGCGCCCCACCCCGCCCCCCAGGCTGCGCAACCACCCGGCCACGTCGCTTGCAACGTCCTCGGGGGCGCTGAACACCGCCGCGAGGGCACCCGCTTCCACGTAAGCCTGCGAAAAGGCGAAGATCGGCCTGCGGAAACGATAGCTCGTGAGCAGGATGGAGCGGGCCGGGTTGGGGGCCGAGAGCACCGGGTCGGGCAAGACCAGGAGCGCATCGGAAGCTGGCAGGACCTGTTCGAGGCCGGCGATGACCTCCGCACTGCCGGCGACGGAATGCTCGATCAATCTGTAGCCGCTGGCCGACGCAGCGCGCGCCAGCTCGGGGTCGAGCACCGTCCCGCTGCTGCGCAGCATGCCGATTCGGCTGCCCTTGGGCAGCACCGCGCCCATCAGCCGGATCTGGCGCTCTGCGGGCTGCTCCAGCAGGAAGCCGGAGAGGTTGGCCTGCGGATAGCGGCCACGCAGTTCCGCCAGCTGAGCGCCGCTGATCAGTGCCACCATCGTCGGACGCCGATGATGCTCGACGACGGCAGCGGCAGCGGCCGGGCCTGTCGCAAGGATCAGGTCTGCGCGGGCAAGCACCGCATCGTCGAACCCATCCTCCAGGTTGCCGGCAGGCGTCAGCACGACGCCACCGGATGCCAGCTTCAGCTGCAAGGAGTCGGCAAACGCCTGGTACGCCCCGCCCGGCTGGGCAAGCGCGAGAGCGACCTTGAACGCATGCGCCACCCCGGGCAAAAAGCAGGCAAGCGCCACCAGCAGGACCTGCAGCATCGCCGCCAGCCGTCGCACCGGTGCCGGCGCGCGATCGCGATGCGCCATCCCGGGCCGGTGGGTGCAGGATCTCATCCGCTCTACCAGGACAGCCTCAGGCTGGCAAAGAGCTGGGGCTCGGCGCGGAACTTGCCCTCGTGGAACTCCGCGTAGCGGCCGCCGACGCTCTGCGCCGTGATGGCGAACTCGTTGTCCGAGCGTTCAGGGCCAAAGCGGCGAGCGAGCTTGAGATCGACCCGGTCACGCCCGGGCACGCGGTCTCCGCCATTGAGCCAGTACATCGCTTCGTTGTGGTAGAACCCCAGGCTCGCACGCCAGCGCGCCGGCAGATCCTTGATCAGCAGGAGCGAAGTCATCGCCTGCGGTGCGCTCATCTCGAAATCGGGGTCGGACACGCCCTTGCCCGCATCGATCTCGATGAAGGCCTGCGACAGCACCACCCTGCCCCAGCCTGGGCGACGCCAGTCGATGCTGAACTCGGCGCCATCCATGACGAAAGCGCCCGAGTTGAGGAACTCGAAGGACGCCTGTTGCAGCGCCTGATCGAAGGGAACGTATCCCGGCGGCGGGGCCGTCGGGCATGCCGGCGTCCTGATGCGACCGGTCGGCACGGTCTCGCTGCCGTCGGGCGCAATCACCGGATTCCAGCAACGCTGGTTGTCGAGATAGCGCTCGTAGCGCTCGCGGAAAACGCGCGCATCGATTTGCAGGCCGATCTCCCGGAACGCAGCCACATAGCCGAGATCGACATAGCGCACGCGCTCGGGCTGAAGCGAGCGCGATGCGCGCAGGCCGAGCGCCCTGATCTGGCCATCCTCTCGATACACCTGCTCGGCATACGACTCGACGAAGCTGGGCGCGCGGTAGGCCACGCCGCCAGCCAGCCGCAGCGAAGACTCGGGCGTGAGCGCCAGGTTGAGCGCCAGCCTGGGCGAAAACAGCTCGCCGCTGTAGTCGTGCTGCTCCAAGGTGCCGCCTGCGTTGATCTTCAGCCAGTCGAGCGGCTGCCAGGTCACGCTGCCAAAGGCTTGCGCATGCATGGCATGCAGCGTGCGGCCGGTGTTGAAATAATCGCGCGATCGCACCGATTCGCGCCGCACACCGGCCCCGAACAACATCTGCCACTGGGGCGACAGCCGCGTGGAATACTGCAGCTCGAGATCGTCGCGAGAGGTATCGACATCGATATCCTGATTCGCAATGGCAATGAATCTCCCATTCGGCCGGATCACCGTCACACCGTCGATCAGACTGCTGAGGCGGGTGCTGCGCAGTTCGACGCCGCTCACGCCATTCGGTCGGATCGCCTCGCCCTGGTGGAAGTACTGCACGGTGAGTTCGGACTCGGCGCTGGCGTTGTGCGTCCATGCCAGATGCAGATAACTCGCCCGCGACACCTCTTCGGCCAGCGGATCGGTCACCGAGCCCGGCGTGCCCCGATCGTAGGTGCCGTCACTGCCGCCGACGTGCAGGCGAAGCTCGTCTCGCGGCGAAACCTGTGCCGAGGCACTGAAGTTGACCGCGGTGCGGCCAAAGCGCTCGCGCGGGTTCACCGTGCCGTCATCCTCATGGTACGCGCGGAACGTGTTCGCCCCCCGGCGCGAGGCCGAAAGTCGCCAGTCCACCGCCCCGTCACTGCGTCCGTTCACCCGCACGCCCTGGTCGTAGAAACCATTGCCGCCCAGGCGCGAAATCAGTGTGACCCCATCCTCGGTCGCCGGCTCGCGCGTGATGATGTTGACCACGCCCTGGAAGGCATTCGCCCCGTATGCCGCGCCATTCGGCCCGCGCACGACTTCAATGCGCTCGACGTCATCGACGCGGATCGGCAGGTCACGCCAAAGGGTGTTGCCCCACATCGGACTCGTCATCGTGCGCCCGTCGATCATCACCTTCACGCGCCCGTTGTACGCATCGCCCAGGCCGTGGTTCGCGATCGTGGGCGAACCATCCGCCCAGTCGGCAACCAGGAAACCGGGCACGAGCCGCAGCAGGTCGTGCAGCTCGGTGAAGCCCGATGCGGCGATCATCTCGCGATCGATGACGGTCACCGCCGCCGGCGCATCGAGCGGCGACTGCTCCATGCGCGACGCGGTGAGCACGATCGGGACATCGCCGAAGAACAGCGCGTCCGCCGCGGCCGCGAGCGAGGGCAGAGAAGTCGCACCGACCGCAAATAAACCCAGGACGGAACGCCGCAACCGCGCGGCGCTATCGGAAACACACATGCTGGAGCCCATCACATTTCGATTTTGCGCAAGGTTCTCACAGCACACGCGCGACGGTCCAGCCGGAACGGGCGGCAGCCGCGAAGCCGGACACGCTCGGCGTGCTGCGGACCGCCGTTCAGCTCCGAACAAGCGTGCGCACGCCATTGGCGATGAACTCGACGGCGAGCGCGGCCAGCACCAGCCCCATCACGCGGGTCATGATGTTGAGGCCGGTCTGCCCCGCCAGCCGGCTGATCGGCCCGGCCATGCGCAGGGTCGCCCACACCACGCCGCCGATCGCTGCGCCGATCAGCACCAGCAGCGCGAGTTGCCACCAGTGGCGGGCGTTCTCGGACAGGATGATCACCGAACTCATCGTGCCCGGTCCGGCAAGGAGCGGGATCGTGAGCGGCACGACCGCGATGCTGGAACGCTCGGCCGCCTCGTGCTCTTCTTCCGGGGTGGAGCGCGCACGGCCAGGCTCGGCGTTGAACATGTTGAGCGCGATCAGGAACAGCAGCACGCCGCCGCCCACCTGGAGGGAGGCGATCGAGATGCCGAAGACGCCGAGCAGGGCCTGGCCGAACAGCGCCGATACGGCGATGACGATCGCGGTGGCGATCGCCGCGGTGTTGATCGTGCGTCCCACCTGCAGCCGCGTCTGGTGCGCGGTGAGACTGAGGAAGATCGGAATGGCGCCGAAGGGGTTGATCAGCGCCAGCAGGGTGATGAAGGCTTTCAGCGTGTCCATGGACTCGGGCTCCGTTGCGGCGCGCGCCGCGACGGCTGTGCGCCGGCGGGGAGCGAGGTTCGAGCATAGCGCATCGGCCGTTAAACTATTCTGCAGCGCTTCTCCCCCTCATCCACGCTTGCCGATTGCCCGCCCTTGAACCATGGCCCGTATCCACCCCGAAGGCTGGCGCCAGCTTCCCGCCAGCGGCGCCCGCCGGCGCGAGCTCGCGACCCTCGCCTTGCTTGCCGCCGGCCTGCCCGCCGAGTTCGCCGTCTACCACGGACTGCACTGGACGCGCGCCGAAGGCGAGCACACCGTGTTCGGCGAGGTCAGCTTCGTCGTCCTGGGCCCGGGCGGAGAGATCCTGCTGATCGAACAGCAATCCGGCTTTCTCGACGAGACCGCCGACGGTCTGCTGCGTCCGCCCTCGCGCCGCGCGCGCAATGTCAGCGTCGAGCTGGCGCGCAATGCCGACGCGCTGCGCGCCCGCCTGCGCCCCTTGCTCGAAGGCGAGGAGCCGCGCCTTGAAACCCTCTTCTACTGCCCTGACTACACCGTGCGCCAGCCCGGCACCGCGGGGCTTGACCCGACGCGCATCGTCGACGCCCGCCGCCGCGGCGAACTCGTGGCTATCGTGCAGGCCCTGGCCGGGGGCGACGGCTCCACCGCCCCCGCCGCACGACGCGCCGCACTGCACCGCTTCCTTGCCGATCTGCTCGAGCTGGTGCCCGATGTACAGGCGCTGGCCGGGCGCGCCGAGGCGCTCACCACCCGCCTGTCGGGCGGATTGGCGGAATGGGCCCGGCGCCTCAGCTTCACGCCCTTTCGCCTGCACGTCACCGCCACCGCCGGCAGCGGCAAGACCCAGCTTGCGCTCGCGGCCTACGGCGATGCCCTGCGCGCCGGCCGGCGGCCGCTCTACGTCTGCTACAACCGTCCGCTGGCCGACCACTTCGCCCGCATCGCCCCGCCCGGTGGCGAGATCGCCACCTTCCACCAGCTGTGCGACCGCCGTCTGCGCGCCGCCGGCCAGGCGCCCAACTTCGCCGCGCCCGGCGCCTTCCGCCGCATGGAGGCGGACTTCGCCGCGCTGGTCGCAAGCACGCGCGACCCGGCGTGGCAGTTCGACGAGCTGATCGTCGATGAAGGCCAGGACTTCACCGAAGCCTGGCGCGACGCGCTGCTCGCGTTGCTCGCCCGCGACGGCCGCGCCTGGTGGCTGGAAGACCCGATGCAGAATCTGTACGGCCGCGCCCAGGTGGCGCTGCCGGGCTGGGTGAGGCTCACCGCCGACACCAACTATCGCACCCCGGCAGACATCCTCGAGCTGCTCAACCGCAGCCTGCCACTGCCGGTGCCGATCCGTGCCGGCAGTCCGGTCGCCGGCAGCAGCCCGGAGTGGCTGACGTGGGACAGCGCGGACGGCAAGGGCGGCGAGAGCCTGATGGACGCCACCCGGCGCGCGATCACGCGCGCGATCGGGCTGGGCTTTCGCCGCGACATGATCGCGCTGGTGACTTTCCGCGGCCGCGAGCATTCCCGCTTCACGCCCATCACCCACCTCGGGCCGCACCGGCTGCGCGCCTTCTCCGGCCGCTACGACCTGTTCGGGGAGCCTGAACACAGCGACGGCGACCTGCTGATCGACTCGGTGTATCGTTTCAAGGGCCAGTCCGCACCCTGCGTGATCTTCACCGAGATCGACTTCGACACGCTGGACGAAGCGACCGTGCGCAAGCTCTTCGTCGGCGCGACGCGGGCGACGATGATGCTCATCCTGGTCGCGTCGACGCGCAGTGCCGCTGCGCTGCAGCCATCCGACCCAGCCCCCTGGTCTGGCAGAGGCGGCAAAGCGGGCTAAGCTGAAGGCACACCACCGACGACGCCCTCACCCGGCGCCAGCAAGGGAGGCAGGGATGAATACAGCGGAAACCGCCCATCAAGGCGACACCTTCGACCCCATCGCGCAGCTGCTCGATACCATACGCACCCGCCTGCCCGCCGACGAGGCCGTCGAAGCGGCCGAGTTCGCGCACCAGTACTACGCACTGACCGCAACCGAAGACCTGGCCGAGCGCCCGCTCGACGACCTCTACGGCGCGGTCCTTTCGCACTGGCACTTCGCGCGCAGCTTTGCCGGCGGCGCCCCCAAGCTGCGCGTGTTCAACCCTCGGCTCGAGGAGCACGGCTGGCAGTCCGCCCACACCGTGATCGAGATCGTCAATGACGACATGCCCTTCCTCGTCGACTCGATCACCAACGAGGTCAACCGGCGCGGGCTGATGGTGCACCTCGTCGTGCACCCGGTCATGAAGATCCGCCGCGACGCCGAGCACCGCCTCACCGGCATCGCCCGCTCGCGCGACGAAGCCGAAGGCCGCTTCGAGTCGCTCATCCACATCGAGATCGACCGCCGCACCGAACGCGCGCAGCTCGACGCCCTGCACGAAGGGCTGCTGCGCGTGCTGGCGGACGTGCGCGCCGCCGTCGAGGACTGGCGCAACATGCAGCAGCGCATCGTCGACATCATCGACGACGTCGAAACCTCCCCGCCGCCCCTGCCGACCGATGAGATCGCCGAGGGGCGCGCCTTCCTGCAGTGGATCGCCGACGACAACTTCACCCTGCTCGGCTGTCGCGACTACGACCTGGTGCGTGGCCAGGCCAGCGACGGCAGCGGCGATGAGCTGCGCGTCGTGCCCGGCAGCGGCCTCGGCGTCATGCGCGAGCACGGCCAGGCGGCGCCCTCGCTCGCCTTCTCGCAGATGTCGCCCGAGCTGCGCAGCTATGCGCGGCACAAGAACCTGCTGACGCTGACCAAGGCCAACGCGCGCGCCACGGTGCACCGCGCCGTCTATCTCGACTACATCGGCGTGAAACGCTTCGGCGCCGATGGCGAAGTCATCGGCGAACGGCGCCTGCTCGGCCTCTACACCTCCGCCGCCTACAGCACCAGCCCGACGCAGATCCCGGTCCTGCGCACCAAGGTCGAGGACGTCACCCGGCGCGCCGGCTTCCTGCCGCGCAGCCACGCGGCCAAGGCGCTGACCACCATCCTCGAGCAGTATCCACGCGACGAGCTGATACAGACCTCGAGCGACGCCCTGTACGCGACGGCGATGGGCATCCTGCGCCTGGGCGAGCGCCAGCGCACCCGCCTGTTCGTGCGCCGCGACGCCTTCGGCCGCTTTTATGCCTGCCTGCTGTTCGTGCCGCGCGAGAATTACAACACCGATGTCCGCATGCGCATGCAAGCCGCGCTGTCCGAGGCCCTGCACGGCGAGTCGTCGGAGTTCACCGTGCATCTGTCGGAGTCGCCGCTGGCGCGCATCCTGATCGTGATCCGCACGCCGCCGGGCGCGGCCCCCGCCTTCGACGCGCACGAGCTCGAGCAGCGCCTGGTGCGGCTGGCGCGACGCTGGGACGACGATCTGCTGCAGGCGCTGGTCGAAGCGGCCGGCGAAGAGCGTGGCAACAGCCTGTTCGCCCAATACGCGAGCGGCTTCGCCGCCGGCTATCGCGAGGAGCACGCGCCGCGCATGGCCGTGCATGACATCGAGCAGCTCGCCGCGCTCGATGCGCCCGACGCGATCGCGATGAACCTCTATGTGCCGCTCGAGGCCCCGCCGGGGCGGCTGCGCTTCAAGCTGATCCGCGCCGGCGAGCTGGCGCCGCTGTCGCAGAGCCTGCCGATGCTAGAGCACATGGGCGTGCGCGTGCTGGAAGAGCGCCCCTTCGAGGTGCGGCGCGCCGATGGCGAAGAGATGTGGATCGACGACTTCGGCCTCGCGGCGGCGGATGGCGCCGAGATCGACATCGAGCGCCTGCGCGGCCCCTTCCAGGAGACCTTCCTGCGCACCTGGCGCGGCGACAACGACGACGACAACTTCAACCGGCTGGTGCTGCTCGCCGGCCTCGACTGGCGCAGCGTCGGCGTGCTGCGGGCCTACGCGCGCTACATGAAGCAGGCGGCGTTTCCGTTCAGCCAGCACTACATCGAGCAGGCCCTGGCCGGCCACCCGGCGATCGCCACCGACCTGATCGCGCTGTTTCACGCCCGCTTCGACCCGGCACGCGGCGAAACCCGTGATGCCCGCGAGGGCGCAATCCTTGCCCGCATCACCGCCGCGCTCGACGACGTCGCCAACCTCGACGAGGACCGCATCCTGCGTCACTACCTGGCGCTGATCCAGGCGACGCTGCGCACCAATTTCTACCAGCGCGGCGCCGACGGCCAGCCCAAGGCCTGGCTGTCGTTCAAGCTCGACCCGGCCAGGGTGCCGCAACTGCCCGAGCCGCGGCCGATGTTCGAGATCTTCGTCCACTCGCCGCGGGTGGAGGGCGTGCACCTGCGCGGCGGCAAGGTCGCCCGCGGCGGCCTGCGCTGGTCCGACCGCCTGGAGGACTTCCGCACCGAAGTGCTCGGCCTGGTGAAGGCGCAACAGGTGAAGAACGCGGTGATCGTGCCGGTCGGTTCCAAAGGTGGCTTCGTGCTCAAGCGCCCGCCGCCGGCGGGCGATCGCGATGCGCTGATGAAGGAAGGCATCGCCTGCTACCAGACCTATCTGCGCGGGCTGCTCGATCTCACCGACAACCTCGTCGCCGGCCATCTCGTGCCGCCGCCCGAGGTGGTGCGCCACGACGCAGACGACCCCTACCTGGTGGTGGCGGCCGACAAGGGCACGGCGAGCTTCTCCGACATCGCCAACCGCACCGCGGCCGAATACGGCTTCTGGCTCGGCGACGCCTTCGCCTCCGGCGGCTCGGCCGGCTACGACCACAAGGGGATGGCGATCACCGCGCGCGGGGCGTGGGAATCCACCAAGCGCCACCTGCGCAGTCTGGGCCGCGACAGCCAGATGCAGGACTTTACCGTGGTGGGCATCGGCGACATGTCGGGCGACGTGTTCGGCAACGGCATGCAGCTGTCGCGCCACATCCGGCTGCTGGCCGCGTTCGATCACCGCCATGTGTTCATCGACCCCAACCCGGACGTCGAGAGCAGCTTCGCCGAGCGCGAGCGCCTGTTCAAGCTGCCGCGCTCGTCCTGGGCGGACTACGACCCGGCGCTGATCTCGGCGGGCGGCGGCGTGTTTCCGCGCAGCGCGAAGTCGGTGACGCTGTCAGCGCAGGCGCGCGCGGCGCTCGGCATCTCCGCCGAGCAACTGTCGCCTGCCGAACTGATCCACGCCCTGCTGCAGGCGCCGGTCGATCTGCTCTACAACGGCGGCATCGGCACCTACATCAAGGCGAGCACCGAGAGCCATGCCGAGGTGGGCGACCGCGCCAATGACGCGATCCGGGTGGACGGCGCCCAGCTGCGCTGCAAGGTGGTGGTCGAAGGCGGCAACCTCGGCGTGACCCAGCGCGGCCGCATCGAGTACGCGCTCGCCGGCGGACTCATCAACACCGACGCGATCGACAACTCCGGCGGCGTGGACTGCTCAGACCACGAGGTGAACATCAAGATCCTGCTCAACCAGGTGGTCGCTGAAGGCGAGCTCACCGGCAAGCAGCGCGACCGTCTGCTCGCCGACATGACCGACGAGGTGGCCCAGCTCGTGCTGCGCGACAACCGCGCGCAGAACCAGATCCTCGCCCTCGAGCGCAGCCGCGGCGCGGCCCTGCTCGACGAGCAGGCGCGCTACATGCGGCATCTGGTGAATGAGGGGCGGCTCAACCGGCGCATCGAGTTCCTGCCCAGCGACGAGGCGATCGCCGAGCGCAGCCAGGCACACATCGGGCTCACCACGCCCGAACTCGCGGTGCTGCTGGCCTACGGCAAGATGGAGCTGTACGACGCGGTGCTCGCCTCCGACATCCCGGAAGACCCCTACATCGCCACCACGCTGGAGCGCTATTTTCCGCAGCCGCTGCGCGAACGCTTCGCGGCGCAGATCCTGCGCCACCCGCTGCGTCGCGAGATCATCGCCACCCACGTCGTCAACAGCATGGTGAACCGCGTCGGCCCCACCTTCTGCTTCCGTCTGCAGGAGGAGACCGGTGCGACGCAGCCCGACATCGTGCGTGCCTACCTGGGCACGCGCGAGATCTTCGGCCTGGTGTCACTGTGGAGCGCAATCGAAGCGCTCGACCATGCGGTGACGGTCGAGGTGCAGCAGGGCCTGCTGCAGGCAACGGCGCGCCTGGCGGTACGCGGCACCGTGTGGCTGCTGCAGCGGCATGCTGGACTGGGCGACCTCGCGGCGACGATCAGCCACTTCGCCCCCGGCGTCGCCGAAGTCGGCAACGGCCTCGGCCGCTGGCTCGCCGCGCACGAACACGCTCCGCTCGACGCACAGGCCGCGCAGCTGTCCGCTCAGGGCGTGCCGAAATCGCTCGCCCAGCGCATCGCCCAGCTCGGCGAGCTGTTCTCCGCGCTCGACATCGTGGAGATCGGCGCCGAGACCGGACGAACCGTCGACACCGTAGCCGGGGTGTATTTCGGCCTCGGCGGCCGGCTGGAGCTGGGCTGGCTGTCGCAGCAGATCGCCACGCTGCCCGCGGACAGCCGCTGGGCTGCGCTGGCCCGTGTCGCACAGCGAGACGCCCTGAGCCGCGTCGCGCGGGGCCTTGCGCAGTCGGTGCTGGCGCTCAGTCCCGCCGAGGCGGACACCGCCGCGCTGATTGAGGCGTGGGAAGCGCAACGCGAGGTGCCGTTGGCGCGCTGCCGCCAGCTGCTCGCCGAATTGCGCCCCAACCCGACACTGGACCTCGCGATGGTGTCGGTAAGCCTGCAACAGCTGCGCGCGCTGATCTGAGCACGACCGGGGCCGGGCGCAACCTGGGCGCTCAGACGCTCAGGTCAACCTGGCTCACCGTGCCGACGCCGCCGTCCTCGCGCAGGTAGACGCCGGTGGCTCGCATCAGGCCCAGCGTTTCGTTGGCCGCGTTGTTGAGGCTGAAGGGTGTGCTGACGCTGCCAAGGTGAAACGCGCCGATGCCAGCGGTCGCGAGCGATTGCAGCGTGCCCATGCCCGCCGCAGCGGGCTGCCACACCTTCAGCGACTGCCACGCCGCGTCGGCCTCGTCCAGCCAGCCGTTGCCGTCGTCGTCGAGCACGGCCAACTCGCTGAAACCGTTGCCGGTGGCGGGGCCGAACAGTTCGCGGCCGTCGTCGATGCGGCCGTTGGCATTGCGATCGAAGGCGAGGAAGCCGCGCCCGCCGCCAAGCGAGACCTGCTCGTCGTGCCCGTCCGCATCGAGATCAAATGCAAAGTGCATGTCCGACAGCGCAGCGGCCGGCCCGGCGAAGTCGATCATCAGCGGATCCTTCACGCGCGGGTCCCCGGCACGCAACTGTACCGACACCGACTCGCTGTAGCTGCGCGACATCTGCACGCCGAGCTCGAAACGGATCTCGGCACCATCGGCGGTGCGCACCACGCCAGCGGCGCTGAAGGTGGTCGTCTCCGTCTCGCTGTAGCTGGCGCTGAAGTCATATTCGATGCCGAAACCTGCGCGCGGCCGCGCGGCGGGCGACTGCGACTGCGGTGCGGCGGGCGCGCCGGACTCGCCCGCCACGACCGCGCCTCCCTCGGCCGCGATCTCGCTCGCATCGAACAGGCGTACCGGCTTGCCGGTGAGGAATTCGATCATGCGGATCAGCATCGCCAGCCGCGGATCGGAGCGCGCCGCAGCGTCACCGGCATCCTCGGCGGCGGCGCTGGCGTCGGCCTCCTGCGCGGCGCGGCCGGCGTCGGAAATGGCTACCGCGTCACGCGCGGGAAACCGCGCCTGCGGCGCATCCCGCCAGACTTCGAGGCGTTCGGAAATTTCAAGTGAAGTCGTCGCCACGTGCGACGACTGCAGTTCGATGCTGGAAGAAGCGATTTTCACGGTCCCACCCCGCTGCGCGGTTTGCCATGAGAACAATAACGGCAGCGGAATCAATCTCTTGAGCGATACTCAGCCAAGTTCGGCGGCCACTTCGGCGACCGCCTCGTCACGCTGCTCGTCGCCCGCGTCGCGCGCCCATTCGGGATGCGCGCGCGCCTTCTCGAGCGCATAGGGCAGCGGCCCCTTGCGCCAGCGCTGCGCCTGCGGATCAGCGTCGGCGGCATGAGCGGTCTCCGCATCGCCGACCTCGATCGGCGCGATCGCAGCGTGGCCGCGCCCCTCCAGCGCAGCAAGGAGCAGGCGCTGACGCAACGCGACCAGGCGCAGGATGGCGTCGTCGACGGTGAGTTCGCGATGGCCGCGCAGCTTCGCCGCCAGCCGCTCGCCGTAATGGCCGAAGGTCTGCCACAGGCCGCCGGCAATCGCCCCCAGCGCGGCCGCCGCGCCCAGGGTCAGGCCGCCTGTCATCAGGTCGATACCCACGCCGGCCGCGGCACCGGCCGCCATGCCGGTCCCCAGATGCACCCCCATCTGGCGCAGCGTCTCGGGGTTGAAGAGGTCGTCGTCCCAGCGCCCGTCAGACAACGGCAATGCGTCGGCACGCGCATCGTCGGGACGGAAACGGTAGAGCCGAAGCAGCGCATCGACACAGGCCTGTTCGCGCTTGCGCACCACGTCGCGCAAGCGGGCGACCGCGGCCTGCAAGGAAGCTTCCGAATCGTCCGCGACGAGATCGCGCCGCGCAGCCAGCTCGATCAGCAGCGTCGCGACTTCGCGGCGGGCGGCATGGCGGCGCGCGTCGGCCTCCTCCTCGCGCGCGGCGAGCAGGCGATCGAGCGCCGGGCGATGCGCATGCAGCAGCGTCGCCAGGGTGTCGAACAGCACGCGCTCGCCGTTCAGCGCCGGCGCTACGGTGTCGAAACTGACCACCGCATGCAGGCCGAGCCGTGCAAGTGCCGCGCGCCAGTCGTCGCTGCGTGCCGCGGGCGAGGCAATGAAGTTGAGCACCGGCAGCAGCGGTCGCGCGCAGGCCGCCAGCAGCGCAAGTTCATCCTTGTGCTTGGGCAGGACCGGGTCGCGTGCATCCACTACGTACAGACCGGCGTCGCTCGACAGCAACTGGCGCAGCACCTTGGCCTCCTGTTC
The DNA here is from genome assembly GCA_017302295.1 of Thauera sp. Lineage (GTDB taxonomy): Bacteria > Pseudomonadota > Gammaproteobacteria > Burkholderiales > Rhodocyclaceae > Thauera. The sequence goes on along the minus strand of JAFLDS010000012.1, from coordinate 40,336 downwards.
GAAGCGGTCGCGCGCCTCCGGCGTGGCAAGAAAGCGCGCGATGCGCTCGGGGCCATCGAGGCGCTCGGCGGGCGGCGCCAGCTCGTCGATGCGCTCGAGCAGCGCGATCGCGTCTTCCATGCCGGGCGTGTCGTACAACTCGACGACGGGGCGACCATCGGCCATCAGGCGCAATCCCTCGACGTGGCGGGTGGTGCCAGCCGCATCCGACACCTCGCCGAAACCGGCATCGCGCGCCAGGGTGCGCAGCAACGAGGTCTTGCCGGTGTTGGTATGGCCGACCACCGCCACACGCAGGATGTCGTTCATCAGCGCTCCTCCAGCCAGTCGCGGGCCGCCTCGGCGGTGGTGATCACCGCATCGGCACCCAAGCCCAGCCCCGTCAGCCCCTCGCGCCACAGGCGCAGGCGTTCGCCCGCAGCGCCGCCGTCCGCGCCCGGCGCGGCCACGGCCCAGATGCGGGTGTCCACCGCGCGGTCGGCCAGTTCGGCGATCAGGCCCAGCGTGCCGCGGTCGGGCGTCTGCCGCGGATCGACCGCGATCAGCAGTCGGCGCGGTGGATGCACGGCAAGCTGCGCCAGCGCCGCGCGTCGCTGCTCGCGGCTGTCGAGCCGGCCGATGGCAGAGGCCCCCTGCCCCACGGTATCCGTTCCGGTAATGGCCTGCCAGCCGGCGTCGGCAGAAATCGGCGGCCAAGTCAGATCCTGCCCCAGCTCGAGCGCCAGCAGGGCGCATCCCTCACCCGCATCCGGATGCACGCCCCGCCGTCCGGGGCGCGGCATCGTCTCCGGCTCGGCATCGCGCACGCCGATGCGCTCGCTGTCGGGCAGCAGGCGTGCCCGCAGGCGGGCGTAGCCGGGCCGCTTCAGATCGAGCGCGATGCGGCGCGCCGCACGCCGCCACATCAAGCCGCAAGCGAGTGCAAAAGCCAGCCGCGGCAGCACGCCATACACCAGCACGCAACCCAGCAACCAGCCCGCCCAGGCATGCCGTCCCGCCTCGTCGGCCATGGCCGCGTTGCCGCTCGCAGCCACCAGCGCCGCATCGGGCACGGGAAAACCAAGCTGCGCCGGCAGCGTACCGAGGGCCGAGGTGAGTGAGGTGAAGGCCGCCGCCGGCAGGATGGTCGTTTCCCACACGAAGCCGTAGCGCCGCGTGGCGAACAGCAGCAACAGCCCCACCGTTGCGCCGGCCAGCGCCAGCGCCCACAAACCATGGCTCACAGCGCCTATACCCCACGCCGCCGCAGGGCTCTTCCCCAGCAGCCCGCCCAGCGCGAGCGGCAGTTCCGCACCCTGCGGGCTGCGGTCGAGCGCGGAAACGAGGCGCAACCACAGCCTTCCGGGCACACCGCCCGCGTTCAGCGCCCCGCCCGGCGCCTGCCCGGCAAACAGCATCGCGCCGAGCCACAGCACGAGACTGGCCAGATGCGCGCCGAGCAGCGCGCCCAGCGCCCACACCACATTCACCGCGCGACCGCCGTCACCGAGCACGCCCGCCGCCGCGCCAAAACCAAGCATCGCCGCCACCACCGCGAGCAGCGCCAGGCCTAGCCGCGCGCGGCCATGCCAGCGCAGCAGCGCCTCGCGCCAGCCTTCGCGCTCGCCCAGCACTTCGGCGCGGTGCAGGATGCGCACCTCCAGTTCGGCCGGCCGTTCACGCGCCGCCGCCACGGCCGAGGCATCCTCCAGCGCGCCATGGCGCTCCTCGTGCCGCCGCACGATCTCGGCAAGCCAGCGGGCTTCGAAGGGGGTCAGCGATGCGGATCGGGTCAACACGGCGCACTCGGATGGCAAGGACGAAAGGATAACAACCTGGCGATCGAATACCGACTCGATCGCGGATCCGACACCCCGTAGGAGCGGGCTCGACCGCGACTGGAGATGACCAGCACCGCACTGGTCGCGGTCAAGCTCGCTCCTACGGTACCTGCTCCACGCGGCCTCCAGGCATTCGCTATGATCGTGGTCATCCGCACGTCCCAAGGAAGCCGCCATGGAACTCGACACCTTCGTCCGCGCCCTGCCCAAGGCCGAGCTGCACCTGCATATCGAAGGCACGCTGGAGCCCGAGCTGATGTTCCGGCTCGCCGCGCGCAACGGCGTCGCGCTGCCGTGGAAGAGCGTGGAGGACACCCGCGCCGCCTACGACTTCAGCGACCTGCAGAGCTTTCTCGACCTCTACTACGCCGGTGCCGCGGCGCTGATCCACGAACAGGATTTCCACGAGCTGGCGATGGCCTATTTCGAGCGCGCCCATGCCGACGGCGTGGTGCATGCCGAACTCTTCTTCGACCCGCAGACCCACACCGCGCGCGGCGTCGCCTTCGACACCGTACTGGCCGGCCTGGAGCGCGCCTGCGCCGATGCGCTCAGGCGCTACGGCATCAGCTCGCGGCTGATCATGTGCTTCCTGCGCCACCTCAGCGAAGACGACGGCTTCGCCGCGCTGCAACAGGCGATGCCGCACCTGGCGCGCATCCATGGCGTAGGGCTGGACTCGTCGGAAAAAGGTCATCCGCCGTCGAAGTTCGCGCGCCTGTTCGCGCGCTGCCGCGAACTCGGACTGCACCTCGTCGCCCACGCCGGTGAAGAAGGACCGCCGGCTTACATCGTCGAGGCGCTGGACCTGCTGAAGGTGGAGCGCATCGACCACGGCGTGCGCGCGGCCGAAGACCCTGCGCTGATGGCGCGGCTGGCGCGCGAGCAGGTGCCGCTGACCGTGTGCCCGCTGTCCAACGTCAGGTTGTGCGTATTCCCGACGCTGGCGCAGCACAACCTGAAGTCGCTGCTCGACGCCGGGCTCAAGGTGACGATCAACTCCGACGACCCCGCCTATTTCGGCGGCTACGTGGCGCAGAACTACATCGACACCGCGACCGCGCTGGGCCTGACCAAGGCGGAACTGAAGCAGATTGCACGCAACAGCCTGGAAGCGGCGTTCGTCGACACTGCCACGCGCGCGCCCTGGGTGGGCAGGCTCGAGGCCCTGTCCGACTGAGCGCACGGCCGTGCTCAGGCCTCGCGCCGCAACTCGGCTTCCGCCCACAGGGCGTGGCCGAGCGTCTTCCATATCTTGCCGCCGTGGCTCTCGATGCCCTGGCCGGCGCTCTCTTCCATCGTGCGCAGCATCAGGTTCGCCAGCCCGATCAGCGTGACCTTGGCGGCGAGCGCCTGGTCGCCTGGGTTGGCGGCCGCCTGGCGGACGAGGTCGGACGAGCTTTCCAGCGCCTCGCGCGCCAGCGCGCGCACCTGCGCCTCGTCGCTCCAGTCGATGCCGAGGGCGACGCCCATGCGCTCGATCTCGAGTTCGATCTGACGGGTGGCGTCTTCATAGTTTTCGAATCCGGCCATCTCGATTCTCCGGGTAAAGGTAAACGGGGTTCGCATGGCGGCGATTGCGCGGCAAGGCTCGCGCCTGCACGCCACGTGTAACAGTCAGGTGAGGGCGTCCCCGATGAACGGGGCGAACATTGCCTCGACCGCCTCGCGCGGCAGCTCGCGCACGATGAACACCAGGCGGCTGCGCCGGTCATCGCAAGGCGGCTGCGTGGGCCAGGCGGGGAGGCTGGAGGGCGGATAGACCGCGTGCTGCACGCACTGCACGACCCGCGGCAAGGGATCGCCCGCGACATTGAGCAGGCCCTTGATGCGCAGGATGCGGTTTCCATGCAGTTGCAGCAGCAGGCCCAGCGCATCGGAAAACTCGAACCAGGGCAAGGGCGCGTCGAAAGTCAGTACGAAGCTGGCGACCGCTTCGTCGTGCCGCTTCGGTCCCGCATCCTCGATCCCCGCCGGGCGGCCGGCACCCGGCTTGCGCCATGCCGGCGCCCCCTGCGCCGGACGATCCTGGCGCGCGCGCGCCGCCTCCGCGCCCAGCCAGGCCGCCACATCCGGCGTCTTGCCGGCGGGATCGTACAGACCGCAGTCGAAGAAGACGCCGGCCGGAGCCCGGCCGCCGAAGACCTGGATCTGCTGCGCCGACGGGTTCAAGGCCGCCAGACGTTCCGCCAGCGCGCTGCGATCGTCCTCTGCCGCGAGGTCGCACTTGGTGATCAGCAGCCGGTCGGCCATCGCCACCTGGCGCACTGCTTCACCGTGGTCTCCGAGTTGTTGCAGCGCGTGGGTGGCATCCACCGCGGCGATGACGCCGTCGCAGCGATAGCGTTCGGCGATGAAGGGTTCGCTCATCAAGGTGTGGATGACCGGGGCGGGGTCGGCGAGCCCGGTGGTTTCGATCAGGACCCGCCTCGGCGCCGGAATCTCGCGCCGCAGCGCGCGCATGAACAGCCCCTTCAGCGCGCGCACCAGGTCGCCCTGCACGCTGCAGCAGATGCAGCCAGAGTCGAGCACGACCAGGGTTTCGTCGACATTGCCGACCAGGCGCGGATCGACCAGCAACTGATCGATGCCGACCGCACCGAGCTCGTTGATCAGCACCGCGCTGCCCGCGGCCTGGGGCTGATGCAGCAGATGGTTGAGCAGCGTGGTCTTGCCGGCGCCGAGAAAGCCGGTGAGCAGCGTCACCGGGATGCGCCGGTCCTGCGCGCCTCCCACTTGGTTCGCTGCCATCCTGCTGCCTACTTCCAGCCGCCGCCGAGCGCCTTGTACAGCGCGACGCGGTTGCTGGCCTCGGTGAGGCGCGCCACGATCAGCGCCTGTTCGGCCGCATACAGCGAGCGCTGTGCCTCGAGCAGGCCGAGGTAGCTGTCCACCCCCGCGCGGTAGCGCGCGTCCGACAGGCGGAAGCTCTCGGCGGTGGCCGCCACCAGCTTGCGCTGCGCCGCGAGCTGCTCGCCGATGTTGGCCCGCACCGCGAGCGCGTCGGCGACTTCGCGGAAAGCGCCCTGGATCGCCTTCTCGTACTGCGCGACGTTGATGTCGCGCTGGATCTCTGCGGCATCCAGGCTGGCCTGCAGGCGGCCGCCCTCGAAGATCGGGATGCGGATCTGCGGCAGGAAACTCCAGGTGCCGGAGCCGCCCTGGAACAGGCCGTCGAGCGAGGCGCTGGCGGTGCCGGCCGCTGCCGTCAGCGTGATGCTCGGGAAGAAGGCGGCGCGTGCCGCGCCGATGCTGGCGTTGGCGGCACGCAGAGCGCGCTCGGCCTGCAGGATGTCGGGGCGGCGCACCAGCACGTCGGACGGCACGCCCGCCGGCAGTTCGGCCACCGACGTCAGCGCGTCGGCCAGTTTCTCCGGCAGCAGCGCCGCCGGCACCGGCGCGCCAGCGACGAGTGCGAGCGCGTTCTCGTCCTGCGCCACCAGCGTGGTGTAGCGCGCCATGTCGGCGCGGGCGCCCTCGAGCAGGGTTTCCGCCTGGCGCAGGTCGAGCGCCGACACCGCGCCGGCCTCGAAGCTGCGTTTCGTCAGGTCGTAGGATTTCTGCCGCGTTTCAAGCGTGCTGCGCGCCAGCGTCAGGCGCTCGCGGTCAGCAGCGAGCGTCAGCCAGGCGTTGGCCACCTCGGCCACCAGCGCGATCTGCGCGCTGCGGCGCGCTTCCTCGGTGCCGAGGTACTGCTCCAGCGCCTGCTCCTCGAGGCTGCGCACGCGGCCGAAGAAGTCCAGCTCATAGGCGGAAAAGCCCAGCGTGGCGCTGAACTGGCGGCTGATGCCGGCCTCGCCGCCCTGTCGCAGATCGCCCGGCAGGCGCTGCGCGGTCTCGCTGCCGGTGGCGCCGATCGCCGGGAACAGCGCGGCGCGCTGGATGCCGTACTGCGCGCGCGCGCGTTCGATGTTGAGCGCAGCCACGCGCAGGTCGCGGTTGCTGGCCAGCGCAAGGTCGATGACCTCGCGCAGCCGCGCGTCGGCAAAGTAGTCGCGCCAGGCCAGCGTGTCGGCCGCGGGAGCGGCGACGTCCGCCGCGGCATTCGAGAAGGACGCCGGCACCGGCGCCGCGGGGCGCTGGTACTCGGGGATCAGCGAGCAGGCGCCCGCCAGCGTGGCGGCAAGCGCGAGGGTGAGGGTGCGTAGGCGGTTCATCACTTGAGCTCCTGGGCGGTTTCTGCGATTGCCGCATCCGCAGGCTTGTTCTTGAAGATGCGCTTGATGGCGACATAGAACAGCGGCACGAAGAAGATGCCCAGCACGGTGGCGCCGATGGTGCCGCCCAGCACGCCGGTACCGATCGCGTTCTGGCTGCCGGAGCCGGCGCCGGTGGCGATCGCCAGCGGCAGCACGCCCAGACCAAAGGCAAGCGAGGTCATCAGGATGGGCCGCAAACGCATGCGTACCGCCTCCATGGTGGCCGCGACCAGCTCCTTGCCCTCCTGCTCCATCTGCGCCTTGGCGAACTCGACGATCAGGATCGCGTTCTTCGCCGACAGGCCGATGGTGGCGAGCAGGCCGACCTGGAAATACACGTCGTTCGACAGCCCGCGCCCGGTCGCCGCCAGCAGCGCGCCGAGCACGCCGAGCGGCACCACCAGCATCACCGCGAACGGCACCGACCAGCTCTCGTACAGCGCCGCCAGGCACAGGAACACCACCAGCATCGACAGCGCGTACAGCGCGGGCGCCTGCGCGCCGGAGCGGCGTTCCTCGAACGAGGTGCCGGTCCATTCGTAGCCCACGCCCGGCGGCAGCTTGGCGATGATCTCCTCGACCGCCTTCATCGCCTCGCCCGACGACAGCCCGGGCGCGGCCTGGCCGAGGAGCTCGACCGAAGACTGGCCGTTGTAGCGCTCCAGCCGCGGCGAGCCGTAGACCCACTTCGCGCTGGTGAAGGCGGAGAACGGCACCATCTCGCCCGCCTTGTTGCGCACGTACCACTTGCCGAGGTCCTCCGGCGTCATGCGCGCGGCGGCGTCGGCCTGCAGGTACACCTTCTTGATGCGGCCACGGTCGAGGAAGTCATTCACATACACGCCGCCCCAGGCGGTACTCAGCGCGTCGTTGATGTCCGCCACGGTGACGCCGAGCGCGCCGGCCTTGGCATGGTCGATGTCGAGCTGGTATTCCGGCGTGTCGTCCTGGCCGTTCGGGCGCACGCCCACCAGGCGCTTGTCCTGCGCGGCCATGCCGAGGAACTGGTTGCGGGCGTCGATCAGCGCCTTGTGGCCGATGCCGGCGCGATCCTGCAGCTGCACGTTGAAGCCGTTCGAGGTGCCGAGCTCGATCACCGCCGGCGGCACGAAGGCGAACACCATCGCCTCCTTGATCTGCGAGAACGCGCCCATCGCGCGCCCGGCGACCGCCTTCACATCCATGCCCGGGCCCTTGCGCTCGTCCCAGTGCTTCAGGTTGACGAAGCCGATGCCCATGTTCTGGCCACTGCCGCCGAAGCTGAAGCCGGCCACGGTGAACACCGCGCGCACCGTGTCCTTCTCGTTCTCGAGGAAGTGCTTCTCGACCTTCTTCAGCACTTCCACCGTGCGTTCCTGTGTCGCACCGGCCGGCAGCATGATCTGGTTGAACATCACGCCCTGGTCTTCCTCGGGCAGGAAGGAGGTCGGCATGCGCACGAACAGCAGGCCCAGCACCACGACGATCGCAAGATAGATCGCGAGGAAGCGCTTGCCGCGTTGCAGGATGCCGCCGACTCCCGATTCGTAGCGCTGCGTGCCGCGCGCGAACTTGAGGTTGAACCAGTGGAAGAAGCCGCTGAACAGGCCCCCTTCGCCATGCTCGTGGCCCTTCTCCACCGGCTTCAGCATGGTCGCGCACAACGCCGGCGTGAACACGATGGCCACCAGCACCGACAGCGCCATGGCCGCGACGATGGTGATCGAGAACTGGCGGTAGATGACGCCGGTCGAGCCGCCGAAGAAGGCCATCGGCACGAACACCGCCGACAGCACCAGGCCGATGCCGATCAGCGCGCCGGTGATCTGATCCATCGAGCGTTTGGTCGCCTCCTTGGGCGGCAGGCCCTCCTCGGTCATCACGCGCTCGACGTTCTCGACGACGACGATCGCGTCGTCCACCAACAGGCCGATGGCGAGCACGATGCCGAACATGGTCAGCGTATTGATCGAGAAACCGAACGCCGCCATCACGCCGAAGGTACCGAGCAGCACCACCGGCACCGCGATCGTCGGGATCAGCGTGGCGCGGAAGTTCTGCAGGAACAGGTACATCACCAGGAAGACGAGGATGACGGCTTCGATCAGCGTCACCACCACTTCCTGGATGGAGATCTTGACGAAGGGCGTGGTGTCGTAGGGCACCACCGCCTTCACGCCCGCAGGGAAGTAGCGCTCCATCTCGGCAATCTTGGCGCGTACCGCATTCGCGGTGGCGAGCGCATTCGCGCCCGAAGCGAGCTTGACACCCACGCCCGCCGCGGGCTGGCCATTGAAGCGCGCGATGGTGCCGTAGTTCTCGGCACCGATCTCGATGCGCGCGACATCCTTCAGGCGCACCTCACCGCCCTGCGCCGAAGTGCGCAGCAAGATCTGCTCGAACTCCTCGACGGTCTGCAAACGGCTCTGCGCGGTGATCGTGGCGGAAAAACCTTGCCCCGGCAGGGCCGGTGTGCCGCCTAGCTGGCCCGCGGACACCTGCGTGTTCTGCGCCACCAGGGCGGCCTTCACGTCAGCCGGCGTGAGGCGGAAGTTGGTCAGCCGCGCCGGATCCATCCACACCCGGATCGCATACTGCGCGCCGAATACCTGGACCTCGCCGACGCCGCTGACGCGCGACAAGGGATCCTGCACGACGGACACGAGGAAGTCGGACAGGTCGGTCTGCGTCTGCGTGCCGTCTTCCGACACGAAGCCGATCACCATGAGGAAGTTGCGTGACGACTTCGCCACCTGCACACCCTGCTGCTGCACCGCCTGCGGCATCAGCGGCAGCGCCGTCTGCAGCTTGTTCTGGACCTGCACCTGGGCGATGTCGGGGTTGGTGCCGGCGTCGAAGGTCAGCGTCACCGAGGCGTTGCCGAAGGCGTCGCTGGACGCGTTCATGTACAGCAGGCCGTCGAGCCCGGTCATCTTCTGCTCGATGATCTGGGTGACGGAGTCCTCCACCGCCTTCGCCGAGGCGCCGGGGTATTTGGCGTTGATGACGACCGCTGGCGGAGCGATCGACGGATATTGCGACACCGGCAGCTTGAGGATCGACAGCGAGCCGAACAGCATGATGACGATGGCGATGACCCAGGCGAAGATGGGTCGGTCGATGAAGAAACGGGCCATGGCGGGCTACCTCACTTCGCCGCGGCGGCGGCAGGCGCGCCGGCCGGCGCGGCAGCCGATGTCGCGCCCGCTTCCTGCGCCTGCACCTGCGCGCCCGGGCGCGCCCGCTGCAGGCCTTCGACGATGATGCGCTCGCCGGCAGCCAGGCCTTCGGTCACCACCCACTTGTCGCCCAGCGACTGCTCCGCCTTCACCGGCCGCGCCTCGACCTTGTTTTCGGCATTGACCACCATCACCAGCGCATTGCCGCGCGGATCGCGGCTCAGCGCCGCATGCGGCACCAGGATCGCATCGCTCTTGACGCCCTGCGCCAGCCGTGCGCGCACATACATGCCGGGCAGCAGCTCGCCCTTCGTGTTGGGGAAGACCGCGCGCAGCGTGACGCTGCCGGTGCCCTGGTCGACCGAGACTTCTGAGAAGGCCAGCTTGCCCTCGGCGCCGTAGATCGAGCCATCTTCCATGACCAGCCGCACCGGCACCGATGCGCCACCGTTGCGCTGCAGCTTGCCCGCCTCGACCTGCCGCTTCAGGCGCAGCATGTCGGCGCTGGACTGGGTCACGTCCACATAGATGGGGTCGAGCTGCTGCACGGTGGCGAGCGCCGTCGCCTGGTTGGCGGTGACCAGCGCGCCCGGGGTGACGGTCGAACGGCCGATACGCCCGGAGATCGGCGACACGACGCGGGTGAAGTCGAGGTCGATGCGCGCCTTGTCGGTGGCCGCGCGCGCGGCGGCGACGTCGGCCTCGGCTTGCTTCAGCGCGGCGACAGCGTCGTCGTTCTGCTGTTTGCTCACGGCCTCGATCTTCACCAGGTCGGCGTAGCGCTGGGCCTTCAGCCGCGCCGAATAGGCGTTCGCCTCGGCGCGCGCCAGGCTGGCCTTCGCGCTGTCGAACGCGGCCTGATAGGTGGCCGGATCGATCTGGTACAGCGACTGGCCGGCCTTCACCTCGCCGCCCTCGACGAACTGGCGCTGCTTGACGATGCCGGTCACCTGCGGCCGCAGTTCGGCGATCAGATAGGGCGCGGTGCGTCCGGGCAGCTCGGCGACGAGCGGCACCGACTCGGTCTGCACCGCGACAACGCTGACCGCCGGCGCCGCCGGCGGACCGCCTGCAGGCTGGCCGCCGGGCTGGCTGCCCTTGCCACAGGCGGCGAGGACGATCGCACTGACAAGCATGAGGCCCAGCGACTTGGGCGGAAAAATACGGGAGATCGGCATGGTTCGGCTCTCTCAGGCAACACCGGGGCAGACCGCTCGCTCGTGGCAAAACGACTCAGAACCCAGGATAGAATGATTATTCTAGTTCGAACGATCATTCTATTTTAGCCTTTTCCCAGTTGCAAGATCATCAAGACACATTCTCAACAACCGCAGCCCCTGGTGCCGATGTCCGCAGAACCCCGTTCCTCATCCGAGCAGCAGCGCGCGCTGGCCCGCCGCGAGCAGATCCTGTGCGCCGCCGCCAACTGTTTCCGCAACCACGGTTTCCACGGCGCCAGCATCGCGCAGATTTCCAAGGCCGCCGGCATGAGCGCCGGCCACATTTACCACTATTTCGACAACAAGGAAGCGATCATCGCCGCGATCGTCGAGCGCGATCTGGAATACCTGGTGACGCTGACCGCCGAACTGCGTGCCACGGGGAACATCCGCGACGCGATGATCGAACATGTCGCCGAGGGCGTACGCAAGAATCTCGAACCGGCGGAAGCGGGGCTGAAGCTGGAAATCGCCGCAGAGGCCGCGCGCAATCCGCACGTCGGCGACATCGTGCGCCGCGCCGACGAGGTCTGCCGCGGCAGCCTGGCCGACACGCTGAGGGCGGTCCGCCAGGCCGACGGTCATGCCGACGACGAGGCGACGATCGCCGGCATGACGGAAGTGATCGCCGCCCTGTTCGAAGGCCTCATGATCCGCGGCATCCGCAATCCGGGCATGGACCGCGACGCGGTGATCCGCGGCTTTCGCGAAACGGTGCGCGGCGTGCTGAAGCAACCTTCCTGACGCAGCTGCGAATGCGGGCGGCGGCGCATTCCGCGCCGCCGCCGCCGTCAGTACTGCATCTGTTGCTGATGGCGCAATTGTTCGAACACCTCGGAACGTTCGCGCAGGCGCGACCTGGACGAGTCGTCGCCCGAGTCCCCTTGATCGCGTGAGCGTTCGCGGGCGCGCTGCCATTCGGCGCGGCGTTGCTGCTCACGCTCCCGCGCTGCTGCCTCGCGCTCCCGTTCGCGCTGCTGTTCGAGTCGCTCACGATCCCGCGAGACTTCGCGCTGCCGTTCGCGATCCTGGCGCTGCTGGGCCTCGCGGTCACGCTCGCGCTCGCGGGCCAGTTCACGCTCACGCGCACGTTCGCGTTCTCGCGCCAGCTCGCGCTCCCGTTCGCGCTCACGCGTCTCCTGGCGATCTTCCCGACGCTGCTCTTCGCGCGCACGCTCGCGCTGACGGGCGATCGCCCGTTCACGCTCACGCTCCCAGGCGCGCTCACGCTCGATGCGCTGTTGCAGGCGCCAGCGCTCGTGCGGCGGCGCCCAATAGCCCGGCACCCAATCGTAGCCGCGCCCGGCGCGGTCCCAGTAGCCGTCGATCCAGAGGTAGTCCGTTGCCGGCGGGTAGCCGCGATACTCGACGCGCGGCGCCGGCCGCGAGATGTACACCTCGTCGTCATAGTACGGATCCACCGGCGCGACGACACAGCCGCTCAACGCGCCTGCAGCAGCGAGCGCAATCGCCCACATGCGCCACTTCGGAGTTACGGGTTTCATCGTCGCTGCCCTCGGATCGGGAAAACTTGGAAAAATGCTTCGGCGAATGACCACATTGTCGCAAACCGCCTTCGCGCCACAAAGATAGGCCACGCTCGCGCTATGCCGGGTAATGAGTTGTAAGTAGCGCATCCAGCTCGCGCAGCCGCGACGACCAATACGGCGCCGCCGTGGTGTCGAGCGTCACCGCAACCGTCTTCTCATCGCTGGCGAGCGCTTCGCGCTGCGCAAGCTGCATCTCGAGCACCGCCACATCGGCCTCCGAGGCGTCGCCGCCCTGCGCTGCGCGCGCCGCCACTCGCGCGCGCAGCGTCGCCTCCGGCGCATCGAAGGCGAGGATCACGAAGGGAACCTGCAGGCGCCGCGCGAGTTCGGCAAAGGCGGCGCGCTGGCTGCGGCGCAGGAAGGTCGCATCCGCCAGCACCGGCCAGCCGGCCATGATAGCGCCGGCGGCGATCTCGGCCAGGCGCGCGTAGGTGCGCCGGCTGGCCTCGGCGGTGTAGATACCGCCCTCCACCGCAGCGCTGGACGCCTCCGGCGCCAGCCCGAACAGGCGCTTGCGCTCGACGTCGGCGCGCACGCGGATGACGCCACGCGCCTCGATGAGGCCCTGCGACTGGCTGGTCTTGCCCGAACCCGACACGCCGCTCGCGATCGCCAGAAAAGGCTGCGGCGGCGCCGTCTGCGCGACCGCCAGCGCAACGTAGCCGCGGCACTCGGCCAGGCAGGCAGCGCGCGCCGCGCCGTCGAGCTGGCCGAGGCGGATCGCCGCGATCTTGGCGCGCACCATGGCGCGGTAGGCGATGTAGTAGCGCATCACCCGCAGGCTGTCGTAGTCGCCAGTGCGCTCGAGCCAGGCATTCAGGAAGCACGCCGCCAGATCGGGGCGACCGCGCTGCTGCAGGTCCATGACGAGGAAGGCGACGTCGGCGGCGACGTCGATCCAGCGCAGCGCGGGGTTGAACTCGATGGCATCGAACAGCCGCGGCTCGCCGTCGAGCAGGATCAGGTTGCCCAGGTGCAGGTCGCCATGGCATTCGCGCACCCGGCCTTCGGCCAGCCGGCGCTCGAACACCGGCGCCAGTTGGGCAAACTGCGCCTCGCTCCAGCGCTCGGCGCGCTCGGCCTGGGCGAGCAGTTCGGCGTCGTCGCTGAATTCGCGCAGCTGCGCGAAGTTCTGCCGCACCGGCGCGTGCACCGCCTGCGCGTCGCCGCAGCCCCCGCCCGCCGCGGCGACCGCGGCTGCGGCGTGGAAATCGGCAACATGCCGGGCGAGGCGGTCGAGCACGCCGGCTTCGAGCTGTCCGCGTTGCAGCACCTCGCCCAGCAACGCGTCCTGCGGGAAGCGGCGCATGTGCACCGCGTAGTCGATCGCTCCACCCTCGCCGCCGATGCGCGGGGCCTCGATGCTGCCGGTCACTGGAACCACGCCCAGATACAACTCGGGTGCAGTGCGCCGGTTCAGCCGCAGTTCCTCCTCGCAGGCGGCGTGGCGCCTCTCCAGCGTGCTGAAATTCAGGAAACCGAGGTCGAGCGGCTTCTTCAGCTTGTAGACCTCGTCGCCTGTCAGCAGCACCGAGGAAATGTGCGTCTCGATGCAGCCGATGTCGCCGGCAGGGTGCGCAAAGGCCTCCGCGCGTTGCAGCGCGCTTATCAGCCGACGATGGCGCTCGATGGCGCCGTCGCCAACCGCGTCGGGCGTTGCGGAAGAAGCATCGGGAGAGGCGTCGGGGCAGGTCATGGCCAGTCCTTGCGCCGCAGCCGGCGCATGTTCGCTAACGGACTGCAGTCTCGCAGCCACGGCGCCGGATGTCGAACCCGCGGGCGAAGATCACCTCAACCCGCCCAGCGCGTCCACCACAGCCGCAGGCGCATGCCGAGTTCGGTCGTATAGCCGATCGACGACGAGCGGATGCGTCCGTCCTCGCCGATCACCACCATCGCCGGCACACCGCGCAGGCCGTAGGAGACGGTGATCGCGCCGTCGGGATCGACGAGCGTGGGCCATGCGAGTTCGCGCTCACGCAGCACCTTTGCCACCGCCGCGGCGTCGCCGGACTGCATCGCCACCGTCAGCACCGGCGCATCGGCGCGCAGGGCTTCGACGACGCCCTGCTGCGCCTTGCAGATCGAACACCAGTCGGCCCAGAAATACACCACCACCGGCTGCCCGGGGTGCGCAGCGCGAAACGCGGCCAGGCTGCCGCCGCTGCCGTCAGCAGACATGGCCTCGAAGGCCGGGGCGGACCCGGCCGGCACATTCCAGCTCTGCCACCACTGGATCGCCAGCAGCGCGATCACCAGGATGGCCAGCTCGCGCAGCCAGAGGCGCTTGCGCTTTCGGGCGGGGGGAGTTGAGGACGAGGCAGGCGGCGCTTGATCGGCGGACATCGGAAACTCTAGAAAATGGAAAGACGGGGTGCGTTCGCTCGATGCGACGCGCTCGCTAGTCGGTGACGACCCAGCGCCGCCCGTCGCCCATGCGCTCGAACAGGCGCCAGGCACCGTCTCCACCGCACAGCCCGTAGCGGAACGGAACCTCGTCGCGGCCCGGCGTCAGGAAGCGCAGATCGACGAAGTTGGCGCACACGCTACCGCTGGCGCCGCGCTCGGCATGGTCCAGCACCGGGAACATCGCGAACCAGCGGTAAAAAGCGAAGTCCTCGGCATTCCAGACCGTCTGCGCCAGCAACCGCGCACCGTCGCGGCCGAAGCGCTCGCGCACCTCCCACTGCGCCTGCGCCACCGGCAGGTAATGCGACGAGAAGCGGCGGATGAAGCCGTCGTCCGGCCCGGCCACCAGCGGCTCGGCGCGGCGGGTGTTGATGTGCGCAAAGTGGTAGCGCTCGCCATCGAACACGATCGCCGTCCAGTTGAAGGGCGAGGCCGGACGCGGCGCGGCATCCACCAGCACCGCCGGGATGTGGTTTGCGGTCGCGTAGGCGCGCGCCGCCTCGATCGCCTCCATGCGCCCCATCCAGCCCACGCCGACCCAGCCCGCCAGCATCACCAGCGCTACCGCCGCCGACGCCCGGCTGCGCCGCCATACCGCGCTCGCCACCAGACCGGCGACGATGATGCCGGTGAACACCAGGTCGATGATGAAGGTGGTGCCGATGCCGAAGCGCCGCTCGGAGAACGGCGCCAGGATCATGGTGCCGAACTGGGTGATCAGGTCGCCGGCGATGTGGATCAGGATGGCACTGCACACGACGAGGTAGAACGCCCGCCAGTCCGCCCCCGGCCGGCCACCGCGGCGGAAGAATCGCGCCAGCGCCCAGGAAATCAGCAGCGCCCAGAGCGGCAGCAGCAGGATGGAATGGGTGACGCCGCGATGGCCGCGCAGGTAGGCGAGCTCCGAGACCCAGCCGAGCACGAAGTCGAGATCGGGAAAGGTCGCGGCGGCCGCACCGGCGACCACCGCCTGCCACACCGGCGGCGCGGATGTGGGCGACGCGTTCGTGCCGGACGAAGGAGATGGCTTCGGGCTTGCGCCGCGACGCGCCAGGAGGCGCCCGACCAGCGCGCCGGAAAGGGCATGAGTAAGTGTATCCACGGGCTTTTTGAGAAGTGGGTGCGGGCTTGGTTCCCGTTGCTAGCGGGTTCCCATCGACGGGAAGTACTGCTCGATCGCCCGCAGCGAAATCGAATACGAATGCCGGATCTGCTCGTCGTCATAGCGGTGCTCACGCCCGACCGGACAGGCATCCCGCGCCACGCAACAGGCGCGGCAGCGCGATTCCGGCTGCAGCCGATAGGCGACGCATCTCTCCAGCGAAAAGCCCTCCTCCGCCATCGCCTGCGCCGGACAGGCGGCGATGCATGGCCGGGCGGTGCATGCCTCGCACGGCGACGCCGCGCGCAGCGGCTCGGTCGGCGGCAGATCCGTATCGGTGAGCAGCGCCACCCGGTAACCGAACCAGCTTCCCCACTGCGGCAGGATGCCGAGCATGAAGGGCGTCGGCCGATGCCAGCCCGCCAGCGCACCGAGCGTCTGCAGCCCCACCGGCGCATCCCCCGGATACAGCAGCGTGTAGCGGTGTGCCGGAAACTGCGCGGCGAACCACTGCGAGACCGCGCGCACGCTGAAGTCGTCGATCGGGTCGGCGGAGGCGATCCCGGACGCCTTCATCGCGGCCCACATCGAACGCCCGGCGTTGCCGATCAGCACGAGCTGGCGGCAGGCGTGCGCGGGCGCGAAGTCGCGCCGCAGGTCGGCGGCCAGGTGCGCCGGCAGCGCATCGAAAGCGAGCACGGCATGAAGGTTCAGGCCGGCGCGCTCGAGCGCGGAGAAGTCGGCAGGCAGCCTTTTAACGGGAGAGGGCATCGAGGCAGAGGTCCGGATGGGCCGGACATGATAGCCGCGCGCCCCTGGCATGCGCATCGCGCGCCGGCTTGGTGTTCCAGTTTCAGTCTCAAACTGAGACGCCGCGTCTCAATCCGCGACGCCTGCGATTCCACCCGCTGTCGGCACCGCCCCTCCAATGCATTGATTGGTAAAGGAAAACCCTTAGCCTCCGGCGAGATGCCAAGCTGGAACGTTCCTTGCCATGTTCATCGGCGGGCCCGCACAGACGGCGCCCGCGCAGCCCTGAACAAAACGAGGAGACAACGATGTCCCAACTGCCCCCTGCCACCGTGCAGGCCCTTGCGCATGTCCAGCGCCTGGGCCGGCGCGACTTTCTCCGCTTCGGCCTCGCCGCCGCGAGCCTGGCCGCGGCCGGTGGCGCAATGCTGCCCGGCACGGCGCGGGCCGCACTGCCCGACGGCGTCAAGGTGATGAGCGAAGGCGAACATGCGGTCTTCCGGCGCCTGCTGGAGGTGATGCTGCCGACCGATGGCAGCGCGCTCGTCCCGACCGCCCAGGTGCCGGTCATGCAGACGCTGGATGCGGCGCTGCTGGCGACCATGCCGCCGCACATCCTGCAGGGCCTGAAGGGCGGCGTGCGCTACTTCGACGAAGGGCCGGTGGCGCGCTACGGCAAGCGCTTCGCCGAGCTGTCGGACGCCGACGCCGCCCGTTTCTGCGATGAATGGGCCAATGCCCCCGAAGCGCCGCACCGCGCGCTGGCGATGGGCCTGAAGAAGCTGGTCGGCCTCGCCTACTGGGCCAATCCGCCGACCTGGGCGCCGCTCGGCTACGACGGGCCCGTATCGCACAAATGGGGCCTGAAGTCCCTGGGCAACGCGCCCATGCCCAAGTGATCCCGCACAGAGACCGGACATGACCCAGAAAATGATCGCGAAAGTCGCACCGCATGGCCTCAAGGTCACCCAGGCCGCCGACATCAAGCAGCGCAGCATCCATCTCAAGGCCGACGCGGTGATCGTCGGCTCTGGCGCCGGCGGCGCCATCGCCGCCTATGAGCTGGCCTCGAAGGGTAAGAAGGTGATCGTGCTCGAGGCCGGCCCCTACGTGCCGTCGGAGAAATTCAGCGAGATGATGGCAATCGCCATGGGCACGCTGTACCAGGACCACGGCGGCCAGGCCAACACCGAAGGCGACATCACCATCCTGCAGGGCGCCTGCGTCGGCGGCTCCACCGTGGTGAACGCCGCGCTGTGCTTCCGCACGCCGGACTACTACCTGGCAATGTGGGCGAAAGAGTTCGGCCTCACCAACCTGACGCCCGAGGTGATGGCCCCGTATTTCGACAAGGTCGAGGCCAACCTGCAGATCCGCCAGAACGCGCGCCACGAAACCAGCCCCGGCGCCGAACTGATCAACGCCGGGCTGGAGAAGCTCGGCATTCCGGCCGGCGTGGCCAAGCGCAACGTCAAGGACTGCGGCCTCACCGGCTTCTGCTTCGCCGGCTGCGTGTCCGACCGCAAACAGTCGATGCTGGTCACCTACCTGCCGTGGGCCGTGGCGAAAGGCGCACAGATCTACGCCGACACCCGCGTCACCCGGGTGCGCGCCGAAGGTCAGCGCGCCCGCGGCGTGGAGGCCGAAGTCATCGACCCGGCCACCGGCCGCAAGAAGGCCGACCTGCGCGTCGATGCCCCCATCGTCGTGCTCGCCGCCGGCCCGGTGCAGACCCCGCTGCTGCTGCTCAAGAGCGAGCTCGCCAACCGCAGCGGCCAGGTCGGCAAGAACTTCGCCTGCCACCCCACGATGTCGCTGACCGCGGAATTCGACAAGCCGGTGGACGACTTCCACGGCGCGACCCACTCGCTGTATGTCGACAAGCACACGCTGCCCGAGGAAGGCGGTTACCTGCTGCTGAACGCGGTGCAGGATCCGGTGGAGGCGAGCTTCCAGGTCGAGCCTGGCACCGGCAAGCCCTATGTGTCGTACATGAGCCGCTACCGCAACACCATCCGCCTGATCACGCTGATCCACGACAAGAACGTCGGCGAGGTGAGCTGGAAGGACCGTGCCAAGGCGATCCGGTACACGGTGGACGACGCCGACTTCGAGGCGATGAAGGCCGGCCTCAAGACCAACGCCCGCGTGCTGTTCGCCGCCGGCGCGAGCCGCATCCACGTCCCCAGCTCGCAGGCGCTGGTGATCGAGCGCGAAGCCGACATCGACCGCGTCATCGACGGCCTGAAGAACGAACCCTCGCGCTTCCGCTACACCTCCTTCCATCCGCAGGGCACCTGCCGCATGGGGGCCGACCCGGCGCGCACCGTGGTCAATCCGAAGGGCGAAACGCACGACGTGCGCAACCTCTACATCGCCGACGCCAGCCTGCTGCCGACCTCGATCGGCTACAACCCCTCGGAAACCGTCTACGCGCTCGCCAGCTACATCAGCGACCAGATCAACGCCGCCCATTCCTGACCTTCCCCGGAGCCGACACCATGAATCAAGTCTCATCGCAGCGCTGGCAGCAACGCATCTTCCTCGGCGGCTGGACGCCGGGCCACGGCGAAACCGTGCCGGTGATCGAGCCGGCCACCGGCGACCACCTTGGCGAGCTGGCAACCGCCAGCGCGGAAGACGTGGACGCCGCAGCGCGGATGGCCGCTGCCGCCCAGCCGGCCTGGGCCGCCCTGCCCTTCGACCGCCGCGCCGCCATCATGCGCAACGTCGCCCGCCTGCTGCAGGAGCGCGCCACCGAGATCAACCGCTGGAACGTGCGCGAGTGCGGGTCGATCCCGCCCAAGGCCGAATGGGAGCTCAACGCCACCATTGAGCAGGCCCACATGGCGGCGGCGATGCCGATGCAGCCGGTGGGCGAGATCTTCCCCTCGTCCATGCCCGGCCGGCGCAACTACTGGCAGCGCATCCCGATCGGCGTGGTCGGCGTCATCGCGCCGTGGAACTTCCCCATCCTGCTCGGCCTGCGCTCGGTGCTGCCGGCGCTCGCCATGGGCAACGCGGTGATCCTCAAGCCCGACGTGCAAAGCGCGATCTGCGGCGGTTTGCTGCTCGCCGAGATCTTCGAGGACGCCGGCCTGCCCGCCGGCGTGCTGCATGTGCTGCCCGGCGGCCCCGCGACCGGCGACGCGCTGGTGCGCCATCCGGCGGTGAAGATGATCTCCTTCACCGGCTCCACCGCCGTCGGCCGCCAGATCGGCGAGACCTGCGGACGGATGCTGAAGAAGGTGGCGCTGGAGCTCGGCGGCAACAACGCGATGGTGATCCTCGACGACGCCGACCTCGAGTCCGCCAGCTCGTGCGCCGCCTGGGGCGCCTTCCTGCACCAGGGCCAGATCTGCATGCAGGCCGGCCGCCACCTCGTGCACCGCAAGGTTGCCGAGCGCTATGCCGAACTGCTCGCTGCGCGCGCGGCCAAGCTGGTTGTCGGCAATCCTGCAACCGGCCCGGTGCACCTCGGCCCGCTGATCAACGACCGCCAGGCCGCCAAGGTGGCCGACGTGGTCGAGCGCTCGCTGGCGCAGGGAGCCAGGCTGCTGACCGGCGGCCAGCGCGACGGCCGCTTCTACCCGGCCACCGTGCTCACCGGCGTGACACCGGAGATGCCCGCCTACACCGACGAGATCTTCGGCCCGGTGGCGCCGATCACCGTGTTCGACACCGACGACGAGGCGGTCGAGCTGGTCAACGGCTCGGACTACGGCCTGGCGGTGGCGGTGCACAGCGCGTCGGTCTCGCGCGCGCTGAACGTCGCCTCGCGCCTGCGCGCCGGCATGGTGCACATCAACGACCAGACGGTGAACAACGAGTTCCAGGTCCCGTTCGGCGGCATGGGCGCCTCCGGCAACGGCAGCCGCTTCGGCGGCCCGGCCAGCTTCGAGGAGTTCACCCAGACGCAGTGGGTCAGCGTGCTGGACCAGGGTATCCAGTACCCCTTCTGAGCCTCGCCGCAGGCCTGACGGTCCCCGCCCCTGCTCTTGAGCGCCGGGGCGGGGATGCGTCTGACAGGGCCAAGGGTCATGGCGCGAAGCGCGGGTTCGGAGCCGGAAGCACGGTAGGTCTGGCGGCGGGGGATGCACGGAGCGGGCGAGGACTGTTCGAGTCCCGAGCGCAGCGAGGTCGAGTTCCGCAGCCCGACGGAGTGCATCCCCCGCCGCCAGACCGGATTCGAGGCGTTCACGCGCTGACCCTGCGCGCTCGCCCCGCCCCTCAGGTGGCTTATCGAGGTATAAACATGGCTTTACCAGATAGCGCGCCGCCCACCTGCGATGCCGAAGCGCAGCCGTCGGTGCCGCACGCTCGCCCAGCCATGAACCTCGCTCTCGTGCCATCGGTGGAACGCGCGCTCGCCGCGCGACAGGCCTATTTCGAGCAGGGTCGTACGCCGGCCGAGCTGCTCGACGACGCCATCTTCCGCTCTTGGGCTCGATGCTCCGCCGCTGCGCGCTCGGAACTCGACCGGGTGGAGTTCGAGCCGGTGGGACGGGCGATGTTGCGTAACCTGCTCGACCGCAACCACGCCCTGCTGCACGCTGCGCGCGGCCCGCTCGATCACCTGGCGCAGGCCGTGGCGGGCGCCGGCTATGCCGTGCTGCTCGCCGACCCGCGCGGTCATGCGCTGTCGGTGGGCGGTGCGATCGAGTCGCGCCCACCGTCGATGCGGATGGCGTTTCGCGAAGGCGTGGACCTCACCGAGGATTCGATCGGGACGTCCGCAATGTCCTGCGCGCTGAACGAACGACGGGCCGTCCGTGTATTCGGGCCGGAACATTTCTTCTCCGCCATCCGCGGCTTCCATTGCGCCGCGGCCCCGGTTATCGCGCCCGACGGGCAACTGGCCGGGGTGGTCGACATCACGCGCGAATCGCCGGTGCCCGACCCCGGCGCGCTCGCGCTCGTCAGCCAGTGCGCGCAGGCCATCGAGCGCGGACTGCTGCGTGCGCTCCCCGCCTGCGTGACCCTCGCGCTGCGCTGGCAGGCCGCACCCGAAGCCGGCGAGCCCGCGCTGCTGCTGGCTTTCGGCGGCGACGGTGAGATCATCGGCCTCACCGACGCCGCGCGGCGATTCATCGGCAGCGAGGCGCTGCGCGGTACGGTGCGCTTCGAAGATCTGTTCGACAGCCGCTTTGGCGACTGCATCGCGGCGATGCAGCGCAGCCCGCAGGCCATCGCGCTGCGGTTGCGTTCCGGCGTGCGCCTGTTCGCCGCCAGCGCAGACGTTCCATTAGCACGCAACGCGCGCCTGCTCGCTCCGCTCGCCCATCTGCCGGCCACCCTGCCCGCCACGCGCAGCGCGCCCGAGTTCGGCGATCCGGCGATTGCCGCACAGCTCGAGGCAGCCCATCGCGCCCTGTCCAAGGGCCTGCCGCTGCTGGTGCTGGGGGAAACCGGCACCGGCAAGGAAGTCGTGGCGCAGACGCTGCACGCCCGCAGCAGCCACGGCGGCGGCACCCTGGTCGCGCTCAACTGCGCCGCCATCCCGGAAAGCCTGATCGAAGGCGAACTGTTCGGCCACGTCGAAGGCGCCTATACCGGCGCCCGCCGCGGCGGCCTGCCCGGCAAGATCGAACAGGCCGACGGCGGCACGCTGTTCCTCGACGAAATCGGCGACATGCCGCTGCATCTGCAGGCCCGGCTGCTGCGGGTACTGGAGACACGCGAGGTCAGCCGGCTGGGCAGCACTGCCAGCCGCAAGGTGGACTTCCAGCTCGTCTGCGCCACGCATCAGGACATTGCGCTGGCGATACGCGAGGGCCGCTTCCGTGCCGACCTCTACTACCGCATCAACGGCTTCGCGCTCAAGCTGGCTCCGCTGCGCAACCGCAGCCGGCTCGGCGCGCTGATCGACAGCGTGCTCGCCGGCATCGGCGACGGCACGCGGGTGCTCACCCCCGAGGCTCGCGCCATGCTGCTGGCCCACACCTGGCCGGGCAACACACGCGAACTGAAACACGCCCTCAGTTTTGCCGACGCGATGGCCGAGCCCGACGATGCGCTCTCGCCCTCTCACTTCCCCACCCATCTGCCCGAAGCCACCTCCGCGCGGTATCCGGAAATGCCGGCGGGCAAGGGCCTGCTCGTGTCCTTGCAGGAGGACGCGATCACGCACGCGCTGCAGGAAAGCCGGGGCAATGTCCGCCTCGCCGCGCAGATGTTGGGCATCAGCCGCGCGACCCTCTATCGGCGGCTGAAGGACCGCGCGGCGCCCCCGCTCAGCTCAGCACGGCCGCCGGCTGATTGACGAAGCCATCGAGGAAGAGATTCACGATCATGCTGGCCAGCTCGGCCGGCCGGATCGAGCCTTCGGGCTTGTACCAGACGTGGATCCAGTTGGTCATGCCGAACAGCAGCATCGCCACCGCCGCGGATTTCTTGCGCGGAATCGCCAGTTCCGGCCGCAGTTCGGACAGCAGGCCGACGACGAGGTCGATGATGCGGTTCTGGATCGCCGCCGTATCGCGCAGCGCAGACGGGCTGAGGTGACGCGTCTGCGTCAGCAGCACGGTGATCTGCTGCGGCGTGCGGATGTACTCCTCGACCAGCGTCGTCGCCAGCGCGTCCAGCCGCGCGCGCGGCGAGCTCATCGGCTCGACCGCGGCTTCCACCTTCGCGGCGAGGTCCGAGATCTTCCACGCGATCAGCTCGTGCAGGATCGCGTCCTTGGACGGGTAGTAGTGGTACAGCGAGGACTTCTTGGTGCCGCAGCGCTCGGCGATGTCGTCCAGCAGGGTCTCGTTGTAGCCACGCTCGGCGAACAGCACCGCCGCCGCGCACAGGATCTGCCGCCGGCGGTCTTCGAAGTCAGCTGCGCGGGTGCGGGCCATGAGCGTTCCGATTCAATGTCATCAGGGTGCAGATCGCCCGCATGGTACGCGAGGCGGCCTCATCCACGCGATGCGCGCGCGGCGGCACGCCGATCGTCCTCCACGCGCCGGATCGACGGTCTCGCCGCCAGGCGCTCGAGATAGCCCGGCAGCGCCGGCAGCCATGCGGGCAGCGGGTCCGCTCCGGTGACACGCTTGAGCGCCATCGCCACGGTGTTCAGGTGCACCCAGGCGACACTGTCGGCGTGGGTGAATGGCTCGCCGCACAGGTGCTGCGCGAAGTCGGCACAGCGCGCCAGCGTGGCGATGCCGGCGCCGATGGCGTCCACCGCGCGGTCCACGGTTTCGCGCGCCACTTCCTTGCCCCAGAACGCCGCCGGATACAGCGTGCGCGCCGGCGCTTCGACGTACAGCTCGAGGTACTGGATCAACTCCCGGCAGCGCGCGCGCCGGTAGGCGTCGCCGGGATAAAGGCTCGCGGCCGGGCGGACGTCCTCGAGGTATTCGAGGATGGGCTGCGATTCATGGATCGCGCCGGCAGAAGTGACGAGGAAGGGAATCTTTCCGCTCGGCGACCCGGACTGCGGCCAGGCGCCGCTGTTCGGCGCGTGGGCGTGTTCGGTGAAGGCGAAGCCCATCTCGAGCAGGGCGATCTTGACCTTGTTGTAGTAGTTGCTCAGCGGGGTGCCGTGCAGCTGCAGTGCCTGATCCATGTTGTTGTCCTTATCCACGTTCGTTGCGGCCTGCGGCCGGCGGAAATTAATCGACTCACGAGTTGACTTATATCAAAAATCCGCCAATAGTTCGACCCACAAGACGGTTTATCAATCGGATGAAACCGGAAGCAAATAGAGCGAGGAGCCGGAGACGTGATTCAAATCCAGGACAGGTGGATCCGCACTTTCGAGACGATCTTCCGCCGCTGCAAGGTCGAGCCGGGCGAGGTCGTCCGCATCCTGTCGGAGACGGACAGCCGGCAGATCAACCTGAAGCTGGCCGAGCTGGCGCTGGCGCGAATGGGCGCGATCCCGGTGCATATCGGCGTGCCTTCGCTGCCGGTGACGACGCCGGTGCCGGTGCGCTCGACCGGCGCCTCGCACGTCATCCAGCAGATGCGCCCGGTGATGCAGGCGCTGTCGGGTGAAGGCCTGGTGGTCGACCTGACGGTGGAAGGCCTGCTCCATGCACCCGAGCTCGGCGAGCTCCTCGCGACCGGCGCGCGGGTGATGATGATCAGCAACGAGCATCCCGAGATCCTCGAGCGCCTGACGACCGACGCCGACCTGACGAAGTCGATCAAGAGCGGCGTGCGCATGCTGGCCAAGGCGAGCGAGATGCACGTCAGCTCGGAGGCCGGCACCGACCTGTGCATCGTGCTGACCGGCGCCAAGCCGGCCGGCGTGTGGGGCGGCGCCGATCGGCCGGGCCTGGTGCAGCACTGGCCGGGCGGCATCTGCCTCGCCTTCCCGGCGCGCGGCTCGGTCAATGGCACGCTGGTGCTCGACACCGGTGATGTGAACCTGACCTTCAAGCGCTACCTGGAATCCCCGGTCACGCTGCGCATCGAGGACGACTACGTGCGCAAGATCGAAGGCCGCGGCCTCGACGCCGAACTGATGCGCAGCTACATGGCGGCGTGGGACGACCCCGACGCCTACGCCGTCAGCCACGTCGGCTGGGGCATGAACCCGGGTGCGCGCTGGGATGCGCTGCAGATGTTCGACAAGGCCGACACCAACGGCACCGAACTGCGCGCCTTCGCCGGCAACTTCCTGTATTCCACCGGCGCCAACGACAACGCCGGCCGCCACAGCCTGGGCCACTTCGACCTGCCCTTGCGCAACTGCAGCGTGTCGCTGGACGGCGTGCAGATCGTCGATCGCGGCCAGCTCTGCCCGGTGTTCGAATGAGCGCCGTGCGCGTCCCGGGCTGGCTCGCCAGCGGCCACGGCGGCACGCCGCTGGTGCTGCTGCACGGCATGGGCTCCACCGCCAGCATCTGGCTGCCGCAGCTCGAACATTTCGGCCGCGAGCGTCTGACGGTCGCGTGGACCATGCCCGGCTACGGCCACTCGCCCGCCGCGGCCGACATCGGCTGGGCAGACCTGGCCGAAGCGCTGGAAGCGGTGCGCGCGGCGCTGGGTATCGAACGCATGCATCTGCTCGGGCACTCGATCGGCGGCATGGTGGCGCAGGAGTACATCCACCGCCATCCGCAGCGCGTCGCGAGCCTGATCCTGTCGGCCACTACCGCCGGTTTCGGCAATCCGGACCAGGCCTGGCAGCAGGAATTCCTGCGCCTGCGCGCCGAACCGCTGGCAGACGTCGCGCGTTTTGGCGACGCCGCGCCGGCGCTGCTGCGCAAGTTCGTCGGCCCCGGCATCCACCCGCAGATGTTCAAGCTCGCCGAGCTGTCGGCCGACGGGGTCGACAAGGTGCAGTACCTGCACTACATGCGCTTGCTCACCACCTTCGACCGCAAGGCCGACCTGGCCCGTATCGACGTGCCGACCCTGCTGATGGCCGGCGAGCTGGACCAGCAGGCGCCGGTGAAGGCGATGCGCCGCATGGCCGAACAACTCGCCCTCGTCGAGCTGCACGAATTCCCCCGGATCAACCACATGGCGAACATCGAATCGCCGGACCGCTTCAACCACACCGTCGCGGCCTTCCTCGCTGCGGCCGAACAGGACAAGTAGGAGACCCGCATGGACAGCAGCTATCTGACCAAATACGCCAAGTCGGCCGACGCCAACACGATGTTCGACGGCGCGCCGCTCACCGATCTGCAGCGCGAGCTGCTCGCCAGGGTGGACCAGTACGGGGTGGCCTGGGCCGAGCGCGCCTTCAAGCACGACCGCGAAGCCAGCTTCCCCACCGCGAACTATGAAGACCTGAAGGAAATGGGCTTCCTCGGCCTGTGCGTGCCCAAGCGCCTGGGCGGCATCGGCGCCGACTACCGCAGCTATGCGCTGGTCGCGTCGCGCATCTCGTACTACTGCAGCACCACCGCCAACACCTTCAACATGCACAACGCCAACGCGCTGTGGACCGCCGACATGGTCGACGCGCTGGAGCTGACGCCCGAGCAGCGCGCCAGCCACGAGCACAACCGCGCGCTGCACTACGGCCACATGCTCGCAGGCAAGATCTACGCCCAGCCCTTCTCCGAGGGCAGCGGCGCGGCCGCCGGCAAGCACCCGTTCGGCACCAGCGCGCACAAGACGGCTGAGGGCTGGGTGCTCAACGGCAAGAAGATCTTCGCCTCGCTGTCGGGCCACGCCGATTACTACGGCGTGCTGTGCACCGAAGACGTCGCCGAGCCGACCCGCGCCCACACCATGTTCATGGCGGTGCCCGCCGACGCGCCGGGCGTGTCGGTGGTGGGCGACTGGGATCCGCTGGGCATGCGTGGCACCGTGTCGCGCACACTGCTGCTGAAGGACGTGGTGGTGCCCGACACCGCCCAGTTGATGCCGCAAGGCGTCTACATCCAGGCCGCCAGCCAGTACCCGCACATGTTCATGACGCTCACCCCCTGCTACATGGGTCTCGCGCAGGCGGCCTACGACTTCGCCGTCGCCTACCTGCGCGCCGAAGTGTCGGGCGTGAATGTGAAGCGCCGCATGTATCCCACCAAGCAGTTCGGCGTCGCCGAGATGTACGTCAAGCTGCAGCAGGCCTGGGCACTGTTCCACCGCGTCACGTCCGAGTTCAAGCGCAACCCCTCGCGCACCGAGCGCATGCGCGCCTACGCCTGCCAATACACCATCATGGAGTACAGCGCCGAGATCTGCTCGGCCGCGGTCAAGGTGTGCGGCGGCCAGGCGATGCTGAAGAACTTCCCGCTCGAACGCATGTTCCGCGACAGCCGCTGCGGCTCGCTGATGCTGCCCTGGACGGCGGAAATCTGCCTCGACCGCATCGGCCACGGCGTGCTGTACGAGGAAGGCGAACGCGACGACTGATCGTTCGACACAAGACGTGCAGCCCCGCGGGCATGCATGCCACACTCGACCCGAACCGCAACACCCCCGCCTCGACAGTTTGCACACCACAACCACACCAGAACGGAGACATACATGCTGTTGAAGAAGATCGCCTCGGCCCTGATGTTCGGCGCCCTGCTCGTCACGACCGCGCACGCGCAGGTCAAGATCGGCGTCGTGTCCTCGGCGACCGGCCCCACCGCGCTGATCGGCATCCCGCAGAAGAACACCGTGCCGCTGCTGCCCACCAGGATCGGCGACCTGAGCGTCGAGTACATCGCGCTCGATGACGGCAGCGACCCGACCGCCTCGGTCACCGCGGTGAAGAAGCTCATTTCCGAGCAGAACGTCGACGCGATCATCGGGCCGTCGGGCTCGCCCAACGCGATGGCGGTGCTCGACTTCATCGCCTCGGCCGGCGTGCCGCTGCTGGCGCCGGTCGGCACCAATGCGGTGGTGCTGCCGATGGACGAGAAGAAGAGGTGGGTGTTCAAGACGCCGCAGAACGACGACCTGATCGCCCGCGCGCTGATCGGCCAGATGAGCAAGGCCGGCATCAAGACGGTCGGCTTCATCGGCACCGGCGATCCCTACGGCGAGACCTGGTACAAGGTGTTCTCGCCGATGGCCGAGCAGGCCGGCATCAAGATCGTCGCCAACGAGCGCTTCCTGCGCTCGGACAACTCGGTGACCGGTCAGGCGCTGAAGATCTACTCGGCACGCCCCGATGCGGTGCTGGTCGCGGCGCCGGGCGGCGCCTCGGTGCTGCCGCAGATCACGCTCGTCGACCAGGGCTACAAGGGCCAGTTCTACCAGACTCACGGCGCCGCGCTGCCCGACTTCCTGAAGCTGGGCGGCAAGAAGGTCGAGGGCACCGTCCTCGCCGCCAGCCTGATGCTGGTGCTGCCCGAGATCGACGACAGCAATCCGTCGAAGA
The DNA here is from genome assembly GCA_017302295.1 of Thauera sp. GTDB lineage: Bacteria > Pseudomonadota > Gammaproteobacteria > Burkholderiales > Rhodocyclaceae > Thauera. The sequence goes on along the minus strand of JAFLDS010000012.1, from coordinate 12,358 downwards.
AGCTCGCCGCCGAGTACATCGCCGCCTACGAGAAGCTGCACGGCACCAAGCCGGCCACCTTCGGCGCCAACATCTACGACGCCGGCCTGCTGCTCAAGCAGGCGGTGCCGCTGGCCGCCGCGAAGGGCAAGCCGGGCACGCCGGAGTTTCGCTCCGCGCTGCGCGACGCGCTCGAGCAGACCAAGGAACTGGTCGGCACGCAGGGCGTGTTCAACATGACGCCGGCCGACCACAGCGGCTTCGATGAACGTGGCCGCGAGCTGATCACGGTGAAGAACGGCAACTGGACGCTGGTGCGTTGACGCGCCGGCCCCAATTGGCCTGACCCCAGCCAGCCGGGGCTGCCACGTGCGGCCCCGGCTGATTCATTCCCGGTTAACACCCCCGCCCTCACCTTCGTCGGCGCGGCACGCATGCCCGCGTCCGCCGCCCAGCCCGGAGCGCCGTTCCATGTCCGCAACTCCTCCGCCCCTCCCGGCCTACGCCCTCGTCTGCCGCGAGTATGGCAACCCGCCGCAGATCGCCGTCGAAGCGCTGGCGCAGCCACTGGCCCCTGCCGCGGGCGAAGTCGTGATCGACGTTGCCTGCGCGGCGCTGAATTTCACTGACCACCTGATGATGCAGGGCCGCTATCAGGATAAGCCGGCCCTGCCTTGCGTTCCCGGCCTCGATGCGGCCGGCACCGTGCGCGCCGTGGGCGCGGGCGTCACGCACCTGAAGTCGGGCGATGCCGTCGTCTCCAGCGGCGTGGTCGGCGCCTATGCGTCGCAGCTCGTCGCCCCGGCCAGCCGCGTCATTCCGCTGCCGCCGGGACTGTCGCCGCAGGACGCGGTGGCGTCGATCAACTCGCACCTGACCGCCTATCACGGCCTGGTCGACCGCGCCGGGCTGAAGGCCGGCGAGCGCGTGCTGGTGCTGGGCGCCAGCGGCGCGGTGGGCCGTGCCGCGCTGCAACTCGCGGCCCATCTCGGCGCCGAACTGTTCTCGGTCGAGCGTGCCGCCGGCGAACTGCTGCTGCGCGACCATGCGCGTGGCAGCGCGCTGACCGTCGCCCCGGCGGCGCTGCGCCAGGGGCTGAAGGAACTCCTCGGCCCGCGCGGCGCCGACATCGTCGTCGACCCGGTCGGCGACCTCTACACCGAGCCGGCGGCGCGCGCGCTGGCGTGGCGCGGGCGCCTGCTGGTGATCGGCTTCGCCGCCGGCGCGATCCCTTCGGTGCCGATGAACCTGCTGCTGCTGAAAGGCGCCTCGCTGGTCGGCGTGTATTGCGGCGGCCTGCTGGTGAACGAGGAAGCGCAGTTCACCGCGCAACTGGCGCGCGTGTTCGGCCTGCTGGCCGAAGGCGTGCTGACGCCCTCCACCTGGGAGGCGGCGCCGGCGCGCGATTTCGCCGACGCCTGGCAACGCTTCTCGGCCCCGCGCGGCGCCAAGGTGCTGCTCGACTTCGGCCGCTGAGCGCGCCTGCAGCCCATCAACTTCGCTCCATTCAACGCGACCTCACGTCAGACAGGACAGATCCCATGACGACTCTCGCCGAAACCCACTCCGCCTTCGAAGCCGGCCGCCCGACGGCCCCGTTCCGCGACGTCCGCTTCGGCCCGGTCGACATCGAAGTCACCGAGCGCGCCGACGGCGCCGTGCTGATCCGCAACCTGCAGCCGCTGGCACCGATGGCAGTGCGTCAGCTCGGCGACTATCTGCGCCTGCACGCCGCCGAGAAGCCCGACACGGTGTTCCTCGCCGAACCCGACGGCACCGGCGACTGGCGCCAGATCACCTACCGCGAGGCGCTGGCGGCGACGAACGCGGTGTCGCAATGGCTGCTCGACCGTAACATCCCCGCCGACCGCCCGATCTTCGTGCTGAGCGAGAACAGCATCCACCACGCGTTGCTGCAACTGGGCGCAATGCAGATCGGCATCCCGGTGCTCGCCGTGTCGCCCGCTTACAGCCTGGTGTCGCAGAGCGGCAGCAAGATCGCCGATCTCAGCCGCCGCTTCGCCCCGGCGCTGGTCTATGCCGGCAACGCCCGGCGCTACGCGCGCGCGCTGGCAAGCGTGAAGTCGCTGGCGGGCGCGCGCGTGCTGAGCGACGCCGTTGCGCCCGACGCCGACATCGCGGTGGACGAGCTGTTCGCCGACGTCCTGCGCACCGCGCCCACCGCCGCAGTCGACGCGGCGGTGGCGAAAGTCGGCCTCGACAGCATCGCCCGCCTGCTGCTGACGTCGGGCTCCACTGGCGCCCCCAAGGCGGTGACGGTGACCCAGCGCAACATGATCGCCTCCGGCACGCTGTGGGACCAATGCTGGCCCTTCCTCGGCAAGCGCCCGCTGGTGCTGGTCGACTGGCTGCCGTGGAACCACACCGCCGGCGCCAACGGCTCGTTCAACATGGTGCTGCGCCACGGCGGCACGCTGTACATCGACGACGGCAAGCCGATGCCCGAACTGGTGGACCGCACGATCGCCAACCTGCGCCGCTTCCAGCCCAGCATCATGGTCAACGTGCCGCGCGGGCTGGAGATGCTGGTCGCGCGCATGGAAGACGACCCGAGCATCGCCGACGCGATTTTTCCCAACCTCGACGTCATCGTCTATGGCGGCGCCTCGCTGCCGCCCAACACCTGGCTCAAGCTCGAGGAATTCAGCGCCCGCGCCACCGGCCGCCGCATCCCGGTGCTGTCCTCGCTCGGCTCCACCGAAACCACCACCCCGGCGACGCTGACCTGGTGGCCGCCGCAGGTCATCGGCACCATCGGCCTGCCGGCGCCCGGTGTCGAAGCCAAGCTGGTGCCGGTCGGCAACCGCATGGAAATCCGCTTCCGCGGCCAGAACATCACCACCGGCTACTTCGGCGACGACCAGGCGAACCGCGACGCCTTCGACGAGGAGGGCTACCTCAGGACCGGCGACGCCGTCACCTTCATCACCCCCGACGAGCCGCGCCACGGCCTGCAGTACGCCGGCCGCATCGCCGAGAATTTCAAGCTGACCACCGGCACCTGGGTGTCGGTGGCCCACGTGCGCGGCCACGTGCTCGGCCACACCCACCCCTGGCTCACCGACCTGGTGTGCACCGGTCACGACGCCGACGAGCTCGGTGCGCTGCTGTTCCCCAACGCCGACCAGCTGCGCAAGCGCCTGCCCGGCCTGGAAGGACTCACCGCCACCGAACTGGCCACCCACCCGCTGGTCAAGCAGACCCTCGCCGACGCGCTGCGCGCGCACAACGAGGCCTACCGCGCCAGCAGCACCCGCATCGCCCGCGCCCTGATCCTCGACCGCCCGCCCTGCATCGATGCCGGCGAGATCACCGACAAGGGACACATCAACCAGCGCGGCGTGCTCGCCAACCGCGCCGATTCGGTGCGCCGGCTCTACGCCGCAACCGCAGCCGACTGTCCGCCCGACTGCCTGCTGTTCGACTGATCCACCCCAAGCTGTCGCCCGCCACACAAAACGGCTTTAATGTGTCGGGCACGCCCCACAACAACAGGAGGATGACCCATGAACGTCGAAACGCTGCGCGTCGATTTCAACCGCCCGCTGCTGATCATGAAGGCCCCGAACGGCTTCGTCGCCTGCGGCTACATCAACCCGGAAACCTGCAACCGCACCGGCGACGCCTGCGCCATCGTCAATGCGGGCAACTTCGAAGACATGAAACAGGCCGCCATCGTCGCCGTTTCCAACAAGGCCGCCGAACTCGGCATCCGCATCGGCGACACCGGGGAGTCGGCGCTGCTCAAGATGCAGTGAAGAACAACGGCCGCGGCACGACCGCCGCCGCGGCCGTGACCGCCCTTCTGGACGAACTGCCAGTGCAGCCGCAGTGCGACGGTTAGCTGCCCCTCTACCGCCCGGGCTTCGAGCAGCGGCAACTTCTCCACCCGATGGACGGGGACTGACGCCCCACAAGAGACACTCATCGCCACAGTGGCGTTGCGGCAGCTCTGCGAGTGATCCGGCCGCCCGGAGACGATCCTGCTGTCATCCCCTCAAGGAAGCTGAAGCCTGCGGCTCGGCGCTACTTGCTCGCCAAGGTTGCGAGCGCCGCGCGCACGCGTTCCAATGCCAGCGGAAAGTCGAAGGTCTCAATCCGGTGTTGAACCTCGCCAAAATCCAGCCGTAGTGTCTGGCGCAGAGCCTGCTGATTCTCAGCAAGGAAGTTGATAGCCGTTGTGTCGTCGTTGGCCAGCAAGGCCTCGAGTTGGACCAGTAAGCCAGCGTCCGCCGGCTTTGAAGGCATCTCGGGCACCATTGCCTGATCGGCTTGGACCAGGGCTTCCCGTATTCCGGCAATCAGCTTGGGCAGTCGTTCGGCCAACGGTGCCAACGCTGCTCGCACCCCGGCACTGTCGCCACGCTTGAGCGCGTCCTCAAGGTCGCTGGTGAATCGATGGATGACGGTGCTACCCACAATACCTATCGCCCCCTTCAAAGCGTGAGCCAAGCGCTTCGCGCCGACGAGATCGCCTTGTCCGATCTGCTCGGCGATTTGTCGTGCATCGTCTCCATGGTGCTCGGCGAAGAGATCCAGGACGCGTGTGTAATCCAGCCATGAGCCACCCAAGATGCGCAGCCCCCTGTCCAGATCCAGGTCGGCAATCGCAGACAGGCGCGCACGCAACTCGGCCTCGGCCCCATGCGCAGGCAGTGCGTCAATACTGGCCATGTCGGCCTGCGGCGCTGTACCGCCAGAGCCGACAACTCTGCCTGGGTCGTCGCCTTCATCGATTGCGACGCCCGACGCTTCTGACACCGAAAGCGGAATTTTCTCGTTCCGCTCTGGCAGCCACTTGTGCAAAGTGGCGTAGAGCCGCTCGGGCTCAACAGGCTTGGCGATGAAGTCGTTCATGCCGGCCTCAACGCAGGCGCGGCGGTCGTCATCGAAGGCATTGGCGGTCATTGCCAGAATCGGCTTGTCGTGCCAGCCCGGCAGGGCGCGGATGGCGCGGGTCGCTTCCAGCCCATCCATTACCGGCATCTGCATGTCCATCAGTATCAGCGCGTAGTCGGCGGTCTTGACCCGCTCCAAGGCCTCAGCGCCGTGTTCGGCAAGCCCCACCGTCAGACCAACGGCATGGAGCAGCTCCGTTGCTACCAGCCGGTTGATGGGATTGTCTTCAACCAGCAACACCCGCGTGCCTGTTTGCTCACGGCACAGAGCCTGCTCGGCATCGACATGCCGCTCCATGAGTGTGGGCACGATGCCGTGACCACGCTGCAAAAGCACGGTGAACCAGAAGGTGCTGCCCTTGCCGGGGATGCTTTCCATCCCCGCGTCGCCGCCCATCATCTGCGCCAAGTTGCGCGTCAGCGCCAGACCGAGACCGGTGCCACCGTATTTGCGGGTTGTGCTGGCGTCGGCCTGCTGGAACACCTGGAACAAGCGATCCCTCTGCTCCAGCGTCACACCAATGCCGGTATCCTCCACGTCAAAGCGGACCTGTAAGCCAGCCGGGCCGTCCTCAAGCAGTTTGGCCCGCAGGGCGATGCTGCCGCGTTCGGTGAACTTGATCGCATTGCCAGCCAAGTTGAAAAGGCATTGGCGCAGACGCATCGGGTCGCCGCGCAGCCAATGCGGCACGGCATCGCCATCGAGTTCGATGCGCAAGCCCTTGGCCTGGGCGGACGGGCGGATCAGCGAGGCCACATGGTCGAGCACCGCCGAGAGGTGGGAATCTTCCAGCGTCAGATCGAGCTTGCCAGCCTCGATCTTGGAGAGGTCGAGGATGTCGTTGATCAGGCCGAGCAGATGCTTGCCCGATGCCTGGATCTGCTCGAGCCTCGCGTCCTGCTGCGAGGTGACGCCCTCCTTTCGCAGCAGATGGGTCAGGCCGATGATGGCGTTCATCGGCGTGCGGATCTCATGGCTCATGTTGGCCAGGAAGGCACTCTTTGCCTGGCTCGCGGCTTCGGCCAGCTGGCGGGCTTGGGCCAGTTCGGCGGTGCGCTGGGCTACGAGGTCCTCGAGGTGGTGGCGGTGGCGATCCAGTTCCTCGACGAGGCGTTTCTTCTCGGTGACGTCCTCTTTGACTGCGATGTAATGGCTGATGCGGCCATCGGGCTGCCGCAGCGGAGCGACGCGGACGAACTCAAGGTACTCCTCGCCACTGGCCTTGCGGTTGATCAGTTCCCCGCTCCAGATCTGCTCGGCTGTGAGTGCGGCCCACATCGCCTCGTACGTCGCGCGCGGTGTCTTGCCCGACCGCAAGATGCGCGGGTTCCGGCCGATGACCTGCGCGCGAGAGTAGCCGCTGGTCGCAAGGAACGCGGCGTTGACGTATTCGATCTCGCCCTCCAGGTTGGTGATGAGGATGCTCTCCGGGCTCTGCTCAACCGCCAGCGCCAGCTGTCGCAGCGATGATTCCGCGCGGCGCTGGTCCTGCAGCACGCTCAGCAGTGCCTGGCGTCCACGTTCCAGCTCCTGCGCGTGGTGCGCCACGGCGGCCTCGGCCTGTCGCCGCTGCGTCACGTCCAGGGCCATGCTCAGCACCACACGCCGCCCATCGGCCAGGCAGCCCAGCGGGGCGGAGCTGAATTCCCAGACGTGCATGCCGCCGTCCTTCACCCGGATTACAAAATCGCCCTCGTGCTTACGTCCGTCCAGCCCGTAGAGCGCATCGATCTCAGCCTTTACCAGCGATTTGCGTTCGCCGTAGGCACGCTCTGTCCAGTCGCCGATCGTGGCCAACTCCGCGCGCGAGTAGCCCGAGATTTCGCACCACGACTCGCTGAGTTCGAGGATCGCCCCGTCTTCGGCATGCAACATGATCGGGATCGGCGAGTTAACAACCGCCCGCCGAAAGCGCGTTTCGCTTTCGCGCAGCTCCGCTGCCGCAAGGCCCAGTTGCCGGCTTGCCTCGGCGATCTCGGCGATCTGCAACGGCAGCGTCTGCTTGTCCGGCGGGGCAGTCAGTGCTTTCACCTGCTGGCCGATGCGACGGCCGGCCAGCGCGCCGCCAGCCGCGCCGAACACGGAGGCCAGCAGGACAAGTGCGCCGAGCACGATCAGTGCCGTGCGCTGCCTGGTCTGATAGCTGCGGCGCGGGACCTCGAGCACAACCGACCAGGGTGAATGCTGCAGCGGAACAACGAAACGGTGGTCTGAATCGACGTCGCGTGCGCCGTCGAAGCCGGGCGGCGAACGCCGAGCGATGTCGGCGCCGGTACTGTCCTGCAGGACGACGGACCAGCCCGTGGGCAGGGCGACCTGGTCGATCTGTGCCTGGAAGCCGGCGGTCTCCAGGAGGCTCAGCATGAGCCGTGGCGGTTTCCCCTCGCGCAGCACCGGCACGACGACGGCGACCAGCGGCACCTTGGCGACCGGCCCGACGACGATATCGCCGACCTGGGGCTTGCCCGTCTCGAGTGCCAGCGGCGCAGCGGTCCGCCCTCCCGAATCAGGGAGGCGCGGCAGCGTGGTGCCAAAGGGCACCCTGGTGTTGAACAGCATCTGCCGCTCGTGATCGGCAAAGATCACATGGCTTCCAAAGCTGGCGTGGAACCCCTGCGCCTCAGCATGCAGTTCGGGCCAGCGCCGTGGGTCATCGGCTAGCGGTGAGACGGCCAGCATCTTGAGCGCCTGAATGTGCGCCATGGTGCGTTGATCGATGCTGATCGCCAGATTTTGGGCGCGGTGCTCCGCATCGCGCAAAAATGCAGACTCTTCTCCCTGCAGGCTGTCCCAGCCGAACCAGACGGCCAGCAGCAGCGGTGGCGCCATGCTGAGCCAAATCAGCCGCGTGAGGAAAGCGGAGAACGGCCGAGTCTTCACGGGGTCGTATTCCCACCCGGGGGATCCGCGAAAGCAAGGTCGTAGGGCGCGGAGCGCCCGAGCTCGCGCGCCAGGGCGTTAGCCTCACGTTTGAGTTCGATCACTCGCGCCTCGCGGTTCAGCATCGCCTCGTACCACTGCTCCAGTTCGGCAAGCTTTTGCTGGAGTTCGGCATTGATGCGCTTTCGTTCCGAGATGTCTTCGACAACCGAGATGAAGTAGTTCGGCTGCCCGGTGTCGCCGCGAATCAGGGCGACAGTCAGGTTGATCCAGACCGGTGAGCCGTTCCTGCGGAGGTAGCGCTTTTCGATCGAATAGGTCTTGATCTCTCCCGCCAGCATCTGCCGCACATATTCGAGATCGGCACCCAGATCGTCGGGATGCGTGATCTCCTGAAAGGTCTGCGACAGCAGGTCTTCGCGGGCGTAGCCGACGATGTCGCAAAGCTTCTGGTTGACTCGCAGCCATCGGCCCTCAGGGCTCACGTGCGCAATCCCTACGGCGGCCTGTTCGAAGGTGGCGCGGAAACGCTCCTCGCTCTGGCGTAGCGCGTTCTCACCCTGCAGCCGAATCGTGATGTCGTGAGCCAGCACCAGTTCGGCCTTACGCCCGTCGAACTCCAGTATGTGAGAGGTGATCTCGACGTCGATCAAACTGCCGTCTTTCTTCAAGTGCCTCCAGACGCCCGCCTGGTCAAGGCCTTCCTCGGGCCGCTCCTCGAGATTCTTGTAGAGGCGCGGTAAATCCTCGGACGGGCGAATCTCCTTGATCGTCATGGCCAGGAATTCGTCTCGCGAGTATCCGTAGTGACTGATTGCAGCATCATTCACAGCAAGGAAGCGCAGCGTCTCGAGGTCATATACCCACATGGGGTGCGGGTTCGAGTGAAAGAGGCGACGGTAGTGGGCTTCGCTCTTGACCTGTTCCGCCTGCGCACGCCTTAGCCGATAAATGGCCAGGGCAAGGGCCAGTGTCAGCGCCGAGGCAATGGAGAGCCCTGCCACCAGCACGAGAACGGTGCGACTGCGAGCGTCGGCCTCAGCGGTGCGAGCTGCCACCAACGCCTCCAGCCCTTGCTGGTAATGCCACAGCCCCTTTTCGAGATCACGTTCAGGGGTGATGTCGTGGATCATCGATAGCAACAGGCGACGGCCATCGAAGTCGAATGCATGGGAATACACCTCGACGGTACGGACCTCGCCACTGGCCAGTCGATGGCGAAAAATGAAGTAGTTGCGGTTTTCCTTTTCGGCAAGGGCGCTCTCGGCAGCCACCTGCTCGGCGCTGAAGGTGTTGATCTGCTGGATTTTCAGGGTCTTCAGCACATCGCGGCCGAGCCCATAGAAGTCCGCTGCAGCGGGGTTGGCATCGACGATCTGTCCCGAGACGGGGTCGATCAGCAGCATCACAACGCCTTGCCTGTCGAACACCTGCGGAAAATCGGGCGCCTGCGCGATCGAGTGGGTGGAGATCAGCGCCAACCATAGCGCGACGACGATGTGAAGCAGGGATGGGTGCTGCCGGTTCATGCCGTCACCCCAGAATGCAGCACGCCTGGCGCGCGGATCGGTCATGGCAGGCGCGGCGGAGATGTCGGAGTTGGGCGGCATCATGGTGCGCTCTACGCGGCAGGGTCGCGGTGGCGCTCGGCGATGCGGACGAATTCAACGTAGTTCGCCAGAAAGGCATCCGCCACTTCGGGGTCGAAATGGCGCCCCCGGCCGGCGGCGATAACGTCCCGCGCCTCCTCGTAAGGCATGGCAGGCTTGTACACGCGCATCGAAATCAGCGCATCGAAGACATCGGCCAGTGCCATCAGGCGAGCCGAAATCGGAATGGCCTCTGCGGCGAGTCCATCGGGGTAACCGCTACCATCCCATTTCTCGTGATGCCAGTGGGCGATTTCCTTGGCCAGAACGAGGAAATCCACGGGTGTCTCGATGTCGGCCTCGGCGCGCTCGATGGCCTCGGCGCCAATTTCTGCGTGGGTTTTCATGACCGCCCACTCCTCCGGCTTCAGCGGGCCGGGTTTGAGCAGGATGGCATCGGGTATCCCGACCTTGCCAATATCATGTAGCGGCGCCGACTTGGTCAGGAGATCGATGTAGCGCGGTCTGAGTACATCGCTGAAGCGCGGTCGGTACTGCAGCGCCGTGGCGAGTTGGTGGACATAGCCCTGGGTGCGCAGGATGTGGTTGCCAGTCTCGGGGTCGCGCGTTTCGGCAAGATGGGCCAAGGCGCGGATGCTGACCAGTTGGATTAGCTCGTTCTCGCGCATGCGCCGCGCCACCTCGGCGTCGAGCAGGGCATTCTGGTCCCGCAAAAAGTCTCGGCCGCGCTTGGCCTCGAGCTGCGTGCGCACGCGGGCCAGCAGCACGCCGGGGCGAATCGGCTTGGTGAGATAGTCGGCGGCGCCCAAGGCTAGGCCGCGCTCCTCGTCGTGGTCGTCGTCGAGGGCGGTGACGAAGAGCACCGGAATGTCGCGCGTCGCCGGGTCGGCGCGGAGCCGGGTGAGGACCTCGTAGCCATCCATCTCCGGCATCATCACGTCGAGCAGGACGAGATCCGGCCTTAGCGGCGGCTGCACCGCTGCCAGGCAGCGACTGCCTGAATTGACGGCACGCACGTGGTAGTGGGGCTGCAAAAGGTGCGTCAGAACCGCCAGGTTGGCCGGCTCGTCATCGACGAGCAGAATGGTGTGTTCAAACACGAGAGCTCCAGCACGAAAGCTACCAAACCAGTCTACGAGTTCTTGCATCGCCCGCCGGCGGAATCAGGGCGATCTTCATGCTTGACCTGCAAGACAGGTCACAAGTCTCTAAGAAAACCGGAGGCTTGAATGACAGCGCCGAGGTTTAGAGGTATTGAAGCTCTTGGCCACAGACTGCGGACATCAACCTCCGGGGCACTCGCACGGCAGCTCGAAACTCCGTCTGCAGCAGTCTCGCGCGGACTCATAAGCAACATCCGACTCGGAGAAGCGCCAATCGCGGGTGCCGACCCTTATGCAAGGCTTTCCATCAGGGTCGATAGTACCCTCTTAGCATCACCACCGTAAGCAGCCGCCCGTAGCCTCAAAGACGCTCGACAGGCGGCTGCTCCAGCGTCAGATCTCGATCTGCGCAGAGATTTCCAAGGCGTCATCGACCTCGATGCTCAGGCTCCGCACTGTCCACTCGAGCTTGGAGCGGCCCAGCAGGAGCTGGACCGCCCGCAGGTCTTCGTGCGCTTGTAGATCAATGTCGCCTTCATGCAACGCATCGAGTGCGTACCGTCGGCAGCCTCGACGCTGTCCTCGGCGATGAACAGCCAAGCCTCAAGCAAATCGTTTTCCGCACTGGCGGAAAGTCGAACCTTGCTCACACCGTCGCTACGCCGGTCGCCGAGTTGCCAGAGTTGCCCGGCCGCGTTGCTTGATTCCATTCATGTCGAGTTCGCGCACCCGGCCCGCCTCGATTTCGGCGACGCCCTGGGCGATGTCGGCTTTCAGGCTGGCCAGGTTCGCCGCGTGGACGCCCTGGTAGGTCTCGAACAATCGCAATGCTTCGCTGCTGACTTCACTCGCAGGGCTGTAGCGGCCAGACTCCACGTGCTGGCGGACCCGGTTTTCCAGCTCTGGGGGTAAGGAGAACTTGAAGGACATGGCGTGCTCCAGGCAATTTCAAGTAATGCCATCGTTTGCCACTAAACCGGCTGCCTGTGCGCTTGACAGCGCGCACCGTCGCCTCGACAAGCCCCGCTTTGTTGGTTCACGCATCGCCCGTGTGCCGTAGCCGGGACCCTCAAACCCGCACCCGCACCCTGCTCCCCCGCACCCCCTGCACCACCTCGATCGCCACGTCGATCTGCTGCTTCATCTCCTCGACGTGCGAGATCACGCCGACCATGCGGCCGCGCTGCTGCAGGTCGATCAGCGCCTTCATCGCCATGTCGAGCGATTCGGGGTCGAGGCTGCCGAAGCCTTCGTCGATGAACAGGGTGTCGAGCTGCACGCCGCCGGCGTAGGCCTGGACGACGTCGGACAGGCCGAGCGCGAGCGACAGCGAGGCCATGAAGCCTTCGCCGCCGGACAGCGTGCTGGCCGGGCGGGCGCGGCCGGTGTAGTCGTCGAACACTTCGAGGTCCAGCCCGGCGGCGCGGCGTGCGTCGGCGACGTCTTCGCGGCGCTGCAGCAGGTAGCGGCCGCGGCTCATCGCCTTCAGGCGCAGCGAGGCGGCGCGCAGCACGTCGTCGAGCAGCGCTGCGAGCACGTAGCGCTGGAAAGTGAGCTTGCGGCCGTTGTCGCCGTTGGCGATGTCGGCGAGGTGGCCGACGACGCGGTATTCGGCCTCGATGGCGCCGGATTCGCGCGCGATTTCGTCGAGCAGGGCCAGAGTCTGGTTCTGCTTCTGTTGCTCGGCGCGGTGATGGGCGATGCGGCCGAGGATGGCCTCGACCGCTTCGCGGCAGGCTGCGGCGCGCGCTTCGAGCACCGGGAGATCGGGCAGCGTCTGCCCGGCGATGGCCAAGCTGGCGCGGCTCGCACGCTCGCGCGCGGCGGCGAGCTGTTCGTCGGCCGTGCGTATGCTGCGCGCCAGCG
>JAFLDS010000011.1:99086-102040 GCA_017302295.1 Thauera sp. | reverse complement strand
TCGCCGACATGGAAAAACTGACTGGAGAGATCAAGTGAAGCCCGCCACGCAACTCACGCTGGCCGCCACGGCGGTCGCGCTGGCGCTGGGCGCCGGCTACTGGGCGGGCAGCCGCAGCGCGGGCGACGCCCATCCCGCCGCGTCGGTGACGGCGCCCGCCGCCAATGATCCTGCGGGCTCCTCCGCCGTCCCGTCAGAGGCCGCGATCACCCCAGGCGAACGCAAGCTCCTCTACTACCGCAACCCGATGGGCCTGCCCGACACCTCGCCGGTGCCGAAGAAGGACTCGATGGGCATGGACTACATCCCGGTTTACGCCGACGACCGCCCGGACGATGCCGGCGTCGTCGCGGTCAGCTCGGCGCGCATGCAGACGCTGGGCGTGAGGACCGCGCTGGTCGAGACCCGCAGCGTGGACAGGGCGGTGCGCGCCGCCGGCCGTGTGGAGTTGGACGAGCGTGCGCAGGTCGTGGTCGCGCCGCGCTTCGAGGGCTGGATCGAGCGCCTGCACGTGAGCGCGGTGGGCGATCCCGTGCGCAAGGGCCAGCCGCTATTCACCACTTACAGCCCGGAGCTGCAGTCTGCCGGCGAGGAGCTGCGCATTGCCGAGCGCCTGGCGCGCGACAGTGGCGCCAGCGACGCGGTGGCGGGCGAATCCGCGCAGCGCCTGGCCGACGCCACGCGGGCGCGGCTGCGCAACCTCGAGGTGGCCGGCCAGACCGCGCCGCGCCAGACCTTCCACTCCCCCGCCAATGGCGTCGTGCTGGAGAAGGCCGCGGTGCAGGGCGCGCGCTTCATGCCGGGCGAGGCCCTGTTCCGCATCGGCGACCTGTCGCAGGTCTGGGTGATCGCCGACGTGTATGAACGCGACCTGGCGCGCCTGCGCGTCGGGCAGAGCGCCACCGTGAGCCTGGACGCCTTTCCCGGCCGGCGCCTCGAGGCGCGAGTCGGCTATCTCTACCCGACGCTGGATACCGCGACACGCAGCACCCGCGTGCGCCTGGAGCTGGACAACCGCGACGGGCTGCTGCGGCCGGGAATGTACGCGCAGGTCGAACTCGCTTCGGGCAATGCGCAGCCGGTAACGACGGTGCCCGACTCCGCGGTCATCGACGACGGCCAGCGCCAGGTCGTGCTGCTCGCCCTCGGCGACGGCCGCTTCCGGCCGCAACCGGTCCGCCTCGGCGCGCGTGGCGGCGACTTCGTCGAGGTGCTCGAGGGCGTGAAGCCGGGCGAGCGCGTGGTGGTGTCGGCGAACTTTCTGATCGACTCGGAAAGCCAGCTCAAGGCCGCGCTGTCGAACCTGACCGAGGCCGGCACCGACGCCGCGGCGGAGCACGGCGCCCATCAAGCCGCCGCCATCACCTACCACGCCGAAGGCACGATCGAAGCGATCGATGTGGCCGCCAGCAGCGTGACGCTCACGCATGGCGACATCCCCGCGCTCAACTGGCCGCCGATGACGATGGACTTCACGCTGGCCGACCCCGCACTGGCGAAGGGCATCGCACCCGGATCGCCGGTGCGCTTCGAATTCAACGAGCGCGGCGCGGGCGAGTACGTGATCACCCGCATCGAGCGCCTGTCGACCGTGCAAGCCCCCGCCCCCGGCAGCGCCCACGGAGGCCACTGACATGGCCGGCAACATCGGCGAGCACGCGGCAGCCCCTGGTCGTGGCGACGAAGGCAAGGCGCCGGGCGTGCTCGATCGCCTCATCGAGTGGTCGGCGCGCAACGTCTTCCTGGTGCTGCTCGCCACGCTGTTCGTGATCGGCGGCGGGCTGTACGCGGTGAAGCACACGCCGCTCGACGCCCTGCCCGACCTGTCCGACGTGCAGGTGATCGTCTATACCGACTACCCCGGCCAGGCGCCGCAGGTGGTCGAGGACCAGGTCACCTACCCACTGACCACCTCGATGCTGGCGGTGCCGCGGGCGAAAGTGGTGCGCGGCTTCTCGATGTTCGGCGCGTCGTATGTGTACGTGATCTTCGAGGACGGCACCGACATCTACTGGGCGCGCTCGCGGGTACTCGAGTACCTGAGCTCGGCCGCCGGCCGGCTGCCGCAAGGGGTGGCACCGCAGATCGGGCCGGACGCGACCGGCGTCGGCTGGGTCTACCAGTACGCGCTGCTGGGCAAGGACATGAGCCTCGCCGACACCCGCAGCCTGCAGGACTGGTACGTGCGCTACCAGCTCACCAAGGCCAGCGGCGTCGCCGAGGTGGCGAGCATCGGCGGCTTCGTGCGCGAGTACCAGGTCACCGTCGACCCGCAGCGGCTGGCGAGCTACGGTATCGCGCTCGACGAGGTGACGCAGGCGATCCGCGCCTCCAACCGCGACGTCGGCGGCCGCGTCGTCGAACTGGCCGAGCGCGAATACATGGTGCGCGGCCGCGGCTACCTGCGCAGCGTCGAGGACATCGCCGGCATCGTGCTGAAGGCCGAGCGCGGCACGCCGGTGCGGGTGGCCGACGTCGGCCGCGTCGAGCTGGTGGCGGCCGAGCGGCGCGGCATCGCCGAGCTGAACGGCGAGGGCGAGGTGGCGTCGGGTATCGTCATGGCGCGCTTCGGCCAGAACGCGCTCGACGTCATCGCCAACGTCAAGGCCAAGATCGCCGAGATCGCCCCCGGACTGCCGGCGGGCGCCCAGATCGTGCCGGTGTATGACCGCTCGACGCTGATCGAGCGCGCCGTCGCCAACCTGAAATGGACGCTGCTCGAGGAAAGCCTGATCGTCGCCGCGGTGTGCGTGGTGTTCCTGCTGCACGTGCGCAGCGCGCTGGTGGCGATCATCACGCTGCCGCTGGGCATCCTGATCGCCTTCATCGCCATGCGCAGCCTGGGGCTGGGCTCCAACATCATGAGCCTGGGCGGCATCGCGATCGCGATCGGGGCCATGGTCGATGCCGCGATCGTCATGATCGAGAACGCGCACAAGCATCTGGAGCGGCTG
>JAFLDS010000011.1:0-98986 GCA_017302295.1 Thauera sp. | reverse complement strand
CTGTTCTTCTCGCTGCTGATCATCACCGTGTCCTTCCTGCCGGTGTTCACGCTCGAAGGCCAGGAAGGCCGGCTGTTTTCGCCGCTGGCCTTCACCAAGACCTTCGCCATGGCCGGCGCGGCGCTGCTGTCGGTGACGCTGGTGCCGGTGCTGATGCTGTTCTTCGTGCGCGGGCGCATCCTGCCCGAGGCGAAGAATCCGGCGAACCGGCTGCTGATCTGGCTATACCGGCCGATCATCAAGGCGGTGCTGCGCTTCAAGGTGGTCACGCTCGTGCTCGCCGTGATGGCGATGGCCGCGACCATCGTTCCCGCACGCCAGATCGGCTCCGAGTTCATGCCGACGCTCAACGAAGGCACGCTGTTCTACATGCCGGCGGCGCTGCCGGGCATGTCGGTGACCGAGGCCGGACGGCTGCTCGCCACCACCGACCGCATCATCAAGACCTTTCCCGAGGTCGAGTCGGTGTATGGCAAGGCCGGCCGCGCCAACACCGCGACCGACCCGGCGCCGCTGGAGATGTTCGAGACGGTGATCAACCTCAAACCGCAATCCGAGTGGCGGCCCGGCATGACCACCGACAAGCTGATCGCCGAGATGGACGCCGCGCTCAAGTTCCCTGGCCTGGCCAATTCATGGACGATGCCGATCAAGGCGCGCATCGACATGCTGAGCACCGGCATCCGCACGCCGATCGGGGTGAAGGTGTTCGGCAAGGATCTGGAAACGCTGGAGAAGGTGGCCCAGGCAGTGGAGGCCGCGGTGCGCAAGCTGCCGGGCACCAGCAGCGCCTATGCCGAGCGTGTTGCCGGCGGCTACTACGTGGACATCGTGCCGCGCCGCGAGCAGCTGGCACGCTACGGGCTCGCCATCGACAGGGTGCAGGACGTGATCGCCACCGCGCTCGGCGGCGAGATGGTGACCACCACGGTCGAGGGTCTGGAGCGCTATGGCGTCAGCGTGCGCTACCCGCGCGGCCTGCGCGACGATCCGCAGCGCCTGGCGGCGGTCCTCGTGCCGACGATGAACGGACCGATCCCGCTCGGCCAGCTCGCCGACATCAGGCTCACGCGCGGCGCCCCGGGCATCCGCACCGAGAACGCGCTGCTCGCCGCCTACGTGTACGTCGACACGCGCGAGGCCGACCTCGGCCGCTTCGTCAAGCGGGCGCAGCAGACGGTAGCCGAGGAAGTGAGCTTTCCGCCCGGCTACTACGCGACCTGGAGCGGCCAGTTCGAGAACATGGAGCGCGCCAAGGAGAAGATGAAGATCGTGCTGCCGCTGACGCTGGCCCTGATCTTCGTGCTGTTGTACCTGAACTTCCGCCGCCTCACCGAGACGCTGATCGTGATGCTGTCGGTGCCCTTCGCGCTGGTCGGCGGCGTGTGGCTGATGTGGTGGCTGGGCTATCCGATGAGCGTGGCGGTGGCGGTGGGCTTCATCGCGCTCGCCGGGGTCGCGGCGGAGACTGGCGTGATCATGCTGATCTACCTCGACCACGCCTGGGAGGCGGTCAAGGCGAAACGCCGTGCCGAAGGCGCCGAGCCGACGGCAAGCGATCTCTACGAAGCGATCATGGACGGCGCCGTCGAGCGCGTGCGGCCCAAGATGATGACGGTGGTGGCGATCATGGCCGGCCTGCTGCCCATCATGTGGGGCAGCGGCACCGGCAGCGAGGTGATGAGCCGCATCGCGGCGCCGATGGTCGGCGGCATGGTGTCCTCGACCGTGCTGACGCTGGCAGTGATTCCGGCGATCTACGCCATCGTGAAGGGCGGGCAGATGCAACGGGCGTCGAGGCTCAAGCTCAGTCTCAGGATCAGGCTCAGGCGCTGAGGCTCGGGCCTCGGTGCGTCGCATTTTTGCTGCACTGCAACATCGATATCATCGATCCGGCTTACCATTGCGGCAAACCAACAATGGAAATCGATCGTGAGTATGCGCGCCATTTTCGCCCCCTTCCGGGCTGCGATTGCCCACCTTTTCGGACGAACGCCACCCGGCGATCGCCCGATGGCACCCTCCGAGCAGGCTTCGGCTGCCGCCGGAATGCCGCGCGCCGCCGCGCCGGCAGCCGTAACCGATCCGGCACGCGGCGAGCCGAGCAGCGACTCCGGCTCCGCGGCATCGCTTGCCGCCGAGGTGTCGGCACCGCCCATCGCGACGGCCGCGCCGCGCACAGTGGAAACGGCGCAGGGCGGCGCCCCCGACGCCGTCGAACCGCCGCCCGCGACGCTGCCCGACCCGGATGCCGAGCGACTGCGCGCCCGCGCCGAAAAGCTGCGCGGACAGAAGCTCGACCTGGGCGCCCGGCTGGCCGAGATGGAACGCCATGTGCGCGAGTTCGAGCAGCGCCAGTTCGTGGCGCTTAACGAAGTGCTGGGCGAGTGCCTGCGGCTGCGCCATGAGTACGCGCGGCTGCAGGCCGAACGCTCCGGCGACGCCGCCGACGCGGAGGCGGCGCGAGCGGCCGACGAAGATTTTGCCTCCTACCGCGACACCGCAGATGTGCCGCCCGCCCCGGTGGCGGAGCTCGATGAAGACGAGCGCGAGGAACTGCGCCGGCTGTACCGCAGCGCCGCCAGCCGCTGCCATCCCGACCGCGCGGACGCCGCCGGCCAGGCGGAGGCGCATGCGAATTTCTTGCGGGTGCAGGAGGCCTATCGTGCGAACGACCTTCCCCGCCTGCGCGAGATCGCAGCCACGCTCGACGGTCGCGCTGCGCCTGCTGCGTCAGCACAATCGAACACAACGAGTACGGGCGTCCGCCGCGAGGTCGAGGCGCTGCAGACCGAGGTTGCCGAGCTGATCCTCGCCGTCCAATCACTGATGCTCGACGACGTTTATCGGCTGGCGACGCAGCTCGACGACTGGGACAGCTATTTCACGCTCGCACAGCGGGAGTTCGAGGAGGAGTGCGCCACGCTGCGCCGCCGCATGCGCCTCCAGGGCATGAGCACGGTCTGAGCAGGCAGCCTCACGGCCCTTGCCTGCCGGCCGCCGCCTGCGAACCTGATCGCCGCGCTCAGGCCTCGTTGATGACGCGGAAGCTCAGGGTGGGCGCGGTGAAGTCGTCAGGCGTGGCGCCGAGGCCGATTTCGCCCTCGCCATTGAGCGTACAGCTGTCGCGACGCAGCATCACCGGCACCGGAGCACCGGCAAAGCGCACCCAGGTGCCGTTGCTGCTGGAGTCGGTGAGCACGCACTGGCCGCTCACCCATTCGATGCGCGCGTGGCGCCGGGAAACGCGCTGGTCGTTGATCGCAAAACCGACGCCCTGACCTCGACCGATCACCAGCGCGCCCTGATGCGGAACGAGCTCCAGGTGCTGGTCGAGACAGTCGAGATCGATCCGCTGTGTCGGTTCGCGTTCGCCCTGCAGTTCGAAGAACTCGAGCGGCGCCGTCAGTGTCGTTTCCGCCGTGCGGGCCCAGTCGATGCGCCACACCCGCATCGGCTCGGACTTGCCCTTGATGGCGATGCGGTCGAGGCTCTGGCAACTGACGCGATGAAACTCGGGCAGGCAGGCGCGAACCGAGTCCCCGACGAGGATTTCGCCCGGCTGCGCGAGATCACTGAGGCGCGCCGCGACGTTGACCGCGTCGCCGTAGCAATCACCATCGTGCTCGACGATCAGGCCCCGCTCGACGCCCGTCTTGGCCTCGATCGCGACCCGCCGCAACTCGACGATGTCGAGCTCGGCCAACACCTCCTTGACGCGCGCGCAGGCCTCGACGGCCGCGACAGTATCGTCGAACAACACCAGCACGCCATCGCCGAGGTATTTGACGACCTGCCCCCCTGCACGCGCAAAGTGGCGTCCGATCGCTTGCGTGCAGCGAGTGACGACCCGGGTCGCAACCATGTTGCCGACCGTTTCGAACAAGCCGGTACTGCCCGTCAGGTCGACAAATACGACGGTCCTCACCGATTGTTCCACAGGGCTCCTCGAGTGCAGATTTCATGCCGAACCGTCGTTCGGCAGCCGGGTCAGCGTGAACAATTCCACGCATCGGAAGATGGCCGAATGCTAACACTCCCGCCGTGGAACGTCATCGCCCCGCGGAATGCGCGCCGGAATCTAGAGCGGCGCCCTGTCGATGAGGCTCAGGGCCTCGTTGACACCGAAGTCGAGCGCACGAATGTCCTTGACGCCGAAGCCCTGCAGCCGCGCGACGTGCATCTCGCAGTAGCGCGCGGCGTTCGCGCCATCGTCGAACAGATAGATGCCGCCGGCCCGGCCCGCTGCACGGTTCTCGGTCCAGACCTTCCATTTCAGACCCGGCATGGAGGCGATATCGTGGGCCAGGCCCTCAAACGCCGCGGCCATGTCGTCACCCCACGGGCCGTCGAAGGGAAAATCGATCTGCAACAGGGTCAGGCTCATCGGTCAGGCTCCTTGGGAAGAAAAAGTTCAGGAATCACCGCCGCGGGGCGGGGATCGATCGCAGCGCGGCCGCGAGCAGCGGCGCGACGCTGACGGCGTTGGTCGGGTGCGCGATGCAGTCGGTGCTCCACACACGCCCCACGCCTGCGCAAAGAATGCCCGGCAAGGCGTCTTCCGCGAACAAACCGTGGGTGACGGCGACATCCACGCTGGTGGCGCCCGCCGCGCGCAGCAGGGTCGCGGCGCGCGCCAGCGTGCGACCGGAGCTGGCAACATCGTCAAGCAATACTACCGCGCGGCCGCGCACGTCAACCGCAGGCAACTCGATATCGACATCGTGGTCGCCGTGTCGCCGCTTGCTGCACACCGCGTGCTCGAAACCGTGCGCCTTGGCCGCCGCTTCCACCCATTGCGCCGACTCTGCGTCCGGTCCGATCAGCATGGGTCGGGTGCAGTGCCGCGCGATCACCTCGGCCAGCAGCGGCGCCGCCGACAGCGCGATCGCATGCGGCAGCGGCACCGCCTCGGCGAGGCTGGCGATACGGTGAAGATGGGGGTCGACGGTGATCAGCGCATCGAACAGGCTCGCCAGGAAACCGCCGACGATGCGCTGGCTGACCGCTTCGCCGTCACGAAAAGCCATGTCCTGCCGCATGTAGGCGAGGTAGGGCGCGACCAGCGTCAGCTGCGCCGCACCCAGGCTGCGGGCGGTCTGCGCGGCGAGCAGCAGTTCCACCAGCTTCTCGTTCGGCCGCTCGAGCCCGCGGAAGACCACCACCTGCGCGGGAAGCCGGTCCGCGCCGGAAAGCGGCAGGCGAAGCCGAAGCTCGCCGTCCGGAAAGCGGTGGCGCTCGATGCATGCCGCCTGCAGTCCGCCCGCCTGCGCCAGGCGTCGGGCTGCATCGGCTTCGTCGTCGAAATGCAGCAGCAGTGCTTCCATCAGAACTCCACGAACATGTGCGGCACCTCGTCGGCGCCGCCGATGCGGTAGCCGCTCGATCGCGCCGCCGCCTGGCGGGCGAAGTCGAGATCGGCCGGAAAGTCGGCATGCACCCGATACAGCGCATCGCCGGCGGCGACCGCTTCGCCCATCTTGCGCAGCAGGTCGACACCGGCGCCACGCACCTTGGGCGCCCCGGCCAGGCGGGCGATGCGCGCCAGCTGATGATTGTCGATGCTGGTCACCACCCCGCACTCGCCGGCCATCACCTCGAAGCTCAGGCGCGCCAGCTCGGGCGCATTGTGGTCGAACGGCCTTGCCCCCTGGGCATGGATGATCGCGTTCATCTTCGCCAGCGCGCGGCCGGAATCGAGAATGTCGCGCGCGATCGCGAAGCCGTCGCCACCGCGCACGTCGGGGTCGAATTCCAGCATGCGTCCAGCCAGCCGCAAGGCTTTCTGGCGCAGGTCGATCGGCGCCCGCGGGTCGTTCTCCAGCACTCGCATCACGTCGCGCGCCTCCAGCACCGGGCCGATGCCGGCTCCGACCGGCTGGCGTCCATCGGTGATCACCACGTCGAGCGTGAGGTTCATGCGCGAGGCGACGAACTCGAACAGCTTGCGCAGGCGTTGCGCCTCGGGCATCGAGCGCACCTTGGCGGTGGGGCCGACCGGAATGTCGAGCACCAGGTGGGTGGAGCCGGCGGCGATCTTCTTCGACAGGATGGAGGCGACCATCTGGCCCGGCGAATCGATCGACAGCGGCCGCTCGACCGAGATCAGCACGTCGTCCGCAGGCGACAACTGCGCGGTGCCGCCCCAGGCCAGGCAGCCGCGATGTTCGCGCACGATGTCGGACAGGGTGTCCATCGGCAGCTCGACGCCGGCCAGCACCTCCATGGTGTCGGCGGTGCCGGCGGGCGAGGTGATCGCGCGCGACGAGGTCTTCGGGCACAGCATGCCGTGCGCGGCGACGATGGGCACCACCAGCATCGAGGTACGGTTGCCGGGGATGCCGCCGATGCAGTGCTTGTCGACCACCGGCCGCTCGTGCCAGTCGAGCCGGCGGCCCACGCGCGACATCGCCTCGGTGAGGAAATACACCTCCTCGCGGTCGAGCTCGCCCTGGTTGCAGGCGACGACGAAGGCGGTGAGTTCGATCTTTGAATAGCGATGCTCGGCGATGTCGCGCACGATGGACTGGAAGTCGTCGGCAGTCAGCCGCTCGCCGGCAATCTTGCGATGCAGCGCCGGAATCGAGCTCGCCGGTTCGGCCTGCGACACCAGCACCGGATCGCCGCCCTGCCCGCCGAGCTGCGCGAAGGCATCCTCGGACAGGCCGAGTTCGTTGCAGCGCACGATGCGCGGATCGGTGGTGACGTTGAGCGTGGCGAGGATGCGCCGCCCATTGGCGCGCACTTCCACCTTGGCCAGAGCCTGGAAGCCCTCCGCCCGATACACCGCGCAGTCGCGATGCAGATAGGCGACGTTCTCGCGGTAGGTGTCGATCGCCACCCGCCGCAGGGTGAGGGGGACGGCCGCGGAGCCGTTGGCGGCGCCGGGCGTCGCTTGTGTCGTATCCATGTTTGAAGCCTACACCCGCCAACGGCCTCGTTGAAGGAGCAACTTCACGATGCAAGCCGATCGCGCGCCGGCCGCCGCGGAGGCTGGATCGGGGCTGCGCTCTCGCGTAGCATCGCTTGGCCCGACGCAACCCGGTTTTCCCATGCACCAGCCCGCCCGCGCCTGCGGCATCGATTTCGGCACGTCCAACTCCACCGTCGGCTGGCTGCGCCCCGGCAGCCCGACCCTGCTCGCGCTCGAGGACGGCAAACCCACCCTGCCCTCGGCGGTGTTCTTCAACGCCGACGAGGACTCCACCTGCTACGGCCGCGCCGCACTGGCCGAGTATCTGGACGGTTACGAAGGCCGGCTGATGCGCGCGCTCAAGAGCCTGCTCGGCAGCAGCCTGATCGACGGCCACACCGAAGTGCATGGCCGCGCACTGCGCTTCCGCGACCTGCTGGCGAGCTTCATCGGCGAACTCAAGCAGCGCGCCGAGGCACAGGCCGGACGCCGCTTCGAACAGGCGGTGTTCGGCCGCCCGGTGCATTTCGTGGACGACGACGAAGCCGCCGACCGCAAGGCGCAGGACACGCTCGAGGCGATCGCGCACCAGGTCGGTTTCCGCGAGGTCAGCTTCCAGTTCGAGCCGATCGGCGCGGCGCTGCACTACGAACTGTCGCTGCAGCGCGAGGAGCTGGTGCTGATCGCCGACATTGGCGGCGGCACGGCAGACTTCTCGCTGGTGCGGCTGTCGCCCGAACGCGCCCGCGGCGCCGGCATTCACGCTGAACGCCGCGAGGACCTGCTCGGCAACGCCGGCGTGCATGTCGGCGGCACCGATTTCGACCGCGCGCTGAGCCTGGAATGCGTGATGCCACTGCTCGGCTACCGCGGCCGCATGAAGAACGGCGCCGAGATCCCGTCCAGCATCTTCTTCCAGCTCGCCACCTGGCACACGATCAACTTCGCCTACAGCCGCCAGGCCTGGGCCGACCTGCAGCACATCTACCGCGACGCGCTGGCGCGCACCGAGCTCGATCGCCTGTCGCGGCTGGTGAGCCGGCGCGAGGGCCACTGGCTGGCGCTGCAGGTGGAACAGGCAAAGATCGACCTGTCGGCCGCGCCCAGCGCGACGCTGGAGCTCGATCGCCTGGAGGCCGGCCTCATCCACACGATCACGCGCGACGACTTCACCCGCGCCACCCGCAGCCTGGTCGAGCGCGTGGGCGAATGCGTCGGCACGCTGCTGGACGCGTCCGGCATCGCCCGCGAGCGGGTGGACACGATCTACTTCACCGGCGGCGCCAGCGGCGTCGCACAGCTGCGCGAGCGCATCGCCGCCGAACTGCCCGCAGCGCGCGCGGTGGAGGGCGATCTATATGGCAGCATCGGCGCCGGACTCGCCGTGGAGGCGGCAAGACGCTATGGCTGACATGAACGGCAAACAGGACGGCCGCATCGACATCTCCGGAGACGGGCTCGCGAGCGGCCTGCGTGGACTGTGGCTGGCCTTTCGCGGTGCCGAACTGTTGCTGTCCGATGCCCGCACCCTGCCAGCGGGCGATGTGCTCGGCGCGCTCGGCGCAGCTCCGGTGCGCATTCAGGCATTGGGCGACTTCGGCGGCCTGCCCTGCCATGCAGCCGAGCTCCCCGCCGATGCCGAGCCGCCAGCGGGCTTCGCCTTCACCCACCTGAAACGGCTCAACGACCATCTGCCCGAGCGCCTGCGCCAGATCGCCGCACGCGCGCTTGAACTGCTCGAGTGGGACCGTGCGCACCGCTTCTGCGGTGCCTGCGGCTCGCCCACCCTCCAGCACGGCGACACCAAGGTTCGCACCTGCACGAATCCCGATTGCCGGCGCGAGCACTATCCGCGCGTGTCGCCAGTGGTGATCGTCGCGGTGGAACGCGGCGACGAGATCCTGCTCGGCCGCTCGCACCATTTCGCGCCCGGCTTCTACAGCACGCTGGCCGGCTTCGTCGATGCCGGCGAATCCGCCGAGGAGGCGCTGCATCGCGAGCTCTTCGAGGAGGTCGCGCTGCGGGTGCGCAACCTGCGCTACTTCGCCAGCCAGCCCTGGCCCTTCCCGCATTCGCTGATGCTCGGCTTCCAGGCCGACTACGACAGCGGCGACATCGTCTGCGCGCCGGACGAAATCGAACATGCCGATTTCTTCCACGTCGACGCCCTGCCCGCGTCGCTGCCCGGCCCGTCGACGATCGCGCACTGGCTCCTGCGCGACTTCTGCCGGCGCCACGGACGCGCGTGGCCTGCCGGCTGAGGCGGGCATGACCGCCGCCCCGCGCCCGCAGGTGCAGGCGTCGCCACGCCATCAAGCGCACGTCATCGCGCCGTGCGCATGACAGTCGAAAAATCCGCCAGCGCCATGATTTTCAAGTGTTTTTTCTCATCGCTGGAAGCCTTGACTTCGCGCCGTTCGGGCTGCTAGGTTTGAATTGTCAGCCGGCCGGCACAGCACTCCTCCTGCCGCCACGCTCTCCAACGATCGACACCCCGGACACGCCATGCGGCGGAGGACCATGATGAGACATGCCAACACCGCGCTGCATGGTCGCGCCCGGACCGGGCGATCCGCTCGCCGCAGCCTGTTCCACCTCATGTACGCGACCACGATCCTGCTGTCGACGCTGGGCGGCAAGCCGGCACGTGCCTCGGTCGAGCACAAGGCCAGCGACCGGGCCAGCCATAGCGCGACGGCATCGATGCTGCGCATCTCGCCCGATGGCTGGGGACGAACCTCGATGGACGACCTTCGAGTCCTGCTCGAGGCCGTCATGGCCGAACTCGCGCCCCGCTTTCCGCATCGCGAGTTCGTGGCGATCCGCGTGGTGCACGGCGACGGCGGGCCGCTTGCCTTCTACGACAAGAGCGCGGATGGCGAATACGTGGTGCGCCTCAGCGCGCAGCATTCGCGCTGGCATCAGTTCGTGTATCAGTTCGCGCACGAGCTGTGCCACATCTATTCGAACTTCGACAACAAGCCGGCCACAGACGGCAGGATCGAGCACCACAATAACCAGTGGTTCGAGGAAAGCGTATGCGAGACTGCAGCCCTGTACACGCTGCGCAAGCTCGCGCAGCGCTGGGAAAGCGATCCTCCGGGGCCGCAGTTCGCCGGCCAGGGCGCGACACTGCAAGCCCTCGCCGACTACCTGATCAACGAACCGCACCGCCACCTGCCGCCGTCGCGCCCGCTCGCGTCCTGGTTCAAGGCCAACCAGCCCCACCTCGAGGAGAGTCCCTACCTGCGCGACAAGAACGAAGTGGTGGCCAACCTGATGTTGCCGCTGTTCGAGCAGGCGCCGGAGGCGATGAGCGCGATCGGCTACATGAACCTGCGCACCGAGGATGCCGACCGACAGTTCGGCGACTACCTGCGCGCCTGGCACGACGCCTGTCCCGAAGACAAGCGCGGGGTGGTGCAACGTATCATCGCCTTGTTCGAGGGCAAGGATGCAGGAAGCTTCCCGACCAGTTCGCCAACCCAGCTTGCCCGTGCGGCAAACTGAGCTAGCGAAGTCGGGTACTTTGGGGCAGCCCCAACGCCGCGATCGCGGCGCTGTCGCTTACCAGGACGTACGCCCGGTGTCGTCGTAGATGCTGAAGCGGATGTCGGACGCATTGACCGCTTCGATGCGACCACCCGGCAGCGTTTCCGGACCTGCGCGGCCCGCTTGGCCACTCATCGCGCCGGATGCCTTCGCGGCGTCGTAGTCCGCCGCAATGTGATAAACGCTGTAGCGCAGATCGTTCTGCCAGGCTGCCATGTCATCGGTCGTCTTGCCCATCGGCAAGGACTCGGGGCCCGCGCGGCCGGCTTGGCCGCTGCTCATCGAAGTATCCGCGCGCATCGCGTCGTTCTCGGCCGCGATGTGATAGGCGCTGTAGCGCAGATCCCCCGACCACCGCGAATCGTCAGACATGCCGCCCGCGGAAACACTGGAGGAAAGTCCAAGAAGCACGCCCGCGGTGAGCGTTGAGAACATGATGTGGGTTAGGCGTTTCATGATTGCTCTCCCGTAAGAGATCCCCTGTCGTGGCAGGCGGGTCGCCTGTCACTGATTTGTCGGCCGAACCTCCCGAAGTCTTACATCGGGCCCTGTCCGCACCAGCCTCCCCGCATGTTTCGCTATTTCAAGCCGGTCATCCTGCGTGCCCCGGCCCTTCACCGGCATGCCAAACAATACATCGCCCCCCGAACGCCGGGAGTGCAAATCCAATATAGTCCGGCCCCGATTCGCCCGCCGAAAAATATGAGAACAGCACGCATTCCCATTACGAGAACCTGGAGCCCGGCGTGTCGGACGCTGGCCGCACGCGAACTTAAAGTCGGCCCCGCCTCGAGCCGATAGATAACGCAAGCCTTCGCGGCCTCCGGGCATTCCAGGCCGGCGACAAGACAAGCAAACATCAAGACTATGGGGCGCCCTCGCCCCGGGAGAGCATCACCATGAGCTGGTTCAACAGAAAAGAGATCGAAGCACTCGAGCAGCGTGTCGCGGACCGCGACAAGGACCTGGCGCGCGCGCAGGAGAGGATCGCAGCGCTGGAGTCCGAGCGCGCAGCCCAAGCGAAGACGCTTGCCGACAACCTGAAGCGGCAGAACCTCCTCGAAGCGCTGTTCGCCCATCTGCAGACCTATGGCGGCACCATGAACTCGGTGCAGGGCACGTTCGCAGCGCTGGCCGGGCACCTGTCCGCGCAGCAAGTCACAGCCCAGCGTTCCACGGCTTCCGCCGACGAAAGCACCCGGGCCATCACCCGCGTTTCCGACTGCCTCGAGACGCTCGCTTCGGAGACGGGACGCACCACCGGCTCGGTGCAGCAATTGACCGAGCGTGCCGCGCAGATCGACGGCATCGTCCAATTGATCCGGGAGATCGCCGACCAGACCAACCTGCTTGCGCTCAACGCGGCGATCGAGGCGGCCCGTGCGGGCGAACAGGGTCGGGGCTTTGCGGTGGTGGCCGACGAAGTGCGCAAGCTGGCCGAACGCACTGCAGGTGCCACCAACGAGATCTCCGAACTCGTCAGTGCCATCCAGAACGAGACGGGACGGGTACATGGCGTCATCGACGAACTCTCTGAGATGGCCGGCGAGGCCTCCCGGGAGGGACAGACCGCGCGCGCCAACATGGCCGAGTTGTGCACGCTGGCGCGCGAGATGGCTGACGTGATGCACGACTCCGCGCTGCGCAGCTTCACCGAACTCGCCAAGCTCGATCACCTGATCTTCAAGCTGGACATCTACCAGGCAGTCTCCGGCAACAGCCGCAAGTCGCCCTCCGAGCTGTCGACCCACACCAGCTGCCGTCTCGGTCACTGGTACCACGAGGGCGAAGGCAGGCAGCACTTTGCCCACCTGGCCGCCTACCGCGAACTCAATGCGCCACACGCCGATGTGCACGCCAAGGGCCGGGATGCGCTGGAGAAGGTCCAGGCGGGCGACATCGACGGCGCCATCGCGGCCATCGGCACGATGGAAAGCGCGAGCGAGCGTGTGCTCGCCTCGCTGCAGCAGATCGGCGAGAGCGGCGCGGCGCGGCGCGGAGAGGGAGGCGGCTCTCCCGCGCGCTGAGGCATCAGCGGCGGCGCACGACGAAACGCGTCGGCGGCGGCACGCTATAGCCGCCCCGACTTTCGAGGACAAAGCGAACCTCGCCCTCGAGCGGCTCGCCGACATAGCGGTGGATCACTTCGCGCGGGGCTCCGCTGCCGAGGACCTCTTCGCTGCGCGTGGTGAATCGCAGCCGGCCGTCGCTGAACGTACCGGCCTCGATCGTGCGCGGCAGCCCCAGGTAGCCGGCGGTGCCGACCACCGCCCCGTCGCGCACCGCAAGCTCGAAGCGCTCATCCACGCTCACACCCCACGGGTACTCGACCCGTCCCGTCCACACGCCATCAATTGCGGGGGCTGATCGCATCCAGTTCAGTGACGGGCTGACGATGAGCGCGGCTAGGCCGACGACGATTCCCACGCCCGCCGCGATCAGATACCGCCGATGCGCCAGCGTCCGCCCGGCACGGGCCGCCTGCACGCCGGCCGCTTGCCCACCGGTCTCTGCAAGCAGCGGCCGCAGCGCCGCCAGCAAGGCATTGAAGTCGCTGCGCCAGGACGCATCGCGCAGCGCCAGCGCCTGACGCTGCGCGAGCGGCCGGATCGACGCCGGCAGACGTTCAGCAGGCGGCATCTGTGCGTCGCCCACGAGCACCGGCAGCAAGGGCTTGCCAGCTGCCAGCGCGCCCTCGATCTCGCGGCGCACGAAGTCGTCCTCGCGCTCGAGGCGCCGCGCGCCTCCCTGCTGCGAATCGAGCCACCCGGGCCCGATCACCACCAACACCACCGCGACCTGATCCAGGCCGCGCTGTATGACCCGGGTGAAGTCCTCGCCCGGGGAAATGTCGTCGACGTCGCGAAACACGCTGCCCTCGCCCAGGACATGCTCCAGCGCGTCGGTGAGGCGGCCGGCGAAACCGGCACTGTCCTCCCTGCGGTAGGAAACGAAAAGTCGCGCCACTGCCCACCTCCTGCCCGGAGCGGTCGATGGCGACATGCTAACGCCAGCGCGCGGGCGCGCGCTCACTGGCGCGGTAACGAGGCCGGAGCGACGCCCGCGTCCACGGCGGCGGACGCCGTCACCCGAAAGCGCAGCGCCCCGATCATCTGTCCCGCATCGGTCAGCACCTTCACCTGCCAGCGCCCTTCCGGTCGCGGCGGAAAGTTCTGCTTGTGGGTCCAGGCGCGGTAGCCCTCCTTGCGCCCGCCGCGGATGTCGATGGCGATGCGATCGACCTCGACGCCGTCGTGCATCCACACATGCCAGATGCGCTCCTGCAAGCCAAGCGGCGCATTGATCGCGGTGTAGGCGTACAGACCCTGGCCGTTCAACTGCGCTCCGCTCATTTCGCGCAGGCTGCGCCCCGGCGCGCGGCTGACGTCGTCGATCTGCGTGGTGAGTGCGACGTCATGCAGCCACAGCGTTGCCGGCGGCACCCACAGCCGCAGCCACCAGCCGGCCCCCGCCAGCGCCGCCATCAGCCCCACCAGCACCAGGCCTCGCCACCAGCGCTGCAGCGGCAGCGACCCGGCGATCGAGGGAAAGGACAGCAGCACCGCGACCCCCAGCGCCAGCTGGTAACTCTCCGGCGTGGGAATCTGCAGGATGACGGGCAAGGCTGCCAGCAACACCGCGAACAAGGTCAGCGTGTGGTAGGTGAGGTAAAGCCAGCGCCGCGGCGCCAGTCGCCGGTAGTAGATCGGATCGATGATCGAAACCAGCGCCGCCACCCCGAGCGCACCGGTGAACAGCAGCTGCCCGCTGTTCCACGAGGTGGTGGTGGAGAAAAAGGGCAGCGCGAAGAACAGGCTTTCCTGGTGGATCAGCTGTGTCGCGTAGCGCAGCAGCGGTGGCGGCAAGCCGAAACCGAACCAGCGTTCCATTGCCTGGCGCAACACCTGCTCGAGAATCAGCCACACCCAGCTCACCAGCATCAGCACCGCGATGATGCGGGCGAAGCCCTCATGACGGTCGACAAGGAAGAAGCTGACCAACCCCGAGACGAAACCGAAGGCGGCAATCACGCCGGGGTAGCGCCGGACGAGGGCGAAGAGGCGAAGCAGTCGGGTTTTCCAGAGGAACATCGGGTGCGGCTTGGAGTACGTGTTCGGGGCGGGCGGCAATGCCGGCGGGCGCAAGAACGCTACTTCAATAGAACACGTCGCCGATGTCCACTGAAGAACGCCGCCCGATCTCCCAATGGTGCGCCGAAACCCACTGCAAGGCGTGCGCACGGCCGCGGTCGCGCAGCATCTCGAGGAAGGACAGGCTGGTGGTGAGCTTGGTTTCGGCGGCGAGCTGGCTGAGGAGTTCGTCGGCGGCGATCAGGTGGAAACGGCTGCGCTTGAGCCGCCGCTCGAGCCGGCCCAGCGGCAGGACCGAACGGCTGGCGTACTCGCGCGCGTGCGCGATCGAACGCATCTCGCGCAGAAAGGTGGCGTTGAAGGCCAGATCCATCTGGCGGCTGCGGATCTGCTCGGCAGTGTGCGGTGTCTCGCCATGCAGCAGCGGACTGAGCAGCACGAGCAGGATGTCGCTGGCTTCGCAGTCGTAGACCAGCGGAAACACCGCCGGGTTGGCCGAATAGCCGCCGTCCCAGTAAGGCTCGCCGTCGATCTCGATGGCGTGGTGGATCGACGGCAGACAGGCCGACGCGAGCAGCGCCGAAACGCTCAGCTCGCCGGTTCGGAACAGGCGCAGGCGGCCGGTGTTGGCGTTGGTGGCAGCGACGAAGAGCTTCAGCGGGCTCGACGCCCGCAGGCGATCGAAGTCAATCTGGGCGCCGACGATGTCGCGCAGCGGATTGATGTCGAATGGATTGAGCTGCGACGGCGAGAACTGCCGTGCCCAGTGCAGCAACATCCGGACGCCGGGCGCGAGCGAGCCGGTTTCGGTGTCGGCGCCGGCACTCAGATCGAACGGAGCGCTGTTCGCCACCGCTTCCCAGAAGCGCTTGAGCGCGTCGCGTGCGCCGTCGCGCCCGCCTCGCAGCAGCCCGTCGGCGAGCACGACTGCGTTCATCGCCCCCGCGCTGGTGCCACTGAGGCCGTCGAACTCCAGCCTCCCGTCTTCGAGCAGGGCGTCGAGCACCCCCCAGGTGAATGCGCCGTGAGCCCCCCCGCCCTGGAGCGCGAGGCTGATACGGGTCGGCTTGCGCGAACTGAACAGCATGGACAACTCCGGATCGGAAAGAGGTATCAATGTTGCACTGCAGCACAAAATGCGCAAGCACCGATCGTTACCATCGATGTCAAACTGGTCGAAACGCCGGCTCGATGTGTCACGGCATCGGTGCAGGCGATCCGCGGTTTCGGACGATAGAATCCTGCCTGACGCCTCTCACCGCCAGAGGGCGCCGTGCGCTCAGGGCGCCCATCTGGCGCGCGGCCATGCACCCTGCCTGCCGCCAGGCCCCATTGCTTACCGGAAGAATGTGACATGACGCTACCCACCCTTTTCATTTCCCATGGCTCGCCGATGTTCGCGGTCGAACCGGGCCGCCTCGGCCCGCTGCTCGGCCAACTCGGCCGCAAGCTGCCGCGCCCGCGAGCCATCGTCGTCCTGTCACCGCACTGGATGAGCCACCGCCTGGAAGTGACCAGTTCCCGCGCACCGGAAACCATCCATGACTTCGGCGGCTTTCCGCCCGTCCTGTACACGCTGCAGTACCCGGCGCCCGGCGCGCCGGGCGTGGCGGCAGAAGTGATCGCGGAACTCGCGAGCCACGGCCTGCAGGCGGTCGCCAACGATCACAACGGACTCGACCACGGCGCCTGGGTGCCGCTGATGCACATGTACCCGGAGGCCGACGTCCCGGTCGTGCAGATCACGCAGCCGGCCACCCAGTCGCCGCTCGCGCTGCTCGAACTCGGCCGTGCGCTCGCCCCGCTGCGCGAGCAGGGCATCCTGATCATCGGCTCGGGCAGCATCACCCACAATCTTTACGAATTCCGCCAGACGACCAAGGGCGAACCGTATGCGCAGGAGTTTGCCGACTGGGTGTGGCAGCGCATCGAGGACGGCGATCTGGACGAGCTGCTCGACTACCGTCGCAAGGCACCGTCCGCGGTGCGTGCGCATCCCACCGACGAACATTTCTTGCCGCTTTACTTCGCCCTCGGCGCCGCTGGCGAGGACTGGCACAGCGCTACACGCCTGGACGGCGGCATTACCGACGGCGTGCTGAGCATGGACAGCTTTGTTTTCGGGGCAACATCCCAGGCCACGATGTAAGGCTGCGTCCGCACGCCCCCGCCCGTCCCCTGCCCGCAGACGCTCGCCCGGCTGCAAGGCCAGCGCGCGGCTGTGCACCCTATCCATGGAGAGACTCGATGAATCCCGCCCAACTTCCCCCCCTGATCGAGGACCTGCCCCTTGCCTGCCGCCTGCGCGGGGCCGAGGGCGAGTCCGCCGGACTCGTGCTGCTGATGCACGGCGTCGGCAGCAACGAAACCTCGCTTGCCGGTTTCCTGAGTCTGCTGCCCCGCAACCTGCACGTTGCGCTCGTGCGCTTCCCCTACGAGATGGCGCCGGGCGCCTACAGCGCCTTCTCGGTGAATTTCACGGCCGACGGCCCGGTCATCGATGCCGCTGCCGCAGAAGCGAGCCGCCTCAAGCTAGCCGCCTTTGTCGGCGCTCTGCAGGCACGCACCGGCATGGCGCCGGATCGCACGCTGGCCGCCGGGTTCAGCCAGGGCGGCATCATGGCGGCCGGGCTCGGCCTGACGCGCCCTGACACGGTGGCCGGGTTTGCGATCCTGTCGGGCCGCATCCTGCCCGAGATCGCACCCCACCTTGCCGCAAAGTCCGCACTCGCCCATCTCGACGCCCTGATCGCACACGGTGACTACGATGACCGCCTGCCGGTCAGCTGGGCCGAACGCAGCGCCGAGCTGCTCGGCGAACTCGGCGTGCGTTTCGAGCAGAAACGTTATGCCGCACGGCACGAGATCACGCGCGACATGGCGGACGATTTCGTCGCCTGGGTGGAACGCCGGCTCGCCCCCGCTGCGACCTGAGGCGGACCGCTCAGGGCGCGTCCAGCGTCTGCACGATGCCGGCGCCGATCTCGCGCTGACGGCCGATGGCCTGCGTGACCTGGACCACGACCTCGACGCGGCGACCGGCACCGGCCTGGATCTCGACCATCGCGTGGTGCGCACCCGACGCGAGTTCGAGCCCCTGATCGACGATGCGGCTGGTGTCGCGCACCGCCTCGGACGCATCGCGCGAGGTCGCGTTCAGCTCCCCAGCGATGCGACCGATACGCTCGCTCGCGTTACGCGCCTGCTCGGCGAGCTTGCGCACCTCGTCGGCGACGACCGCGAAACCGCGCCCGGCCTCACCGGCGCGGGCCGCCTCGATGGCGGCATTCAGCGCAAGCAGATTGGTCTGTTCGGAAATCTGGGTAATCGTCGCGACAATGCCGCCGATCTCGCCGGACTGCGCCGCAAGCGCCGTCAGATCCTCCTGCGCACGGTGCAACCCGCTGCCCAGCTTCTCGATCGCCTCCTGGGCCCGCAACGTGAGCTCGGCGCCGGTGGCGACATTGGCCCCGCTGGCCTTGGCGAGGACGTTGGCCTCGGCCATGTCGGCGAGCGTGCGATCGACCAGCCCGACCAGTTCATTGCCGAGCGCAACCGCCCGGCCACAGGCCTCCTGCAGCCGGGTCAATCGTGCCGCCGCATCCGCGTCGCCTGCGGCGCGCTGGTTGCGCGCCTCGGCATCGCGCAGGCTCGCGCGCAAGGCCTCGGCCTCGATGCGGATCTGTTCGAGCTCGTCTTCCAGCGCCTCCACCGCCGCGCCGCCAGCATCGGCACCGCTCGTCCGCAGGCTCGAGCCCGCCCCGGCCAGCGCCAGCAGCACGGCAACGATACCGACGATGCGTGCCGCCTCGGGCGCGAGAAAGGAAGCCGCGATGACGCCAAGCGCAGCAAGTACGCAGAGCACGGCACAGGCATTGAATCGACGGCTCGAGTTCATGAAGAGCACCTTGGGTCTGATGGGTCAAATGGCGTCCTGCGCCGACATATTCTGATGCCGTCGTACTCCTACCGAGGATGATAGTCGACTTGGGGATTTCTGCGCTCCATTCAAGCGACATCCGCCGGCACGCCGCGGGCCGGATCGCCGTCGCCCGCGCCGCGCCTTTATCGACGCCCCCGCCTGCTCTATGGTGGTGATAAGGTCAGGCGCACTTTATTCACGCGACCGCCCCCCAACACGACGGAGAGTAGAGATGGAAAAGGCGAACCATGAACTCGGCGAACTGTTCCTCCAGCTCGGCCTGTCCGACGAGCCTGCGGCCATCGAGCGCTTCATCGCGAGCCATCGCCCGCTGCCGAGCGGGATGCGGCTGGCCGACGCACCTTTCTGGACGGCGAGCCAGGCGCAATTCCTGCGCGAGGAGATCAACGATGACGCCGACTGGGCCGAACTCGTCGACAGCCTGGCCGCGATGCTGAGCGACTAGCGGGAGGAAGACAGCGCACCGCGGGCGATGCTGCGCCGGTGCGCCTACAGCATGCTGTCGAGGAAGGCGCGCGTGCGCGGATGTTGAGGCCTGGCGAAGAAGTCGGCGGCGGGCTGCGACTCGATCAGCTCGCCGCCATCCATGAACACCACACGGCTGGCGACCTCGCGCGCAAAGCCCATCTCGTGCGTCACCACGAGCATGGTCATGTGCTCATCGGCCAGCTGGCGCATGGTGCGCAGAACCTCGCCGGTGAGTTCGGGGTCGAGCGCCGAGGTGGGCTCGTCGAACAGCATGATGTCGGGCTCCATCGCCAGCGCGCGCGCGATCGCCACGCGCTGTTTCTGGCCGCCCGAGAGGCGCGACGGATAGGCGTCGCGCTTGTCGAGCAGGCCGACCTTCTTCAGCAACGCCTCGGCCTTGGGCAGGACGGCGTCACGCTTCAGGCCCTTCACCGTGATCGGCGCCTCGATCACGTTCTGCAGCACGGTCAGGTGCGGAAACAGGTTGAAGTGCTGGAAGACCATGCCCATGCGCGCGCAGATGCGGCGCACCTCGGTATCGCCGACGTAGCGCGCGCGGCCCTCGGCATCGGGCGCCGCCAGCGTGTCGCCCTCGATCTCGATACGGCCGGCATCGATGGTCTCGAGATGGTTCAGACATCGCAAAAAGGTGCTTTTGCCCGAACCCGACGGACCGATCACCGCGATCACCTCGCCCTTGGCCATGGTCAGCGACACGCCCTTGAGCACCTCATGCGCGCCGAAGCGCTTGCGGATGCCGTCGGCGAGGATCATCGGACACGCCACGGGCGCGACCTCAGTCATAGACGGCATGGCGTTTCTCCAGGCGCTGGAACAGCCAGGTCAGCACCAGCGTCATGAGCAGGTAGAAGACGGCGGCAACGACGAAGGGGGTGATGGTGAAGTCACGCTGCACGATGCCGCGCGCCGCGCGCAGCAGGTCGTTGAGCGCCAGCACGTAGATCAGCGAGGTGTCCTTCACCAGAGTGATGGTCTCGTTGCTCATCGGCGGCAGGATGCGCTTGACCACCTGCGGCAGCACGATTCGGCGCATCGTCTGGCCGTAGGAAAAACCCAGCACCTTGGCGCCCTCGTACTGACCGCGGTCGATCGACTGGATGCCGGCGCGGAAGATCTCGGCGAAGTAGGCGGCGTAGTTCAGAGCGAACGCCACCACCGCCGCCGGGAAGTCGGGCAGGCGGATGCCGATCACCGGCACGAAGGGCAAGGCGAAATAGATGAACAGCAGTTGCAGCATCAGCGGCGTGCCGCGCATCAGCCAGATGTAGCCATTCACCGCCTGGCTGGCGACGGTGAAGCGCGAGATGCGGATCAGCGCCAGCGCGAGGCCGAGCGGCACCGCCAGCGCCAGCGTGATGAAGAACAGCTTGAGGGTGACCAGCGAGCCTTCGGCAAGCGGACCGATGATGCTGAGGATGTAGTCCATGCGGTGGTTGCAGCGCAGGCGCCGCGTCGTGTGATGGGCGCGGCACACCGGGCGCAGCGCGTTACCTTGTGCCGCCCGGTGCGTCTGTGGCCGTGTCCGGCCTTACTTGACGATGTTCTTGCCGAACCACTCGGTCGAGATGCGCGCCGCACTGCCGTCGGCCTTCATCTCGTCCATCGCCTTCTGCAGCCTCGCCAGGAGTTCGGTGTCGTCCTTGCGCGTGCCGACGCCGTACTCCTCGGTGCCGAAGTGCTCGTCCAGCACACGGTATTCGCCCGGCTTCTTGGCCGTGTAGTAGCGGCCCACGACCTCGTCGAGCACCACCGCGTCGAGGCGGCCGGTGGTCAGGTCCATCAGCGCGGTGACGTTGTCGCCGAACTTCTTCAGCTCCTTGAACGAGCCGGCGACCGGATCCTTCTGCACCGCATCCACCGCGCTGCTGCCGTCCTGCACGCCGACGACCTTGCCCGCGAGATCCGCCTTGGCCTTGATCGCCGAGCTGGCCGGCACGACGACGATCTGGTGGTTTTCCATGTAGGCGGAAGTGAAGCCGATGTTCTTCTTGCGTTCCTCGGTGATCGTCAGGCCGTTCCACAGCGCATCGACGCGCTTGCCGTTGAGTTCGGCCTCCTTGGCGCTCCAGTCGATCGGCTTGAACTCGACCTCCAAGCCGAGGCGCCTTGCGGCTTCCTTCGCGAGGTCGATGTCGAAGCCGACGAGCTCGTTCTTCTCGTTGCGGAAACCCATCGGCGGGAAGTTGTCGTCGAGGCCGACGACGATCTTGCTCGCCACCGCGGCAGGCGCGGGCGCCGCGGCCGGGGCTGCGGTGGGCGCGGACTCGTTCTTGCCGCATGCGGACAGCACGAGGCCGGCGGTGAGGGAAGTCAGCAGTAGCGAAGTCAGTCTGTTCATGATGTCCTGAAGCCTGAGAGGAGGAAAACGATCGCGGCAGCGCCCGTAGCGGCACGCGCCTTCGGCCACGTCGTGGCCAAAGACTGGAATTGTCCCCGTGTCGCGCAGCACAATCAATCGCTCACTGACCCGACGAACCTTGCAGACCCCGCGGGCGGTGCTGGTGCAGTCCCGTTTGGCGGATAACGCTACGCTCACCCGCCCCGCCTCCTGCTCGCCCGCCTCGAGCCCACGGTGCTAGGATTCGCCCCCCATGCGCATCGAACATCTCCGCGAACGCCTGCGCGCCCTCGGCGCCAAACCCGGCCATGAGCTACGCGTGCTGCGGGCCTGGATCCAGGCTCGCTCGCTCGACACCCGACGTGGTCGTGCTGAGGATTTCTTCCCGCTCGCGCTGCGCGAAGGCCTGCCCACGCTGCTCGCCGACTTCGACCGTCTCGCCCGGGTGCGCTCCGAGCATCCTGGCGAGGATGGCTCCGCACGCCTGCTGGTGGAACTTGCCGACGGCCAGACGGTGGAATCGGTGCTGCTGCCGCGCGACGGCGTGTGCGTGTCGAGCCAGGTCGGCTGCGCAGTGGGCTGCGTATTCTGCATGACCGGCCGCGACGGCCTGGTGCGCCAGCTCGACAGCGCGGAGATCGTCGCCCAGGTGGCCCTCGCACGCACGCGGCGCAAGGTGAAGAAGGTGGTGTTCATGGGCATGGGCGAGCCCGCCCACAACCTCGACAACGTGCTCGAGGCGATCGACTTTCTCGGCACACTTGGCGACATCGGCCACAAGAACCTGGTGTTCTCCACCGTCGGCGACCATCGCGCGTTCGAGCGCCTGGCGCAGGGCGCGGTCAAGCCGGCGCTGGCCGTGTCGCTGCACACCACCCGTACCGAATTGCGCTGCGCGCTGCTGCCCCGCGCACCGCGGATTGCGCCCGACGAACTGGTCGCGCTTGGCGAGGCCTATGCCCGCGCCACGGGCTACCCGATCCAGTACCAATGGACGCTGCTGGAGGGCATCAACGACAGTGACGAGGAAATCGAGGGCATCGCCCGGCTGCTTGCGGGCAAGTACGCGGTGATGAACCTGATCCCCTACAACGCGGTGCCGGAACTGGCGTATCGCCGTCCGTCATGGGAACGCGCAGCGGAGATGGCGCGCACGCTGCATCAGCGCGGCGTGCTGACCAAGCTGCGGCACTCGGCCGGGCAGGACGTCGACGGCGGCTGCGGGCAGTTGCGCGCGCGCGCCGCGGCGGCCGGACTACAGCCGATGCCGCGGCACATCCGGCTCCACCATGCGCCCTGACCATGAATGCCCGAGTTGAGGAAACGCCTGCGAAAAATGCGAGGAGGGCGTTCAGTCCAGTTACAACGAAATAGCTCGCTGTAATGGCTCAGCAAAGCAAGGACTATCCACCGCAGCCTTGCGAAGGACAGCGCAGGGATTCGGTCAGACGATGACGCCAAAGTCGTCGTAGCTCAGGTCGGCAATCCCGACCTTTATGACTGCGATCTGCACCGCCCCCCCCGCACCACTGCCATCGGCGTCGTAGTAGAGCTTGCCGCCCCTCGGATCGAACACCAGGAAGTCGTCGGCCTCGACCGCGGCCCTCCCGACGACGAAGTTCTCTTCCGTAACGCCCCCGGCAAGGCTGGTGAACACCCCGGCATCGAGCAAGAAGGCGTCGGTGGAGTCGAAATCCATGATGGTGTCGAAGCCGCCGGTCGCAAGATTGTCGAACACGAAGCGGTCGCTGCCGGCACCGCCGAACAGCTTGTCCGCGCCCACGCCGCCTGCTAGAACGTCGTCGCCGTCCCCGGCCCGGATGTCATCCCGCCCCGCGCCGCCATCGATGAAATCCGCACCGCCACCCGTCACGATCTTGTCGTTGCCCGCGCCGGTCTCGATGAAGTCGTTGCCGCTGCCGGTGGTGACCTGCGCGTTACCCTCGAGGTCGACGATGGTGTTGTTGCCTTCCGTGTCGACGATCTTGTCGTTGCCGGCGCCGCCCGAAATGAAATCATCGCCGGCGCCGCCGAACAGCTGATCGTTGCCGAGACCTCCGTAAATCTCGTCGTCACCGCCGTTGCCGTAGACCTTGTCGTTGCCCAACGACGCATCGAGGTAGTCGTCAGCCGAAGTGCCGTTGATCACGTCGTTGCCGGAATACAGGCCCGCGGCGAGCGCGCTGAAGCCGTCCCTCTCGATCGCGGTGAACAGCGAGTTGGCGTCGAACTTGAGCCCTCCCATTGAGCCCGCGACGGCGTAGCTCAGGTCGGCATCGTGCAGCGAGGCGCTCGTTGCAGTGCCCCACTCCATGCCGGTCACCTTGCCGGTGAGCGCGCCCGAACTCGTGAGCCCGGCGTTGCCCCTGAGCAACACGTACTGCCACTCGAAGGCCGCCGTCGCCGGGTCGTCGATGCTCCACGCCAGTGTCATGGTGTTGATCTTGCCCGACACGGCGCCGCTGTTCGGATCGACAGTCAGCTTGCCGGTCCACACCTCGGCAACCTGGTCGTTGCCAAACCCCACCCGACTCAGGCTGGCCGTGGAGAAGGCGCCCGTGTTCGCGCTGATCTTCAGGCTGCCGTAACCCTCGGCCCAGACATCCGTCGCTTCAATCGCGATGTGGTTTACCGTCACCGAATTGCCACGCATCGACGCGATGTCGGCACTCAGCATCGTCCCGTCGGCCCAGGTCGCATCGATACGGGTCGGCCCCGACGACACGGCGATCGGCGCACTGCTCGAAATGGTGCCCGTCGTTCGGTACAGCGCGCTGAACACGTCGCTCATTTCCGATGCGTAGTCCGCGTAGGTGAAGCCGGTGTCGATGACGGCGCGCGTATCGTTAACGTTGTTGAATGTGCTCATGTCGGACTCCGCGGATCAGGTCTGTGCTGATTTCGATTTGCCTGCAATTTCAATTTCAGTCTACTCCCAAGAACCGCGCCCTTCTACCCAGGCGAACCGGCAACGCCAGACATGGAGCGTGCCGACCGGCTCCGCGATCAGTGCGCACAATGTCGAACTTTTTACTCGGGTATCGAGTCCAGCGCAGCGGTCTCGACCACAGTAATCACCGATTCGCCGGACACAAGCGAAGACAGGACAACAATGAAAAGAATCTTTCCGCAAACGCTTTCCCGCCCGGCTTCGCCTCTCGTGCACGCGACTTGCGCCACGCTCTACCTGGGCGGCGTGCTGAATGCCCCGGTCTTTCACCGGCGCCTGACCTCCGGGGCGGTTGACGCTGGCGCACTGCTGCTGGAGCTGTCGCTGGTCCTCTCGGTGACCTTCCTGATCGTCTATCTGTCCTCGTTCTGCGGCCGCTTGCTGTTTCGGTGCCTGATGGCCCTCACGCTGCTCTGCTCCGCCGTGGCCAGCTATTACGCGACTTTCTACAATGTCGTCATCGGCCATGGAATCGTGGAGTCCGTGTTCACGACCGAGATGGACCTGATCAACGAGGTCGCAGGTATCGAGCTCTATGCCTGGGTGCTGGTCCTGGGCGCCCTGCCCGGCCTCTATGTCTGGTTCGCATCGCGCGAACACCACTCGATCCTGCACGCCGGACGCCGTCGCCGCGAGGCCCTGATCGCGATCGCGCTGCTGGGTGTCGCCGCGCTCGCGGGTAACGGCGCGGTCCGCGCGCTGGATGCGGGCGACAAGCGCAAGGCGTCGGACCAGACGGGCGACCTGCCGGACTCGGCCTCGCTGGTCGCGCATCGCTACCTGCCGAGCAACTGGATCACCGGCCTCGGAATGTCGCTCGCCAGCGTGTGGCAGCAACAGGTCCAGGCAAGGACGCTGGTCAGCCCGGCCGAGCAGTACGCATGGTCGATGCCCGACCACCTGAAGGACGCGGTGGTCGTGCTGGTGATCGGCGAGACGGCGCGCTGGGATCACCTCAGCCTGCTCGGCTATTCGCGTCGCACGACGCCCCTGCTCGAGAACGAGCCAACGCTCGTGGCATTGCGCGGCGAAGCCTGCGATACCGCCACCGCGCTGGCGCTGCGCTGCATGTTCGTGCGGCCGGAAGGTTTCCGGACAGCGCCGAACGAGCCGGGCATCGAGACCGAGGACAACGTCTTCTCGGTGTTCAAGTCGCTCGGCTTTTCGATCGAGCTGTTCGCCATGCAGGCCGAGGTCGGCTTCTACAACCGCACCCATGCCGATCACTACAAGATTCGCGAGGTCATCACGGCCGAGCCGTACAACGCGGGACAGCCCATCGACGACATCCTGCTCGTGCGCGAGATGAAGGCCTCAATCAAGCGCTGGGAGCAGTCAGGCCGCGGCCAGCCCCATCTCGTGATCCTCCATACCAAGGGCTCGCACTACCATTACAGCAAGCGGCATCCGCGCGAGTTCGCGGCTTTTCAGCCTGAATGCCTGGGCGGTGACCGACAGTGCAGCCGCGAGACGCTCATCAACTCTTACGACAACAGCATTCTCTACACCGATCATGTGCTGCACGCGGTGATGGACACGCTGCGCGACCGCAAAGCCTTCATGTTCTATGTGTCCGACCATGGGGAGTCGATCGACGACGACCTGCATTTCCACGGCACGCCCAAGGCGATCGCGCCGCCGGAACAACTGGCGGTCCCCCTCCTGCTCTGGTTCTCCGAACCCTGGCTCGCAGACAAGGGCAACGCGCGCCGTCTCGAGGCGCTGAAATCCCGCTCCGGCGAGACCCGGCCGCACACCGACATCTTCGACGCCCTGCTGGGCTGCGCCGGCATCGTGTCGCCAGACGGCGGCATCAACCCGCAGCGCAACTGGTGTGAGCCCTGAGAGGCTGCCTTCAGCCCGGCAAGTCGCGCAGATCGGTCACCGGCACCGCGCCAAAACCGTCACTCAGCAGATGGGCCACCAGCCGCGCGGCGGCAGTGTGCGGCGAGATCAGCCCGCCGCTGCGCTGCATGTCGACGAAGCGGTCGTGCATCGGGAACTGCTCCATCGTCGATGCGCGCACCTCGGTCTGCATGTCGGTATCGACCACGCCGGGTGCGGCGCTGCAGATGCGCAGCCCTGGGCGCTCATGCAGCGCGACCGCACGTGCGTGCTGGTCGAGCGCCGCCTTGGTGGCGCAATACACGCTCCAGCCGGCGTAGGGGTTGCGGGCGGCGCCGCTGGAGACATGCAGCACGCGCCGGTCGCCAGCGGGCGATTCGAGCGCGGCCACGGCCGCCGCGAGCATCAGCGGCGCGCTGACGTTGAGCGCGACCGCGCGCGCGATCGCGGGCAGGTCCTGCATGTCGAGCGGCCCCACCGGCTGCAGCGTGCCGGCGTCGTTCACCAGCAGCAAGGTGTCGCATCGCGCGGCAAAGCGGCCGGGCTCGTCGCTGCCCAGCCAGGCCGCCAGTCGGTCGGTGTCGGCCAGATCGAGCGCGACCTGCTGCAGGCGCCCGGGGAAAGCTGCCGCCAGGGCGTCGTTACCGCCGCGCGCGAGGCCAAGCACCGCCGCGCCGCGCTGCAGCAGGTTCTCGGCAATGGCGGCACCCAGCCCGCGCGAGTGTCCGGTGACGATGGCGGCGATCATCATGTTCTCCTGCAACCTTTCTACCGCTTCGACCTGCCGTCCTGCGGAAAGATCTGCTCGCAGCACGCCAGCCAGGCCCGCGCCGCGCGCGAGACGTAGTCCTCGCGCCAGATCAGGCCAAGCTCCCACACGATCTCGGGCTCCTTCAGCGGCCGGCGCACCACGCGCTTCGGGTCGAGGCGGGCAAAGGCCTCGTCGGGCAGGATCGCGATGCCCACCTTGGCCGCCACCAGCTCGGCGATGAAGTCCCAATAGCGGCTGCGCGCCACCACATTGGGCACGAAGCCCGCTTTGGCGCAGGCCTCGGACACGAGGCGCGCAAGCGCGAAGTCGTCCTCGTAAAGAACGAAGGGGTAGTCGGCCAGCTCGCGAAAGGACACCGGCCCTGCGTCCGGCGGCGTCGTTGCGGCGGGAAACACCGCCGACGCGGCCTGGCGCGCCACCGGGTAGCTGGCGAGCCCCGACCGCTCCACCGGCAGGAAGGTCACGCCGATGTCGATCTCGCCGCTGGCCACGGCCTCCTCGAGCGCCCGCGTGCCCTGCTCGCGCAGGCGCAGCGTCACGTCGGGGTACTGCTCGTGATACGCGCCGATCGCGGTGGCGAAATACGCCCCGGTCGCGGGCGGGATGCCGATCATCAGCTCGCCACGCGTGATGCCGTCCACCTCCGCCACCTCCTGCCGCAGCCGGGCCACCTCCGCCAGCACCGCCTGGCCGCGCGCATAAACCACCTTGCCGGCATCGGTCAGGCGGGTCTGGCGCCCATCGCGGATCAGCAGCGGTCCGCCCAGCTCCTCCT
This sequence comes from Thauera sp., assembly GCA_017302295.1. Taxonomy (GTDB): domain Bacteria; phylum Pseudomonadota; class Gammaproteobacteria; order Burkholderiales; family Rhodocyclaceae; genus Thauera. The sequence goes on along the minus strand of JAFLDS010000011.1, from coordinate 71,318 downwards.
CCAGGCTGCGCACCATCTTGCTGATGGTTGGCTGCGTGACGTGAAGGATTTCTGCCGCACGGGTGAAGCCCTGCTGATTCACCACCTCGACGAAATAGCGCAATGCACGCACGTCCAAAATTATTCTCCCGAGGAATTCATTTTATGAAAACTATTCATTTTACGAATTTCACAACGCGTCGTACACTTCAATCGTCCCTTCGCTACCGGCGTATCGGAAATCCGGTCGTACCGGGCGGGATGGACGAACGTGCAGGCCTCGCCCTGCCGCCGTCCCGCAAGAAGGACACACTTTGGAGAACCAAGACATGGAAACCATCGAACGCACCCGCACCGCAAAGTCCAGCAACGACATCGAACGCCTTCGCGCGCAGAACGCGCTGCTGCTGGCAGCCATCGCATCGGCCAGCGCCGCGATGACCGCCGCACCGAACTGGCACGAGGCGCACCGCAACGCGCACAAGACGCTGCAAGTCGCACTGGGCAAGGTCGACGCCGCCACCAAGGCACAGGTTCCGCCGCTGCGCACCGCCTGAAGCAGCCGCGCGGGCCGGCGTCCCGGACGACCGGCCCACCGCTGCTGTCCCCCTCCGCTATAGCCGACTGTGGCAGCGACTGCACGGCGAAGTTACTATTCGTCGTCGCAAAACGCCAAGCGGAAAACACGCACAACATGCAGCCGTCCGGCACCCTCACCTCGATCGTGCTGGCCGCGGCGCTGCTCGCCGCCGGCTGTGCAACCGCACCGCCTCCCCCGCCCACGCAGCCGCCCGCCCCGGTGGAGAACCGGCTGCCGGGCGCGCAGTCCTTGCCCGCGCCTGGCATTCGCCCCGTCCCGCCACCGGCGACGACGGCCCCGGGCATGGCGATACCCCCGCTTCCCGCACCGCAGCCACCCGGCCTGCAGCTGCCCGCGCCGCCGGCACCCTCGCCCATCGGCCCGCAGGGCCAGGCGCTGGTGATGCAGCTGCTGCCGCCGGTGGTGACGCGCGACCGCGCCGGCTGGGCGGCCGACATCGCCGCGGCCTTCGCCGCGCTGCGCCTGACACCGAGCGCCGAGAACTACTGCGCCGCGATCGCCGTCATCGAGCAGGAATCCACCTTCCAGGCCGACCCGACGGTGCCCGGCCTGTCCAAGATCGTGTGGCGCGAGATCGAGACGCGCCGCGAGAAGTACATGATCCCCAAGCTCGCGCTCGACGCCGCGCTGTCCAAACCCTCGCCCAACGGCCGCACGTACAAGCAGCGTATCGACGCGCTGCGCACCGAGCGCGAGATGAGCGAGCTGTTCGGCGACATGAGCGACGAGCTGCCCGGCGGCAAGCTGCTGCTGTCCGGCTACAACCCGGTGCGCACCGGCGGGCCGATGCAGGTCAGCGTCGCCTACGCCGAGGAGCACGCGCGCAGCAAACCCTACCCGGGCGGCAAGGGCAGCTTGCGCGATGCGGTGTTCACCCGCCGCGGCGGGCTGTACTTCGGCATCGCCCACCTGCTCGATTACCCAGCGCCCTACCGCGACCCGCTGTACCGCTTCGCCGACTTCAACGCCGGCCACTACAGCAGTCGCAATGCCGCCTTCCAGCAGGCGGTGGCCAGCCTGAGCGGGCGCGCCCTGGTGCTCGACGGCGACCTGCTCAGCTACGTGAACGGCGTGCCGAGCGCGGCCTCGAGCGGTACCCAGCGCGCGGTGCTCAGCCTGTCTCGCAAGCTCGACCTGAGCCACGACGAGATCCAGGCCGGCCTGCGTCAGGAGAAGGACGAGTCCTTCTACCGCACGAAGGTCTATCAGCGTGTGTTCGCCCTCGCCGATGCCGCCGCCGGCCGCACGGTGGCGCGCGAGACGGTGCCGCGCATCGACCTCAAGAGCCCGAAGATCCGCAGCAAGATCACCACCGGCTGGTTCGCCGACCGCGTCAAGATGCGCTACGGCCACTGCATGAACCGCGCCGCCATCGCCCGCAGCCTGTAGGGCACGCCCCCACCGCAGCGCAGCAATCGCGGATTCGTTTGATACAGGTCATGCCGGCATCACCTCGGCAGCTTATAGTTGCAACGCACAACGACTTTTGCGCATCGCCTGCCGTCCGGCCCACCCGGCCGCCCCGGCGCCGATGCCAGGGATGACACCGTGACCCGCATCATCGACATCACCGAGCTCGCGCTGCGCGACGCCCACCAGAGCCTGCTCGCCACCCGCATGGCGCTGGAGGACATGATCCCCGCCTGCGCCGACATTGACCGCGCCGGCTACTGGTCGGTGGAATGCTGGGGCGGCGCCACCTTCGACGCCTGCATCCGCTTCCTCAACGAAGACCCCTGGGAGCGCCTGCGCACCTTCCGCCGCCTGCTGCCCAACTCGCGCCTGCAGATGCTGCTGCGCGGTCAGAACCTGCTCGGCTACCGTCATTACGAAGACACGGTGGTCGACCGCTTCGTGGAGAAGGCGGCCGAGAACGGCATGGACGTGTTCCGCGTGTTCGACGCGCTCAACGACGTCCGCAACCTGCAGCGCGCCCTCGCCGCGGTGCGCCGCACCGGCAAGCACGCCCAGGGCACGATCTGCTACACGGTGAGCCCGCTGCACACGGTGCAGGGCTTCGTCGATATGGCGCAGCGCCTGGTGGAGATGGGTTGCGACTCGATCTGCCTGAAGGACATGGCCGCGTTGCTGAAGCCGCAGCCCGCCTACGACATCGTCAAGGGCATCAAGGAGCGCTGCGGCGCCGGCGTGCGCGTGCATGTGCACACCCACGCCACCACCGGGGTGACGCTGGTGAGCCTGATGAAGGCGATCGAGGCCGGCGCCGACTGCGTCGACACCGCGATCAGTTCGCTCAGCCTCGGCCCCGGCCACAACCCGACCGAGAGCCTGGTCGAGATGCTCGAAGGCACCGGCTTCGAGGCACGGCTCGACAAGGACTGCCTGCGCCGCGTCAAGGACCACTTCGCCGCGGTGCGGCCGCGCTACGCCGAGTTCATGTCCAACATCCACGGCGTCGACACCGACATCTTCGACAGCCAGATCCCGGGCGGCATGATCTCCAACATGGAAAGCCAGCTCAAGCAGCAAAAGGCCGCCGACCGCCTGCGCGAAGTGCTGATCGAAGTGCCGCGCGTGCGCGAGGACGCCGGCTTTCCGCCGCTGGTCACGCCGTCGAGCCAGATCGTCGGCACGCAGGCGGTGTTCAACGTGATGATGGGCCGCTACAAGGCGATGTCGGGCGAATTCGCCGACCTGATGCTGGGCTACTACGGCGCCGCGCCGGGCGAGCGCGACCCCGAGGTGGTGAAGCTGGCCGAGCAGCAGGCGAAGAAGCCGCCGATCGACTGCCGCCCCGCCGACCTGCTCAAGCCCGAGTGGCACGCGCTGCGCGAAGCGGCGATCGCACTGCCCGGCAGTGACGGCAGCGACGAGGACGTGCTGACGCACGCGATGTTCCCGCAGGTGGCGCCGAAGTTCTTCGCCAGCCGCAGCCAGGGGCCGAAGAACCTCGGCAAGGCGCCGCCCGCCGACGCGGCATCGAGCGCCGGCGGCGCGGGCGCGCCCGCGACCGGCACCGGCGCAGCCCCCGTGCGCACCCCGGTGAGCTACGACGTGACGGTGAACGGCCGCTCGCACCGCGTGTCGGTCACGCCGGTCGGCTGAGCCCGCGCGCAGCGGTCGAAGTCTCTCTCCTCCCCCACAGATTCCGGAGAACATCGCATGACCACCATGCAGGACAAGATCGCCGACCTGCAGCGCCGCCGCGCCGAGGCCGAAGCCGGCGGCGGCGCGGACCGGCTGCAGAAGCAGCGCGAGGCCGGCAAGCTCACCGCGCGCGAACGCATCGCCGAGCTGGTCGACGCCGACAGCTTCGACGAAGCCGGCCTCTTCGCCGCCCACCGCTCCACCCTGTTCGGCATGGCCGGCAAGCCGCTGCCCGCCGACGGCGTGGTGACCGGCGCCGCCGCGATCGGCGGCCGCCTCGTGCATCTGGCCAGCCAGGACTTCACCGTGGCCGGCGGCTCGGCGGGCGAAGTGCATTCCACCAAGGTCGCCGACATCATGCAGATGGCGCTGAAGACCGGCTCGCCCTTCGTCTTCATCAACGACTCGGGCGGCGCGCGCGTGCAGGAAGGCATCGACTCGCTGTCGGGCTACGGCAAGGTCTTCCACGCCAACGTGCTGCTGTCGGGCGTGGTGCCGCAGATCTCGCTGATCTGCGGGCCCTGCGCCGGCGGCGCGGCCTACAGCCCGGCGCTGACCGACTTCATCATCCAGACGCGCCAGGCGCAGCTCTTCATCACCGGGCCGCAGGTCATCAAGCAGGTCACCGGCGAGACCGTCTCCGCCGAGCAGCTCGGCGGGCCGGACGCGCACATGCTGCATTCGGGCGTGATCCACTTCATCGCCGACGACGACCGCCACGCGGTGCTGCTGTGCCAGAAGCTGCTCAGCTTCCTGCCCGCCAACAACCTCGAAGACCCGCCGCAGGTCGAAGGCGACCGCCGCGTCGAGCCGAACCCCGCGCTCGAGTCGCTGGTGCCGGTGGAAGGCCGCCAGGGCTACGACGTGCGCAACGTGATCGCCGGCATCGTCGACGCCGCCGACTTTCTCGAAGTGCAGGCCGGCTACGCGCCCAACATCGTCGTCGGGCTGGCGCGGATCAGCGGCGGCACGGTGGGCATCGTCGCCAACCAGCCGCTGGTGCAGGCCGGCGTGCTCGACATCGACGCCTCCGACAAGGCGGCGCGCTTCATCCGCTTCTGCAACGCCTTCAACATCCCGCTCGTCACCCTCGTAGACGTGCCGGGCTTCCTGCCGGGGGTGAAGCAGGAATACGGCGGCATCATCCGCCACGGCGCCAAGCTGCTGTTCGCCTACTCGTCGGCCACCGTACCCAAGATCACCGTGATCCTGCGCAAGGCCTACGGCGGCGCCTATGTGGCGATGTGCAGCAAGGACCTCGGCGCCGACCGCGTGTTCGCCTGGCCCACCGCCGAGATCGCGGTGATGGGCGCCGAAGGCGCGGCTGAGATCGTGTTCCGCAAGGAGATCGACGCCGCCGAGCGGCCCGAAGAGAAGCGCCAGGCGCTGATCCGCGACTACCGCGAGACCTTCTCCAACCCCTACGTCGCCGCCGAGCGCCGGCTGGTGGATGCGGTCATCGAGCCCGCGCTGACCCGCCGCCACATCGCGCAGAGCCTCGAATACCTGCGCACCAAGCGCGAACCCCGGCCGCACAAGAAGCACGGCCTGATGCCGCTGTGAGGACGCCGCGATGAGCGAACAGGACAAGCTGCTGGCGGTGATCGAAGAGCTGCGTGCCGAAGTGCGCAGCCTGGTGGCACGCGTGGCCGAGCTCGAGGCGCGGCAGGCGCACGCCGGCGCACCGGCACCGGCGGCTGCGCCCCCCGCCCCCGCCGACACGGTGAGCGAAGAGGAAATGCTGGCGATTTCCGCCGCCATCGCCGCCTTCCTCGGCGTGCGCGCGAAGATCCGCCAGGTGCGCCTGGTGCATTCGGCCACCTGGGCGCAGGTCGGCCGCGTGCATATCCAGGCCTCGCACCGCGTGCATTGAAAGGAATTCCATCGTGAAGCTCAGGATCACCATCAACGACAAGACTTTCGACGTGGACGTCGAGGTTGCCGAAGCCGACGTCGCCACCCTGCCGCCGGCCTACCCGGTGGGCTCCGCCGTGCTCTCCGGCAGCGTCGCCACCGCGCCGCCCGCCCCTGCCGCAAGCACGAGCACAGCGCCGGTCAACGAGGACAAGGTCTGTCGCAGCCCGGTCTCCGGCATCGTCGTCCGCCTCATCGCCCAGCCCGGCCAGTGCCTGCAGGTGGGCGACGCGCTGATGGTGCTGGAAGCGATGAAGATGGAAACCAACATCAGCGCCCCCATCGCCGGCCGCATCAAGACCCTGACCGTCGCCCAGGGCGACAACGTGCAGTCGGGGCAGGTGGTGGTGGAGTTCGAGTAGGAATGCGTGCCGGGGCGGTTGGGGACGAGAGGGGTGGCTCGCGCGTGGTCTGGGTCTGCGGCCGAGCGTGAACGGTCCGATAATCTTCACAGGAAGGATGGTGGCGTACCGCTCATGAAGCTGTCGCTCACAGGAAGATGGCGTCGGCCTGCTGATCGGCCTTGGCCGACAATCGCCAGCGGCTACCCGTGCACCCGCAACGCGACTAGGACTTGTCGCTGACCGCCCCCCCTCCTGCCCCGGAAGAAGCATCAGTCGTGTCGGCGCGGAAAGGAGCCCCCAAGCGCATGAGCAGCCGGTTTAGTGGCAAACTATGCCATTATTTGACATCGCCTGGAGCACGCCATGTCCCTCAATGTCTCCTTACCTCCAGAGCTGGAAAACCGGGTGCGCCAGCACGTGGAGTCTGGCCTCTACAGCTCCGCGAGTGAAGTCATCCGCGAAGCATTGCGATTGTTCGAGGCCTACCAGGGCGTGCAGGCGGCGAACCTGGCCAGCCTGAAAGCCGACATCGCCCAAGGTGTCGCCGACATCGAGGCGGGCCGGGTGCGCGAGCTTAACATGGACGAAATCAAGCAACGCGGCCGGGCAACGCTGTCAGCACGGCGACCCGCATAGCGACAGCGTGAGCAAGGTTCGACATTCCGCCAGTGCGGAAAACGATTTGCTCGACGCTTGGCTTTTCATCGCCGAGGACAGCGTCGAGGCCGCAGACCGGTACTCGATCAGATCCCCGATAGCCGCCGGCTGCCACGAGATGAAGAATCAGGCTCCGATCAACAGCAAGCTGCGAGGCAGCGACCTCGTCAGCCTGCGGGTGCACGACGTGACGCACGGAAACCACGTGGTCTCACGCGCGATGGTCGTGCAGCGCAAGACGCAGCGGCCTGTGCAGTTCGAACTGACCGAGCCGACGCGTACGGACGTGGCGGCCTGGATCGCGAAGGCCGGCCTGAGGTCTGAAGACTTCCTCTTTCCGAGCCGGCTAAATGACGTCCCGCATCTCTCCACTCGGCAGTACGCGAGGATCGTCGAACATTAGGTCGTGGCCGCCGGCCTCGATCCGTCCGCCTTCGGCACGCACTCGATGCGACGCACGAAGGTGACATTGATATACAAACAAACGCACGACGAACCTCCGGGCCGGTCGGCTCCTGCTGGGCTACTCCAAGCTCGAGTCGACAGTGCGGCACTTGGGCATCGAGGTCGATGACGCCTTGGAGATCTCTGACCAGATCGAGATCTGACGATGAACGGGCCGCCCGCCAGGCACCTTTTAGGGGCGGGCGGCTTCTTACGGCAATGATGCCGAGAGGGGACTCTCGGCAAGGACGACACATAGTGGCCGCGAAAATTGCGTGAGTGCGAATGGCGGAAAAGCGCAGGGGAACTTGACGCTCGGCTGTGTTGGCCGTCGGTCAAGTCGTCGGCCTGAGGAGCCGTTCAACATGTGCATGGTGAGCGGCCGCAATGCTGCCGGTTGCCGCCGGTGGCTGCATATTCCAATCAGTCTGACCACTCAGTCCGGCTACCGAAACAACGGGACCGGTGGTTGTGCTCAGCGTTATGTTTCGCTCTGGTTGAGCAGCATCGGGTGCCTGCATCCGCTATGTCACCGCAACCCTGGCCTGCGAAGCAGCTCAGTCGGGAATGGTCGTCAGATACGAGCGCTGAGGTATGTAATACGCTGAGATTTCGCCACCAATTCACTTCGAGGATCGCGTGAGCAGGAAACTTTTCTACGACCTATATCGCCAACTGTCGGCTGCCCAGCACGACATCGCGGTCGCCCAGCAATCCATCAATTCGCTCGCGACACTTTGGCGAGAACGAAAGCAATCAGCCGATTTGCAGGACGACTTGCTGGCCGAGGCCAACAACTGTCTCCACGTGCTTTCTAACTCTTCGGCGCTGTTCACTGCAGCGATCACGAAATGGTTGATCGACGACGACGTCGAACTCGCAAAAGCGCTTCTGCACACGGCGAATGTACAGCATCTCCAGCAACCAGCCGCTGAGTCCTACGATCTCTCGGCCGTCGATGAATCGACCGCCATTCTCGTCGGGTGCCGCCTGTGTGCGCTCAACGCGACGCCTTCGATCTCGCTCGGATGGACGCTGAGCCTTGCGGTGTCCTATCCGGGCAGCCTGAACGCGAGGCATGCAGCTCACTACCTTCTGCGGTACCACGTCGAAGAGTTTCCATGGACCACCCGGCGCCTGCTCAAATCCGCGGAGTCGCCGTTCAAGTCCCTGGAGGCAGCCAACAGTGCGCTGGCTGAGCTGGTCGAACTCGAAGGCTGGCTCGATGGGTCGCCAAGGCTGCGCGAGTTTGCGATGACTCCGGAGATGCGACTGACTCTGTCCGGGCTGAAGCGCAACGAGAGCCGGGATATTGAGCGGTACGCCAAGATGAGTTCTCTGTTCAGCCAGATCTTCACCACGCAGCATTTCAAGTACGCGAACAGGACTGCGGTGGAACTCGGGATCGGCGATCAGGTACACGAAACATCGCTGGAGATGGCGCCCTACAGCGCCTCCGTCGAACTGCCGCATTCCGAGCAGACGGATCCGGTGGTCGGTGCCGATCGGCGTCGCAGCCTATGGCGAGGCATTCCGCAATGAGCATCCAGCTTGTACTGTCACACTACCTTGCCGGTCTGCGGGAACGCGACGAACTGGACGCCCTACTGCCCGAATTGCTGCGTGCGATGGGGCATTCGGTATTGAGTCGGCCGCAGATTGGCGTACCTCAAGCGGGCGTCGACATCGTAACCACGAACGAGGATGAGCACGGGGCACTAGAGGCCTTCCTGTTCGTTGTCAAATTCGGCGATGTCGGCCGCGATGACTTCTATGGCGGCAAGCAAGCCATTGACCCGTCTGTTCGTGAGGCTTGCAACGACTTCGTCAGGAATCGGCTGCCAGAGTGGCTGCAACGTGCACGAAAACGGATTGTGCTGGTCACGAACGGCATGCTCAAGCAGGAGGCACAGGCCGGCTACGCAGCGCTATCGCACGACGTGGCCGAGCGGCCGCTGTGCTCGCTGGAGTTCTGGGGGCTCGATCATCTGACCCCGCTCATCGAGGAGCATCTTTTCGATGAAACGTTGCTCCTCGCCAAGGGAAAATCGGACCTTCGTGCCGCCGTGGCCGGATTGGAGGAGTCCGAGACTGCCGTGCGTCGCTTCGGGCGTTTCGTGAATTCTTGTTTCACTGCCGCAGAAGGTGAATCGGATCAAGGCGCGCCGACTCGAAAGAAGAGGTTCCTGAAGCGCTGCGCGACGGCGTCGATGGGATGGGCGGTTCTCCTGATCTGGGGACAGTCCGAAGGGAACCTCAAGCCAGGGGTTGTCGCTGGCGAATACCTACTGCTAAGAATGTGGGCCGAGGCTGTGAAGCAGGGCTTCTCCGCCGATGAAGCCTTCATCGGCCGGCTAGAGACGGTCTTGGAGCTGCAGATTCGCGCCCTTCTCGGATACTTCGAGAAGGTGTCCCCTCAATTGCAGAGCCGTCACGCGATCCTGATCTACAGGCCTGAACGCCTTGTCTATGCCGAACTCATCTTCGACGAACTGGGGCGGCTGGCAACGTTGCTGCTTCTGCTGCAACAGGTGCCGCAGCAAGAAGAACTCAGGACAGCGCTTCGCAGGCAGCTTCTCTTTCTTGTCAACGAACATACCGGCTGCCGGCTGCCCACCTACGATGGGCAGACCATCGACCTGACGTTGGTGCTGGTCGCGCTGATGGGCGAGGCGGACTGGGACAACGCGCAACGGATTCTGGCCGATGTGACGGCACGGCTTCACCATGCCCTGCGTCAGGATCGATATCTTCCAGTTGACACGGATCTTCTGCAGGATGCGATTGCAGTGAACGTCACAGCGGATGCCCAGCCCCGAGACTTCTTCCAGACCTCCACCTTGATTCCGGCACTTGCCACGGTCGCCGCCTTGCTGGCAGACGAAACGACTCTGTGTCACTTGCGGGAGGATGTCCATCCTCTGCGGGAAGGCACGACGCTCGAAAGATGGTTCCCAAGCCCTTCGCTGGAGACACTCACGGCATCACGTCAGCATGTCCAGGACGCCGGCGTCTCTCGCGCCCTTGGCGCGATCAGAGAATCTGCGTCGGAAGAACTCGCTGCCTCGCTCACGCTGTGCAAAGGTGCCGCCGATCCTACGGAGTTTGAGTGGCACGCCACGCCGTGGGCGATCCTTGTCGCGCTGTCCGCCCGCCTTCATCGACACCCCGTTCCAACGTGGTTTCTAGCGCATTACGCGAAACCTCTGAGTGAAATGGCTCCCCCAACAATAGAGCATCTGAAGCGCGACGCATGATTGCTCGCTTGCTCTGTGAAATGTCATGCCGCATCAATGCTTCTCGCTTCATAGTGAGAATGTCGTGAGAAGCGGCCATACGTAAATGGCGCGACTACCGAAGTTGTTGATTTCTTTCGGTGTACAGTCGTGTAAATTACATTGGCTCATAGTCCCTCTGCTAGAGTTCTTTCATCAAGTTAATGCCACTTTTTGAGGCTTAAGGTCATATGGACGAATTCTCCGATATCAATCAGCCATGGTTAGAGCAAATATTCGGAAGCTTTAATGCGTCGCGGCTGGACATGCGACTCTTTGGTCGGAGTCCAGAGTCTTTTCATCCTGACTCGGCGACCGTAGCCGCAATGGCAACTTATGTGCATGAGCATATGCACTACTTTCAAACTCTCTTCACCGGCTTCGGACACATTCTTTGGTCCAGCCACCGTCAGTCAAGTGGGTACTCTGTCCGGAAGTGGAAGGAGCTTGCAAGGACGGGGCTTGGCTACCGTTTTCCATTTGCTGCATATTCTGATGATCCAGCAGGAGGTCAGGTTGCATGGGTGGTAGACAACACCGCACGAGACGTTTCGAGGATATCTGCTGCACGCTTCAACCTGCCGATTCCAAACTGTACGTTTAGGGAGCTCAAGACACGATTGATCACTACAGATTGGGTTATCAACCCTGTAGTTGAGATTGCAGGAGAAAAGGTCTGTTTACAAGGCAAAGACATCCTGGAAGGTCAGGCTCACTTCGTTGAACGCACGCTCGTCGAAGCGCTCACTTCTAGCGGCGATATTGCTTGGGATCGCAAAGGAGTTCCAGCCCAATACACGCGCGCATTTGATTATTTTATCGAACGATGTGGACTTACGCGTAGTGCCGAGTTTCCTGTTATTTGTGATCTGGCGCAGCAAACATCTTGGGTTCCCGCACTGCCAGCTACCGAAGATGATTGGCGTAAATCAAGCCCATCTTGGCGTTTTGTACAGATCACTGATCTTATTGCCGCAGATTGCAATCTTTCATTTGGAGGTCCAGCGGACTGGCCAAGCCGATTTATATACCTTGCTTCAGATATCTTTAAAAGGCTCGGCTACCTGTCACCGGAAAAGGTTATCGAGGAACGGCTTTCTGCTTTCACTCGTGTTCCTGAGTTGCTCGATGTCGAGCAGGTGATGAAGGCGGCGATGGAGTTCCGCTCGGAAAGACCTTGGATGGCTGCAAACCCAGCGGCTGATCTAACTTGGCTGGAAGAACTGCTGGAAAAGTTTCGCGCGCCATCGGTCGTAATTGATGGCGCTTTTGTGAAATTTGGAGAGGCTCCTGTGAACGGGAGCCAAATTGTCTTTGAGCTCCACTTCCAAGCTTTAGCGAACCAGTTGATTGGGCCGATCAAGATCGATGATGACGGAAATGGAGTCCTGCAATGTGGATTCGGCCAATTTAAGGTAGACCGAGGGTGTCCATATCAGATATCTCACAACTGCAGTACCCACTTTCGACCAAGTGGCGAGCCACCTGTGCCAACAGCTCGTCTGGACAACGATGAAGTCGACGGCTGTTCATTCGCATTTGGGTTGCAGAGCATAACTGGCGATCTCAAGAAAATTCAACTTGTGCCAGGGGCTCGGTTCCCTGCTATCTAGACCTATAGCACCTTCCAATGGCGGCTCGGAGTCGGTAGTTCCAGTTCGCAGGTTGGACAAGCCGCCCTTCGCCGTCGCCTCACCGACGAATGCCAGCTGACCGGCACATTGCTGCCTAACATCATGCATCAGGCCACGGGCAGCTGAGGCCGACGACTTGACCGATGGCGAACACCGCCGAACGACCTGTCCCCGATCGCTTTTCCGCCATTCGCGCCCGCCCGGTTTTCGCGGCTTCCATGTCTCGTCGTCGCCATTGTTCGCCGACTGGCCGGCGAGCGTGGGATACCGTCGCTCAGGACATTGCCGGATCTTGCCCCAGCGCCGCCTCTGCTGCGGCAGCGGCATGGATTGCCGTCGTATCGAACAGCGGAACGCTCGCGTCCTGCGGCCCGACCAGCAGGGATATCTCCGTGCAGCCCAGGATGATGCCCTGGGCACCGCGCTCGACCAGGCGCTGCATCACGTCGCAGTACGCTTTACGCGAGGCGTCCTCGATGCGGCCGAGGCACAGTTCCTCGTAGATCACACGATGCACGAGCGCGCGATCGGCCTCCTCCGGGACAAGCACCTCGATGCCGTGATGCCCGGCCAGGCGCCCCCGGTAGAAATCCTGTTCCATCGTGAACCGCGTGCCGAGCAGCGCGACGCGGCGCAAGCCCGATTGACGGATCGCGACGGCCGTCGGATCGGCGATGTGCAGCAGCGGGATCGTCACGGCGGCTTCGATGGCCGGCGCCACCTTGTGCATGGTGTTGGTGCACAGCACGATGAAATCGGCCCCGGCTCTCTCCAATGCCTGCGCCGCGTCGGCCAGCAACGTGCCGGCGGCATCCCAGTCGCCGCAATGCTGCAGATGCTCGATTTCGGCGAAATCGACGCTGTATAGCACGATCTTCGCCGAATGCAGACCGCCGAGCCGGGTCTTCGCGGCTTCGTTGATCTGGCGGTAATAGGGCACGGTGGATTCCCAGCTCATGCCGCCGAGGAGGCCGATCGTTTTCATGGGGATGAGGGTCCTGCTGGAGACGGGGGCACATCATGCCATGGGGATGGCGCGAGAAGACTTTCCTTCGGCGGCTACTATCTGGAGCTCGTGCCCGACGAGCGCATCCGTTACACCGACAAGTTCGACGACGCGAACCTGCCAGGCGAGATGGTCACGACCGTCACCCTGCGCACCGTGGCCTGCGGGGCGGAGCTGAACATCATGCAGGAGGGGATTCCGGAGGCGATCCCGCCGGAGTTCTGCTATCTCGGCTGGCAGGAGTCGCTCGAACATCTGGCGCGGCTCGTCGAACCTGAAATTCCCGACTGAGGTCGCGCCTGGTTGTCGGGCCTCGTCGACCGTCTGATCGCGCAGCCCGGCTAGAGCCTGCAGGTCGGCGACGCGCTGAAACGGTGGGTGCGTCGCGATGGCGCCGTCGCCCGTCGAAGTGGCAGCGCTCTGCGCCTGATCAGTCGTCGTCCGCCGGGCGGGCATAGCCCGCTTCGCGCCGGCTTCGAATCGCAAGCACGAACACCGTGTCGATCTCCTCGACGTCGCGATAGAGCGCTAAATAGCCATGCGCGCGGCGGCCGATCACCAGTTCGCGATTGCCGCCCGGCAGCGGACGACCCACGCAGGGGTTGTGCTCGAGCACGTCTAGGGCGGCGACGATTTCGCGTATTCGCCGCGCCGGGCCGCCTCGATCGCAGCGACGTCGATCTTGCCCATCGTCATCATGGCTTCGAACGCGCGCCTGGCCTCGTCGCCCCCCGCGGCCAGCGCCTCGGTCAGCACGCGCGGGGTGATCTGCCAGGAAACGCCCCATCGGTCCTGGCACCAGCCGCAGGCATTCTCTGCCCCGCCGTTGCCGACGATGGCGTTCCAGTAGCGGTCGGTCTCTTCCTGGTCGTCGGTCGCGATCTGGAACGAAAAGGCCGCGGTGTGCGGGAACGCCGGACCACCGTTGAGGCCGAGGCAAGGGATGCCCGCAACCGTGAACAGCACCGTCAGTACGTCGCCGGCTTTGCCGGACGGGTAATCGGCGGGCGCGCGATGGACGGCCGTCACCCGGCTGTCGGGGAAGGTTGCGGCGTAGAAGCGGGCGGCCTCCTCGGCGTCCTTGTCGAACCAGAGGCAGATCGTGTTCTTGTGCATGGTCTCTCCTTTCATATCGGCACCGTGCGTGCCGGACAACCGGTCAAGCCTGCGCTGCGGGTTGCAACACCGCCCACTCGAGGCCGAACGGTGGTTGCGCTACGCGGCTCATGGCAATGCTCCTCGGGTCGGAGAACGTCAGGGTTCCAGCCACAGCGCCTTGTCGCTCTGCGGGTCGAACGGAGCCGAGAAGTGTTCATGCACGACCCGCCATGTGCCGTGCTGCCTGCGGAAGCACGCGGTCATGCGCATCCAGCCCGACATCTCCTTGCCGTCGGGTCCGGTGCCGCCGCAGCGGTTGAGGCCGTGGGCGAAGGCGAGATCCTCGCCCGCGGTGATCTGAAGCTCGTGGAGCTCGAAGATCATCGGCCCGGGGCACATCTTCATGCAGGTTTCCCAGTGCTCGCGGTAGGCGTCGGCGCCCTTGAACTGCAGTCGCGCGATGGCGTCGAAGGCGACGATGTCCGGCGCATAGTGGGCGAAGATGCGGTCGATGTCCTTGGCACGAACCGCGTGCGCCCAGTCTTCCAGTCGGCTGCGCAACTCGGTTTCAGTGCGTGCGAGGTTGGAAGGGGTGTCCATGACGGGTCTCCTTGGTGGGTTGGTGAAAGCTTGCGGTCGTCCATTGCGCCTCCTGGAAGCGTTTCGCCAGGATCGACTGGTGAGCGAGCCGGTTCAGGTGGGTAGCCCTCGGGGTAGACGCCGCCTAATCATTATCCGGTCAACCAGATTCCTTTCGGGCTGAGCTTGTCGAAACCCTGCCAGCGCCCTTGCCAGCCGGCTCCCCGGAGAAATACCGGCGTGGTTCGATGCCCAGCGACCGTCGGAACATCGCCGTAAACGCGCTGGCACTGCGGTAGCCGAGCTTTTCGGCAACCTGCGCGACCGGCATGTCGTTGGCCAGGTGACCCAAGGCTTCGACCAGCCGCGCCTGCTGGCGCCACTGGCGAAAGCTCATGCCGGTTTCGCGATGGAACTGGCGAGCGAGCGTACGGCTACTGGTGGCCTGCTGTCCGGCCAGGGTTTCCAGCGTCTCGCGGCTCTCCGGATTGGCGATCAGTTCCTGGCACAAGCGCTGCAGGCGCTGTTCTCCCGGCATCGGCAGATGCAACGCCGGGATTTTCAGGAAGCGCAGTTCGTTCAGCGCGAGCGCCGCAATCTGGCCGCCCCGGCCGGCGAGGTCGTAGGCCAGCGGCTCTTCAAGCAAGGCAAGGATCAGGGCACGCAACAGCGGGCTGACTTCGATCAGGCAGCAAGTGTCGGGCAGACCGGGCGCGGCGTCCGGCCGGATGTACAGCGTACGCATCTCGACGCTGCCGAGCATGATCACCCGGTGCGTCATGTTGGCTGGAACCCACACCCCACGCACCGGCGGGACGATCCAGCAGCCGGCCTCGGTGTCGACGCGCATCACGCCACTGCCGGCGTAGATCAACTGCGCGCGCGGATGACTGTGCGCGGGCGTTTCACCGCGGGTGTAATTGGTCGCCTTGGCCGTGACCGGGTGGGGCAGCGTCTGGTGCTCGTCATCGTGACCAAGCTGCATGGAGGTAGGAGAAAGAGTCCGATTCACGATGGTTTATGTCAGGACATGCTTGAACAAGCCATCTTAGACTGATGCTTCGGAACACGGAATGCCGCTCCCATGGAAAAAGCCCTCATCGCCGAGGCACGGCTCACCGCATCACCTGAGGCCGACGCCTTGAATGCCACCACCTACCCGGTGATTGCAGCGATCAGCTTCTCGCACCTGCTGAACGACATGATGCAGTCGGTGCTGCTGGCCATCTATCCGATGTTGAAACTCGGCCTCGATCTGTCGTTTGCGCAGATCGGCCTGATCACGCTCGCCTACCAGCTCACCGCCTCGCTGCTGCAACCGCTGATCGGCCTGTACACCGACCGCCGGCCCCTGCCCTACTCGCTGCCGGTCGGCATGGGCTTCACGCTGCTTGGCCTGCTCGCGCTGTCTCAGGCGGGCAGCTTTGGCGCGGTGCTGGTGTCGGCGATGCTGATCGGCATGGGCTCGTCGGTCTTCCATCCCGAATCCTCGCGCGTCGCCCGCATGGCTGCCGGCAGCCGGCCCGGCCTGGCGCAGTCCTTGTTCCAGATCGGCGGCAACCTCGGTTCGGCCATCGGCCCGCTGCTCGCCGCGCTGATCATCGTGCCGCAGGGCCGGGGCAGCGCCGCCTGGTTCTCGCTTTTCGCGCTGGTGGGCGTCGTCGTGCTCAGCTTTGTCGGCCGCTGGTCTAGCCGACACGCCAGCAGTTTCCGCCAGCGCATGAAGGCTCATGCCGGCAATGGCCTGACCCGCCGCCAGATCGCCCGTTCGCTCGCCATCCTCGGGCTGCTCATGTTCTCCAAGTTCTTCTACATGACCAGCCTGAGCAGCTATTACACCTTCTTCCTGATGGACAAGTTCGGCCTGCCGCTCGGTAGCGCGCAGATCCATCTGTTCGCTTTCCTCTTCGCCGTCGCCGGCGGCACCGTGCTCGGCGGGCCGGTCGGCGACCGTATCGGCCGCAAGCGGGTAATCTGGTTCTCCATCCTCGGCGTCGCCCCGTTCACCCTGCTGCTGCCGCACGTCGGCCTGTTCTGGACCGCCGCCCTGTCGGTGATCATCGGCCTGATCCTCGCCTCGGCCTTTTCGGCCATCGTGGTCTACGCCCAGGAACTGGTTCCCGGCAAAGTCGGCACCATTTCCGGTCTGTTCTTCGGTTTCGCCTTCGGCATGGGTGGCATCGGCGCCGCACTGCTCGGCCGCCTGGCCGACGCGACGAGCATCGAAACGGTGTACCAGTTCTGCGCTTACCTGCCGCTGATCGGGTTGCTGACAGCGTTCTTGCCGGTAATCGAGGAAAGGCAGGATAGGCGGATGGGGACGACGAACCCGAAGCCGGCTGACTGATCGGATGAATGCAGCCGCGTCGAAGCCCCATCGCGGCTGTCGATGCTCACGCGGCGCGCTTCAGTCGGCTTCCCCAGTGGGGAGGCCTGGCTGCAGACGGCGGGCGTGACGGGCGTCGCTGCCTCGCGCGGACTGCGGATCAACAACTCCGCGGCGGTACTGCAGGCGGCGATCGAGGGCCATGGCGTCGCGCTCGCCCGGCGCACCGTGACCTGCGGGGCGCAGGCGAACATCGTGGAGGAAGGCGTCGTGGCTCGTCGAACCTGAAATCTCCGACCGGGATGCCGCCTCCGAGGCGGGTGTCACCGATCGCGACACGGCGCCACACGCTCGCCACGATGCCGATCAGGTCGGCCGCAGCTGGCGAAGCCTTCGGGTGAGCTTCTCCTTCAGGTCGCGCTGGTTCTTCCACAGCAGCGTGGGGATGTCGGCCAGGTCGAAGGGCAGGACGGTGCCCTCTTTCGCGGTCAGGATGACGTCCTTCTGCATTCCCTGCGCGAGGCCGATCTCGTAATACACGTTCGGTCGCGGTTCGGTGACGTCGGCGACGACGATGGCGGCGCGGCGGATGCCTTCGAGGATGCGCGGGATGATCCGCTCCGTCGTCTCCTCCTCGTCGGTGCCGCGCATCTCGAAGCCCGCATCGCGGCAGCTTTCACGGAAGGAATCCTTCACGTCCTCGAAGTCCAGCGAGAAAGGCAGCACCGGAAACACGGTGGTCGGAATGACGATGCGTTCGGCCAGCGTGACGACGTCGGCGGCGAGGGCGTCGGCGTCCGTGGCGTCCTGATTGAGCACGTCGAACTCGTCGCGGGTGATCGAGCTGCCGAACTTCTCGCTGAGTTGCGCCTTTTCGGACGCATACAGCTCACGACCGGCGCCGCCGAAGGCGGTCACGCCGAGCACCGGAATGCCGGCGATGCGCGCCCAGTTGGCGGCGATGAAGGTGCCTTCGCTGCCGGCGACGCAGATGGAGACGTCGGCCTCGGCGAACTGCTCCGGTGGCGACAGACGCGGATGGGTGAGTTCCCAGTCGCCGAGTTCGGAGATGCGGATGCGGCCGCAGCGATGGATCGGTTCGGCATCCCGCAGGCGATAGCCGACCAGTTGATCTGCAGGCTTCCTGCCCAACGCCCGAAGCCGCACGTCGGCCGCCTCGGCGATCACCTTGTCCAGCGAACCGCGGCAGCCGTTGAGCAGCACGTGACCGCGCTCGACGATCATCTCGCCCAGTCTCGCGACGAAGCAGGCGCACAGTTCCGGCTGGCTGGGAACGTTCTTGAGGGATCCGACGACGAGAATCTTCACCCTGGCATCCTCGTAATCATCCATAGCTGCGCATTGTGGCGCAGGTTGCGGTGGAGTTCGAGCAGTGGCGTCTGCCGCCGAAGCGATCAGTGTGTGGGCTCGAAGCGCCTGATGCGCGCAATCGCGTCTGCTGCGGCGCTGCGTGCGATCGCCATGTCGTAGTCCGTCTGGAGGCCCATCCAGAACTCCGCACTGTTGCCGAAGAAGGCGGCAAGCCGCAGCGCGGTGTCGGCAGTCACCGCACGCCGCTCACGCACGACGTCGTTGATGCGCGGCGCAGATACCTGCAACTCCAGTGCCAGCGCATGCGGCGTGATCCCAAGCGGAATCAGGAACTCCTCGCGCAGCACTTCACCCGGATGGATCGGCCGCATGCCGTTGGTAATAGGCTCCATGGTGTCTGCCTCTCAATGGTAGTCGACGATTTCGACGTCGAACGCGTCGCTGCCGTCAAACCGAAAACATAGCCGCCACTGTCCATTGATTCGGATGCTGTGTTGGCCCCGGCGGTCGCCCTTCAAGGCTTCCAGGTGATTATTAGGGGGTACGCGCAGATCCTCCAGCCGGACTGCACGGTGCAGCATCGCCAGCTTGCGCTCCGCCACGACCCTGAAGTTCGCAAAGCGCGGGATGGTTTGGCCCGCGAACAGGGCCTGCGTAGCTCGGCATTTGAACGAACGGATCATGACGCGAAACATATAACGATCCGCATTAAACTTCAAGCGTTCACCCTCAACCCCCCGCTGCATACGGATACAGCCGGCTGATGAACTCCTTGTCGCCCGACGACAGGGTGGTGTTGGTGCCGAAGATCGGCTTGCCGCCGGTGACTTCCTTCGGAAAGAAGTAGGACATGATCGACAGCGGGTCGAAGGGCTTGGCGAACGGAAAGCGGTTCGCCTCCCAGGTGCTGTAGAGGTACTGCTCGATGGTGTGCTCGTCCCAGTGATTGGGCGGTCCGCCGAGGAGCTTTTGCACCTCCTTCCTGTCCCACGGAATGTCGCCGCTGGGATTGTTGTGTTCGTGCGCGAGGCCCAGCACGTGGCCGAACTCGTGCAGCACGACGGACTCCACGTCGTCGATCGGCAGGGCCGGCTCCAGCCAGCCGAGGTTCATCGTCGGCTCGGTCGCGGGCACGGCCAGGCAGTTCGAGCCCTCGTAGGACCAGGAGCCGCCGTTCTTGTCGAAGGCGACGCGCACCTCGGCATCATTGTCGTCGCTGGCGACGAAAAAGATGTTCGCGTAGGCGCTCCAGATCTGGGCCAGGCGCAGGATGCGCGCGGCGAATCTCGCGTCCGTGCCGATGAAGCGCACCCGCAGCCGCGAGCCTGGCACCCACAGCAGGGCGTTGGTCTTGCGCGCCGCCGCCTGCACCCCGGCGGAAAGCACCTCCTCGACTGCGCCGTGCGCGCGCGCCGACTGCGCCATCGAGGTCTCCGATTGCCAGCTGTAGAGCGCGGTCACGACCTTGGTCGCGAGCGCCTCCGGCGTCTCGAAGGTCGACACCAGCCCCTTCTCCCGCAAGGCCTTACGCAGGGCAACGATCTTCTTGCCGCCGTCGTTGTCGCCGGTGGTGGAGTCCATCTGGTCCGGCGGCCACGGGGCGCGATTGTCGGTGAGGAAGATCAGGCAGGGCTTCTTGTGCTTCCTCGCCTCGAGATATTCGAGTTCGGTCACCGAGCGGCGCTGCGGATTGCCGGCGCGCGGCACGTAGCCGTAGCGCCAGGCGAAGAGGCCGATGTAGACATCGCTGTCGCGCACGTCGCGCAGGCATTTGTCGAGCGGACGCTCGTCGGCGGCGACGTAGTCCTCCATCGCGATGACGTCGTGGCGCAAGGCGCGCAACTGGTCATACACCCGCCGCCGGTAGTCCTTCAGATCCTCGAAGGTCGAGGACAGATAGATCTTCAGGCTCATCCCCTTCCCCTCGGTCGCCCCCCATGGTTTCAAGGTAGCGAGGCGCAGCGAAGATGCAAGGCCAACATCAACGCCTGCGGCGGGCGGCGCCCCGCACTACGCCCTTGCCCTCGAGCCAGCAGCGACTATGTTTAGGGAATAAGAACATGCATTCCGCACCGCCGTCCGTCGTGCGCGGCTGCCCCTTCGAGAGCCTGTCCTGCAGGGCCGGGACACCGTCCCTGCACTGCCGCTTCATCACCTCAGGGAGCATCGCCATGTCGAACTGGAACCGGGCATTCACCAACCTGATCCGCAACAGCCGTCCCCCCTTCTGGGGCAATTGGGCGCTCAGCCCGCAGATCCGGCCGGGGGCGGTCGGCATCGTCGACCCGACCTCCGGCGATTTCCGTCTCGTTGCCGCCGATCTGCTGAAGGTGAAGGTGAACGACGCCGCCACCTCGAACACCTGGCAACTGTCGTCGGAGCATGTGTCGCGCAAGGAAGCGTCGCTCAAGCTTGACGCCTCCACCGTCGATCCGGAGACCGGCACCAAGGTGGACGCCGGCCTCGAAGTGAAGTGGGGGCTCGAGAAGGCCGGGGCTATCGCCTCTGAGTTCGCCCTGTCGCACGAATCGACGGTCGAGGACTTCGGCACCGTGCTGCATGACAACCTCGATGTGCTGGCCGCCAAGGCGAAGTCGGTGAGCATGGGCGACGGCACGAACATCGCCCAGGGTTTCGGCGTGGTCACCAGCGTGCTGTGGGCGAACAGCGGCCTCAACGTCGGCTCGCAGGAAGACAGCGGCAGCTTTTCCCTCGCCGGCTCGGTGAGCGGCATCAACCAGATGCTGGGCAAGGCTTCGGGCAGGGGCTCCTACGTGTCGACGAACCAGGAAAAGAGCATCGACCGGCACCTGTGGCCGGACCGCTCGGGCGTTATCGCGCCCGTCCCGGTGCCGATCGCCTATACCTTCGCGTCCTTCGACAGGCGACTGGTCATCCCGAACTGGATCATGCCGATCGGCTCATTCGAGCTGGTCCTGGTCAACCAGGTGTGGTGCACCTACATCGTCGAGGTGACGCTGAGCTACGACACCCCCTCGGGACCGCAGACAAAGAAGGTGCAGATCAGCGGCGGCCTGACCAAGACCTTCGGCGACATTCCGCTCAACGCGACCAACCTGCGCCTGCATCTGCGCTTCATCGGCATGATCAATGACGACCATTACGAGCTCCAGTGGCCGTCGCCGCTGGGCCAATGGCTTACGGGCCAGCGCCACATCGACATGTGGGGCGTGTGGCCGGGGCAGACCCACTACCGCGAGCGCGAGGCGCAATGACGCGCCTCCGCCTCCCACACGGAGCGCCCGGCCGCGGCGGCGCCGTGCTCAGCCGGGGCGGTCGATGCGAGCGAGCGCCTGGCCGATTTCGTCTGCGCCGGCCGGCCGCACCAGGCGCTCGAGTTCCTGGCCGTCGCGCATGAACACCAGCGTGGGCCACAGCTTGACGCGGAACGAACGCCCCAGCCTGCGGCCCGGGCCGTCCTCGATCTTCAGGTGGCGCACGCCGGGATGCGCGGCGAACGCCTCGGCGATGGCCGGCTGCGCCGCCTGGCAGTAGCCGCACCAGGGCGCGCCGAACTCGACCACGGTCGCGCCTGCAAGCGCATCCACTTCGCTGCGCGCAGGCTCCTGCGCCAGATAGCTCGTCTGCAATTCGTTTCTCCCGGGTCAGGCTGCGGCGCGAATCCACTCGACCACGCTCGCCGGCGTGGGGATGCGGCCCGACGACACCAGCTTCTCGTTGATCACCAGACCCGGCGTCTTCAGCACGTCGTAGGCGATGATCTGCTGCATGTCGGTGACCTTGGTGATCTCCGCCTCTACACCGGCCAAGGCTGCCGCCTCGCGGGCGATTTCCTCCAGCTTGCGGCAGTTGGCGCAACCCGGACCGAGAACCTTGATGCTCAACATGATCAGACTCCTTTCAGTGAGGAAGGCGTGGTGCGCCGGCTGGCGAGCGCCAGCAGCAGCACCAGCAGCGCAATGAAACCCGCCAGCCACAGGGCGAGCGTGAACACCGAGGCACCGTCGATCCAGGCCCCGTAGGTGAGCCCGGCCGCCGCGCTGAACAGCGCCACCAGGCCGACGTAGGCGGCCGTCTTCCGCCGGCCGATGATGGCGGCGATGATCAGCATGCTCTGCAGCGACAGTTCGGGGTCGGACATCAGGTAGGCCAGCAGCGGGCCGCGGTGCATGCCCAGGTCGAGGAACATCTTGGCGATTGGCACCTCCACCAAGGTGGGGAAGTACATGAACACGCCGAACGCGACCCCGGCAAAGTTCCCGAGCAAGGTATTGGCCCCGGCGAGCATCTCGATCCATTCGGGCCGGATCAGCACGCGGATCATGCCGACGATGAAGACGCCGATCACCAGCAGCGGGAAGATCTGCTTCACGAAGCGCCATGACTCCCACAGCCAGTCCTGCAGTTCCTCCGCTGCCAGGCGGCGCCGGGCGATGTGATGCACCCCGGCGAGCGTGACGGCGACACCGAAGAACTTGCCGGTGAAGCCGATGCGCAGTCCCTCCGGCCCCGCCTGCACCGATAGCGCGGCAAACAGCAGGGTGGCCGCGATCAGCGCCAGGCTGGTCCAGGTCCAGCCACTGGCGCCGTCCTGGATATTCTCCAGCCCGCGCCAGGCGCTGAAGCCGATCGCCGCCAGCAGCACGATCAGCACCACGCCCTGCAGCGACACGCCCTCCTCGCCCTTGGCGGCGTCATAGGGCACCAGGCGATCGAGCACGCTCTGCCAGGCTTGCGCATCCGCCAGCGGCAGCTCGACCTGGAACCAGCTGCCGGTCAGCACGCCCAGCTTCAAGGTGCCGGCCAGCAGCAGCGCGACCCACATGAACAGGAACACCAGTGGCGCGCGCCCCATGCCCGCCCCCTGCGCGGCGAAGGCGCTGTCGGTGGCGAGGTCGTGCGCGGCGTCGTCGGCGCGGAATATCAGCGCCATGATCAGGCCGATGCCGATGCCGAAAGTCAGCGAGAGCAGGAAGCGGGCAATCGCCAGATCGGGGCCGATGATGCCGCCCGTATAGACGAGCGCCAGGATGTTGGCCGCCGGGGCGAAGAACAGGAAGGTGATCGCCGGTCCCAGCCCGGCGCCTTTCTTGTAGATGCCGGCGAACAGCGGAACGATGGTGCAGGAACACACCGCGAGCAGCGAACCCGCCGCCGCTGCGGCTGGATAGGACACCGTCTTCGGCGAGTTGCGGCCAAGGAAACGGGTGACTGTCTCCTTCGGGATCAACGCCGACATCGCCCCGGCGATGAAGAAAGCCGGCAGCAGGCACAGCAGCACGTGGGCCGCGAGATAGGCCGCCAGGTTGCCCGCGCCACCGTAGAACATCGACATCGCAAAACCGAGCACACCGTCCATTTCACGACCTCCAGGCCGGGAGCACGCCAGCCGCACCCAGCAGTTCAACTGCTAACGGGCCGACCGGCCGGCGACAAGCAACCAGATCAAGGCGACGGCGGATTCACATTCCATGACAACCGCTCGGCACGCCCGAAGTGGCAATCGCTCACACGCGCCGCCCCTGTGCATCGGCCACCTGCTCGCCATCCTCCTTGGCAAACGCGGCGCGCTGAGGCTGCGGCAGGATCTCCAGCACCACCTCCGACGGCCGGCACAGCCGGGTGCCCAGCGGAGTGACGACAATCGGCCGGTTGATCAGGATCGGATGGGCCATCATCGCGTCGATCAGCTCCTCGTCGGTCCGTGCCGGGTCGGCGAGCCCCAGTTCGGTGAAGATCGCCTCTTTCGCGCGCATGATGCCGCGCACACCGAGACCTGCGGCGGCAATCAAGGCGACGAGTTGCGCGCGCGTCGGCGGCGCCTGCAGGTATTCGATGACCGTGGGCTCCTCGCCGCTATCGCGGATCATCGCCAGCGTGTTGCGCGAGGTTCCGCAGCGTGGGTTGTGATAGATGGTGATGCCGCTCATGGCCGGGCTCCCTTTTCGTTCAGATTCATCTGTCCTGCTGCGGGCACGCTGCCCTGCCCGATGCGATTGACGATCGCCACCAGCGACAGCATCACCGGCACTTCCACCAGCACGCCGACGACGGTCGCCAGCGCCGCGCCTGAGTTCAGGCCGAACAGCGAGATTGCCACCGCCACCGCGAGCTCGAAGAAGTTGGACGTGCCGATCAGGCAGGCCGGGCCGGCGACGTTGTGCGGCAGCTTGAGCAGGCGCGCGCCAATCAGACCGATGGCGAAGATGCCGTAGCTCTGCACGACGAGCGGCACCGCGATCATCGCGATCACCAGCGGCTGGGCTACGATGGTGCCCGCCTGGAAGCCAAACAACAGCACCACGGTCGCGATCAGGCCGACGATGGACCAGGGCTTGAGCGTGGCAACGAAATCGGCCACGGCATGGCTGGAACGGCGCTCCAGCGCATGGCGCGTGCCCATGCCGGCGAGCAGCGGCAGCACCACGTATAGCACCGTCGACAGCACCAGGGTTTCCCACGGCACGGTGATGTTGGTGACACCGAGCAGGAAGGCGGCAATCGGCGCAAAGGCGAAGACCATGATGATGTCGTTCACCGAAACCTGCACCAACGTGTAGTTGGCATCGCCCTTCACCAACTGGCTCCATACGAACACCATCGCGGTGCACGGCGCCACGCCGAGCAGGATCATGCCAGCGATGTATTCGCTGGCCGACTGCGGATCGACCCAGGGCGCAAAAACGTACTGGAAGAACAGCACGCCCAGCGCCGCCATCGTGAACGGCTTGATCAGCCAGTTCACCACCAGCGTCAGCACCAGGCCGCGCGGCTTCGTGCCGACCTCGCGCACGGCATGCCAGTCGATCTGGATCATCATCGGGTAGATCATCACCCAGATGAACACCGCCACCACCAGGTTCACATGGGCGACCTCCACCCCGGCAATCACCTGGAAGGCCTCGGGCGTGACCAGCCCCAGCCCCACGCCGGCAAGAATGCCCAGCGCGACCCAGACGGTCAGATAGCGTTCAAACAATCCCATGTCAGGATTCCTGCGCGGTGAAGTCTGCGACCGGCCCTTCGGCCGCATAAAACCGGATACTCATCTGCGAAAGTCTCTCGGCAAGTACGAAATGAATCTCTGCGGAGCGCCGCTCAGCAGCAACCCGGTGCGCAGGATGACGGCGCCGCCGCGAGCAGCCGGCTAGCGGCGATCAAGCCCGCGCGCACCATTAGATCGGCGGGAATTGCCTCGTATGTTTGTTCTTCCACTTCCAGCGTGCGGCATTCGGCGTCGCCGCAGGCATCGCAGCAGCGGCTCGCACCTGGGGTGCCGTTAAGCCAGGCTTCGAGCGGTTCGCCGGCGATCCAGATGCGGTTGGATTCGAGTGGCTGCGACTGGAACTCCTGCGGCGCGATCTCCCGCATTTCCAGCCGCGGCTCGACGCCCAGCGGCGCGAGTGCCACCGTCAGACGCTCGACGGCGCGTTCCACTTGCTGCTGCGTGGTGCTACAGCGCGGGCAGGTGCGGCCGCTGGCGTCGACCAGCCGTTGCCACAGGATGGTCAGGGTTCTCATTGCGCTCTCCGCTTCGGCCTGCCGCGCGGGCCGGCATTCACCTTCCTACAGGGCGCAAGCCGGCCCACAGGCGCCCGCCTCGGCCACGCCGGCACATTGCTCGGGGTGGCCGGCACAGCATTCGGCCGTAAGGTAGGCGATCAGGTCCACCATCCGCGCCATGTTGGCGCGGTAGCGCTGGAAGCGCCCCTCCTGTTCCACCGACAGCAAGCCCGCATAGGTAAGCGCCTTCAGGTGAAAGGACAGATTGGTCGGCGGCACTTCGAGCGTGGCACCGATCTCCCCCGCCACCAAACCTTCCGGCCCTGTCTTCACCAGCAAGCGATACACGTCCAACCGGGTGCCCGACGACAGGGATTCGAATATTGTGAGCGCGGCTGTCTTATCCATGGACAAACAATACAATATTTATTGAACCATTGAAATACAGACCGATCGCCGCACTGCGGATCCGCACCATCGTCACGCACCACATAGGGCACACCGACCTGTTGCAGGCGGGCGGTGAAGGCGAATGGCGGACAGGGAGGGATTCGCCGCCGCGCACGCAGTGGCGGCGAATCCCTGCGCCCGGATCAGATCTTCTTGAACAGCGGGCTGCGTGCCACCGCCTTGTTGCCGTCCGCGGCGGTCACAAAGCGCTCGGTGTAGATGTCGCGCTCGAACAGGCGGCCCTGCATCAGCGTGCGGATGCAGGCTTCGACCATCACCGGCGGGCCGCACAGATAGGCCTTGTGATCGCGGAAGTCGTTGTCGAAATGCGCTTTCGCCGCGTCGTGCACGAAGCCGGTGAAACCCTCCCAGTTGCAGGCCTCGGTCGGCTCGCTGAGCGCCGGCACGTAAGTAAAGTTGGAAAAGCGCTCGGTCAGGCCTACGAACAGATCGTGGTAGTACAGTTCGGCGCGGTTGCGCGCACCATAGATCAGCGTGATGCGGCGGTCATCGCCGTCCGTCTCCAGCATGTCCTGGATCATGGCCTTCGGGCTCGACAGCCCCGAGCCGCCGGCCATGAAGATTACCGGCTGGCGGTCCGACTTGCGTACGAAGAAGCGCCCCAGCGGACCGGACACCCGGATCGGGTCGCCGGCCTTCAGATCCTTGTGGATGTAGGTCGTTCCCTTGCCGCCATGCACCAGGCGCACGTTGAGCTCGAGCAGGTTCGCGTCCGCCGGCGGGCTGGCCAGCGAGAACGCGCGCGGATGCTCCAGCCCCGGCAGGTCGACGTTCACATACTGGCCGGCCTGGAAGTCCATGCCGCCGCCATCGACAGCAATGCGCACGCCCTTGATCGTCGGGCTGAGATCGAACACCTCCTGCACCGTGCCGCTGAAGTCGCGCAGCGGAATCGACCGCGCGTCCGCGTCCTCGTCGACATCCGCCTCGATCACCAGGTCGGACACCGGCGTCGCACAGCAGGCGAGGCACTTGCCTTCGTCGCGCTCGACGTCCATCAGCGCGAACGGCGAGGCCGCGCCGTGCTCGATCTCGCCGTCGACGACCTGCACCTTGCAGGTCGCACACAGGCCGTGGCAGCAGGCGTGGGGCAGGTAGATACCGCTGCGCAGCGCGGCGTCGAGCAGGGTCTGGTCGTCCTCGACCTCGAACGACACGCCCAGCGGCTGCACCGTGACTTGATAAGCCATGATCGTCCTCGCCCTCAGTTGCGCGTGCCGCGCAAGCCTTCGAGGCCGGGCGTGCGCAGGCGGATCACCGCCTTGTGGCCGATGCCGTTGTCGGCGAGGCTCTTGTCGGCATCGGGCGTGAAGCGTTCGCCGGAGCGCAGCCACTCCACCCGGCTCCAGTCGATGCGGGCCCAGTCCGGGTGGGCGGGGTAGGCGGTGGCGGGCAGCACCTCGTTGACGAACTCGCCGAACGACATCTCGGGCCTGACGGCGAGGGCGATCGGGGCGGGGAACATCATGTGGTCATCCCAGCCGACGTAAAGCAGTTGCTTGCCGCGATAGTTTTCCACGCGGTCCCTGACGTCACCCTTGTAACCGGGCGCTTTTGCGATGACGGGCATCTTGGTCTCCTTGTCTGTATGCGTGCGAGGGTCCCGTCCGCGTCCTTGCGCGGACGGTTCGTCGCATGTTTCGTGCGTGTCGGGCGCCGGCGGCGCCTTCGTGGCATGAGCGAGGCTCAGGCAGCCTCGGCGGCGTCGGCGGGTGCCAGGCCCTTCCACTTGAGCCAGTTCGCTTCGTCCTTCGAGCCGCGGTAGTCGCCGTTATCCTGGCCCGGGGTCAGCCGGTAGTACTTGAACAGCTCCGCGGCGGCGTCGAAACCGGGCGCCTCGGGATCGACGCCGGGTTCGAAGCAGTTGCCCTGCAGCACCTGGTTGGCCGGCAGCCAGGCCTGCACGTACTTCTCGGGCTCGTGGCAGAAGATGTCCCTGCAGCCATCCGAGCAGAAGTGGTACTTGTTGCCCTCGTGCTCCACTTCGCGGTAGGCCGTCTTCGTCGGGTCGTCCGGCTCGCTGGCGTTCAGCGGGATCTGGCAGGTCTGGCACAGCATCGGCAGGCTGTTGTTGTAGAAGCGCTTGCCCTGCGCTTCTTGCTCGCGATACCACTCGAAGCGCGGCCGGTAGTGCTGATCGAAGGTGTCGGGGTACTTCTCCGACAGCCAGGCCATGTCTTCATCGCTCGGCGCCCACGAATGGAACGCGGCGGCGCCGGCGAAGTTGTAGAAGGTGTTCCAGGTCTCGTGCGACAGGCGGTCGGCCGAGGCCACCGTCTGCTCCCAGTACTTCGGCATGCGGATGCCGTAGCGGCTGAGGTCGTTGAACAGCGAACCGCCGTTCTGCACGAAGTAGATCTCCCAGGCTTCCTTCCACGACATCACCTTCTTCGGCAGCATGTAGTCGAGCATCATCGACACCAGCGACAGCAGGCGGTAGCCGCGCCAGAACCATTTGTCGAGATAGCGCTGCACGATGGGCACGTTGGCCGGGTCCTGCTCGAGCACGAACTTGATGCATTCCAGCCCGAGGGTCATGTGGCGGGCCTCGTCCGACTGTGACGAGAAGCCGAAGGTCACCGTGGCCATGTCGCCGTTGTAGGCGGCGGCGGACATGAAGGGCATGAAGACGAGGTTGGTCAGCAGGTATTCGAGCGAGAACGAGATCGCGATCATCTGCTCGAACGGGCCGGCGGTCATCGCGTCCTCGAAGAAGGACTTCGGCACCGACATGTACCAGACGCGGTCGGTCATGTGCCGCCACTCGCTCATGCCGCTGAAGAACTTGTTGTACTGGCTGATCGTGTGGACCTGGGTCTGCACATGGCGCAGCTCGTCGATCGCCTGCATCTGGCACGCGATCGCCGCGCCGACGCCGGGGAACTGGCGCCCCAGCATCGCGAACAGTCGGTGCGCGCCGTATTCGGCAGGGGTGATGCCGGTCAGGAACAGCTTCAGCGTGTTGACGTAGCGGCCGTCGGACACGTTGAGATGGCCGTTGTTCTGCTCGAAGGCGTCAATGATGGCGTAGAGCTTGCGCTCCTTTTCCGCCTGGTATTTCCAGTACGACTCCATCGTCAGGCGGAACGGGTCTTCCCATTTGCTCCAGTCGTGGATCTTGATGCCCTCGAACTTGATCTGGTCGTACAGTTCGTCGGCGCCGCGATAGGTCGGCTCCCAGCCCAGGCCGCGCGTCATCAGCGCGTACTTTTCCTTCAGGCCGAGCTTCTTCGGCGGTGTGGCGGTCGTCTTTTCCATGGTGTGCTCCTCCTGTTGTTCAGCGGTTCCAGTGCAGAACCAGTTCTTCGTCGTTTTCCTCGACGTTGCCCGACAGCGAGATCAGGTTGATCTGGAAGGCCTGCAGGTCCCATTCCATGCCGGTGATGTCCTCGACCGTCTCGCGCCGCACCACCAGGCGGTTGGGCGCGTCGATCTTGACCATCGCGGGCATGCGGGTGACGGTGGCCCTGGGGTTGTCACGCTCGATCGCCTCGACGATCGGGCGCGTCTCGTCGTTGGTCTGCAGCGCCACGAAAACCGTGCTCTGTACGTTGCTCATGTTCCGACTCCTTCAAACAGTGAGGCCGAGCTTGGCCGCGCGCGCCTGGAAGGCGGCATAGACTTCGTCGAGCGCCTTCTTGCCGTCCTCGAAGTACATCAGGCGGGCGACCGGCAGCAGCGCGTCGAGCACGTTGGCCACGGCGGTCCGCGCCCAGGCGTTGATCAGGTGCTTGTTCTGGTCCGATTCCGCGGCCGCGACCTTGATCGTCGCGTCGACCCAGCGCGAGCTGTCGTTGAACCAGGCGTCCATGAACTCGGTCAGCATCGCCATCACCGCCGCGCCTTCGTCCGACAGCTCGTCGGCGAAGCGGCGATACACCAGCGGGTGGAGCAGGCTATCGAGGACCAGATTCTGGGTAACGAAGAGTTCGAACCAGTCCTTCGTCACCATGCTGTTCTCGACCAGCCGGCGCAGCGGCTGCCACGCCGGATCGCTCATCCAGGCTTCCTTGGCGGCCTCCAGCGATTCGCCGGTGTTGTCGTCGAGCAGCAGGCCGATGCGCGACAGATACTGGGCGATCGCCAGGCGGTCCATCGTGTTGTACATCGTGCCCTGCGTGATGGCGCTGCCGTAGCCGTAGGCGGTCATGTAGCAGTTGTTGTTGTTGGCGGCCCACTCGACGTGGCGCAGCGGCAGCAGCGCAGCCTTCAGGCGCCGGGTCAGGCCTTTCGGCAGACGTTTCAGCAGGCCGTGCTTTTCGACCAGCTCGTAGTTCTTTTCGGATGCGTCCTGCAGGCGCGACCGGTGCATCACGTAGCTGCCGTAATAGAACTGCCGCGGATCGCGCAGCGCGTCCCAGTCGGCCATCGTGATCGCGGTGCGCCGCTTGTCGTAGAGCTCGCGCTCCGGGTCCCACAGCGGACGGTAGTGGAAATTCGTGACCGGCTGCAGGTCGAACGATCCTTCCTGATAGCGGGACGCCGTCTTGTCGCCGCCGATCCGGCGTGCGACGTTGCCGAAGGTGTTGCGCACCGGATCAAGATTTGCGGTCTTGATTTCTACACTCATGCTTGTCTCCTCGTTTTCTTTTCAGATGTTTCTGTTTCTGGATTCAGGTCGCTTGCGTCGCGCCGGCATCGCCATACAAATAGGTGCGATGTTCGGCTTCGGCTCTTGCCGCTGCTTCGGCGGGAAAGGGCAACGTCGCGTTCAACGCGCAGAAGGATTCGAAATCCTTGCGGCCCAGAATCAGTTCGGCGCTGAGGGCCGGGTCGCCGATGGCGAAGTCGAACTCGACGAAGCCGTCGGGCCGCAAGCGCGTCACGCGCACATAGCGGAGCGACACGTCGGGCAGGGGATCCGCCGTTTCGCTTGTGTCTTGCATGTCTGATCTCCTCGTTCAGGTTGAAATCGAGCGCCGGTGCCCTTGTCGTTCCTTTCGCGACGGGCGCGGCAGCCGGCTCAGCGCCCCAGATCCTTCGCCGTTCTGCCGGCGATGCCCCAGTCCGTCTTGGGCACTTCCTGGATCCAGACCCGGACCGCCTCCTTGGGCGCGCCGACCGCGTCCACCAGGGCCTGGCTCACGTTTTCGATCACCGCCCGCTTCTGCTCTTCGGTGCGGCCTTCAATCATGTAGATCTGTGCGAATGGCATCGCTTTCTCCTTGTCGCTTCGAATTCTTCGGGGTGAGCGCGTCCCTCCCGCGGCGGGCGGGACGCGAATTGCTGCTGGCGTTGCGTGTGCTGCGGGCGGATCAGGTCACGACGGTGAGGAAGCGCTCGTTCAGTGCCCGCGTGTGGTAGAAGATGGCCGAGCCGATTTCGTCCTGCGTCCAGGAGTACGGCTTCATGTCCGGATAGAAGTCGTAGCCGCCGCAGAAGGTTTCCAGGCGGTTGCCCGACGGGTCGAAGGAATAGATCGTCGTGCCGCGGGTGATGCCATGGCGTAGCGGGCCGATGTCGATCGAGCAGCGGTGCTTGGCGAGGATGTCGGCCGCATTGAGCACGCGCTCCCACGTCGGCAGCAGGAACGAGGCGTGGTGCAGGGTGTCGTTGCGCTCGTCGCGCACGAAGGCGATGTCGTGCGCCTTGGCCGAGCAGGTCAGCCACACCGCCATGTCGGTCTTGCCATCCTCGCCGAGGATCCGCTCGACCAGGCTGAAGCCGAGCACCTTGATGAACAGGTCGCGGCTACCGTCGAGGTCCGCGCCGTGGATCTGCCAGTGGTCGAGGCGGATGGGCGAAATGCCTTTGCGATCCTCGATGATCACGTCCGGATTCACATAGCCGAGGCCGTCGCCGATTTCGGTCTTTTCCGCATAGAGCTCGAACACATGCCCGGTCGGTGCCCGGAAGCGCACCCGCTCGCCGGTTTCGAGCAACTCGCCTGCCGGGATGCGCTCGGTGGCGACGCCGTAGGCGTTGAGGTCGGACTCCAGCTTGTCCAGCGTCGCCTTGTCCAGCACCTTGAAGCCGTAGAAATCCATGCCCGAGCGATCCGCCTCGCGCAGCACGAGGCTGTGATGGTCGCGCTCGTCGTGGCACTTGAAATAGACCCGCCCGGATTCGTCGCGTGCAACCTCGACCAGACCGAAAATGTTCGTGTAGTAATCGACCGATTCCTCGAGGTCCAGCACCCGCAATTGACAATGTCCTGGCCGCAATACGCCTGTCAGCGCCATTCCCATCTCCTCTGATGTAATTGATTGCCTCGAATTGGCGAGGCAGTGGCTTGCCATCGTTCCGGACGTTGAGTTCAATATTCCTGTCCGGAATCACACTTCGAATTCAAACCGCTTTCACTGCAGTACGGCGCAATCCTGGGCGCACGGCGCCGCTGCGTCCAATACTGATGAAGTCGGTCTTTATACCCAGGAGGTATGGACGGCGAACAAGGAGAGAGGCGATGACGGGGAGGTGGCCGCCGCGGGCAGCAGGGCGCAGGGAAGCACGCGCCAGCGCAATGGCGGGAATGGCGCGGCGCCACAGCGGCGCCGTGGCATGCGGGAGCGGGCCCGTTAGCCGCCGAGCGGAGTGGCGTTGGAGGCGGCGTTGGGCCGGGTCGGCGCGGCGGCGTCGTGCGCGACCGCCGCTGCCACCGCTTCACGAAACGCGGTGACGTGGGATGAGGTGTCGCCCTCGCGGATCGTCATGATCCGCGGTGTGGTAACGCCTTCGTCGGACAGCGGGCGGTACACGACGTCGTCGCGGTGCAGGATCTGGACCGATTCCGGCACCAGCGTTACGCCCATGCCGACGGCAACCAGGCCGAGGGCAGTCTGCAGGCCATTCGCCTCGTAGGTGCGGCGCACCGGGTAGCCGCGGACGGCAAACTGCTGCAGGACCTGGTCGGCGAAACTCGGCCGCGGCGCTGCCGGGTAGAGCACAAGCACCTGATCGGCCAGCATCTTCAGCGCAATACAGGGCTGCGCGGCAAGCGCACTCTGCGCCGGCAGGGCGACGACGAGGCGCTCTTCGCCGAGCAGGATGTGCTCGAGCGCCTCGTCGCGGATCGACAGGCGGCCGAAGCCGATGTCGATGCGCCCCGACTTCAGCGCCTCGACCTGCTGCACCGAGGTGAGCTCGACCAGCGAGATCTCCAGGTTCTCGTGCTGCAGCGAGAACTCGCGCAGCACCCTCGGCAGGAAGCCATAGAGGCTGGAGGGCACGAAGCCGATCCCCATCCAGCGCCGGCCACCGGCGCCCAGCCTGCGGGTCGCCTCCCGCATCTCGCGGATGCGCGCCAGCACCTGCACCGACTGGTCGTAGAAGAAGCTGCCGGCGTTGGTCAGCTTCATCGGCCGCGTCGTCCGGTCCAGCAACTGCACGCCCAGTTCGTCTTCCAGTTGCTGGATCTGGCGCGACAGCGGCGGTTGCGCAATGTGCAGTTGTTCGGCGGCGCGGCTGAAATTGAGGGTGCTCGCGACGGCTTCGAAGTAGCGCAACTGGCGCAGTTCCATTCATACCTCCGAGGTATGGAAGAAGACGAAAACGATATTGGACGACCTAGGCAGTGTAGCTGAACATTCGGCGCGTGCTTTGCATTGGAAGCGCAATGCGAAAGCTCGGAAACGATCCTGCAATGCGCTCGAACCGGAAAGAAATCGACGCAGATTCATCCGCATATCAGGTATCGAAATCATTCATAGTGCATCGAAATAAAAACTAGGAGACTTCAATGAGGCATCACAAAGCTGCGGACTGGGACACGTCCTACGAATGGAAAGCGGTCGTTTTGCTCGGCCTGGGATTCGGGCTTGTCGCCATCGACCGCTTCATGATCATGCCGCTCTTTCCGGTCATGATGAAGGACCTGGGGCTGGACTTTCAGGATCTTGGCTATGTAACGGGGATTCTTGCCATCACCTGGGGAATTTCCTCCCTGTTCATGGGCAAGCTCTCCGACCGCTATGGCCACCGCGCAATCATCATCCCGGCGGTGGTGCTGTTCTCGCTGCTCGCCGGATTGAGCGGTCTGGCGACGGGTCTGGTCAGTCTGCTGTTGATCCGGGCGGTCATTGGCGTGGCCGAGGGCGCGTATACGCCGGCGAGCATCGTGGCGACGATGGATGCCTCGAAGCCGACACGGCATGGCCTGAACCTGGGCATCCAGCAGGCCGCCATGCCCTTCTTCGGCCTGGCGCTGGCGCCGATCATCGCCACCCAGTTGCTGCATGTCGTCGAGTGGCACTGGATCTTCGCGCTGGTGATGGTTCCCGGGCTGGTGGCCGGCGTGCTGCTGTACAAGGTGCTGCGCAACACCGATGCACAGGCGGCCGCCGCGCACACCCTGACGCATGACGCAACCGAACACAAATGGACGGACGTGTTCAAGAGCAGGAACGTGCCGCTGAACGTGGTCGGCATGCTGTGCTGGCTGACCTGCCTGGTGGTGCTGGGCGCCTTCCTGCCCAATTACCTGCTCGATCATCTGGGGCTCGACATGCAGCAGATGGGCTATGTGCTGTCGGCGATCGGTTTCGGTGGCGCCGTCGGCACGATCGTGCTGCCGAGCCTGTCGGACCGCATCGGTCGCAAGCCGGTGATGATCGTGTCGGTCATCGGCGCGCTCGTGTCACTGTACTTCCTGCTCCAGACAGGCGCCGAGCCGGGCCGCTTGTTCATGATCCTGTTCGCCAC
The DNA here is from genome assembly GCA_017302295.1 of Thauera sp. GTDB lineage: Bacteria > Pseudomonadota > Gammaproteobacteria > Burkholderiales > Rhodocyclaceae > Thauera. The sequence goes on along the minus strand of JAFLDS010000011.1, from coordinate 36,425 downwards.
CGTGTTCTTCGACTTCGGCCTGATCTGCCTGACCGTCGGCCCGGCCACCACCGAGTCCGTGCCTGCCAAGCTGATGACGACCGCCACCGGCATCGTGGTCGGCATCGGCGAAATCTTCGGCGGCGGCGTCGCGCCGGGCATCGCCGGCTACATCGCCAAGCACCACGGCATCGAGCACGTGCTGAACCTGGCCGTCATCGCGATGGCGATCGGACTCGTCGTGGTGGTTTCGATCAGGGAAACGCTGATGGTGCGCGAGGCAGAACCCGCGGTCGCGGTCTGATCCGGAAGCGCATGCCATTCGCCGGGCCCGAGTCACTGCGGGATCAAGCACGCACTCGGGCCGCGGCGTGTGCGAAACGCGCTCGCCCCGACTGGTGCAAAACGCATCGTGTGTATTCGTCATCTAAAGGAAATCGAACGGGATATGAACATCCATCTGAAAGCTGCGCCAACCGTGCAACTGGCCAACGGCGTCCGCATGCCGCAACTCGGGCTGGGCACATGGCCGATGAACGACGCCGAAGCCGCCATTGCGGTCGCCACCGCGCTCGACATGGGTTATCGGGCGATCGATACCGCCGAGAACTACGACAACGAGCGCGGCGTTGGCGAAGGTGTCCGCAAGTCGTCGGTGCGGCGAGCGGACGTCTTCGTCACCACCAAGTTCAACCGCAAGTGGCACAGCATCGACGGTGCGCGTGCCGCCTGCCTGGCGAGCCTGGACCGGATGCAGCTCGACTATATCGACCTCCTGCTCGTGCATTGGCCCAACCCGGACCAGGATCGCTATGTCGAGGCCTGCCAGGGTCTGGTGCGCCTGCTGGAGGAAGGACTGGTTCGTGCCATCGGCACCTCCAACTTCAAGCCGGCACACCTGCAACGACTGTTCGATCTGGGCCTGGTGCCGCATGTGAACCAGATCCAGCGCGACCCCTATCACCGGCGCGACGACCTGGTGGAGATCCACCGCAGCAAGGGCATCGTCACCCAAAGCTGGCGCCCGCTCGGCTTCGGTTCGCAGATGCTCGCCGACCCGACGATCATCGCCGTCGCGGACAGGATCGGTCGAACGCCCGCCCAGGTGGTGTTGCGCTGGGCCGTCCAGCAGGGCTTCGCGACGGCACCGAAGTCGTCCGATCCGAAACGGATGGCGGAGAATCTGTCCGTCTTCGATTTCACCTTGGGCACGGACGACATGGCGGCGCTGGATGGGCTCGGCCGGACTGATCCGGCGATGTTCGACGCCGACAGTTTCGGGCACTGAGTTGCACAAGGTGGGCGGTAGTGAGCCGGGGGCGCCCGGCGACGCGTTGGCGGACGGCGGTGGAAAGGCGCCTGAGCCGGCGCCTGGCGCCTAAAATGACGCTTTGCCACTCGCTGCCCTGCCCATGTCCCGCTACCGGCACGTGCTGTTCGACCTCGACGGCACCCTGATCGACTCCGCCCCGGCCATCCTCGCCAGCTACCGCGAAGCTTTCGCGGTCGCCGGCCGTACGCCCGTCATACCCATCGACGCGGGCATCGTCGGCCCGCCGCTGCTCGAAACCTTGGAAATGCTGACGGGCAGCACCGATGCGGCCTTGATCGGCGAACTCGCTGCCCACTTCAAGGCCAGCTACGACACCACCGGCTATCGCCAGACCGCAGCCTATGACGGCGTAGGCGACATGCTCGCGCGGCTGTCGGCGGCCGGCTGCCGGCTGGCCATCGCCACCAACAAGCGGCTGCATCCGACGCGGCTGATCCTCGACCACCTCGGCTGGACCAGCCACTTCGACGCGGTCTATGCGCTCGACCTGTTCCAGCCACGGCTGCCCGACAAGGCGGCGATGATCGCGCGCCTGATCGCCGATCGCGGCATCCCGGCCGACGACGCGGTCTATGTGGGCGACCGCAGCGAGGACGGCGAATCGGCCGACGCCAACCGCCTGCCCTTCCTCGCCGCCACCTGGGGCTATGGCAGCCTGAGCCCGGCCGAGATGGCGCCGCACTGGCGCGCGCTCGCCAGCCCGGCGGCGCTGGCAGTGGCGATCCTCGACGATCCGGCCTCATGACTGCGCACTGCTTCACCTACGGTTCGCTGATGTGCGAGGACATCATGTCCGCGGTGTGCGGCACGGCGTGCAATCGGCACGAGCCCGCGACGCTCATCGGCCATCGCCGCCATCCGGTGATCGGCCAGCACTATCCCGGCATGGTGCCCGCCGCCGGCAGCACCGTGGCCGGCGTGCTCTACCTCGACCTGCCGGCGTCGGCCTGGCCACGGCTGGATGCGTTCGAGGGCGAGGAATACACGCGCGAAGCGGTGACGGTGGCGCTTTCCGACAGCCGCAGCCTGACGGCCTGGACCTACGTCTTCAAGCCGCAATACGCAGGCCGGCTGGCCACCGGCGACTGGGATTTCGAGCACTTCCTGCGCTACGGCAAGACAGGCTTCGAGGCGGCGTATCTCGGCTTCTCGGCGGTGCAAGGGAATCCCGACAGCATCGTGTAGGAGCGGGCTTGACCGCGACCGGGCGTGGCACGGGTCGCGGTCAAGCCCGCTCCTACACGAAATGTGGGACCAGACCAGGCCGCGATCCCGACACCTATCGCAGCGACCGCCCCGCCTGCCGGCGCAGCCACCCCACGACCGTCGCCGACACGCTGAGCAGGTGTGCCTGCGCGGCGGCATCGGCGCGACGCACCTCACCCGAGGCGATGGCGTCGATCACGTCCTGGTGCTCGGCCGCCACGCGCGGCAGGTGCGCGTCGAAGCCGCAGGTCTGCACGATGAAGAAGTCCGACATCTCGAAATTGGCGAGCTGGCGCGCACTGACGAGCGGCGAATGCGCCATCTGGTGCAGTTGGCGATGGAACTCGACGTTGATGCGGCGATATTCGCCCGCGCTCGCGGTGTCCGGCGACAGGTGATCGAGCTGCGCGTTGATCTCGCGCAGGCGCACCACCTCGTCGGCACTCGCCCGGGTCGCCGCCAGTCCGGCGATGACGCCCTCCACCGCCGCGAACATGCGGTAGAAATCCTCCACCTCGTCCGGTGACGGCGAGATCACCTCGCAGCCCACCTGCGCGGTGATGCGCACGAAACCGCGCTCCTGCAGGCTGTTGAGCGCGGTCATGATGGGCTGGCGGCTGACGCCGGTTTCCTCGCCGATCTCCTTCACCGGGATGCGCTCGCCGAAGCGGTAACGCCCGGCCAGCAGGCGCTGCAGGATCTCCTGGTAGATCAGGGCTTTCTTGTGCGGTGTTTCCATGGGTTCGAATGATCCGTGATCGCACCCGGCACAAATTCACGGCACGGGCCTGTTGCACTCCATTACTTGCATGCTAGCATGCAAGCGCATCGCACACCCTAATAACGAGGAGACAAACCATGCAGTTCCGCCCGAAAGCTTCCGTCACCGCCCTCACCCTGGCCCTGGCCGCGGCCCCCGCGCTGGCCGACATCAACGTCGGCGTGGTGTTCTCGCTCACAGGCCCGGCCGCCTCGCTCGGCCTGGAGACGAAGAAGGCCGTCGACCTGATGCCGCAGAGCATCGGCGGCGAAAAGATCAACTACATCGTGCTCGACGACGCCACCGACCCGACCAATGCGGTGAAGAACGGACGCAAGCTGGCCGGCGAGCACAAGGTGGACGTCATCTTCGGGCCCAACCTGATCACCTCGGGCATGGCCATGGCCGACGTTGCCAACGAGGAAAAGGTCGTGCTGCTGTCGCAGGCGCCGATCGAAGTCGCCCCCGAGAAGCAGAAATGGGTGTTCCGCGTCGAGCCCACCGCCGAAATCATGGTCGGCCGCGCGGTCGCCGACATGAAGGAAAAGGGTATCAAGACGGTGGGCTTCATCGGCTTCGCCGACTCCTGGGGTGAGCTGCTGCTGAAGGCACTGACCAAGACCACCGAGGCCGCCGGCATCCAGATCATCGCGACGGAGCGCTACGCCCGCGTCGACACCTCGGTCACCGGCCAGGCGCTCAAGCTGCTCGCGGCCAAGCCCGACGCGGTCTTCGTCGGCGGCACCGGCACCCCGGCGGCGCTGCCCGCCACCACGCTGCGCGAGCGCGGCTACACCGGGCCGATGTACCAGTCGCACGCAGTGGCCAACAAGGACTTCCTGCGCGTCGGCGGCAAGGCGGTCGAAGGCACGCGCCTGCCAGTGGCGCCGGTGCTGGTGGCCGAGCAGCTGCCCGACAACCATCCGAACAAGAAGGTCGGCCTCGGCCTGGTGCAGGCGGTGGAAGCGAAGAACGGCCCCGGTTCGCGCTCGACTTTCGCCGGCGCGTCGTGGGACGGCTGGCTGCTGCTCGAAGGCGCCTTCACCCAGGCGCTGAAGAGTGCCAAGCCGGGCACGCCGGAGTTCCGCGAGGCGGTGCGTGACGCGCTGGAGAAAACGACGAAGCTCGTCGGCGCCAACGGCACCTACACCATGTCGCCCACCAACCACGGCGGCTACGACCCGGCCAGCCCGGTGCTGATCGAGGTCGCCAACGGCACCTGGAAGCTGGTGAAGTAAGCGATGGCCGGAGCTGACGCAATGACCGCAACGACGCAATTCGACACCGACGTGCTGGTGGTGGGCTCCGGTCCCACCGGCAGCACGACCGCGCTCGCGCTCGCCACCTACGGCGTGCGGGTGCACATGGTGTCGAAGTGGAACTGGCTGGCCGACACGCCGCGCGCCCACATCACCAACCAGCGCGCGATGGAAGTACTGCGCGACCTCGGCATCGAGGACGACGTACGGCGCTACGCCACTGGCTGGGACCAGATGGGCGACACGCTGTTCACCACCAGCCTGGCCGGCGAGGAGATCGCACGGCTGCGCACCTGGGGCACCGGCGACGAGCGCCACGGCGACTACGTGCAGGGCAGCCCATGCCCGCTGCTCGACATCATCCAGCCGCAGATGGAGCCGCTGCTGCTGAAGAACGCCGCCGAGCGCGGCACCACCCTCGCCTTCAACACCGAATACCTCGGCCACGAGCAGGACGCCGACGGCGTCACCGTGCAGCTGAAGGACCGCCTGTCCGGCCGTGAATACTCGATGCGCGCGCGTTTCCTGGTCGGCGCCGACGGCGCGCGCTCGAAGATCGTCGAGGAGATCGGCCTGCAGCTCGACGGCGTGATGGCGCGCGCCGGCACCGCCTACGTGATCTTCAAGGCCGACCTCAGCCGCTACGTTGCCCACCGCCCCAGCATCCTGCACTGGATCGTCACGCCGGCCGCCGGCTTCGGCGAGATCGGCATGGGCCTCTTGCGCGCGGTGCGGCCGTGGGACGAATGGATCGCTGGCTGGGGCTTCAACATGGCCGACGGCGAGCCGGATCTGTCCGACGAAACAGTGCTCGGCAAGATCCGCACCCTGGTCGGCGACCCCGATCTGCAGGTCGAGATCGTGCGCAGCTCCACTTGGTATGTGAACCAACAGCACGCCACCACGTATTCCAAAGGCCGCGTGTTCTGCGGCGGCGACGCGGTGCACCGCCACCCGCCCTCCAGCGGCCTGGGCTCCAACACCTGCATGCAGGACGCCTTCAACCTCGCGTGGAAGCTGGCCTACGTGGTCAAGGGCTATGCCGGCCCGGGCCTGCTGGAAACCTACAGCGCCGAGCGCGTGCCGGTAGGCAAGCAGATCGTCGCCCGCGCCAACCAGTCGCGCATGGACTACGCGCCGCTCAACGCCTGCTTCCGCGCCGAAGGCGGCGAGAATCCAGTAGCCGCCGGCCTCGCCCGGCTGCGCGCACCCACGCCCGAAGGCGTGAAGACCCGTCAGGCGCTGCAGGAAGCGCTGGAACTGAAGAACACCGAGTTCAACGCCCAGGGCGTGGAGCTCAACCAGCGCTACGAATCCAGCGCGGTGATCCCCGACCCCGCCGCCGGCGAGGAAGTGTGGAAGCGCGACCGCCAGGTCTACCTTCAGGCCACCACCCGCCCCGGCGCGAAGATCCCGCACGCCTGGCTGGTGAATGAGCGCGGCGTGCGCGTGTCGACGCTGGACGTCACCGGCAAGGGCAAGTTCTCGCTCGTCACCGGCATCGCCGGCCAGGCCTGGGTGCGCGCCGCGCAGGCGCTGAATCTGCCCTTCCTGCGCACCGTGGTCACCGGCGAACGCGGCAGCGCCGACCCCTACTGCAACTGGCAGCGGGTGCGCGAGATCGAAGAGGCCGGCGCGCTGCTGGTGCGCCCGGACGGCTACATCGCCTGGCGCCAGTCCGAAGCGGTGTGGGACGACGCCGACGCGCTGCGGCAGCTCTCGGCGGCGATCGATGCGGTGCTCGACCGCAGCACCTGAGCGCGGCAACCGGCGGCAACACGAAGCGGGGCGAGGTGGTCATGGCCGCCTCGCCCCTTCTTGCTTGGAGCCTTCGCCGCGTCAGTCGTCGGCGAAGTTGTGGAAGATCACCTGCAGGGTTTCGGTGAATTTGATGAGCTGAGCCTCGGTGAGGCCCTGGTAACCCTTCACGAAGATCTTCTTCGTCGCCTGCTGGATGCGGTCGCCCAGCTCCTCGCCCTTGGGCGTCATGATCACGTCGGTGATGCGCGCGTCCTCGGCATTGGTGCGCGTCTCGACCAGCCCCTCGTCGCGCATGCGCTGGATGATGCGGGTCAGTGTGGACAGCTTGATGATGGCGTGGGTGGAGAGTTCGGACACGCTGACCGTGCCGTGCAGGCGCAGCATCATCAGGACCCGCCGGGTGGGGATATCGGTGCCCAGCTTCTTCAGGACCCGCTCCATTTCAAGCGCGTAGATGCCGTGGACGCGGGCGAGCCAGTAGAAGGGGAAATCCTCGTAACGGAAGGCTTCGCTATCTGGCAGGAAACGATTGGTTTTCTTGGAGGACATGATGGTCGCAGGTTCGTTGCACGACCGGATGCGCGGAGACCGGACGGCGCCTCGGAGGGCGCTGCGTCCGGCTCGGGCGCGCAAGCCGACTTTGTGAAATCACTTTACTTTGCAAGGATAACCCGCCGCCCGTTCAGCGCGGAAGCGGCGCGCAGCGCTCACCGTGCGCCGGGGTGCAGATTCAAGTGCCGCCGAGGCGGCGGTAAAGCCCGCACGCCCCTACCCGCCGCTCGATGTCGCGCATCATGGCACGGTAGCCGGCGCCATCGATGCCGCCGAAACGGCGTTCGAATTCGGCCGCTGGCATGAACTCGGGCAGGTCGGCCACATCGGGCATGATGTCGCGTTCGTCTATGCCCGCCCCGACCAGGCGCTGCAACGCCGCGGCCGCATCCGCGCGGATCGCAAGCTCGCCGAACACGGTGCCGGCCCGGTCGGCGGCCAGATCGTTGAAGCTGAAGCCGCTGCCGCCGCGCGCATCCTTCAGCTCCTTGTAGAGCCCGATCGCGTCGGCCAGCGGGCTGCCCGCATAGGCCGCCAGCGCCGCCGACACCGCGAAATGCTGCGCCAGGTCGTTCCGCCCGCCCAGGGTCACGGCACGACCGACGGCGCGCGGCCAGCCCGCCGCATCGGCGGCGACCGCGGCAGGATGCTGCCCGGTGAGGTAGAGGGCGAGCACGGCGATCAGTGCGCGGTTCTCGTCCTGGGTCGCGGCTCCGCCTTGCGAAGTGCGCTCGGCCGCCAGTTGCACCAGCGGCACCAGCAGGCGCGGCAGCGCTACCGTGCGCGGCAGCGACCTGTCGGCCACCAGCGCGGCAAGGCGATCGTGATACGCGCGGATGCGCGCGAGTTCATCCTGCGTCAGCACCACACGGCGCAGCTGATCGGGCAGGTCGGCGCGCCATTCGTAACGCAGTTGCAGACCGCGGTCGGTGAACTTCACTTCGCGCAGCATCGCGGCAGCGAGCCGCAATTGCTCGTCACGATTGAGGCCCGTCAGCATACGCTCGACGAGGCTTTCTGCAGCCCACGCCGGCACCGGCAGCCGACCCAGGGTGAGGGAGTCGAGTTCAGGCACTGCGCCTGCTTCGCGAAACACCGCGCGGACGTTCGCGAAGCGCCGCAATGATGCGAGCGGGAAAGGCGCTTGGGACAAGGGCAGACTGGCGACGAGCGTCAGGCGGCGCGGCGCGAATTCGGCACGTGCGCTGCCGCCGGCGTAGTGGCTGGCCAGATAGTTCGCCGCGAGGTCCGCATCCGCCGCGGCGATGTCGACGGTTCTCAGCGCGCCGCCGCGGATCTTGCGCGGATCGTGCCGGGCGAGAATGCGCAGCGCCCGCTCGACATGCTGAGGCGTCAGCTCGGCGCTGCGCTGCAGTGCAGGCTGGGCGTCGAAGGCGGTCAGCGCAAGCCCCGCCACCAGCGCAAGAAGGCCGACGGCGCCCAGCAGCAACATGAGCAGCAGGCGCTTCATCGACGCGTTCCCGACATCCCGCGCTGTGGCTCAGACGCCCTGCTGCGGCCGCGGGCCGAAGCGCTGCACCAGGATCCACGCCACCAGCGCCACCGACACGCTCCAGAACGTCATGCCCTTGATCAGCGGCGCCGCGCTGCCATCCATGTTGGCCCCCACCCAGCTTCCCGACGCGAAGGCCCCCACCATCATCAGGAAACCGGCGAGCGCCGAGGCGGCCCCGGCGGCCTTGGGGAAGGGGCTGATCGAACCGCTCTGGCCACAGGGCTGATGCACGCCATGACCGAGCATGTAGATCCACGCCGGCACCATCACCGCCCAGGCGTTGCTGACCCCGGCGAGCAGCAGCGCGGCCATCAGCCCGCCCCCGCACAGCGACAGCAGCCCGCCGATGCGCACCGCCCCCCGCACGCCGATGCGCACCAGCATGCGCCGGCACAGCCAGGTGCCGATGATGTAGAACGCAGACAGCGACAGCAGCACCATGCCGTAGGCGGTGGCGGAAAAGCCGAAAAGTTTCATGAAGATGAACGAGGACGAGGCCAGGAAGCAGAAAAGGCCGCCGAACGATGCGGTGCATAGCAGCGCGAATGCCCAGAAGGTGCCATTGGCGAGGATCTGCCTCGCCGTGCCCGCCAGCACCGCCGGCCGCAGCGCCTCCGCGTGGCGCTCGTGCAGCGTTTCCTTGAAATAGCGCGCGACGACGAACAGGGCGAGACCACCGAACAGGATCAGCGACATCAGGGTCGCACGCCAGCCCAACAGCTCGGCGATCAGGCCGCCCAGCGGAGGACTGAGGCAGGCCAGCACCCCCAGCCCCGACAGCCCCTTGCTCATCGCTCGCGCTCCGGCTTCCGGCGCGTAGAGGTCACGCACGATCGCGCGCGCACACACCGTGCCGGCGCCCATGCAGGCGCCCTGCACCGCGCGCCACAGCACCAGCGCCTCGATCGAGGATGCCAGCGCGCTGCCGACCGCCGCGATCGTGTAGCCCGCCAATCCGACCAGCAACACCTTGCGCCTCCCGACGCGATCCGACACCGGCCCCCACACCAGCTGTGACAGGCCGAAGGCAAGCAGCAAGGCAGTCAGCGTGAACTGGGCCTGCGCCGGTACGACGCCGAAGGCGCTGGTCAGCGCCGGCAGCGCGGGCAGGTAGAGATCGGTGGTGATCGGCTGCAAGCCGAGCAACAGCGACAGGATGAGGATGACGAGTGGAGACGACATGGGGGGGCGGAGACGGGCATCCATACGGGCCCCAATTCTAATCGAGCACTGCGTGCGCTTCCTGTCCGACATCACCGCAGCCCAGGCGGGCGCAGCGAACGTGACGATCAAGCCGTCAGGCTTCCTGTGCGCGCCCCGGGTTTGACTCATGCGATCCACCCTGTGGAGACGGCCGACGGAGAGGGCCGATCAGGGGCGATCTCGTATCCAAATTTATGCTATATGCATATTCTTTGTAAACTCCATTATCATTCCTGATTAGCAATGAGGCTCAGCCAAGTGCCGCACTGCTCATCTTCCTTCCCTTCAAGGGGAAGGTCGCGCATGCGCGAAGTTTGCGATTAGACGGGCTGGGGTGGGGATGGGGCGCAAACGCTGGAAAACCCATCCCCCTCCCAGTCTCCCCCTTGAAGGGGGAGGAGTCCTTCGATCATCTGCTGGGCCTCGTTGCCAATTAAGACATGAAATGACACATACACGACCCATGCCAAACTCACATCGACGCCCAGGGCGCCTTCACGCCTCTGCTTGCGTCCTTATCGGCACGCTCCTCGCCGGTTATGCCCAGCACGCGCTGACCGGGCCGGCTCACGCACAGACAGCTTTCACCTCGGGGCAAAAGGAGGAGAAACCCACCGAGGCCGAGATCGATCGCGCGCTCACGGATCTGTTGCTATGCGAATGGATGACGGAGACGGGCTCATCGCTAGGCGCGGAGCGGTTTTCTCAGGTGCTCAACTACCTGAAGAAAGACACGCCTGCGAGGGGCCGCAGCGAGCTTGAAGGGACGTTTCAAGTGATCGGCCATGTGTTCCAGCGGATAGTGACGGCTGGCGGGCCAGTGAGCGGAGGCGCCGTCGGATGGAGCGCCACGAGCAGCGCTGACTCAGTCGTGCGGACGCTGCAGGAACGCGGCTACACGTTCGAGCCGATGACGGATCCGATGGTCGGCTTTTCCGGAAAGATGATCCGCGGGTCAGTTCAGTACGACGTGTGGGTGGGTCACGGCCATTACACCTTCGGAAGACAGCGCGCCACGGAGGGCGTGACGCTGACGTGCGGCGCACGATTAACGGAAGAGGCCTTGCACAAGAAGATGCTCGAAGCGCAGAAGCAGAAACGCATCTACGACCGCGTCGTCAGCAGGCAACGACAACCGAGCGAATGGGCCGAGGCCATCCTCGATGATGGCAAGCTTGAAGAGCTCGAAATCCTCGCGAGCTACACGTGGCTGAGTGCCGAGCAGATCGGACGCCTGGTGGAGTCCGACGCCAAACAGGTCCGCGAAGCCCTGATCAAGAATACGACCGCACCGCTGAATACGGCGCAGCTCGACAGGCTGCTCGGACTTCGACATCACGAGAGCGTGATTCGATACCGCTACGGTGCGCTCACCGAGGAACAACGGAGGAGCCTGCTGGATAAGGCGGAAACCCGAAGCCTGTCGAGACTGGCCGAGGGCAGCGGCGGCGCGCTTGAAGAACTTGAGAAAACCCTGCGGACGGGCAGTCTTCAAGAAACGATGCTCGCCTTCGAAACGCTGCGGACCATCACCCCGGAAATCACCGACCTCGTTCTCCGCGCAGGAAACCGGGCAGCAGTCGCACATTTCCTCCACACCTACCGTCCCCGTCCCACCCCTGATCAGATCAACCGGATGCTGGCGAGCGACGATCCAGGCCAGCATGCCTGGCTCGTTCGAAAAAACGATTTCCCGCTCACACGGGCGCAGTACGAGCGTGGCGTCATGCATCCCGACGAAGGCATTTCGTTCTGGTACAGGTTCAGGAAAGATCACACCCCATCGCCGCAGATGATCGAGGAAGGGCTGTCGAGTCCAAACGAGCGGACACGGCAGCTCTGGCTCATGCAAGAGCGCATCAGCCTGACCCCGGCCCAAGTGGTACGTGGGCTGAACGACCCCTCCGAGCGCGCACGACACGCGGCCTACGCGCGCAAGGATGTGACGTTGACCCCTGCCCAGCTCGACGCCTGCCTGCGCGAAGCCGCCTACCTCACGCGCGAGGTGTGCGTGAAGCGGCCGGAACTGACGCTAGGCACGCTCACCCAAGAGCGCTTCGAGAATATCGTCGGCCACGGCAACCCGAACCTGTTCTCATCGTTCCTCTACGCGAAAGGCGTCCAGGACGCCGACTTGGCGCCCTACGTCAAGCAGGCGATTCTGACGGCAAGCGACGAAACACTGCTGAGAATGGCCGCGCTCCGGGATCTGACGATCACGGCCGAGGATGTGCGGACCGTGCGCTACACCAGAAGCCCGGAAGTGCAACGCACTTACTGCAGGAGAGTGCCGGGGACCTGCCCTCGAGAAAGGTAGCGGAAAAACGAGAAGGGCCGCGCCTCTCGCAGCGCGGCCCTTCTCATTCGCGACCCGACAACACTCAGTTGGCGAGGAAGTCGAGCACCATGCGGTTGAACTTGTCGGCGTGCTCCCACTGCGCCCAGTGGCCGCAGCGGTTGAAGATGTGCATCTCGGCATTCTGCATGCCCCACACCAGGCGCAGGCCGGTGTCCATCGGCACGAAGCGGTCGTCGCGGCCCCAGATCACCAGCGTCGGCGCGGCGATCTCGCCCAGGCGCGCGCCCTGATCGGGGAACTGCTTCGGGTTGGCGGCCAGGCTCTTGACGAAGTTCTCGAGGTGGTCGCGGCGCGCCAGCATGTTGTCGAGGCGGGCCTGGAACAGCGCTTCGGTCATGCTGCTCGGATCGAACACGAAGACGTTCATCATCTTCTTCAGGTTCTCGATCGTCGGCTCGCGATACAGGCCCTGCAGCAGCTTGATGCCTTCGGTGGGCATGGGCACGAACTGGCTCGGGCCGCCGGTGCCGCCGCCCATCAGGATCAGCTTGCGCACGCGCGTCGGGTTCGACAGCGCGAAGGCCACGGCGCTGTGGCCGCCCATCGAGTTACCGACGATGTGCACCTTGTCCAGCCCCAGGCCATCGAGCAGGCCCTTCAGCGTGCGGGCGTTGAGGTCCGAGCGCGAACCGGTGCACTCCACTGCGTCGCTCTTGCCCCAGCCCAGGCAGTCCATCAGCACCACGCGATAGCCGGCGGCGGCGAAGGCGTCGACGTTGCGGTGGAAGTTGGCCCAGCCGGTGGCGCCGGGGCCCGAGCCGTGCAGCATGACGACCGTCTCGCCGTCACCGCCGGTGTCGTTGTAGTGGATCTGCGCATCGAGGTCCCCCTCGGTGATGCGCATGAACTTGCTCGTTGCCGCTTCGGTCAGGGCAGGGCTGGCTTGGCTCATCGTGTCGTGTCCTCGTCTGTCGTCGGTGTCCGCTGCGCCGCACGGGCGGCAAGCGCGGGCGATCCGCTGTCTCTTCGTGGGTGCCGGAATCGGCGGCGAAAAGTACACCATACAACGGCAGGCCCGCCTAATGCCGCAGCGCCGATGTCCACAGCGTGGACATCGGCGCCAGGCGACAACGCGGCCCTTCATCGCCAGCAGCCGGCCATCAGTCTGAAGCTGGCGCGCGTGGCCGCCACAGCGGCATCAGCGCGATCAGGCCGAGCACCGGCCCGGGCAGCAGCAGCCAGGCGACATGGCTGCCCCATTCGCCGATCCAGCGCGTGCCGATCTGGATGGACACCATGGTGACCGCGAAGCCGATCGCGTTCTGCAGCGCCAGTGCGCTGCCCACCAGTTCGGCCGGTGCAGCGCGCGCCGACAGCGCCGAGAAGTGCGGCGAATCGGCGACCACACTGGCGCCCCAGGCCAGCAGCAGCGCCAGCTTCGCCCAGCCGGGCAGATCGCTGGCGAACGGGAACAGCGCGCAGCACAGCGCCGATAGCGCCAGCGCCAGCGCAGCCACACGTGCGCTGCCGATGCGATGGCTCAAGCTTCCCCCGGCGATGCAGCCGAGCGCGCCAATGCCGACGATGGCGAACGACAGCCCCGACAGCGCCGGACTGCCGGGCGCGGCCAGCCCGCTGCCTACCACCAGCCCGGGCACCAGGGTCCAGAAGGCGTAGAGCTCCCACTGATGGCCGAAATAAGCCAGCGCCGAGGCACGAAAGGCAGGAATCGAGAAGCTGAACAGCACGCGCCCCAGTTGCACGCCCGCCGCCCCTGCCCGTCGCTTCAGGTGCGGCCCGTCGCCCAGGCGAAACACCAGCGCCGCAGCCACGAGGGCGAGGCCCGACGAGGCAAGGATGGTGAGCTGCCACGGCAGGCCGCCGCCCAGCAGGCGCAGCCCATGAGGCAAGGCGGACCCGAGCGTGAGCATGCCCACCAGCCAGGCCAGCGCGACGCCTGCGCGTTCGGGCACCCAGGTGACGACCAGCTTCATGCCCAGCGGGTAGACGCCGGCGAGGCACAGGCCGACTGCAAAACGCAGCGCCACCGCGCTGGCCAGCCCGTGCGCGAACAGCGCGAAGGCGCCATTGAACAGGGCCCCGAGCAAGGCGCAGCAGGCAAAGATGCGGCTGGCGGCGAAGCGGTCGGCCAGCCCCGAGAAGGCGAAAGTCAGCGTGCCGGCGATGAAGCCGAACTGCACCGCGTTGGTCAGCGTGCCGATGTCGCCCGGCGCCAGGCCCCAGGCGCGCACCAGGTCATCCGCGGCGCTGTTGGCCGAGAACCACAGCGAGGTGCCGAAGAGCTGGGCGACGACGATCACGACGATGGGGTGCATGGCGACGAGGGCTCCGTAAGGGAGGGCATGCGGACGGGCTGACAGCGGCGTGGAGCGTGATCCGCAGTGTAAGCCGCGCGCAGCGCCGCCGCCCCCGCCGATTGCGACGCGCGGTCTCGGTCCGGACGTGCCTCGATCGGCCGCCCGCCTTCAGGCAGCGAAGTCCGTCCCGCTACTTCGTGATCACCACCTTCTGGTACAGACCGCCGAAGGCGGTGGTCTTTGCCACCGCGGCGCACGCGAAGCCCGGCGGCAGGTAGTGGGTGATGTCCTGCCGCCACAGGTCGAGCGCGAACGGCTCCAGCGTGCGCAGCACCAGCCGCATCGGGTAGTGCAGCGGATGGCTGCGCGGCGGGCGGTGGTAGTCGACGATCACCACCTTGCCGCCCGGGCGCGTCACCCGCAGCGCCTCCGCCAGCGTGGCGCGGCGCACCGCCTCGGGCTGCTCGTGCAGCAGGAAGAAGAGCAGCGTGGCATCCACGCTGGCGTCGGGAAAGTCCAGCGCGCTGGCATCCTGCCGATGCAGCCGCACCGGCGAATCCGCCCCCAGCTTGCGCCGCAGGTTGGCAAGCTGGATCGGCGCCACATCGACCACGTCCAGCCGGCCCTCGCCGTGCAGGCGGGCGGCGATGCGCTGGGTGAAGTCGCCATACACGCAGGCGAGCTGCAGCACCTGCTGCTCGATGCGCTCGCCGAACTCGGCCAGCGCCGCATCGCGCAGGCGATTGAAATTGCCCCACAGGATGAGGTTCACCAACCATTCACGCTCGAACACGCGGACCGCGGTGGGGTGCAGATAGGCCCACCAATACACCTTCTGCAGGTAGGCCGGAATGCCGGGTGCGGAGAGCCCGGCGGGCGTGGCGGGGTCGCCGTAGAGCGGGGCGATGGGGGGGGCGATAGCTTCTGGGCTGTCGTTCATGGTCGGGGGGTCGGAAAGGGGTGCGCCGGGTCTCGTCCCCGGAGCCGACGCGAGATGCCGTCTTGTTTGTGATTGCCCTTGCGCCGCGTCGATGCGGACCAGCAGACCGATCATCACGCCCGGCGCAGGGGCCGCGATGCTCATCGAGCATACGCAGCTGCATTGAGGACCATGCTAACAGACGCGTGCGTCAGGCGTCCCGCCCTGCTCGCACCCCGCGCCCACTGCCTTAAGCCTGCGTTAAGTCGCGCCTCGCTAGGCTAATGCCGGACCCGCCTTGAGGGGCGGCGCGCGCACCCGGTCATCTGCGCGCGCCTGCTGCACCGTCCGTCATCGTCGAAGAGCGCCTCGCCCATGCCCGCCGTCATCCTTGCCTGCCTCCTGCTCCTCGTCGCGAGCACCGTGCAGGACCTGCAGGTCCTCGGCAGCACCCCGTCAAGCCGGCAGACGCGAAAAGGAAACGACGCAGAGGTCGAAGACATGACTCAGCGCGCGACAAGGTCAGAAGTACTGACTCCAGCCGGGGAGCGAATTACGCTGCTGCGGCGCCTCGCGCTGCCAGCGATCGCGATGCTGGTGCTGGTCGTGGCCTGGTTCGCGGTCAGCCGCCTGGCGGCGGATCTCTCGTATGCGGACTTGCGCGCGAGCATCGCCGCCACCGCACCGGCCACGCTGCTCGCCGCGCTCGCGTTCACCGCGCTGAGCTTTGCCGCGCTGACGCTTTACGACCTCGGCGCGCTCGCCTTCATCGGTCGCCAACTGCCGCTGCCGGTGGTGGCGCTGACGTCCTTCTGCGCCTATGCGGTGGGCAATACGCTCGGCTTCGGCGCACTCACGGCCGGTGCGATCCGCTACCGCTTCTACACTTCTCAGGGCGTGGAACCGGAAGAGATCGCCGGCATCGTCACTTTCGTGACGGTGGCTTTCGGCCTCGGCCTCGCCGGTGTGGCGGCCTTCGGCCTGCTGTCGGCAGCCGGCGAATTCGCTCACCTTCCGGTGTCGCCCACCGGCCTGCAGTGGGTCGGCTTCATCGTGCTCGCCGTGCTGACGGGTCTCGTCTTCGCGGCCGGGTCGGGGCGCACGGTGCGCCTGTTCGCCCGCGAATGGCGACTGCCGTCGCGCCGGCTAATGCTGCGCCAGTTCCTCGCCACCGCCGTCGACGTGTCGGCCTCGGCCGCCGTGCTATGGGCCCTGCTGCCGGCGGGCAGTGCCAGTCTGCCGGCTGTCGTCGCCCTCTATGCGGTAGCCGTGGGCCTGGGCGTGCTGAGCCACGTGCCGGCCGGGCTGGGCGTGTTCGAGACGGTCATCGTCGCCGGCCTTGGCGATCGCGTGGGCATGGAGGCCGTGCTCGGCGCGCTGGTGCTGTACCGGGTGATCTATCACCTCGTGCCGCTGGTGCTGGCGGTGCTGGCCATCTCCCTGCTCGAAATGCGCCGGGTGGCGGCGAGCCCGCGTGCCGCGCTGGCCCTGCGTGCGGCGACGCGCATGGCGCCGCCCACCATCGGTGCGTTCACGCTGGTGCTCGGCGCGGTGCTGATCTTCTCGGGCATGACCCCGGTCGGCGAGGGACCGCTGGGCCTGCTCGAAGCCTGGCTGCCCTTGCCCTTGGTCGAAGGTGCCCACTTCCTCGGCAGCGTGCTTGGCGTGGTGTTGCTGCTGGTGGCGCGCGGCCTGGTGTTCAGGCTCGACGGCGCATGGTGGCTGGCGATGATACTGGTGCCGGTGTCGATGATGCTGTCCATGGCGAAGGGCATGGCGCTGGGCGAGACGGCGCTGCTGGCCACGCTTCTGCTGGCGCTGATCGCGTCGCGGCGGGTGTTTTCGCGGCCGGCCTCGCTGCTGCATCAGGCGCTGTCGCCGGGCTGGCTGGCGGCGATGGGGACGCTGATCGTGACCGCAGCCGCCCTGCTGTTCTTCGTGTACAAGGAAGTCGGCTATACGCACGAACTGTGGTGGCAGTTCGAGTTGTCGGGCGAGGCGCCGCGCAGCCTGCGCGCGATGGTCGGCATCCTGCTGACCGCGGGTTTCGGAGCCGGCTGGATGCTGCTGCGCCCCTTCGCCGACGCCACCGCCCTGCCCACGCCGCAGGAGCGGGATCGGGCGATGCGCATCGTCGCCGCGCAGCCGCGCACCGATGCCTGCCTGGTCGCGATGGGTGACAAACGCCTGCTGTTCTCCACGGACGGACGCGCGTTCATCATGTATGGCCGCCAGGGACGGTCCTGGGTGGCGCTGTCCGACCCGGTGGGCCCGCGCGAATGCTGGCCCGAACTCGTCTGGCGCTTCGTCGAGATGGCCGCCCAGGCCGGCGGTCGCGCCGTGTTCTACCAGGTGGCGGCGGACTCGCTGGCGCTGTACGCCGATGCCGGGCTGATGGCGTTCAAGCTCGGCGAGGAAGCGCGTGTGCCGCTGGCGGACTTCGACCTGAAGGGCGCGCGGCGCGCCGGTCTGCGCCAGGCGATCAACCGCGCGGATCGCGAGCGGCTCGATTTTTTCATCCTCACGCCCGAGCAGGTGCCGGCCCGCCTGGCGGAGCTGGGTGCG
The DNA here is from genome assembly GCA_017302295.1 of Thauera sp. Classification (GTDB taxonomy): domain Bacteria; phylum Pseudomonadota; class Gammaproteobacteria; order Burkholderiales; family Rhodocyclaceae; genus Thauera. Next base: position 18,755 of record JAFLDS010000011.1, on the reverse strand, counting down.
GTGTCGGCCGCCTGGATGGCGCATCACAAGGTGCGCGAGAAGCGCTTCTCACTGGGCGCATTCAACCCCGACTACCTCCGCGGCCAGCCCGTCGCCGTGCTGACCCGGGAGGGGCGCATCGTTGCCTTTGCCAACCTGCTGCTGACCGGTCTCAAGGACGAAGCGAGCATCGATCTGATGCGCTTCGTCCCCGAGGCGCCCAATGGGGTGATGGAAGTACTGCTCACGCGCCTGATGCTGCACTTCAGGGCCGCAGGCTACGCCTCGTTCAACCTGGGCATGGCGCCGCTGTCGGGCCTGTCGGCCAGTGCCGCGGCGCCGGTCTGGCATCGCGTCGGGCGCGCGGTGTTCGCGCATGGGGAGCGCTTCTACAACTTCGCCGGACTGCGCGCCTTCAAGGCCAAGTTCCGCCCCGAATGGCGGCCACGCTACCTCGCCGTTGGCGGCGGCATCAATCCGATGCTGGCGCTGACCGACATCGCCGTGCTGATCGGCGGCGGCCTGCGGGGCGTGATGGGCAAATGAGCGGCAAATGCGTCGTACGCGCGAGCACGTGCGGGCGGGCGCAGTGCACACGAAGGGAGACGAACGATGAAGCAGCGAGGACGAATGGTGCTCGGGACCGCCCTGCTCTGCGCGGCCACCCTGTGCGCCGCCGCACCGGCGCGAACGACGATCGACGCACCGGGTAGAACGTCGGCGACCGGCGAAGCCCCTAGCGCCGAGGGCGTCGCCGATCTGCCGCTGGTGGAACTGCCGGTCGCGCAACCCACCGACACCTTCGCCGTGCTGTACTCGGGCGATGGCGGATGGCGCGACCTCGACAGGGATGTTGCCGCCATCCTGCAACGCCGCGGCCTGCCGGTCGTCGGCGTCGATGTGCTGCGCTACTTCTGGGCGCGCCGCAGCCCTGAACACGGCGCGCACGATCTCGGCCGCATCATCGACCGCTACCGCCAGAAGTGGGGCGCGAGCAAGGTGGTGCTGATCGGCTATTCCTTCGGTGCCGACGTGCTGCCAGCCCTCTACAACCGCCTGCCGGCGGCGGAGCGCGCGGCAGTGGTGCAGGTGTCGCTGCTCGGCTTCGCGGCCACGGCGAACTTCGAAGTCACCGTCTCCGGCTGGCTGCAGCACCAGCGCAGCGACGCGCTACCCACCCTGCCCGAGGTCCGGCGCATCGATCCACAACGCGTGCAGTGCTTTTACGGCGCGGACGACGATGAAGCCGCGTGCACGCAGATCGGCCATGGTGCAGAGCTCATCCGCACCACCGGCGGCCATCACTTCGATGGCGACTACGAGGCCCTGGCGCGGCGTATCCTGCAGGGCATCGCGCAACGCGACACGCGCTGAGATCGCCTTGCCTGAAAGGGCCGGGTCCATGCCGTGGCGAGCCACAGCGGATCAACGTACTTGCTGCCGCGAACGGCGCAGCTTGACGCCGGTCACCATCGCGCCGATCAGGTTCGTCCGCTCGAGTCGCCCCATCACGATCGCAGAAGCCGCATGCAGCCCGGCCAGCGTGATCAGCGTCGAGGCCAGCGCCTCGTGCAGGTCCTCCAGCCATTCGGCACCCCAGTACGCATCGAGGGTCAGCAGCCAGCCCGACAGACCCAGGCCGAGCACCAGCGCCATCAGCGCGAGCATCATCAGCGCACCGAAGGGGTTGTGCCCCACCGGCACCTCCCGCTCGCCCGACCGCAGCCCTGCCACGTGCTGCCGCAGGCGGGCCGGGGTAGGAAAGAAGTCGGAGAAGCGCGCGTGCGGCGAGCCGATGAAGCCCCACACGATGCGCACCACGACCAGCCCGGTGGCGGTGTAGCCCAGCCACACGTGCGCCGCGTCGCCGTCATCGACGACGAAGAAGTTCAGCAGCACGCAGGCGACCAGGCTCCAGTGGAAGAGGCGTACGAAGGGGTCCCACACCCGGGTCGGGCGGTCCGGAACGAGTTGCTTCATGGCCATGCTCCTCTTGCTGCGGGCGCCATCGACCGCCGGAAAAAGCCGACGACGGCGCCCAGCGATGGCGACCGCATCACATCGTCCGCGTCGTCGTGGCAGACGAGGTGGCGGACGAAGTCGGAGTCGTGGTTGCAGTCGTGCTTGGAGTCGAAGTCGCCGTGGTCCGCGAAGTCGAGGTCTTGGCCTTGACGACCTTGCCGTCAACCGGATTGTGATAGATCTCGACGCGGCGGCCGTCCTTGTCCCAGCCGTACATCTCGTAGCAACCTCCCTTCGTGACGAGGAAGCGCTCGATGGTGTAGCCGGTATCGACGAGCTTCTGCAGCATCTGCTGCTGCGTCATCCAGGTGGCCTGCGGGGCGGTCGTGCATTCGGTGCCGGCGAAGGCGGCGGAGCCGATCAGCAGGGTCGCAGCGGCGGCGATGAGGTGGCGGGTTTTCATGGCAGTCTCCTTGGTGTGCATGCATGCCGGTCTGGCATGGGACACATTCTGAGCACTGCGCCTGAACCCACACTGAAGCGAAAGTGAACCTCCGCTGAAAGCCACAGCGGGCATTCACCTGCCGCGTTACTCGGTGTCGTACCCCAGCAGTCGCCCGGCAATGATGCGCTGCGCGACGGACTCGGGTACGGCCTGTTCCCACTGACCGCGGCCTCGGCGCAGACCGGCGAGCACTTCGGCGACGTCGATGTGCAGGTGACTGTCATCGAAAGGCTGCACCGCGAGCAGCTTCTCGTTGTCGACCAGGTGCGCGAGCAGGTGGCGCAGGTTGGCGGGTACGGACACGTTGTCCAGCGTCACCAGCTCCGCGCCGCCGTCGCTCGGGCGCGACGGGTAGACGTAGACATGGGTGTTGTCCGGAAAGAGCTTGCCGAAGGCTTCGAGGATGCCACCCTCCAGGCCCTCGTAGTATTTCTCGTCGAACAGGAAGTCGAAGTCGCGCACCGACAGTACGATGCCGATCGGCTTCTGCGTGTAGCGGCGCAGGTAGGCGCGCAGGCGGAAGAAGCGCACGTAGTCGGAGATCATCACCGTGTAACCCTGCGAGGCGAGCAGGTCGATGCGGGCCAGGAAGTCGGCGCCATCCACGTTGTCGCCGCTGATCAGCGAGTTCATCGTGACTTCGGCCAGCGACACGATCTCGTGGTCGTCGACCGCGGCAAGCTGGCTGAACTGGCGCTGGCCGGCGGTCATCATGTCCACATTGACGCAGGTCACCGGCTTGAAGCTGCCACGGATCACCATCACCGGCTTGCGGTAGAACAGCTCGCCCGGCACCACCACCTCGCCTGCCGGGTTGAACACCACCGCCCGCGTCAGCCAGCTGCGGATCAGGTGCAGGTTCATCAGCCGGTTCTCGACCTCCTCGAAGTAGGGGCCGGAGAAGTGGATCAGGTCGACCTCGATGCGCTCCGAACCGAGCCCGTCAGCCAGGCCCTCGACCACCCACTCGGGGTGCTGGTGGTGGAAGAAGGCGCCGTGGATCAGGTTCACACCCAGGATGCCGAGCGCCTCGGCCTGCTGCGCGTTGTCGTTGTCGAGCATGCGCACGTGCATGACGACGTCGCTCGGCGCCGCGCCGGGGTGCAGTTGCAGCCGGATGCCGACCCAGCCGTGGCATTCGTTCTTCTGCTTGAAGCTGCGCGCGGTGACGGTGGCCGCATAGGCGAAGAAGGTGGTGTTCTTCGGCCGTACATGGGCGAGCCGCGCCACCACCTGGTCGAATTCCTTCTCCAGCATCTGCAGCAGGCGCGCACGGCTGACGTAGCGGTCCACATGGCCGTAGATGTCGTCGCTGACCGCCATGTCGTAAGCCGACATGGTCTTGGCGATCGTCCCAGCGGCGGCACCGACCTGGAAGAAGCGGCGCGCGACCTCCTGCCCGGCGCCGATCTCGACGATGGAGCCGTACTTGTATTTGTCGAGGTTGACCTGAAGGGCCTTCTGGTCGGTGGTGAGGCTGGTGTCGCGCTTGTTCATGGGCGGATTCCGACGCGGTGGTGGGCATGCTGGGCGTCATTCTCTTGCATCCGCGGTCCACGCCACAAGCGGCGCTCCAGCCGCCACCGGCGTGAGGAAGCTCAGCCCAGCTTGCCGTTCCAGGCCGCCACCCAGGGCATGAGCTCGTCGGCCGGCATCGGCCTGGCGATGCGATAGCCCTGCGCAATGTCGCAACCAAGCTCCTTCAGCCGCTCGATGTGGGCCTCGGTCTCGACCCCCTCGGCGATCACCATCCGGTCGAAGGCACGCCCCAGGCCGATGATGCCTTTCACGATGCTGAGGTCGGCTTCGCTCTCGAGCATGGTCTGCACGAAGCTGCGGTCGATCTTCAGCGCATCGACGGGCAACTGGCGCATGTAGGTCATTGACGAATAGCCGGTACCGAAGTCGTCGAGCGAGAACAGGACGCCGAGCGCCTTGCACTCTAGCAACCGCTGGCACAGGCGATTGAAGTCGGAAATGCGCGAGGTCTCGAGGATCTCGAGGGCGACGATCGGCCGACGGTCGACCCAATGCCGGGACAGCGCGTCACCCAGCATGGAAAGGAAGCCGTCGCCGAGCAGATGATCGGCCGACACATTGATGCTGACCGGCATCGACAGCCCGTGTTCGTGCCAGACGCGCTGCTGGCGCAGCGCCTCGTCGACCACCCAGTTGCCGACTTCCGCCTCCAGGGTCGTACCGGCCAGGGCCTCGATGAATTCTCCGGGCGGACGGATGCGGCCGCCGGGGAGGCGCCAGCGGATCAGCGCCTCCACCGACCAGATGCGGCCGCTGCGCAGATCGAGCTTGGGCTGGTAGTACAGGCGGAACTCGCCGTTCGTGAGGGCGCCCAGCGCCGCCTGCAGCAAGTCCGCCCTCACCCGGCTGGTGACGTCCTCCTCGCGATCGAACACGACGAAACCGTTGCGCCCGCGCTCCTTGGCCCGGAACAGGGCCTGGTCCGCGTAGCGGATCAGCTCGTCGGCCGACACGTCGATGTCCGGATACATCGCCACACCGATGCTCGCGGTCAATTCGATGGTGCCCTGCGGCCCCAGTACATGAGGCGTGCGCACGATCGCCAGGATGCGGCGCACGAGATCGAGCGCCTCGTCGCACGACCGCAGCTCGGTCAGCAGGATCAGGAACTCGTCACCGCCCACTCGTCCCACCGTGTCGCCGGCGCGCAAGGCATGCAACAGGCGATCGGCCAGACCCGCCAGGATGCGGTCGGCGACGCCGGCGTCATGGAGCTCGTTGACCTCCTTGAAGCGGTCGACATCCAGATAGCAGACGGCCACGATCTCACGATTGCGCTTGGCGTGGGCAAGCGCAAGCTGCAGGCGGTCGGCGACCAGCCGCCTGTTGGGCAGCCCGGTCAGCGCATCGTAGTAGGTCGCGCGGTCGAGTTGCTCCTCGTGCTGCTTGATGAGCGTCATGTCGCTGAACACGCCGACGTAATGCTCGAGCGTTCCGTGCTCGTCGAGCACCGAATCGATCGACAGCCACTCGGGATACAGCTCGCCGCTCTTGCGCCGGTTCCAGATCTCGCCCTGCCAGCGGCCACGCGTGCGCAGGTCGTTCCACAACTGCCGGTAGAACTCCCGCCCCTGCTTGCCGGATTTCAGCACCGACACGCGCTGCCCGATCACTTCGTGCGCCTCATAGCCCGTCACCCGGGCGAAGGCGTCGTTGACCTCGACGATGCGGCCCTCCAGGTCGGTCACGATGATGCCCTCCTGGGTGGAGGAGAACACCCGCTCGGTGAGCCGCAGCTTTGCACGCTGGCGCTCGGCATCGGTCACATCCATCAGGAAGCCGTGCCACAGCGTGCTGCCATCGGCCAGGCGCTCCGGTGTCGCCAGCCCCTCGATCCAGATCACGCCGCGCGTCGGGTGGCAGATCCGGTAGTGATCCTTCCAGATGCCGAGGCTCTCGGCCGACTCGCAGATTGCACGGGCGACGCGTTCGCGGTCCTCCGGATGAATCGCATCGAACACCGGTGTGGCGTCTTCGAGCACGTCCTGCGCGCTGCAGCCATAGACGAGCTCGATGGCGTCCGTCGCAAACGGAAAATGAGAGCTGCCATCGGGCCGCAAGCGGTATTGATACAGATAGCCGGGAAGGTGCTGGACAAGGCGACGGAAACGCTCGAGGAGCGCGTCGCGCTCCTGCTCAACCGCCTTATGCCGGCTCAGATCGGTGTGCACGCCGAACATCCACAACGGCCGCCCCTCGGCATCGCGCGTCAGCACCTGGCCCTGGTCGAGCACCCAGACCCAGTGCCCGTCACGGTGACGCATGCGGCACTCGCATTCGTAGCGTTCGGTCTCGCCGCGGAAATGCTCCTCAAGCCGGCGATTGGACTCGGCCAGATCGTCCGGATGCACGAACGCTTCCCAAGTCTCGATCGTCGTCGGCTCCAGCTCGGCTTTCGTGCATCCGACGATGCGCGCCCAGTCCTCGTTGATCCTGATCTCGCCCGTCTGGACGTTCCACGCCCAGGTGCCAAGACCCGCACCTCGAATCTGCAGGTCGACGCGGCGCATCTCCTCCAGCTCGGGCTGTGGAACTGAAACGGCGGCCGCGTTGGGCTGACGAAAGGGCATCGGGACGGAATCCTGTTCGTGCAAATCTACTGACGCGCGGAGTGTGCCCAAACTGAGGTGCGCAGAAAAGGGGAAAAGTCTCACGCGCGCGCATCCGGCGTTGGCGGGTGCCGTTACCGTCGCGGCCATTTCTTGCGCCCACGGGATAAGCACCGTCGCCGATGGAGCGCCGCCGCACGCCGGGCGCACCAACATAGCAGCCGGGCAGACTTGCCTTCGTTGCGGCTGCGTCGTCAAGCGCAGCGCGCGAGGCGCACGCATGCCCGCAGCGGCCGGTCATCGCGCCCCCACGCGAACCGCCGTGCCTCACCCAACACACAGGAGACACGAGCATGAGCATGATGCGGGCCGCGCGCTTGCACGAAATCGGCGGACGATTTTCGATCGACACCGTCCCCGTTCCCCGTCCCGGCAGGCACGACGTACTGGTGAAGGTCGAAGCCTGCGGGCTGATTCCCAACCTTCGCAACGTCGTCACCCACTTCCCCACCTGGTATCCCTTTCTGCCGCTACCCGCGCTGCCGGCCATCTTCGGGCTGGACAGCGCCGGCACGGTGGCCGCAGTCGGCGAAGGCGTCACCGCGTACAAGCCGGGCGACCGGGTGTATGTGAACCCGGGCGTGGGCTGCGGCCAGTGCCGGTACTGCCGCGCGGGTGAGCCGACGCGCTGCGACAGCTACACCTTCATGGGCTATTTCGGCTTCGGCGCCGGCTCGCAGCAGGTGTTCGAGAAGTACCCCTACGCCGGCTACGCCGAGTTCATGACCGCGCCGGCCAACAACCTGGTGCGGCTGCCCGGCAACCTGAGCTCGGCCCAGGCGGCGCGCCTCGGTTATCTGGGCACCGCCTACTCGGCGATCCGCAAGTCGGCGCTGCGGCCTGGCCAGACGATGCTGATCCTGGGCGCAACCGGCACGCTGGGCGTGGGTGCCACGCTGCTCGCGCTGGCCTTTGGCGCCGCCCGGGTGCTGGTCGTCGCGCGCGACCGCAAGGCGCTGGAGCGCCTGGTGGCGCTCGATCCGAAGCGGGTGGTGCCCGTGGTGCTGGGCGAAGGCGGCATCGCCGAACAGGCGCGCCGCCACCTGCCCGAAGGCGTGGACGCGATGCTCGACACCCTGGGCGCCAAGGCCCCGGCCGCGCTGTCGGTGGATGCGATGCAGGCGGTGGCGCGCGGCGGGCGCATCGTGCAGATCGGCGGCGTCGCCGGACCGATCCCGATCGATCCGCACCCCTTCATGTGCGCACAGCTGCAGTACATCGGCTCGCTGTGGTTCACGCCGACCGAAGGCGACGAGATGGTCAGCATGATCGAGTCGGGTCTGGTCGATCTCGGCCTGCTCGAAGCACACCCCTATCCGCTGGAGCGGCTCAACGAAGCGCTGGCAGCCGTCGAATCGCAGGCCAACGGCTTCACCAACTTCCACATCGCCCACGCCTGAACAAGGCCGCAGCGGCGCCCACGGTCTTCGCCGGCCGGCGCCGCCCATTCCCACACTGGAGAGCCCCATGGAAACCACACGCTACATCACCGGACACGACAGCCAGGACCAGGCCCAGATCGCCTTCGCCCGCCCCCTCACCGAAGGCGGCATGAAGCACCACCCCGGCTTCGCCGTCAGCGTCGTCTGGCGCACCGAGCCGCTGCCGACGATTCCGCGACAGCCGTCGGAGCCGGAAAGCACCGGCACGGAGTCGGTGCTGCAACCGCGCGGCGGCAGCGTCGCCTTGCGCGTGACCTTCCCGCCCGACAGCGTCACCACCTCGGAGCAGTTCGACCCGGCCGCAGCCGGCGCGGAATTCGTCCAGCGCCTGCCCGATCTGGCGGCGAGCTTCGACGCCGACGGCTCGGGCTTTCACCGCACCGACACGATCGACTACGGCGTGGTGCTCGACGGCGAGATCTGTCTCGACCTCGACAACGGCCGCACGACCCGCCTCAAGGCCGGCGACGTGGTCGTGCAGCTCGGCACACGCCACGCCTGGCGCAACCCGAGCGATCGCCCGGCGCAGATGTTCTTCGTGCTGATCGGCGCCGCGCGCGGCTGACCGCAAACAGAACGGGCGGACCGGCCTGCACCGGTCCGCCCGTCGGGCATGCGCTACCGTCGCAGCTACAGGTGCTTGTGCCCCCACACGCTGGTCACGTCGTACAGCTTCACGTCGCTGCCCTCGTCCATCTCCAGCCCGCCCCAGCCGCATTCGAACTGCAGCTTCGACGGCGACTCGCAATAGAACGAGAACATGTTGTCGTTCACATGGCGGCCAATCGAGCGCGTCTGGCGAAAGCCTTGGGCATGCACGCGGTCCAGCGTCAGGCCGACGTCGTCGATGCGGTTGACCTGCAGCATCAGGTGGCCGAGACGGCGCGGGATGGGCAGGCGGCCGAAGGCCAGGGTGTGATGGCGCGGATTGCAGCGCATGAAGATGAAGTCGCCGGCCAGGCCGCCGTAGTTCTTCGTCGACACGTAGTCGCTGGTGATGAAGCCCATGATGTCGCCGTAGAACTGCTGCACGCGCTGCGGATCGTCCACCACCAGCATCAGATGGCCCAGGCCCTGGTCGCCGGTGACGAAACCGCCATGTCCGACCGCCGCGCAGAACGGCCGCTGCGGCTGCAGCAGCGAACCGTAGGACACCTCGACCTCGATGCCCGACGGGTCCGCCAGCAGGCACATCTCGTACACGCCGCGCGCCTCGCACTGCGCCTTCGTCGCCATGCGGAAGGGATGGCCGGCACGCTCGAGCCGCGCGCAGACTTCGTGCAGGCCGGCGCGGTCGGCGACTTCCAGGCCGATCACCTTCAGGTCGTCGCGCTCGCCGCGCGACACCTGGATGCGCCAGGGGCGCGCATCGATGCGGAACTGCAGGCAGTCCGCGGTGCTGCCCGTAGCCAGCTCGCAACCGAACACGTCGCGGCCGAACACCGTCCAGCGCTCCAGGTCGGAGGCTTCGATCTCCACATACGACAACCGCTTCACCAGGCTCATCGCACGCCCTCCCTCACTTGTTGCGGCGCCAGGTCAGGCGGGCGGTGCGCGCCTCGCTGGTGCCTTCCTCGATGCGGGCGACCAGCATCAGCTCGCCGTCCTCGCCCCACACCACCTTGCGGCGCTGTTTGCCGCCCTGCCAGTTGGGGAAGATGCACAGTTCGACGTTGTGCGTGATGTATTCGCCGTCGAAGCTGTAGGTGCCGGAATACGACAGGAACTCGTTGTAGGCCGCAGCCTTCTCGGCATCGGCGGCATCCCACTGGCCGCCGGTGGTGAAGGGCGTGCGGGGCGACTTCGTCAGCATGACGAACATCGTGTCGTCGCCGTACTCGATGAAGCCTTCCAGCTTCTCGCCGAACGGATGCACGACGCGGCCGTCGTCGTATTCCTGCGTCCATGACTGGACGTACCAGCGTCCCTTGATGCTTTTGTCCACTTCGTCAGTCCCTCGTGCTCATTGCTCGGTCAGGAAGTCGCGCACCAGGCGGGCGAAGCGCGCGGCATGTTCGATCTGCGTCCAGTGGCCACAGCGGCCATAGACGTGAAGCTGCGCGCGCGGGATCAGCTCGCACAGGCGCAGCGAATTGGCGAGCGGGATCACCTTGTCCTCGCGGCCGTGGATGATCAGCGTCTCGTGCTGGATGTCGCGGATCGCCGCTTCCGGGCTGGCGAGCGCCTGCACCCAGCGCTGCCGCGGCGCCGGGAACATCGCCGAGAAGGCTTCCTGCGCGCCCGGCTGGATGCTGGCCTCGTAGCGCGAGCGCACGATGTCCTCGGTGATGCGCGAGCGGTCGTAGGCGAAGATGTCCATGATGCGGCGCATGTTGTCCATCGACGGCTCGTAGCCCCACACCGCGTCGAGGCCCGGGGTGAGCTCGAAATCCACCCCCGCCGCGCCCATCAGTACCAGCCGGCGGATGCGCTGCGGATGCTGGATGGCGAGCATCAGCGCGAGCGCGCCGCCGAAGGAGTTGCCGACGATGTCGGCCTGGGCCACGCCCAGCGCGTCCATCAGGCCGACGGCCTGCGCCACCCATTGCTCGGGCGAATAGCGGCCGTCCGGCGCGCGCTGGCTGTAACCGAAGCCGAGCATGTCGGGCACGATCACGCGGCAGGACTTGGCCAGCTCGGGCATCGCCAGGCGCCAGTTCACGAAGCCGCTGACGCCCGGGCCGGAGCCGTGGATCATCAGGACGGGAGGGCCCTCGCCCTGGTCGTGGTAGTTGGTCTGGATGCCGTTTACGTCGATCGAGCGTCCGATCTCGGGGTTCTGCTGCATGGGGCGGTTCCTGTAAGGCAATGCGCGCCGCAAGGCGGCGCGCATTCACTGGAGCGGGGCTTAGAAGTCGACCTTGTCGGTCAAGTAGCGCGGCGGTTTGCCTGCAGCCGTATCCCGGTAGCGGATGGCCGAATCCTTGGTCGCCCCATTCACGCCACGGCCCGGCTTGGCGATGCCGCGGTTCCAGCGCGAGGCCAGCTTGCGCCAGGTGATCGGCGACAGGTCGGTGGACACGAGCTGCTCGTCCTGCCAGCCGGTGCCGTCGGCATAGAAGTTCTGCATCGCTTCCCGCGCATAGGTGTCGCAGTCGTTGAAGCCGTGCAGCGCCAGCGGCTTGTAGACGCGCTCGTAGCGGTACTTGTAGTCGTCGAGCTCTTTCGGCGTCTTGCACACGCGCACCAGCACCTCCCAGTACTCGTGTGTGTCGTCGGTGATGGGCACGTTCCACTCGTACTGCACGACATGCTCTTCCGGCCAGTTCTCGACCATCAGCGCGCCCGGCATCACGATCGAGGTGCGGTACGGGCGCGCATTGACGCCCTGGACCTCGACACCCAACTCCTTGTTCTCGAGGATGGGCTGCCACTTGTCGGTGAACAGCCACTGCATCATGCCCTTCGGACCGTTTTCGTCCTCGACCACGGTGATGGCGTCGTCACCGGTCGGCACGATGCCCAGCGGCAGCACCCACTTCATCGCCTGCACGATGCTGCAGTCCTTGTGCACCAGGATGTGGGCGTTATCGAAACCGTTCTCGATGGCGATGCGCCAGTTGCCCTGGCCGGTGCGGTGGATGCCCATCGCCACCGCGCCCTCGTCGAGGATGCTGGGCGTGTCCGGCCACAGCGGGTGCGGGAACTTGTCGTTGTTCTTCGGGAAGCGGAACGGCAGGTCGTGCTCGAGCGGCGGCACGTCCTCGTCGGCGAAATCGTCCTCGCGCACGAAGACGAAGATCATGCCGGCGACTTCCTGCACCGGGTAAGTGGTCACGCCGGTGGTGCCGACCAGCTTGTCATCCGGGTTGCCGACGATGGTGGTCAGTCGGCCGTCCTTCAGGTCGAAGGTGAAGCCGTGGTACCAGCATGAGATGGTCTTCTTGTTGAAGCACATCTTCTTCTCCGACATGCGCACGCCGCGGTGCACGCACTGGTCCTTCAGCGCATAGACCTTGCCTTCCGAGCGGCGCAGCGCAATGGGCACGCCACAAATCTGGATGCCCTGCACTTCGTCCTCGGGCAGCTCATGGGTGAAGAGGGCCGGATACCAGTGGTTGATGAAGCCCCAGGCCGCATCCTTGTAGGGCTGGTACTGGCTCTGCGTCTTCTGGTTATTGACGCGCTCTTCGCTGATCTGGTTGAGCTTCTGGGTGCGGCGGCGGACGATCGGCTGATCGGACATCTTTATCTCCCGGTGGCTGGATGGAACGAGATTTCGGTAACTCCGGGAGTGATGTTATTGAGCCGCGGATTATTCGACGCTCCACCTAATGCCGCGCTTATCCCCCAAGCGCACGAATGAAAAACGGCCTGCGGACAGCCTTCGTTCGGCTGATTCGGGCGACTGATCGGGCGCTCGGCGAAGACGAAAAAATGCCCGCATCAGCGGGCAAGAGGAGGCGAAACAGGCGCAGGAACGACGCGGGTTCAGCGCGCCAGCGTCTGCGACGGGCTTTCGCCGAAACGCCGCTTGTAGTCGGTGGTGAAATGGCCGAGGTGGGTGAAGCCCCAGTGATAGGCGACCGCAGTGACGGTCGAGTCGGCGGGGGTCAGCCGCTTCAACTCTTCATGCACCCGGCGCATCCGCACTTCCTTGAGGTAGAGCATCGGCGAGGTGTTGCGGAAGCGGCGGAAGCCATTGAAGATCGAGCGGCTGCTGACGCCGGCGTGCTCGGCCAGGTCGACGATGGTGATCGGCTCGTCGGCATGCTCCTCGATGTAGCGCTCGATACGCTTCACGAAAGCCGGCGCGATCGAACGCTCCTCGCCCGCCAGCTCCTCGCTGTAGTTGTGCGGCTGACAGGTAAGCAGCATGGTGATCGCCATCTGCTCGACCTGGGCCGCGATGATCGGCGAATCGAAGCTCGTCTCGTCGATCGCCAGGCTTTCATAGATCCAGCGCAGCAGGCTGGCCCAGCGCATGCCACCCGCGCTGTCGAGCGACATCGCCGGCAGGAATTCAAGCGGACGGCGCAGGCCATGTCCGAGGTGCTGGATGCAGTTGCGCTCGAGCGCCTCGCGATCCACCCGCACGACCAGCTTTTCGGTGTCCGCCTCGTGCTGGATGTTCACCGGCTTGTTGGCATTGATCACCGATGCGCTCTTGCCCGCCGACAGCACGGTGTCGTCGCCGACGCTGACCACTTCGCGCCCGCGGAGCGGCACCTGGACCAGGTAGAAGGACTCGAAGCCACTGGCCTCGACCTTGACCTCGCCACCGTAGGTCATGCTGCCGAAACCGACACCGCGCACCCGGCGCAAGTGCAGCCGCGCGTCGATCGGACGCTGGCTGCCGATCGTGCTCAGCCGGCTCTCGCAGAAGGTGCGCACGCCCCATTGGCGTGCCTCTTCCACGTCCTGCGTATGAAACGTATTGGCACCCGCGATCACCGCATAGGGGACCGCTGCATCATGGCGAGCGATTTCCATCATTGTCTCCTCTCGTGGGCAATGCATGCCCTTTGTCTTTTTTGTGCCGCTTCAGCATCCGCATCCGGGCTCGATAACGAATGCATGAAACCTCGCGAGGACGGGGACACCGCCTGCGCTCGGGACGCCATTTCTAAACGATCCGGGCCAATATTTCCAATACTTTTCATTTGAAATTGCACTCCTGCATTGCACAAAATCGGACCGCTTTCCCGAATGGAATATTCAGGGGAACGCATGCTGGCCAATGCGCTCCCGCGAGCGTCGACGCACCCACCAGCGCGGCTTAGCGCATGATTTTCCTCAGCAAATGCCGTGCCACGAGGCCCAGGCGCGACAAAACGCAGGAATTACGCAAACGGAATCGATAAACGTGCGCTGATGGGACAGACGGTGCACTTCCCGCATATCGCAAGTGGCGTTTCGTGAATTAGGCGAAATGGAACGGATGCCGTTTCGATACGGCAAACGCACCAAACCGGCCCCCTCGGAAACCCGTTTTCGTGCATTGCTGCGTGTGCACGCACCGGAATGTGTGACGACGAAAAAACGTGCACTTTCGGGATAAGCGGTGCACTGCCGGGACAGTGCAGACCTCCAGACATGATCGATATCAAGGCTCCGGCCGTCCTCGCGCCCGCGCGAGCCCGCGCCGCGCAGACGCACCCGGGGCGACCGCTCGGCGATCCGCACGCACCGCACAGCGCCCTCCGAAAACTGCACTTGCGGGATAAATGCAGCCCCCATCGGAGCGACCACCCGGGGGCGAATTCATAGGATGTGTTCCACGCGCTGCCCAGTGAGCGCAATGCAAGCGTGTACACAAGCTATGGAATCAAGCCCCATGAACGATACGCACCAAGTCACCCTGCGCTTCGCCGATGGCGTCACGCACCAGGTGGTCGTCGAGAACGCGCGCACCGTTCTCGACGCCGCTCTCGAAGGCGGCGCCCCGCTGATGCACCAATGCCATTCGGGCAGTTGCTCGAGTTGCATCGCCACCCTGTCGTCGGGCGACGCCATGACACGGCCCGGCTGCAGCGCCAGCCTGCTGAGCAGCGAATATGCCGCCGGCCAGCGTCTGCTGTGCGTCACCCAGGCCAGCAGCGACTGCACCTTCGAGCTGCCCTACACCAGCACCGCCGGCCTCAATGGTCCGGTGGCCGCACACGCCTTCGTAAACTCGGTCGACCGCGTCGCATCCAACGTCATGAAGCTGTCCCTGGAACTGGCCGACGGCGACTGGCTGGACTTCCGCCCCGGGCAGTACGTGCAGGTGGAGATCCCGGGCAGCGGGGAGATCCGCAGCTATTCGCCTTCGAGCATCGCTGCCGAACTGCCCCACCTGGAACTGCTCGTCCGCCTGCTACCCGGCGGCGCAATGTCGGGCTGGCTGGAGCACCACGCCCAGCCGGACGACGTGGTGAAGCTCAAGGGCCCTTATGGCGCCTTCTTCCTACGCGAGGAACATCGGCGGGCAAAACACATCTTCGTCGCCGGCGGCACCGGGCTGGCACCGATCCTGTCGATGATCGACGGCATCCGCCAGTGGGGCGGACGCAAGCCGCCGATGTTGCTGAGCTTCGGCTGCGCCACGCCCGACGCCCTGTTCTGCCTCGACGAGCTGGAGCTGCGCCAGCAATGGCTGCCCACGCTCGAGGCGCGCATCTGCGTCGACCGCGGCGCCACCGGCTCGCTGCACGAAGGCAGCCCGGTGTCGGCACTGCGCGAGGGTGACGTCACCAGCCCCGACACCGTCGCCTACCTGTGCGGCCCGCAACCGATGATCGACGCCGCGACCCGGCGCCTGCTCGAACTCGGCGTACCGCACGACCGCATCTTCAGCGAGCAGTTCGTCGCCAGCAATTGAACCTCCAGGAGCCCCGCCCATGAGCCACGCCCCCGCCCCGACCCCCGTCCTGTCCGCCGAGCAGCAGGCCTGGTACGAAAAAGCCTGCGCGAAGATCGACCCCAAGCGCCTGCAGCAGCTGCTGTTCGACATCGTCGACATCCACAGCCCCACCGGCACCGCCCGCAAGGCAAGCGAATTCATGGTCGCCCGCCTGGGCGAGATCGGCATGGACGCGCGCTACCAGCCGATGAACGAAAACAGCGGCAACGTGCTCGCCGAGCTGCGCGGCAGCGGCGGCGGCGCGACGCTGATGCTGTATTCGCCGATCGACACCCACCTCGACCTGACCGAGGAAGAGAGCGCCTGGACGGGCGCCAAGGGTGAAGCCGACCTGCAGCCGCGCGCGCAGATGCTGGACGACTGGGTGTTCGGCCTCGGCGCCTCCAACCCGAAGGCGATGGTCGCGACGCTGACCGAAGTCGCCACCGCGCTGGCCGAAGCCGGCGTGCCCATCACCGGCGACCTGCTGGTCGGCATGGCCGACGGCGGCATGCCGGTCGACATCGGCGCGCGCGACCATGCCGGCATGTCCAATGGCGTGCTGCACCTGCTCAATCGCGGTGCCGCCGCCGACTTCGCGGTGATCATGAAGCCGTGGAACTGGGTCTACAACGAAGAGCCCGGCATGGGCTGGTTCAAGATCCGGGTGCACGGCACCCTGGGCTACGCCGGCGTGCCGCACGACCTGCCCGCCTTCCGCAGCTCGGTCGTGCCGGCGGCGACCGTGATCCAGGAACTCGAGCCCTGGCTGCTCGAATACGCCGACCGTAACACCTCGGGCGTGGTCAAGCCGCATGGCTGGATCGCCGGCGTGCGCTCGGGCGACCCGGAGCGCCCCGCCTTCCCGTCGGCGATCACCGAGATCTTCCTGGACGTGCGCATCAACCCGCGCACCACGCCGGCCGACGTCAAGGCCCAGTTCGCCGAGTTCATCTCCGGCCTGCGCCAGCGCCACCCCGACATCGTGCTCGACTGGGAAATGTACGGCTCGGTGCCCGGCGGCACGACCGACGTCGAGAGCTGGGTGGTGCAGTCGGCCAAGCGCGGCTGGGAGCATGTGGAGCAACGCGCCTACGGCACGCCGGACCTGCTCGGCGGCCAGACCGACGGCGCCGCGCTGCGCCGCTATGGGGTGCCCACCGTGCGCCTGGGCTGGCCGTGGCCGGCGCCCAACCCGCCGCTGCCGGTAGCCGAAGGCCTGGGCGGCATGGGCGCGACCTACATCCCCGACCTCATCCCCTGCGCGAAGAAGATCATGTACATCGTCATCGACACGCTGACGCGCACCCGCAAGGAGCTCGGGCTGTGAGCACAGCCGACGACCTCCACTACCTGGAGATCGCGGCGCTGGCGCCGCTCGTGCGCGAGCGCAAGCTGTCGCCGGTGGAGCTGACCGAGGCGATGCTGGCCCGCATCGCCGCGCTCGACGGCCAGCTCCACGCCTATGCCCGCGTCACCGCAGAACAGGCGCGCGCCGACGCCCGCGAAGCCGAGGCGCAGATCATGCGCGGCGAGTATCGCGGCCCGCTGCACGGCATTCCGCTGGCGGTGAAGGATCTGTTCTGGACCAAGGGCGTCGCCACCGCTGCCGGCACCACCGTCCATGCCGATTTCGTTCCCAAGGAGGACGCCACCGTGGTGCGCCGGCTGCGCGAGGCGGGCGCGATCCTCCTCGGCAAGCTGCAGCTCACCGAAGGCGCCTTCGCCATCCACCACCCCAGCATCGCGCCGCCGGTGAACCCCTGGGGCGCCGATCACTGGTGCGGCGCCTCGTCCAGCGGCTCGGGCGTCGCCACCGCGGCCGGGCTGTGCTTCGCCTCGCTCGGCAGCGACACCGGCGGCTCGATCCGCTTCCCCTGCGCGGCCAACGGCCTCACCGGCCTCAAGCCGACCTGGGGCCGGGTCAGCCGCCACGGCGCCTTCGAGCTCGCCGCGCTGCTCGACCACGTCGGCCCGATCGCGCGCAGCGCCGCCGACGCGCGCCTGCTGTTCGACGCCATCGAAGGCCACGACCCGCTCGACCCCACTTCGCTGCCCGGCCGTGCGCCGGCCGCGCCGGCCGAACTGAGCCTGAAGGGCATGCGCATCGGCATCGACCCGGCGTGGAACGCCAGCGGCAGCGACGCCGACACGCTGCGCGCGGTCGAAGATGCACTGGCCGCGCTGCGCGGCCTCGGCGCGGACATCACCGAAATCCGCTTTCCCGATGCCTGGGACATCGCCGGCCAGTGGGAAGCGCAGTGCGGCGTGCAGACGGCGGTGGCGCACGCCGCCACCTATCCCGCGCGCGCGGCCGAGTACGGCCCGGCGCTGAGCCGGCTGATCGACGTCGGCCGCGCGCTCGACGGCATGGCCTACCAGCGCCTGCTGCTGGCGGCGGCAGCCTTCACCGGCAAGGTGACGGACCTGCTCGAAACCATCGACCTGCTACTGGTGCCGGTACAGCCCTACGCCGCGCCGACCTACGAGCAGCTCGGCGCGCTGGCAGCCGACCCGGTCGCCAACCAGCGCCTTATCCAATACACCGCGCCCTTCGACATTTCCGGCCATCCGGCGCTGACCCTGCCGTGCCGCCCCACCGCCGCCGGCCTGCCGGTCGGCGTGCAACTGGTGGCGCGCAAGGGCGGCGAACGCACCCTGCTGGCCGCCGGCGCAGCCCTGCAGCGCGACACCGGCTGGCACAAGGCCCGTCCGGCCTGCTGACACCCATACCAACCCAACAGTCCACACCAGTTACCGAAGAGGATCGACCATGTCCCACAGCAAGTCCTCCCCGACATCGAGCCACAGCGCCGCCGTCGATATCGACAACCTGACCCTGGCGGGCGCGCTGCGCGCGCTGGCCGACGGCCGCCTCAGCAGCGAGGCGCTGGTGTCGGCCTACATCGAGCGCGCCCGCGCGCGGGCAGACCTCAACATCTTCATCACACTGGATGAGGAAGGCGCGCTGTCGGCCGCCCGCGCGGCGGATGCCGCACGCAAGGCCGGACAGGCGCTCAGCCCGCTGGCCGGCATCCCGGTGGTGGTGAAGGACAACATCCACGTCGCCGGCCTGCCCGCCACCTCCGGCACCCCCGCGCTGGCCAACTTCGTGCCGGCTGACGACGCGCCGGTCGTGCGCAAGCTGCGCGAAGCCGGCGCGATCCTGCTCGGCAAGACCAACATGCACGAGCTGGCCTTCGGCGCCACCGGCTACAACGCCGCCTTCCATGTGCCCGACGTGGTCGGTGTGCGCAACCCGTACGACGCCACGCGCATCGCCGGCGGCTCGTCCTCGGGCAGCGCCGCCGCCCTGGGCGCGCGCATGGCACCGGCCGCGCTGGGCACCGACACCGGCGGCTCGATGCGCATCCCGCCTGCGCTCAACGGCTGCG
>JAFLDS010000010.1 GCA_017302295.1 Thauera sp. | reverse complement strand
GGTCGGCCTCCAGGCGCAGCGCAGCGCGCGGCGCGCCGGCGACGAGGGCGGATGGATCGATCTCGCCGAGCGCGAGCTTGAGCGCGCGCAGGGGCATCGCGTCGAAGGGCGCGGCGCGCACTTCGGCCCGGCCCTGCAAGCCCTCGCCTTCGGCATCGAGCTCGATGCGCGGCGCGATCAGCGTGCCGTCCGCCGTCACGCGCAACGCATAGGAACGCTCGCCCTGCATGCCGGCGAAGCGGCCCTGCGCCGTCAACATGAAAGGCGACATGCCGTCGAGTTCGGCAGCAAGCTCGGCGCGCCCCTGGGGCAGCGTCAGCGCAAGGGCTGAGAGGCGATGCTGACGGCCGTCGCTCGAGAGCGCGGCGCTCAGTCCGGAAAAACTGAAGACGGGCGGCGAATCTGGTTCGGCGGGCGCCTCGAGGTCGCGCAATTCGAACGCGTCGAGCGCGACGCGGCGCAGGTCGATGGCGAGCGGCAGGCGCAGGTCCTTCGGCGCGGCGAGTGCCTGATCCTGCGTGGCTGCACGCCGGGCAACGAGCAGCCGTCTCGCCGCCAGGTGATCGACATCCAGCCGTTGCGACAGCAGCGCGGCGGGCGACCAGTCGAGCTCCACGCCTTCGAGCTCGACGCGCAGGTCGGCAGACGAGTAACGGACGGCTTGCGCGCCGAAGGGGCCGATCAGCCGTCCGGACGGTGCCACGACTTCGAGCGCGCCGCCGCTCGCGCGTTGCATGGCGCCGAGGAGCGCGCGCAGTCCGGATTCGGTGGATGCAAGCCAGCCCGCCAGCCCGGCAAGCGCACTCAGCGCCAGCACCGTGGCAGTCGCAACGACGAGGCCACGCGAACGCCGACCGGCCGGATCCGGCACCTGCGGGGCGGCGTCGTCCTGCCCCGCCATGGGTCTCAGCCGAACAGCGCGCGCAGGCCCTCGCCGGGTTCGGCCACACGCATGAAGGCTTCGCCGACGAGAAAGGTCTGCACCGCATGGGCGCGCATCAGCGCGACGTCTTCGGGCGCCAGGATGCCCGACTCGGTGACCACGATGCGGCCCGCCGGGATGCGCGGCAGCAGCTCCAGCGTGGTCTGCAACGACACTTCGAAAGTGCGCAGGTTGCGGTTGTTGATGCCGACCAGCGGGGTCTGCAGTTGCAACGCCTGCTCCAGCTCGTCGCCGTCATGCACCTCGACCAGCACCGCCATGCCCAGAGCCTGTGCGATCGCCTCCATGTCACGCATCTGCGCGAGGTCGAGGCTGGCGGCGATGAGCAGGATGGCGTCGGCACCCATCGCACGCGCCTCGTACACCTGGTAGGCGTCGACGAGGAAGTCCTTGCGCAGCGCTGGCAGCGCGCAGGCGGCGCGCGCCGCCTGCAGGTATTCGGGCGCACCCTGGAAGAACGGGCGGTCGGTCAGCACCGACAGGCAGGCGGCGCCGGCCGCCTCGTAGGAGCGGGCGATGTCGGCGGGGCGGAAGTCCTCGCGGATCACACCCTTGGACGGGCTCGCCTTCTTGATCTCGGCGATCACCGCCGAACTGCCGGCCGCATGCTTCGCGCGGACCGCAGCGACGAAGTCGCGCGCCGGCGCTTGTGTCAGCGTGGCTTCGGCCTCGGCGCGGATCGCCGCGAGCGGCTTCGCCGCCGAGGCGGCGGCGACCTCCCCGACCTTCACCGCGCAGATCTTCTGCAGGATGTCGCTCATTGCCCCGCCCCGAAGCGTTTGCTGTATTGCACGAACTGATCGAGCTTGGCGCGCGCCGCGCCGGAGGCGACGACCTCGCGCGCACGCACGATACCGTCACCGATCGAATCGACGAGGTTGGCGGTATACAGCGCCACGCCGGCGTTGAACAGCACGATGTCGCGCGCCGGACCGGGCTCGTTGTCGAGCACGCCGAGCAGGACTTCGCGCGACTCCTGCGCGTCGGCCACGCGCAGGTTGCGGGTGGCCGCCATCGCCAGGCCGAAGTCCTCGGGATGGATCTCGTACTCGAGGATCTCGCCGTTCTTCAGTTCGCCGACCAGCGTGCCTGCGCCCAGGCTCACCTCGTCCATGCCGTCCAGGCCATGCACGACCAGCACGTGCTCGGCGCCAAGACGCTTCATCACCCGCGCCAGGATGCCGACCAGGTCGGGGTGGAAGACCCCGAGCAGGGTGTTCGGCGCCCCGGCGGGGTTGGTCAGCGGGCCGAGGATGTTGAAGATGGTGCGCACGCCCATCTCGCGACGGATCGGCCCCACGTTCTTCATCGCGCTGTGGAAGTTCGGCGCGAACATGAAGCCGATGCCGGTGGCCTCGATGCATTCGGCGACCTGTTCGGGCGTGAGGTTGAGATTGGCACCCAGCGCCTCGATGACGTCGGCTGCGCCGGACTTGGATGACACGCTGCGCCCGCCATGTTTGGCGACACGCGCGCCGGCCGCCGCGGCGACGAAGGTGGTGGTGGTCGAGATGTTGAAGGTGTGCGACCCATCGCCACCGGTGCCGACAACGTCGAGGAAGTGCGGTCCGGGCTCCTTGACCACGACCTTGGTCGACATCTCGCGCATCACCGCCGCGGCGGCGGTGATCTCGTCGATGGTCTCCTTCTTGACGCGCAGGCCCGTCAGGATGGCCGCCGTCATCACCGGCGAGATCTCGCCGGCCATGATCTGGCGCATCAGCGACAGCATCTCGTCGTAGAAGATCTCGCGGTGTTCGATGGTGCGCTGCAGCGCCTGTTGGGCAGTAATCGTCATGCTCGTTCTTCCTTCAGCCGGATCGGCGCGATCAGCGCGCGCGGTCGAGAAAATTGCGCAGCAGATCATGGCCGCGCTCGGTCAGGATGGACTCGGGGTGGAACTGCACACCCTCGACGTCGAGTTCCTTGTGGCGCACGCCCATGATCTCGCCGTCGTCGGTCCACGCGGTGATCTCGAGGCAGTCGGGCAGCGTCTCGCGCTCGATCGCCAGCGAATGGTAACGCGTGCAGGTAAGCGGATTGGGCAGGCCACGGAACACGCCGACGTCCTTGTGATGCACCGGCGAGGTCTTGCCGTGCATGAGCTGGCGCGCATGCACGATGCGTCCGCCGAACGCCGCGCCGATGCTCTGGTGGCCGAGGCAGACGCCGAGGATGGGCAGCTTGCCGGCAAAGGCCTTGATCGCCGCCACCGAGATGCCGGCCTCGGCCGGGGAACACGGCCCGGGCGAGATCACCAGCTGGTCGGGCTTCATCACCTCGATCTGCTCGAGGGTGATCTCGTCGTTGCGATACACCCTCACCGCGGCCCCCAGCTCGCCGAAATACTGCACCAGGTTGTAGGTGAAGCTGTCGTAGTTGTCGATCATCAGCAGCATGGTCTTCCCCTCAATCGGCCTGGGTGTCCAGCCCACCCTCGGCGATCTCCGCCGCGCGCAGCATCGCCTTTGCCTTGTTCTGCGTTTCCTGCCATTCGGCGTCGGGGTCGGAGTCGGCGACGATGCCGGCGCCGGCCTGCACGTGGATTTCGCCATCCTTGAGCACCGCGGTGCGGATCGCGATCGCGAGATCCATGTCGCCGTGGAAGCCGAGGTAGCCCACCGAGCCGGCATAGATGCCGCGCTTGACCGGCTCGAGCTCGTCGATGATCTCCATCGCCCTCACCTTGGGTGCGCCCGACACGGTGCCGGCCGGGAAGGTGGCGCGCAGCACGGCGAGCGCGTCGAGCCTGTCCTTGAGCTTGCCCTCGACGTTGGACACGATGTGCATCACGTGCGAGTAGCGCTCGATGGTGAACTGCTCGGTGACCCTGACCGTGCCGGTCTCGGACACGCGGCCGGCGTCGTTGCGGCCCAGATCGAGCAGTTGCAGGTGCTCGGCGCGCTCTTTCTGGTCCGCGAGCAGATCCCTCTCGAGCGCCTGGTCCTCGGCCAGGGTGGCGCCGCGCTTGCGCGTGCCGGCAATCGGACGCACGGTGACGGTGTCGTCCTCGAGCCGCACCAGGATCTCGGGCGAGGCGCCGACGACGTGGAAGTCCTCGAGGTTGAAATAGAACATGTAGGGCGAGGGGTTCAGCGAGCGGATCGCGCGGTAGAGTGCCATCGGGCTCGCCGCGTAGGGCTTGCTCATGCGCTGCGACAGCACCACCTGCATGACGTCGCCGTCGACGATGTACTGCTTGGCCCGGCGCACCGCGTCCTTGAACGCCTCTTCACCGAAGCTCGATACCGCCGGCCGGTGTTCGGCGCGGGTCTCCTCGGGGATCTGCACCGGCGCGCGCAGCCTGGCGAGCAGGTCGCGCAGGCGCTTTTGCGCGCGCTTGAAGGCGCCCGGCACCTCGGGTTCGGCATACACGACGAGCGTGAGCTTGCCGGTGAGGTTGTCGACGATCGCGATCTCTTCGGACAGCAGCAGCAGGATGTCGGGCGTGCCGACCGGGTCGGGCTTCTCCGTCTGCGCCAGCTTGGGCTCGATGTAACGCACCGTGTCGTAGCCGAAGCAGCCCACCAGGCCGCCGGCAAAGCGCGGCAGGTGCTCGCGCGGCGGCACCTTGATGCGGTTCATGAACTCGGCGACGAAGTTGAGCGGGTCGCCGTAGTCGCGGCGCTCGACCAGGCGGTTGCCGGTGAGCAGCAGCGCCGAGCGGCCATAGACCTCGATGCGGGTCGGCGACGCAAGGCCGATGAAGGAGTAGCGACCGAAACGTTCGCCGCCCTGCACCGACTCCAGCAGGTAGGTGTAGGGCTCGTTGGCGAGCTTCAGGTAGATGGACAGCGGCGTGTCGAGGTCGGCAAAGGTCTCGAGCGTGACCGGAATGCGGTTGTAGCCCTCGGCGGCGAGGGCGTTGAATTCCTGTTCGAGCATGGGGGCTCCACGTGAATCGATTCGAATCTTGCTGAAGCGGCGCGATGCGCTGCTCCGGACGGCGCTGCAGCGAGGGCTGCAGGGGCGGAACCGCACGGCACGACCAGCGACTCTGGATTCGTCCGGCACTCCGCTGGGGAGGTCGCGTTCAGTGGCCCACAGGCCAACGCCAGCCGCCACGCCAGCGGGGCTGGATGGAACGGGCGGAGGCGGTGATGCGATCCCGATGTTCGAGCGTCACGATGTCGGTCTGGAGTGAGGAAGAGCTGCCGGGCGCACCCGCTATGCTGAAGCGATTAGATCGAGCGCCTGGAGTGCGTTCGATAGTAGCCCATCGCATTCGATGGTGTCCACCGGCCTCCCTTCACTGTAGCCATAGGTGACGAGGAGCACCGGCATGCCTGCGCCCTGCGCCGCCAGGGCATCGTTGGCCGAGTCGCCGATCATCAGCGCGTCGCGCGCGGCGACGCCGAGACGTTCGCAGGCCAGATGCAGCACGGCCGGATCGGGCTTCTTCACCGGCAGTGTGTCTCCGCTGACGACGGTATCGAAATGTGCGGCCATGCCCATGCGCTCGAGCAGCGGCAGGGTGAAGGCCTCGGCCTTGTTGGTGACCACCGCGAGCTTGATGCGGCGGGCGCGCAGCTCGGCGATCGTTTCCAGCACGCCGGGATAGATGCGGGTGCTGGCGCCATTGACGACCTGATAGTGGCTGCGGAAAACCGGCACCGCGGCATCGATCTCGTCCTCGGTGGCAACGGCGTTCTCGGTCAGGCAGCGCCGCACCAAGTTCGGGATCCCCTTGCCGACGAAGCTGTGGATCTCGTCCTGCGTGCGCGGCGGGCGGCCGAGCTCGACGAGCATGCGGTTGGCCGCTTCGGCCAGGTCGCCGATGGTGTCGAGCAAGGTGCCGTCGAGGTCGAACAGGACTGCGCTTGGACGGTAACGTGCCGCGCTCATGCGCCGACCTTCCCCAGCTCGGCACGCAGCGCAGCGATGACCGAGTCGTAACGATTGGGATCGGCGTCGCGTCCGGCGCCGAACACCGCCGAGCCGGCCACGAAAGTGTCGGCGCCGGCGCGGGCGATCTCGGCGATGTTGTCCACCTTAACGCCACCGTCGATCTCGAGCAGGATGCGGCGTCCGGTCTTTGCCGCATGGGCGTCGATCTTCTGGCGCGCCGCGCGCAGCTTGTTGAGCGTCTCGGGAATGAACTTCTGCCCGCCGAATCCGGGGTTGACGCTCATCAGCAGCACCACGTCGAGCTTGTCCATGACGTGGTCCATGTAGTGCAGCGGCGTGGCCGGATTGAACACCAGCCCGGCCTGGCAGCCCGAGTCGCGGATCAGCCCAAGGCTGCGGTCGATGTGCTCGGAACCTTCGGGGTGAAAGGTGATGACGTTGGCGCCGGCCTTGGCGAAGTCCGGGATGATGCGATCCACCGGCTTGACCATCAGATGCACGTCGATGGTGGCCTGCGTCAGCGGGCGGATCGCCTCGCAGACCAGCGGCCCGATGGTGAGGTTGGGCACGTAATGGTTGTCCATCACGTCGAAATGGATCCAGTCGGCGCCCGCGGCGATGACCTGGGTGATCTCCTCGCCGAGCTTCGCGAAATTGGCTGAAAGGATGCTGGGGGCGATGCGATACATGGGCGGCTCCGGGGAATTCGACGACCTTCCCGGATTCTAAGCGCCCCCCGTGGTCAGCGCACGCAGACCTTGCGCACCTGGACGAGGTCGGTGATGCCGGCGAGCACCTTCTCGATGCCGTCCTGGCGTAGCGTGCGCATGCCATCAGCAAGCGACTGACCGAGCACCTTCGATACCGGCGCGCGCTCCTGGATAAGGCGCTTGATCGCGTCGCTTCCCAGCATCAGCTCATGCAGGCCGACGCGCCCCTTGTAGCCTTGCATGCATTCGGCGCAGCCCACCGGGCGGTACAGGGTGAAGCGACCGGCCGCATTGCCATGAGCCGCGCGCCACGCATCGAGCACCTTGCGCCGTTCGCCGTCGGGGTCGGCCTGGAAGGCTGGCGTCAGGTGCATGTCCTCGCAGTACTCCTCGAGCAGGCGGTGGATCTCGTCCTCGTCCGGGTTGTAGGCCTGCCTGCACTTCTTGCACAGGCGCTTCGCCAGGCGCTGGGCGAGCACGCCGAGCAGGGCGTCGGCGAAGTTGAACGGATCCATCCCCATGTCGAGCAGGCGCACCACCGACTCCGGCGCGCTGTTCGTGTGCAGCGTGGAGAACACGAGGTGACCGGTGAGCGAGGCCTCGATGCCGACCGTCACCGTCTCATGGTCGCGCATCTCGCCGACCATGATCACGTCCGGGTCCGCGCGCAGGAAGGCGCGCATCATGGTCGCGAAGTCCAGCCCCGCCTTGCGGTTGACCTGGACCTGACGCAGGCCCTTCTGCGTGATCTCGACCGGATCCTCGACCGTCCAGATCTTGGTGTCCGGCGTGTTGATGTAGCGCAGGATGGAATGCAGCGTGGTCGTCTTGCCCGAGCCGGTCGGGCCGCACACGAAGAAGATGCCGTAGGGCTTGGCAATGACCTGTTTGAGTCGCTCGAGGTTGTTCGGCGCGAGGCCGAGTTCGTCCATCGGGATCGGCTCGCTGCCCACCAGCAGGCGCATCACGACGTCTTCCATGCCGCCCTGCGTGGGCAGCGTCGCCACGCGCAGCTCGATGTCGAGCGGCGCGTACTTGCGGAACTTGATCTTGCCGTCCTGCGGCTTGCGCCGCTCGGAGATGTCGAGGTCGCACATGATCTTGATGCGGGTGACCAGGGCATTGCGATAGCTGGCCGGCACCTCGATGTAGGGCACGAGCGAACCGTCCTTGCGGAAGCGGATCAGCGTCTTCTCCTTGCCCGGCCGCGGCTCGATGTGAACGTCGGACGCGCCCTGCCGGTAGGCGTCGACGATGATCTTGTTCACCAGCTTGACCAGCTCGTTGTCGGCCGCCGCGTTGACGTCGTCGTTGAGCGAGGACTCGTCCTCGTGCTCGTCCAGCCCGACCAGCAGGTCGGACACCGACTCGAGGTCGAGCGACTGGTCGAAGAACTGCTTCACCGTGCGCTCGAAGTCGTGGCGTGTGGTCACCTGGAAATTCAGGCGCTTTTTCGGCAGCACGTTCTGCGCGATGCCCGAGCTGCGAACCTGTTCCGGATCGATGGACATCACCAAGACGCCTTCGGGGTTCTCCTCGAGCGGCAGCCACATGCTCTGCAGCACGTAGTCACGCTTGATGTTGCGCAGCAGGTCCATCGGCTTGACGCGATTGACGCTGTAAGGCGCGTAGGGCACACGGAAGAAGCGCGCCGCCGCCTCGCCCAGTTCGGCAGGCGAGAGGCCTAGCCGCTCGATCAGCACCGCCTCGGTGGTCATCCCCTCCTCGCGCGCCTCGCGCATGGCGTGCGCGAGCTCCTCGGCGCTGACGCGGCCGTCGGCGACCAGCGCGTCGAAACGCGAACGCAGCTGCGCCGAAGCGCTCCGATGGCGCGCGAAGGCGACCCCCAGCGTCTGCGTCAAGCCGAGCAGTCCCTCTTCGGCTACCCCCGAGAAAGGCGTTCCGCCGCGATTGTTGATGAGCTGGATGACGCCGAGCACGCTTCCGCCGTCGGGATCGCAGATCGGCGCGACCAGCATCTGCCTCGACCGAAACCCGGTGCTGGCGTCGATCTCTCGCCGCTGCGCCAGGCGTGGCGAGATCGCGTGCAGTTCGCCGTCGTCGTACACGTCGCCGATATTCACCGTGCGCCCGCTCAACGCGACAAAGCCCGCGATGCTGTTCTCCGCCATCGGCAGACGGATGCTCTGGATGCTGTTGAGGCCGGTCTTGACGCGGGTGACGATCGTGGAGCCGCCGTCCTCGACCGCGTAGATCGACAGCCGCTCGGCCTCGAACAGGTCGCACAGGTCGCCCGACAGCTCGAGGATGATCTCGTCGATGTCGCTGGCCGCGTGGATCCGCGTCGTGATCGCCTGCAGGCCCTTGAAGAATGCCAGCCGGCGGGCGACATCGCTTGCGGGCGACGATTTGACCGAGGTCGAACTCATGGCGCTTGCCTCAACGCGGAAATGGGAACGCGGATCAGCATTCTACGACTGCACGCCCGCAGCTGTGGGGCGGAATCCAACGGCCCCTCAGAACTCCAGCACCTGCCCCTGCACCAGGCGCGACACCGGCAGCCGCGGCTCGTGGGCATGGATCTGCTGCATGATGCGGTCACCCTGACCGGGCTTGAGGTGACTGATATGGACTTCGGGCGAGACCGTCACCTCGTCAAGGATCGATGCCACCATGCCCGGGCAGAGATGGCGCGACGCCAGCGCCAGTCCGCGCTGCTCGTCGGAAAACGCCGTCTCGATGATCAGGTGGCGCAAAGCCCTACGCTGGTTGATCATGGCGATCAGGTCGGGGCAGTAGGCCGTGTCGCCAGAATAGATCAGTTGCCCCGCACCACTGTCCATGCAAAAGGCCACGGCCGGCACCGTGTGGTGCGCCGGCAGCGCGGTGATGCAGCGCCCACCCAGGCGTACCGACTCGCCCACCTTCACCGGCTGAAAATGCAGGAAGGGACGGTGCCGGTCTGGAATCGACGAGAAATCCGGCCACACCAGCCAGTTGAAGACATGCGAGTGCAGGATGCGGATCGTCTCGGGCGTCGCGTAGACGACGATGGGACTGCCCTTCGCCTCGCCGACGGAATCGATCAGCAGCGGCAGCGAAGCGATGTGGTCGAGATGGGCGTGCGAGATGAACACGTGGTCGATCCGCATCAGGGCGTCCAGCTCCAGATCGCCCACGCCGGTCCCGCAATCGATCAGGATGTCGTCATCAACGAGAAACGACGTGGTGCGCGCCTGCGCCCCGCCGATTCCGCCGCTGCATCCGAGCACCTTCAGCTTCATAGATCATCGCGGCCGGCCTCCGCTGCGCTGGGCACGACCATCCCGACTCCGAATTAACCTGCCTAACGCAGTACCTTAACACCCGCGCCCCCTCGCCCCTGTGCCATAAATCACGCCATATCCGGGACTTAGGGGCGCAGGAAGAACTCCATCTTGACGCCGGCGATGTCGATGATGTCGTGATCGTTGAGCAGGTGCGCCTGCGCGTCGAGCGTGCGGCCATTGACCATCGGGAAGGTCGCCCCTTCGACGTGCGTGATGAAATAGCCGTGCGGCCTGCGGGTGATGACCGCGACCTGACGCCCCGGCTTGCCGAGCGTCGTCAGCGACTTGGTGAGCTCGAGTTCGCGGCCGGCATTCGCGCCGCTCAGGACCTGGAGCATGCCGAGCCGCTCGGTCGGAGCAGCAGCGGCACCTCGCTCGAGCGCATCCCCCGCAAGCACCTGGGTGCGGGTGCCGTCACCACCGTCGCGCCGCGCCCCCGGTGGCGTGACATCGGTCGCCGTGGCCGACATCTCGAAAGGCTTGAGGGCCGAAGTTTCCACCATCTCCGAGGGGGAAAGCCCGGGCTGGGAAGTATCGACGAGATACTTCAGCCGATACTTGCCCAGCTCGATGACATCGTTGTTGTGCAGGACGTGCTTCTTCACCGGCTGCCCGTTCACATAGGTGCCGTTCGTGCTGTTCTGGTCTTCCAGGAAGGCATCCTTGAGGATGCAGGTGATCACCGCATGCTGGCCGCTGATCGCCAGATTGTCGATCTGGATGTCGTTGTTCGGCTTGCGCCCGATGGAAATCCGCTCCTTGTTGAGCACGATCTCCTTGAGGACCAGTCCGTCCATGCTGAGGATCAGCTTAGGCATTGCATGTTCCCGTTGTTCGGGCCCGCTCGCCGGCGGGCTGTCTGCGTTGACTCGCTGTGGACACGCTGCAGGCATGTCGACTCGATCAAGATTCTAGCGCTCGCTTGCATCACGGGGTCGAAAAAAAGCGCCGGATGAACCGGCGCTCTTTCAGCGGAGGCTGCAGGGGATCAGAGCATCGCCTTCAGCAGCTTGGCCATCTCCGACGGGTTGCGCGTCACCTTGAAGCCACACTCTTCCATGACGGCGAGCTTGGCGTCGGCGGTGTCCGCGCCGCCCGAGATCAGCGCACCGGCGTGGCCCATGCGCTTGCCCGCGGGCGCGGTGACGCCGGCGATGAAGCCGACGATCGGCTTCTTCATGTTGGCCTTGCACCACTGCGCGGCTTCGGCTTCGTCCGGACCGCCGATCTCGCCGATCATGATCACCGCGTCGGTGTCCGGATCGTCGTTGAACATGCGCATCACGTCGATGTGCTTGAGGCCGTTGATCGGGTCACCGCCGATACCCACCGCCGAAGACTGGCCGAGGCCGATTTCGGTGAGTTGGGCGACGGCTTCATAGGTCAGCGTGCCGGAACGCGACACGACGCCGATGCGGCCCTTGCGGTGGATGTGGCCGGGCATGATGCCGATCTTGATCTCGTCGGGCGTGATCAGGCCGGGGCAGTTGGGGCCGAGCAGCAGGGTTTCCTTGCCGCCCTTGGCAACCTTCTGCTTCATCTTGTTGCGCACGACCAGCATGTCGCGCACCGGGATGCCTTCGGTGATGCAGATCGCCAGATCCAGGTCGGCCTCGCAGGCTTCCCAGATGGCGTCGGCCGCGCCCGCCGGCGGCACGTAGATCACCGACACCGTGGCGCCGGTTTCGGCGGCGGCTTCCTTGACCGAGGCGTAGATGGGGATGTCGAAGATCTTCTCGCCCGCCTTCTTCGGGTTCACGCCGGCGACGAAGCAGTTCTTGCCGTTGGCGTATTCCTGGCACTTCTCGGTGTGGAACTGGCCGGTCTTGCCGGTGATGCCCTGGGTGATGACCTTGGTGTCTTTGTTGATCAGGATGGACATTCGAAGCTCTCCTTACTTGACCGCAGCGACGATCTTGGTCGCGGCTTCCGCCATGGTGTCGGCGGTGATGATCGGCAGACCCGACTCGGCGAGGATCTTCTTGCCGAGGTCTTCGTTGGTGCCCTTCATGCGCACCACGAGCGGGACGGAGAGATGAACTTCCTTGGCCGCGGCGACCACGCCGGTGGCGATGGTGTCGCAGCGCATGATGCCGCCGAAGATGTTGACCAGGATGCCCTTGACCTTGGGGTTCTTGAGCATGATCTTGAAGGCTTCGGTGACCTTCTCGGTGGTCGCGCCGCCGCCCACGTCGAGGAAGTTGGCCGGCTCGGCGCCGAACAGCTTGATCGTGTCCATGGTGGCCATCGCCAGGCCGGCGCCATTCACCAGGCAGCCGATGTTGCCGTCGAGGCTGATGTAGGCGAGGTCGAACTTGGAGGCCTCGATCTCGTCGGCGTCCTCTTCGTCGAAGTCGCGGAAATCGACGATTTCCGGGTGACGGTAGAGGGCATTGGAGTCGAAGTTGAACTTGGCGTCCAGGGCCTTGATGTTGCCGTTGCCTTCGAGGATCAGCGGGTTGATTTCCGCCAGCGAGGCATCGGTTTCCATGTAGCAGGTGTACAGGCGTTTGAGCGCATCGACCGCCTTCGCGACCGAAGCGTCCGGCACGCCGATGCCGCGGGCCAGGGTCTCGGCCTGGGCGTCGGTCAGGCCGACGAGCGGATCGACGAACTCCTTGAGGATCTTCTCGGGCGTGCTGTGCGCGACTTCCTCGATGTCCATGCCGCCTTCGGAGGAGGCCATGATGGCGACCTTCTGCGTGGCGCGGTCGGTCAGCGCGGCGACATAGTATTCCTTCTTGATGTCGGCGCCTTCCTCGATCAGCAGGTTGCGCACCTTCTGGCCTTCGGGGCCGGTCTGGTGGGTCACGAGCTGCATGCCGAGGATGTCGTTGGCGTGCTGGCGCACTTCGTCGAGCGATCGGGCGAGCTTGACGCCGCCGCCCTTGCCGCGGCCGCCCGCGTGGATCTGGGCCTTCACCACCCAGATCTTGCCGCCGAGTTCCTCGGCCGCCTTCACCGCCGCATCCACGGAAACGCAGTGGAAGCCGCGCGGCGTCACGACGCCATACTTCCTCAACAGTTCTTTTGCCTGATACTCATGAATCTTCATGGTTGCCCTTCGATCGAAGTCGCGTCGGGTGAGTCCGCCGCGAACAGGTTGATGGCACGGTTCGGAGCATCGCTCCGCGACAGGCGTCGTCTCCCTCGTCCGCCTCCCGCCGCCCCCGACCGGAACCCGCCGGTCGCACATCCGGAAAAGCCACGCGCAATACGTGCTTACCCCAAGACCTTCAAATTATACATAATTATGGAAGATTTTCGCAGGCGCCCTTCAGCATCCGATTGGCTCAATCCTGCCGGTCACGAGGCCGGTACCACTTCGGGTAGTAGCGCTGAACCGCCCCGGCCGAGGTATCGAGGGCATGGCAGCGATCGAGCTGGAAGGGCTTTTCGACAGTTTGCTCGTCATCCCGGCGAAAGCTGACGAAAGTCTGGATCGCCGCCGTCGGCAGGGACAGCAGCAGTTCGCTGAGATGCGTGCAGCCTCTCACGTCGGCGAACATCTCGCCGACCGTGCGCCGGAAACCGCGCACCAGATTCAGACCCACGAGACTTTCATACGCGGGTCCGATCGTGTCGCAATAGCCCGGATAGGGCACGCCATCCGAACAGGCGGTTGCTGCAACGATGTTGAATTCGGCATCCACCGTCAGCCGCACGCGCATCAGATGGATCGGATCCCCTGCGCGACGCAGACCTGAAGAAATGGGAAAATCCTGATCCTTGACGTCGGACAGCGAGGCTTCGATGTCGTACAGCCCGTCGTCGCGGATAAAGCCCTCGATCTGGATGCTGCGCGTGTGGATGCGGCGCCGGAGCTGCTGGGGTGCGGGGAGTGGCATGGCTGGATACTGTTGCGTATGGAACAGGCCGATCTTAACGCATGCCTTCGTGTGGGCCGTATCCATTGCTCGCTATCGGCGTCGGTGGCGACAGCCGAAAAATTCACAGCGAAATGCAATCAAGGACGAAATGCGCAAGTTATCGCTGGAAGCGACAGAGATAGTCTGTTAAAAAACGCTGCATCAATATCGACGACCGCCAGCCGAGCGGACAATGAAAACAAGAAGGCTTCCCATCGCCGCGGCGATCACCGCCGCCCTCGCGCTGTGCTCAGCTCCGGCTTCCTCCGCTGCGCTGGGCGAGATCCTCTCGATATCGACGCTCGGCGAGCCGTTCCGAGCCGAGATCGGCATCGCCGCCGGCACCCTCGACGATGCGGCGAACTGCCTGCGCGTCGTTGCCCCCGGAGACGGCGCGGCCGAGCTGCCCTGGCTGAAGAGCGGGCGCATCAGTGTCAGCGGTCGCGGCAGTGGTACGCGCATCGTCGTCACGAGCCCTCAGCCGGTGAACGAGCCCGCACTGAAACTCGTGATCGCCGACGTCTGTGGCACCCACATGCAGAAGGAGTACACACTGCTCCTTCCCTACCCTGTGGCAGCAGCGCCGGCGGCGGTCGTCGCACCGCGTCGCAGCGAGGGGCAGGCGGCATCGCCCGGCGGCCGGGCCACCACCACGCGTACCTGGACCACCGCACCCGGCGAATCGCTCGCCTCGCTCGCCGAAGCCCTCTATCCGGATGACGGAGCGGCAAGACGGCGCTTCGTCAGCGCGACGGCGCAAGCGAACCCCGCTCTTTTTCCCGACGCCGCGTCGCGCAGCTCAACGCTCGAGCCAGGCACCCGCGTCCTTATCCCCGACCTGCGGCGCGCCGCGGCACCGCGCCGCACACCGGGACCCGCCGGTGAGCCGCGCGTCGAACAGAAGCCGCCGGCGCCCAAGGCAAGCAGAGGACCCGCGCCGGTCGCAGCGTCCGCCGCGCCACCGGTCGTGAAACCGTCCGGCGCGGGTACCGACCGCCTGATCGTTGCCGACGACATGCCAAGAACCGGCAGCGCGCCCGGCGTCGTCGCCAGCGGGGGGCTGTCGCCGAACACGAAGGAAGTCGATGCGAGCTGGTCGGTGCGCGAGCGGGAACTGGCCGCGGCGGTGGACCGCAGCATCATCGCGGAAATGGAGCTTCTCGCCCGCATCAAGGAACTTGAGCAGATCCAGGCACGGCTTCAGCAGCAAACCCAGGCACTCATCGCGAACATGCCTGCAACCGCCGCACCTGCAGTGCAGACCGCCCCGCTGACCGCGAGCCAGCCCCCGGCAGGGCAGGCGCCTGCTGCGCCTGCGACCGCCCAGACGCACAAGGACTGGTATCTTGCCGCAGCGCTGCTGCTCGGCATTCTGCTGATCCTCGCCGGCTTGCTGCGCAGGCGCAGCGGCGGCGGCGTCAGCGACATTGCCCGCCGCCAGCCGGTTGTGGCGCGTCCGCACGTTCCCAAGGCGCCCGCGGCCCCAGCGTCCTTTGCGGCAACACCGGCCACACTCGCCACACCGGCGGCGGACGGCACCTCCAGCACCCGAGCGGACGCTCCCATCGCATGGGATGCCGGATCCCGGCTGCCGGACACCGCGAAGATCGTCATGACCGAAGCAGGCGGCGAATCGGTCGAAGAGCACAAGTCCGCCATCGAACTCGCCGAGATCATGATGAGCTTCGGTCGCGTGCAGGGCGCCGCCGATACGCTGGCGGAGTTCATCCAGGGCAACCCGAAGCAGGCGATCACCCCCTGGCTGAAACTGCTCGACGTGTACAAGGCGGCCGGGCTACGCGCCGAGTTCGACGGCCTGGCGTATCAGCTGAACAAGACCTTCAACGTCAGGGCGGTGAGCTGGGACACTTACGACAGCGTCCGCGCGATTCCGCTCTCGCTCGAGAACCTGCCGCACATCGTGTCGCGGCTGCAGGCGCAATGGCGCACGCGTGAATGCCAGGCCTTCATCCAGCAGCTGCTGCGCGACAACAGGGACGGAGCTCGCGAAGGCTTCCCCTTCCCGGTCATCGACGAACTGCTCCTGCTGGAGGCCATCCTGGACGACGAACTGGGCACCTACCGCAGCTACGTGACCAAGCTGACCGAAGCTGCAGGCTGACGCGGCCGCGGCCCGGGTTTCAGACCGGGTTGTCGAGGTCGACGAAGTCGGCCTCGACACCGCAGGCCTCTTGCAGGTGATGGGCCAACGCGCGGACGCCGTAGCGCTCGGTCGCGTGGTGGCCGGCAGCGATGTACGGCACCCCGGACTCGCGCGCAAGGTGGACCGTCTGTTCGGAAATTTCTCCCGACACGTAGACGTCGGCCCCTGCCGCGATGGCCTGCTCGAAGTAGCCTTGGGCGGCACCGGTGCACCAGGCGACCCTGCGCACAGGGCGTTGCGCGTCGCCGACGAGCATGGGTTCGCGCCCGAGCCGTGCGGCAATCGATCGCGCGATGCAGCGCGCCGTTTCGGCCGGGCCTGCCGGCCGCCCGATCCAGCCCAGCTCCTGCTCCGCGAAGCGTCCTTCAGCGCCCCACCCCATCAGCCGCGCGAGTTGCGCGTTGTTGCCGAACTCGGGATGCACGTCCAGCGGCAGGTGATAGGCGATGAGGCTGATGTCGTTCGCCAGCAGCGCCTGCAGCCTGCGCTTGCGCAGACCGACGATGCGACCGTCCTCGCCACGCCAGAAATAGCCGTGATGCACGAGCACCAGGTCATAGGTCCCGCGCACCGCATGATCGACGAGCGCCTGGCTCGCGGTCACGCCGCACAGCACCCGCTGCACCTCCGGGCGTCCTTCCACTTGCAAACCGTTTGGGCAATAATCCTTGAGTCCGGATGCATTCAGCAGCTCATCCAGGTACCCCTGCAGCGCAGTGAGTTGCATGGTTACTCCCGTTCTCCCTTCCCGTCCGTGGAACGGCGCGTAAAGCCTTACGCCACGGTTTCCTTGGCCCGACCCGACCGACATTATGCGCCGACTGTGGCTGACCTTCGCGCAGGCCGTGACCATCAGTGTCGCGGTGCTGTTCGTCCTCAACACCCTCAAGCCCGAATGGCTTCGCGACCCGTCCCCCGGCGGCGTGGTCGCGGTGCGTGAGGCCCCTTTGGGCGATCGCGCCGCCGCGCCGCCGGCCGGCAGCTACGCGATCGCAGCACAGCGGGCGCTGCCGGCCGTGGTTCACATCTTCACCAGCAAGGCCGCCAGCGGCCCCCGGCATCCGCTGATGGACGACCCGATCTTCCGCCACTTCTTCGGCGACCGTTTCAACGGCGGACCGAGCCAGCGCTCGTCGGGGCTCGGCTCGGGCGTGGTCGTCAGTGCCGATGGCTTCATCCTGACCAACAACCACGTCATCGAGGCGGCGGATGCGATGGAAGTGGCGCTCAACGACGGGCGCAAGTTCGCGGCCCGGCTGGTGGGACGCGACCCCGAAACGGATCTGGCCGTGCTCAAGATCGAAGCCGAAGGCGCCCTGCCCTCGATCACCTTCGCCGCAAGCACCACGCTGCACGTCGGTGACGTCGTGCTTGCGATCGGCAACCCGTTCGGCGTCGGCCAGACGGTGACCATGGGCATCGTCTCCGCCCTCGGTCGCAGCCAGCTCGGCATCAATACCTTCGAGAACTACATCCAGACCGATGCCGCGATCAACCCGGGCAATTCCGGCGGGGCGCTGGTGGACAGCGAGGGCAATCTGGTGGGCATCAACACCGCTATCTATTCCCGCTCCGGCGGGTCGCTCGGCATCGGCTTTGCCATTCCCGTCTCGATCGCACGCAACGTGATGGAGCAGATCGTCGCGCAGGGCGAGGTCACGCGCGGCTGGGTGGGCGTCGAGATCCAGGACATCACGCCCGAGCTGGCGGAGTCGTTCGGGCTGAAGAATGCAGGCGGCGCGCTCATCGCCGGCGTGCTGCGCAACAGCCCGGCCGATCGTGCCGGCATCCGCCCGGGCGACGTGCTGATCGCCGTGGGCGAACAATCGGTTGCCGACCCGCGGGCGATGCTCGATCTCGTCGCCGCGCTGCCGCCGGGACGCACCGCGCGTTTCCGCGTTCAGCGCGGTAGCGAAGAACTCGATATCGACGTCGAAGTCGGCCGCCGCCCGACGCCTGCCGCGGCCGGCCGCTGAGCGCGCCGGCCGGCTTCAGCGTTTGGAAGCTCGCAGCCTCAGGCCTATTTGCCGTCCGACTCGAGCGAGTGCGACGGCTCGCCCTCGGCTGGCACGACGGCCTGCCCCGGCCGGGAGATCATGTTCGCCAGGACGATCCCGAGCTCGTAGAGCAGGCACATCGGCACCGCAAGCATGAACTGCGAGACCACGTCGGGAGGCGTGATGATCGCTGCCACCACGAAGGCCCCGACGATCACGTAGGGCCTGACTTCCTTCAGCTTGGCGACGCTGACCACGCCCGTCTTCACCAGCAGGATGACGATCACGGGCACCTCGAAGGTGATGCCGAAGGCGATGAACATCGACATCACGAAGGACAGATACTGCTCGATGTCCGGCGCCGGCACGATGCTCTTGGGCGCGAACTCGGCGATGAACCTGAACACCGTCCCGAACACGAAGAAATAGCAGAAGGCCATGCCCAGCAGGAACAGCAGGCTGCTGCCGACGACCAGCGGCACCGCCAGCCGGCGCTCGTGCGCATAGAGGCCGGGAGCGATGAAGGCCCAAGCCTGGTAGAGCACCACCGGCAAGGCCAGCACGAAGGCCACCAGCATGGTCACCTTGACCGGCACGAAGAACGGCGTCACCACGCCGGTCGCGATCATGTGCGTACCTTCCGGCAAGGTTGCCATCATCGGTTTGGCGAGGATGTCGTAGATGTCACCCGCCCACGGCATCAGGCACACGAAGACCACCGCCACCGCGACGATGGCGCGCAACAAGCGGTCACGCAACTCGACGAGATGCGCAATGAAGGTTTCTTGCTGCTCGCTCATGCCTTGTCCGCCGCAGCCGGCTGTGTGTTGGAAGACGGCAGCCCGAGCTCGAGCTGCGGGCCAGCCTGGGAATCCGTCGCGCCCGCGGGGCTTGCCGCGGGTGCGGTGGCAGCATCGACGCCAGCAGCCGACGAGGCTGACGCACCGGTCGCCGCGCCCGCCACCGCTGCGCCTTCGAGGGCGCGCAACTCCTCGCCCGTGCGCGCGATTTCAGTCTCGACGCTGGTGGTCTGTGCACGCACCGAAGTCTCCAGCACCTGCGCCTGCTGCTTGACCTGATCCTGCAACTTCCTGAGTTCCTCGAGCTGCATTTCGCGCTGGATGTCGGACTTGACGTCGGACACATAGCGCTGAAGCCTTCCCAGCAGATGACCCGCCGTGCGCGCGACCTTGGGCAGACGCTCGGGGCCGACCACGATCAGCATCACCACACCGATGACGACGAGTTCCGAAAAGCCGAAGTCGAACATGTTGTTCCGGGCCCGCTGCGCGCCCATAGCGGACACGCAAAAAATGAAGGGGCGCTCGCAATGGGCGCCCCCTGGGTTATGAGACGCGACGCTCAGGAATGGGTCTTGTCGACCTTTTCCCGCGCCTCGCCTTCGATGGTCTGACCGTCGCCGGCGATCTTCTGCTGCGGGGCCGCGCCCGCGGCCGCATCGCCGTCCTTCATGCCTTCCTTGAAGCCCTTCACCGCACCACCCAGATCGGAGCCGATGTTGCGCAGCTTCTTCGTCCCGAACACCAGCATGACGATGACCAGCACGATCAGCCAATGCCAGATGCTGAATGAACCCATACCGCTCTCTCCTTAGCGCTTCAACATGGGCGGCAGGGGATCCGCGCCGCCCAGAATGTGCAGGTGCAAATGATACACCTCCTGCAAACCG
Organism: Thauera sp.; assembly: GCA_017302295.1. GTDB lineage: Bacteria > Pseudomonadota > Gammaproteobacteria > Burkholderiales > Rhodocyclaceae > Thauera. The sequence goes on along the minus strand of JAFLDS010000010.1, from coordinate 124,672 downwards.
ACCCTGCCTGTGTTCACGATAGTCCGAAAACCGTCGGTACAGCCTTGATCCTGGGCAATCCGGCCGGCAGCGACCATCAGCCGCCCCATCGCCAGCTCATGTCGGGGCTCGAGGTGCGCCATCGAATCGACGTGCTCCTTCGGGATCACCAGTACGTGCACCGGCGCGAGCGGACGGATGTCGTGAAAGGCGAGGACGTGTTCGTCTTCGTAAACCTTCTTCGCGGGAATCTCGCCGCGCACGATGCGGCAGAAAAGGCAGTCGCTCATGACGACGGATCTCCTCAGGCCGTACGCGATTTCTTCTCGTCGATGCCCGACACGCCCTCACGGCGGCGGAACTCGGCGAGCACATCATCTACCGACAGCCCATGATGCGCGAGCAGGACCATGGAGTGGAACCAGAGGTCGGTCACTTCCCACACCAGGTGAAGCAGATCCTTGTCCTTGGCGGCCATGATCGTCTCCGCAGCTTCCTCGGCAACCTTCTTGCAGATGGCGTCCGTCCCCTTGGCATACAGACTGGAAACATAGGACGAATCCGGGTCCGCCCTCTTGCGAGCGGCCAGCGTCTCCGAGACGCGGTGCAATACTTCGATGTCGATCATTTATAGATGTCCTGCGGGTCTTTCAAAACCGGTTCGACGGCCTCCCAGCGGCCATCGGCGAAATACCTCTGGAAGAAGCAGCTGTGGCGCCCGGTATGGCAGGCGATGCCGCCGACCTGTTCGATCTTCAGCAGCACCACATCGTTGTCACAGTCGATGCGGATGTCGAGGACCTTCTGCACGTGACCGGACTCCTCGCCCTTGTGCCACAGCTTACGCCGCGAACGTGACCAGTAGATTGCTTCGCCGGTTTCCGCGGTGCGCTGCAAGGCCTCGCGATTCATCCAGGCGAACATCAGCACATCGCCGCTCGAGGCCTCCTGGGCGATCACCGGAACGAGGCCCTGAGCATCCCATTTCACCTCGTTGAGCCATTTGGTGCTCACGCTCACAAGCGCACCTCGATTCCGCGCGCGCGCATCAGCTCCTTGGCTTCGCGCACCGTGTGCTGTCCGAAATGGAAGATGCTGGCCGCGAGCACCGCATCGGCGCGCCCCTCCGACACGCCCTCGGCAAGATGCTCGAGCGTCCCGACGCCGCCGCTGGCGATCACCGGGATGCGCACCGCGTCGGAAACCGCGCGCGTCAGCCCGAGATCGAAACCGATCTTGGTACCATCGCGGTCCATGCTGGTGAGCAGTATCTCGCCGGCGCCGAGGGACTCGACCTTGCGCGCCCATTCGATCGCGTCGAGCCCGGTGTTGTTGCGGCCACCATGGGTGAACACCTCCCATTTGCCAGGCGCCGTCTGCTTGGCGTCGATCGCGACGACGATGCACTGGTTGCCGACCTTGCTCGCCGCGTCGTGGACCAGTTGCGGGTTGTTCACCGCAGCGGTGTTCATGCTGACCTTGTCGGCCCCCGCGTTGAGCAGGCGACGCACGTCCTCGACGCTGCGCACGCCGCCGCCGACCGTCAGCGGAATGAAGACCTGCTCTGCGACCTGCTCGACCACATGCAGGATGATGTCACGCGCGTCGGAGCTTGCCGTGATATCGAGAAAAGTGATTTCGTCGGCGCCCTGCTCGTCATAACGGCGGGCGATCTCGACCGGATCGCCGGCGTCGCGCAGTTCGACGAAATTGACGCCCTTCACGACACGCCCCGCACTGACGTCGAGGCAAGGAATGATGCGTTTGGCGAGCATCAGCGGCGCTCAGCAGGGAAGGTCATTCGGCCGCACCGTTCAGTTCGTCGGCGCGCGCCTGCGCGGCGGCGAAGTCGAGCGTGCCTTCATAGATCGCACGGCCGGTGATCGCACCCATGATGCCCTCTTCCTCGACCGCGCACAGCGCGTCAATGTCGCGCAGATCAGTGATGCCACCGCTGGCGATGACCGGAATGCGCAGTGCGCGCGCCAGCCGCACGGTCGCCTCGATATTCACGCCGGACAGCATGCCGTCGCGACCGATGTCAGTGTAGATGACCGACTCGACACCGTAGTCTTCGAACTTCTTGGCCAGGTCGACGACGTCGTGCCCGGTGAGCTTGGACCAGCCATCCACAGCCACCTTGCCGTCCTTGGCGTCCAGGCCGACGATGATATGGCCGGGAAAGGCGCCGCAGGCATCGTGCAGGAAGCCGGGGTTCTTCACCGCCGCTGTGCCGATGATGACGTAGCTGATGCCGTTGTCGAGGTAGTGCTCGATGGTATCGAGGTCACGGATGCCACCACCGAGCTGAACCGGAATGTCGTCCCCGACCTCGTCGGTGATCGCCCGGATCGCAGCACCGTTCTTGGGCTTGCCGGCGAAGGCGCCATTGAGGTCCACGAGATGCAGCCGACGCGCGCCGGCGTCGAGCCAGTGCCGCGCCATCGAGCCTGGTTCTTCGGAGAACACCGTGGCGGCATCCATTTCGCCCTGTTTCAGGCGCACACAATGACCGTCCTTGAGGTCGATGGCGGGGATCAGCAGCATACCGGTTCAGATTTCTTGAGCTGGGAAGGGAAACGCGCGGTGAGGCAGGCGCAGGAAGTTCAGGGTGCCCACTGGATGAAGTTCGCGAGCAGGCGCAGGCCGGCTGCAGCGCTCTTCTCGGGGTGGAACTGGACCGCGAAGATATTAGCCCGGGCTACCGCACTGGTAAAGCGCACGCCGTAGTCGGTATGTGCGGCGGCGTGGCCCGAAACCTTCGGCGCGACGAAATAGCTGTGCACGAAGTAGAAACGTTCGCCGTCCGCAATACCGTCCCACATCGGGTGAGCCCCGCTTTGCCACACCTTGTTCCAGCCCATGTGCGGCACCTTGAGACGCGCACCGTCGGCAGCCCGCATCTCGTCGTCCGGGAAGCGGATCACCTCACCCGGCAGGATGCCCAGCCCCGGCACATCGCCTTCGGCGCTGTGCTCGAACAGCATTTGCTGGCCGATGCAGATACCCAGGAAGGGCTTGCTTGCCGCCGCCTCGAGCACCGCAGGGCGCAGACCGCGCAGATCGAGTTCGCGCATGCAGTCGGGCATCGCGCCCTGCCCGGGAAACACCACCCGGGCCGCCTCGGCGACACGCACCGGGTCGGAAGTAATGAACACATCGTGGCCGGGCGCAACATGCTCGATCGCTTTGGCAACCGAACGCAGATTGCCCATGCCGTAGTCGATGATGGCCACAGAGGTCATCGGAAGAACTCGCTGGATGATTGCGACAGTGATTGGAGAGCCGGTGCATCCGCCCGAGCGGTCAGAGCGCGCCCTTCGTCGATGGGATGACGCCCGCCGCACGCTCGTCGCGCTCGGCCGCCATGCGCAGGGCGCGTGCGAAGGCCTTGAAGATCGTCTCGCACTGGTGGTGCGCGTTGTCGCCGCGCAGGTTGTCGATGTGCAGCGTGACGCCCGCGTGATTGACGAAACCCTGGAAGAACTCGCGCGCCAGGTCGACATCGAAATTGCCGATGCGCGCCCGTGTGTATTCGACGAAATAATGCAGCCCGGGACGGCCGGAGAAATCCACCACCACGCGCGACAGCGCCTCGTCGAGCGGTACATAGGCATGACCGTAGCGGCGCACGCCCTTCTTGTCGCCGAGCGCCTTGGCAAAGGCCTGACCAATGGTGATACCGACGTCTTCGACGGTGTGGTGGTCGTCGATGTGCGTATCGCCCTCGCAGCGGACGTCGAGATCGATCAGCCCATGACGGACGATCTGGTCGAGCATGTGATCGAGAAAAGGCACGCCGGTATCGAGCGCACCCTTGCCGGTGCCATCGAGATCGATGCGCACCGAGATCCGGGTTTCAAGGGTGTTGCGTGTGACGTCGGCTTGCCGCATGGCGGATACTGGCTGGAAATTGATTGGTCACCGGCATGATAACATCGCCCGGCAACCCAGCTGCAACGCGCAGCCTATGGGGTGGACCGCAACGGCGCTATCGCGTTTCAGGCCTGCCCTGCAGATCGTCTCACCGCCACCACAGACAGACACCCGCATGAGCCGCTACTGGAGCGCCGTCGTTCACGGCCTGACCCCCTACGTGCCGGGCGAACAGCCCAAGCTGGACAAGCTCGTCAAGCTCAACACCAACGAGCACCCCTACGGCCCGTCGCCAAAGGCGCTGGAGGCGATCCGCGCGGCCACCGATGATTCGCTGCGCCTGTATCCAGACCCGAACGCCGATGCGCTGAAGGCGGCGCTGGCGAAGCGCCATGGCCTGCAGCCGGAACAGATTTTCGTCGGCAACGGCTCTGACGAGGTGCTGGCACATGCCTTCATGGCGCTGCTCAGGCACGAGCGTCCGCTGTGGTTTCCGGACATCACCTACAGTTTCTACCCGGTGTATTGCGGGCTTTACGACATCGCCCATCGCATGATTCCGCTCGCCGACGACTACTCGATCCGCGTCGAGGATTACCTGCCACAAGGCGGCGATCTTCCCGGCGCGATCATCTTCCCCAACCCGAACGCACCCACCGGGCGGGCGCTGGCGCTCACCGACGTCGAGCGCATCGTCGCCGCCAACCCGGACGCGGCGGTGCTGGTGGACGAGGCGTACGTGGATTTCGGCGGGGACAGCGCGATCCCCCTCGTCGACCGTTACCCGAACCTGCTCGTGGTTCACACCTTTTCCAAGAGCCGCTCGCTGGCGGGTCTGCGCGTGGGCTTCGCGGCCGGCCATGCGTCGCTGATCGAGGGGCTGGAGCGCGTCAAGAACAGCTTCAACTCTTACCCGCTCGACCGTCTCGCGATCGCCGGCGCCGTGGCCTCGGTCGAGGACGAGGCGTTTTTCCTCGAAAGCTGCCGCAAGGTCGTGGCCACGCGCGAAGTGCTGGTCGCAAAGATGGCCGCACTGGGCTTCGACGTCCTGCCCTCGGCCGCGAACTTCATCTTCGCCCGTCACCCGCAGCGCGACGGCGCCGAACTGGCTGCGGAATTGCGCAAGCGCGCGATCATCGTGCGCCACTTCAAGGCAGCACGCATCGACCAGTTCCTGCGCATCACGGTGGGGACGGACGAGCAGTGCGAGGCGCTGCTCGATGCGTTGAGGACGATCCTCCGCGGCTGATCAGACCTTCAGACGCATCTCCGCCGAGCGGGCATGCGCCTGCAGGCCCTCGCCGTGCGCGAGGATGGACGCCACCTTGCCCAGATGCTGCGCACCGGCTTCGGAGATGTTGACGATGCTCGTGCGCTTCTGGAAATCGTAGGTACCCAGCGGCGACGAGAAGCGCGCGCTGCGCATCGTGGGCAGCACGTGGTTGGGGCCTGCGCAGTAGTCGCCCAGCGCCTCCACCGCCCAGTGGCCGACGAAAATCGCCCCCGCGTGACGGATCTTGTCGATCCACGCCTCGGCATCATCCATCGACAGCTCGAGGTGCTCGGGCGCGATGCGGTTGGCAATCGCGCACGCCTGCTCGAGACTCTCCACATGAATCAACGCACCGCGGCTGGCGAGCGACTTCGCGATCGTGTCGCGCCGTGGCATGGTCGGCAGCAGACGATCGATCGCTTCGTGCACCGCGTCGATGAAGCCGGTATCGGTGCACAGCAGGATGGATTGTGCCAATTCGTCGTGCTCGGCCTGAGCGAACAGATCCATCGCGACCCAGTCGGCATGACCGCTGCCGTCGGAGATGATCAACACCTCGGAAGGACCCGCCACCATGTCGATACCCACCGTGCCGAACACCCTTCGCTTGGCTTCGGCCACATAGGCATTGCCCGGCCCGACGATCTTGTCCACCTGCGGGATGGTCTGCGTGCCGTAGGCCAACGCGGCCACCGCCTGCGCGCCACCGATGGTGAACACGCGATCGACGCCGGTGATCGCTGCGGCGGCCAGCACCAGCGGATTCCTCTCGCCGCGCGGAGTGGGAACGACCATGATGAGCTCGCCCACGCCCGCCACCTTGGCCGGAATCGCGTTCATCAGCACCGAGCTCGGGTAGGATGCCCGCCCGCCCGGCACATAGAGGCCGACACGATCGAGCGGCGTGACCTTCTGCCCCAGCCGCGTTCCGTCCGCCTCGGTGTAGTGCCAGGACTCGCCTTTCTGGCGCTCGTGATAGACGCGCACGCGGTCCGCGGCGATGCGCAGCGCCTCGCGCTGCTCAACGGTGAGACTCTCCAGCGCAGCGTGCAACGCGGCCTTCGGCAGCTCCAGCGCGGGCATCGAATGCACGTCGAGACCGTCAAAGCGACGGGTGTACTCGACGACCGCGGCATCGCCGGTCGTGCGCACGGCGCGCAGGATCTCGCTGACGGCGGCATCGATGCGCTCGTCGGCTGCGGCCTCGAAGGCGAGCAGCGCATCGAGCGTGGACAGGAATTCAGGATCGCGGGCGTCGAGACGACGGATGGGCGTCTGGCTCATCGGCAGGACCTCAGGATTGGACTGCGCCGGCGAAGGCGTCGAGCACCGGCTGCAGCAGTTCGCGCTTGAGCTTGAGCGAAGCCTGATTGACGATCAGGCGCGAACTGATCGGCATGATGTCTTCCACTTCTTCCAGATTGTTGGCGCGCAGCGTGCTGCCGGTCGACACCAGGTCGACGATGGCGTCGGCCAGCCCGACCAGCGGCGCCAGTTCCATCGAGCCATAGAGCTTGATCAGGTCGACATGCATGCCCTTGCCGGCAAAGTGCGCCTTGGCTGCATCGATGTATTTGGTCGCGACCCGGATGCGCCCGCCCGGGCGGGTGGCCGCTGCATAGTCGAAGCCCTTCTGCACCGCGACGCACAACCGGCAGCGCGCGATGCCGAGGTCCAGCGGCTGGTAAAGCCCCGCGCCGCCATGCTCGATCAGCACGTCCTTGCCGGCGATGCCGAGGTCGGCCGCGCCGTACTGCACATAGGTCGGCGTGTCGGTGGCGCGCACGATGACCAGGCGGACGTCGGGGCGGTTGGTGCCGATGATGAGCTTGCGCGAGGACTCCGGGTTGTCGGTCGGGACAATGCCCGCCGCGGCAAGCAGCGGCAGTGTTTCTTCGAAGATGCGGCCCTTGGACAGGGCAAGGGTGATGCTGGACACGGGAAAAGCCTTGAGCGGTCGGGGCGCCATTGTAACCCGGCTGAGCTTCTGTTAGCCTCTCGGCCAGTTGGCTGGACCGCCCGCAGCGGTTCGGCCATTTGTTTTTGTTGAGCATGCGCACCGGAAACCGGCGCGACACACGCAGGAAGTGAATCATGAAGCCGTCGATCATTGTCTCGTCAAGCGACCTCGAGCGCCTGGAAGGTCTGCTGTCCCTCCCCGCCTTCCGCAGCCGCAGCGATCTGGACGGACTTCGCGACGAACTCGAGCGCGCCGACGTGCGCGAACCCGAGGCGATGCCGGCAGACGTGATCACGATGAACAGCCGTGCACGCTTCCTCGAGGAGAACACCGGCCGCGAATACGAGCTGACGCTCGCCTACCCGAAGGATGCCCGTGCCGAGGCCGGACGGGTGTCGATCTTCTCGCCGGCGGGCAGCGCCCTGCTCGGCCTGTCGGTGGGCCAGATCATCGACTGGAAGACGCCGGACGGGAACGCGATCCGCCTCCAGGTGCTCGAGGTGACCTGGCAACCGGAAGCGAACGGACAGTTCGACCTGTAAGGCAACGAGCACCGGAACGCTATCCCGCCGCGATTCACCTCCGGGCTGGCTGTCGCCAACCCGGACCTTCCCTGCCCCCACTTCAGTTCAGACGACGCACCCGGGCACCGAGCGCGGCGAGCTTGGCCTCGAGCTTTTCGTAGCCGCGATCGAGATGGTAGATGCGCTCGATCACGGTCTCGCCCTCGGCCACCAGCCCGGCCACCACCAGACTCGCCGACGCGCGCAGGTCGGTCGCCATCACGGTGGCGCCTTCCAGGCTGGCCACGCCCTGCACCATCGCGGTGTTGCCGTCGATGCGGATGTCGGCACCCAGGCGCTGGAGCTCCACCGCGTGCATGAAGCGGTTCTCGAATATGGTCTCGCGGATCATCGCCACGCCGTTGGCCACGCAGTTGAGGGCCATGAACTGCGCCTGCATGTCCGTCGGAAAAGCCGGATAGGGCGAGGTACGCAGACTCACCGCATTCAGACGCGCAGGCGCCTTCAGGCGGATCGCGTCGCGCTCGGCGACGACCTCGCAACCGGCATCCATCAGCTTGTCGATCACCGCGTCCAGATAGCTGGTCGAGGTGCCGGTGAGGCGCACGTCGCCGCCGGTCACCGCGGCTGCGCACAGATAGGTACCGGTCTCGATGCGGTCAGGCATGATGCGGTGCGTCGCACCGTGCAGGCGCTCGACGCCGCGGATGCGGATCACGTCCGAGCCTGCGCCCGAGATCTGCGCGCCCATCGCCACCAGGCAGTTCGCCAGGTCGACGACTTCAGGCTCGCGCGCAGCATTCTCGATGACCGTTTCGCCATCGGCGAGGCAGGCCGCCATCATCAGGTTCTCGGTGCCGGTGACCGTCACCATGTCGGTGAACAGACGCGCGCCCTTGAGCCGCGGCACCTTTGCATGCACATAGCCATGCTCGACTCGCACTTCGGCACCCATCGCCTGCAGACCCTTGATGTGCTGGTCCACCGGGCGCGCACCGATCGCGCAGCCGCCCGGCAGCGACACCTTGGCCTCGCCGCAGCGCGCCACGAGCGGCCCCAGCACCAGGATGGAGGCGCGCATGGTCTTCACCATGTCATAGGGCGCCACCGGGTTGTCGAGTGCAGCTGCCTGCAGGGTGACGACATCACCGTCACGCTCGACCTTGACGCCCATCTGCCCGAGCAGCTTGAGCAGGGTGCCGATATCGTTCAGCTGGGGCACGTTGGTGAAGGTTACCGGTTCGCTCGTCAGCAGCGCGGCGCACAGGATGGGCAGCGCGGCGTTCTTCGCACCGGAGATCGCAACCTCGCCGGAAAGGCGATTGCCGCCTTCGATCAGAAGCTTGTCCATGTCCGGCTCACATCCCCAGTTCGCTGCGCCCGGTTTCCCACTGCGCCGGTGTGTAGGTCTGCAGTTGCAGGGCATGGATCTCGTTGCCCATCAACCGTCCGAGCGTGGCATACACCGCCTGGTGCTGGCGCACGCGCGGCTTGCCCTCGAAGGCGGCACTGACGACGATCCCGGTGAAATGCACGCCATCGTCGCCCTCGATGGCGACGAAGTCGCAGGGCATGCCCTGCTCGATGAGACGCTTGATCTCGCTTGCTTCAAACATGGTGAATCCTTTACGAGCGCAGCTTGTAACCGCGACCCAGCATGGTCAGGGTCAGCACTGCGAGCACGACGAAACAGGTGACGACGACGCCCAGCGACAACCACGGCGAAGTATCGGACTGGCCGAAAAAGCCGTAGCGGAAGCCGTCGATCATGAAGAAGAACGGGTTGAAGTGCGACACGTTCTGCCAGATCTGGGGCAGCGAATGGATGGAATAGAACACGCCCGACAGCATCGTGAGCGGCATGATGAAGAAGTTCTGGAAGGCTGCGAGCTGGTCGAACTTCTCCGCCCAGATGCCGGCGATCACCCCGAACGAGCCGAGGATCGCCCCGCCCATCAGCGCGAACACCAGCACCCAGAGCGGGTTGGCGATCGGCAGATCGACGAAAGGCAGCGACACCAGCAGCACCCCGGCGCCGACGAACAGGCCGCGCAGGGTCGAGGCGATGACGTAGGCCGCGTAGAACTCGCGGTACGACAGCGGTGGCAGCAGCACGAAGATGATGTTGCCGGTGATCTTGCTCTGGATCAGGGACGACGAACTGTTGGCGAACGCGTTCTGCAGCACCGACATCATCACCAGGCCGGGCACCAGGAACGCGGTGTAGGAGACGTCGCCGTACACGGTGACGTGACGGTCCAGCACATGCGCGAAGATCACCAGATACAGCACCGCGTTGAGCACCGGCGCCGCGACGGTCTGGAACGACACTTTCCAGAAACGCAGCACCTCCTTGTACAGCAGCGTGCGGAAACCGGTCAGCGGCGAATCGACCGGCATCGGCTCGATGCGCGGCGCCGGCGCCGGCATCACATGGGATTGCGGGTCACGCACGATTCATCACCTCCACGAAGACGCGCTCGAGATCGGGCGCCCCCAGCTGCATCTCGACCAGGCCGGCGTTGGCCTCGCGCAGCCGCGCCAGCAGGGATTCCACATCCTGGTAGCTGTCGAAGCCGAACTCGATCCAGCCTCCTTCCTCGGCCGCTGCCCCGCCCAGCGCCAGGCCGACCTCGGGCTGTTGCAGGCGCACGCGCAGACTGTGGGTGGCGAAGCGGCGCAACAGATTCTCGGTGGTGTCCAATGCGACGATGCGACCGCTCTTGAGCATGGCGATGCGCCCGCACAGAGCCTCCGCCTCCTCGAGATAGTGCGTGGTCAGCACGATGGTGTGGCCGTCGCGGTTCAGCTTGCGGATGAAGTGCCACAGTCCCTGGCGCAATTCCACATCGACGCCCGCGGTCGGCTCGTCGAGCACGATCACCGGGGGCCGGTGCACCAGCGCCTGCGCCACCAGCACGCGCCGCTTCATGCCGCCCGACAACGCCCGCATGTTGGCATTGGCCTTGCCCGTGAGGTCCAGGCTGGCGAGGATTTCGTCGATCCAGTCATCGTTGCTGCGGATGCCGAAATAGCCCGACTGGATGCGCAGCAGCTCGCGCACCGAGAAGAATGGATCGAAGACGAGCTCCTGCGGCACCACGCCCAGGTTGCGGCGCGCGTTGCGATAATCGCTGACGACGTTGTGCCCCATCACCTCCAGCGAGCCACCGTCGGGCCTGACGATGCCCGCAAGCGAGGAGATCAATGTCGTCTTGCCCGCGCCGTTGGGGCCGAGCAGCCCAAAGAACTCACCTTGCGCAATTTCGAGGTCAACACCGCCGAGCGCTTTCAGTGCGCCGTAACTCTTGGTGACCGCCTGGATGCGGATGGCCGCTGTGCTCATTGCTTGCGCGCCTCGGAAAGGGGTAACAGCGTGTCGATGTCGTACAGCGCAGCCAGCGTTGCAAGGCCCTGGGGAAGAGCCGTCAGCTGCAGGCGATGGCCTGCCGCACGGGAAACGCGAAACCAGTCGAGCAGAAGCGCAAGCGCGGCCGAGTCGGCCTCCTCAACGGCGGAGAAGTCCACCACGAGATCCCCCTCGGCGGCCCGCCTGCGCCCCATTTCCAGCATCGCGGGGACGGTGCGCACAGTCAAAGGACCTTCGACGGGCAGGTAACCGGGGCTTGCCTCCGCGCTCATCGACGCGTCTGCTCCGCTTCGAGCGAACGGTTCTTCGTCTCGATCGACCGGATCAGTCCGTCCACCCCACCAGCACGGATCTCCTGGCTGAAATTGCTTCGATAGTTGGTCACCAGGCTCACGCCGGCGACGACCACGTCGAACACCTTCCAGCCCTTGTCGGACTTCTCGAGCATGTAGTCGATGCCGATCGGCTGCGCACCCGACTGCTTGACTTCGGTGCGGATCTGCACTCGGGTGTCCGTCTCGGCAAAGCGCGCCGGCTTGAAGTCGATCACCTGGTCACGATACTGCGTCAGCGCATTCGCATAGGTTCGCACCAGCAGCGTCCTGAAAGCCTCGGTCAGGCGGGATTGCTGGGCCGGCGTCGCATCGCGCCAGTCGCGCCCGACCGCAAGCATGGTCATTCGACGGAAGTCGAAATGCGGCAGCACCTTGGCGTCCACGAGTTCGATCACGCGGCGCGTGTCGCCGGCCTGGATGGCCTTGTCGGCACGAACGATGGCCAGGACTTCGTTGGTCACGTCGCGCACCAGGACGTCGGGCGCCATGGTCTGCGCCGACGCAGACGCGGCCAGCGCCAGCCAGGCGCAGAACAGCATAAGCAGTCGTCTCATCAGCATCAGCGGCTCCCGGACTCATCCGCAGCGGGACCATAAGCGAGCATCAAGCCGCCCCCGCCCAGCAGTTCCAGATTCTCGACGGCCGTCGTGGCCGCAACGTCGACGCCCTTGCCGAGCGGCGTCGCAGACGCGCCATTGAAGTCCTCATATACCCGAGGCGGCGCGCCATCGAAAACCTTGTACCGGCGCTGCTCGAGGTAGAAATCGCGAACATAGGCGTACTTGTCGAGCGTTCCCTCATCGACCGTCTTCTCGGTACCGAGCAGGCGCCAGCGCTGGTGCGTGATGCGTACCGCGGTGACGGTGTTGCGCGTCGGGATATGTCCCGCATCCCAGGCGGAATTGGCTGCGAGGTCGGCCGGGAAGGCGGCCGCGTCGCGGATCGTGCGCGGGCCGAAGAACGGGAGCACGAAATAGGCGCCTTCGCCCACGCCCCAGCGGCCGAGCGTCTGGCCGAAGTCCTCGTCATGCTTGGGCAGTCCGGCTTCGCTCGCGACATCGAGGACGCCGAGGAAGCCGAAAGTCGAATTGACGAGGAAGCGCATCATGTCGCTGAGCGCATCGGCGACCTTGCCCTGCAGCAGGTTGTTCACACCGATCCAGGGGTCGGCCAGGTTGCCGAACACATTGCCGATGGCGATGTGCAGCGGCTCCGGCAGCACCGCGTCGTAGACCTCGGCGACCGGCTTGACGACGACCTTGTCGACCTGCTCGTTGAACGAGAACATGGCCCGGTTGTAGCCCTCGAGCGGATCCGCCGGGTTGCGTGCCGTGGTGGCACATCCGGCGAGCAGCAGCGCACTCGCAAGCAGGGGTGCGGCGCGCACGCCCATCCGGACGGAAGTCAGCCTAGCGGCAAAATTCTTCATTGTTTTCATCTCCAGCGGGGATTTGCGCACCGTCACTTCGACGCCGGAGCGGGCGTCTCGGAAGCCTTGTCGAACATGAACTGGCTGATCAGCTTTTCCAGCACCACCGCCGATTGCGTCATCGCGACGGTGTCGCCATTGGCAAACATTTCGGGATCGCCGCCCGCCTCCAGGCCGACGTATTGCTCACCCAGCAGACCCGAGGTCAGGATGGTGGCAATGGTATCGCGGGGAAACGCGTACTGGCGGTCGAGTTCGAGCCTGACCACCGCGCGATAGCGCTCGGGGTCGAAGCGAATGCCGGCGACGCGGCCGACGACCACCCCTGCGCTCTTGACCGGCGCACGCACTTTCAGGCCGCCGATGTTGTCGAACGGCGCCTCGACGGTGTAGGTGGGAGCGCTGTTGAGGCCAGAAAAGTTGCCGACCTTCATCGCCAGAAAGATCAGCGCGGCAAAACCCAGCGCGACAAAGAAGCCGACCCACAGGTCGAGCGTGGTACGACTCATCATTGACCCCGGAACATGAAAGAGGTGAGCACGAAATCGAGCGCGAGGATGGCCAGCGCCGATGTCACCACGGTGCGCGTGATCGCGCGCGACACGCCTTCGGCTGTCGGGTTGCAATCGTAGCCTTCGAACACCGCGATCAGCGACACCGCAACACCAAAGACCACCGACTTGATCACGCCGTTCAACACGTCGTAGCGAAAATCGACCGCAGCCTGCATCTGCGACCAGAAGGCGCCGTCATCGACGCCGATCACGACGACGCCGATCAGCCAGCCGCCGAACACGCCCATCGCCGAAAACATCGCCGCCAGCAGCGGCATGGAAATGACGCCACCCCAGAAACGCGGCGCGACGACGCGCGCGATCGGGTTGACCGCCATCATGTCCATCGCCTTCAGCTGCTCGGTCGCCTTCATCAGACCGATCTCGGCCGTGACCGCCGAACCGGCGCGACTGGCGAACAGCAGCCCGGCCACCACCGGCCCCAGCTCGCGCGTCAGCGACAGCGCCACCAGCACGCCGAGCGCCTCCGACGAGCCGTAGCGCTGCAGGGTCTCGTAGCCCTGCAGGCCGAGCACCAGGCCGACGAACAGACCGGACACGATGATGATCAGCAGCGACAGCACGCCGCTGAAGTAGATCTCGCGCATCGTCAGCTGCAGGCGGCGTAGCGACTGACCGGAATACATCAGGATCGCGATCAGGAAACGCGTCGCGAAGCCCACACGCCAGACGCCATCGACGGTCATCGCGCCGATGCGCCGAAGGGTATCGAGGACACTCTTCATGGCCGCCCCCCCTGCAGCAGGGATTCGATCGGCGCAGCCGGATAGTGGAAGGCCACCGGCCCGTCGGCTTCGGCGTTCACGAACTGATGCACGAAGGGGTCGGTCGACCCGCGGATCTCGTCCGGCGTGCCCTGCGCGACGATGCGCCCCTCGGAGACGAAATAGATGTAGTCGACGATCAGCAGCGACTCGTGCACATCGTGGGTCACCATGATGGAACTAGCCCCGAGCGCATCGTTGAGGCGCCGGATCAACTGACCGACGACGCCGAGCGAAATCGGATCGAGGCCGGCGAAGGGCTCGTCGTACATGATCAGCATCGGGTCGAGCGCCACCGCGCGCGCCAGCGCGACACGACGCGCCATGCCCCCGGAGAGCTCCGCCGGCTTGAGCGCGTGGGCGCCACGCAGGCCGACGGCCTGCAGCTTCATCATGACGAGATCGCGGATCACGCTCGGCGGCAGCTCGGTGTGCTCGCGCAGCGGGAAAGCGACGTTGTCGAACACCGTCATGTCGGTGAACAGCGCGCCGAACTGGAACAGCATGCCCATGCGGCGGCGCAGGGCGTAGAGCTCGGACCGTCCCATGTGCGCGACCTCACGCCCGTCGACCTCGACGGCACCTGAGCTCGCGCGCAGCTGTCCGCCGATCAGGCGCAGCAAGGTGGTCTTGCCGCAGCCACTGCCGCCCATGATCGCAACCACCTGGCCACGATGAACGGTCAGGTCGATGCCGCGCAGAACTTCCCGCTCGCCATAAGCAAAGCGGGCATTGCGCAGCGATACGAGAGGCGTCGGAGATGAAGACACAAGAAGATTTCAACTAATTTCGAACTCGCAAGTCTATCAGAGCACGCGGACTTTCCCGCGACGCTGTTGCGCGGCGACAACGTTCTGCCCGGCGAACTGCCGCATCCCCGGGGCAGGCGAAGAAAATGCCATAAGACTATTTTCAGTTCCCATAAACGCTTTTATCATGACGCCGATATTAATTACATCGTCATCATGAATCCACCCTTGCCGGCCTCGTTGGCATTCGCGCTCGCGCTCGCAGGCTGCGCCCAGTTGTCGGCCTCGGTGCCGCACGACGGCCATGCCCGGTCGCCCGCGCCAACGCCGCCCTCCCAGCGCGAGGTTCCCGGCGCGGCATCGTCCGTGGCAAGAACGCCTCAGACAGCGCCGCCGCCCGCGGCGGAGCCCACCTACTCGGTCACGGTCCGCAACATGGCGGTCGAGCCTCTGCTCTTCGCCATCGCCCGCGACGCCAACCTCGATCTCGACCTGCATCCCGGCCTGTCCGGCAGCGTCACGCTGAATGCGGTCGGTCAATCCCTCCCCGCCCTGCTGGCACGCATCGCCCGCCAGGCGAACCTGCGCGTCGAACTCGACGGTCAGCACCTGGTGGTACGCCCCGACGCGCCCTTCCTGCGCAGCTACACGCTCGACTATGTGAACCTGACCCGCACGATGAGCGGCACCGTAGCCACCAGCACCCAGATCGCGACCAGCAGTTCGGCCATGGCGCGCCCGGCCAGCACCACCGGCAACGCCTCGATCACCCAGATCGAGACGCGCGCGGTGAACCAGTTCTGGGAGTCCATCGCCGCGAACGTCCGCGCCCTCCTCGACGAGGGCGGCAGCCCGCCGAGAGCGGAAGGCGGGGACGATCACCGCCTGATGGTCAATCGCGAGACCGGTGTACTGATGGTTCGCGCCAGTGCGCGCCAGCACGAAAGCATCCGGCACTTCCTCGACCAGGTGCAGAACGCCTCGAGGCGTCAGGTCATGATCGAAGCGACCATCGTCGAGGTCACGCTCGCCGACGCCTACCATCAGGGCATCGACTGGACTCGCCTCGGGCTGCCCGGCTGGAGCATCCGCCCCCGCGGCAGCGGCGATGCCGGCATCACCACCCAGCCCACCATCAGCTACCTGTCGGGGCAACTCGACATCCGCCTCGAATTGCTCGAGACCTTCGGCACCGTGAAAGTGCTTTCCAGCCCGCGCCTGTCGGTGCTGAACAACCAGACGGCGATGCTCAAGGTGGTCGAGGAGGTCGTGTACTTCCTGGTCGACGCCTCGACCACCGAATACGACGAAAGCAAGCGCGAGAAGACCACTGCGACCACCACCCCCCAATCGGTGTCGGTCGGCATGGTCATGTCCGTCACCCCGCAGGTCAGCGCCGGCGGCGACATCACGCTCAATGTCCGGCCCACGATCTCCGGCATCTCGGGCTTCAAGGACGATCCGAACCCTTCGCTGGGCAGCATCCCGAACCGCGTGCCGCAGATCCGTACCCGGGAGATCGAATCGGTGATGCGGCTGCGCAGCGGCGAAGTGGGCGTGCTCGGCGGCCTGATGGAAGACAGGATCGATTACGGCAGCGGCCGCATCCCGCTGCTGGGCGACATTCCGCTGCTCGGCGAGGCGGTCACCCGCCGCGACAACACCGTGCGGCGCACCGAGTTGCTGATCTTCCTGCGCCCCCTGCTGATCGAGGACCCGAGCACGAACGGCGATTACGCCGCCTACCGCAAACGCCTGCCCGGCGCCGACTTCCTCTCCACGCAGCCCGCGCCGGGCGAGCGCAATTTCCCGCAGGCGCCGCTGCGTCCCGGCCTGCCGCACGCGGCCGCCCCGCAGGCCGGCATCGGCCCGACCACGATCCGCGTTCCCTGATGTGCAGCACGCCAAAGACATGAACAGTCCGCATCTGCCCCCGCTCGACTTTCTGCCGCGAGATACCGCGCCGACCTGGCCCGCCGCCGCGGACAATCCCGCCTCGCCGCCGGGCGAAGCGGGAGCGCCGGCACGCATCGGCGAGCAGCTGTGCGCGGCGGGCCTCATCGGCACCGACCAGCTGCGCATCGCCCTGCACGAACAGCGCGCACGCAAGCTGCCGCTCGGCCGCCTGCTGGTGGACATGGGCTTCGTTCAGGAGTCCGCCCTGCGCGATGCACTCGCCGCACGCAGCGGACGCCCCTGCGTCGACCTCGCAAGCGCACTGCCGGCCGCCGACGCCCTGGCGGTGCTGCCGCACGAGCTCGCACGCCGGCACCGCCTGCTGCCGCTGCACTACGACCCGTCCCAGCCGCTGCTCGTCCTCGCCCTCGCCGACGCGAACGACATCGTGGCGCTAGACCGTGTGCGCAGCCACCTGCCTCCACAGACGCAGCTCGATCTACGCCTCGCCGGCGAGTCGGAGCTTGTACGGGCCATCGACCGTCACTACGGTCAGGCCGGCTCGGTGGACGATCTGCTGCGCGAGATCGACGGTGGCGACGGCGCCGCAGCCATGTCGGGCGCGGTTCGCGACGGACAGTCGATCACGCGCCTGGTCGATGCGCTGATCGCCGAGGCCGTGGCGCGCGGCGCATCGGATGTGCATTTCGAGCCGGAAGCCGGCTTCCTGCGCATCCGCTACCGCCTCGACGGCCTGCTGTTCCAGGCCCATGCCCTGCACCGCTCGCGCTGGCCGGAGATGGCGGTGCGGCTCAAGGTCATGGCCGGGCTGGACATCGCCGAAACACGCGCACCGCAGGATGGGCGCATCAGCCTGGCGGTGGGCGGGCGACCGATCGACCTGCGCGTCGCCAGCCAGCCCACCCTGCACGGCGAGAACATCGTGCTGCGCATCCTTGACCGCGACAAAGGCATCGTGCCACTGCACGCGCTCGGGCTCGCCGACGACCAGCACGCCACCCTGCAGCGGATGATCGCGCGGCCGGAAGGACTGATCCTGGTGACAGGCCCCACCGGCAGCGGAAAGACGACCACCCTGTATTCGGTGCTTGCGCACCTCGACTCCGAGGAGGTCAACATCATGACGCTCGAGGATCCGGTGGAGTACCCGCTGCCCCGCATCCGGCAGACGTCGGTGGGCGAGTCCAGCCGGCTCGACTTTGCCGGCGGCGTGCGCGCGCTGCTGCGCCAGGACCCCGACATCATCCTGGTGGGTGAGATCCGCGACGTCGACACCGCCGAGATGGCCCTGCGCGCGGCGCTCACCGGCCATCAGGTGTACGCGACGCTGCACGCAGGGTCGGCGGTGGCCGCCATTCCGCGCCTGATCGACATCGGCATCCGCGCCGAACTGCTCGCCGGCAATCTGATCGGCATCGCCGCCCAGCGCCTGGTGCGCCGGCTGTGCCCCGCCTGTCGCACGCCGCACGCTCCTTCGCACGACGAGGCCAGGCTCCTCGGTCTCGACCCGGCCGATACGGAAACCCGCCTCTTTCGCCCGGTAGGCTGCGCGGCCTGCGACTTCCGCGGCTACCGGGGGCGCAGCGCGCTCATGGAGCTGCTCCACGTCGACGCCACGCTCGACGAACTCATCGCGCAGCGCGCCAGTCCGCGCGCAATGCTCCAGGCTGCGCGCGCCAGCGGCTTTCGCACGCTTGCCGAGGACGGGATCCGGCAGGTTCTCGCCGGCACCACGTCGCTGCAGGAACTCGCGCGCACGGTGCCGCTGGGCGCCGACGCGCTGTAGATCGGAACGGAGAACACGATCATGCGCTACCGCTACCGCGCCATGCAGACCGATGGGCAGACCGTGCGCGGCGAGCAGGAAGCGGCCGACCTCGTCGAGCTCGAGCAGCGCCTGGGCGAACAGGGGCTGGAGTTCATCAATGGCGAGGCCGTCCGCCCGCGCCCGTGGCAGCGGCGCGTTCCGCGGCGGGAACTCGTGCACCTATGCTTCCAGCTCGAGCAGCTGCTGGCAGCGGGCGTGCCGATTTTGGACAGTCTTGCCGAGCTGCGCGACACGACCTCCCACGCCGCCCTGCGCGAGATCGTCGTCGCGATGCGTGCCGACGTTACCGGCGGCAGAACGCTTTCGGAAGCGGCAGCGCACCACCCGGCAGCGTTCGACCCGGTCTGCGTCAGCCTGCTGCGCGCCGGCGAACATGCAGGAACGCTCTCCGAATCGGTGCGCGAGATCGGCCGCATGGTCGAGCACGACGACGAACTGGCCGTCCACGCGCGCCGCGTCGCCCTCTATCCGGCCATCGTCGGTTCCATCCTGCTGGTCGCCCTCGTGGTGGCGCTCACCCACGTCGTGCCCGAGCTCGAGAAGCTGTTCCGCACCACCGGCCAGACGCTCCCACTGCAGACGCGGGCGCTGCTGTGGCTGTCCCATGCGGTGACGGCCTGGGGCTGGGCGATCGTGCTCGCCATCGCCGGCGCGGCAGTAGGCCTGAAGATCGCCCTCGGCCGCTCGCCGGAGCTGCGTCTGCGTCGGGACCGACTCGCGCTTCGCCTGCCGCTGGTGGGCGAGCTGCGGCGCAAGCTCGCCCTCGCCCGCTTCGCCGCGCTGCTTGCCACACTCTACGCCGCGGGCATCAACGTCATCGACGCCCTCAAGTCGAGTGCGGAAATCACCGGCAATCTGGCGCTGCGCGACGGACTGCGCGACGCAACGCAACGCATCGAGCAGGGGCAGACGCTGTCGCAGGCCTTCGGCGCAATCGAGCTCTTTCCGCCGCTGGTGACACGCATGCTGCGCGTGGGTGAACAGACCGGAGCCCTTGATCGTGCCCTCGGCAACGTGTCCTCCTACTACTGCCGCGACGTGCGCGAGGCCACCGCCCGGCTGCAGGCGGCCATGGAGCCCGCCCTCACCGTGACGATGGGCGCCCTGCTGCTGTGGATCGCGACTGCGGTCCTCGGTCCGATCTACGACATCCTCACCCACCTTCCCGTCTAGCTCATGAGCAAGCCGTTCTGCGCCCTGTGGGTGAATGACCACGCCCTCGAGGCATGGCAAATGGATACACCGGGCCCCGTCCGCGCCGCAGCCTTCGCGGCGGGCGATCACGCCGCCTTCGGCCACTGGCTGGCACGCCAGCCCAAAGGCGTGCGCTATCGCCTGCTCGTCGACCTTGCCGACGAGGGCCTGCAGCTCGAAACCCTGCCTCGGGCGCGGGGCGCCGACCGCCGAGCCCTGATCGTGCGACGCTTCGCCACCCACTTTCCGTCGTCGCCGATCACCTGGATGCATGGGCTCGGCACGCAGGCCGACGGCGGCCGCTTCGAGCGCCTGGTGATGCACGGCCTGACGCGCGCGACCGCGCTCGAGGCCTGGCTGGGCGCGATCCGGCGCAGCGGTGCGCGGCTCGAGGCCATCTGCTCGGCCACCCTGCTGCTCGGCCATTTCCTTCCGCGCGCGCTGCACCTGGACACGCCAGTCCTGCTCATCACCCAGCACCGCGGTGGCGCGCGGCTGACGAAGATCGCCGACGGCTGCGCGCAGTTCTCTCGCCTGCTGCCCGGCATCGAGCCGTTCAGCGACAGCTGGCGCCATGAGATCGAGCGTACGCGCACCTATCTCGCCACCCAGCACACCGAGGCCGGGGCGCCATCGCGCACCATCGCCCTCGTCGACGCCCCGGAGCGCGACCGCCCGCAGGCGCTTTCCGACGGCATCGAGTTCGTCGCGGCCACGGCCCTGCTTGCACCGGCGGACCCTCGGCCTCCCGCATCCGACACCATACCTTGCGCGGGCATCGAGACCGCGCTGCTGCGATGTCTGGCGCGCGCTCCCGCGCGCCAGAATTGCCGCACGCGCGCATGCCCGACCACACCGAGGCCGTCGCCGCGGCGCCTCGCGGCCCTTGGCTGCAGCGCCGCCCTCGCCGCAGCCGGCCTGGCGCTCGCCGCGACCCGCTTTGCCGAAGCTGGCACGCTCGATCAGGCCGCCACCGCGCTCGAGGCGCAATCCGCTGCGCAGCGGCGGGAGACGGCCGCCCTGCATGCCCGCCACGGCGCGCTCGCTGTGCCGCCCGAGCTCGTGCTCGAGATGCTCGCCCGGCTCGAGCGCGAGCAGGCTGCCCATACACCGACCCGTCCGGTGTTCGAAACCGTGGCCGCGGCGCTCGAAGCAAGCCCCGGCGTGGAACTCGTCCAGCTTTCCTGGCAACGCCTTCGCAGCACTTCGGCGAGCGCGCCCATTGCCGTCGAGCTTCGCCTGCGCCTGCCCTCCGCACCCGCAGCGACTGACGACGCGCTCGATCGGCTGACCGACCAGCTCGCGGGCCTCGGAGCGCAAGCGGTCGACAGCGAGACCGGCATCCGGCCGGCATCCCGGGGCCGCGACGACATCGACGGCCTTGTCATCGCCCGCGTCCGTTTCCAGCTCGACGGCAGCGCACGGCGGTGAGCGCGCGCCATTCGATCGCCTCCGCGGCCATGCGTCCCCCCTGGGCTGAGTCCCTCATCCGGCGACGGGCTTCGCTCGCCATCGGCGCGATGCTGCTCGGCACGATGATCCTGGCCTGGGCAGCGGGGGAAGCGGTATCGACCGCCTCGCACCGTCTGCAGCAAGCGCAGGCGGCGCAGCGCCGTAGTGCCGCCGACCTCGCAGCCGCGCAAGTGCAGGACACACGCCTGCAGCCCGCCCTCGAACGCCTCAAGGAACTTGAGGCGCGCGGCGCGACCGGGCCGGCGCAGCGTAGCCAGTGGCAGCGCGTGGTAGCGCAGTCCCTGTCTCCGGCAACGGAGCCTCGCTCCGCCACCGCGGTTCGTGCCACCTTCTCGCCGCCGCGCGCACTGGCAGGCAGCTCAACGTCTCTGGACGGCAACGGCCGCGCCGCGCCCGTCTCGCCCGGCCAACCGCTGCGGCTGATGGCCACCACGCTGCAGCTGAGCGCCGAGCTGCGCCACGAGGGCGCCCTGCTGCGTCTGCTATCGTCCCTCGAGGCCGAACGCAGTGCGATCGTGATCACCCGGAACTGCTCGATGGAGCGGCTCGCCGAGGCAGGCGCAGCCGATGCTGCGACAGGCGTTCGCGCCACCTGCACGATCGACTGGCTGACACTCGAGCAAGGTGCGGCCGAGGACCGGCGATGAGCCCAGCACGTCGATCTCCCCACTTTCCCGCCATCACTCGCCTGATCGCGCTCGCCCTTGTTCTCGCCCACGGCGGTACGTCCGCGGCAGGTGCCCAGGAGGCGGCAGGCGACGACTTCGGGCGCCTGTTCCACTCCCCCGCGCAACGCCGGGCGATCGATGCGGGCGAACCGCGCCGCACGCCCGCTCGCGAAACGAAGCCTGCGCCCGCGCTCACGCCCCCTGTCGCGCGCGCCCGCATCGACGGCATCCTGCGACGCAGCGACGGACGCGACAGCGTGTGGCTGAACGGCGAGCTGCAACCCATCCCGCCCGGGCTCAGGCTGGCGCCAGGCGACCGCAGGGAACTCATCCCCGCCGCGGCACCGCAGACACGCCTGCGCGTCGGCGACAGCTGGCCGATCGCAACCGAAGCGTCCGAAACACCGGCCCTGCGCCCGGAGCGGACGACAGGTGCGGTCCAATGAGACAGGCTCACCCCGGAGGCCGCGCGCAACTGCGCGCGCTCGCCGTCCGTCAACATGGCAGCGGCCTCGTCGCCGTGCTGCTGGTGGCCGCCCTGCTCGGCGCCGCAGGCCTTCTCGCCCAGGGCGATCTCGCCGCGAAGGCACGCGCCCGCGCCCATGGCCGCAGCATGATCGCGCTGGCCCAGGCGCGCGCCGCGCTGATCGGCTACGCGGCGAGCTATGCGGAGCGGCACCCCGGCGAAGGGCATGGCTACCTGCCCTGCCCCGACATGGCCAATACCGGCTCGACACCGATCGGTGCCTGCGGCGCACGCGAGCGGGGCGTCATCGGACGCCTGCCCTATCGGACACTCGGCCTCGCCGATCTGCGCGACGGCTGGGGACACTGCCTGTGGTACGCCATCGCCGGCAGCGTCAAGCACAACCCGAAGCCACTGAGTCTGAACTGGGACAGCCCCGGCCAGTTCCAGCCTCACTCGGCCGCAGGCGAGCCGCTGGCTGCCGCGGATAGCCGCATCGCGGCGGTGCTGTTCGCTCCCGGCGTGGCGCTCGAGGGCCAGTCGCGCCCGCCGAGCAGCGGCCGGCGCTGCCCCGGGAGCGACAGCTCGGCAGCCGACCTGGCGCACTTTCTCGACGCCGATTACCCGGCCGCCTTCACTGCGCCGCTCGACGTCTTTCAGGGCACCGCCGACGGCTCGCCGCGCAACGACCTGATCGCGTGGATCAGCGTCGATGATCTGTTTGGCGCGCTGCGCCGACGCAGCGACTTCGCCCCCCGCATCGACGCAGTCATCGCCACCGCTGCCGGCGCGCTCGCCGCGCGACTGGGCGACGACGACTTCATCGAGCGCCATGCCGCGCCCGCCGGCGCCCTCCTTGTCGGCGAGCTGCCCGACGCGGCAGCGCTGGATCTGCCCGCGGAACGCGCCGCGGACCACGACAACTGGCGCAACCAGTTCCGTTTCGCCCTGTGCGCCGACGCCAGCGCCTGCATCGCGCTGTCCCGCAGCGACCCGCCGGCCACCGAGCCTTGCCGCGGCGTGCTGCTGTTCGGCGGCGAGCGCGTTGCCGGCGGCCCTGGACGGCAGGCGCGCATTACCCCACGCGAACGTGCAGATCCGGCGCAGTACTTCGAGGGCGCCAACCCCACCCACCTTGAAAGCGGGATCCCCGCATTCGCCGGTGCGCGCACCTTCACCCTTCCTGCCAGCGGGCAAGCCGCCTCCGAGGATGTCATCCGATGCCTGAACTGAGCCTGCGGCCCTGCGCGCCTCAGCCTTCGCCGCCGCGCCGCCCCCCGCGCCATCGCGCTGCAGGCTTCACCCTCGCCGAGCTTGCGGTCGTGCTCGTCATCCTCGGCCTGCTCACCGGCAGCATGCTCGTTCCCCTGGGCGCGCGCATGGAGGCGCGCGATCGGCAGCACACGCTCGACGCCTTGCACGACATCGAACGCGCCCTGACCGGCTTCGCCATCATCCACGGTCGGCTGCCCTGCCCCAGCACCGAAGCTGATCCGGCGAGCCCGCACTACGGCCTCGAGGACGCCGCGCCCTGCAGCATGAGCGGCGAAGGCCGCCTGCCGTGGCGCAGCCTGGGGCTGACGGCCCACGACGCCTGGGGCCATCCGCGCCGCGACGCAAGCGACGACTGGAGCGGCCACTGGCGCTATCGCGTCGACGCCGCCTTCGTCACCGCGCCGGTGGGGGCGCACACGGCGCCGATCTCCAACCTGCAGGTGCGCGGCAACGACGGCGGCGCGATCACGACGCTGAGCGACTCGCAGGCGGTGGCGGTGGTGTTCTCGACCGGACAGAACCGGCGCGCCGACGGCCACAACGCGGACTATTCGGCGAGCACCCCGATGTATGAGGCGGGCGAGGCCAGCGCCGATTTCGACGATCTCCTCATCTGGATCGGACGCCCGCTGTTGATCGCCCACCTCGCCCACGCGGGGCGTCTGTAAACGCCTGCCGCTGGCCGATGCCAGCTCACACCGCTTTCCCAACCACGAAGGAGCGCCACCATGAAGTCTCATCAGAACGGCTTCACCCTCGTCGAAATCGCCGTCGTCCTCGTCATCGTCGGGCTGTTGCTCGGCGGCGTGCTCAAGGGCCAGGAGCTGATCGACAGCGCGAAGGTGAAGAACATCGCGCAGGACTTCCGCACCACGCCGATGCTGATCTACGCCTATCAGGACAAGTTCCGCGCGCTCCCCGGCGACGATCGCCGCGCGGTGGCGCACCTGTGCCCGTCCGGCGTATCGGACTGCACCACCGCCGGCAACGGCGACGGTTCACTCGGCGGGCGCTGGGACGACGACACGGGCAGCGAAGCGGCGAATTTCTGGCAGCAGGTGCGGCTCGCCAACCTCGCCAGCGGACCCACCGACACCGCCGACGCCGGCTACATCCCGCGCAACGCCGCAGGCGGACGGATCGGCATCCAGCGCGGCGGCAGCGGTGCGCCGCTCGGCCTGGGTGGAAGCCACGTGATGTGCTCGGCCAGCATCAGCGGCAAGCTCGTGCGCCAGCTCGACCAGAGCCTGGACGACGGCAATCCCGCCAGTGGCGCGATGCGGGCGGGCACCACCGCCGACGACGGCGCGCTCAGCGTGATCTCGGCGACGAACCCGCTCGTCGATGCCAACAGCCACACTGTCTGCCTGACCCTGTAGCCGCCGGGGAGGCCATCAGCCGCCCTGCAGCAGACGCTGTTCGGCGGCCTCCAGACCCAGCGGCAGACCGAGCAGCACCAGCACGTCGCCCTCCTCGATACTGCTATCGGGTCCGGGCGACTCGATGCGCACCCCGCGCCGACGGATCGCCGACACCAGCACCTCGACCTCCCCCAGACGCAGATCCCCCAACCGACGACCGATGGAGCGCGCGCCCGGCGGCACGGTGAGCGAGTGCAGACGCGCCTGGGCTGCGTCCGGTCCATCGGCGGCATCGGTCGCACCATGGAAGAAGCCGCGCATCAGCGCGTAGCGCTGATTACGTATATCGCGGATGCGCCGCACCACGCGGTTGAGCGGCACGCCGACCAGCGCCAGCGCGTGGGATGCGAGCATGATGCTGCCCTCGAAGGCCTCGGGCACCACTTCGGCAGCGCCGGCCTGCATGAGCTTTTCCATGTCGGACTCGTCCGCCGCCCGCACCACGATGGGCAGCCCGGGGCGCAACTTCTGCGCATGATGGATCACGCGCAACGCCGATTCGACCACCGAATACGAGATCACCAACGCGCTGGCGCGCAGGATGCCTGCAGCCATCAGCGTCTCGCGCCGCGCCGCATCGCCGAACACGACCGTATCGCCGGCCGCGCCCGCCTCGCGCACCCGCTCCGGGTCGAGGTCCAGCGCCACGTAGCTGACGTTCTCCTGCTCCAGGAAACGCGCCATGTACTGGCCGCTGCGGCCGTAGCCGCAGATGATGATGTGCTTCTCGGCACCGAGCGACTGCGCCGCGACCCGGGTCAGCTCCATCGAACGCAGCAGCCATTCGGAAGCGACGAAGCGCATCACCAGCTTGTCGCTGAACTGCACGATGAAGGGCGCCAGCAGCATCGACAGCACGAGCGCCGCGACCGCCACCTGCGCGAGACCGTGCGGCATCAGCTTCAGGCCGAGCACCTCGGACAGCAGCACGAAGCCGAACTCGCCGCCGGCGCACAGCCACAGGCCCGAGCGCATCGCCGTGCCCGGATGCGAGCCGAAAGCGCGCGATGCGCCGAACACGATCGCAAATTTGAACAGCAGCAGCCCCACCACCATGCCGATCACCGCAGGCAGGTTGCGCAGAACCTCCGCCGCATCGAGCAGCATGCCCACGGTGACGAAGAACAGGCCGAGCAGCACGTCGCGGAAGGGCTTGATGTCCTCCTCCACCTGATAGCGGTACTCGGTTTCCGAAATCAGCATGCCGGCCAGAAAGGCGCCCAGCGCCAGCGACAGCCCGAAGAACTCCGACATCCAGGCGAGGCCCAGCGTCATCAGCAGCACGTTGAGCATGAACAGCTCGCTCGACTTGCGCCGCGCGACCAGCGTGAACCACCAGCGCATCCAGCGCTGCCCGAAGCCCAGCACCAGCGCGAGCAGCACCGTCGCCTTGATCGATGCGACGCCCAGCGTGAACAGCAGGTCCTCGGCCGGCTGCGACAAAGCCGGCAGCAGGATCAGCAGCGGCACCACCGCCAGGTCCTGGAACAGCAGCACGCCGATGATCTCGCGGCCGTGGCGGCTGTCGAGCTCCATACGGTCAGCGAGCAGCTTGGACAGGATCGCGGTGGACGACATCGCCAGCGTGCCGCCGAGCGCGAAGCTCGCCGCCCAGCCCAGCCCGCCCAGGCGCCCGAGCACCATCACCAGCACCACGGTACCCAGCACCTGCACCGCGCCGAGCCCGAACACGATGCGCTTCATCGCCACCAGGCGTGCGAGGGAGAATTCGAGCCCGATCGAGAACATCAGGAACACGACGCCGAATTCGGCGAGGTGGCTCGCGCCCTGCGACGCCTGCATCAGGTTCAGCGCGTGCGGGCCGCCGATCGCACCGACGAGCAGATAACCGAGCACCGCCGGCAGGTTGAGGCTGCGGAACAGCGCCACCAGCACCACGGCGGCCGCCAGCAGCAGGAGCACGAATTCGAGCGTGTTGAGCATCGGAAGGTTCGAACGGGCTTGCCCCGGCATCCCGGTCGGCGTCCCGACTGATATACAATCGCAGTCCAGCTTCGGCGCGTCGGTTTGCGTGCGCCGGCATGACTGCGTCTTCGTTGAAGTGTAACCGTTTCGAGTCTATGTCCCCAATGGATCCTGCCCAAGACAGCCGCGCGATTGCGCTCGCCCGCCGCGTGCTCCGCATCGAGGCGGCCGCGGTATCGACGCTGGCCGACCGGGTGGGAACCGAGTTCGAACAGGCCGTTGCGCTGATCCTGCAACGCCGCGGGCGCGTCATCGTCACCGGCATCGGCAAGTCCGGGCACATCGCGCGCAAGCTCGCCGCCACCCTGGCCAGCACCGGCACGCCCGCCTACTTCGTGCACGCCGCCGAAGCCGCGCATGGCGACCTCGGCATGATCACCCCCGAGGACGTCGTCATCGCCCTGTCGAACTCGGGCTCGAGCGAGGAAGTGCTCACCATCGTGCCGCTGGTGAAGCGCCAGGGCGCACGCCTGATCACGATGACCGGCAATCCCGATTCGCCGCTCGCGCTCGAGGCCGACGTCCATCTGAATGCGGCGGTCAGCGAGGAGGCCTGCCCGCTCAACCTCGCGCCGACGGCCAGCACCACCGCTGCACTGGCGCTCGGCGACGCCCTCGCCGTCGCCTTGCTCGATGCACGCGGCTTCGGCGCCGACGATTTCGCCCGCTCGCATCCTGGCGGCGCGCTCGGCCGCCGTCTGCTCACCCACGTCGCCGACGTCATGCGCCCGCGCGCCGCCGTGCCCGCGATCGCGCCCGACGCACCACTGACCCAGGCACTGCTGGCGATGACCACCGGCGGCATGGGCATGACCGCGGTTGTCGACGACGCCGGTCGCCCGCTTGGCATCTTTACCGACGGCGACCTGCGCCGTGCTTTGGAAAAGGGCTGCGACGTGCGCAACGCGAAGCTCGCCGCGGTGATGAGCGCCCATCCCCGCTCGATCGGACCCGAAGCGCTGGCCGTCGACGCCGTCGAGCTGATGGAGAGCCGGCGCATCAGCCAGCTGCTGGTGGTCGACAAGTCCGGCGTGCTGGTCGGCGCCCTGACCACGCACGACCTGATGCTGGCAAAGGTGATCTGATGGGCTTCCAGTCACCAACGGCTCGATTCCGCGCCGCCGCCCGGAACTGAGGCGAGCCAGCGCATGCAGACCGCCTACCGGCTCTATCCGCTGATCGCCCTGACCGTCATCGCCGGCGCATCACTTTGGCTCGAGCGTGCCACCCGTGTCGACGAGCCCGCGGCCGACAAGGCAGTGCAGACCGGGCCCGACTTCAGCGCCACGCGGACGCGCATCGTCGGCTTCGCGAAGGACGGCAGCCAGCGCTATGAACTGCTTGCCGACCAGCTGTCGCACTTCCCCGCCGACGACACGACGCAGCTCGAGCTGCCACGCCTGACGGTGTTCCGCGACGACATGCGGTTTCATGTGACCGCCGACCGCGGCAAGGTCTTGCCCGGCGGCGAGCAGGTCGATCTGGCCGGCGACGTGCACGCCCGGCGCACGCGCGGCGAAGGCCTGCCTGAACTCGAACTCAACTCCGAGGCACTCAGCGTCTGGCCCGATCCGCAGCACGCGCGGACCGCCCAGCCCGTGCGCCTCACCCAGGGCAACACCACCGCCAACGCGCTCGGCATGGAGTCCGACAATCTGTTCGGCACGCTGAACCTGACCGGACAGGTCAAGGTCCACATGCCTCGCCGCCAGGACAAATCCTCATGACAAACCGCCTCATCGCCGCCCTGCTCCTGCTCGGCCTCGCCGCCGCCCCCGCGCTCGCCGAGCGCGCCGACCGCAACAAGCCGGTGGACATCGAAGCCGACCGCATGTCGGTGGACGACCGCAACAAGGTCCATGTCTTCGAGGGCGCCGTCGTGCTGACGCAGGGCACGCTGGTGATCAAGGGCGACAAGCTGGTCGTCACCCAGGGTGCCGACGGCTTCCAGAAAGGCGTCGCGACCGCCTCCGGCAACAAGCTCGCCACCTTCCGCCAGAAACGCGAAGCCAGCAACGAGTACGTCGATGGCGAAGCCGAGCGCATCGAATACGACAGCCGCACCGAGCAGGCCAGGCTTTTCAAGCGCGCGCGAGTGACCAGCGGCGGCGACGAGGTGCGCGGCAGCTATATCGAATACGACGCGATGAGCGAGAACTACCTCGCGACCAATGCCCCCGGCAGCGCCCCCGCCGCCGGGGCCGACGGCCGCGTGCGCGCCGTCATCCAGCCCAAGGGTGACAACAAGCCCGAAGGCAGCCGCTGAACGCCCGGCTGGCGGGCATTTCCCCCAAGATCGAGGAGACTCCATGACGTACGAACTCATCATCGCCGAAACCCGCGGACGCGTCGGCCTGATCACCCTGAACCGACCCAAGGCGCTCAACGCGCTCAATGACCAGGTGGTCAACGAGATCACCGATGCGCTCAACGGCTTCGAGGCCGACGACGGCATCGGCGCGATCGTCATCACCGGGTCGGAAAAGGCCTTCGCTGCCGGCGCCGACATCGGTGCGATGGCCTCGTTCTCTTACATGGACGCTTACAAGAACGAGTACATCACGCGCAACTGGGAACGCGTGAAGACCTGCCGCAAGCCGGTCATCGCGGCAGTGGCCGGCTTCGCGCTCGGTGGCGGCAACGAGCTGGCGATGATGTGCGACATCATCATCGCCGCCGACACGGCCAAGTTCGGCCAGCCCGAGGTCAAGCTCGGCACCCTGCCCGGCGCCGGCGGCACGCAGCGTCTGCCGCGCGCGGTCAGCAAGGCCAAAGCCATGGAACTGTGCCTCACCGGCCGCATGATGGACGCCGCCGAAGCCGAACGCGCCGGCCTGGTGTCGCGCGTGGTGCCGGCCGACAAGCTGGTCGAGGACGCGCTCGCCACCGCCGAGACCATCGCCAGCTACTCGCTGCCCATCGTCATGATGATCAAGGAGTCGATCAACCGCTCCTTCGAGAGCGGCCTCAACGAAGGCCTGTTGTTCGAGCGCCGCGTGTTCCACGCCTCGTTTGCGACCAACGACCAGAAGGAAGGCATGACCGCCTTCGTCGAGAAGCGCAAGCCCAATTTCAGTCACGACTGAAAGCCGGCGAACGCGTGGCCGCCTCCGGGCGGCCTCACTTTCTCGCCCTCTCGCCGCGGCCTCCGCGACCGGCTCCCAGGTCATTGAAGCGATCAATCGGAACGGATTTGTGCGATGCACAAATTTTGTCTTGACAAGGCGGCTTCGTCCCCTATAATTCGAATCATGCTGCAACGCAACATCGCAGCGTCGCTGTGATCGAAACGTCTTGCCCACCAGATTTCATCGCTTTTCACTTAGGAGCTTCAAATGACCAACTTCGCTACCCCCGAGCAGTTCGCCGCCGCCAACAAGGCCAACATCGAGACCCTGCTGACGGTCGCCAACTCGGCTTTCGCCAGCGCCGAGCGCCTGGCCGCCCTGAACCTGAACACCGCCCGTTCGGTTCTGGAAGACGGCGTTGCCAACACCAAGGCCCTGCTGGCCGCCAAGGACGTGCAAGAGCTGATGAACCTGCAAGCCGCCCTGGCCCAGCCGATCGTCGAGAAGGCCGTTGCCTACGCTCGTAGCGTCTACGAGATCACCTCGCAGAGCCAGGAAGAGCTGTCGAAGCTGTTCGAAGCTCAAGTCGCCGAGATGAACAAGGGCGTCGCCACCGCGCTGGACAAGGCTGCCAAGTCCGCCCCGGCTGGTTCCGACGTTGCCGTCGCCGCCGTCAAGTCGGCCATCGCCGCCGCCAACAGCGCCTACGACAGCATGAGCAAGGCTGCCAAGCAAGTCGCCGAGATCGCCGAAGCCAACGTGGCTGCCGCGACCAACGCCACCGTCAAGGCTGTCAGCACCACCGCTGCCAAGGCGCCGAAGAAGGCTGCCTAATCGGTCCTTCGCCGATAGCAGTAAAAAGCCCGCTCGATGAGCGGGCTTTTTTTCGTCCGCGTTTCGCGGTCGTCCGATTCGGCTGTTGGTCCGATTCGGCGCTGGCGTTGGCGCGCCTGAAAGGTGCGGCTTCTTCGACTCAGCGCTCGCTTTACTCGGCGTCGACCTCAGCCTCGACCGCTTCGCCAAAGGGCTGGTTGTCGTAGTGGTGCGGAAACAGCCGGCGCATCTCGGTTTCGATCCAGGCTTCGGCGCGGCTGTTGATCTGCTCCACCTTCACGCCTTTCACATCGATCACCGGGCCGATGCTGACGGTGATTTCGCCCGGCCATTTGAGGAAGGCATTGCGCCGCCAGAACTCACCCGCGTTATGCGCCACCGGGACCACCGGCACGCCGGCACGCTTGGCCAGGAAGGCGCCCCCCGGCTTGTAGCGCCGCGTCGCCCCCGGCGCCACCCGCGTGCCTTCGGGAAACACCACCACCCACAGCCCCTCCTTCAGCCGCTCGCGCCCCTGTTCGACGACCTGCGACAGGGCATCCTTGCCCGCGCCGCGGTCGATCGCGATCCCGGGAATCTGCGCCAGCGCCCAGCCGAAAAAGGGCACGCGCAGCAATTCGCGCTTCAGCACGTAGCACAGCGGCGGAAAGATCTGCTGCAGCGCGATCGTTTCCCACGCCGACTGGTGTTTGGAGAGCACCACCGCCGGGCCGGCGGGCATGTTCTCGGCGCCGATGACCCGGTAGCGGATACCCAGCACATGCCGGATCACCCACATCATGATCGGCACCCAGGAGGTGATGATGCGGTGCCGCGTCATCGGCGGCAGCCAGAAGATCAGCACGGCGACCAGCGCATAGGGCACGGTGATGACGGCCAGCAGGAGGGCGAACAGGACGGAACGAATCACGTGCACGGCGGCGTGCTCCGGAAGGGAAACGGAAGGAAGAGAAATGAACGGCGACGATCGGCCGGCCGCTCAGCCGGTCAGCTCGGCCACCACCGCGGCAAGGTCGTCGAAGATCAGCGTACCCTCGGGCAAGGCCGGATCGTCGCGCGTTCTGGCGCCTTTGCCGGTCAGCACCAGATAAGGCGCACACCCCATCGCCACGCCTGCCTGCAGATCGCGCAGGCTGTCGCCGACACAGGGCACGCCGGAAAGCTCGACGTTGAAGCGCTCGGCAATCTCCCGGAACAGGCCGGGTTTCGGCTTGCGGCAGTCACAGGTCGAATCGGCCGCGTGCGGGCAGAAGAAGATGGCGTCGAGCCGGCCGCCGACCTGGGTGAGGCTCTTGACCATCTTCTCGTTGATGGCGTTCAGCGTGTCCATGCCGAACAGGCCACGACCCACGCCCGACTGGTTCGACGCCACCACCACGCGCCATCCCCACTGGTTGAGGCGCGCGATCGCCTCGAGCGAACCGGGAATCGGCTTCCATTCATCGGGCGACTTGATGAACTGCTCGGAGTCGACGTTGATGACGCCGTCGCGGTCGAGAATGATGAGCTTCTTCGTCGGCATGAGCGCTCCTGCTTGCGGTGGCCGCGCCGGTCAGGCGGAAAGGCGCGAGATGTCGGCCACCTGGTTCATCAGTCCGGCCAGCTGCGCCAGCAGCGCGAGGCGGTTCTGCCGTGTCAGGGGCTCCTCGGCCATCACCATGACGTCCTCGAAGAACTGGTCGACCGCCGCGCGCAGGCCCGCAAGCACGCGCAGCGCATCGGTGTAGTCCTCGTTGGCGACGTGCGAGCGCACCAGCGGCGCGACTTCCACCACCTGGTGGAACAGCGCCTTTTCGGCTGCCTCCTGCAACAGCGCGACATCGGGCTCGCCCGGCGTGTCCTCTGCCTTCTTCAGGATGTTGACGATGCGCTTGTTGGCAGCCGCCAGGGCCTCGGCCTCGGGCAGCGCGCGGAACGCCTCCACCGCGGCAAGCTTGGCCGGCACCAGGTCGATGCGCGCCGGCTTGAGCGCGAGCACCGCGTCGATCACTGCGCCATCGCGCCCGGTCTCCCTGAGCAGGTTCTTCAGACGCTCGAACATGAAATCCTGCAGCTGCGCGGCATAGCCTGCGGCCGTCAGCAGGCCGGGCTTGAAACCCGCGGCAGCGGCGTCGATCAGCCGGGGCAGCTCCAGCGGTAGCGGCACCTCCATCAGGATGCGCAGCACGCCCAGCGCCGCGCGGCGCAGCGCAAACGGATCCTTGTCGCCGGTCGGCACCATGCCGATGCCGAAGAAGCCGACCAGCGCGTCGAGCTTGTCGGCCAGCGCCACCGCGGCGGCGACGTTGCCGGCGGGGAGCGCGTCGCCGGCGAAACGCGGCTGGTAATGGGCCTGGATGGCGTCGGCCACCGCCTGGCCTTCACCATCGGCGAGGGCGTAGTAGCGGCCCATGATGCCCTGCAGTTCAGGGAACTCGCCGACCATGTCGGTGACGAGGTCGGCCTTCGCCAGGCGCGCGGCACGCTTTGCCGCGGCGACGTCGCCGTGCAGCTGGGCTGCGATCGCACCGGCCAACGCCTCGAGGCGCTCGACGCGCTCGAGCTGGCTGCCGAGCTTGTTGTGATACACCACCGGCGCCAGGCGCTGCAGGCGCGCCTCGAGCGTCTGCTTCTTGTCCTGCTCGAAGAAGAAGCGCGCATCCGACAGGCGCGGGCGCACGACGCGGGCATTGCCGCGGATGATGTTCGACGGATCGGCAACCTGCATGTTCGACACGATCAGGAAGCGGTTGAGCAGCTTGCCGGCACCATCGAACAGCGGGAAATACTTCTGGTTGGCGCGCATCGTCAGGATCAGGCATTCCTGCGGCACGGCGAGGAATTCGGCCTCGAACTCGCCAACGTAAACCGTCGGGTGCTCGACCAGCGCGGCGACTTCGTCCAGCAGATCGGCGTACTCGTCGAGCAGCGCACCCTGCTTGGCTGCTTCGGCCAGCAGCTGGCGCTCGATGTCGGCGCGGCGCTCGGCGAAGGAGGCGATCACCTTGCCTTCGGCACGGAGCGTTTCCTCGTAGGCGTCGGCGGTGACGATGTCCATGTCGCCGCGGCTCATGAAGCGGTGACCGCGCGTCGAACGCCCGGAATCGAGATCCAGCACCCGGCCTGGCACCACGTCGGCACCGTGCAGCATGGTGAGCTTGTGCACCGGGCGCACGAAGGTCGCGTCGCCATCGCCCCAGCGCATCACCTTCGGGATCGGCAGCGCCTTCACCGCGTCCTGCACGATGCCCGACAGCACCTCGGCGAGCTTCGCGCCCGGCACCACGGCGGTGTGGAACAGCGCCTCGGCCTTGCCGTCCATGCGGCGCTCGAAGCCGCCAACGGCGTCGGCGGGGATGCCCTTGGCTTCCATCTTCTTCAGCAGCGCCGGCGTCGGCTTGCCTTCGGCGTCGAGCGCGACGGCCACCGGCATCAGCTTCTCGGTGACTTCCTTCGCCGCACCTTCGGCGCCGACCCGGGTCACCGTCACCGCCAGGCGACGCGGACTGGCAAAGTCGCGGCAGACCGCATCGGCCGGCGCCAGGCCTTTCGCCTTGAGGCCGTCGGCGACCTTCGTGGCAAAGGTCTCGCCCAGCCGCGGCAGCGCCTTCGGCGGCAGTTCTTCAGTGAGCAGTTCAACGAGCAGGGTTGCGGTCGCGCCGGTCATCACGCGGCCTCCTTGGTGGTGTTCAGCATCGGGAAGCCGAGGGCTGCGCGGGATTCGAAATAGGCTTGGGCGACGGCGCGCGACAGGTTGCGGATGCGGCCGATGTAGGCGGCGCGCTCGGTCACCGAGATCGCGCCACGGGCGTCGAGCAGGTTGAAGGTGTGCGCGGCCTTGAGCACCATCTCGTAGGCCGGCAAGGGCAGCCCGACTTCCATCACGCGCTTGGCTTCCGACTCGTAGTTGGTGAATAGCGAGAACAGGAAATCGACATTGCTGTGCTCGAAGTTGAAGGTCGACTGCTCGACTTCGTTCTGGTGATAGACGTCGCCGTAGGTGACCTTGCGCCCGTCCGGCGCGATCGACCACACGAGGTCATAGACGTTCTCCACGCCCTGCAGGTACATCGCCAGGCGCTCGATGCCGTAAGTGATCTCGCCCAGCACCGGCTTGCAGTCAAGGCCGCCGACCTGCTGGAAGTAGGTGAATTGCGTCACTTCCATGCCGTCGAGCCACACTTCCCAGCCCAGGCCCCAGGCGCCCAGCGTGGGGTTTTCCCAGTCGTCCTCGACGAAACGGATGTCGTGCACCGTCGGGTCGATGCCGAGCGCGCGCAGCGAGTCGAGATAGAGCTCCTGGATGTTCAGCGGCGAGGGCTTCAGCACCACCTGGAACTGGTAGTAATGCTGCAGGCGATTGGGGTTTTCGCCGTAGCGGCCGTCCTTGGGACGACGGGACGGTTGCACGTAGGCGGCGTTCCAGGGTTCGGGGCCGATCGCGCGCAGGAAGGTCGCGGTATGGCTGGTGCCGGCGCCGACTTCGAGGTCGTAGGGTTGCAGCAGCACGCAGCCACGCTCGCCCCAGAAGTGCTGGAGCGTCAGGATGACTTGCTGGAAGGTGGGCTTCGAGTGGGCTGAGGTATGGGCCATGGTGTCGGGCGGCGGCTGCCGCGCTGCGAACGCAAAGAGCCCGATTTTACTGGCAATTGCCGCCTCGCGTATGCCCGATGCCCCAAATGCGCCGGGATGCTTACAGCAGCCCCATCTCCAGCCGCGCGCCTTCGCTCATCATCTCGCGCCCCCACGGCGGGTCCCACACCAGCTGCACGTCGACCTCTTCCACGCCGGGGATGGCCTCAAGCTTCTCTCTCGCCTCGTCGGCGATCATCATGCCCATGCCGCAGCCGGGTGCGGTGAGGGTCATGCGCACGTCGATGCGAAAGCGCCCGCTCGGCAGCCGCGTCAGTTCGCAGCCATAGACCAGGCCGAGATTGACGATGTCGATCGGGATCTCGGGGTCGTAGCAAGTGGCGAGCTGGTTCCACGCCGCGGCCTCGACCGCCTCGCGGCTGAAGCTGCCGTCCTCCGCCTGGGTGACGATCGCTTCCGCGGACTCGGCTTCCAGCCCGAGCGCGTCGGCTTCGCTGCCGGCGATGCGGTACAGGCTGCCATTGACCATCACGGTGAAGGTGCCACCCAGGCGCTGCGTGACCTGGGCGTACTCACCCGCCTCCAGCGTCACCGCGCTGCCCCAGGGCACCAGCACTGCCGGGCAGTCGCGCGTCAGCCGCACTTCAAGGATCTCGCCCATCGGCTTGTTCATCTTCGGTCCCTTCCTCGCCTTCTTCTTCATTCCGTCCGCGCGGTGTCGCGGGCACCGGCCAGCGCGTTGTGCAGCGTGTGCCAGGCGAGCGTGGCGCACTTCACCCGCGCGGGGAATTCCCGCACGCCGGCGAGCACCTCGAGCTTGCCGAAGTCGCGCCCTTCCGGCGCCACGTCGGTGAGCAGGGCGTGGAAGTCGCGGAACAGCGCCTCGACCTCGTCCACCGGCCGGCCCTTCACCGCCTCGGTCATCAGCGAGGCCGAAGCGGTGGAGATGGCGCAGCCGTGGCCGACGAAGCTGACGTCCTGCACCACGCCGTCCGCCACCTTCAGGTAAACCGTGAGCTGGTCGCCGCACAGCGGGTTGTGGCCGTCGGCGATGTGGTCGGCGTCGGCCATGGGGTGGAAGTTTCGCGGCTGGCGGTTGTGATCGAAGATCACTTCCTGGTACAGCTCGCGCAGGTCGCCGAAGCCTTCGTGTGCGCTCATCGCCGGCCTCCGAACATGTCCTGCGCCTTGCGGAGGCCGGCGATCAGCGCGTCGACGTCCGCGTCGTTGTTGTACAGCGCGAATGAAGCGCGCGCCGTGCCGGCGATGCCGTAGCGCGTCATGACCGGCATGGCGCAGTGGTGACCGGCGCGGATGGCGACGCCATCGGCATCGAGGATGGTACCGAGGTCGTGCGGATGGATGCCCTCGACCACCAGCGACAGCACGCTCGCCTTGTGCGCCGCGTTGCCGATGATGCGCACGCCGGGCAGCGCCTGCACCGCCGCGCTGGCCTTTGCCAGCAGCGCGTGCTCATGCGCGCCGATGCGTTCCAGGCCGATCTCGAGCACGTAGTCGATCGCCGTGGCCAGCGCCACCGCGCCGGCGATGTTGGGCGTGCCGGCCTCGAAACGCTGCGGCGCGGGGGCGAAGGTGGAGTGCTCGAAGCTCACCGTCTCGATCATCGAGCCGCCGCCCTGCCACGGCGGCATCACCGCCAGCAGTTCCTGGCGCGCGTAGAGCACGCCGATGCCTGTCGGGCCGTACAGCTTGTGGCCGGAGAAGGCATAGAAGTCGCAGCCCAGCGCGCGCACGTCCACCGGCAGGTGCGCCACCGCCTGCGCCCCATCGACCAGCACCCGCGCGCCCACTGCGTGCGCACGCCGGATCAGCGGCGCGAGCGGGTTCACCGTGCCGAGCGCGTTCGACACCTGCGTGATCGCCAGCAGCCTCGTGCGCGGCCCGAGCAGCTCGTCGAACGCTTCCAGCACGAGCTCGCCGTCGTCGGTGATCGGCACCACCTTGAGCACCGCGCCGGTCTGCTCGCAGACGAACTGCCAGGGCACGATGTTGGAGTGGTGCTCCATCGCGGTGAGCAGGATTTCGTCGCCGGGTTGCAGCGTGTTGCGCGCCCAGCTCTGCGCCACCAGGTTGATGGACTCGGTGGTGCCGCGGGTGAACACGATCTCTTCCATCCGCGCCGCATTGAGGAAGCTGCGCACGCGCTCACGCGCGCCTTCGTAGAGGTCGGTGGCATGCTCCGACAGCCAATGCACGCCGCGATGGATGTTGGCGTTGGATTCGCGATAGAAGCGCCGCTCGGCCTCGATCACCCCCTCCGGCTTCTGCGTGGTGGCGGCGTTGTCGAGGTAGGCGAGGCGCTTGCCGCGGACTGGACGCGACAGGATGGGGAAGTCGGCCGCGCGCGCGGACAGGTCGACGGTTTCGACCGGGCCCGACTCGACTGCGATTTCGCTCATGTTCATCACAGCACCTCCATCAGTTCGCCACCCGGCAGCCGGGCGCGGATCGCCACCTGGGCGCGACGCTTGAGCGACGCCAAGCCGATGCGCTCGAGCACCTCGGCGGCGAAGGCATAGGTCAGCAGGTTGCGCGCATGGGCTTCGTCCAGGCCGCGGGTGCGCAGGTAGAACAGGCTGTCCTCGTCGATCTGCCCCACCGTGGCACCGTGCGCGCACTTCACGTCGTCAGCATAGATCTCGAGCTCGGGCCGCGCGTCGGCTTCCGCCTGCGGCGACAGCAGCAGGTTGTCGGCGCGCTGCATCGCGTCGGTGCGCACCGCGCCCGGGGCCACCAGGATGCGGCCGGCGAACACGCCGCGGCCCGCGCCGTCGAGCACGCCACGGTAGAACTCGCGGCTGGTGCCGCGCGGCTGGGCATGATCGATGCGTGTGTGATGGTCGACGTGGCGCCGGCCATCGACGTGGAACAGGCCGTTCAGCAGCGCCTCGCAGCCTTCGCCGTCGAAGCGGGTGGTGATGTCGTTGCGCGCCAGCTGCGCGCCGAAGGACAACGAATGCGACGCGAACACCGAACCGCGTGCCTGCGCCGCGGCGATGTGCGCCACATGCACCGTGCTGCGGTCTTCCTCCTGCAGCTTCAGGTGGGTGATGCGCGCGTCCTGCGCGGCGGCGATGCGGGTGACGGCGTTGGTCAGCGTCCCGGGGGTGCCCGCCTGTGCATCACCCGCCGCGTCCACGCCGACGTAGTGCTCGACGATCGTGGCCTCGGCCCCGGCCTCGGCGACGATCAGGTTGCGCACGAGGCTGGCGCCCTTGCGCACGCCGCCGATGAAGACCACATGCAGCGGCGCATCCAGCGCCACGCCGCGCGCCAGGCGGACGAAGGCGCCGTCGGCGGCGAGCGCGGCATTGAGCGCCGCGGGGCTGGCGCCCTCTTCCACCGTGCCGAAATACGCTTCGACCCATTCGGGATGCGTCGCCAGCACTTCCGCCAGCGCGCGGATCTCCGCCCCCG
This sequence comes from Thauera sp., assembly GCA_017302295.1. Classification (GTDB taxonomy): domain Bacteria; phylum Pseudomonadota; class Gammaproteobacteria; order Burkholderiales; family Rhodocyclaceae; genus Thauera. The sequence goes on along the minus strand of JAFLDS010000010.1, from coordinate 85,698 downwards.
CCGGCAGCGCGCCAAGCTCGGACAGCGCCGGCGCATGGCGGCCATCGACGAACACCAGCCAGTGTCCGCCCGCCGCCTCCTCGCCGTCGCTGCGCAGGCGCTGCAGCACGGTCTCGGGCGCCAGCGGCGCGCTGGCTGGTGCGAAGGAACGCTCCTCGAGCAGCGTGAGCGACGTATGGCGCCAGCTCTCCAGCCGGTTGCTCGGCCAGCCCTCGTCAGCGAAGCGCATGATCGCTTCCTCGCGCAAGGCGTCCAGCCACGGCACGCCGGCGCCGGGCAGCGCGTCGCGGCCCGCGTTGTAGCGTTGCAGCCAGTGCTCCAGCGTGCTCATGACGCCGCTCCCTGCGCCAGCGTGGCTTGCGCCTCGTCGATCCAGCCGTAGCCGCGCTCTTCCAGTTCGTGCGCCAGCTCGCGCCCGCCGGAGCGCACGATGCGGCCGTGCGACAGCACATGCACCTGGTCGGGCACGATGTAGTCGAGCAGGCGCTGGTAGTGAGTGATGACGATCATCGAGCGCTCCGGCGAGCGCAGCCGGTTCACGCCGTCGGCCACGGTGCGCAGCGCATCGATGTCGAGGCCGGAGTCAGTCTCGTCGAGGACGGCCAGGCGCGGCTCGAGCAGCGCCATCTGCAGCACCTCGTTGCGCTTCTTCTCGCCGCCGGAAAAGCCTTCGTTCACCGAGCGGTAGAGAAATTCCTCGCGCATGTCCACCGCCTTCATCTCCGCCTTCACCCGCTTGAGGAAATCCATCGCGTCGTATTCCGGCTCGCCGCGGTGGCGCCGCACCGCATTCACCGCCGCCTTCAGGAAGTAGGCGTTGGACACGCCGGGGATCTCCACCGGGTACTGGAAAGCGAGGAAGAGCCCGGCGCGCGCGCGCTCCTCGGTCGGCATGGCGAGCAGATCGACGCCGTCCCAGCTCACGCTGCCGTCGTCGACGGTGAAGCTGTCGCGGCCGGCCAGCACCTGCGCCAGCGTGCTCTTGCCCGAACCGTTGGGGCCCATGATGGCGTGCACCTCGCCGGTGCCGACGTGAAGATCGAGGCCGCGCAGGATGGGCTTGCCATCGACCGAGGCGTGAAGATTGCGGATATCGAGCATGACGTTCTCCCTGTCCTGTTTGCCTTCAGCCACGGTCAGCCGACGCTGCCTTCCAGGCTCACGCCCAGCAGCTTCTGCGCCTCCACCGCGAACTCCATCGGCAGTTCCTTGAACACTTCCTTGCAGAAGCCGCTGACGATCATCGACACCGCGTCCTCGGCGGTAAGGCCGCGCTGCATCGCGTAGAACAGCTGGTCTTCGCCGATGCGCGAAGTGGTGGCCTCGTGCTCGACGCGCGCCGAGGGGTGGCGCACCTCGATCGTCGGGAAGGTGTGCGCCGCGCATTGCCCGCCGATCAGCAGGGAGTCGCACTGGGTGTAGTTGCGCGCACCGAGCGCCTTCGGGGTGACCTTCACCAGACCACGGAAGGTGTTGCTGCCATGACCGGCGGAGATGCCCTTGGAAATGATGGTGCTCTTCGTGTTGCGCCCGAAGTGGATCATCTTCGAGCCGGTGTCGGCCTGCTGACGGTGGTTGGTGAGCGCCACCGAATAGAACTCGCCGACCGAATCGTCGCCGCGCAACAGCACGCTGGGGTACTTCCAGGTGATCGCCGAGCCGGTCTCGACCTGGGTCCACGAGATGTGCGAGCGCGCGCCGCGACAGTCGCCGCGCTTGGTGACGAAGTTGTAGATGCCGCCCTTGCCGTCCTTGTCGCCGGGATACCAGTTCTGCACCGTCGAATACTTGATGTGCGCGCCTTCCAGCGCCACCAGCTCGACCACTGCGGCATGGAGCTGGTTTTCGTCACGCATCGGCGCGGTGCAGCCTTCCAGGTAGCTGACCGTGGCACCCTCGTCGGCGATGATCAGCGTGCGCTCGAACTGGCCGGTGTCGCGCGCATTGATGCGGAAGTAGGTCGATAGATCCATCGGACAGCGCACGCCCTTGGGGATGTAGACGAAGGAGCCGTCCGAGAACACCGCCGAGTTCAGCGCGGCGTAGAAGTTGTCGCCCTGCGGCACCACCGTGCCGAGGTACTGGCGCACCAGCTCGGGATGCTCCTTCACCGCCTCGGAGAAGGAACAGAACACGATGCCGTGCTCGCCGAGCTGCTTCTTGAAAGTCGTGGCCACCGACACCGAGTCGAACACCGCATCCACCGCCACGCCGGCCAGCCGTGCGCGCTCGTGCAGCGGCACGCCCAGCTTCTCGTAGGTGCGCAGCAGCTCGGGATCGACCTCGTCGAGGCTCTTGGGCGCATCGGCCTTACGCCTGGGCGCGGAGTAATAGACGATGTCCTGATAATCGATGGGCGGAAAGCTCACCTGCGCCCAGCCCGGCGGCGTCATCGTCAGCCAGCGGCGGTAGGACTCCAGCCGCCATTCCAGCAGCCACTCGGGCTCGCCCTTCTTTTCCGAGATGCGACGGATGACGTCCTCCGACAGGCCCTTGGGCAGGGCGTCGGCTTCGAGCGCGGTGACGAAGCCGGCCGGATACTCGCGGTCGAGAAAGGCTTCGATCGGTTTGGTCGGGGCATTCATCGTGCTGACTCCTCGTCACGGGGCGATACGCCCCTTGATGGATTGCGGCCCGGCGATCGGGCGGGCGCCGCCGGCCTGCGCGACCGGCAGCGGGCTCACCATGTCGGCCAGGCTCACGTCCTCGAGCGCCCGGCGCACCACGCCATTGATGCGCTGCCAGTTGGCGCGGATGCGGCAGTCGCTCTCGAAGTCGCAGGTGCCGGCGCTGGCGCTGCATTCGGTGAGGCCGAAGGGCTGCTCCTCCAGCGCATCGACGATCTGCGCGACGCTGATCTGCGCCGGCGGCCGTGACAGCGCATAGCCGCCGTGCAGGCCGCGCACGCTGCGCACCAGGTCGTGCCGACCGAGCGACTTCAGCACCTTGCTGACGGTGGGCGCGCCCAGGCCAACGATGGCGGCGAGGTCGGTGGCGCTGAACAGGCGATCAGGGAAGCTCGCCATGTGCGTCAGCACCAGGGTGCCGTAGTCGGTGAGCTTGCTGATGCGCAGCATGGTCAGGCCATCGCCTGCGGGCGCAAGCAGCCGCTGGCACTCAGCAGGCAGGCGAGCGGCACGCCGATCGACGCGATGTCGTCGTCGGCATCGCCGGTCCCGGCCCTGCGGTCGAGTTCGACGGCGGCGCGCGCCGCGCTGTCCAGCCCGAAGTAACGGGCGGAGGTTTCAAGCAAGCGCCGGATCGTGTCGGTCTCCATGGCGGTCTCCTGCAATGCGTCTGTGGATGGCTTGGGATAAACAGTACTCTTTTAGTACTATTTAAGTCAACCCAGAGTGCAAATGGTTCCTGAAGGATCATCGGATGCGGGCGTCAGCGGATTGAGGATCGAGCAGAAGCCACGGCGCCGGCGGGTCGCGGTCAAGCGCGCTCCTACAGCGAACTCCCGGCCCCCGCTCGACCGCGATGCGACCTTCCGGTCGCGCTCAAGCGCGCTCCTACGGGGAGGGGCTGCCGTGCGACGCCCTTGTAGGAGCGCGCTCGACCGCGACCGCCCTCAGCTGCTGCGCCGCTGCCGTACGAGAAGCAGCGTCAGCACGAGCGCCGCGATCCCCAGCGCCGCGCGGTCGCCCCAGTGGGCGTAAGGCGTCATGCCCTGGTAGCCACGCACCTCGGCGCGCAGCACGCCGCGCTGGAATTCCGGCAGCACCGCGGCGACGCGGCCGTCGGGCTGCACCACCGCGGTCATGCCGGTGTTGGTCGAGCGCAGCATCGGCCGGCCGGTTTCGAGCGCGCGCACCCGGGCGATCTGCAGGTGCTGCGGCTGGGCGAGCGAGTCGCCGTACCAGGCGAGGTTGGAGATGTTCAGCATCAGCGTGGCCTGCGGCAGCGCGCGGATCAGCTCCGCCCCGAACAGATCCTCGTAGCAGATGTTGAGCGCGATGCGTTGGCCGGCGATCGCCATCGGCGGCTGGTCGGGCGCACCGCGCGTCTGGTCCGACATCGGGATGTCGACCAGGCGGTAGAACCAGCCGAACAGCGGCGGCGAGTATTCACCGAAGGGCACCAGATGCTGCTTGGCATAGGTCTGCGTCGGCCCTTCGCCCAGACTGATCGCGGCGTTGTAGATGCGCAGGTCGGCTTCGGTCGCCGTCTTCGCTCCGTCGGACGCCGGCTCGCTGCGGAACACGCCCAGCACCAGCTCGCCGCCGTGCTCGCGCATGAAGCCGCGCAGCAGCTCCAGATAGCCTTCCGGCAACCGGTCGACCAGCGTCGGCAAGGTCGTTTCGGGGAGCACGACGAGCGGCGCCGCGGTTTCGCGCACCAGCTGCGCGTTGCCGCGCAGCACCTCGACGAAGTGCTCGGGGCTCCACTTCATCGACTGCTCGAAATTGGTCTGGATCAGCGCCACCGACAGCGGCTCGCCGTCAGGCGCCGTCCATTGAACGAGGCGCAGGCCCGCACCGCCTGCCAGCAGGACGATGACGAACACGGCGGCCGGCAGCGCCTGCCTTGCCGGGCGCCAAGCAACGAGGCCGGCAAGCGCGGCTGCGAAGGCCAGCAGCCCGCCCACGCCATACACCCCGATCAGCGGCAGGTAGCCCGCCAGCGGGCTCGGCGGCGTCTGCGAATAACCGACCGCAAGCCAGGGGAATCCGGTGAAGACGACACCCCGCAGCCACTCGGCCGACAGCCACAGCGCGCCGAACAGCATCGCTTTCGCCAGCGCGCCGCCGCTGCGCAGGCGCACGAACAGCGCCCCGGCCAGCGCCGGATAAAGCGCGAGGTAGGCGCAGAACAAGGCGATCGCCAGCGCGGCGAGCGGCATCGGCATGCCGCCGTAGCGGTTGAGCGCGACATACAGCCACGACACCCCTGCGGCGAATGAGCCGAAGCCCCAGGCGAAGCCGAGCGCAAAACCTTCGCGCGGGCGCGCAGCCCGGTTCAGCAGGCCAGCGAGCAGCGCGAGGCTGAGCAGGGCAACGGGGAAGAGGCCGAACGGCGCAAACGCGAACACCGACGCGCCACCCGCAAGCAGCGCCAGCAGGGCGGCGCGCACCGTCAGCCGCCCGTGGTGTCGGTGTGCGGAGTCCTGTCGACCAGCAGGGTATGCACGCGCCGGCCATCGGCGCGCAGCACGCGGATGCGCAGCCCTTCAAGCTCGGCGGAGTCGCCGCGCTGCGGCATGCGGCCGAAATGCTGCAGCATGAAGCCCCCTATCGTATCGACGTCGTCGTTGGCGAATTGGGTCGAAAAGGCCTCGTTGAAGGCCGACAGTTCGGTGGTCGCCTTCACCCGGTAGCGCCCGCCCTGCAACAGGCGGATCTCGTCGTCGTGCTCGTGCGAGTCGTACTCGTCCTCGATCTCGCCGACGATCTGCTCGAGCACGTCCTCGATCGTCACCAGCCCGGCCACGCCGCCGTATTCATCGACGACCATCGCCATGTGGTTGCGGCTGACGCGAAACTCGCGCAGCAGCACGTTGAGCCGCTTCGATTCGGGAATGAACACAGCCGGACGCACGGTGGCGCGCAGGTCGAAGGGACGGCCGATGAAGTGCGGCAGCAGATCCTTGGCGTGGAAGATGCCGATTACGTCGTCCTTGCCATCGCCCACCACCGGGAAGCGCGAATGTCCGGTGTCGATGACGAAGTGGGCGATGGTATCGACCGAATCGTCGATGCGGACCACATCCATCTGCGCGCGCGGCACCATCACGTCGCGCACCTGCATGTCGGAGACCTGCAGCGCGCCTTCGATGATGGACAGCGCGTCGGTGTCGAGCAGGTTGCGCTCGCACGCGGAATACATCAGCGCGAGCAAGTCCTCGCGGTCTTCGGGTTCGCCGGAGAGTATTGCCGACAGGCGCTCCAGCAGGGACGGTTTGCTTGTAGGGGAAGGTTCCATTGCGTTTCGGTGCGCCCGCTCAGCAGACGCGAAAATCTTCAGGCATAAGGATCAGCATAGCCCAGGCTACGCAGAATCTTGCGCTCCAGCGCCTCCATGCGTTCCGCATCGGCCTCGTCGATGTGATCGTAGCCCTGCAGATGCAGCATGCCATGCACGACGAGGTGAGCAAAGTGCGCCTCCAGCGTCTTGCGCTGCTCGGCCGCCTCGCGCACCACCACCGGCACGCACAGCACCAGATCGCCGGTGAGCGGTGCCCCGCTCTCGGCTGCGGCCAGCATCTCGCCTTCGCCGTAGCTGAAGGTCAGCACGTTGGTCGCGTAATCCTTGCCGCGAAAGTCGCGGTTCAGCGTGCGCCCTTCCTCCTCGCCGACAAAACGCACGGTGACTTCGGCATCGCCCTGCAGCGCCGCCTGCGCCCAGCGCCGGATGTGGTTCTTCTTCGGCGCGTTGGCCTTGTCGTCACCTTCCAGGGCGCGCTGCACCGACAGCGTCAGCACCGGCGGCAACGCGCTGATCGCCGGCGCCACAGGGTCGGGCGCAGCGTCGTCCTCGACCACCGGCAGCAGATCGTGATGCACGTCGACGCGCAGGGTCAGCAGGTTGCACGCGCCCGGTTGCACGCTGATGACAGGAACCTCGGCCTCGGTGGCGGTCTCGGCCTCGATCTCGAGGTCGCCCCACGCCCGGTCGGGAAAACTCAGCAGCAGACGACGGCCATCGCTCAGTTCGATCTCCAGCCGCTCCGCCTTCACTCGCGAAGATTTGCCGTCGGCGTCGACGGCGATGATCTTCACTCCAGCCTCAGCCTTGGCCATCTACCTTTCCCCCCGCTGCATCGCCCGCGGCACTGGCTTTCGCCTCGCGCGCGGCCTTGTTGTCATAGGCTTCGACAATGCGCGCCACCAGCGGGTGGCGCACCACGTCTTCCTTCTGGAATTCGGTGAAGGCAATGCCGCGCACCTGGGCCAGCACGTCGCGCGCCTCGCGCAGGCCGCTGCGCTGGCCGCGCGGCAGGTCGACCTGGGTGAGGTCGCCGGTGACGACCGCCTTGGCACCGAAGCCGATGCGGGTGAGGAACATCTTCATCTGCTCGGGCGTGGTGTTCTGCGCCTCGTCGAGGATGATGAAGGCGTTGTTCAACGTGCGCCCGCGCATGAAGGCGAGCGGCGCGATCTCGATCAGGCTGCGCTCGAAGAGCTTGGCGACGCGGTCGAAGCCCATCAGGTCGTACAGAGCGTCGTACAGCGGACGCAGATAGGGGTCGACCTTCTGCGCCAGATCGCCGGGCAGAAAGCCCAGGCGCTCGCCTGCTTCCACCGCCGGCCGCGTCAGGATGATACGTTCGACCAGGTCGCGCTCGAAGGCATCCACCGCGCTCGCCACCGCCAGGTAAGTCTTGCCGGTGCCGGCCGGGCCGATGCCGAAGGTGATGTCGTGGTCCTGGATGTGGCGCAGATATTCCACCTGACGCGGCGTGCGGCCGTGCAGTTCGGTGCGCCGCGTCAGCAGCACCGGCGCGGGCTGCGCGCCGGCGTCGCCGTTGCCACGGGTGGCGATCTCGATCAGCGCGAGCTGCACGTCGTCCACCGACAGATCCTTGTCGGCGCGCTCGTAGAAATGCTTCAGCGCCATCTCGCCGCGCAGCACCTGCGACGGATGGCCGTGCAGCGTGAAGTGCTCGGCGCGGCGGCTGATGGTGATGTCGAAGGCGTTCTCGATCTGGCGCAGGTTTTCTTCCAGCGCACCGCACATCCGGGCCAGCCGCGGGTTGTCGACCGGCTCGAAAAAGACTTCCAGGGTTTTCGCCATTCAGGATTCCCGGGTCAGGATTTCGCCGCGCAGGCTGTGCGGCAGCGCGGCGGTGATGCGCACGTCGAGGAACTGGCCGATCAGGCGGTCGCGGTTGGGCGACGAGGCGGCGAAGTTCACCACGCGGTTGTTGTCGGTGCGGCCCATCATCTCGACCTCGGCGTTCTTCTTCGCCGAGCCTTCCACCAGGATGCGCTGCACCGAGCCGACCATCGCCTCGCTGTTGGCCTGGTACTGCTCGTCGATGCGCTTCTGCAGCCGCGCCAGCCAGCGCAGCTTGGTTTCCTGCGGCACCGGGTCTTCGAGGTCGGCTGCCGGCGTACCGGGGCGCGAGCTGTAAACAAAGCTGAATGAGCCGTCGAAGCCGATCTCGTCGATCAGCTTCATCGTCTTGTCGAAGTCTTCCGCGGTCTCGCCGGGGAAGCCGACAATGAAGTCGGAGGTGAGCGACAGGTCCGGCCGCGCCGCGCGCAGCTTGCGCACGACGGACTTGAACTCCAGCACCGAGTAACCGCGCTTCATCGCCGCCAGCACACGGTCCGAGCCCGACTGCACCGGCAGATGCAGCTGCGACACCAGTTTGGGGATCTTGGCGTAGCAGTCGATCAGGCGCTGTGTCATCTCGCGCGGATGCGAGGTGGTGTAGCGGATGCGCTCGATGCCGGGAATCTCGGCCACGCATTCGAGCAGGAAGGCGAAGTCGCCCTGCTCGCCGTCCTCTCGCGTCAGCTCGCCGCGCCAGGCATTCACGTTCTGGCCCAGCAGCGTCACTTCCTTCACACCCTGCGCCGCCAGGCCGGCGACCTCGGCCAGCACGTCCTCCAGCGGACGCGACACTTCCTCGCCGCGGGTGTAGGGCACGACGCAGAAGGTGCAGTACTTGGAGCAGCCTTCCATGATCGACACGAAGGCGCTGGCGCCCTCGACGCGCGCCGGCGGCATGGCGTCGAACTTCTCGATCTCGGGGAAGGAGATGTCCACCTGCGAGCGACCGGTCTTCTTGCGCGCCTCGATCAGCGTCGGCAGGCGGTGCAGCGTCTGCGGCCCGAACACCACGTCCACATAAGGTGCGCGCTTGACGATGGCCTCGCCTTCCTGGCTGGCCACGCAGCCGCCGACGCCGATGATCAGGTCGGGCTTGGCCTGCTTCAGCAGCCGCACCCGGCCAAGGTCGTGGAACACCCGCTCCTGCGCCTTCTCGCGCACCGAACAGGTGTTGAACAGGATCACGTCCGCCTCTTCGGGGTTGTCGGTCTTGACCAGTTCTTCGTTGGCACCGAGCACGTCCGCCATCTTGTCGGAGTCGTACTCGTTCATCTGGCACCCGAAGGTGCGGATGTAGAGTTTCTTCATTGAGGGGAATTCACTGCTGGATTACTGCTTGGGGTCGGGCGCGGCGATCTCTTGGGGCGTGAGGATCCACACCCGGCTGACCTGCCCGTTGATATCGACGATGGCGCGCACCCTGTACTCACCGCGCACGGCGCCCTGCAACATCAGGCGGTTCTCGGCGTCGCGGATCTGCGCGCCGGGGCTCAGCTTCATCGCCTTGTCACCCACCGCGACCGCACCATTGCCGGCGAAGTCCATCACCACTTTCTTCGCTTCGGGCGGAATCATGCGCGGCACACCGGCCAACGCCGCCCCACTCAGCGAAACCGACAGAACGGTCAGCGCAGCGAACACGGCGGGAAGACGCATCAAGGAATTCAAGCGAAAGCGGCGCAAGGCGACTCCGGACAAGCCAGCGTCAGGCTGGGAAGGCCTCGCATGATGTCGGATCGACCCCCGAATGTCAATGCAAAACCCTTATAAATCAATACTTACGCACTTCAAACCGCAGACCGACGAGGCGTAGCGTAAGAAGCGGCACACATCGACGGCTGTTGACTCGACCTCTTCCGACCCGCTATATTCGCGCGCTCGGTTGGTGATGTAGCTCAGACGGTTAGAGCGATGGATTCATAACCCATAGGTCGGCGGTTCGATTCCGCCCATCACCACCACAAAATTGCCTAAGCCGCTGATTCTTTGGAGTCAGCGGCTTTTTTGTTGCCGCGAGGCTGTCAGGGTGTGACACAAAGGTGTCGCACATCCATGACTAAGCACCACCTCACACGATCACGTCACCAGACCACCTTCTACTTCCGGCGGCGTGTCCCTCACGATCTCCGAGACCTGTTTACGACATCGATGGTGACGGAATCCCTCGGCACCACACACAGGCCGACCGCTATCATTCGCGCACGACTTCGAGCAGCCCTAACGGATGCCCTCTTTGAACGCCTGCGCGCCATGCCCCCAATCGACCGCAACAAAATCCGCCCCCTGACCATCGAGACCGCTTTTTATGAGAACGGCCAACTCCAAGCTTTCAGCATCGATGCCAAACCGGACGAGAAAGACCTAACCGGCACGATCCTGGGCGGGCTCTCAACGCTGATTCGCGAAGCACAGCAACCCCGGCAACTTCCGAAGACTTTCATCGACCGCTCGCCCCTCCGACCACAAGCAGCGAAGACGATCCTCCAGACGTTCGAAGACTACAAGGCAGAAAAGATCAAGGGTGGCTACTGGAAGGACGGCGAGGACACCGCGCGATACGACCACTTACCCCACATTCGCGCGCTCGTCGAGACCATCGGCGACAAGCCCATCTCGGACGTCACAGCCGACGACATCGCCACCTTTCAGTCGAAAGTGTTCACCTCGGACACAGGAGGCTCGCCCTCGACAAGAAAGCAGCGTCTCCTCCGCGCCTGCGCGTTGTTTCGCTGGGCTGCGGAAAAGGCAATCATTGCGAACAACTTTTCCGGCCTTTTCAGATATCCGGGGAAGGTCACACACAAAACATACGTACAGCTTGACGAGACTGATCTGAAAGCCCTGTTTGAGTCCGACGAATACAAGCACGGCGGCTTTTCGTACGCGAGCGAATACTGGCTCCCATTGCTCGGACTTTTCACCGGCGCACGACTGAATGAACTCTGTCAGCTCACATGCGGAGACTTTTCTGAGCACAGCGGCGTCCCGACGATCTCGCTTCTCGATGACAACACAGTAAGCCACAAGCGATTGAAGACCACGAGTTCACGAAGAATCATCCCCCTGCACTCAAAGCTCATTGAGCTCGGAATCATCGACTACGTGCGCTCAGTAAAATCTGGTCGAATTTTTCCAGAACTTCCCGAGAGCTCCGCTCGTGCGAACGACTTCTCGAAAGAAGCAGGCAGGCGCTTCACCGAATACCGTCGCCGGTGTGGAGTTGGAACAGCCTCGGAGTCAGCCGAAGGTGATGCCATCAGAAGGTCTGAAAAAGCTTTTCATTCATTCCGCTCAACGCTTATCAGCAAACTTCGGCTGGCAAATATCAATGACGGACATCGAAACCGCCTCGCCGGCCACGAGATCCCCGGCACCCAGGACTCTGTATACACGGGCGGCGACGTGGCTCTAATGTTTGACTTCCCAACACTTCAGGCGGAACTGGAATGCGTCAAATATGACGTAGCCTTCCAGCCCTTCTCGAAACAAAAGATGAAAGTGAGACGCGCCCCCAACAGGCAGCAGTGAAATAGAACACCGGCCATAAGCCCCGCGAGTGCAGCCCTCATCTGAAGACAGGACGCCCAAGGGCCCGAGACCGGCGCCTCGTACTCGCTGGACGTCTGCCCTGACTGGTCCTGGTGCAGCCTGGATGGCCAGGAAAAGCTGGCCGCCTGTGGGCAAGGGCTCGAAGCCCCGGATCCGGTCGGCCATGCCGTCGCAGGCGGCAATGTCGAGGATCGGCGCCAGCGCGGTCTCGAAAGGCAGCAGGAAGGCTGGGTGGCACAGGAGATGCGGCCACGGCTGCCAGCAAATAGGCCAGGGGATTGAAAGAGAACATGATGAGGAAGAATTTCGATGAAGACAGCACGCCGCCTTCATCGAAAGGCCCGAAACGAAACGCATCAGGCCTACCTCATGACCACGCCCCTATTGGGGCGCGCCTTTGTCAAAACGGCTCGTTGCAGATGGGGCGCCCCTTGAACGCGGCCGCCTCAGCCGCCGTGGCGGCCTTGGTGAGCGGTCCGATCATCAGCGGCTCTGCGCCGTCGGCTTCGACCCCGTTGTCCATCATGGCATCGGTGAAGACCAGCACGAAGTGATTGCCTTCGTAGTTGATGTATTGCGCCTTGGCGGCCTTCTCCATGAATTTCGGATCGCATTCCGAGGTATTGAACGCATCCAACGCTGCCTCCGAAAGGCTCCTCGGGGCCATCATCTCTTGAGCCAGCACCGACTGGGCGAGCGCCCCCATCACCAGGGCCAGGGCAACATTCTTGGACAGCAGGGATTTGAAGTTCGCGTTCATGGTGAAGCTCCTTGTGTTTTCAAGACCGACATGGTTGCCCGTCTCGCAGGTGTTTGACGACGTCTTTGTCGTTGACGAGATCGTCAGGTCGCCTCGACTGACCAGCGCACGGCCGTACTCAGCCGAGTTCGTGACCCGGCAGCGGTACTTCGGCTTGGTTGTCCCAGGATTCTTAATTGTTCGCGCTGCCATGCTCGACCTCAAACAGTCAGGAACGCCGGCACCGCCAGCATGGATGACATTCTATTGCACCAACGCCCTGCAGTCCTCCACTTATTCCCTCGAGCAGAAGGACAAACATTGCTTCTTTTCGATTAACAAAAGGGCATCCTTTTCCAACCCTTGACAGCCCTTTTCCGAGAAGAAGTCCTGCAAAAAAAAGACCGCCAACTACTGTATTTTTTAACAGCTTTATATTATAATTAGTTTATCAACCCTTATCGCGCGCAAAAACGTACGCGCGGCGCAGATCGGTAAGCAGCCCCGGTCTGCGTTAATGGTCCCATACGCTTCATGTCTGGATCGTGAAGTGTCTGCCAGTGAGACAGAACTGGCTATGGGAGCAAGGGAGCTAAATGCTGGGCACAACCCCGCTCTTGCCTCAATAGCAGTTTTTTGAAGTGAGAGCTGCTGCGGAGATCCTCCAACCCCCTCTGGCGAGAGCCAGAGGGTTATTGGAGTTCGTCCGTGCAGCCCACCAATTTTAGCAACCCCGACCTTTACTTGTTATCCGGTAACATCTCGAACACCGAAGATGATTCCGAGATCTATCGCGTCAAGAAGACTTCGTTTAAGAATGGCGGCTATGAAGTCGATATGCGGGCCGTGAAAAGAAAGAAGGCTGACCCTGAAGACGACAAGGCAAGTGCCCGCGAAAAAGAGCGCGACTTCAACAGAAAAATTGGCGCAGCGCGCAGGGACGTTCGACATCGTGTCAAGGCCTTCGGCTGCGATCGACTTGTCACCCTGACACGCTCCCCGGCGGAAGGCGCTTGGAGCATCGACGACTGGAAACGGGCCGTCTCGCGCTTTATCGCCACCCTTCGGCGCAGGGGCAGCCGCCTCCAGTACGTTGCGGTCCCGCAGCGGCACAAATCCGGTCAGTGGCACGTTCACATCGCAGTCAATGCATCAATTCCCGTCGACGTTGCGCGCTCGGCATGGACAGCGGAGGCTGGATCGAGATCGCGCGTCGTCATCACGCGCCACATTCGTGACGACAGGCTCACTCGAGTCGCAAAGATCGGCTCTTACATCACGAAAACGCTGGACTCGGATTGGCTTTTTTTCCCGACAAAAGCCAAGCGTTTTTGGTCTTCACTTGGCGGCGAGACGAAGAAATCGTGTTGGTACATCCGTGCGGCCTCTTTCAGGGATGCGCTCGAAAAGCTCGCTCACCAACTTCGCCTCGACGTACAGAAGATCATCGCATGCGAAGAATGCAGGATCATTTACCCGAACGGACATGGAATTTTCTTGAACTATCTTCCCGCCCTCGAACGGATGACAGGACCTAAACGATCAAAGTGAGATTCGAAGTCATGTGCAGCGAAACTCACGCTCAGTCTGAAGCACTGCGCCACGCAACGCCAGCGCATCTACAAGTGCGTGGTGCCGCTGCGGATGGCTCCCAAGGCACGCCTCGAGCAGGTTGCTGCATCTGTAGGCCATCGCGCTGCCAGGCCAAGAAAGCGGGACAGGAGCCATGCTGACTCCGCCACCTCGGTCATTCTCGGACAGGAGGCCAACCAGCAGTCGCCAGTCGAACTGGGCATCAAACACAATAACTGGGAAGGCATCACCAGACACACGGACCAACCAATCCGCCAAAGCCCTCGCTGCAGCTCGTCGCGTTAACCTGCTCTTCGTATCGCTGCTCAGCAGCGGCAAGACCGTTTCAAGTACAAAATCGGTGCAGTCGTCGATGGTCCAGCCATCGGCCAGCTCGGCATACCACGACTGGCCCGTATCGGTCACAAGACCAAGCGAGATCAATTTCGGCTCGTCAAAGCTCGTGAACTCGGTGTCAAGGAAAACCCTCACAGATCCCCCGTGAAGCCGATGACGCGGCGAGGTGCGGTTTTTTTCTCGATGACGACATCTTCTCGGGTGAGATCCGAACGGCCCCGACGTGCAGCCCGGCCGCAGGCGCGCTCGAGATGAACGCGAATCGCGCGCGGCGTGCAATCGGCCAGCATGTCCGCCACGTCATCCGGCAGCCTTTCGTGCAGCGCATGACCCCAAACTTTCCTCTCACGAAGCCCCGCGTAAATTGAATGGACAATCTTTAGCACTTGCTCACGCGTCGGGGCAGGAATTGAAAGCTCCACAAACCGCGAGCGAATCGGCGTCGACAAGAGTTCTACGACGTTCGTCGTTGCGATCCAGAAAACATGACTCGCATCGAGCGGCACCTGCGGGACTGATAGGTCACGAAATCGCGAAGCTGACTTCGGCTCAAGGAGCTGATACAGGGCTGCTTCCGGGCTGTACCTCCCTCCGGTTGCGACTTTGTCAAGTTCATCGAGCATCACAACCGGGTTCGCAACAGGACCGAGCGCGAGGGTATCAAAGAGCCTCCCGGGCTGCGAGTTAGACCAGAAAGCATCGCTGCCGGCCAGCGCAGCTCCGCTTTGCGCCGAAGCCATATCAAGGCACAGCAAAGGAGCCTTCAACCAAGCAGCGAGTGTTAGCGCGAGGTCGGTTTTACCAATTCCCGGGGGGCCATCGAGCAGCACCGGCGGCAAGGAAACACGACCATCACCAAAGAGAGTCGTGAGCGCAAATTGATCCCGGAGCACCTCAATGAGCGCCACGAAATTCGGATGGGACTGCTCCAGGCCGTCTAGAAACGCTTCCCAATCGGGCGGAACCACAGCAAAAGGTTTATTTCCGCCGACCTGGCGAAGCTTCTTTGCAGTACCCGAGATGCGCGCGCGAACCTCTGAGTCCTTCGCGTCGGCCGAGCGCTCAAGCTCAGCAACGCCGTCGTCCGTGAAAACCTCTGCGGAGGGAATGTCGGTCCGGTTCTCTGCGAGATCAACGGATCGAAAGAATTCACCGAGGTCTCGGTGATTCTGGGGGATGGATTTTTTGGGCATGCGATCTCCTGATAGCCAATATGGTCTTGGGTATCGAGGAGATCCTGGGGCTTGACTGTACTCCGTCGCTTAAGTGTGCCCCAGTTGATCTGCTGATGAAACTACACCGACACAGCCTTTGCCGGCAACGCAAATTTAATCGGAAAACTGCTCGTTGCGCAAGCCCCCACTTTCCAGAGACAAATACCCACCTGCAAGATCAGCGTTGGCCCCAAGAGGATTCAAAGGACCTCCAATCCGCCGCCCCCTGCCCCACAGGTCGCAACATCGAGAAAGCGTTACACGCGACCCAAGTGTACTTGTAACGGGCGCGCATCCCATGTTTTTGCCTCTCGACACCCGTTACATGGTCAAGACAGCTCTGTCCACGAAGTCCAAACACATGGCTCGGTGTCCAAAAACGACCGTTTTTGAACACATCTTGTCGTGATGTCCAAAAATTAGGTGGTGCGGCTTTTGAACATGCGTATAATAAGGACATCCTTTTCGTACACCATCAGACATCATGACGCGCGTCTTTGCATACTGCCGAGTCTCCACGGCCAGCCAAACCACCGACAACCAAGTGCTGGAAATCGGCTCCGCAGGTTTCGTTATTGAGCCGCAACGCATCATCACTGAATGCATCAGCGGCTCAACCCAAGCGCTTCGGCGTCCAGCTTTCAAACGGTTGCTCGATCGACTGGAGCGCGGTGATGTGTTGGTCGTAACAAAACTGGATAGGCTCGGCCGCAACGCGATGGATGTCAGAGCATCGGTGGAGTGGCTGGCAAACGCCGGCGTGCGAGTCCACTGCCTGGCATTGGGCGGGGTCGACCTGACGAGCTCAGCCGGGCGCATGACGATGCAAGTGATCGCAGCGGTCGCCGAGTTCGAACGAGATTTGCTTGTTGAGCGCACACAACAAGGTTTAGCACGCGCACGCACACAAGGCAGGGCCCTCGGCCGTCCCGTTGCTTTGACAGAAGCCCAACGTTTGGACGCCCTTGAGAAAATCAAGGGCGGGATGTCAATCTCAGAGGTTGCGCGCGCACTCAAGACGAGCAGACAAACCATCATGCGGCTTCGCGACAAGCAAGCTTTCACACCACAGCAGACTGTGCCTCCGTGACCCAGCGGTCCGTTTGCTCCAAGTCCTCCAAGGCGCTCGACGCCCTCTCCTCATGCAGGAGGACCGTGACAAATGGCACGAAGGAAGCTGAGTGGGGAAGTCTGACTCGCCATGTATTCATATGCCGACAGCTAGAATGCCCTTGCATCCCACATATTGATGGAACATGAATGAGCACGCTTGACTACATCGCCGGCGCATCTGTAGAACAGAATATCAGTGCGCATATCGCGCTTGAGCGCGAGAAGCAGTACCAGGCGCAGCTCACCAGCCTTGTAAATAGGCACAAGGCTGCCCTGGAAGAGCGGGATGCCAGGCTTCAATCTCAGATTGCTTACACGGAGAAGCTTGAGCGTGACCTGCAGCGCGCTTTGGCACAACTACAGAAGGTCGGCGCCCCGCCTATCGTGCGCGAAGCGGCCGGCCTTTCGCCTCACATCCTTCGCCAACAACAAGAAGCAGAGGAGCGGCGCCGCAGGGAAGCTGCTCGCATCGCCGCAATGCCTACGCCTCAAGAGTTGGCAGAGTACGAAGCCAATCGCAAGCGCGGCAAACGAATCTTCCTCGTCATCCTCGCCGTTATCGGGCTGTACGCGGCCAGCGACGAAATCATCGGACACATCGAGAAAGAAAACTATGTTGGCTACGTGATGCGAACCGACATCGCAAACCGTCTTTATCCTTTGGTGAAGCCCAAAGCCGTTACGCTTGAGGCTTATGGCTGCCTCAATTGCCACTTTTGGGAGAGTGAGCACTCTTTTAGGGACATGGAACACAAGGCCCGCACGATCAAATCCAAATCTGATCGCGAGATCACACTCCAACGATACCGTGAAGCGATCGCTCAAAAGTCTGCTGTAGTCAGGTTTGAGCTGAATCAGAAAGAAACAGAAAAACTGCTGAGCGACGTGACAACCGGTCGGTTTCCGCCGATCTGACAGCTACCCCCTACAGCCTTTTGCGAAAAAAGCGCTCAACTCGTCAGATAATGGCGCCACAATCCAAAGGCTTCGCACTTCGATCGCCCAAAAATCTGCTGTCGTAAGATTCGACATCGACGAAAAGGAAGTGCCGAAGCTCACCAATGATCTGGCCACCGGACGCTATCCTCCGCTGTACCCCAGCTTTGTCATTCGGCATTCCCGTGGTGCTCATCCTGGCGTACAGCCAGGGCTATTCATGCATCTGAGCTGTCCTATGCCTTTACCAACTTCGCTGCGCTGGGATCGTAGATGTGGCCGGTGATGCTGCCATCCTTGATGCGCGCGACGGCCTCGTCGATCACAAACAGCGGAACGAGAAACCACTCCGCTGGCTGCACGGGGTGACCGAAGCGGTCGTTGATGGTGATGTTCAACCGCGCGGGTGCGAACAGTCTGTGGAACAGGTTCTCCATCCTGGTGCGATTGATCCCCGCGAGCTTGTAGGTCGCAACGACCTCGACTTTTGCCAGCAGGTAGGTTGCCTCGTTCTCCGCGTTGGCAATGCGTGTCTCCACTCTGCCGCCGGTCACGCCCACCTTGTGGATGACGTCGCGGTGCTGCGCGACATACGGGTGATCTGATAGGGAGCGCAGGACGTAGATCGTGCCGCTTTCGACATCATCGGCCTCAAGCTCGCCACCGAAGGAGAGTTGTCCACTCTCGGACGAGGCCAGCCGCCGCGCTGCCGGGTCGTTGTAGAACGCACGCTGGAGCGAGCGCAACAGCAGATTGCTTTCGGTGCCGTTGGAGAAGATGAGGCGCAGGCGGCGGTCCACTTCCCCAGCGGTGGTTTTCAATGGTTCGCCGATCTCGGCGACGTACAGCGTGATTCCATCGAGAACAAAAAAGTCCCCGGCCTCAATTGCGCGGCGGCCCGCTTCGATGGGCTGGGACTGGCGCATGCCGGTCTTGACTTCCGCTTGCACGCGCTCGAACAAGGGCCGAAAGGTCTCGAAGTCCTCGCAGGGCTTGCGATCCGCGATCTCCTCGGCGGCGCGCTTCTCGGCGCTGGTACGGACATGGCGCAAGACCGTAATGTCGTCCGCGCCGGCAACATCCGCCAGTTCGGCAGCCAGGTCATCGATGTCGATGGCTTCGTCCGCCGAAGGGGCAAGGATCGGTGCCCCAGCAAGCAAGCCCTGATGATCCAGCGGCTCGAGCAAGGTGCGGCAATCCGGACGTGCGCGCAGACGATCGAGCCGAACAGCATATAGGCGCTCGAAGATGTCGCGATCTTCGCCATGCTGTGGCGCACGACCGTGCTGCTGGGTGAAGCGCTGGATTTCCTCGAAGCCCGCGATGACGCGCTCCTCATTGGCCGGACGTCCGCCCTTCTTCTCGGGCGGTGCGAACTCGGCAAGCTCGGCAGCGAGTTCGTCGAGATCAGCGTTACTCATAGCGTCCCTCCGCCTTGAAGCGCATGAAGGCGACCGCCCCTTCGGCCATGCGTCGCTCCCACGCATCCTGAGAATCGAGCGCGGGAATACGGCCGCGCTCCTTCTTGAACTGGACGGCCCGAATGGCCATATCCTTTGCCTCGTCCGGTGTCAGGCTCGTGCGCTTGGCCGAGATGGCAGCCGCGACCTGCTTCAAGCTGTCTTCGCTCATGGTCTTAGCGAGGATGGCGTAGGCTTCACCGAAGGGGTTGATGCGGTCGATGAGGTCGATGTCCAACTCGCGCACATCCATCGCAAAGCGGCGCACGCCGTCGATCAGGGCGGTGTTGGGGGACCCGTCGCCCTCGCCTTCGGTCACAAGTCGCTTGGCTTGTTGCGTGAGGTTGAGGGCGGCGATGGCGTGCTGGCGCACAGCCTCCTGATCTTCGGCATCAAGCTCGGGATACTTGTCCTTAATGATCTTGCCCATGCGAACCTGCGTCAGCTCCTCGGGCACCAATTCCTCATCGAACAAACCACGCTCGATGGTGGGCTTGTCCTGCACGAAGGCTGCGATCACTTCGTTCAAGTCTTCCTGGCAGATGCGCGCTGCCTCTTTGCTCTTGGGCTCGGCGAGGCCCTTGATCTCGATCTGGTACGCCCCTGTCTGCTCATTGACGCCGATGTTGCAGCGGTCCGGGTCGTAGCCACCCTCGCCATAGTCAAAGCCCGGCGTCGGGCCGTTGTCGGGGTTCTTGGGCTTGAACTCAAAGCGCGGAGCCAGTACCTGCTCCATCAGCAGACTCGCCGCGATGGCCTTCAACGTATCGTTGACTGCCTCGGTGACCGCTTCCTCGGCTGCATCCGGCTCGGCAATCAGGTTGGTGAACCTCGCGCGGGTCTTGCCGGGCGCGTCGCGGGTGGCTCGGCCGATGATCTGCACGATCTCGGTCAGGCTGGCGCGGTAGCCCACGGTCAGCGCATGTTCGCACCAAATCCAGTCGAAGCCTTCCTTCGCCATGCCGAGCGCGATGATGATGTCCACATGGTCGCGGTTGTTCTTCTGCGCCGGGTCTTTGAGCGAGGCGGACACGCGGTCGCGCTTGGCGGCATCGTCATCGACCAGATCGGCGATCCGCAGCACGCGGCCATCCGGGCGCTTGACACGCTGGAAGCCGGTCGCTGGGTCGATGCCTTGCCATTCACCCAGCGCCTCGATGATGTGCTCTACCTCTCGCATCTTGTCCTTCGTGCTCTCGCGCGAATTGACGTTCGGGATGTGAATGATGGTCTTCTCGGCGGGATCGAGGACATTGAGGATGTCATCGACGTAAGGCCCGCTGTAAAAGAAATAACCAATGTCGAGTTGCTTGAGATACTCGTATCCGTTGAGCTGCTCGTAGTAGGTGTAGGTAACGGTATCGAACTTCGACTCGTCCTGCGGTGCGAGCACGGCCTCGGCGTCGCCCCGAAAGTAGGAGCCGGTCATGGCGACGATGTGCGTCTTGCCCCGCGCAAAGAACTGCCCCAGGTGCAAGCCGAGCTTGTTGTCCGGGTTCGCTGAAACATGGTGGAACTCATCCACCGCGATCAGGCGGTCGTCGAACGCCTCTACGCCGTACGCATCGACCGCGAAGCGGAAGGTCGCGTGGGTGCAGACCAGCACTTTGTCGTCGCCTTCGAGGAATGCGCCCAGCGACTCGACCTTACCGCCGTTGTCGTTGCCCGGCGCATTGCACAGGTTCCACTTGGGTTCGACGTGCCAGTCAGCCCAGAAACCGTACTTCGACAGCTGTTCGTCGTTGAAGCTCGCCCCGATGGACTTCTCGGGCACGACGATGATGGCCTGCTTCAGGCCCTGGTTATACAACTTGTCGAGCGCAACGAACATCAACGCACGGCTCTTGCCCGAAGCAGGTGGCGACTTGATGAGCAGGTATTGTTCGCCCCGCTTCTCGAAGGCCCGCTCCTGCATGGGCCGCATCCCAAGCGAATTGGCCTCGGTCGATGCGCCATTGCGGGCGTAGGTGACGGAAACGGACGGTACAGACTTGATCTTGTCGCTCATGCGTTCTTTCCCCATGGCACTTTTTCTGATTCGGTCACGTACTTTGCCGTCAACCGACTGGTATAGGTGTCGTCGTAGCCGCACAAGGCGAGCACAGACAACTCCAGGTACCACAGGCTCAATTTCCATGCGTCAAAGAAGCAATCGGCAACCTGCTTCTTGCTGACTGGATGAACCAATTCGTTGCGGATGTCAGTCATCGCATGTGGTGCATCCACCCATTTCAGGCTCGATGCAACCTTCTGAATCTCTGGCGTTGCGGCGCCAATCCCTACAGGAAGATTCAAGCTGGAAAACAGCCGCCGCAAGCGGTCGGATGCCTTCAGCCGATCGAGCCCTTCTGGCGAGATCATCTTCTTG
Organism: Thauera sp.; assembly: GCA_017302295.1. Taxonomy (GTDB): domain Bacteria; phylum Pseudomonadota; class Gammaproteobacteria; order Burkholderiales; family Rhodocyclaceae; genus Thauera. Next base: position 64,608 of record JAFLDS010000010.1, on the reverse strand, counting down.
TCAACGACCAGGTGGTGATATGCCAATCGCTCCAAGGCGGATTGCGCCAGGATAAGGGCCGCGTCGATGCCCGGCGAGTCGCCACTCGTGTTGGCCTGGACATACCAGTAGATGGCCGAGCGCAGACAGTCCCGCCATTCGTCCGACTGCTGCCAACGCTTCGCGAACAGCGGAAACAGGAGTTCGGCCTGACTCGCCTTGGACGGGTTGAACCACGAATAAGGCGGACTGCTGATAGGTGGGGAACCAAAGGCCTCCCAGGTCTTCTCTCCCGCCGCATCGAGTCCCACTTCACACACGGTCGAGCACCTCCCGCCCTTGGTGAACGACAGGAAGTTCGCGAGGAGACTACGTTGTTCGCACGCCTCTCCCCCGGAGAAGGGCTTGCCGTCCTTGCGCTCCAACTTCGCAACGTGTGTCAAGAAACAGCCACCTTCAGCCGTGATTCGCTCCCATACTTGGGGGACGGCGTTGTTCGGCAATGACTGGAAGGAAACCCGCCAGTCCTCGGACTCCAGCACGAGCAACGCACACCCTGCCGGCGCTGCGGTGGCTTGATGTTGACCACCCCGGAAATCAGGGAAGTTAAAGAGGTGAAGGATTGCCGCAACTGAAGTCTTGGACTGCATGTCGCACAACACCACTGGCTCGCATTGGGGGTGCCAATCCAAGTCCAAAGTGTCGGCATTCGCTTTCCAGCGTCCACGGAATCCTTCAATGCTTTGCCCATTGAATGAAAGCGAAGGATCGTCCGGGGTATCGAAGAAAAAAGGAAGCCTCGAGTGCGGCGTGCCCTGGACACTTGCATGAACGACCACGCGAGGGCGGGGAAGAAATTTCAGTAGCAGGTCAGCCGTTCCAGAAAACCTGTCATTGCCCAAGCCCACTTCCACCGCTCCACGGAGCAGGCAGACGGGTTCCGGGGCGAAAGAGAAGTCGTACGCTGGCAGCAAAGGCTCAGGTCGGCTCATGCCCTCCTCCTCGTGGCGGCTCTTTTCGCCGGTGCTTTGTCTGCTGTCGCCGTCATCTTGGTGTAGAGGTCGAACAGTTTTTCCAGCCGCTCGGTGTCATTCTTGAAGCGCCGACCGATGTAGATGCGCTCCAGCACTTCATCGTTGCGATCATGGGCGGCCCGCAGGTCGGCGGGCATCGTGTCAGGATCGTAGAGGTCGGCGATGGTGGCCGGGAAGTGATGTTCCCGCGCCAGCAGGATGTCCTCAGCGCAGCTCGTGAGATCAGCCTTCATTTTCTCGGTGAGTGTGGGGACCGGGAAGGTGTTCCAGCCGAGGGTGTTGGAGTAACGGTAGCGCGTTTCCAGCTTGCCGCAGACGGTGGCAATCCAGACCAAATGCAGGCGACTGGCGATGAGTGCGAGGTTCCAAAGCGGGGCGTCGTAGAGGCCAAATGCAAGGTTCGTGAGCGTGGTCTGCTCATCAACGATACCGATTGGCAAGTATGGACGGCGCTCCGAGGAAACACTTGGCACGACGATGGTTCGCGTGTTGCCGATTCGCATTAGCTTGAGCTGATGTGGGCGTTTGGCCAGGATGGTTCTTGCGCCCTTGTCGGGACTTGCTAAACGCAACGCACGAACTGCCTCGATGCGCTCGTTCAATGCTTGAATCTCCTGCGCTTCCGACAAATGCCTGTCTTCAATCCAGATACAAAAGCGTGTGCTCCCGTTGATGAAGTCCTGCGAGCCACAGATACGACGAATGAACCTTTCTCGTTGTTTCTCTGTTAGCTCCAATGATTGCAGTTCATCGCGACTCAGCAGCAAGTGACCGCCATCAGTTGGTTTGTTCCCAAACTCCATCACCGCCAGTTCGGACATAGGTGCATCGCGCTTTTCAACGATGACGCGCGAACCCATCGACAGATACGGCGTGATAGAAGCGCCTTCCCGCAGCACAACACTCCCATCGTCTTGATGCTCGTACAGGCGCCGCAGCGCGGCTGAGGCGGTTCCGATGCCAACAACGGCGACAGTCACGCCAGCATTGTGGCTGGCGAGATTGGCCCATTTGAAAGAGGTGTAACCGAAAAGAATGTCGCAGCCGGTGCCATAAATCATCGGCCATAGAATAGGAACAGTTTGTCCCTGACAAATGGAGTTCGTGCTGACGAACGCGGCAAGTCCACCTGCGTTCTTGATGTAATCTGCCGCTTTGATGAACCAGCCACTCACATAGTCCAAGAAGCCAGGCGAGCCTGACCGGCCGTTGACAACGGTACGAATGTCAGCCTTTTGCTCGGCGCTCTGGTAAGTGTTGCCAAGGTAGGGCGGATTCCCGCAGATATACGTTTCACCGCCTTCATTCTCGAAGTCGATCTCAACTTGATCGAGCGGCGTGCCGAACAGGTCATCCGCCTGCACCTTCACGCCGGTGCCGGTTGGCGGGCACACGCTCAGCCAATCCAGCCGCAGCGCGTTTCCGAAGGTGATCCAGTTCTCATTGCGCAAGGGCAGAAACTCGGCCAGCGCCAGTTTCTGCCCCCGATACAACACGTCGCACTGGTACTCGGCAATGACCAGTGCGAGCCGGGCAATCTCCGCCGGGAAGTCGCGTAGCTCGATCCCGCGAAAGTTGGTAAGCGGAATGTCTGATGCACGATCCGGCTCGCCGCGCCGCCGGTTGATCTCGGCCTCGATGGCGCGCATTTCCTTGTAGGCGATGACCAAAAAGTTGCCCGAACCGCAGGCTGGATCGAAGACCCTAATCCTGGCGACGCGCTTGCGCAGGTTGAGCAAGGTGCGCGGATTGTCGCCCGCCTCTTCCAGTTTGAAACGCAGGTCGTCGAGAAACAGCGGATTCAGCACCTTCAGAATGTTGGGGACGCTGGTGTAGTGCATCCCCAACTCGCCGCGCTCCTCTTCCTCGGCGACGGCCTGGATCATCGACCCAAAGATGTCAGGGTTGATCTTGGTCCAGTCCAACCCGCCGACGTGTAACAGGTAGGACCGGGCAATCTTGCTGAATCGCGGCACGTCGTCGCTGCCCGAGAACAAAGCCCCGTTGACGTAAGGGAAGTCTTCGGCCCATCGGGGAATCTTTGCGGCGGCCCGGTCCTCGCGCTTGGTATTCATGGCGCGGAACAGCTTGGCGATGACCTCGTGCGTGTTGGATGAGTCCTTGGCGCTCATCTGCGCGACGGTTTCGGTGAAGCGGCCCCTACCGACGAAGATATCGGTGTCCTCAGCAAAGAAGCAGAAGATCATCCGCGCCATGAGCTTGTTCATGTCGTGGCGACGCTCCGCTGTGCCCCATTCAGGGTTGTCTTTCAGCAGTTCGACATACAGGCGGTTCAGGCGGCTGGTGGCCCGGATGTCGAAGGCGTTCTCACTGATCTGACGGACGGTGCTAATGCCCCCCAGCGGCAGGAAGAAACCGAAGTGGTCGGGAAAGTCTTTGAAGGCACAGGCGACGGTCTCGCCGCTGGTCAGGTCTTCGGCCTCGAAGTCCGTACCGTCCGTAGCGAGGATGAACTTCGCCTTGGCCTTGCTCGTGGCCGGACTGGCCTTGAGGGCGGCCAGGGTCTGCGTCACCCGCCCTGCGCCGCAGGTCAGGATGTGGATGTTGCTGGTCTGGAGAACACCGCCGAGGTCGGACTTGTTCGACGCCCCCGCGCGCAGGCGCTTGATCGTCGTCGCCTTGTTGCCAAAGGCTTCGAGGAAAGCGTAGGGGAACTCTGCGGGGTCAAAGGGCTGCTCCGCAAGGTCTGTGATGGCTTGTTCGATTTCTACGGCATTCATGGGCGTACAGCCCCTCCTCTGGGCCAGGCCGACTGGCTGCCCTCGTTCTGCTGGGCGTTCATGTCTTGTCGTGCGCTTTCTTGGCTATCTGCACGGCAATCCAGCGATCCAACTCGCTGCGACGAAACCGCCAAGTGCCGCCCAGCTTGAATCCCGGTATCTCGCCCTGCTGGGCCAGTCGGTACACGGTTTTCTTCCCTGCCTTGAGGAAGACCGCCACTTCATCCAGCGTAAGAATTTCGCTATCGGGTTGGTTCATGTCAGGCGGCTCGCTTGGTGTCGCGCGGAGAAGTCTTCCAAAGTTTGGCCAAGTTTACCATCTAGCCCACCCGAAAGAGCCCGGAATCCCATGAGTGCGAAGCTTCAGGTTCGTTCTCGCCCCGCTTGACAGCCTTCAACAACCGCTGTCGTTCGACCTCGGCACCTGAATAGCCGAGCCCAGCCTTAACCGGCCCGAGAGGTTTGCCGACGAACGACTCCTGATGGCCGGCGGGGGTAGGTCACCAACGGCCACTTCGGAGTACGCAGGGAGACAGCAACGGGGTCGATCCGGCCACTGGGTTGTTCATGTCACGAGCAGGTCTTCCGTATATTCAATCGAAATAACGAGGTCATGACCATGCGCCCCATGCTGCTGTTGACGTCGCCCAGCGAACGGCGCAAATTACCAAACAGGAAGTGCATCACCCAGGTGATGCACTAACATGAAAAATCACCACCCTGTCAGCAAGAAAGATTCTTAAGAATCATCGCCTTGCGTTTTTTTGGTGTCGATCGGTCGATTCCGCCCATCACCACCAACAAATTCAAGGGCCTGCTGCGATGCAGGCCCTTTTCGTTTTTGTCCGGGGTTACGCCGGGGTTACGTTTCCCGTACCGGATAGGAGTCTGTCGTGACCGGCCGGATTCGCAAGAAACTCCTGGCGAACCTGAACCTTCCGCCACCTGCGGAAGCAGACGTCGTCTGTCCCTTGTGCGGACGACCGATACCGGAAACGCAACGCGACGAGCATCATCTCGTGCCCCGCTCCAAGGGCGGAAGAGAGACAACGCCCCTGCACCGGATCTGCCACCGGCAGATCCATGCGCTCTTCACCGAGCGGGAACTCGCCGAAGCGTATTGCACCATCGATGCGCTGATCGCGCATCCCGAGCTCGCAAAGTTTGTCCGCTGGGTTCGGCGCAAGCCCGATGACTTCTTCGAACGCACCCGAAAGAGCGCACGCCTCCGCAATGGAAGGTAGGCGAGCGGGGGCGCGATCAGGCACTTGACCCCGCCCCCGCTGCCGTGTCTTTGCGTACGATGTCACGCGCTTGGCGCAACACCCCCTTGTTCAGCAGCAGGCGCCGCATGCTCCAGCCGAGCCTCGAGCGCAGCGCGTCTTCATCGGCCCAGGCGAAACCGTCGATCTCGGGTACGGACTGTCCGGTACGGTAATGGGCAAAATAGCTGGAACAGCGGCAGCGTTCCGGCGGGCATTCCGTGGTCGAACTCGAGACGGCGAAGAGGTGCAGATCCTTGCCTCGATAATAGGGATGACGCCCGAGGTCGACGAGCCTGCCGGCGGGAAACTCGAGCCCGAACTCTTCACGCGCTTCGCGCAGGGCGCACTCGATCGGGTGCTCGCCCGGCTCGATGAGCCCCTTGGGCAGATCCCAGTGCGAACTGCCGGTCGAGTGACCGACGAGCAACTCGGCCTGCTCGTTGATCACCAGCAGGCCGCAGGAAAGCTGGGGCAAGACCATGACGGGTCGGCTCCATCGTGTCGACGGCCTGCATGATACGCAGCGGCGGCGCCTGCGGCGCGATCCCGAGCCATTGGTGCCGCCCCGAGCCAAGCTCACTGACACCGTGCGAGAATCGCGCCGCCCGCAGCCCAGAGTCCATCCATGCACGCAGAACACATCGTCACCCACCTCATCGTCCACCAGCTGAGCAAGGCGCCGAACGCCTCCGCCACCCTGTCGTTACGCCCGGCAGCCTGCGCGCTCGACGCCGCCGCCGTGCGCCTGATCGAACGCCTGTGCAGTCAGTACGCGAGCCGCTCGGCGAAGGGTTTCGGGCGTTTCGAGGAGGACGAGGAAGGCTTCCCCCTTGCACGCTGGCTGCGCGAACACGTCCTCGAACAATCGATCGATTTCGCCACGCTTTCGCACCGTATGGCGGAACAGCTGCAGGCGATCGCGAACGAAGAGGAACTGGAGGAAGGCGGTTTCGTGGTGGTCGCGCGGGTGCGCGAAGGGGAGACCGATTGCCTGTGGACCGCGCTGATCGGCGAAGCAGCGGGCATCGCCATCGGCGGCACGCTGGACATACTCGATTGCGCGCATCTGGACTTCTCCGCGCTGCAGGCAGCGGGACGTGTCGATCTCGGCGGCTGGCAGCGCGGCGACGAGCGCTACCTGAGCTTTCTGCGCGGACGGGGAAAAGCGGGGAGCTGGTTCAAGCGTTTCCTCGGCTGCAGCGACGTGGTGGTGGCGCTGCAGGAAACGAAGAAGCTGGTGATGACGCTCAGCCAGTTCGCCGACGGTCAGCGCCTCGAGCCCACGGCGCGCGACACGCTGCTCGAGCGCGCCCACGACTATCTGGATGCGCTGGGTGAAAGCGGCACGCCCGTCGAATTCGAGGAACTGGCGCGCGAGGTCTTCCCCGAGCAGCCCGCGCGGCTCGACGCCGTACTGAACGCCGAGGAAACGAAGCTTGCCAGCGGCTTCGTGCCGAACCGGCGCGCCATCCGCCCGCTCGTGCGCTTCAGCGCCAGCGGCGAACAGTGGAAGCTCGAGTTCGACCGCAGCGGATTGCACTCGGGCGCGGTGCACTACGACCGCGCCACAGATACCTTGGTGCTGTCCGGCTTGCCCGAATACCTGAAGCGGATGCTGACGGAAGAGACGTGAGCCTCAGAGCCCGTTTCACCGAACTGCAGGCGCTGCTCGCCGAGCACGAGGCGCTGTGGCGGCCATCGCCCTTTCATGTGCGTCGTCCCGCATGGCGCGAGCGCTGGCCGGCACTGGCCGCCACGGTCGACCGCCTCGACACGGCCGCCGTCGACGCGCTGCATCAGGACCCGCTTGCCTGCCGCGACGTGCTGCGCGAGGCGCTGCCCATCCTCACCGAGTTCGACCGCCTGTGCGATGTGGCGCCGCTGCCCGAACGCACGCTGCCACCGTCGGATACGCATTTCGACTGGGCCATCCCTGGACGCAAGCGCCAGCAGATCGAGGCCTTCGCCGCGCACGCGCCGCGGGCGCAGGCGCCCCTGCTGGAATGGTGCGCGGGCAAAGGGCACCTGGGCCGGCGTCTGGCGCAGGCCGACCGCGTGCCGGTGAGCTCGCTCGAGATTGACGCTGCGCTGTGCCGCGAAGCCGAAAAGCTGTCGGCGCGCGCCGGCGTGGCGCAGACCGCGCTGTGCGCTGACGCGCTCGGTGCCGACGTGCAGCTACACCCGGCCGGGCGCGAAGTCGTCGCCCTGCATGCCTGCGGCGAGCTGCACCGCAGCCTCGTGCGCAATGCGACACACGCGCAGGCACGGGCGTACCGCATCGCGCCGTGCTGCTACCACCTCGGCGCCGAGGCCGGCTATCGGCCGCTCGGGCGCGACGCGGCGCTCGCGCTGACAGCCGACACGCTGCGCCTCGCCGTCACCGAGACCGTGACCGCGCCTCGCCACGCACGCCGACGCCTCGCCCGCGACCAGGCGTGGAAGCTGGGCTTCGTCGCGCTGCGCAACGCGCTGGAGGGCGAGACGGAGCGACCGTTTCGCCCCGTCCCCGCGAGCTGGCTGAAGGCTGACTTCCCGGCGTTCTGCGCCGCGCTGGCCGAGCGCGAAGGACTACGCCTCCCTGCACAGATCGACTGGGAACACTGGCAGGCGAGCGGCGAGCGCCGGCGCGGGGAAGTCCGCCGCCACGAACTCGTTCGCCACGCCTTCCGGCGTCCGCTGGAACTGTGGCTGGTGCTGGATCTGGCACTCGGTCTGGAAGAAGCCGGCTTCGACGTGCGCATCGGCAGCTTCTGCGACCGCGCGCTGACGCCACGCAACCTGCTGGTGCTCGCCCAGCGCCACGGCTGAACAACACGCCCGGAAATCGCCCCCAGCTGCGGCGCCCTCGTCCGGCAGCCGACGCGGCAGCCGACGGGCGGGCCGGAGGTCGAACTCGTACCGGCGGTAGCGCGGCTCCATGTGCGCGCAGCGCTGGTCGAAGGCCTTGTCGCGATCGCGTTCGCGCAGGCGGGCAAGCTCTTGCACGCCGATCATGCGCAGGAACTCCAGCGGGACCGTCACCTGCCGGGAAAAGGCAATGCGCTTCCCGCTCGCCCTCTCCCGAGCTCGCGCGTACCATCCTGCCGAACGACAATCCGCGACAGAGGCGCCATGGATCAACGCCCGCCCCTCTTGGTTGCAGCCCTGAAATCACTTCGCGCAGCCGTGCTTCTGCTGGCACTGGGCATGGGCGCCTGCGCGAGCCTCGAGCCTGCGCCGCCGGACACGGCCTATCAGGCCCGGGCGGGTCGCCTTGCGGTCGTCGCCACCGAGCAGGCGCCGGAAGTTCGCTTCGAGGGCTTCGCGCACCACAGGGGCGAGGGCGCGGCGACGGGCGCCGGCGGCACCTTCGCCGCCTGCCTGAGCAGCATGGGCGGCGGCGGTTGCAGCGGCTCGGCCTGCGGTGCGGCACTGCTGCTGTTCCTGGGATTCTGCGGCGTCGCCGGCCTGGTCGGCGGGGTCGCGGGCGCCGTCGCAGCCCCTGGCGCCGAGCAGGCGGCCGCGAGCGAGGCGGCGATGATGCGCGCGGTCGAGATGCGCACCGTGCAGGCGACATTGCGCCATGCGGTCGAAGACGCGGCCAGGACGGCTGGCGCCCTCGTCGTCGACCTGCCCGAAGCGGACATGCGCCTGGCCGCGGCGTCCGGCAACTATCGCGCACTGCACGCTCGCGGCGTCGACACCGTACTCGAAACGACGCTCACGCGCGCCGGAACGACTGGCTTCGGCATCGACGAACCCTCGACCGCACATCTGCAGGCGCATGTGCGCGTCGTGGATGCGGCGAGCAATGCCGAGCAACTCGTCGCCGACTATGCCTATCAGGGACGCAGCCGGAACCTCGCTGGATGGTCGGACAACGAGGCCCGCGCCTTGGTTGACGAACTGGCCACCGGCTTTCGTTCCCTGGGCAGTCACATCTACGAGCAGGCCTTCGAGCTCTACCCCTTTCCCGATCGCGAGGCGCATTCGGCCGGCAGCCTGCTGTCGGTCGCCTTCGGTCTGGCCCCGATCGATCCGCCGACCCGCGGCATCCTCACCGGCGACCCCTCGATCGGCTCGCGCTTCGAATGGTTCGAAGCGGACACACTGCAACCGAACCTGCGCTGGCAGGCCTTCCCGCGCCCGGGCGATGTCGCCGCCTCGCCCGAGGACATGGCGCGAGTGCGCGACGTCCGCTACGAACTCGTGATCGCACGCGAGGAGAACATGGCGCCGGGTCCGATCGTCTACCGGCGAACGGACCTGCCGCGCCCGGAGCATGCGCTGGCCGTGCCGTTGCAGGCCGCGTCACGCTACTTCTGGAGCGTGCGGGCACGATTCGTACTCGATGGCCGGTGGCGGGTGACCGAGTGGGGCACGACGAGCTTCCTGCCACGCGACCGGTTTCCCGCGCCGTCGCGCCAGTCATACCGCTTCCGGACACCCTAGGCGCAAGTTCGGCCTCAGCGGAAGCCCGCGCGACAACAGAATGGGGAGCATCAGGAACGCGCCGGCGGCGTCCGGGAGGCCGCTGTCCAGAGCCCCTCCCTCGTCGCTTCGCGCCACGTCAGATAGGCCCGTAAATCGAACTCGTACTGGTGGTAATGCGGCTCCATATGCAGGCAGAGCTGGTAGAAGGCCCTGTCGTGATCGCGTTCGCGCAGGTGGGCGAGCTCGTGCACGACGATCATGCGCAGGAATTCCTCCGGCACCTCGCGGAAGACGGTGGCGATGTGGATCTCGCGCTTGGACTGCAGTTTCGCACCCTGCACGCGCGAGACCGTGGTGTGGGTGCCGAGCGCGTTTCGGATGACGTGGAGCTTGCTGTCGAAGCACACCTTGCTGAGCGGCGGCGCGGTGCGCAGGTGAGCCGCCTTGAGGTCCTGCACGTAGCCGTACAGCGCACCATCGGTACGTACTTCGTGCGGTCGCGGGTAACGCTTCAGCAGGACTTCGGCAAAACGCCCCTGTTCGATGAGTTCCAACACCTGCTGCACGAGCGCAGGCGGATATCCGGCGAGGTAGTCGGTGGGTGGCCTGGGTCGCATCGATGAGGGCGCGTGAAGCACGAGTCGCGGGAAAGCGATTATCGCCGCGAGGGCGATGGCTGACATAATCGCGCAATCGCCCCGAACCACCCCCTGAGCTTAGCGCCCCTTCCCACATGACCGTCCGCACCCTCCTGCGCATGGGCGATCCGCGCCTGCTTCAGCCCGCTGCCCCCGTCACGGCGTTCGGCACGTCCGAGCTTGACGCGCTGATCGCCGACCTGTTCGACACGATGGCCGCAGCCGGCGGCGTGGGGCTGGCGGCGCCGCAGATCGGCGTCGGCCTGCAGGTGGTGATCTTCGGCTTCGAGCACAGCGAGCGCTACCCGGACGCGCCGTCGGTGCCGCGCACGATCTTGCTGAACCCGCTGATCACGCCGCTGGACAACGACATGGAGGACGGCTGGGAAGGCTGCCTGTCGGTGCCGGGCCTGCGCGGCGTGGTGCCGCGCCACCGCCGCATCCGCTATCAGGGTGTCGACCCGCAGGGCGTGCCGATCGACCGCATCGCCGAGGGCTTCCATGCGCGCGTGGTGCAGCACGAGTGCGACCACCTGATCGGCACGCTGTACCCGATGCGGGTGCGCGACTTCCGCCGCTTCGGCTTCACCGACGTGCTGTTTCCCGAACTGGCCGGCATGCCGGACGACTGAGCCGGCCGCCTGCAGATCGCAGCACGCGGCTGCGACCTACCCACGACGACATCCAGCACCGGAAGGCCCCCCCATGACCGAATCCGCAAAACCCCTCGCCGGCCTGAAGGTGATCGAGCTCGGCACGCTGATCGCCGGCCCCTTCGCCAGCCGCATCATGGCCGAGTTCGGCGCCGAGGTGATCAAGGTCGAGTCGCCGGACGGCGGCGATCCGCTGCGCAAGTGGCGCAAGATCTACGAGGGCACCTCGCTGTGGTGGTACGTGCAGGCGCGCAACAAGAAGTCGGTGACGCTGAACCTCAAGCATCCCGACGGCCGCGAGGTGCTGCGCCGGCTGGTGGCGCAGGCCGACATCGTGGTGGAGAACTTTCGCCCCGGCGTGCTGGAGAAGCTCGGGCTGGGCTGGGACGCCCTGTCGGCGCTCAATCCGGGGCTGGTGATGGTGCGCCTGTCGGGCTTCGGCCAGACCGGGCCGATGGCGGCGCAGCCGGGCTTCGGCGCGATCGGCGAGTCGATGGGCGGCCTGCGCTACATCACCGGCTTTGCCGACCGCCCGCCGGTGAAGACCGGCATCTCGATCGGCGACTCGATCGCCGCACTGTGGGGCGTGATCGGCGCGCTGATGGCGCTGCGCCACAAGGAGGTCAACGGCGGCAGGGGCCAGGTGGTGGATGTCGCGCTGTACGAAGCGGTGTTCGCGATGATGGAGTCGCTGGTGCCCGAGTTCGACGTCTTCGGCTTCGTGCGCGAGCGCACCGGCAACATCATGCCCGGCATCACGCCGTCGAACACCCACACCACGCGCGACGGCAAGCATGTGGCGATCGGCGCCAACGGCGACGCCATCTTCAGGCGGCTGATGCAGGCCATGGGCCGCAACGACCTCGCCGACGACGCCACGCTGGCCGACAACGCCGGCCGAGATACGCGGCGCGACGAACTGTATGCGGCCATCGACGCCTGGGTGGCGGAGCATGACGAAGCCGCGGTGCTGGCGACGCTGGCGGCTGCCGAAGTGCCGGCCTCGCGCATTTACTCGGTCGCCGACATGTTCGCCGATCCCCAATTCCTTGCCCGCAGCATGCTGGAGACGGTGAAGCTGCCCGACGGCCGCGGCTGCCGCGTGCCGGGCATTGTGCCCAAGCTGTCCGAGACGCCCGGTGGAACGGAGTGGATCGGCCCGAAGCTGGGCGAACACAGCGACGCGGTCCTGAGCGAACTCGGTTACTCGGCGACAGAGATCACCACCTTGCGCGCCGCTGGAGCGATCTGACGCGGCAAGGGGACGCGTCAAGGGGGAAGCGGCAAGGCCGCTCAGGCGATGACCGGCGGGGAGTCGCTCAAGCCACTGCGGCACTCGTCGCGGTAGGCCGCGTTCAGCCCGCTCTCGTCGCGCCAGAAGAAGGCGCCCTCGAGGTAGCGCGGCCAGGGCTGAGGCCCCCGGGGTGCGCCCAGGAAACGTGCAGCGGTGGCCGACAGCAGGATGTCGTGGGTGACGAACAGGTGCAGGCCGGGCACATCGAGCGCAACGGCCAGCATGTGGCGAACGAGCTTGCGCGCGCCCGCATCCGGCTGCTCGGTGCCCGGCAGCGGGTCATCGCGCGAGGCGAGGTGCTCCATGATCCCGCGGCTTCCCATCGTGAGCCAGTTGCGGCCTGCAAGGTGGCGATCGATCACGTAGGCGCCGGGGTCGCCCAGCATGCGGTCATCCACCGGCGCCAGCGGCGCTCCGGCCGCCTCGCCGATCAGCCGCGCCGTCTGCACGCAGCGGCTGACCGGACTGGTATGCAGCGTGCGCACCCGTCCCTGCATCGCCGCGCCGAGCCTGCGCGCAAGGCGCACACCGAGCGCATTGAGCGGCAGTTCATAACCGACATCGTCGCGCGCCAGTTCGTCCCGCACCGAGTGCCGCAACAGCAACGCGACCGGACGATCGGCCGGCACCGCCTCAAGCCAGCGGAACATCGAGGGCGGGACGGCGTCCTGGGCGGGATCGTTCATTCGGTGCCGCCATCAACCGACACGCGATGCAGCCCTGGCTGCGGAACTTCACGGCGCGCACATCCCGCTCCGGTTCGCCACACGGTCAGGATGTTGATCTGGGTCAAACTAATCTCTTTTTTCAACAGTTTCCTATTGCAACTTTATGGCCGAGGCCGTATTATTCGCTCCGTCTCCTCCTCTCGAACCCCTCGAGAAGGTTTAAGCCCTGCTGAATAGCGGGGCTTTTTTTTGCCTGCGTGCCGGCCGACCCGCTCCCTCAGAGTGCCTCGAGTACCCGGCCACCCGGCGCTTCATCGTCCTCCGCTTCCTCGCCGAGGAAACCGCCGCTCTGGTGCGCCCACAATCTTGCATAGAGGCCGCCCCGCGCCAGCAGGCTGCGGTGGTCGCCCTCCTCGACGATGCGCCCCTTGTCCATCACCACCAGCCGGTCCATGGCGGCGATGGTCGACAGCCGGTGCGCGATCGCCACCACTGTCTTGCCTTCCATCAGCCGGTACAGGCTGGCCTGGATCGCCGCCTCCACTTCGGAGTCGAGCGCGCTCGTGGCCTCGTCGAGCAGCAGGATGGGCGCATCCTTGAGCATCACGCGGGCGATGGCGATGCGCTGGCGCTGACCACCCGACAGCTTCACGCCACGCTCGCCGACATGCGCGTCGTAGCCTTGGCGGCCCTTGGGGTCGGTGAGCGTCTGGATGAAGTCGTGCGCCTCGGCGCGCCGGGCGGCGGCAATCATCTCGGCGTCGGTTGCGTCGGGACGGCCGTACAGGATGTTGTCGCGCACCGAGCGGTGCAGCAGCGAGGTGTCCTGCGTCACCATGCCGATCTGCGCGCGCAGGCTGTCCTGGGTGACATGAGCGATGTCCTGGCCGTCGATCTGGATGCGGCCCTGCTCGATGTCGTAGAAGCGCAGCAGCAGGTTAACCAGCGTGGACTTGCCAGCGCCCGAGCGCCCGACCACACCGATCTTCTCGCCTGGGCGGATGGTCAGCGTGAAGCCATCGATCACCTTGCGTGCTTGCGGCCCGCTGGCCCCATAAGCGAAAGTAAGGTTGTCGAAGCGGAGTTCACCTTGCGTGACGACGAGCGGCCGCGCATCCGGCCGGTCGACGACCAGCCGTCGGCGCGACAGGGTGTTGATCCCGTCCTGCACGGTGCCGACGTGCTCGAACAGCGACGCCATCTCCCACATCACCCAGTGCGACATGCCGTTCAGACGCAAAGCCATCGCGGTCGCCGCCGCCACCGCGCCCACGCCCACCTCGCCGCGCGTCCACAGCCAGAGTGCGACACCGGCCGTCGACAGGATCAGCAGCATGCTCAGGGTATGGTTGATCACCTCGATGCCGCTCACCAGCCGCATCTGGCCATGTACGGTGACCATGAACTCCTTCATCGCCGAACGCGCGTAGCCGGCCTCGCGCCCGGCGTGCGAGAACAGCTTGACGGTGGCGATGTTGGTGTAGGCGTCGGTGATGCGGCCGGTCATCAGCGAGCGCGCATCCGCCTGCGCACGCGACACGCGCGACAGGCGCGGCACGAACCAGCGCAAGGCGATGGCGTAGAGCGTCAGCCAGCCAAGGAAGGGCAGCAGCATCCAGCCAGCGAAACTGCCCACCACCGCAGCAATGGTGACGAAGTAGATGACGACGAAGACCAGGATGTCGGTCAGGATCAGCACCGTGTCGCGCACCGCCAGCGCAGTCTGCATGACCTTGGCAGCCACCCGTCCGGCGAATTCGTCCTGGTAGAAGCTCATGCTCTGGCCGAGCATCACGCGATGGAAGTTCCAGCGCAGCCGCATCGGGAAATTGCCGGCCAGGGTCTGGTGCTTGAGCATGGTCTGCACCGCCACCAGCAGGCTGCTGCCGAGGACGACGACGCCCAGCAGCAGCAGGCGGCTCCCTTCCTGCTCCCACAGCTGCGCCGGCTGGGCCTTCGCCAGCCAGTCGACGACGCGGCCGAGCATCGCGAACAACAGGGCCTCGAAGGCGCCTATGGTGGCGGTGAGCAGGGTCATCGCCAGGATGAAGGGACGCATGCCGGCGGTGCCCGCCCACAGGAAGGCAAGAAAACCGCTCGGCGGTGGCAGTGCAGGCGTGTCCGGATAGGGGTCGACCCGGCTTTCGAAATAGTGGAACACGGATTTCCCTTTAATCGGCCGCTCGGTCGTCCCGCGACTGGTATGCGCAATGTCGGTTGCGTCCGCTGCGCTTGGCCTGATACAGCGCAGCGTCAGCGTACCGCTGCAGCGTTTCGAGTTCGGCGGCATGATCGGGATAGATCGCGATGCCCACCGAAGCCGTCACTCCCGCCTCCCCTTCCGCCAGCAGGAATGGGCGCCCGAGGAGGTGGCACACCCGCTCGGCGACCTGCTCGGCCTCGTCGAGCGTGCGCACCTCCTGCACGATCAAGGCGAACTCGTCGCCACCGAGGCGGGCAACCGTATCGGTTTCGCGCACGCAAGTCAGCAGCCGCCGCGCCGTTTCGATCAGCAAGGCGTCGCCGGCGAGATGACCAAGACGGTCATTGACCTCCTTGAACAGGTCCAGATCGACCATCAGCAGGGCAAATCGGTTCCCGTGACGGCGGGCGAGAGCCAGCGCCTCATGCGCGCGCGCCTTGAACAGCGCACGGTTTGCCAGGCCGGTCAGCGTATCGTGGTGCGCAAGATGCAGGACCGCCGCTTCGGCCTCCTTGCGGCGGGTGATGTCGGAGAAGATGGCAACGTAATTGCCGCCCTCGTCATCCAGCCGCTTGATCGACAGCCACTCGGGGTAGACGCCGCCGTCCTTGCGCCGATTCCAGATCTCGCCCTCCCAGTGCCCGCTGCGCAGCAGCGAGTCCCACATCGCCCGATAGAACGCATCGTCGTGGCGGCCCGAGGCGAGCAGGCGCGGATTCCGGCCGACGACCTCCTCCGGCGCATAACCGGTAATCGCGGTAAACGCCGGGTTCACCTGCAGGATGCAGGCCTCATGATCGGTCACGAACATGCCTTCCGCAGCGCGCTCGAACACCGCGCGATGCCTCATCTCGCTGCGCTGCAGACTCTCCTGTGCTTCGCGCCGATCTTCGACCTCGCGCGCGAGACGGGCGTTGGACTGCGCCAGCTCGCGCGTACGGGCGGCGATGATGTCGTCCTGTTCGCGCGTCAGACGCTCGATGGCCTGCAGGCGCCGGCGGTCGGAGAGCAGGAGCAGATGCACCAGACCCGCGGAAAGCAGGAAGGCGGCGCCAAACACCACGAGCGAGCGCTGGCGCTGCTCGTCGCGCACCGCCAGCAGCGCCTCTGCGGGCAGCGTCACCGAGATGCCTCCGCGGATGTCACCCAGCCTGTAGCCCTGCGCCTCGTGGCAGTGCAGGCAGGCCTGCTTGACGAGCAGCGGTGCCATGTAGCGATACACCGCCACACCCCCCTCTTCGGCCAGGCTCAGCACTTCCCGGCTGCCGCGCTCGAATGCGCGCAAGGCCTCCGCTTCCCACGGTTCCGCCTTGTTTGCCGGACGGATCGGCTTCAGGCTGGTGATGTGCAGCCTGATGCCCTCGGAGCGCTCGGACAACTCCGATATCTGCCTCGTCATATAGGCGGGATTGACCAGCGTGAGCCGCAATCCGCTGGTCGTCGCGAGATCGCGGTCGGGGTGCTCGAGGTAGGGATTGGGCTGGGTCTGCTCCGTGACCGGCACATACACGCCCGCGTGCGATGCGTTCCAGTCGCGCACCCGCTCGATGAGGCTGAACAGGGCCGCGCCGCGACCGCGCACGATGAGATCCATGCGCGCATCGATGCGCTGCCAGTCGAGCGCCAGCAGACCACCGAACAGCAGGGCGAACAATCCATAGGACAGCGCCACGCTCGCCAGGTATGACTTGCCGCGCCCAAGCGGAAGGGTGCCGACTTTCATGAGCGCATTCTAGCGAGCGCGGCGTTCGTGCTGTAAACGAGCGAAACCCCGCACCGGGCGGGGTTTCACGTGAGACTGCGTAAAACGTGGCTCAGGCCGGCGCCGACGTGCGGATCAGGTGATCGAAAGCCGACAGCGAGGCCTTGGACCCTTCGCCCATGGCGATGATGATCTGCTTGTACGGCACCGTGGTGCAGTCGCCGGCGGCGAACACGCCCGGCACCGAGGTCTGGCACTTGGCATCGATGATCACCTCGCCGAAGCGGGTGAGCTCGAGCGTGCCCTTGAGGAAGTCGGTGTTGGGCAACAGGCCGATCTGCACGAAGATGCCTTCGAGCTCGAGGCGATGCACCTCGTCGGTCTTACGGTCCTTGTACACCAGGCCGTTGACCTTGTCGGTGCCGGTGACCTCGGTGGTCTGCGCGCTCTTGATCACGGTGACGTTGGGCAGGCTGTAGAGCTTGCGCTGCAGCACGGCGTCGGCACGCAGGTCGTCGGCGAACTCCAGCAGGGTGACGTGACCGACGATGCCGGCGAGGTCGATCGCGGCCTCGACACCCGAGTTTCCGCCACCGATCACCGCCACACGCTTGCCCTTGAACAGCGGACCGTCGCAGTGCGGGCAGTAGGCCACGCCCTTGCCGCGGAATTGCTGCTCGCCTGGCACGTTCATCTCGCGCCAGCGTGCACCGGTGGCGACGATCACCGTCTTCGCCTTCAGCGCGGCGCCGTTCTCGAGTTGCACTTCGGCGAGCACGCTGCCGTCCTCGCTGCCGGGCACGACCTTCGCCGCGCGCTGCAGGTTCATGACGTCGACTTCGTACTGCTTGACGTGCTCCTCGAGCGCCATCACCAGCTTCGGCCCTTCGGTTTCCTTCACCGAGATGAAGTTCTCGATCGCCATCGTGTCCATCACCTGGCCGCCGAAACGCTCGGCCACGATGCCGGTACGGATGCCCTTGCGTGCCGCATAGATCGCTGCCGCGGCGCCGGCCGGGCCGCCGCCGACGATCAGCACGTCGAACGGGTCCTTGGCCGACAGCTTCTTCGCGTCGCGCGCCGCGGCGCCGGTGTCGACCTTGGCGACGATCTCGGCGAGCTCCATGCGACCCTGGCCGAAGTGTTCGCCGTTCAGGAAGATCGTCGGCACCGCCATGATCTGGCGCGCATCGACTTCGTCCTGGAACCATGCGCCGTCGATCATGGTGTGGCGGATGTTCGGGTTCAGGATGGCCATCAGGTTCAGCGCCTGCACCACGTCGGGGCAGTTGTGGCACGACAGCGAGATGTAGGTCTCGAAGTGGAACGGACCCTCGAGCGCCTTGACCTGCTCGATCAGGTCGGCCTCGACCTTGGGCGGATAGCCCGCCGACTGCAGCAAGGCGAGGATCAGCGAGGTGAATTCATGCCCCATCGGCAGGCCGGCAAAGCGCACGCGGCCGTCACCGCCCTTGGGGCCGACGGAAAACGAGGGCTTGCGCTCGTTGTCGTCAGCACGTTCGATCAGGGTGATGAGGCTGGACTGCTCGGCCACGTCCTGGAGCAGTTCGCGCATTTCCTGCGACTTGGGCCCCTCGTCCAGCGACGCCACGATCTCGATCGGCTGCGTCACCCGCTCCAGGTAGGCTTTCAGTTGAGTCTTGATGTTGGCGTCGAGCATGGCGAATCTCCTTCAGGTTGGTACGACCACCGCGGTTTTCAGTAGCGCTGATACGACGCAGCCGGCACTTGGCCGGCTGCTGTGCAGGCAGCCCGGGCCGGGTAGGCCCGGACGGTGCGAGGACTTGCTTAGATCTTGCCGACCAGGTCGATCGACGGAGCCAGGGTCTTGGCGCCTTCGTTCCACTTGGCGGGGCACACTTCACCCGGGTGGGCGGCGGTGTACTGCGCGGCCTTCAGCTTGCGCACGGTCTCGGTCACATCGCGGGCGATCTCGTTGGAATGCACTTCCATCGTCTTGATGACGCCGTCCGGGTTGATGATGAAGGTGCCACGCAGGGCCAGGCCTTCTTCAGCAATGTGCACGCCGAAGGCGTTGGTCAGCTGGTGCGTCGGGTCGCCCACCAGCGGGAACTTGGCCTTGCCGACAGCCTCGGAGGTCTCGTGCCACACCTTGTGCGAGAAGTGCGTGTCGGTGGTGACGATGTACACCTCGGCGCCAGCCTTCTGGAACTCGGCGTAGTGCTGGGCGGCGTCTTCGATCTCGGTCGGGCAGTTGAAGGTGAAGGCAGCCGGCATGAAGATCAGGACGGACCACTTGCCCTTCAGGCTTTCGTCGGTCACTTCGATGAACTCGCCCTTGCCGCTACGATTGACGAAGGCGGTGGTCTTGAACGGCTGGACTTGCGTGTTGATCAGGGACATCTGCATTCCTCCTGGAGGGTTAGTGGAACAGCGTGTTGAAACTCGATGGAGCGAAGTTTAGACCCCGCCCCTGAATTGCACTAATTGATAATCGAGATACTCTCGATTGCCCGTTCCTATCATCAGGCAGGTCGGAGGCAGCGCTTTGACCCTTCGCCGTGCGCCCCGTCCGCCTCGGCTTCGCGGCGCGATCGACAACTCTGTCTACATGGAGACGGGCAGCCGGATCTCAAGCCCCCGCGAGGTGCCGGCGTACCGAAATGACGGCGCCGAGCCAGCCGAGAAAGGCCGCGAACGCCACGATCGCCACCGACGCACGCCAATCCGGGCCGCTGAGGACGAACACCGCACCATAGGTTTCGGCCAGCCGTGCCACCGGTTGTGCCAGCCCCTGTACGCCCAGCCACACCGTCCCCAGGGCGACCAACCCACCCAGCGCCCCCTGCAGCCCGCCGAACCAGTAGAACGGACGGCGGATGAAGGGATCGGTGGCGCCCAGCAGCCGGCTGACCGCGATCTCCTGGCGCTGGGTCATGATCTGCAGCCGTATGGTGTTGAAGGTGACGATGACGAGGGCGAAGCCCAGCAGCCCGGCCAGCATCAGCACCGCCGAGCGCCCCAGCCCGAGCAGCGCGTGCAGGCGCTCGACCCAGGCCGAGTCGAGCTGCACATGCGCCACTTTCGGCCAGCCTTTCATGGCGCCGGCAAGCCGCTCGAACACCGCAGGATCCTCGCCGCGCGGCGACACGATGAAGGCATCGGGCAGCGGGTTCGCCGTCAGGCCGCCGAGCACGTCGCCCAGCCCGCCGCGCTCGAGCTGGCGCAGCGCCTCGTCGCGCGGCACGTAGCGAAAGCTGGCAAGCGCCGGCTCGGCCTTCAGGCGCTTTTCGATCAGCGCGACATCGCCCGCGCCGGCGCCGGTTTCGAGGAACACGCTGATCTCGGGCGCACCCGAAACCCCGCGCAGCAGGGAGGAGACGTTGTCGAGCAGCAGATAGCCGCCGCCGGGCAAGGACAGCGCTATGCCCACCACCAGCGCCGACAGCAGCGTGCCCAGCGGCTGGCCGAGGAGCCTGCGCAAGGCATCGACGATGGCGCGCACATGCAGATAGAGCCAGTTCGTCATGCCGCAACCTCCGCCAGCACGCCGTCCTCGACCAGCGCCCCCTTGGCCAGCACCAGACGTCGCGGCCTGCTGGCGGCGAACAGGCTCGCGTCGTGGGTGGACACGAGCACGGTCACGCCCGCCTCGTTGAAGGAACGGAACAGGTTGGCGATTTCGTGCGCATAGTCGGGATCGAGATGGGCGGTGGGTTCGTCGGCGATCAGGATCGAGGGCCGGTTGACGATGGCGCGCGCGATCGCGACGCGCTGCTGCTCGCCACCCGAGAGCCCGGCCGGTCGCTCGCGTCCGCGCCCGGCGAGGCCGACGCGCTCGAGCGCCGCCCCCACCCGGATCGCCGCGTCGCGCGGCGGATGGCCGGTGATCACCAGCGGCAGCATCACGTTGTCGTAGACACTGCGATCGAACAGCAACCCGCTGTCCTGCAGCACCAGGCCGAGATTGCGCCGCAAGTAGGGAATGGCGCGTCGGGGAAGGTGGGACACGTCCTGCCCGTTGATGCGCACCGTGCCCGAGGTCGGCCGCTCGATGACCGCCATGAGTTTCATCAGCGTGCTCTTGCCCGCACCTGAATGCCCCGACAACACGACGAGTTCGCCATGGCGAATCTCGAAACTGACCCCTGCCAGCGCGGTGTAACCACCGTCGTAGCGTTTGACCACCTGCTCGAAGACGATCATGCCTTGCTGCCCGCCCCCGTTTCCGCCTTCGGGGCCCCGGGCACCGGCTCGAACAGCGCATCGACGAACTCGCGCGCCTTGAAGGGCTGCAGGTCGTCGATGCCCTCGCCCACGCCGATGAAGCGCAGCGGCTTCGGGCACTGCCGCGCGATCGCCGCCAACACCCCGCCCTTGGCGGTGCCGTCGAGCTTGGTGACGACCAAGCCAGTGACGCCGACCGCCGCGTCGAAGGCCTTGACCTGGGCCAGCGCGTTCTGGCCGATGTTGGCGTCGAGCACCAGGATGACCTCGTGCGGGCCGCTCGGCTCGGCCTTCGCGATCACGCGGCGAACCTTGGCGATCTCTTCCATCAGGTGCAGCTGCGTCGGCAGGCGCCCTGCGGTGTCGGCCAGCACCACGTCGATGCCGCGCGCCCGCGCGGCGTTGATCGCATCGAAGATGACCGCCGCCGCGTCGCCGCTTTCCTGCGCGATGACGGTGACGTTGTTGCGCTCGCCCCAGGTCATCAGCTGCTCGCGCGCGGCGGCGCGGAAGGTGTCGCCGGCCGCAAGCAGCACGCTCTTGCCCTGCGCCTGGAAGTACTTGGCGAGCTTGCCGATGGAGGTCGTCTTGCCCGAGCCATTCACGCCCGCGATCATGATGATGTAGGGCGAATGGCCCGACACGTCGAGCGGCTGCTCGAGCGGCGCGATGATCGCGTGCAGCGAATCGGCCAGCGCCGACTGCAGCTGATCGGCCGTTTCCAGCCGATCGCGCTTCCAGCGCGTGCGCAGCTCGTCGAGCAGGTGCTGGGTGGCATCGACGCCGCAGTCGGCCATCAGCAGCGTCGCCTCGAGCTCTTCAAGCAGATCCTCGTCGATCTTGCGGCGGCCGAAGAGACTGGCGAGCCCGCCCCCTAGCTGCTGACGGGTACGCGACAGGCCGGCCTTGAGCCGCTCCGTCCACGAGCGCTTTGGCGCCGGCACGGGCTCGGTTTGAGCAGCGGCGGCCGCCACGCTTGCCGCGCGCGGTTCAGGGACGACAGCGGGCCCGACATCGATGACGGCGGGCGAATCTGCGCCGGCGCCGTCTGGCGCCGGTGAGGCATCGGCCGGCACGGATTCGACGGGCAGCGGGACGACCGCCGCCTCGTCCGGCTTGCCGGACTTCTTCTTCAGGAAACCAAACATGGAACGCTCGAGTCAGACGGATCGCTTGCCAGGAGCGCAATGCAGGCGCCTTGGGCTCGCGATACCGATCACGTTAAGATGCGGCTCCGCATCGTGCCGGGGCACTGCGCCGGCCGCTGCGAAGTGCCCCGGATTTTACCAGATGCAGGACACCCCCATGGTTCGCCACTCCCTCCGCTTCGCCGCGCGCGGTGCGCTGCTGTCCGCCGTGCTGCTGACCTGCCCGGCGCTCGCCATCGGCACGGCGCACGCCAACCCGTTCGAGACCACGCTCACCAACGGCATGAAGGTCATCGTCAAGGAAGATCGCCGCGCACCATCCGCGGTGCATATGGTGTGGTACCGCAGCGGCGCGATGGACGAGCCTGATGGCGTGTCGGGCGTGGCCCACGTGCTCGAGCACATGATGTTCAAGGGCACGAAGACGGTCGGGCCCGGCGAGTTCAACAAGCGCGTCGCCGCCGTCGGCGGGCGTGACAATGCCTTCACCAGCAAGGACTACACCGCCTACTTCCAGCAGGTGCCGCCGCAGCGGCTGGGCGAGATGATGGCGCTCGAGGCCGACCGCATGAAGAACCTCGTCATCAGCGACGAAGCTTTCCGCCGCGAGCTCGAGGTGGTGAAGGAGGAACGCCGCCTGCGCACCGACGACCAGCCGCGCGCGCTGGTGTACGAGCAGCTCATGGCCACCGCCTTCCAGGCCCACCCCTACCGCCGCCCGGTCATCGGCTGGATGACAGATCTCGACGCCATGCGCCCCCAGGACGCGCGCGACTGGTACCACCGCTGGTACGTGCCGAACAATGCCTACCTGGTCGTGGTCGGCGACGTCGATCACAAGGCGGTGTTCCGCCTCGCCGCCGAGCATTACGGCAGGCTGGCTGCGGGCAAGCTGCCCGAGCGCCGCATCAGCGCAGAGCCCGACCAGCGCGGACCGCGCGAGACGGTGGTCAAGGCCCCCGCCGAACTGCCTTACCACGCGATGGCCTGGCATGTGCCGGCGCTGCGCGATCCGGTCGCAGACCGCGAGGCCTACGCCCTGCAGATGCTAGCGGCGGTGCTCGACGGCTACGACGGCGCGCGCCTGAACCGGCGCCTGGTGCGCGATGCGCGCATCGCGGTGTCGGCCAGCGCCGGCTACGACGGATCGGGCCGCGGCCCCTCGCTGTTCTACCTCGACGGCGTGCCCGCTCCCGGCAAGACGGTGGCCGAGCTGGAAGCGGCGCTGCGCGCCGAGTTGCGGCGCATCCGCGACGAAGGCGTGAGCGACGCCGAACTCGCTCGGGTGAAGGCGCAGGCCGTGGCGTCACGCGTGTACAAGCGCGATTCGCTGATGGGCCAGGCGATGGAGATCGGCTTCCTCGAGGCCGCAGGCCTGTCGTGGCGCGACGAGGATCGCCTGCTCGAGGGCCTGCGCGCGGTCACCGCCGCGGAGGTGCAGGCCGTGGCGCAGCGCTATTTCGGCGACGACAGCCTCACCACCGCCCGCCTCGACCCGCAAGCCCTGACCGCAGCTCGCGCGCGCCCGTCGGTGAGCGTGCGCCACTGACCTGCCATCCGGCCGTCTCCTCGAAGGATCTTGCCCCCATCATGACCCACGCCCTGCATTTCCCGCCCCTGGTCCCGGCCCGCGCCATCGCGCTGCTCGCCGGGCTGATGCTGCTGCCGACGCTTGTCCAGGCCGCCCCGCGCATCGAACAATGGACGGCCGCCAGCGGTGCACACGTGCAGTTCGTCGAGAGCCGCGCGTTGCCCATGGTCGACATCCAGATCGACTTCCCCGCCGGCAGCGCCGCCGAGCCCGCTGACAAGGCTGGATTGGCGAGCCTGACGCGCAGCCTGCTCGACGCCGGCGCCGGCGAACTTGACGAACAGGCCATCGCCGACCGCGCTGCCGACATCGGCGCCCAGATCGGCGGCGGCACCGACGACGACCGCAGCAACCTGAGCATCCGCAGCCTGTCTTCGGTCGCCGAGCGCGACGCGGCGATCGAGCTTGCGGCAACGCTGCTAACCCGCCCGACCTTCCCCGCCGATATCCTCGAGCGCGAGCGCGCCCGGGCAATCGCCGGCCTGAAGGAGGCGCTGACCAAGCCGGCCACCCTCGCCGAGCGCCGTTTCACCGCGCTGGTCTTCGCCGGACATCCCTACGGCAATCTCACCACGCCGGAAACCCTGTCCGCGATCAGCCGTGACGACATCATCGCCTTCCATCGCAGCCGCTACGCCGCCAACCGCGCCTCGATCACGATCGTCGGCGATGTCGACCGCGCCGCCGCCGAACAGATCGCCGTGCGCCTGACCGCCGCGCTGCCGCAGGCCGCGGCTGCCCCGCCGCTGCCGGCGCCGGAACTGCCGGCGGCCGAGCGGGTGCACCTGCCGCACCCGTCGGCGCAGGCTCATGTTCTCGTCGGACAGCCGGGCATGGCACGCGAGGATGCCGACTATTTCCCGCTGCTGGTCGGCAACTACGTGCTGGGCGGCGGCGGCTTCGTGTCGCGTCTGACGCGCGAGGTACGGGAGAAACGTGGCTATGCCTACAGCGTGCATAGCTATTTCATGCCGCAACAGGTCGCAGGCCCGTTCCAGATCGGGCTGCAGACCAAGGGCAGCCAGGCCGACGATGCCCTGCGCGTGGTCAACGCGACCCTCGGCGACTTCATCGCCAAGGGCCCCACCGCGGCCGAACTGCAGGCTGCCAAGGACAACCTGATCAATGGCTTCGGCCTGCGCCTGGATTCGAACCGCAAGGTGCTCGACTACGTCGCGATGATCGGTTTCTACCGCCTGCCCGCCGACTGGCTCGATGCCTACCCGCGCAAGGTCGCCGCGGTGACCGCCGCGCAGGTGCAGGATGCGTTCGCGCGCCGCGTTCGCCCGGAACACCTCGTCACCGTGATCGCAGGGGGTGACGGCGACCGCGCCGAGGCCGCCCCGGCGGCGGCGGGGACGGGAGCGGGAACGGACGCGCGCCGGTGAGCCGCGTCCGCATCGTCGGCGGCACCTGGCGCTCGCGTCAGCTCGAGGTCGCGCACGCCAGCGGCCTGCGCCCGACCCCCGACCGGGTACGCGAAACACTGTTCAACTGGCTGGGTCAGGACCTCGACGGCCTGAGCTGTCTCGACCTCTTCGCCGGCAGCGGCATCCTGGGCTTCGAGGCGGCGTCCCGCGGCGCTTCCACGGTCGTGCTGGTGGAGCGTGACCCGCATGCCCTCGATGCACTGCACAAGGCAGCAAAGACCCTACAGGCCGCGCAAGTAGAGATCGTGCGCGGCGATGCGGTAAGATTCCTGCAAACGACGCATCGAACTTTCGATGTGATCTTTCTCGACCCCCCGTACAGGCAGGGCTGGATCGAGCGCGTGGAACCCCTGTTGCACCGGGTTCTGCAACCCGGGGGCTGGCTCTATCTTGAGTCTGAAACCCCGGTCACGCACATGGGCGGCTTTGAACTGCACCGGCAAGGCAAGGCCGGACAGGTGCATTTTCATTTATTGCGCGGGAGACAGGAATGAGGGAAGGGGTGGCGATTTACCCGGGCACGTTCGACCCGTTCACCCGCGGCCACGAGGATCTCGTGCGCCGTGCGGCGCGACTGTTCGATCGCGTCGTGGTGGGCGTCGCGAAGAGCAGCGGCAAGAACCCGATCTTCTCGATGGAAGAGCGGGTCGATATCGCACGCGAAGTCACCGCCTCCATCCCCAACGTCAGCGTCGTCGGCTTCGACGGTCTGCTGATGGAGTTCCTCGAGGCGCAGGGTGCGCGCCTGATCCTGCGCGGTCTGCGCGCGGTATCGGACTTCGAGTACGAGTTCCAGATGGCCGGGATGAACCGCAAGCTCTTTCCCGACGTCGAAACGGTATTCCTGACGCCCGCAGACGAATTCATGTTCATCTCCGCAACGATGGTGCGGGAAATCGCCCGCCTCGGCGGCGATGTCAGCAAGTTCGTGCATCCATCGGTGCTCGCGCGCCTGCACGACAAGGTCAACCACCGCAAGTAATTACATAAGCGACAGCAAGGAAGCAAAGACCATGGCTCTGATCATTACCGACGAATGCATCAACTGCGACGTCTGCGAACCGGAGTGCCCCAACGGCGCCATCTCCCAGGGCGACGAGATCTATGAGATCGACCCCAACAAATGCACCGAGTGCGTCGGCCATTTCGACGAGCCGCAGTGCCAGCAGGTGTGTCCGGTCGACTGTATTCCGCTCGACCCGAACCACAAGGAGTCCAAGGAGCAGCTGATGGACAAGTTCGTCAAGCTGACCAGCAAGTCCTGATCGCGCCCGCTCCAGCGCACGAAGGGCCGGTCAGACCGGCCCTTCGTCGTTGACGGGTTGTTGGCATTGACCGGGCGCTGCCCGTCCGCGGAAAAGCCCTTGCCTCCGACACTCAGGCGGCTTTGGCCTGCGCCACGGCGGGCGTGGACTCCACGACGCCCAGCGCGTCGCGGATGCCCCCCTCCAGCGCATCAAGCTCGGCGAGCAGCGCCAGCACCGCATCCTCACCCTGCTTGAGCTCCTCGACGCGATCTTCCAGCGTGTCGGTTGCCTGGTGGATGCGCTTGACGCTCTCCAGCCGACGCTTGAGCTGGATCTGGTACTCGCGCACCTGGGTCTCCAGCGGCGACATCACCGCACGCAGCCACTGCTCGACGTCGCGGTTGGCCACCTCGAAGGTGTGCCGCGCCTGCACCGCGATCGTCTCGAAGAACTTCTGCGTCAGCGCGTGCTTTTCGGTGGTGACCAGCGTGAGCGTGGTGTTGATCTGGCGGTTGAAGGCCGTCTCCAGCCGTTCGAGCTCCTTCTCGTAGCGCAAGGTGGAAAAGCTGACCGGCGAAGACAGCTTGAGCCCGTGCTCGACCGCAAAGCGCTTGTACATCGCCTCAAGCATGCGCGTGATCTCGCCGATCTCGTCGGTCGAACGCCGCAGATTGGCACGCAGGTGTGCAAAGAAGCCTTCCATCGCCTCGCGCAAACCCTTCGAGAAGCTCGAATCGAGCATCGCTTCCCGCGTGCGACGGGTTTCGTCGCGCAGCGCGTCCATGCCGATGTGTGCAAACAGGCTGTTGGTAAGATCGGAAAACACCGAGCGCACCGCGTAATATTTCTGCAGACCCTGCTCGAACTCGTCCTTTTCGGTGCGGATCTTGCGCATCATGTATTCGATAACGCTCTGGTTCTTGCCCCGCAGGTCGGTGAGCTCCTGCAGTTGCTCGCGCAGGCTGGACAAGCGCGCCTCCAGCAGCACCCTCGTCTGGCGCGCGACGTCGCCGGTCTCGCCCAGCGTGTTGTCGCGCACGATGTCCTGCTTGGTCGGCAACAGGTCTTCGGTCAGCGCGCGCTCGAGCTCGGGCAGGCGACTGCGTTCGAGCAGGGCGACATCGTCATTGACGCGCGCCACCAAGCCCTTCTGCGCCGACACCGGGAACACCACCGCGGGCGAGATTTCCAGCGTGTCTGCGACGGTGCGCACCTGACGATCGAGCTCCTCGCCGATCTGCTCGTCATCGCGCAAGCCGTCCCACAGCCCGTCGATCTTGTTCAGCACCACCAGCCGGCCCTTGCGGCTGACCTGCCCGGCGTGCACATAGTCGCGCCACACGGCGAGATCGCTCTGCGTCACACCGGTGTCGGCAGCGAGGATGAACAGCACCGCATGCGCATTGGGCAGCAGCGACAGGGTCAGCTCGGGTTCGGCGCCGATCGCGTTCAATCCGGGGGTATCGAGCACGACCAGCCCCTGCTCGAGCAGGGGGTGGGGGAACTGCATCACCGCATGGCGCCAGCTCGGGATCTCCACCGTGCCATCGGCCGCTGGCTTGAGGCCGGTTTCGCCCTTGGGGTCGATCTTGAAACCCAGCCGAGCCGCCTCGTCCTGCGACACGCGCTCGGTATCGCCCACGCGGGCGAGCGCACCCTGCAGGTCCGACGCTTCCAGCGACGCCAGGGGAAACACCCTCCACTCGTCGGCAAAGCGCTTCAGCTCGCTGACCGGGGCCTGCATCGCGCGGGTGCGGATCGGCAGCAGGCGCAGCTCGGGCTTCGCGTCGCGCGACCACTGCAGCTCGGTCGGGCACATCGTGGTGCGACCCGCGCTCGAAGGCAGGATGCGATCACGATAGTTGGCGAAGAAAATCGCGTTGATGAGTTCGGACTTGCCGCGCGAGAACTCCGCCACGAAGGCCACAGTCAGCTTGTCGTCGCGCAGGCGCTCGAGCAGGTACTGCAACCGCAGATCGGCCTGCACGTCGCCGACTTCGTTGCGGGTCAGCCAGCTGCGCAGCTTCGTCACCGCATCGGCGGCACCACTGCGCCAGTGGCTGTAGGCGGAAAACTGTTCGGCCAGGTTCATCATCGGATCGTTCATCGCACTGACATCGGCAAGGTTGAACCAGCTCGGAGGGCCGGCCATAGCGTGAGCATAGCTGCGATTGCGGTGGGCTTCCATGCCCTGGCCAGGCCCGCGGACCGGCGGCACTCCACGGCCGACCGGCGCAGGGGCGGCTCAGTGGGCGGCTCAGGTCCGGCGCTGGCAGCGCGGGCAGAAATAGCCTGCGCGCTGACCGCTGACGATCCGCCTCACCTCGCCGCCGCAAACGCGGCAGGGTTCGCCCTCGCGCCCGTAGACGAAATACTGCTGCTGGAAGTAGCCCGGCTTGCCGTCGCCGCCGACGAAATCGCGCAAGGTGCTGCCGCCCGCCGCGATCGCCGCCCGCAGCGTGTCGCGCACTGCGGCCACCAGCCGCTCGCAGCGCTGTGGCCCGAGCCGCCCGGCCGGCTCGAGCGGGTGGATGCGGGCGCGGAACAGGCTCTCCGAGGCATAGATGTTGCCGACCCCCACCACCCGGCGACTGTCCATCAGCACATGCTTGATCGGCGCGCGCAGCCCGCGGCTGACGCGATGCAGCCATGCGCCGTCGAAGGCGTCGTCGAGCGGCTCCGGCCCGAGGTGCGCCAGCAGGGGATGACGCTCGACCTCGCCCGCCTGCCACAGCACCATGCCGAAGCGGCGCGGATCGCGCAGCCGCAGCGCGATGTCGCCGAAGACGAAATCGACGTGGTCGTGCGTTGCCGGCAGCTCGGTCGCGGGCACGACACGCAGGCTGCCGGACATGCCCAGGTGCACGATGACCGAGCCAGAACCGAAGTCGAAGAGGAGGTATTTCGCCCGCCGCGTCACACCGCGCAGCCGGACACCGACGACGCGGGTCGCCAGGTCGTCCGGCACGGGCTGGCGCAGGCGGCCGTTGCGCACGATGAATCCGCTCAGCAGCCGCCCTTCGGCGTGGGGCCGGATACCGTTGCATGTGGTCTCTACTTCGGGAAGTTCGGGCATGGCGATCCGGGACAGGATGGGACGGGCGGGCCGACGGGCCGCGGCATGCCTGCAAGGGCAGCACTTTCAGCGGCTTGCTTGCAGGCGCAGCACCAATCTGCCTAACATGGAGCGAACCGAATTCTAGTTCAGCCATCCAACGGCCGTCAGTGCGCTGCCCGACCCGGGCCGGCGCCTTGCTCCGTTTACGTCCGCCGGACCTCATTCATGAATCTCAAGCTTAGCCGCCTAGCCCGACGCACGACGCTGGCCATCGCACTGTGTCTGGGCACTGGCCTCACCGCTGCCGCGGAAAAGCCCCGGGCCGGTGACCACCTGCCCGGCCAGGAGCTGACGGCGCGCACGCTTTACCAGCTTTTGCTGGCCGAAATCGCCGGCGCGCGCGGCCAGATCGGCCTGTCCACCCAGCTCTACCTCGACCTCGCCCGCAACACCCGCGACCCGCGCATTGCCCGTCGCGCCACCGAGATCGCGATCTTCGCCCGCAACGTCGAGGCGAGCAGCCAGGCCGCGCGCCTGTGGTTGGAGATCGCGCCGGACTCGGCCGATGCGCGACGCATCCTGTCTGGCGTCACCGCGGGCGGCAACGCCACACTCGCCGACGTGCAGGTTCAGCTGGCGCGTGCGCTGGCCACCCACCCGGAACGCCTCGCGCAGAACCTCCTCGGCCTGAACCGCGCCATCGCCCGCCTCGACGACAAGCAGGCGGCACAGGCGATGGTGATGCGGCTCACCGAACCCTACCTCGAACTGCCGGAGGCGCATTTCGCGCGTGCGCAGGCGGCCATGATCGCGCAGGACCCGATGGAGGCGATGGCGGCCATCGACACCGCGCTTGGCCTTCGCCCCGACTGGGAGCCCGCCCTGCTGTTCAAGGCGCAGGTGCTGCAGCATGCCGGTGCCGCGGACGAGGCGGTGAAGCAGCTCGAGGCGGCCATCGCCCGACAGCCCGACAACCGCAACCTGATGGTGGCGCGCGGCCGCGCCCTGGTGGGTGCGAAACGCTACGAGGAAGCCCGCGCCGAGTTCCGCAGGCTGCTCGAGGCCGCCCCCGATGATCGCGAGCTGCTCTTTGCCGCCGGACTGCTCGCGCTGCAGCTCAACGACAACGCCGACGCCGAGGCGCAGTTCGGTCGTGCCCTCGCCGCCGGCCACCCCGAACAGGACCTGATCCGGCTGCACCTGGGGCAGATCGCGGAGAATCGCGGCGACGGCACGGCCGCGCGCCAGTGGTTCGACCAGGTCGGCCAGGGCGAGCATCGCGCCGAGGCGGTGATCCGCAGCGCCCAGAGCCTGGTACGCGAAGGCCGCCTGGGCGAGGCCCGGCGCCTGCTGCAGGACGCCCCGGGCGACCCGCCCGCGCGGCGCCGCTATGTGCTCGCCGAGGCGCACGTTCTGCGCGACGCCGGCCAGCACGCCGAGGCGCTCGACGTGGTCGAGACAGCCTTGCGCGCCAGCCCCGACGACATCGACCTGATGTACGAGTCGGCGATGCTCGCCGAGCGGCTTAACCGCCTCAAGCTGATGGAGACCCGCCTGCGCCGCGTCATCGCCCTCAAGCCCGATCACGCACATGCCTTCAATGCGCTCGGCTACTCCCTGGCGGACCGCCGCCTGCGCCTGCAGGAGGCCGAGGCGCTGGTCGCCCGCGCGCTGGAACTGGCGCCGGACGACCCCTTCATCCTCGACAGCATGGGCTGGGTGCGCTTCCGTCGTGGCGACGCCGCCGACGCCCTGCGGCACCTGGAACGCGCCTACCGCATCCGCCAGGATCCCGAGATCGCGGCCCACCTCGGCGAGGTGCTGTGGAGCCTGAAGCGGCGCGACGAGGCCGAGCGCATCTTCACCGAGGCGCAGGCCGCGCACCCGGACAACACCCTGCTTCGCGACACCGCGCAGCGCCTGCGCGCGAAATGAGCCGGCCTCACGCCCAATCGCAGCCCAACGCTCGACCGCAGCCCTTCCGCGCGACATGTCGCCTGCTCGTCTCAGCGCTGACCTGCGCGGCGCTAGCCGGCTGTGCGCCGATGGGCCCGGCCCAGGCGACACTCCATGCGCAGCGCAGCCTTGCGCCCGCGTTCGAGCTCGAAGGCCGCATGTCCGCGAGCGATGGCAGCCGCGCTGCAAGCGGTCGCGTCGAGTGGCAGCACGATACGACAGCCGACCGCTGGACGGTGTTCACCCCGCTGGGTCAGATCGCTGCTCAGCTCGAAAGCGATGCCGCGGGCGCGCGGCTCATCGACGGCAGCGGCCAGCTCGTCGAGGCGCCCGACGCCGACACGCTGCTCCCTCAGGTGATCGGTGTGGCCGTGCCGGTCGCACGCCTGAGCCGCTGGGTGCAGGCCGCACCGGACGGTGAGGCCGAGGTGCGCAATGTCGATCCCCTTGGCCGGCCAACCCTGATCATCGACCAGGGCTGGCGGATCGAGTACCAGGACTACGCCTCGACCGCCGCGGACGCCATCCCGTCGCGCCTGGACATCTCCCGCGGCGACGCCCGCATCCGCCTGATCATCGACGCATGGACCCGACGCAACTGAAGGCGCCCCAGATGAGCGACCCGCAGCGCCTGAGCGGCTGCCCCGCGCCGGCCAAGCTCAACCTGTTCCTGCACGTCGTCGGCCGCCGCGCCGACGGCTACCACCTGCTGCAAACCGCGTTCCGGCTGCTGGACTGGGGCGACACGCTGGATTTCGCCCTGCGCGCGGACGGCGCGCTCCGCCGCGTGAACGACGTGCCCGGCGTTGCGCAGGACGACGATCTGGTCATCCGCGCGGCGCGTCTGCTTCAACGAGCCACTGGCTGCCGCCTCGGCGCCGACATCACCCTTCACAAGGTGCTGCCGATGGGCGGCGGCATCGGCGGCGGCAGCTCGGACGCCGCAACCACGCTGATCGCGCTGAACCGGCTGTGGAACACCGGCCTGCGCCGTGCGGAGCTGCAGACATTGGGGCTGCAACTGGGTGCCGACGTGCCGGTGTTCATCTTCGGCCGCGATGCCTTCGCCGAAGGCGTGGGCGAGGCCCTGCAGCCGCTGACCCTGCCCGCGGCGTGGTACGTCGTCGTGTTTCCGAACGTCGGCGTGCCGACCGCCGAAATTTTTCGCGCGCCGGAGTTGACGCGCGACACGCCAGTGATCAAAATAGCGGACTTCGTTACGAGCACTACCCGAAACGATCTGCAGCCTGTTGCGTGCAGCCGTTTCCCGGAAGTCAAGCGCGTGATCGACTGGCTGGCGCAGCATGCGCCGGCGCGGATGACAGGCTCAGGCGCCTGCGTCTTTGCGGAAACGGTGTCGGAATCCGACGCAGACCGCATCGCCGCCAGTTGCCCGGAGCGGTGGCAGGCGTGGAAAGTTCGCAGCCTGTCTCGCCATCCGATGTACGAGTGGTTACAATAGCTGCCGTTCGCAGTTCGACACACGTTCGATAGCGATAAAGGTTTCTTGGGGAGTCGCCAAGTCGGTTAAGGCACCGGATTTTGATTCCGGCATTCGAGGGTTCGAATCCTTCCTCCCCAGCCATACAACGTCGGGCAGGCCCAGGTGATACCGGGAGCCTGCCCGAATCGTTTTTGCGCCAAGATTCTTACGGCATCGGAGTAGTGGTCATGCCCCACGGCAGCCTGATGGTCTTCACCGGCAACGCCAACCCCAAACTCGGCGCGGACGTCGCGCGACGCTTGGGCATTTCCCTCGGAGCCGCCACCGTCGGCCGCTTCTCGGACGGCGAAGTCAATGTCGAACTCCTCGAGAACGTCCGTGGCAAGGACGTCTTCGTGCTGCAGCCCACCTGTTCTCCCACCAACGAGAACCTGATGGAACTGCTGATCATGGTCGACGCGCTCAAGCGCGCCTCGGCCGGGCGCATCACCGCCGCCATGCCCTACTTCGGTTACGCACGCCAGGACCGCCGCCCGCGCTCGGCCCGCGTGCCGATCACCGCCAAGGTCGTCGCCAACATGCTGCAGGCCGCGGGCGTCCAGCGCCTGTTGACGATGGACCTGCACGCCGACCAGATCCAGGGCTTCTTCGACATTCCGGTCGACAACGTCTACGCTGCGCCGGTACTGCTGGCCGACCTCGACAAGCAGAAGTACGACGACCTGCTGGTCGTTTCGCCCGACGTCGGCGGCGTGGTGCGCGCGCGCGCCTTCGCCAAGCGCATGGAGTGCGACCTGGCGATCATCGACAAGCGCCGCCCCAAGGCCAACGTATCCGAAGTCATGAACATCATCGGCGAGGTCGAAGGGCGCACCTGCGTGATTATGGACGACATCGTCGATACCGCCGGCACGCTGTGCAAGGCTGCCGCCGCCCTCAAGGAACACGGCGCCAAGCGCGTGCTGTCCTACTGCACGCATGCGGTGCTGTCGGGGGCGGCGGTGTCGCGCATCAACGACTCCGAGCTCGACGAGCTGGTCATCACCGACACCATCCCGCTGCGCGAGGAAATGCGCGCCTGCAGCCGTATCCGCCAGGTCTCGGTGGCTTCGCTGCTCGCCGACACCATCCTGCGCATCAGCAACGAGGAGTCGGTGTCCTCGCTGTTCATGGAATAAGTTTCAGCCTGCGCTCGCCTCGTGCGGGCACGGGCCTTACCCTCTCCGCCTGGTCGCGGGCGGAGTCTTCAACTCTCAGGAGCAACACAATGCAAATCGAATTCAAGGCCACCAAGCGTGACGCTCAGGGTACGGGTGCGAGCCGCCGCCTGCGTCGCGCCGGCCAGCTGCCGGGCATCGTCTACGGCGGTGCGGGCGACGCCCTGCCGGTGCAGATGGACCACAACGAGCTGTACCACCTGCTGCGCAAGGAAGCGTTCCACGCGTCCGTGCTGACCATCGACGTGGATGGCAACAAGCAGACCGTGGTGCTGCGCGACACGCAATGGCACCCGTTCAAGCAGCAAGTGCTGCACATCGACTTCCAGCGCATCGACGCCAGCCAGAAGATGCACCTGAAGGTGCCGCTGCACTTCGTCAATGGCGACCTCTCGCCGGCGGTCAAGCTGGGCGGCTGCATGATCGCCCACCCGATCAACGAAATCGACGTCCAGTGCCTGCCGGCCGATCTGCCCGAGTTCATCGAAGTCGACCTGTCCGCGCTGCAGGCCGGTGAGACGATCCACGTCTCCCAGCTCAAGCTGCCGGCCGGCGTCGAAGTCGTCCACCACGGCGAAGGCGACCCGGTCGTCGCCAACGCCACCGTCGCCAAGGGCGGCGCGGCCGAAGCCGAGGAAGGCGAAGCGGCGTAAGCTGCTTGCCGTCCTGCCCCACGGATGCTTGAGACCGATTCCCGATGAGCACCGCGCCCGCGCGCCCGCCTCGTCTGGTCGTCGGTCTCGGCAATCCGGGGGCCGAATACTCCGAAACCCGGCACAACGCCGGGTTTTGGTTTTGTGAGCGGCTCGCCGACAAGCTCGGCACGCGCTTCTCGCACGAGTCCCGTTTTCACGGTCTGGTCGCCAATGCGCGTGAAGCCGGTGTGTGGCTGCTGATGCCGCAGACCTTCATGAACCGCTCGGGCCAGGCCATCGGCGCGCTCGCGCGCTTCTACCGCATCGAACCGTCCGAGATCCTCGTCGTGCATGACGAGCTCGACATCCCGCCCGGCCAGCTGCGGCTGAAGTTCGGCGGCGGACTCGGCGGCCACAATGGGCTGAAGGACACCTCGGCCCACCTCAACACCCACGATTACTGGCGCCTGCGCATCGGCATCGGCCACCCGGGCGACCGCAATGAAGTGGTGAACTTCGTGCTGAAACCGCCGCGCCGCGAAGAGCGCGAGCTGATCGACGAAAGCATCGACAAGGCGCTCGCAGTGTGGCCGCAGCTTGCGCGCGGCGAGCTGAACGCCGCCGCCACAAAGCTCAACACCCGCCCGGCGGCGCCCAAGCCGCCAAAGCCGCCGAAGGCAGCCAAGCCTGCGGCCGCCCCCGAAACACCCAAGGACGAACCCCAGTCATGAGCCTGAAATGCGGAATCGTCGGCCTGCCCAACGTCGGCAAGTCGACCCTGTTCAACGCCCTCACCAAGGCCGGCATCCAGGCCGAGAACTACCCCTTCTGCACGATCGAGCCCAACGTCGGCATCGTCGAAGTGCCGGACCCGCGCCTTACCGCACTGTCCGAAATCGTCAAGCCGCAGAAGATCCAGCCTGCCATCGTCGAATTCGTCGACATCGCCGGCCTGGTCGCAGGCGCATCCAAGGGTGAAGGCCTGGGCAACCAGTTCCTCGCCAACATCCGCGAAACGGACGCCATCGTGCACGTGGTGCGCTGCTTCGCCGACGACAACGTGATCCACGTTTCCGGCAGTGTCGATCCGATCCGCGACATCGAGGTCATCGACACCGAACTCGCCCTCGCCGACCTCGCCACCGTCGAAAAGGCGATCAACCGCTACAAGCGCCCCGCTGCCTCCGGCGACAAGGAAGCCAAGATCCTGGTCGCGGTGCTGGAAAAGTGCTTCGCCCAGCTCGACCAGGGCAAGGCGGTGCGTGCGCTCGATCTCTCCAAAGAAGAATGGGCCGCGCTGAAGCCCTTCTGCCTGATCACCGCCAAGCCGGTGCTGTACGCCGCCAACGTCGCCGAAGACGGCTTCGAGAACAACCCGCACCTCGACGCGGTGCGCGCCCACGCCGCTGCCGAGGGCGCTGAGGTCGTCGCGCTGTGCGCCGCGATCGAGGCCGAGATCGCCGACCTCGAGGATGCCGACAAGAAGGAATTCCTCGAGACCATGGGCCTGGAAGAGCCCGGTCTCGACCGCCTGATCCGTGCCGGCTACAAGCTGCTCGGCCTGCAGACCTACTTCACCGCCGGCGTTAAGGAAGTGCGCGCGTGGACCATCCACGTCGGCGACACCGCCCCGCAGGCCGCCGGCGTCATCCACACCGACTTCGAACGCGGCTTCATCCGCGCCCAGACCATCGCCTACGACGACTTCATCCAGTACAAGGGCGAAGCCGGCGCCAAGGAAGCGGGCAAGATGCGCGCCGAAGGCAAGGAGTATGTGGTGAAGGATGGGGACGTGATGAACTTTCTGTTCAACGTGTGAGCGACACGTCACCCGTCCCCCCGCGAAGCCCCGCCCTGTGCGGGGCTTCTGTTTTTCGCCCGCCCTTGGGGAAAGGATAGCTCGACGGAGCGCCAACGGCGGCGCCTGCGCGTCGCCGTGCCGCCTACCCCTCGACCACCCGCGGAGAAATGTCCCTGGAAATGTTCGCTGATACATTTCGCCGCGACGTTCTTCTCGAATGCGAAGTTCGAAGCATCCATCGTCGATCGCGGCCCTTCGCTGGCGCAAACGTCTCGAAGTCTGACGCGATGGCACAAGCCGGGTAGGCGCGCTAGCATATTGGTGCTTCATCACCAATGCGAGGTCGACATGAGCCGCCTGACCATCACCTTATCGGAGGAGCGCTATCGGGCACTCAAGGAGGCGTCCGCGCAGCGCAACAAGACCATCGGGCAATTGATCGAAGAAAGCCTGGACTTCTATGGCATCAAGTCGCGCGACAGCGCGCGCGAACTAGTGCGCCGCGCCCGAGACCGCGCCGCGCTCAGCGACGAGGAGGCGTTGGCGGTAACCCAGGGCGAAATCGAAGCGGTACGCAGCAAGCCATGAGCGGCATGCCGCCTGGCGCTGCGGTCATCGTCGACACCAACGTCGTCGTTGCCGGCCTGCTGACGGCAAACGACACCTCGCCCGTCGCGCGCATCCTCGACGGCATGCTCGCCGCCGCGTTCCCCTTCGTGCTGTCCGCAGCGCTGCTGGCGGAGTACCGCACCGTGCTTGTGCGGCCGAAGCTGCGCAAGCTGCACGGACTGAACGTCGCCGAGGTGGAAACCATCCTGACCGACCTTGCGCAAAACGCCATCGTATTGAACCCTCCACCCGGCACCGCTCCTCCTGCGCCCGATCCCGGAGATCAACTGCTTTGGGATCTGCTGGCCGTACGAGAAGACCTGCTGCTGGTCACCGGCGACAAACGACTGTTTGAAGATGCGGTCATGGGGGTGCGGGTGTTTTCACCGCAGGTGTTTGTGGCTGGCTACGAGCCACGATGATCGAATGGTGTCGAAGTCAATTGACGCGAACTAATCCCAGGAAACGGCAAGGCAGACCATGACCCTGGAAATCCTGCGCATCTTCATCAGCTACCCGCGCGGCGGCTTTCCCGGCACGTCGCCGGATCGGAGAATGAAGGCTTCCAGCACATGCTCGCGCAGCCCCCAGGTGTCGCCATGGCCCGCGTGCGCGATCCAGCCGCGAATCCGCGCGTCGAATTCTGCGAAGCTCAGCAGGCCGCGGCAATAGGCATCGTAGCTCTCGCCGAGGCGGCGAGTCGCAAAGCGCGCCTTGCGGGCCTTCAGCAGGCGGCGCTCGCGGTCGATCACGAAGCCCAGCCAGGGCGACCCGACCGAAGTCGGCACCACCTGCGCGCTCGCTTCATGGATGCACAGACGCAGGGCAGCGAGTCGTCCGCGAAGTGCAGCCTTGCAAGCCCACAGTTCGGCCTTGTGGTCCGAAAAAAGCGTGAAATCGTCGACATGGCGCAGGTAGGCCCGACAACCCAGGTGGCGCCCGGTCTTGCCATGCGCCCGACGCCGTGGGGGCCGTGCGGACGGGACTTGCCGGCGCCATCGATCACGGCCCGGCCTCGGCCGGCAAACCGTAGTCGGCCGGCATTTCCGGTGTGCGGGCGGAGAGCCGCCCATTCCCGGGACGCTTGCGATGTGGGAACCACGACACACCCGAAAACCGATGTTGTCGTTACGGTTGTCGGGATGGTTGTCGTTGCGGTTGGCCGCGCGACAGTTGTCCGGATTGTTGTTCCACGAACCACCGCGCAACACGCGGGGCAGGTTTCAGGCAGCCCCGCAGGCCGAAGCCTGCATGGACAGTATGGTTCAGCGACCGGCGGGACACAAAGCGAATCGCGGGCGGCGCTGCGCGCCGCCCAGTGGTCAGCGATCCGGCGCGTCAGTGCCCAGCGAACCCGCGCCCCGCGGATCGATGGGGGAACCACGACACACCCGAAAACCGATGACTTCGTAGCGGTTGCCAGGACGGGAGCCGCCGCGGGCGGCCGCGCGACAGAGGACCGGAGGGTTGAACCACGAACCACCGCGGAACGCGCGGCTTGCATTTCCCTTTAATGCGACATCTTGCGGAAAACTACGTTCATTCAGGCACCGCTCCCAAACGTTGCCAGCAAGATCCATGACTTTTGCGTCTTCAGGAACTCCCAGCGGGTAGAGGCCGACCGCGACCGTTCGCCCCACGCCCGCATCGTACGAATTAGTCCGGGCGGAATTCCAGTCGTCGCCCCACGGGTATGCCTGCCCTGCCGCGCGCGACTGAGCGACCCATTGCCACTCCCATTCGGTCGGAAGCCGCACCTGCTCGTCCAATGCCAGCCCGAGCCGGGTGCTCAGCCAGGCGCAGAATGCCATCGCGTCGTGCCAGGAGACATGGATGACCGGATGGTTGTCGAAGTCCCATTTCCGCTCACCCGGCTCGTCTGCCCGCGTCAGCCCCTTCCAACATGGCGCACGCGGATTCTTGTAGCCGTCGTCCGCCGTAAGAAACGCCTTGTACTGCGCCCAAGTGACCGGGTAACGCGCAATCCAGAACGGCGCGACCGAAAATTTCCGGGTCGGTTTGGTTTCAAGGGTAATCTCGCCGGCCTCGGCGATGCGCTCCCAGACTATGTCCGGCAAGCCCCGATCGTCCAAGCCAACACCGTGGCGCGGGTCGCCCATCGCGTCGAGCCGGCGCCCAATGTCCTCCCTCCTCGCGTGTGGAGTGGCATCGCTCGACAATTCCTCGATCAGGCGCAGCGGCTCCGGGTACAGGAAGCTGCAGAGCGGCTCCCCCAGTTCGCCCTCCAGCGCACGCCATGCATGGATGCCGGGGTCGGTATAGTCCGCGTCGACCTTCGGCTGGAACTGACGGAGCTCCAGCAAGGCCTCTATCGCGGGCTTCTGGCGGTCCCACCCCCAGCGCAAGGCATCGCTTGCGCGCCTCCGCACGGATTGCGCATCGGTACGTTCCGCGCCCACCGCCTTGTGCCAATCACGCGCAGCCAGTTCCGCTTGGCGGCGAAGGTCGAGCTTGACGCCG
This sequence comes from Thauera sp., assembly GCA_017302295.1. GTDB lineage: Bacteria > Pseudomonadota > Gammaproteobacteria > Burkholderiales > Rhodocyclaceae > Thauera. Next base: position 25,192 of record JAFLDS010000010.1, on the reverse strand, counting down.
TAATGTAGGCACCAGTCCGTCAGCCGCGGCCAGTGGGAAAAAACCGCTTCGTGGGCGATCGCGACATGCGCTTCGTCCAGGTCGGCGAGCAGACCTTGGGACCGAATCGCATCGACGAGCGAGGCGATCTCCGGATCGGCTCGCAGCGACGCCACCTCGGCGGAGCGGCGAATTGCGACGCCCTCCACCACCGTCGCGAGCGCTGCGAACAGGCGAAAGCAGGCCGTCGCGCGGGACGCCTTGGCGTCGATCGCCATATCAACCGGCTCGGCGGCGGTCGCAATGCTCCTGGCGATACCCCCCGTCTCCGTGAGCGTGGCCTGCGTGATGCCGCGTCCTAGGTCGCGCCGATCGAAAAGGCGCCGCAGTGTCAGCGCGAGCAGCGGCAGCGAGTTCGTCATCGCGCCAGCCTGTCGCACCAGATCGTCGACCACGGCAGCATCGATCGCGACCCCACTCTCCACCGCCGGGCGACGAATCAACTCGGCAAGCCGGTCCGTGTCGCGTATCGGTTCGAGGTTCACCAGCCGGGTTTCCAGTGCTGGGTGACGCAGCCATTCCGCAAGTCGCGCATAGAACTCGCTGCGCAGCGTGAGGACAAGCATCACCCGCTCGGCCGCGGCAAGCGCATCGAAAACCGGCTTGAAACCCGCCCGCCCCTTCTCGGCAGTCTGGGTGAAAAGCTCCTCGAACTGATCGACGAACACCAGCACCGGACGAGGCAGTTGCTCGAGGTACTTCCCGACCGCGGCAGCTGCATCCCCGACCATGGCCTCGGCGATATCGGTGCGACGATCCGCTTCGTACGACGTCAGGCGTTCCTCCGGCAGCAGGCGGTCCAATGCTTCGGAGAACTGCGCGACCGGGTCGCGCTTGGGCGTGAAGCGCAGATAGCTCAGCCCCGGATGCTGCCAGCCCAGCGCAGGCCCGACGCCCGCCGCGATCAGGGAGGACTTGCCGGTGCCGGAAGCGCCGATGACGCAGACGAACTGACCATCCGCCAGCCTCTCGACGACGCGCGGGATGTCCTCGTCCCGGCTGAAGAAGAAGCGCTGGCTGGCCGGGGTGAAGGCGACGAGGCCGGGGTAAGGGTTCGGAATGCATGCGCCGCGCGCAGGCGTTACCCGCGGCGGATGCGTCTTCATGAAGTCCAGAATCGCCTGACACGCACGAGCCCAGGCATCCTCCTCGTTCTCCCAGGTACTGATCGGCTTCGCGTTACCGCTCTCCTTGGGCACGCCTCCCGCGTGAAATTCGCCCAGCCCCACTTCCTTACCTCTAGCCGGATTTCGAACCTTGACCAGATGCCAATCGGCCGAGGGCCGCAGCAGAACGGTGATGACCGGGACGTTCCGGCCTACGGCGCGCGGCAGTTCTTCCTTCATGCAGAAATCGGACACCACCGAATGAGGACTGACAAGAAGAATCAGCAGATCGCATTCGGTCAGCGCGTTCTCGATGGCCGGCCGCCAGGTGGGTTCAGTGGCAAGACGGCTGTCGTCGAAAAAGATCTCGTCCGGGGTCAGCAGTTCCGGGTGACCCGCGATGGCCGCTCGTAGACGTGACAGAAAGGTCTGCGGGTAACCCGCACCCATCTTGACCTTCGAATCCTTGAGCTTCTCGTCCTCATGGGAGTACGAGATGAACACTTTGCAGCGTGTGGGCATGTCTTTCTCCGAACACCAGCGCCGGCCCGCTAATTGATGGATCACGAAGATGGGTCGATGGCAAACTCCAACGGCCGCATGCGCTCGAAATCACCGCCAATCGCTCGCTTCGCACAGCCGCCTCGCCGCGACCTAGTCGGGCTGCAGCTGAGAAAATCCTGGCCGGGATCGGACGCCATTGCGGCCCCCACGAGAGGAATCGATCAGGACATGACCGGAACCTGACATTCGGCACCAGTATGCCATCCACAACGGACGATGCTTGTGCCGGCGAGGTGCGGATGGGCGCAGAATCGCATTGCGAAGTCGGAAGATTGGCCCGTCGGCGAAGGAGGCTCGACCATGCAATACGACGTATTCCTGTCCCACTCCACCGTAGACCGCGCGATCGTCGACCTCGTCCGCAACGAACTGACGGCGCTGGGCTACCGCGTGTTCGTCGATTACGAGGCGCTGCCGGCGGTGAAGCCGGAGGAGGTGACGCGGGAGACCGCCGATGCCTTGCTGCAGGCGATGCGCGAATGCGCGTCGCTGGTCTATGTGCTGTCAGCGCATTCTGCCGGTTCGAACTGGATGCCGTGGGAGCTGGGCTTCTTCGACGGTGCTCGCGGCCGCGTGTTCATCTGGCCGGTGGATGATGAAGCGGAGACGTATGCGGAGGATCGCCGCTACGTGAATCTGTACCCCAGCGTGCCGCGCGTCGGGCGCAAGGCCTTCCTCCGCAAGCACCTGCCGCAGGAAAAGGCGCCCGCGGTGATGCCCTGCCCGCCGCCGCAGCCGGCGGATTTCTTGCCCTTTCGGCCGCCGCTGTTCGACCACGCCGACCAGATGATGACCGGCGGCTACGCGCAGCGCCTGCCCGGCATGATGGCCGACCCGGCGCAGGCGATGCAGGCGGCGGGCGAGATCATGATGGCGTGGTGGCGACTGTGGGGTCTGTTGCCGCCACCGCGACGTCCCGGCGAGGACGGCTGAGCGGGATGGCGCCGGGCGAAGGCGCCGGCGCTACCTATACTGGTCTTGCAACGTGGCGCGCGCAGGCCGCGGCATGGAGGACGGACCGATGAAATGGCGATACCTGCTCGGCGAATGGGGGCTGGCGAAACTGCAGTTGCCGCAGCGCTTCGTTGACGCGGAATTCACGCCCCATGAGGCCGACCGCGAGGCGGCGTGGGAGCTCTACATCGAGCTGGCGACACGCATCAGCACGCAGCCGCTGCCGCCCGGCCAGGGCGTGGAGGCGACTGCGCTGGAGAGCCTGCATTCGCTCTTCGCCACCACGCGCGAGATCATGAAGCGCCACGGGCGCGACGCGCAGGCTTTCGCCCGCATCGGCATCGCCGTGCTGAACCGCATCGTGCGCCCGATGCTGACACGCTGGCACCCGCGCTTCGCGGAAACCACCACGCCGGATGACGCCTCGCTGATGATCTTCCGCCAGGAGCTGGAGGCGATGCGGCTGGACATGCTGGAATACGCCCGGCTGCTGGCGGCGATGGCCGACGTGGCGCCCATGGCCGGCGAGGACGAGCATGAGTAGCCTGATCCCCGAGATCTACGTGCTGTGGCACCCGCGCTGCGAACCGGGCGAGGTGCTGGCGACGCGGATCTACGGCTGGCTGCGACCGGGCAATGGACTGGGGCCGCAGGTCTTCTACCGCTGCCTGCCGGCGCCCGAAGCCCCGGCTGGCGGCCTGCCGCCGCCGCTGCCGGGCGAGAGCCGGCTACTGTCGACCGCCCAAGCGCCGGTTCCCGGCAGCAACCTGCAGGTCGTGATCCTCCTCATCGACGCCTTCATGATCGCCGACACCACCTGGCGCCACTGGATTGGCCAGCTCGCCCGCGAGCATGGCGGCGCCACCCGCGTCTGCCTGCCGGTGGCGCTCGACACCACCGCCTACAACGGACCGGCCGCGCTGCACACACTCAACTTCCTGCGGCCGACCGGCATACCGGCCACCGGCACCGCGCAGCCTTGGGCCGACGAGGTGGTCGAAACCGTGAGCCGCTCGCTGCTCAAGCAGCTCACCGAGACCCTGTGCGACCTGCTGCTGCGGCCCGACGACGCGCCCGCGGCGCCTGCCGCCGGACCCGCGCTCGACCTTGCACGCCCCAAGGTGAAGATCTTCCTGAGCCATGCGAAGAAGGACGGGGCCATCCCGGCCAGGCGCATCCGCGACTACATCTACAGCCAGACCCAGCTCGCCGCCTTCTACGACGAGAACGACATCCCCTATGGGTCGAGCTTCAGCAGGGTGCTCGAGAGCAATGTGTCGGGACCGATGCAAAGCGCGGCCCTGATCGCCGTGCGCAGTGCCGAGTACGCGCGCCGGCCGTGGTGCCGGCGCGAGTTCTCGCTGTTCCGCCGGCCGCTGCCGATGCCGGTGGCCGGACGCGTGGCCGAGCACTGGCTGCTCAACCCGACCCTGGCGGTGGATGCGCTGGCGGGCGGCGTGCACACGCCGGGCATCCCGGAACTGGGCAACACCGCGACGATCCGCTGGTCTGAAGACATCCCGGCGCAGGAGGAGCAGATCGTCACCACCGTGCTGCGCGACGTGCTGCTCGCCGCCTTCCACCGCGCCCTCGGCCACGCGGTGAGCGACGCGCCGAACCACCTCGTCCTCAACTGGCTGCCCGACCCGACTTCGCTGCTGCACATCCCGCGCATCCGCCAGGCGCAGGCCGGGCTGCGCGTGTATTACCCCGGCCGCGGCCTGACCGGGCTGGAACTCGAGACCTTGACCGACTACTTTCCGGACGTGCAATTCCTCAGCTTCGATCGGATGAACCCATGAACCCGCTCGTCAAGGCGCAGCGCATCCGTTCGCGCGCCGGCGCCCATCGCCTGATCGCCCTGTCGCTCTCCTACGAGCGCGCGCCGCTGCTGGCGCGCGGCTTCGGCCTCGAGCACCTGCGCGAACTGCTCGTGCTGCTCGCGCGGCCGCTGTTGCGCCAGGGTGCCAGCCTCGCCTACGGGGGACGCCTGCAGGAGCGCAACGACAATTTCACCTTCGATCTGTTGCGCCTGGTCAGTGCCGAACAGGACGAGGCGGCCGAGCGCGAAAAGTCGGGCGGCACCGACGATGTGCAACCAATCGGACGGCTCTACAACTACAGCGCCTGGCCCCACTACCTGCGCATCACGCCCGCGCTGGAGGCACGCTGGATCAACAGTTGCCGGATCATCCGCATCGACCAGGCGATGGCCGGCATTACGCCCGACGGCCGCATTCCGGACGGCGACGTCGATCCGGCCTGCGACCCCGAACGGGATCTGGCGAACCTTCCGCGCAAGCTCGCGCTCAACGGCGCGATCTGCCTGAGCGCGATGCGCCGCATGGCGATGGACGGGCTGGCCCTGACCAGCCCGGACGTGCCCCGCACGGAATCGGTCCCGCCGGTCTCGATCCGCATCGTCCTCGGCGGCAGGCTGTCGGGCTTCAGCGGTTTCCTGCCGGGCATCTTCGAGGAAGTCCTGCTGACGCTCGAGCGCGGCGTCCCGCTGTACCTGATGGGCGGTTTCGGCGGCGCGGCGGAGGTGATTGCCAGGGCCCTGCTCGCGCCGCCGGGAACGCCCCTGCCCGAGCCCCTCAACGCCGGCTGGCACATCACGAACACGCCGCGCCTCGACACGCTGCGAAAGCTGCAAGGCATGCAGCCCCTGCCCTTCGGCATTCTCGACACCGAGACCGGACTGGCGCGGCTCAGGGCGGCGATCGAGCAGGCCAGGGCCGGGCTGCCGCAGGCCCTGAAAACCGGCCTTGACGACATCGAGACCCGCGAGCTGATGGAGACGCGCGACATGCGCCGCGCAGCAGCGCTGGTGCACAAGGGACTGGCGCAGAACGATCCGTCCGAGGTGCCGGCCGCCTGACCGTTGCGCGGTCGATGGCGGCCATGTCGCCCGGCGGTCGGATCACTTCGTTGCGGCCCCGTTCTTCTTCTCCAGCATGTTCGCCCCGACCGAGCGCACCGAGGCGACCGACTTCAGCGCGTTGAACCAGAAGGGTGCGCCCAGCGCGAGCGCGAAGGCCGACAGCAGCAGGCCAACGAGTTTCTGCAAGCCCTCGCGAAGTCCGTCCCCGGAGCAGAGCTTGCCGAGCCAGGCGCCGATCTGGCCGTCCTTCCAGCCGATCATCAGGCCGGATGCCGCAAGGGCGTCGGCGCGGTCCTTGATGCGCTGCTCCAGCGCCTTCTGCTGGACGGCCAGTTCATCCCGCTTCTCCGACTCGGTCTGCCGAAGCACCGTCAACGCGGAGTCGGACGCGCATTTCCTGGTCGCATCCCCGTCGCCGGTCGGTGCCGGACACCCCGTGGCCTTTTCCGCCGCCTCGCGCTTCGCCATCGCTTCCTCGAATGCCGTCCGCGCCTTATCGCGCTTGCCGGTCTGCATCAGCGCTTGCACATCTTCGGCCTTCGCCGCTTCCATAGCCTGCGTGACCAGCGCGTTGCGCACGGCGGGATCGGCCGACAGTTGTCGCGCGATGTCGATGGTATCGACGTTCATAGTCACCGCGACGAACAGCGACAGGCCGACGACCACGTACTGCGTCTTCTGGCGGTACCAGGCGGTGAGCTGATCCTCGAAGCTCTTGAACCAGCCGTCGAGCAGCTCCTGGAATTTCGCCAAGTCGCCATTGGCGCGCGCGCAGAGGTCGATGAGGATGCTGCGGATCGGCGACTTCTCGTCGAGCTGTTCGGCCAGCGCGCGGATGTCGCTCACGCGGGCGAAGGCATCGGCCTTGAAGCCCTGGGCGGTCGACAGTACCCCCTGAACCAGGGCCCATGCCGATACGTAGCTCGCCCTGAAGGTCTTGAACACGCCCGGCGTACCCATGTGGGACAGGAAGGGCGAATCGAGAACCTGGTCCGCCTTGCCCTCGGCCAGCGCCTTCGGATCGGGCGACAGCAGGCTGGCGATGCCCTTGCGCAGCCAGCGCGCGCGGCTGCTGAGCGCCGCCGCGACGAACTCGTTGATCGACGTCACTGCCAGCGCGAACACCAGATAGACGAGCGACAAGCCCAGCAGCACGTCCAGCGCAACGAGAAAGTCCATCTCCATCTCCCCTCGGTGGGTTCATCACATGAACTCAACCAAGGCGATGCAGATGCGAATGTCAAGTTTCGCGCTGCGCAGCTGCCCAGCCGATCCTCAGCGCATGTCGAACAGCTCCTGATGGAAGTCGTCCGCCGCCAGCCCCCTGGCGATGAAACCCTCGCGCAGGGCCTGGCCGAAGCCCGCCGGGCCGCAGAACCAGACGTCGGCCTGCGCCCACTCGGGCACGGCGTCGCAGATGCGCGCCACATCGAGCCGCCCGTCCTTCGCTGTGACCAGCACGTGCAGCCGCGCTTTTGCGGCCTCCGCGGCGCGCCGCAGGCGGCCGATGAAGACCTCGTCGGGGGCGCTGGTGCTGTAGAACAGATCCACCGGCTTGCCGTCGGGCTGCACCGCCAACGCCTGCAGGCGGGCGATGAAGGGCGTGATGCCGATGCCGCCGCCCACCCAGATCTGGCACGGTTTGCTGCCACCGAAGGCGAAACGGCCATAGGGGCCTTCCACGGTGACCGTGTCGCCGGTGTGCAGCAGATCGGGCAGGCCCGAGGTGTAGTCGCCCAGGCCCTTGATCATGAAGACGAGCCGTCCGTCGCCCTGCCAGCCTGACGAGATGGTGAAGGGATGCGCGCCTTCGGCGGCATCGAAGGTCACGAAGGCGAACTGTCCGGCCTCGTGGCCAGGCCACTGCCCCTGCAGGCGCAGGCCGACCTTGAGCACCTGGTTGTCGCGGAAATGATCGAGCTCCTCGATCTCGGCCACCACCTTGCGCTGCGCGCCCACCCTGCGCCGCAGCGACACGACCGCGCTCGCCGAGCCGCCGGCCATCAGCAGCGCCATGAGCGGACCGATGCCCTGCGTCCAGTAGCCGAAGGGAATCAGGATCACCGAGTGGAACACCAGCGCCAGGTAAACGATCGCCAGCAGGCGGTGTGTCTTGACGAACAGCCGGTACGGGAAGCGCTTCACCAGCGCCAGCACGATCAGCACCACCGCGGCATAGAAGGCCCATTCGCCGACGCTTTCCGCGAGGCCGCGTTGCTGCTGGAAGAAATTCAGGATGGGGTCGGTCTGTTCGGCTCGCGGGCCGCGCGCCGGCTTCACCAGCCAGCCCCAGCCCACCGCCCACTTGGTGCCCTGCGCCCACAGCCAGTGGATGATGGCGATCACCAGGCCGGTGATGCCCAGCCACTTGTGCAGGCGGTAGGCCTTGTCCATGCCGCCGATCAACGGCTCCAGCGGCGCCGGGCGCAGCGCCAGCAGCATGGCGAAGCTCATGACGCCGATGCCGATGATGCCGGTGTAGTTGATCGCCACCGTGCGCAGCGCGAAATACTCGTAGCCCTTGGGTAGCAGCGGATCGGCCATCCACCACAGCAGGCTGAGCAGCGCGATCAGTCCGGCATAGACGAGCTTGATATTCTTCATGTTTTCCTCCCTGCGTGCGCCACCCGGTATGCCACGGTCGGCGAGCATCAAGCGACGATATGTTGCGTGCTGCAACAGTATCCTCCCGTCGTCGTCGTCCGCGTGTACCGGTGTGTAGCGCCCGTCCGGCTCAGTACCAACTCAACGCCGCAGCAACTCGCCCACAAGGCTGCGCAGCCACCGCCAGCGACTGACGAGCAGTGCGGCGAAGATGAGCGTGCAGCCGGCCAGTTGCAGCGCGCCCATCGTCTCGCCAAACCACCATGCGGCGACGATCGCCGTCCACACCGGCTCCAGCATCAGGATGATGGCCGCGTGGCTGGGCGTCGTCAGGCTCTGGCCGTGGAGCTGCAGCAGGAAGCGCAGCGTGGTGGCGATCAGCGCGCTGGCGGCGAGCCAGCCGAACACCGCCGCCGGCACCTGCGCCGGCCAGTGCTCGAACCAGAGCGCCACCGGCAGAACCAGCAGACCGACGACCAACATCTGCAGCGTGCTCAGCGCCAGCACCGGGACGTTGCGCACCACATGCGAGTTGACGTTGAACAGCAGCGCGAACACCACCGCCGCGCCGAGGAAGAACCACTGCCCGGGTTCGACCCGGAAACCATGCGCCAGCGACAGACAGGCAAAACCTGCCAGCGCCAGCGGCAGTGCCGCCCAGGTCGAGGCCGGCGGCCGCTCGCCGAAGAACAGGCGCGCGAACACCGGCACCAGCACGATACCCAGGCTGGCGATGAAGGAGCTCTCGCCGAGGTGGCGGGTGTGCTGCAGGCCAAGGATCCACAAGGCCATGGCCACCGCGAACAGCGCGCCGATGAGCAGGCCGCTGCGGTAACCGCGCCGGTCGAGCGCGCGCAGCTGGGGCACGGCGAATACCGCCAGCACCGCGCCGGCCACCAGGAAACGTGTGCCCACGAAGAGCAGCGGCGGCAGCCCGGCGAGCGCCTCCTTGGAGAAGATCCAGCCGGCGGCGGCGATGACGGTGGTGAGGACGAGCAGCAGGTCGGCCTTCAGGTGATGCTGATGCGCCGTCATTGCCTAAGCACCGCCAGGCGGCCGCGCCAGCTTGCGCTGCAGCGTGCGGCGGTGCATCTGCAGCGCACGCGCGGTGGCGGAGATGTTGCCGTCGTGCTCGGCGAGCACGCGCTGGATGTGCTCCCACTCGAGCCGGTCGACCGACATCGGCGCGTCCGGCGCACGGTCGTCGAGCACCACGTCCTCCGCATGCAGGGCCTTGATGATGGCATCCACATCCGCCGGCTTGGCGAGGTACTGCGTGGCGCCCAGCTTCACCGCATCCACCGCGGTGGCGATGCTGGCGTAGCCGGTGAGCACCAGGATGCGCGCGCCGGGGCTGGCCTCCAGCAGCGGCCGGATCAGCTTGAGGCCGGATTCGCCGCCGATGTTCAGGTCGAGCACGATGAACTCGGGCGCGTGGTCGCCCGCCAGCTCCAGCGCACCCTCGCTGTCGGTGGCGCCATAGCAGTCGAAGCCGCGCTGGCCGAGCGCGCGCACCAGCACCCGGTTGAAGGCGGGATCATCGTCGACCACCAGCAGGGTGGCGGCATCGGCATTCGTCATCGGCTTGCATCCTGCAGCGGAAGGGTCAGGCGGGCAATGGTGCCACCACCGGGGCGGGGATGAAACGACAACGCACCGCCGTGGTGCTCAACCGCAGTCTGGGCGAGCAACAAGCCCACACCCATGCCCTTCGACCTGACGGGGCTGGCAATGCCATCGGTCAGCCCGGGCTGCGCCTCGCCGCCGAGCAGCGTGTCGACGAGCCGAGCCGGCATGCCAGGACCGCGATCGCAAACGTCCACCGTCAGCTGCTGCCCGGCGCTCACAGCCACGACCTGCACTGCTTCGCCGTCGCGCCCGCTTGCCACATTCGCGTTCGCACCGTTGTCGATCAGGTTGTGCAGCGCCTCGCCCAGACTGGCATCAGCGACAATGGCCGCATTGCCCACCGCGCGGTCGCACTGCAGTTCGACCGCCGCATGCGGACGCAATCGCCGCCAGCGCGCGATCACCGCGTCGAGCCACTCGCCCGCGCGGGCGGTGCCGCCCTGCTCCGCGCGCTGCTGACCGGCGTCGCGCGTGAGGCTGGTGAGGATGTCGCGGCAATCGTCGATCTGGCGCCGCATCAGTTCGACGTCTTCCCGGGTCTCGGCCGCGAGGTCGGAGCGTCGTCCGAGTTCGTCGACCAGGATGCGCAGGGTGCCGAGCGGCGTGCCGAGCCGGTGGGCCGCACCGGCGGCGAGCTTGCCCAGGCCGACCACATAGGCGTCGCGCGCACGCGCCGCCCTCGCTGCGGCAAGGTCGCGCTCTCGCCGTGCTAGCGCCGCGTTCATGCGGGCCACGAACCACACCACCGTCGCCGCCGACAAGGCGAAGCTCAGCCACATGCCGGCCAGGTGCAGGCGCATCGCCATGTGTGCATCGGCCAGTTGCACCGGCACATGGAAATGCCACAACAGCGAATAGATTGCCACCGCCAGCGCAGCGAGCGTCCAAGCCTGCGCCGCCGGCAGCATCGCCGCGCCGACCGCGACCAGCGGCAGCAGCAAGGAAATCGCCGGGTTGGTGACCCCACCGCCGAAATACAGGAACGTCGCCCACGCGACCAGATCCACCGCCAGTTGCGGAAATGCACCGGCGCGCACCCCGCCCGCCAGGAGTGCGAAGTTGGCCGCGACCAGCACGAGCATGACGCCCAGCAGCGGCGAAACCGGCTGCGCCGGAGCGAGCAGCGGAAAGGCCATCAGGGCGATGAGAGCCATCGCGACCACCGACAGCCAGCGCAGCTGCAGCAGGCGCGCAAGTTCCGCCCGCGATGAAAACGCCGACACGGCGATCTGCGGGCGAACTGTTGGCTGGCTCGGGTCGCGCTGCTTCATCCTTTCCTATTCCCTGACTCTGTTGGATAGAGCCGGACGAGATTATCCATCCTTGCGTTAGATCAAGGTTCCACAGCCGTTCCGCTCCCTAGAATGAAGGTGCGACAAAACGTCACAGGTCAATTTGTCGCAGGCAAACGCAACAAGCCTCGCACCCCGCCGGTGGCACGTCCCCGGCCCAATGACACGGCGAGCACCGACACACCTGAAACGGGAGCGACAACACCATGAACGACACTGCGATGAACCCCGTGGGCGAGATGCCCGACCCGAGCCGGCGCAAGTTCCTCAACACGGCGGCACTCGCCGGCCTCGCAGGCGCGGGCCTGTCGGTCGGTCTGTCGGCATGCAACAAGGAAACCCCGCCCGCTGCACCTGCCGCCCCTGCTCCCGCTGCGGCGCCCGCAGCGGCCCACGGCAACAGCCCGCACCTGGCGCCCGGTGAGCTCGATACCTATTACGGTCTGTGGTCTGGCGGCCACACCGGCGACTTCCGCGTCCTCGGCCTGCCGTCCGGCCGCGAGTTGCACCGCGTACCCTGCTTCGTGCCCGACGCGCTGGTCGGCTGGGGCATCACCAACGAATCGAAGGCGGTCATGGGGACGAAACCCGATGGCAGCCTCAGGTACACCGTCGCCGACACGCACCACACGCATGCCTCCTACAAGGACGGCAACTACGACGGCCGCTATGCCTGGATCAACGACAAGATCAACAGCCGCATCGCCCGCATCCGGCTCGACTATTTCATCTGCGACAAGATCACCGAGCTGCCCAACGTGCAGGGCTTCCACGGGATTTTCCCGGACAAGCGCGACCCGGTCGACCCGGCGATCAACTACACCACGCGCGTTTTCTGCGGCGCCGAGTTCCACATCCCGCTGCCCAACGACGGCCGCGACCTCGAGTCGCCGGAGAAGTACCGCACGCTGTTCTCGTGCGTCGACGCCGAGACCATGGAAGTGCGCTGGCAGGTGCTGATCGACGGCAACTGCGACCTCGCCGCCTCGTCCTACGACGGCAAGCTCGCTGCCACCAACCAGTACAACACCGAAGGCGGCTTCCACTACGAAGGCATGATGTCGGCCGAGCGCGACTCCTGCCTGTTCTTCAACATCGCCCGTATCGAGCAGGCGGTGAAGGACGGCAAGTTCACCACCTACGGCACCTCCAAGGTGCCGGTGGTCGATGGCACCAAGGCCGCCAACACCGACCCCAAGACTGCGCTGACCGCCTACGTGTCGGTGCCGAAAAACCCGCACGGCGTGAATGCCAGCCCGGACGGCAAGTACTTCATCTGCGCCGGCAAGCTGTCGCCCACCGCGACGGTGATCGAGCTCGCCAAGGTGCTGGAATGGTTCGACGGCAACCTGCCCGAACTCGACAAGGCCATCGTCGCTGAAGTCGAGATCGGCCTCGGCCCGCTGCACACCGCCTTCGACGGCCGCGGCAACGCCTACACCACGCTCTTCCTCGACAGCCAGATCGTGAAGTGGAACGTCGACGCCGCGATCAAGTTTCATGCCGGCGACAAAGCCGCGCAATACGTCGTCGACCGTCTCGACGTGCATTACCAGCCGGGCCACATCAACGCCTCGCAGTCGGAAACCATGTTCGCCGACGGCAAGTGGCTGGCGGTGGGCTGCAAGTTCTCGAAGGACCGCTTCCTGCCGGTGGGCCCGCTGCATGCCGAAACCGAGCAGCTGGTCGACATCTCGGGCGACAAGATGCGCCTGGTGGCCGACCATCCGGTGCGCCCCGAGCCGCACGACTTCATCATCTTCAAGCGCGAGCTGCTGTCACCGAAGCAGGTGTACACGCTGGACGAGTTCCCGAACGCGACCAAGGACATGAAGGAAGCCGGCGTGTTCCGCGAGGGCAAGAAAGTCACGGTGCGGATCACCTCGCAGGCGCCGGCCTTCGAACCGCGCGAGTTCAAGCTCAAGGTCGGCGATGAGGTCACGGTCATCCTCACCAACCTCGACAAGGTCGAGGATCTGACGCACGGCTTCGCGATTCCGAAGTACAACGTCAACTTCATCTGCAATCCGCAGGAGACCAAGTCGGTCACCTTCAAGGCCGACAAGCCGGGCGTGTTCTGGTGCTACTGCACGCACTTCTGCCACGCGCTGCATCTGGAGATGCGTAGCCGGATGATCGTCGAAGCCTGATTGAGGCGGGGGAGAAGGACGGGGCACGGGGGTATGAACCCCTCGTGCCCCGTTTCGCCTTTAATGACTCAAGCCCTTGTTTTTGCTTCGCTTAGTTAAATTGATACGAAACAATTACAGCGGCGGATGCAGTTTCTAAACTGCATCATCTTTTACTGATGGACAGCGCCATGAATCCGCTCTCCGCCCTGCGCCGTCTCGCCGTGGCCGCACTCTTCGCCACCACCGCCCTCCTGTCCGCGCCCGTACTCGCGGAACAGGGCGCCTACGAGGCACCGCTGCCGGCCGGAATCAACACCGACGCCGAGCTGTGCATCCATGTGCCCTGTGGCGAGGTGGTGCCAGGCGCGGACAGCTTCTCGCCCCGCAAGGGCAAGCCAGCCTATGTCGAGGCCTACCGCAGCGAAGGCGGGCAAAAGACGCTGGTCGGCTATGCCTTCCTGTCCACAGACATCGTCGATATCCCGGCCTACTCGGGCAAGCCGGTGATCACGCTGATCGGCATGGACACCAAGGGCATCATCACCGGCACCAAGATCCTGCGCCACAGCGAACCGATCCTGCTGCTCGGCATCCCCGAGAGCGTGCTGACGAAGTTCATCAGGCAATACCTGGGCAAGTTCGTCGGCGACAAGATCGAGATCGGCAAGGCCCGCGAGGGCGAAGCCATGATCGGCCTGGACGCCATCACCGGCGCCACCGTGACGGTGATCGCGCAGAACCAGGTGATCATGCGCTCGGGCGTCGCCATCGCGCGCCAGGTCGGCATCCTGAAGGTGGAGCCGAAGCCGGCGATCCGTTTCGCGGCAGTCAATGACAAGCTCGGCTGGGACCAACTCGTCGCCGAGGGGAGCGTGCGGCGGCTGACGGTGCGCCCGGAGCAGCTCGGCATGCCGCGCGCCGACCAGCCCTACATCGACATGTACTACGGCTTCCTGAACACGCCGTCGGTGGGCCGCAGCCTGCTCGGCGACGACGGCTACAACAGCCTGATGTCGCGCCTCAAACCCACCGACAACGCGATCTTCATCGTCGCCAACGGCACCGATTCATTCAAGGGCTCAGGCTTCGTGCGCGGCGGCATCTACGACCGCGTGCAGGTAGCCCAGGACATGGACGCCTACACCTTCCGCGACCTCGACTACCTGAACCTGTGGGGCCTGAAGGCCGCCGGGGCGCCGGCCTACAAGGAGTCGGCGATCTTCATCATCCGCGACCCGGGCTTCAGCGCCGCCTACCCGTGGAACCTCGTCTTCCTGGCCAACAAGCTCGACCGCGAAACTGGCCACCGCGATTTCGTCAGCTTCAGCGACGAATACTGGGTGCCGGCGCGCTACATGGAAGGCGGCCGGCCCGCGGTGATCAAGCCCGACGCTCCCTGGGTGAAGGTGTGGAAGGCGCGCGCGCTCGAGATCGCGCTGTTCTCCACCCTGCTCATCGTCGTCGCCATCGTCTATGCCAAGCGCGACGCGCTGACGCGCCGCTCGACGCGCAAGAACAAGTGGCCGGTGAATGCCTTCAAGTACACCGCCTGGATCATCAGCATCGGCTTCGTCGGCTTCGGCCTGCTCGCCCAGCCGTCGATCACCCAGGTGCTGACCTGGTTCCACTCGCTGCTGTTCAAGTGGGAGTGGGAGCTGTTCCTGACCGATCCCTTCATTTTCCTGTTCTGGATCTTCATCATCGTCACCACCTTCGTGTGGGGCCGCGGCCTGTTCTGCGGCTGGCTGTGCCCCTTCGGCTCGCTGTCGGAGCTGCTGTACAAGGTCGGCAAGGCGATCGGGCTGGGACGCTTTCAGTTCGCGCTGCCGATGAAGTGGCACAACCGCCTGAAGTGGGTGAAGTACGCCGCCTTCTTCGTATTGCTTGCGGTGTCCATGTTCTCGATGGGGCTGGCCGAGAAGCTGGCCGAGATCGAGCCCTTCAAGACCACCTACCTGGTCGGACTGTTCAACCGCAGCTGGCCCTACACGCTGTTCGCCGCGAGCCTGCTCGGCCTGTCGATCTTCATGGAGCGACCGTTCTGCAAGTACCTGTGCCCGCTCGGCGGCGCGCTGGCGATGCCTTCGACCTTCCGCTGGTTCGGCCTGCGGCGCAAGCAGGAATGCAGCAGCTGCAAGGCCTGCGCGGTGGGTTGCGGCTCGCTGGCGATCGACGAGCACGGCCGCATCGATCACCGCGAGTGCATGCACTGCCTGGACTGCATGGTGCTCTATACCGACGAACACGCCTGCCCGCCGCTGGCACAGGAGCGCAAGCGGCGCCTCAAGGCCGACCTGCCGTTGACACCGATTGGCAAGGACGGTTACTACATGCCTATCAAAAAGGTCATCCCGATCAAACCGGTGCCGGTGACGAAGGCCTGAGGCGCGACCGTCAAACCGCTGACCGATGAGGACAGAATCATGATCGACCCGCGCAGCATGACCGAACCGATGCAACCGCCCTATGCCTCTGGCGGTACCGTGACGCGACTCGCCGCCGAACTGTGGGACCACCTGTGGCCCTGGAGCCGCAGCGGCTTCCAGCGCCAGCGCGCCATCCAGGCCGCCGGGCTGGCGCTCGCCGTGGCCGCGAGCCTGGCCTGGGTGTTCGCCGCCCTGGGGCAGCTCGCCCCCGCCGCCATCATCGGCTGGTGGTTCGGCTGGAGCGTGTTCGAGATCGCGGTGCGCATGGGCTCCAAGCCCTACGTCAAGGAAGGCCCGTGGTGGGGCAGCCGCTACCGTCGCGCCGGACTGATGGACATGATCTGCTACGTCGGCTTCAAGAACCTGCTGATCGGCGCGGTGATGTTCATCGGCCTCAAATCGGCCGGCCTGCTGGTTCTCTAGACCGATCTCGCATGCAGCATCGCTTCCTGCAGTCTCGTCGTGTTGTCGCCTTGTTCGCACTGCTGGCTGGTGTGCTGGGCACGGCCAGCGCAGCGACCCTGCGCGTGGCGCCGGGCGAATCGATCCAGGCAGCGATCGATCGTGCCGCGCCGCGCGATGTGGTCGAGATCGAACGCGCCCTTTACGCCGAAAACCTGCGCATCGCCAAGCCGCTGACGCTGCGCGGACTCGATCGGCCGACGATCTCCGGCGGGTTGAAAGGCGACACCATCCGCATCACCGCCGAGGACGTCACGATCGAAGGCCTGATCGTGTCCAACTCCGGCGACAGCCTGCGCGACCAGAACGCAGGCATCTACGTGTTCCCCGGCTCGCATCGTGCCGTGGTGCGCAACTGCGACCTCACCTACAACCTGTTCGGCCTGTGGATCGAGCAGGCCAACAACGTGCTCGTCGAAGGCAACACCGTCACCGGCAAGCGCGACTACCAGAGTTCGCAGCGCGGCAACGGCATCCAGCTCTACAACACGCGCGGTGCGCGGGTCATCGGCAACCGCGTCAGCTTCGTGCGCGACGCGCTCTACGTCGACGTCAGCCACGACGCGATCTTCCGCGGCAACAAGCTGCATCACAGCCGCTACGGCACCCATTACATGAACTCCTACCGCAACCTGTGGGAGGACAACGACGTGTGGATGAACCGCGGCGGCCTCGCGCTGATGGAGGTGCGCGACCAGGTGGTGCGCAACAACCGCGTGTGGGCCAATTCCGACCACGGCATCATGCTGCGCACCATCCAGGACGCGGTGGTCGAGAACAACGTCGTCGCCGGCAACCAGCGCGGCTTCTTCATCTACGACGCCGAGTACAACACGCTGCGTGGCAACACCGTGGTCGACAACGTGGTCGGCGTGCATCTGTGGGCCGGTTCCAAGAACAACCAGGTCGAGAACAACGACTTCATCGCCAACCGCGAACAAGTGCGCTACGTCGGCGCGCGCGACGAATTGTGGGGCGTCAAGGAAGGCAACCACTGGAGCAACTATCTTGGCTGGGACCGCGACGGTGACGGCATCGGCGACGTCAAGTACGAGGCCAACGACCTGGTCGACCGCCTGTCGTGGCGGCACCCGATGATGAAGCTGCTGCTCGCCAGCCCGGCGGTGCAGACGCTGCGCCTGGTGGGGCAGCAGTTCCCGCTGCTGCGCGCGCCGAGCATCGTCGACCCCAAGCCGCGAATGCGTCCGCACAACCCGAACTGGAGCCCATGGCGTGGCAGACACTTCCCCCGCCCGAACTGAGCCGCAGGCGGCGGTGATCGTCGCGCGCGGAGTGAAGAAGCACTACGGCGCGATCCGCGCGGTGGATGGCGTTGACCTCGAGGTCGGCGCCGGCGAGCTGTTCGGGCTGATCGGCCACAACGGCGCCGGCAAGAGCACGATGTTCAAGATGATGCTCGGCCTGATCCCGGCCAGCGAAGGCGAAATCCGCATCGACGGCGCGCTGGTGACCGGCGCCGGCAACGGCAAGGCGGGCGACTTCCGCGCGGTTCGCCGCCGCGTCGGCTACCTGCCCGAGAACGTGGTGCTGTACGACAACCTCACCGGGCTCGAAACGCTGCATTTCTTCGCGAAACTGAAGGGCGTGCCGCCGTCCGGCGCGCCGGCGCTCCTCGACCGCGTCGGGCTGGCCCAGGCCGCCCGGCGGCGGGTGCGCGAGTACTCCAAGGGCATGCGCCAGCGCCTCGGCTTCGCCCAGGCGCTGCTGGGCAATCCGCGCATCCTGTTCCTCGACGAACCCACGACCGGTCTCGATCCGGAGGCGATCCGCAGCTTCTACGCCATCCTGAGGCAGTTGAAGAGCGAAGGCGTCACCACGGTGATCACCTCCCACATCCTGGCCGAGATCCAGGAGCGGGTGGACCGGCTGGCGATCATGACCGCAGGCAAGGTCCAGGCCTGCGGCACCGTGCAGGCGCTGCGCGAGCAGATGGACCTGCCGCTGTGGTTCTCGGTGCGCGTGGCACCGCAGGATTTCGAGGCGGTGCGCGCCGCGCTCGGCCACCTGCCGGTGGGCGCGGTCGAGGCGCGCGACGATCACATCGCGGTGCAGTGCCGGCGCGAGGCCAAGATGGCGGTGATCGAAGCGCTCGCCACGCTCGACGGCAAGGTGCGCGACCTGACGGTGCGCGAACCGTCGCTCGAAGACGTGTTCTTCGGCTTTTCGGACTGAGGAGGCGAGGCATGGAATTCGCACAGGTCGCCACCATTGCCGGCAAGGAGTTCTGGGACCGTATCCGCAACCGCTGGGTGCTGGCCGTAGCGCTGGTGTTCACCGCGTTCGCGCTGTCGATCGCCTATTTCGGTGCCGCGCAGCAAGGCAGCGTGGGCTTCCGCTCGATCGAAGTCACCATCGCCAGCCTGGTGAGCCTGGTGATCTACCTGGTGCCACTGATCGCGCTGGTGCTGGGCTTCGATGCCATCGTCGGCGAGCGCGAGCGCGGCTCGCTCGACCTGCTGCTGTCGATGCCGATCACCCGCTTCGAGCTGCTGCTCGGCAAGTATCTCGGCCTCGCCGCCGCGCTGGCCTTCTCCACGGTGGCCGGTTTCGGCCTGGTCGGCATGGTGCTGGCGGCGCAGCTCGACCTCAATGCGCTGTTCCACTACTTCGGCTTCATGCTGAGCTCGGTGCTGCTCGGCTGCGCCTTCCTCAGCCTGGCGGTGATGGTGTCGGTGTTCGCCGCCGACCGCACGCGCGCGTCCGGCCTCGCGATTGCGCTGTGGTTCTTCTTCGTGCTGATCTTCGACCTGCTGCTGCTCGGCGCGTTGGTGGTGACCGGCGGACAGACCGGCGGCGAGATCTTCCCCTACCTGCTGCTCGCCAACCCGGCGGACGTGTTCCGCATCCTCAACATTTTCTCGCTCGAGGATGTGCGCACGCTGTATGGCCTGGCCACCGTGTTCCCGCCGGCGCTTGCGCGCCCCGAACTGCTCGGGGCGGTGATGTTCGCCTGGATCGCGCTGCCGCTGGCGATCGCGGCCTGGAAATTCCGCAAGTGATCTCGAGACACGAACCCATGACGCTACCCTCGCTCCCCCTCCGCCCCCGAACCGCCCTCGTCGCCCTTATCGCGGCCGTCCTGCTCGCCGCCTGCGGCGCCGACAAGGCCGGCACCGGCTCCGTCGTCGCGGTCGAGATCGACTCGAGCACGAGTTGCGCGCTCGACGGCATGCTCCTCGCCGACTATCCCGGCCCCAAGGCGCAGATCCACTACGACGGCGTCACGCAGCCCGAATTCTTCTGCGACACGGTGGAGATGTTCTCGATCTACCTGAATCCGGAACAGGCGCGCCGCGTGGCCGCCCTCTACGTGCAGGACATGGGCAAGGCCGACTGGGACAACCCGAAGGGGCACTGGATCGACGCGCGCAAGGCGATCTACGTCCAGGGCTCGAATCGCCACGGCTCGATGGGGCCGACGATCGCCTCCTTCGGCGCTGAGACCGACGCGAAGAAATTCATCGAAACCTACGGTGGAAAGTTGCTGCGCTTCGATGAAGTCAAACCTGACATGGTGACGCTGGACGGCGGCGCCCTGCACGACCAGAGGATGTAACGCGATGGGCCTGATTTACGACCAGCTTCCACCCGACGCCGCGATGCACGCGCAGCAGCTCTCGCGGCTGATCTACGAAACGCGCGAGAACCGGCGCAAGGTGCTCGACGCAGCAGGCGTCGCAGACGAGGACGCGCTGCTGCATCGCATCGCAGCTGGCGAGCTCGCCGAACACCCCGCTTACGAACACTACCTCGCCGCCCGGATTCTGGCCGACACGCACCAGGCCGCGCGCGCCGCGATCGCCGAACTGCTGCAGGAGGCGAACCGCTGATGAGCCTGCACCCCGAACTCCTCGCCGGTATCACGCACCAATTTACCGACCGGCTGCCCGCGCCGCCGCAGCTGACGCAGGACGCCTTGCTCGTGCCGCTGCCGGACGGTGCCACGCTGACCGTGCGCTACGCCGCGCAAGACGCCTATTCGCTGCGCTGGCAACCGGGCGGCAAGGGCGGTGAGCTGAGCATCGACACCGCCCCCGCCCACCCGACGCTGGCGACGCGACCGAACCACCTGCACCTGACCGACGGCCGTGTCGTCGCCGATCCGCTGACCCGTACGGATGCGGCCCCGCTCGCCAACGTCGTGGCCGTCATCGCCGCGATCCTGGTCGATCCGCTGCTTCGCGCACATGCGGACGTCCATTTGAAGCCATGACATCGCGGGAAAGGCGCCTCGTGCTGATCAACGCTGCGGCCGTTTGCGCCGTCGCGGCCGGCACGCTGTTCTGGCAGCACGCGCAGCGCCCGCACACGACCGCCTTCGAGCCGCCCGGCGAGGATATGTGCATCGTTCCGCCCACCCGTGCCAGCGCCGCCCACGCCTACGATCCGGCGTCCGGCCTGGGTCTGCACGACGCCCGCCCGATTCCGGCCGACGCACGCTGCGCGGTGTGCGGCATGTATCCCTCGCGCTTCCCACGCTGGGCCGCACAACTCATCTTCGACGACGGCCGCGCGCACTTCTTCGATTCGCCGGTCGACCTGTTCCTGTTGCTCGCCGAGCCCGCGCGCTTCGACGCGCAGCACCGCGGGGAGCAGGCCGTCGCGCTCTATGTTTCGGATTCTCGCGGGGGCGGCTGGCTGGATGCGCGGCGCGCCGTGTTCGTGATCGGCTCCCGCACCCGAGGACCGATGCGCGGCCCTGACCTGCCGGCCTTCGCCGATGCCGCCAGCGCCGAGGCCTTCATCGCGGAACAAGGCGGACGCGCCATCGGCTTCGACGACATCACCCCGACGCTGCTCTCCACCCTGCGCGATCAGAACCACGCGCGCCACACGCACTGAGACGCTACGCCGGGCTCTTGCAGCGCCTGGGCGTTGTTTTGCCCGATGCGCCAAAGGCAAACGGGAGATCCATTGATCTCCCGTTGCAGAACGGCGTGGGCGGAAAACCGCTTACTGCAGCTTCGACACCATGAAGTCCACGCCGGCCTTCACCTCGTCATCGCTGAGCGAGGT
This sequence comes from Thauera sp., assembly GCA_017302295.1. Classification (GTDB taxonomy): domain Bacteria; phylum Pseudomonadota; class Gammaproteobacteria; order Burkholderiales; family Rhodocyclaceae; genus Thauera. The sequence continues at coordinate 4,063 of JAFLDS010000010.1, read as the reverse complement.
GCCGCCGCCACGCGCCGGCATCATGCCCTTGGAGCCGGTGAAACCTTCGATCGCGTGCTTGTACAGCACGTCCTTACCCTGGGCGATGCGCGGCTCCCAATCGGCCTTGTTTCCGGGGATGGGCGCACCGGCAACGCCGGACGAATGGCAGAGCGCACAAATCTTCTTGTAGACGCCCTCGCCCACCGCATTCGCTGCCGGTGCAGCCGCCACCGGAGCAGGCGCAGCGGGCGCTGCAGCGGGGGAAGCCGCCGGCGCGGCAGGTGCAGGTGCAACGGCCGGAGCGGCCGGCTTGCCGGAATCCTGGCCACAGGCAGTAAGCATGGCAGCGAGCGCCGCGGCAAGGATCAGGGGGGTCATTTTCATGGTCATCTCCGTAAGGGCCCCGTACGTCGATACTTTCGGGGGAATGGGACGAGATGCTATCGATCTGGCGCGCGACTGTGATTGACACGAGTCAAATTTGCCCCCGGCGCCCTCTCCCACGCAGCGCCCCTGATCTCAGGGTCGATCCGGCCTCGTCCGGTGCCGAAAGGTCCACACCGCATTCCCCACGTAATGCCACAGCAGCAGCAGCGCGGTCGTGATGAGTTGTGCGAGCAGGTAGTGCAGACCCAGCACATCCACGAAGAGCATCATCAGCAGCGCGGTCCAGCCCAGCCCCACCGCAGCCACCGCGAAGAAACGCGGCAGCGCCTCGACGTGGCTGCGATCGCTGTCGAACACCAGCATGCGGCTGAGGGTGTAGTTGACGATCGCACCGAGCACGAAGCCCGCTGTCGCGCCAACGAGCGGACGCGCACCCAGCCCTTCGACCAGCGCCAGCAGCAAGGCGTAATGCGCGACGGTGCCGACCGCCCCGACGGCCGCAAAGCGCATGAAGCGGGCGAGGCCGCGCGGCTTGTTCATCGCGGCCGACGCTCCTCGCCGACCAGCATGCGCCGATCCTTGACCACTGCCAGCACCACCCCTTCTCGCTCAACGGTGCCGATCAGCTGCCCCTTCACCGCGGAGTCGCAGTCCATGTGGGTGGGCGACAGAAAGAAGTCGGCAATCCACCAGTCGCGCGTGACGACGAGCCGCGGATCGAGCCAGACCGTGCCCTGCAGCGACTCCGCGCACACCGCCACGGTGTAGCTCTTGCCGGACGTCCCTTCGCGCGCGACGAAGGCATTGAGCTGCCCGGCCGCCTCGCGCAGGCTGTCGGCCCAGTAGTCCTGCTCCCAGCGCTCGGAGGTGCCGCGCAGGCCGCCGACAAAACCGTTGTAGGCAACGTATTCGTAGGGATGCAGGCGCGCCAGGGTGATCACGTGCCCCGCTACCAGCACCACGCAGCCGGCCAGCGCTGCCCAGCGCCCGCGCGGCCAGCGCGCCGCGCGCTGCCAGGCAGCCACGTAGCCCGCGCCCGCCAGCACCGCCAGCGGCGGTAGCAGGAAGGTGAAATGGCGGATGCCGTTGTACAGCGGCGGAGCCGCCAGCAGCGTGTAGGCAAGGGGGAACAGCGCCGCCAGCACCACGGGCACCCAGGGCAGCGCGGCACGGCGCCCGTCCGCGCTTGCCAGGCGAGGCATCGCCCGCAGACCGGCGAGCGCGGCCAGCGCGAGCCCGAGCAGGAAGATCTCCGGCAGGCGCACAAGCAGGTAGGACAGCAGGTAGTGTGCGGGCGCGTCGCCATTGGCCATCACCTGGCCGGCGAGGATGGTGTGCAGCAGGAAGGAGAAGTGCGAGAAGGTCGTCATCGCCTTCCACAGATTGCCTGTCGACATCACCGCCCACGGCCAGAACAGCCCCATCAGCACCAAGGCGATCAGCGCCGCCGGCAGCAGCGCGACCAGCGAGCGGCCGAACACGGCGACGCGCGCACAGGCCGGTTCACCATCGCGCCACGCCGCCGCGGCCAGCATCGTCATGCCGAGGTAGAACACCGCGAACACCGCGCCGATGCGCAGGCCGAAGGCGCAGCCGAGCGCAATGCCCAGCCCGATCACGTCGCCGCGGGACGGGCGCGGCAGGCTGGGCGCGATGCGGACGATCCAGTACAGCGACCACACCATCGCGGTAGCGAAGGGCACGTCCTTGGTGTGGGTGAACATCGCCCCCGACCAGGCGCCGGTGACCAGCAGCACGACGAGCGCCGCCACGCCCGCCCAGTCGCCGGCGAGCCGGCGCGCCAGCAGCCAGGTGCCGACGAGGCCGAGCAGCCCGAACCCCGCCGACAGCAGGTGACGCATGTCCCACACGGCGGGGCCCGCGGCGTCGACGATGCCGACCCGCTCGATGGCGGCCGCGATCAGGTCGAACAGGCCGCCATAGAGGTAGAGGTTCTTGTACTCGAAGGCGCGCAGATCACTGAGGCCGGAGGCGTAGAAGTCGACCAGCAGGCGGCCATAGACGTGCTGCACTTCCTCGTCGTTGCTGATGCCGTGCCGATCGAAGCTCAGCGCGATGAAAACGCCGGTGGCGGCCAGCAGCAGCAACGCCAGCCGACTCGCCCAGTGCGTGGCGGACGGTGAACTCATGCCGTTCAGGTCACTCACCCGCGCGCCTCCCGCTCGCCGTCGAAGCCGATGCGCTGCGACACCAGGAAGAGCGGCCGTCCCTTCACCTCGGTGAAGATGCGCCCGATGTATTCGCCGAGCACGCCGAGGCTGATCAGCTGGATGCCCGACAGGAACAGCACCGACACCATGATCGAGGCGTAACCCGGCAGATCGATGCCGAAGATGATGGTGCGGATCACCAGCCAGGCCCCGTACAGGCCCGACAGGCCGGCGAGCACCAGCCCCACCACCGACCACACCCGCAACGGCAGCGTGCTGAACGCCGACAGGCCGTCGATGGCATAGCGCAGCAGGCGCAGCAGCGACCAGGCCGACGCGCCGGCGGCACGCTCCTCGGGCTCGAAATCGACCTCTTCCTGACGGAAGCCGACCCAGCTCGTGATCCCCTTCATGAAGCGGGTCCGCTCCGGCAGGCTGTTGATCGCATCGACCACGGCGCGGTCGAAAACGCGAAAGTCGCCACCGCCCTCGGCCAGCGCCACCTCGGACACCTTCTCGAAGAACCTGTAGAAGGCTCGCGACAGCTGGCGCCGCAACCACGGGTCGGTGTCGCGCGAGCGGCGCACCGCGGTGACCATCATCGCTCCGTGCCGCCAGCGCTCCAGCATCTCGGGAATCAGCTCGGGCGGATGCTGCAGATCACCGTCCATCAGGACCACCACGTCGCCGGTGGTCGCGCGCAGGCCGGCCGCCATCGCCGCCTCCTTGCCGAAGTTGCGCGCGAAGCGGATCGCCTTCAGCGTTGGGTCGATCGCGCACAGCGCAGCGACCTCGTCGAACGTCGTGTCGCGGCTGCCGTCGTCCACGAACACCACTTCGTACGAAGCGAGCTGCAGGCTGCGCAGCACGGCCGACAAACGCTGGTGAAGCAGACCGAGGGAGCCGCTCTCGTTGTAGAGCGGAATCACCACCGACAGCCTGGGCTGAGCGGCGGAAGACGGCGCCACATGGGCATGGGCGTCGAGGGAGTCGTGATTCAACACAGCAGGATTGTCCGGAAGAGCGCTCCTCGTCAGGAGCGAGGCGGTGAACGATAAACCATTCCAGGGTAGCGGCGATGGCGCGGCGGCGTTACAACATCTTGCACGGAATACCGTGAATGCAGCGAGCGTCGCAACTGAGCGATACTGACGTCCGACGAAATTCATGCCCGCACCTGCCCGACCATGGCCGCCACGCCCTCCCGATCGCCCAAGCCCCCTTCTGCGCCCGCTTTCCGCCCTATCGTCGTCTGCGCCGACGACTACGGCATTGCGCCCGGCGTCAGCGAGGCGATCGTCGAACTCATCGCCGCCGGCCGGCTGTCGGCCACGAGCTGCATGAGCGCCTTGCCCGACTGGCGCCACGCTGCCGCGCCGCTGCGCATGCAGACGAACGCGACCCCGGCCGATATCGGCCTGCACCTGACCCTGACGGACCATGCCCCCCTGACCCGCGCCGCCGGCCTGGCGACCGAGCACCGGCTGCCACCCCTCGGCGCGCTGCTGCCGCGCGCGCTGTCT
>JAFLDS010000001.1 GCA_017302295.1 Thauera sp. | reverse complement strand
GGCTCCCAGCCCACAACGCCACAGCCCCGCAAGGCGGCCCGAAGTAGAGCCAAACCCGCACCCCATATAGACTTCCGGCCATCAGGCTGATTTCAACAATCGCTTGACTGCGGACATTTTTTATGGCGCGGGACAAGCAGGTATGCGGGCAGCCCGCGATGCGCATTGTTTGTTGGGGTGGCATCGGGTTCGCGTTTGACTATGGCCCTGATCAACTTTCGGGGCACGCGACATGCCGGCATCCTTTTCCACGTTCGCGTCGGGCTGGCGAACCCTTGGTCTCGTCGTGGCGCTGCCGGCGTCCCTGGCCGTGTTCAGCCCCGTCGCCTTCGCAGCCGACGTACTGGTCGTCACCGACAGCCACCACCCGGTCAAGACCATGGGCGGCGAGCGGCTGATCGAGCTGGACGAAGCCCGCCGGATTGAAGCGGAGCTTTCTGCGGAACTGCCCGCCGCCCCCGAACAGGCGGCGGCCACCGTCAAGCGTCGGCTGAGCCAAGGCGGCGCCGACCTACAGCGCCGCATCGCTTCCGCATACCAGGGCGTCACCGACGCATGGAGCCTGGGCATCACCAGCATCCCGGCTGTCGTGGTGGATCAGCGCTACGTGGTCTATGGCGAGCCGGATGTGGCCCGCGCTGTCGCGCGCATCGAGCAGCGTCGGAGGACCCAGCCATGACGCGACCATTCGACCTGATGCGCCGCATGCGGGCCGGCGTGGCTTCCTTGCTGCTGCTCAGCGCCACGGGTAGCTACGCCTTGAACACCACCGCCATCGTTGCCTCGGTGGCCTCGCCCGATTGCTTGGAGTACCGGGTGGTAGGTATCTGCTACTGGCTCTACTGCACCTGGGGAGGATGCACGGTGCGCACCTCTGTCAAGGTGCGCCACTACATCCCCGATGCGGTCGTCTCCAGCTACAGCAACACGGGCGAGAACCCGTGGGTCGAAGTCCGGGCGATGAGTACGGCCAATCCGTCCGCCCAAGCGGGGGGCGATGGAACGACGAACGAGGATCACGAAAACAATCTTGCGAAATTCAAGAACGCCGACGTGATCGGCCATCCCGGCGTCGAGGTGTTCAACCAGTTTGTTTCGTCCTCGGGCTACTTCTGCGAGGGCGCAGGAACGGCATTCATGCCGTATCTGCTCAGCACCTTGGACACGCTTGCCTGGCGCTACAACGTGCCCGAGATGGCCTACCCGGAGGCATTGATTCCCGGCATGCGCGAGGTCGGCGCACGCACCACGATGAACCTTTGGGGCAACGTGTATCCCCGCGGCGGCTTCCTGCACCAGACCGACGACCACAAATCGGGGGCCGTGGTGGCCCAGCGTGCGGGAGATATCGTCACTCGCCGGGGGCAGTTGCACGTGTACCAGCCGCTGCTTGCCAACGCCCGCGATGGCTACTGGCCCGCCGGCGCGCTGATGGAGGGTGATGCCTCGACTGGCAAGTGGCAGGAACTCACGCCCGTCCTGTCCTCGTCTTGCACGGTTTTCCCACGCACCGGCTTCCTGACCCAGGCCCAGCAAGGCGACTACGCCTGGGCACTGTGGCGGCCGTATGCCTGCTGCGAACGCCGTGGACAGGTGTTCCTTGGAAGCGTTGATTTCCTTTGAGGTGCCGCGATGAAGCGTTTCGACTCTATGCAGTTCTCCCCTCCGGCTCGTGGCAAGAGGATCTGTTTGGCGCTCACCGGCGCGTTGGTTCTGGCAAGCGGCGTGGCCTGGGGCCAACTGGGCTACCAGACCAGCGGCAACGTCATCGGCGATGACGTCATGTACTCCATCGGCGGCGGCAGCGCCGTTTCGATGGGTCGCGCAGCCGGCATGCGCTCGCTCGGCGTGGGTGTCGGCTGGAACAGCAATCTGATCTGCGGTGACATGAGCATCCAGACCACGTTGAAAAATCAGCTCAACGGCGTGACCAATGGCTTTCAGCAGATCATGTCCTCGGTGATCCAGAGTGCTACGAGTGCTGTGGCCTCCCTGCCGGCGTTGATCATCCAACGGGCTGATCCGGGCCTCTACAACCTGCTCACCAACGGCGTTCTGCAAGCGCGGCTGGATTTCGACCGCTCGAAGCTGACGTGCCGCGCCATGGCCGAAAAGATGGCCGAAACGGCCGGCGGCCAGCTCGGCTGGAGCCAGATGGCAGAGGGGTTGGCACTGCGCGATGCTGTTTCGAGCACGGATGCCGTCTCGGCCGTCGAGCAAGCCGAGACGCGCCGTGGCAACGACGGCGTGCCTTGGGTCGGGGGAAGCAATGCCGGCGGCTCCGGTCAGCCCGCGATCAAGGTGGTCGGCGACGTCACCCGCGCGGGCTACAACCTGGTCAATGGCCGCGGTGTGACCGACACATCGGCAATCGCACCGGCAAGTTGCGCGAGCCTGTCGTGCCAGACCTGGACCACGCCGCAAGCGGCCGTCGAGTGGGCGACGCGGGTGCTCGGCGAGAAGGAGCAGCGCACCTGCGACGCCTGCACCAAGACGGAGACGGTGCCCGGCGTCGGGCTGACGCCGCTGATCCAGGATGAGTACGATGCCAAGCTGCAGGCGCTCCAGGACCTGGTCTCCAAGGCGAAGAACACGACGCCCGAAAACCTGCGCGAGGCCGGCAGCGCGTCGCTGCCCATCACACGCGGAGTGATCGAGGCACTGCGCGACGAGCCGGACCAGCACCTGCTGTCGCAGCGCCTGGCGTCCGAGGTTGCGCTGGCGTCGGTGCTGGAGAAAGCGCTACTGCTGCAACGCACGCTGCTGACCGGCAAGAAAGAGCCCAACGTGGCGGCCAACCAGCTCGCCGTGGAAGCTGTGAACCACGAGAGCGACACGCTCGATCGCGAGATCCGCAACCTCAAGACCGAGCTGGAGCTGCGCCGGGAGCTGGCAAACAATTCGCCCATGGCGATCATCCAGCGCCACGGCACGCGCGCGGCGGGCTCGCGTGGGATCTACGAAGGCGATCCGGTGCCTGACCGCCTCGATCAGTTGCAGAAGGGCAATCCGGGAGGCCGGCCATGAGCCCGATGCGTGCGGCCTGGCTGCGCCCGCGCTGGCTGTTCAGCCGGCGCGCAGCAAAGGCGCTGCTGTGGACGGTGGTACTCGCGGCCGTCGCCGTGTGCGCCAACATCGTTGGCATCTACCTCGTCGGAAGCGTCGCAGGCTGGGAGCGTTGGCTGGCGGCAGCAGCGGGCTACTTCCTGGTCTGGCGGCTGTGCCTGTACGGCGCGACGGCCTACGGCTGGGTCTGGATGCGTCGCCGACTGCTGGCGCGCGAGGACGACGCGCAAGCGCGGCGCCGCCTGGTGCGCAGCGAGATCGCCGGCGTCGTTGCCATCGTGGCGCTTGAAGCCAGCCTGTTGATGCAGGGCTGAGGGGAGATCCGAGCCATGACGCTTTTCGCGACCGACTACCTGGAGTACTACCTGACCCTGGTTTCCTGGATCGTCAACAACGGCATCTGGGCGGTACTGGTATCCAGCGGGGTATTCGCACTGCCCTTCGTGGCGATCATCGTGCAGGAATGGCTCAAGGCCCGTGGGGAGGGTGCAGACGAAGGCAATAAGGGCGTGCTCTCGGCCGCACGCATTGAGAACCGGGTGTTCGTCGCCATCGTGGTCGTGATGTTCGCCGGCATCCCCTTCATCGACGTGGACCTCAACACCATTCAGTACGACAGCTCGCGCTCGGCTCAATGCCAGGTCAGCGTGCCGCAGCCCACGGATACCGGCTGGTCCCAGTCCTTCAGCACCATCAACAACCAGAGTGCCAAGGTGCCGGTCTGGTGGGCATTCATGCACGCGCTCTCGCGCGCCGTCACCAGTGCCTCGGTGGCAGCGATCCCGTGCGGAACAGACCTGCGACAGATGCGCATGGAGATCGACGCTACCCGCATCAACGACCCGGTGCTGGCTCAGGAAGTGGCCGATTTCACACACGACTGCTACGGGCCAGCACGCGCTAAATTGTTCATGGCGCGACCGGAGCTGGACGAAGCTCAAATGAACGACGTGACATGGATCGGTTCGAGGTTTTTCACGGACACCGGCGGCTACTACGACAGCTACCGCTCCAGCACGGCGCGCGAGTCATGGCCCTATGACGACACTCGCGACGCAGGGCTTGCGCAGGTGGCCAGTGGCGGCGGCTACCCGACTTGCAGGCAGTGGTGGGCCGATGGCAGCAACGGCCTGCGAGCACGGCTGCTGAGCCAGGTGGACCCCAGCCTGTTGAATCGCTTGGCGGGCTGGGCCGGGTTCCTCAGCCGTACCGAGGTGGACGATTCGGTGGTCCGTACCATCGCGTCACCGCGACAGCAGAAGCTCAACCAGGGTTCGGTCTATACCGACTACGGCGGCCAGATCGACAAGACCCTGCCGAACATCGTGACGCGGGCCACGGGGGACGTAGGAATGGCGGTCGGGGCACTTGCCGCATTCCCTGCCATGGACGTGGTGCGCCAGGCGCTGCCCATGGTGCTTGCCTTGCTCAAGATGGCGCTGGTCATCTGCATCCCGCTCGTGCTGGTCGTCGGCACCTATGACCTGAAGACGGTCGTCACCGTCAGCGTCGTGCAGTTCGCGCTGTTCTTCACCGATTTCTGGTTCCAACTCGCTCGCTGGATCGACAGCACCATCCTCGATGCGCTCTATGGGTGGGGCTTCGGCTGGAACCGGCCGCACACTAACTTCGATCCGCTGGTGGGGTTGAACAATGCCTTTGGCGACCTGCTCCTGATGTTCGTCATGGGCACGATGTTCCTGGTCTTGCCGGGTTTTTGGCTTGCGAGCCTTACTTGGGTTGGGATTCGGGCTGGACACGTCATCCAAGGGCTTTCGGATGGCAGCAAGAGTGCCGGCCAAGCAGGCGGTAAGGGCGCTGGGGCCCTTACCGGAGGTAAGCTGAAGTAGCGCGGCGCCGGTCAGTCGTCGGTGTACAACTCGTGCGACGTATCGTTGTACAGGTTGGGATCGTAGCCCGGCGTCTTGCGCAGTTCGGTGAGGTCGGTGAAAGGCCACTCGTCTTCATCCGAGGTATTGGCAGCAGCAGCCCATCCCGCCACCACGACTCCCAACAACACGAGTGCGAACCAGAAGGCGACGTAGAGCAGCGCGCCCAGCACAGCCAGCTTGACCGCCCACAGCAGCACTGTGGCACCAACCGAAGGCACCCCTTTGACCATCAACCAATTCGATACCCGCCGTTCGCCACGCGCATAGGCACGCCATACACGGCCAAATGCGCGGCCGATACGTTCTGCGGTGCTGGTACGAGTTGTGGTGTTCATGGTCGTCTCCTGCTACTGAGGGATGTCTATTCCAGGGTGCTCCACTTCATTCCGTTTCAGGCTTCAATGTGTTTTCTCGCTGCTTCAGGACGCTTCGTCATCCGGTTCCACCGGGCCCGGGTCGGGTTCCACGCCGATGCGGTAGGTGGCAACGAAACGCGGCCAATCCACATGGTCAACCAGATCGATGTCCTCGATGACGCTGACCTTCGCTCCCGCACGCTCGAACAGGGCGATGCTCTTGGCGGGATAGTTGTTGCGCGACGGATAGAGCACTCCGTCGAACAGAGGTTGGCCGTCGTCGCCGACCATCGCATGCACCTGAGCGGACACCTGCTGCGTGTGCGTGTAGTCGCGGCTGGCCAACTGCTCCAGGTTCAGGCCAAAGTAGCCCGCCATGACGCTCGGTGCCGTGAGATCGGCCAGAAGCACGTCGGCCACCACCCCTACAGCGCGCACCATCCTGCCCTGGACTTCTTTCAATGCGATCGAGCGCTTCGCGTCATCAAGCCACTGATGCTTGTGAAACACCGACTCCATCAACGCCGTGGGCAGGTCGCGCCCCAGGTAGAGCACGCCGTAGGCTCGGGCCGGGTCGTCGTAGCGATTGGTGCTGCTGCGACCATAGTACAGCGGGCTGCCCCGATAGACGACGCGGCTCACATGCTGGAGCAGTTCACCGGCATCGATCAGAAAAGAAGGCAGCTCGTGGTTCATGGCAGTCTCGCTTCAATGCACCTGAACGCCCAGCACGTTAAACACGGCCTCGGCCACGGCGTCGATCGTGCCATGCGTCACCGCATCCACCGGCGAGCGACCGCCCAAGCCTTCGAGCGGTTCGGACAGTGCGCGGTAGATCGTCCAGTGATCGATACCCTCGACCTCCTGAAGCACGGTTTGGGTCAACTGCTGCTTTACCGGGTCGAGCTGCCAGTCGGGCAGCTTCTGACCGCGCGGCCCCACGTTCAGCGCCAGCAGCCGACGCGCGAGGATGTCCTTGTAGATCTGCTGGCGCGACTTGTCCGCCAGCTTGGCGAACTCCGCGGGCGGCAGGTTGTGCGGCTGGTTGAAGGTTTCCAGTAGCACCGCACGGCCTCGCTGGACGTCGGTTTCATTCGGTGCCCAGCGCGTGTCGGCGCGCAGCGCGGCCGCCTTGCGTGCAAGGGCCTGCCCAACGGTCTCCCCCTGCAAGTTGGCGGGCAGTGTTACCGCTTCCACGCGCTCGTGGACGAACGCCTGCAACTCGGCCGCGAAAGCCGTGGCATCCCGGATTTCGACGGTATCCGCGAAGCGGCGTACATCTTCCACCGTGACGCGCGGCAGACGGTCGGCAATGAATTCAATGGCAGTGGGCATGGTCATCTCCCAAGTAGGTTTGAGACAGGTTTCACTCTAGTCGCCTTTGTCGCGTTTGTCAACTTTGACGCCTAGAAAGCAACCTACCCGGCGGAAGCAGCGCCTTCGCAGCATAGACCGAGGCCAGCGCCTGGTCGCCGTCCAATGCATTCGAGCGGGTTCCACATTGACGGTGGAGCCGCGATCCAGGCCCCGCTATACCGAAACGGTTAAAGGCCAAAGGGTCGAAATGGCAAGGGAATGGGGTGCAAGGGGAAAGGCCCTACCTCGAAAAGGCCAAAAGGCCTCCCGGTCGGCCCGTCATTAGGACACCTCACATGCTCTCCCTGTTCCAGCGAAAACGGCCCCCGGTCGCTGCCGCACCGACGCCATCACCCGTCACCGACCTCCCGAAAGGGCTGCTGCGTCCTGAGTCGGCCGCATCGCTGCTGGCCACCCCACGCCGGCAGAAGCTGCTGGAGCACATCTGGCAGCGCACGTCGCTCTCACACCGGCAATTCGTCACCCTGTACCGCACGCCCCTGGAACGCTACGCCGAACTGGTCCAAGCCTTTCCGGCCTCCGAAGCGCATCACCATGCCTATCCGGGCGGCATGCTCGACCACGGCCTGGAGATCGTGGCCTACAGCCTGAAACTGCGGCAGTCCCATCTGCTGCCCATCGGTGCCAGTCCCGAAGACCAGGCGGCGCAGTCCGAAGCCTGGACCGCCGCCGTCGCCTATGCTGCGCTGCTCCACGATATTGGCAAGATCGCCGTCGATCTACACGTCGAACTGGCCGACGGCAGTACTTGGCATCCGTGGCATGGCCCGCTGCACCAGGCGTACCGATTTCGCTACCGTGACGACCGCGAATACCGCCTGCACAGCGCCGCAACAGGCTTGCTCTATCGCCAACTGCTCGACCGCCACGTCCTGGACTGGCTCAGCGACTATCCGGCTCTCTGGGCACCGCTGCTCTATGTGCTGGCCGGTCAGTACGAACATGCCGGTGTACTGGGGGAACTCGTCGTGCAAGCAGACCGGGCGTCGGTGGCCCAGGAGCTGGGCGGCGATCCGGCGCGCGCCATGGCCGCGCCTAAGCACGCACTGCAACGCAAGCTGCTGGACGGGTTGCGCTACCTGCTCAAGGAACAGTTGAAGCTGAACCAGCCGGAAGCCTCCGATGGCTGGCTCACCGAGGATGGTTTGTGGCTGGTGAGCAAGACGGTCTCGGACAAACTGCGCGCACACCTCCTGTCTCAGGGGATCGATGGCATTCCTGCGAACAACACCGCCGTGTTCAACGTGCTGCAGGACCACGGCATGCTCCAGCCCACCTCGGACGGCAAAGCGGTCTGGCGCGCGACCGTCACCAGCACGACCGGCTGGTCCCATTCGTTCACCCTGTTGCGTCTCGCTCCCGCGCTGATCTGGGAGTCTGGCGAGCGACCAGCACCTTTCGCAGGCACGGTAGAGATCGACGCGACGCCCGCAGAAAACGACGCCAGCATGTCGGCTCCCGTGCCAACCGTCTCGGTGAACCCAGCGCAGGGAGGTCAAGAGCCTCCAATTTGGGAGGACGACAGCACCACCATCGTTTCACCGCCCGCGGCCCAGCCCGTGCCCGACGTCATGGAGGACTTGCTCGCGATGGTGGGCTTAGGTGAGTCGGCCGGCGTTGGACAGGATGCCGAAGAGTTCCTCCACCCTCCCGCGCCAGCAACAGCCGCGACGTCCATTCCATCACCTGTACCCGCGCCTACGCCTGGGTCATCGGCAACGAAGCCATCCACGGAACAGTTCATGGTTTGGCTGAAGCAGGGAATCACCTCACGACGGCTCATCATCAACGACGCGAAGGCGCTCGTGCATACGGTGAATGACACGGCCTACCTGGTCAGCCCGGGTGTGTTCCAACGCTATGCGCAGGAGCATCCCGAAGTGGCCGCGCTCGCCAAGCAGGAGAATCAACAGGATTGGCAGTGGGTGCAGAAGCGCTTCGAGAAGCTGCAGCTACATCGCAAGCACCCCAATGGCCTGAACATTTGGACCTGTGAAGTCACGGGCCCGAGGAAGTCCCGCCGACTGCATGGCTACCTCCTTGAAGATGGGTCCTTGGCATTCCCCGAAATACCGCCCAACAATCCCTATCTTGCTCTGACTCAGGAAGGATGACGCGATTCGGGCATTGATCGCCACCGTCGTTTGGCGACGATCAATACCCCGCGAAAGCTGGCAACATTTGGCGAACTGAGCTACTCGGCCCGCGCCAACTCCTGCGCAAGGAACGGAGCGGTTCGGCTGCCAGACGTTCGGGCCACCTGCTGAGGGGAGCCCGCCACCACGATGCTGCCGCCGGCAGCGCCTGCACCAGGCCCCACGTCGATCACCCAATCGGCCTGAGCCACCGCGCGCATATCGTGCTCGATCATCACCACGGTGTTGCCGGCATCGACCAGGCGCTGCAACTGCACCAGCAGCCGGTCGGCATCGGACGCATGCAGCCCGGTGGTTGGCTCGTCGAGCACGTACAGGCTTCGGCCGCGCTGGCTGCGCTGAAGCTCGGTCGCCAGCTTGATGCGCTGCGCCTCGCCACCGGAAAGTTCCGTGGCCGGTTGCCCCAGGCGCAGATAGCCCAATCCGATATCGCGCAGCAATTGCAGGGGCCGGGCCACGGCGTCTTCACCCGCAAAGAATTCGCTGGCTTCGTCCACGGTCATCTGCAGCACCTCGGCGATGTTGCGCCCGTTCCATTGCACCTTCAGCGTGGCCTCGTTGTAGCGTGCGCCATGGCACGTCGGACACGGGGCGTACACGCTGGGCATGAACAGCAACTCCACACTGACGAAGCCCTCGCCCTCGCAGGTCTCGCAACGCCCCTTAGCCACGTTGAACGAGAAGCGCCCGGCGTCATAGCGGCGGCGTCGCGCATCGGGCGTGGCGGCGAACAGCTTGCGCACGTGGTCGAACAGGCCGGTGTAGGTGGCCAGGTTGGACCGGGGCGTGCGCCCGATCGGCTTCTGGTCCACCTGCACCAGGCGCTGTATGGCGTCCACGTCGCCCGCCAGATGACCGCCAGTCGCTTCGATCACTGCCGGCCCTTCGCTGGTGGCGCTTTCGGCCGCGTCGTCCTCGGGCTCGTGGCCCAGGTGCAGTAGCACCAGCTCCGGCAGCGCCTGCGCGACGAGGCTGGACTTGCCCGAGCCGGAGATGCCGGTGACGGCCGTCAGCACGCCCAGCGGAATGCGTGCGTCCACGCCATGCAGGTTGTGACGATGGATGCCCTGCAGCTCCAGCCAGCCGGTCGCTTCGCGTGCCCGGCTTCCCGGCGCGGCGATTTCGTCGAACAGATAGCGGGCGGTGCGCGATTCGGCAATCTTGCGCAGGCCGTCCGGCTCGCCGCTGTAGAGCACGCGGCCGCCACGCTCCCCGGCATCCGGCCCCACATCCACCAGCCATTGCGCGCGGCGCATCAGGTCCAGGTCGTGCTCGACCACGAACACCGAGTTGCCCGCGTCACGCAGCCGGTCGAGCGCGTCGTACAGCGCCTGGCTGTCGGAGGGGTGCAACCCCGCCGAGGGCTCGTCGAGCACGTACACAACACCGAACAGCAGGGAACTCAATTGCGTGGCCAGCCGCAGGCGCTGCAACTCGCCGGCCGAAAGCGTCGGCGTGGCCCGGTCCAGCGTCAGGTAACCCAGGCCCAGCCCACGCAGTTGACGCAGGCGCGCCATCACACCGCCGGCCAGGCGCTGCGCGGCGAGGCGCTTTTCTTCCGACAGCGCGGAGGTGCGGCGCACGTCGGGCGATACCGCATGGACGGCACGGCCGGAGGCCGCGCGTTCGGCACGGTCGCGTCGGGTCGCTTCCTTGTCCGTAGCCGCCCCCGCTGCATGGGCGCGGAAATCGCCCTGGGCAATGGGTTCGAGCAAGGCCGCCAACTGGTCCAGCGGCATCTGCATGAACGCGCCGATGTCCACGCCGGCGAAGGTGACCGACAGCGCCTCGGGCTTGAGCCGCTTGCCGTGGCAGGTGGGGCACGGCTTGCCCTCCATGAACCGGGACACGCGCTTTCTCATCAGTGCGCTTTGGGTATTGGCAAAGGTGTGCAGCACATACCGCCGGGCGCCGGTGAAGGTGCCCATGTAGCTCGGCTCCATCTTGCGCTTGAGCGCCGTGCGGGTCTCGGCGGGCGTGAAGCCGGCGTACACCGGCACTGTCGGTGTTTCCTCGGTGAACAGAATCCAGTCGCGGTCCTTCTTCGGCAGGTCCTTCCACGGTCGGTCAACGTCGTAGCCCATGCTGACCAGGATGTCGCGCAGGTTCTGGCCTTGCCAGGCGGGGGGCCAGGAGGCGATCGCCCGCTCGCGGATGCTCAGGGAGGGATCGGGCACCATGATGGCCTCGGTCACCTCGTACACATGGCCCAGGCCGTGGCAGGTCGGGCACGCTCCCTGCGGCGTGTTGGGCGAAAAATCCTCGGCGTACAGCATCGGCTGGTTGGCTGGGTAGGCGCCGGCGCGCGAATACATCATCCGCACCAGGCTGGACAGGGTGGTCACACTGCCCACGGAGGAACGCGCGTTGCTGGAGCCCCGCTGCTGTTGCAACGCCACCGCCGGCGGCAGGCCGTCGATCGCATCGACGTCCGGCACGCCGGCCTGGTCGATCAGGCGCCGCGCATAGGGGGCCACCGACTCGAAGTAGCGCCGCTGCGCCTCGGCGTAGATGGTGCCGAAGGCCAGCGAGGACTTGCCGGAGCCGGAAACGCCGGAGAACACCACCAGCGCGTTACGCGGGATGGAAACGTCCACCTCTTTGAGGTTGTTCTCGCGCGCGCCGCGCACTTCCACCATGCCGCTGGCCGCAGCGGTACAAGAGGATTCACCGAAAGAATTGTTTGGCATGTTCTTATCCTGTAGTTCGTCCCGCTCAGGACGGGACTTCCTGAGTTCGGGGGCCGCGGCGACTGGCTTCGAGCGCCGCGGTGACAGTGCGGGCGTCGTAGCTGCCGCGCAGACGACGACCCTCGACGAAGAACGTCGGCGTGGCGTGCGCACCGCTGGCGACGGCACTGGCGAGGTCGCGCTCGACACGCTCGATCACCGCGGTGCTGTCGAGATCCGCGATGAACCGTTCGACGTCGAGCCCAAGCTCGGCGGCGTAGCCGATCAGATGCTCGCGCTCCAGCGCATGCTGACGGGTGAACACGAAGTCCAGCCACGGCCAGAACATCCCCTGGTTCGCCGCTGCCTCGGACGCCCGCGCGGCAATCGGCCCGTGCGGGTGGTGCGGCAGATGGCGCACCACATACCGCAGGTCGTCCCCGAAGTGGGCGCGCAGATCGTCCCACGAACCGGTGGCGTGCGCACAGTACGCGCACTCGAAGTCCACGTACTCGACGAGTGTGAGCTGGGCGTCCTCCGGCCCGCGGATGTGATCGATCTCCGGATCGACCGGTGGCTCAAGCACCATCGGCAGGTCAGCGGTCTTCTCACCCCACCGCTGGGCGGCGACCTTGAAGATCAGCCACCCGAGCAACGTGGCGAACACCATCGACACGAGCACGCCGACCGTCGCCTGGCGGCCCAAGTCGGAGGTCGTGCCGAACGCGAGCCCGATGATCAGCAGCGACACGGTGAACCCGATCCCGGACAGTGCCGCACCACCGAACACGCTGCCCACCCCGACGCCCTCGGGCAGCCGGCCCAGGCCGAGACGGACGGCGATGAGAGTGATGAGCCCGATGCCCAGGAGCTTGCCGAGCACGAGCCCTGCGATGACGCCCCACGTGACTGGCGAGCCGAAGGCCTCGGCGAGCAGCCCGCCACGCACGTCCACTCCGGCGTTCGCCAAGGCGAACACCGGCACGATCAGCAGCGCCGTCGGCAGCCGCAGGAACTCGTGCAATCGCTCGTTCACCGAGATACCCCGGGACAGCCCGCAGTCCACCGCGCGGGCCGATGCGGCACTCGGAGACTGCCAGAAGTCGCGGAACAGTTGTTTTGCCGCGACGACCTTGTGACGTTGCGTCGCGTAGGCGGGGATCAGCAGCCCCGCGGCCATCCCGGCGAGAGAGGCATGGATGCCGGAGTACACGGTTGCGAGCCACAGCACGATCACGATCAGCACATACGGCATTGCCCGCCACTGGCGGGTGCGCCCTAGCCGCCACAACGCAACGAGACTGGCGAGGGCGATCAACAACGGGACGATCCGAATCTCATCGCTATAGACGATGCCGATGATGGACACGGCGAGGAAGTCATCGACCACGGTCAGGGTGAGCAGGAACACGCGCAACTGACCGGATAGCCGCGGGCCGACGATCGCCAGGGTGCCCAGCATGAATGCCGTATCGGTGCCGACCACCGCCCCCCACCCGTGCAGGCCCTCACTTCCGGCCAGCCCCACGATCAGGACATACACCAGCGCGGGAAGCACGACACCCGCGACCCCCGCGATCAGAGCGAGACGGGCACGGCTGCGATCCCGGAGCGATCCGTGGGCGAACTCCTGACGCACCTCCAGGCCGATCAGGAAGAAGAAGACCACCATCAGGCCGTCGTTGACCCAGTGATGCAGGTCCATGTGCAGGCCCAGCGGCCCGAAGTCAAACCCGACGTCCAGGTGCCACAACTCGAAATAGGCATCGGATAGCGGCGAGTTCGCCCACGCCAGCGCCACGACCGTGACGATCACCAGCAGCACCGCAGCACCAGACTCCGTGCGCAGATAGCGGGCAACGCGTCCCCGGCTGATCTTCGCCGAGGATGCACCGAAAGAAGTGGCTGACATGTTCTTATCCTGTTCCTGTAGTTCGTGAAGTCGCGATGAGCCGGTTTCGGAGACGACCAGTCAGGCGTCCGCCTCTGGCAGCGTCCCATCATCCAGCGAGCGCAGCCAAGTAAGCCTTTCTCCCAGCCTGCGCTCAACACCTCTGTCCGTTGGCTGATACCAGCCCGGCCGCGCCACGCCCTCGGGAAAGTAGCTTTGCCCAGCGGCATAGCCGTTGGGCTCGTCATGGGCGTAGCGGTAGCCTTCGTGATACCCCATCTGCTGCATCAGCTTCGTCGGCGCATTGCGAAGATGGAGAGGCACAGGCAGGGAGCCGTTGTTCTTGACGAAGGCCTTCGCCTTGTTCCAGGCGGCATAGGCAGCGTTCGACTTGGGGGCGGCAGCAAGGTAGGTCGCCGCGTGGGCAATCGGTATTTCGCCTTCGGGGGAACCCAGCCTCTCATAAGCCAGCGCGGCATTGAGCGCCAGTTGCAGCGCCTGCGGGTCGGCATTGCCGATGTCTTCGCTGGCCACCACGATCATGCGGCGCGTCACCTGGCTGACGTCGCCGCTGCCGTCGAGGATGCGGGCCAGCCAGTACAGGGCCGCGTCGGGGTCGGAGCCCCGCAGCGACTTGTGGAAGGCGGAGAGCTGCCAGTAGAACTCGTCGCCGCCCTTGTCGAACCTGCGCAGTGATGGGCTGGTGGACAGTTTGGCAAACTCGCCATCGACCACGGCCTTGCCCGCGCCCGACGCAGCATTCGTCACCTGCTCAAGCAGATTGAGGAAGCGCCTGCCATCGCCATCGGCAAAGCCCTTGAGCAGATCCAGCGCGTCCGCGTCCAACGTGACGCCCTGGAGATGCGGCAGTGCGCGTTCGTAGAGCTGGTTCAGTTCGTCGCCGGACAGCGGTTCGAGGGTATAGACCTGCGCGCGCGAGAGCAGCGCGGAATTGACCGCCAGCCCCGGATGCTCGGTCGTCCCCCCCACCAGGGTCAGGAGCCCCGACTCGACATGGGGCAGTAGGGCATCCTGCTGCGCCTTGTTGAAGCGATGGATCTCATCGACGAAAAGCACCGTCGATCGACCATGGTTGTCCAGTTCTGCCTGGGCCTCGTCGATGGCTTGCCGGATGTCCTTCACCCCGGCAAGCACGGCCGAGATGGCGATGAATCGGCTGTCGGTCGCACTGGCGGCCAGGCGCCCCAGGGTGGTCTTGCCCACGCCTGGCGGCCCCCAGAGGATGAACGAGTGCAACTTGCCCGCCTCGAACGCGAGACGAAGCGGCTTGCCGGGGCCGAGCAAGTGCCGTTGCCCGACGAATTCATCCAGCGTCTTGGGCCGCAGGAGTTCGGCCAAGGGAGGCTTGGGCTTTGTCGTGAATAGATCGGTCAAGTTCCTCTCCCTGGCATTTCTGATAGTTGACGTTCCGATAACGTTGGCACCTCAATCCAGGGAGCCGGATTTGTCCAACGCCGCGGGCTCTTTGTCGCTAATCGCATGCATGATGATGCGAGAGCCGCGGTAGCCGATGCTGTGGTTCCATACCCAGCTCAAAGCGACGCTGAGACGATTTCGCGTACCGATCAGAAAGTAGATGTGCGCCAGCTTCCAGATCCACCACGCAAAGGCACCACGCAGCTTCACCCGCCCCATGTCAATCACCGCCAGGCTGCGGCCGATGGTGGCCAGGTTCCCCTGATGCCGGTATTTGAAAGGTCCGTCAGCGGGCTTGCCCTTCAAACGCCGTCCAATGAGGTTGGCGACGTACTTCCCTTGCTGTTTGGCGGCCGGGGCGATGCCCGGCACGGGCTTCCCATCGGCCATGGTGCACGAGGCTGTATCGCCGATGGCGAAGACCTCCGGCCGACCGGCCACCGTCAGGTCAGGGCCAACGACCACCCGACCCGCACGATCAGACGCAGCGCCCAGCCAGCGAGCCGCGGGAGACGCCTGGACTCCGGCGGCCCAGACGATGGTCTTGGCCGAAAGGGGCTTGCCACCGTACACCACGCCATCGGCCGAGCATTCGGTGACCGGCGTACCCAGCACGACCTCGACGCCGAGCTTTTCGAGCGCCTGGCGCGTATAGGCCGAAAGATCCTCTGGAAAGACGGACAACAGACGCGGGCCAGCCTCGATCAGTACAACCCGCGACGTGCTCGGGTCGATCGAGCGAAAGTCACGCGCCAGCGTGTCTCGTGCAAGCTCGGCGATGGTTCCGGCCAATTCAACCCCGGTGGGACCACCACCGATGATGACGAACGTCTGCAGCGCGGCACGCTGCTGAGGATCGCTCGTGCGCTCAGCCTCCTCGAAAGCCGCGAGGATTCGGCCCCGAATGGTCGTGGCATCTTCCAGCGTCTTCAACCCCGGCGCGAAAGCCCCCCATTCGTCGTGTCCGAAGTAGGCATGGGTAGCGCCTGTCGCGAGCACGAGCGTGTCGTAGGTTTGCCGCAATCCATTGTTGAGAATGACCTGACGCGCGTCCTGGTCGATACCTTCCACTTCCGCCATCAAGGTGTTCACTTCCGGGCGATTTCGGAAGAGATAGCGAATAGGCCAGGCGATCTCGGATGTCGAAAGTGACGCCCCTGCAACCTGGTAAAGCAAGGGTTGGAACAGGTGATGATTGCGCCGATCGATGATCGTCACATCGACCTCGGCACCAGCAAGCTGGTTGGCAACCTCGATCCCGCCGAAGCCCGCTCCGATAATGACGACGTGATGTCGGTTTTTGGAGGTCTTTGTCATGACCTGATCTCCTCTCTCTCAGCGTTTCAGCGCCGATGCGTGGTGTGCCATATGCTCGCCAATGAAACTGGCAATGAAGTAGTAGCTGTGGTCGTAGCCTGGGCGCAGATTCAACGTGAGCGGGTGCCCCGTCTCGTCGCAGGCCTTGCGCAGCAGGTCGGGCTGAAGCTGGCTCTCCAGGAACTCGTCGCCCAAGCCCTGGTCCACCAGCAACGGCAAACGCTCCTGCACGGTGCGAATCAGCTCCACGGTGTCGTACTGTTTCCACACCTCCCGATCGCTGCCCAGGTACGCCTCGAAGGCCTTGTGCCCCCAGGGAACCTGGGTGGGGGCGACGATGGGCGAGAAGGCCGAGACGCTTCGATAACGGCCCGGGTTGCGCAGGGCGATGACCAGAGCACCGTGTCCTCCCATGGAATGGCCGCTGATGCTCCGCTCCGCTGTCACGGGAAAGTGGGCCTCGATCAGCGCCGGCAGTTCCTGCACGACGTAGTCGTACATCCGATGATTCGCAGCCCAGGGTTCCTGTGTGGCATTGACGTAGAACCCCGCGCCCTGTCCGAGGTCATAGGCAGGATCGTCGGCAACGCCTTCGCCGCGAGCGCTGCTATCGGGCGCGACGACGGCAATGCCATGTTCGGCCGCGTAGCGCTGGACGGCGGACTTGGTGATGAAGTTCTGCTCGGTGCAGGTCAGGCCCGAAAGCCAGTACAGCACCGGCACTTTGCCGTGCTGCGCCTGCGGAGGCAGATAGACGCCGACCTTCATCGTGCAACCGAGCGTCGTCGATTCATGCTGATAAACGTCCTGCCAACCATCAAAGCTGGCGTGATGTTCGATGCGTTCCATGTAGTTCTCCTATGTTCAAAGGAACGGCGCAGCTCTCGCGCGCCAAGACGGCAGCTCGTCAGGAAGATTTCTCTTCCGCCACCGTGTCGCCGTGGGCATGCCTGATCCTGCGCACGATCCACCAGATCGTCAGCATCACCGCAGGCACCAGAACCGCCATCACCGGCGCCACGCTGTCGTGAACCATCGGAATGCCCTTGAGCAAGTAGCCGAGAAGACTCACGACGTAATAAGAAATTGCCGCGACCGACAGGCCTTCGACGGTCTGCTGAAGGCGCAATTGCATCTTGGCCCGGTTGTTCATCGACGCCAGCAGATCGCGGTTCTGGCGTTCAAGCTCAACGTCGATCCAGGAACGCAGCAACGCGATGGCCCGGGTCAGCTTGTCTGAGAGCTTGGCCTGGCGCTCCTTTACGGATTGGCATGTCCGCATGGCTGGAGCGATGCGGCGCTGCAGGAAATCCGCCCAGGTGCAGTACCCGGATACGGCCTCTTCCGAAAGCGCTGCCAGCCTTTCCTCGACGATCTCGTAGTAGGCACGGCTGGCACCGAAGCGATAGAGATTCGCCGCAACTCCAGCTTCCAGCTCGGCAGCCAGGCCGGTCAATTCGGACAGCAGCACGTCGCTGTCGCGCCGTTCCACCAAGCTCGTACACATCTCGTCGGTGATCGCCGCAAGGCGCGACTCCATGCGTCGCAGCTCCGACGTCATCGATCGTGTCAACGGCAGGGACAGCAACGCCAAGGTACGGTAGGTCTCGATCTCCAGCAGACGTTGAGCCAGCGCACCCGCCCGCGCCGGGGTCAAATCGCGGGCCAGGACGAGGATCTGCGTCAGGCCATCCTCATCCTGTCGGAAGTCGGTCAGAATGGCGGCAGAGCCGTTCTCCACCAGCGAGTAGCACAGGCTGGCAGGATCGAAGCGATCGGCCTCCTTCTCCGTTTCCGGCGTCCACGGAAGAAGTCTCAAACGGATGCCGGATACGACCGGGCCGGGAGGCACAAATCCATGCCTGAACGGGTTTTCGCCGCACGGCTCTCCCGTCTCGGAATCCAGCGAAGCGCACCAGAGATACGTCGAGAACTCGGTGTGCTTTTCACAGTGCAGGTCTCCTTCGTCCCATGTCACGCCGTGAAGCGGCGTAGCATGGTCGGGTTCGGCAACGCCGAAGCGATGAGACAACTCGCTCATCGCCATCTGATCCTTGGCCTGGTCGCCTTCGGTCATGAAAGCGAGCTGCAATATGCCGCGCGGGGCCTGAATCAACAGATGCGGGCGCGCATGCACTTCACCCACGGCGGCAGCACGATCGGTGTAGGCCGGCATGCCGTACACGGTGGCGGTCGGGGTGGGTTGTACGGTCGTCGTATTTATGTTGGCCGGCTCTTTCATAACGACCTCATTTCTTCTTGGTTGAAAAACACGCTTCAAAGCAAATGCCCGCAGCCATGCGTTTCGCACATGGCTGCGGGCCGATCTTCATGAGCAGACACCGCTCTACACGGTCCGTCTAATAGGCTCGCCGTGTAGAGGCTTGTGCTGGCCCTTTCAGAACGCCCTCAGCTTCCTAGCTTTCAGACGAAGGTGTACGAGCAGACCTTGTTGCCCGCCGGATCACGCAGGTAGGCCGCATAGGCACCCGGCAGGTGGCCACGCGGGCCAGGCTGGCCCTCGTCGGTGCCGCCTGCGGCAAGGCCGGCGGCGTGGAAGGCATCCACTTCGGCGGGAGTGGCGGCCGCAAAGCCGACCGTCACGCCGTTGCTCGAAGGCGCTTCACCATTGCCCGGACGGGCGATGATGAAAGCCGGCTTTTCGCGACCGAAAAGCACCCATCCGTTGCCGAAAGGACCGAGGTTCTTGATGCCGAGAGCACCCAGGGCGGCGTCGTAGAACGCGGCCGACTTCTGGACGTCGGCGGCGCCGATGAAGACGTGCGAGAAGATGCCGTCGCCGGAAATGACAGGAGTGGACATGGTTAGTTTCCTTGATGGTTGGTGTTGAATGGATAGTGGGTGATCAGTAGTGGATCACCGTGCGAATCGACTTGCCTTCATGCATCAGGTCGAAGGCGTGGTTGATCTCGTCGAGACCCATGGTGTGGGTGACGAACGGGGCGAGATCGATCTCGCCTTTCATTGCGTCTTCCACCATGCCCGGAAGTTGGGTACGCCCCTTGACCCCGCCGAAAGCAGAGCCCTTCCAAGTCCGGCCGGTGACCAACTGGAACGGACGGGTCGAGATTTCCTTGCCGGCACCGGCGACACCGATGACGATCGACTGGCCCCAGCCACGATGGGCAGCTTCCAGAGCCGAACGCATCACGTTGACGTTGCCGATGCACTCGAAGGTGTGATCGACACCCCAGCCGGTCATCTCGATGAGAACCTCGTGAATCGGCTTGTCGAAGTCCTTCGGATTGAGGCATTCGGTCGCGCCGAAGGTACGAGCCAGCTCGAACTTCGCCGGATTGGTATCGATGGCGATGATGCGGCCCGCTTTGGCCTGGCGTGCACCCTGAATCGCGGCGAGACCGATGCCGCCGAGGCCGAAGATGGCCACCGAGTCGCCCGGCTGCACTTTGGCCGTGTTGTGCACGGCGCCGATGCCGGTGGTCACGCCGCAGCCCAGCAGGCAGACGTGCTCGGGATTGGCGTCCGGGTTGATCTTGGCCAGCGAGACTTCGGCGACGACCGTGTATTCGCTGAAGGTCGAGCAGCCCATGTAGTGGTAAAGCGGCTGACCGTTGTACGAGAAGCGAGTCGTACCATCGGGCATCAGCCCCTTACCCTGGGTTGCACGAACCGCGACACACAGGTTGGTCTTGCCGGACTTGCAGAACAGGCACTCGCCGCACTCGGCGGTATAGAGGGGAATGACGTGATCGCCAGGCTTCACGCTGGTCACACCTTCACCCACCTCCACGACGATACCCGCACCTTCATGACCCAGCACGACCGGGAAGAGACCTTCGGGGTCGTCGCCCGACAGGGTGAAGGCGTCGGTATGGCAAACGCCGGTGTTCGTGATCTTGATGAGCACCTCGCCCTTGCGCGGCGGCTCGACGTCGATCTCGACGATTTCCAGCGGCTTTCCTGGCCCGAAGGCAACTGCTGCACGTGATTTCATGATGTCGCTTCCTTTACTAGCTAACTAAATTTGCCCTCACCGAGGGCACCCTGGTGCCTCTACCGCAGATAGGAGCGGACGATAGAGATGGTCTCGTCAATGGACTTGTTCTGCGAATCGCTCCTGATTTCGCTACTGGGAAACTCTTCCCGCAGATAGCTCTCCAGAACCGTTGCCATCAATCCGTTGACTGCCCCACGAACGGCCGCAAGCTGCTGAAGAATTGCAGGACATTCCGCACCTGCATCAAGCGCTTGCTCAAGAGTCGCTACCTGACCTTTGATGCGCCTGATGCGCGTCAGTGCTTGCTTCTTTTCTTCCGGGCTGTGTGGCATCGAACACCTCTCTACTTGGGTACACCGCCGCATTATACAATACTCCCCCATAGTATATGCGGCCGAACTTCGCCACAAAATCTGTGCTCTTCGAGCACGCTTACAGGCTAGTACAGATTTGTTCCCAAGAAGCGCAAAACATTCAAATTAATGAATATTTCTTGCATGTATCGACAGCATCGGGGCAAGTTCAAAACTGGTCAAACTGGAAAAATCTATGCGCAGATAGACGTGGCCTATCTAAGCCGACTCATCGAACTGAAGCTAACAAGATGAGACCGGCTAGGCGACCTGACGACCCGAATACCGAGCCTTCCGCAGTGCAGGCAACATCTGGCCGTCCCAGTCACGATCGACCGCAACCTGGGCCTGTTCCTGGTTTCGTTCGAGTGCTTCAACGTCAAGATCACCGATCGCCCATGTCTGCGTGCCGCAAGTCGTCGCGAGAATGCCATCATCCGGGAATCCACGATCCATTGGTGCATAGATCGTGGCCTCGCCAGTGTTCGTGTCCAACGCCGGACTCCAGTCAGCAGCTCCGGTCGTCACGGCCTGCGCGATGAACATTCGGTTCTCCAGCGCCCGCGCCATGCAGCCCACACGGACCCGGGTTGCACCTGCTTGGGTGTCGGTACAGCTCGGGACCAGCAGCAGGCGCACTCCCGCCTCTCTCTGGGCTCGCACGGGCAATGGAAACTCACTGTCATAGCAAACAGCGATGCCGGCACGCACACCGTTCAGGTCGAACACCTTGAGTTCGTCGCCACCTTCGATGACGCCGGTGTCCTTCTCGAACCCCGTCAACTGCAGTTTGTCCTGGTAGTCGCGTGTACCGTCAGGCGCAAACCACCAAGCTCGGTTGCGGTAGCGGTCCAAACCAACCTGGGTCAAAAACGTACCGGCCTGAATGGTCATGCACAACTCGCGCGACAGGTCGGCATACAGTGCCAGCCAAGCAGGCTGCAAGGCCTGCAGCGCGGCCAGAGAGGCGTTGAAATCACGGCGGATGCTAGGCTTGAACGTTGCAGCCAGTTCGAGGGATAGATACTCGGGCAACACGGCCAGTTCCGCTCCGCCACGGCGCGCCTCCTCCAGAACCAGTCGCTGCCGCGCAGCAAATGCCTCGAAGTCCGTCGGCTTACCCACTGCATATTTCGCAACTGCTACTTTCACTTCGCGTTCTCCAGAGAGTGCAGCCACATCGTGAGCGTCTGCTCGGTTTCGGTCGGCTCACCCACCTCCTTCCAGGGCAGCGTAACCTTCATGTCCGACTGTCGCACGTAGCCACGACGGGTCCAGAAGGCATCATTACTGCGGTAGTTGGAAGGACGCCGGGGATCGTCGTCTGCTCGATCCACCGACGCGAACGATGTCCACTGCATGCCGCCCAACGAACGGGCATGCGCTTCGCGTTCGTCAAAGAAGCGATGGCCCAGGCCAAGGCCCCGAAAGGCTGGGAGCAGGACTGATTCGCCGCAGTAAAACACTGCCTCCATCGGGATTCCTCGATCGGCGAACGGTACCTGGAAGGCCGGCTCCGTATCGCCGAGCGGCAACCCCGTGGACGCACCCACAACCACGTCATCAGCGAGCACGAGCACCAACAGGCTGTCTGCCGAACGGGCGTACATGGAAAGGTAGTGCTTCTCGTATTCGATGTCGCCCTCGTACAGGTATGGAAAGCTGCGGAAGACCTTCGCCCGCAGATGTGCCACGGTGTCGAACCATTCGGCAATGTCCGGCCCACGACGAACCAGCACCTGCACGTCGCTGGTCATTTCAGGCGTCCCCTCCGACCTGTGCGATCCAGTCGCCGAGGTTGTAGTAGTTGGTGACACGAGCGATCTTGCCATCGCGGATCTCGAAGAACGCGCCACCCGGCAGCACGTAGCGCTGGCCCTGGGCGTCCGGCAGCCCGTCGTCCGTCACCTTGTATTCGCCATGCACCACGTACTCCGCGCCTGCGCGCAGGCCGTCGGCGCTGACCATCACCACGATCCCGCGGAGTTGCTCGCCATAGCAGCGGTCCATGCGCTGCAGGAAGGCGCGGAAGGCTTCGCGACCGACCTCACGAGCGCCCTGGTTCAAATCGTGCGCGACGTCATCGGTCAACATTGACAGCATGGCCTCGCGGTCACCGCGGTTGAAGGCGTCGTAGTAGGCAGTGATGAGAGTCGCAGCGTTCATTCGCGTTCCTTGTTGGGTTGTTCGGAGCGGAGCATTCCGGGGTGCTGTCAGTCTGGGCAACCGCGCCTCCCTTGTATATGGAATTGTTGCGATTTTATAATTCCACCATCTGGAACAATTAACGAGCGGCGAAACCGACCATGAGGCGTGCGTCATGAACAAGGAAATGGAACTACTGCGCATCTTTCGGGTGGCGGCCGAAAGCAGCAGTTTTCGCGATGCAGCCGTCCGGCTGGGGACTTCTCCGCAAGGTGTCACCCGTGCCATCCAGCAACTGGAGCAACACTACGGCGAGGTGTTGTTTCATCGAAGCACGCGCCAGGTGCGCATCACCGCCTTCGGCGAAGGGCTGTTAGACCAGGTGCGCCCGGCATTGGAGCGGTTCGAGGATCTGTGGCGAACGCCTGGCTCCGACCAGCAGGCATCCCTGTCCGGTACGGTTCGCATCACCGCACCGCACAGCTTGGGCACCAGAGCGGTGCTGCCGGCACTGGAGCGCGTGGCCGCGCGTCATCCCGACATCACGCTGGATGTGCGCCTGTCCGATCGCATCAGCAATACGGTTGACGAAGGGATTGACGTCGGAATCAGGGTCGGATTCATGCGTGATAGCCGCTTCGTCGCACGCAAGGCAGCCGACATGAAACTTCCGATCGTTGCCGCTCCGCGCCTGATCAAGAAAGTGGGCGTACCTGAAAACATCGATGCGCTAAGCAGCCTGCCAGCTACCGTGGCCTTGGATATCAATACCGGCCGTCCCTGGCCTTGGCACTTCAAGGCGGGACGCCAGTGGACACCTGCCGCACCCACTCTCGTCGCCGACAATGCCGACATGGAAATGGGAGCGGCGCTGGCCGGGATCGCGTTCGCGCAACTGGCGGACTACATGGCCGCCCCCTACATTGCCAGCGGGAAGCTCGTGCGAGTGTTGGAGAGCGAAGAACCTCCGGCATGGGGGTTGTACGTCTATCGGCCTCAGCGTGGCCCCATTCCGGGAAGGGTTCGAGCGGTATTTGATGAAATGCTGGTCGCCGTTGGATCGTTGCCAGCTTTGCGCTGACACGTCGCAAGACACTGAAAGGCACACGCCCTGGAAAGCGGGGCACTGAGCCTTGGCGGCTCGCCCCTCCGGTTGAATGATGAGCCGACCGTCTGCCCGCTTGCGCCAGGTGCAGATCGGTCGGCCATGCAACCCTATGCCGGCAAACGATTAGATGTAAATGAATTGCCGGTACAAACCATCCAACTGACGACGAATATCTTCGACGCGCTGCTCGTCACCGGTATCGGTAAATTCGAGTAGCTGCTGTTCCTTGGCAGTGATCTGATCGCAAAGGTCGGACAAATTCTCGCAGAAAGCCTCGGAGTGAACGGTGGGCTCCTCCGTATTCGTCTCTTCTCCTGCTAGTTTTCGCAC
Source organism: Thauera sp. (assembly GCA_017302295.1). Taxonomy (GTDB): domain Bacteria; phylum Pseudomonadota; class Gammaproteobacteria; order Burkholderiales; family Rhodocyclaceae; genus Thauera. The sequence continues at coordinate 437,694 of JAFLDS010000001.1, read as the reverse complement.
AGACGAGGCCGGAGAAATCCCATTTTCCTCGTTAAAGGCAATTTGAAGCTGCCTGCGCCTATTGGTTTCATCGATCGCCTGTTTCATCGCCGGAGTCACCGCGTCGGCGTACAAGATCGCCTTGCCGTTTTCATTCCGAGCGACTCGACCTATCATCTGAATGAGAGCATGGGCCGAACGCAAGAATCCTGCACGGTCTGCATCGAGAATAGCAACCAATGATGCCTCTGGAATATCCAGCCCTTCGCGCAAAAGACTAATCCCAATCAAAACATCGAACTCTCCTGCGCGCAGGCCATTGATGATCTCAACACGATCCTCCGCTTTTATGTCCGAATGCATGTAGCGCGCTCGAATCCCGTTGTCCGTCAAGAAATCCGTTAGCTCTTCTGCACTGACCTTCGTCAGCGTAGTCACGAGCACGCGATTTTTCTTCTTCACGCACTTCGATATTTCGGCAAGCAGGTCATCTATGTATCCGTCCGCTTTCCGCACCTCAACCTTGGGATCAAGCAGTCCCGTTGGTCTGATAACTTGTTCGACAACCCTGTCTTTCGACACCCTCAGCTCGTAGTCTCCCGGAGTAGCGGAAACAAAGATGGTCTGAGGCTTGACCTTCTCAAATTCACCAAAGTTCAACGGGCGATTGTTCTTAGACGAAGGCAAGCGGAACCCGTAATCTATCAACGTCTCCTTGCGCGCCTGATCCCCCCGGTACATTGCGGATATCTGTGGCACCATGACGTGGGATTCATCGACGAACAGAAGCCCATCTTTCGGCAGGTAATCCAGCAATGTGATCGGAGGCGAGGCCGGGTCCCGTTCGCTGAAGTAGCAGGAATAATTTTCCATGCCCGAACAATAGCCTACCTCGCGCATCATCTCCACGTCATGCGTGATCCGCTCGTACAGCCTGTTTGCCTCGACCAAGCGATTATTCCTGTTCAGCTCGGCAACCCGCTCTTCCATATCAGCGAGTATCTTCTTGGACGCGGAATCTATTTTATTCGTGGGCGGTGCAAAAAGCGTCTTTGGCGAAACCAAGTAATGGTCAATTGCCCCAAGCGTTTTACCTGTAACAGGGTCTAGCCATTGAACAGACGCAACAGAGTCATCCAGCAGTTCCACCCGAACTGCCCTATGCTCGGAATCAGCAGGAAAGATATCGATCACATCACCTTGAGCGCGAAACGTTGCACGTTTGAGAGTGCGCTCAGTGCGATCATATTGCAGCAGAGCCAAACGACGAATCAGCTCTCTCTGGTTTAGTTTGACCCCAGGGGACAGAGCGATCTGCAACGCTCGGTACGCCTCCGGGTCACCCAGGCCGTAGATTGAAGACACCGAAGCGACGACGATCACATCGCGGCGCTCAATCAAGGATTTGGTCGTGGACAGGCGTAGGCGCTCAAGGTGATCGTTGATGGCCGAGTCCTTTGGAATGAAACGATCGGTGCCCGGCATATAAATCTCGGGCTGAAAATAATCGTAGTAGGAAACGAAGTACTCGACAGCATTCTCAGGAAAGAAGTGCTTCATTTCACCATAAAGCTGCGCGGTCAATGTCTTGTTAGGAGCCAAGATCAACGTGGGCCGCTTCAGACGATGAATCACATTGGCCATCGTAAAGGTCTTACCAGAGCCGGTGATACCCTTCAGCGTCTGGTGTGTCGCACCTTCTTCTATGTCCGATAGCAGGCGCGCTATCGCCTCTGGCTGGTCCCCCGCCGGCGTATAGCTGGAGTGCAGAATGAACGTACCGGTTGACATTAGATATCTCCTAATTGAGCTACTTCAATTTGTCCTGATGTATCGGCTATTTCGGAAGACCTATAGCAGTACCAAACTGGGGTGTAAATGACGGCGATCCTGCCACGCCCCACCTGGGCGTAGGCGTCGCCAACATGATAGCCCAACACACGGGCGGGCTTCCCAGTGCATATCCGCCGAGCGCCACGACGTCAGCCAGCGGCCCGTCTGCCAATGCACCTGGAGCTACTCGCCTCGTTCAGCGCCGACATCGAGTCGTGGCGGGCGAGATTGCTCTGTACGCCCCATGTGTGGCGGCGGCTCCCGCCGATGCGCGCCTTTGCCTCTCTCAGCCATCAAGACGAGACGCCGGAGGCGTGGAGCTACGTCACCTGCTAAAGATGCACGATCTCAACATTCGGCCATTTGCCTGCAAGGTACTCGGCCACTAGCCTCCGATGGCAGTGATGGGGCTTGTCTTCGCTGCAAAGCAGGCAACTGTTATCAATCTTTTCTTTATCGATTGACTCAATCTTTCGGGACGACATTAAATCCAGAAACTTCCTCGCGTAGATATCCCAATCTCCCCCTTTTATTTTATATGCCTCGAACATGTCCTTGGTTGGAGCAAGTGCTGGCAGGTGCTCATATTCCATCCCACACAACGCCTCGGAAAAATACCGAAGATCCTCGCGCTTTGCGAAGCCGGCCAATTGCGAAACATTATTCAGACGAACATCGACTAGGCGTTTGGCACCAGAATCACCTAATTTGGTGAAGAAGGATCGCGCGGAGGTCTTAGTGAATCCAATCGTGAATATCTTCATCTGCCTTACTCCACTCGTTCCTTCATCCATAAATGGCTGTTATTGATCTGCCGCCAGGTACGCCCGTCAATCGCAGCCAAGGAAACGCCGGGGGCATGGCGTACTAGCTACTCCACAACGGCCACGGCAGGCTCCATTCTCTGGCCGCTTCAACGACTCGCGGCCACGACCCGAGCAGCTCAAGAGCTTAGCACCGCCTTTTGCGGTTGCGTGCTTCACCACTCCCGCTTCTTCCCTTCCAGAACGCGCCAACTGCTAAGCTACATGAGGACGACTCGCCCTACAGCGCGAAGCACCTGTGTTCGCGCTATTGGCTGTCCCGTGCGTTGTGGTGCTGGCCGCCGATGACGAGCCGAGCCTACTGAATGGGCACTGCGCACAACAGCCTTTCATGCGTGCCACCTGCGTGATCAAGGTTGAACGCAGATCGAAGCGTGCACAGGTTTTTTCATAAAAGTATAAAATTCAATCAACTCTATCAGAAGAAAATCTATGATCGTAAGAAACTTTGAATACTTGCTTGCTTTGCACCGTGAAGGCCATTTTGGCAACGCGGCAAAAAGCTGCAATGTTTCTCAGCCGACACTCTCCGCGGGCATCAAGCAATTGGAGGAAGACATGGGTGTCGAGATCGTGCGTCATGGCCGACGCTACGACGGGCTCACTTCTGAAGGAATGCGCGTACTGTCTTGGGCTCAGCAGATGTATGACGACTGCAAAGGACTGGAGCGAGAAATCTCCGCACTACGGCGGGGTATAGAGGGGAAATTCCGGCTAGGGATACTCCCAGGAACTGCCGGCGTAGCACCCACATTAAGCATCGCCCTTGCCGAAAAAACACCTTTACTTCAACAATCAATTCTGGTCTCCGGCGCTTCTTCCCTGCTGCAGGCGATTCGAGAAAACAATCTGGATATCGCACTCATGCATTTGGAGGATATTCCAGGGGAAGACTTCGATACTCACCTTCTGTACCGTGAACGCATTTTCCTTTTTCACGCCGCTAGAACACAGCAACCCCGAAGCACAACGTGGGACCATGTTCTTAATAGACAACTGTGCCTGCTGAACTCGGCAGTACCTGAATCCATTCAAGATAGACTGACGCAATGTACCGCACAGACTATTCGCACTGATTCAATTGACGTGCTATCGGCACACGTGGCGACAGGAAAATATTCGGCAGTTCTTCCGCAATCTCTCGCCGGCCAACTCGCACACATTCCGAATCTCCACGCAATCGGTATCAGTGGACCAATGTCACACTCAAATGTCGGATTCGTTGCTGGGAAAAATGCGTTCGAGGCACCGTCATCGCACGCATTGCTCGAAATGGTGCACACCCCAGAACTGGCCGCCGCTCTTCAATCCGTTATATCGATCCATCGTCGGTTCCAGCCCAAAGCAGACTCATCCCAAAGCCCCTTGAAATAGCGAGTCTCGAAGAGCAACGCTGTATTGCTTCAACCAGGCAAAGATGGCAGGCACGCCGTGTGCGCCGCTAACAGGCGCCACGTGCTGAGCAACCCATCGAAGGCCACCAGGTCTAGGGGCAACACGGGCGACAGGAGTACCTGCTGCATGCGGCCTCCTCATGTCTCGCTGGGTCAAGCTGACTATTCCTAGATCAAGCTAGGAGGCGCGATGTAGTGATGATCGTTGTCCTCTCCCAGCTAGGAGACGAGCACGGCTCGACGAGCCCGTGTAGATAGATCGTGTCTATCTGCACATAGATTATTCCAGTTTGACCACTTCTGAGCTTGATCCGATGCTGTCAAGACCGCAGAAGGAGACGCGGCCAACGGCTAGGCAGTACCACGATCGTTCTTCTTGACAGCGGTAAGTCTCGTTTCCCACTTCGATTTAGAAGATGGAAACATTAACGCACAGAGGTGACGAAATGACTCCGACCGGTAACCGAATCGTGACTTTCGAGAAGCCCTTGGAAATGAAGGTCAACACCTTCAAATTTCCAGAGCTGATAACCCCTCAAGGGAAAAGTGCACCCCACGGCGCTATCCTCAAAATAGTTACCACAAATATCTGTGGCAGCGACCTTCACATTTATCGCGGTTCGTTTGCTGTTCCCAAGGGAATGACCATGGGCCATGAAATGACCGGCGAAGTGATCGAAGTGGGATCAGACGTCGAAGTCGTGAAGAAGGGCGACATCGTTTCCGTCCCCTTCAATGTGGGTTGTGGGCGTTGCTACAACTGCAAGCATATGCGCTCCGATGTATGCGAGAACACCAACCCCGAAATCGACTGCGGAGCCTACGGGTTCAACCTCGGTGGCTGGACGGGGGGCCAAGGTGATTATCTCTTCGTACCGTATGCGGATTTCAATCTCCTGCGCTTTCCTGACAAGGATGCCGCCATGGAAAAGATCCGCGACCTGACCCTTCTCTCTGACGTACTACCCACAGCTTTCCATGGGTTCGCTGGCCCTGATTGGCCAGCCGCACCGGCCTACGTCGTCGGCGAAAACATCCTGATCTTCGGTGCCGGGCCGGTCGGCAGAGCGGGTGCCGCCTGCGCCAGACTTCTGGGTGCAGGCGCCATCATCGTTGCCGATTACATTCAAGAGCGGCTGGACCTTCTCAAGCCACACGGCGTGGAAACCATCAACCTTTCCGACGGCGTGCCGATCGAGGAACATCTCGAACGCATTACCGGGCACAGGGAGGTGGATCGCGTCATCGACTATGTTGGTGTGGACTGCCGCGGGTTTGGCGCGGAGGCTGACAAGATCGTGGAGAGCGCTGTTACCAACGCAATGCTCAAATATGTCCGCTTCGGCGGAATGACCAGCACGGTCGGTGTGTACTGCGCAAACCCGATCTCGAAAGACCCGAAAGCCAAGAAAGGCCATATGGATCTGGAATGGTCCAACGCCTGGATCAAGTCGCCGCGAATGTCGGCTGGTCAATCCCCGACGGCCAATTACAACCACGCGTTAATGCGGGCGATACTGAACGATCGCATGCCTTACCTTTCGCCGATGATGAACACTAAGTTCATCAAGCTCGAAGACGCGCCCGCCGCGTACAAAGAGTTCGACGCGGGTTCTGCATACAAGTACGTCATCGACCCGCATGGTTCAGTGCGGCAGTAAGTATCCGGCGCGGGCTACGCATCAGGATGTCTCACACTTTCTGGTGAGAGACATTCTGGCTCCTCTAGTCTCCGGCCAGCAACTGAAGCCGGCGAATATTTTCGCCGGCATTTGTCTGCTGCCCCAAGGCGTTGTGATTTTGACGGGGTGCTTGCCTTGGCTCGGGCCAGGAGCAGAACCTCAGCAATCCGCAGGTGATGATCAACCGCAGGCGTGTTCGAGCGCCTGGTTCGCAATCGGTCAAGGGTCGGACGGAGAAGATGCGCGGCATCCATTGATGTGCGTGGCTGAACATAGCCTTCGCCTGATCCTGACCACCCCACGGACTTGATCAGTCTCGCCTGGTGTTGTGCCGGCCTCGGGCCATCGCACGATCAGCCCAGCCCTGGCTCATTTAGCCAGAAGTTTCCAAAGACGTGGCCGAACTCGCCGCCGCCGAAATGGCAGTCACTTCTATAGGGAGATAGCACAGTGTTGGATAAGTCGGAACGGGAGGGTGGCCTATGGAGCTGCGCCATCTTCGCTGCTTCGTAGTTCTTGCTGAGGAGCTACATTTCACGCGGGCGGCTGAGCGCTTGCATATCGAACAACCACCGCTATCACGAGCCATCAAGGAACTTGAGGACGAGTTGGGCGTAGTGCTCTTCGACCGAAACCGACGAGGAACAGTTCTGACGGCGGCGGGTGCGGTCTTCTTGCAAGATGTACGCCGTCTATTCACTGTGCTGGAACAGGCTCGTGAAAATGCCAAGGCTGTGGCATCGGGCTTGCGCGGTAGCCTGCGCATCGCAGTATCAGATGGAGCTATCGATCCACGACTGTCGGCATTTCTGGCTCGTTGTCGCGCCGAGGAGCCGGAGATCGAAATACGCTTGTCAGAAGTGCCTCTGGCAGAGCAAGTGCGCGGTTTGCGCTCGGGCGACTTCATGATCGGGTTCGCGCACACGGCCGATGTCGGCGACGGTATCGCTGCCGAGGCAATCTGGCACGACCCGCTGGTGATTGCTGTGCCAGCTCGGCACTCATTGCTCACCTACAAGGAGGTGCCACTTCAAGAACTCCAAGGCCATCCACTTGTCCTGTGCGACCCGCAGGTATGCGAGGGTTATTGCCGCGAACTCAAGCGGCTGCTCAACACGTTGGAGCACAAGCTGAATGTTGTCGAGGAAGTATCCTCACTGGACATGATGCTCACCTTGGTCGGCGCCGGCTACGGCATCGGCTTCATGACGGCGACCAAGATTCCCATCTCTCAACGGCCGGATGTGGTGATCCGCCCCTTGGCGATGGATTCTGCCGTGATCACGACCTACCTGCTTCGGCCCGACGGCAGCAATTTATCGGCTTCGGTAGAGCGATTTGTCGTTCGCCTACGCGACTCATCGGACGGTTGACGGAGCCTGGCAAGCCAGACACTCAGGGATCGGTGTCGGCACGCAGATTGCGTTCGGTCGCCGTCATCAGGTCAGCCGCGCTTATTCCGAGTGCCGTAGAAATTTTCAGTATGAGCGGAAGCGTGGGCACGTGCTCACCACGCTCGATCTTACCCATGTGAGAACGCGAAATGCTTGCCCGAGATGCGAACTCGTCTTGCGCGACTCCTTGAGCGACGCGCGCAGCGCGCACGGCCTGTCCGAAGGCTAACGCCGACTCGGATTCATACGTCGATGTGCCAGAAGGACGGCCTGGCTGAATTGTTGATTTCTGCATTAGCAGAAGCGTCAAACAATCTGCCACAATTAACCACGTTAAAGATAACGACGTTAAACTTCACTCTTTACTGCGACGCTGGTTTGCCTTTCTGGACAGATCGCTTATTGGGGGCCCTCATGCATGACGCCACCAGCCAGTTTTCCCATTTCAGGCTTGCTATCGCACCTGGAGTGCCATCCTCTTGCCTCATAACGCTTCTTGCCCTTCAGCGCGCAGAGGAGCCTGAAGTCACCATCGCGTTCTTTGAGACCTCGGGCGACGACCTGATGACGGGCCTTGAGGAAGGCCGCTACGACGCCGGAATCTCGCTTCGGAACGCTGGTGCTCCAGCCGTGAAAAGCCAGCCGCTCTGGGTCGAGAACGTGGCCGTTGCAATGCCGCTGGGGTCCCCCTTACTTGCCCAGGCGAAGATCACGCTTGCCGAGCTTCTGGACTATCCGGTGTTTCGCTGGCCGGCGGAGGCATGCCTACTGCTCGATCAGCGACTGTCTTCCCTTCCGTTGAGCCAACAGAGCGTGCAGCATGTGACTTCGTTCGAGATGATGGCGCTTTGGGTCACCGCTGGCTACGGTGTGGGGCTCTCGGCGCAATCGCGCATGGAGCGTGCCCATGCGTGGGGGATCACTATGCGACCGCTTTCAGACGGCCCCTACGAGATCGTGACATACCTGCAGCGGCCCCACGGACGAGCCAATGCTGTTTCTGAGCGGTTCGAGCACAGGGCAATGCTGGTTGCCAGGGATAGGGCGGCTTGCTCGAATATCCCATAGCCCGCTCTCGCCGAGGCTGCGTTCGGGTAATTACCGCGGCACGCACCTGTTAGCGCGCCAGTGATAGCGCTTCCATCTTTGGCAATATGATGAATTAACATGGTCTTTGGAGGCACGAATGGTTGGAAGTGGTTGGGACCGAGTACCAATTGACTCGCAAAGCATCGATGCGCCGCTGTCGCGCGCGGCGGTGTTTCTCACGTTGACGGTCGCCGAGGGCCACGAGGCCCTTCAGGCGGTCGCCGGCATCTTGGACGGGCTGGACGACCTGATCAAAACGGTGGGCTTCCGCGATCTCAACGGCCGGCTGTCGTGCATCACTGCGCTGGGATCGGCGCTATGGGACCGTTTCCAGACCGGGAAGCGCCCGAAGGAACTACGGCCCTTCGTGCCCATCGAGGGTGCCAAGCACACCGCGCCTGCCACGCCCGGCGACCTGTTCTTTCACATCCGTGCCGAACGTGAGGATCTCTGTTTTGAATTCGAGCGCCTGCTGCTGGACCAACTGGGCAGCAGCGTGACGGTGGCCGACGAGGTGGTCGGTTTTCGCTACTTCGACTCCCGCGACCTGCTTGGCTTTGTCGATGGCACGGCCAACCCGACCGGGCACGACATCGGCGCCTCGACGCTGGTCGGCAGTGAAGATCAGGCGTTCGCCGGCGGTAGCTACTTGGTGGTGCAGAAGTATCTGCACCAAATGCAGCCGTGGGCTCGGCTCGCCAAGGACGAGCAAGAGCGGATCATCGGCCGGGAGATCGTCAGCAATGTCGAATTGCCCGACGCGACGAGCGGCCAGAAATCGCACAAGACCCTCGCCACAATCGTGGACGACGACGGCACCGAGCACGACATCCTGCGCGACAACATGCCCTTCGGCCGCCCCGGCCAGGGCGAATATGGCACCTACTTCATCGGCTACTCCAGGCATCTGTGGGTGACGCAGAAGATGCTGGAGCGCATGTTCCTCGGCGATCCGCCAGGCATGCACGACCGCCTGCTCGATTTCTCGACGGCGCACACCGGCGCCGTGTTCTTCGCTCCCGCACCGCGCACGCTGAGCGAACTCGTGGAGGCGGTGCAAGCGTAATGCAGGGGCCACAAGGCCCCTGCAAGGTTTGAGAGCCCTATGCTCCGTCTAGAACTACTGCGCTATCCACCAGCCGACGAACGCTTTGCCGCACATCCTCGGGGATGGGGTAAGGGGCAATGGCCTCGGGCATATCCGCATGGTGCTGGTAGTCGCCCATGATGACCCGGATGATCGCCGGCACGTTGGTCGGCGTGACCGCATCAATGGCCGCGCGGTCCCCCAGGTCAGGGTGCGGCTGGGTCAGCATGCGGTACAGATCCCACGAATCCGCGTGCAGGCACTGGTTCATGAGCACCTGGGCCAGCTTGTGCTTGAGCGGCACCAGTTGCCAATCGGGAACACGCTGCCCCCGATTACCCAAACTGATGGACAGCAACTTGCCCGCTTTCAGTTCGCGGTTGATCTGGTCCTTGGACTTTCCAGCCAGCTTGCCGAACAGCGGGACCGGCAAGCTGCTTGGAGACTCGTAGATGGTCAGCATTTCCTCGCGCTCGCGCTGGATCGCGGACACTTCCGGCTCTGGGGCATGCGTCGGAGGCGGCGGCACCTGAGACAGCCGCTGGAACGTGATCCCGCCGCTGCTCGGGGTTACGACAATAGGCGTGGCCACGACGGGCGGGACGCCGGGAGGAGTGGGCTCGGCCATCGTGAGGGTCGCATCCATCGTTTCCTCCACTTCTGCCATTGCCGGCACCCCGTCGATACGGATGGTCAGGTGCGCGCTCGCGGCTTCCACTTCGCCCTGTTCGAGCAGGTCGAGCCGATCGGCCCAGTCCTGCATCATCCGACGGCGCGGCTCAACGTACTTGGCGTGGTTGTAGGACGAACTCACCTTATTGGGGTCGGAATGGGAAAGCTGCGCGTCCACCCAAATCTTCGGGTAGCCAATCTCGTTGAGCGCCGTCGAGATGGTGCCGCGGATGCCGTGGCCGGTCAGGCGCCCCTCATAGCCCATGAGCTGCACGGCCTTGTTGAGGGTGTTCTCGCTGATGCGCTTCTTGAGTTCGCTGCGGTGTGACAGCAGGTACCTCTGCGCCGGCCGCATCACCCCCAGAAGATAGCGCACGATCTCGATGGCCTGCAGGGATAGCGGCACGATATAGGGGGGCACATCCTGCGGCCGCTTCCCTGCCTTGCGCATTTCATCCTGGAGCTGCTTGACGATCTGCGGCGGGATGATCCACAAGCCCCTGTCGAGGTCGAACTGTTCGGGTTCGGCCAACCGCAGTTCGCCGGTGCGCACCCCGGTCAGGAACAGCAGCCGGACGCCAAGCTGGGTCTGCCAGCCACGGGGGTTGTAGAGCCGGAGCTTCTGGAGGAACTCGGGCATCTCGGGCAGGTGCAAGTAGGGGTTGTGGGCTACCGGGGGCTTGGGTTCGGCTACCACGTCCAGGTCTGCGGCCGGGTTGACCTCCAGCCCCTCGGCGATGACCAGGGCATAACGGAACATCTGGTTGAACCAGGTGCGGACCTTTTCCGCAGTAGTGAACGCCTTGCGCTTCTCGATCGCCGCCAGGACGCCCAGAAGCTGAGGGCGGCGAATGTCATAGATCGACATCTTCCCCAGAGTGGGCAGCACGTCTTTGTTAAAGATGCGCAGGATCTGGGAAAGCGTGCTCTGACGGCCTTCCTTGAGTTCCTTACGGCGATGCTCGACCCAAGCATCGAAGACGGTCTTGAAGGTGTATTCGCCCGCCAGCTTGGCCGCGTGCCGTTTCTGGTCGCGCTCGACCTGGGGATCGATCCCCCTGGCAAGCAGGGCCTGGGCCTTGTCTCGCTCGGTCCGGGCTTCACGCAGGCTGAGGGCAGGATAGCCGCCCAGGCACAGGCGCTTTTGCTTGCCCAGCCAGTAGTAGCGGAATTGCCATGACTTGCCGCCTGCGGCTGAGACCATCAGGCCCAGGCAGTCGTTGTCGGAGAGGGTGTAGCGTTTTCCGGTGGTCTTCGCCTGCCGGACGGTCAGATCAGAGAGCGCCATTTCGAGACTCCTAAGTAATGACTTAGGCCCTATGCTCGTCATGGTTCCCGCTCAGCCCCAGCAACTATCCGGTAGCCGCCCCACCCGTATTCTTGTGCCTTATTTGGTCACTCAAAAACGGTAGCTGTGGGTGGATTTCCGTGGCACTCGCTGGAATGAAAAAAGGAGCCGAAGCTCCTTTTTTCAATGACCTACAGACCCCAGTAGAAGTCTGTGGATCAAAATTTGGAGCGGGAAACGAGTCTCGAACTCGCGACCTCAACCTTGGCAAGGTTGCGCTCTACCAACTGAGCTATTCCCGCATTCTGAACTGCTGGCCGGATGAACATCGAACTTCATCCTGCACGAAAACTTTGGAGCGGGAAACGAGTCTCGAACTCGCGACCTCAACCTTGGCAAGGTTGCGCTCTACCAACTGAGCTATTCCCGCTCGGGAAAGACCGGCATTTTAGCCGATCCTTTTTCCCTGTCAACACTTCGACCGCACGGAGCAACACGCTCAGGCAAAGACCAGCACCAGATCCTTCGCGTCGACCTGCTGCCCCGGCGCGACAAGGATTTCGCCGACCTTGCCGTCGCGCGGCGCATGCAGGGCGGCCTCCATCTTCATCGCCTCCAGCGTCGCGATCACATCGCCCGCCTTCACCTCCTGGCCTGGGCGCACTCCCACGGTGACGACCAGACCCGGCATCGGCGCGGCGACATGGGCTTCGTTGCCCTCTTCCGCCTTGCGGCGGCTGACGACCTTGGAAGCGAGCTTGCGGTTGGGCACCTTGATGATGCGCTGCTGGCCGTTGAGCTCGAAGAACACCTTCACCTGGCCTTCGTCGTCCGCATCACCCAGGGTCAGCAGGCGGATCACCAGCGTCTTGCCGCGCTCGATCTCGACCGTCACCTCCTCGCCCGGCTGCATGCCGTAAAAGAAGGTCGGCGTCGGCAGCACCGACACCGGGCCGTAGCGGCGCACCGTCGCGCTGTAGTCGGTGAAGACCTTCGGATACATCAGGTAGGAGGCGAACTCCTCCTCGCTGATCTGGCGCGCGCACTTCTTCTCGGCTTCCGCGCGAACCGCGGCGAGATCGGCCGGCGGCAGCAGCGAGCCCGGACGCACCGTGATCGGCTGCGTACCCTTCAGCACCTTGCGCTGCAGGTCTTGCGGCCAGCCGCCCGGCGGTTGACCGAGGTCGCCATGCATCATCTCGACCACCGACGCGGGGAAGGCGATCTCGCGTGCCGGGTCGAGCACGTCATCGGGGGTCAGGTCCTGCGCCACCATCATCAGCGCCATGTCGCCCACCACCTTGGACGAAGGCGTGACCTTGACGATGTCGCCGAACAGGTCGTTGGCGCTGCGATAGGCGCGCGCCACCTCGTGCCAGCGCGTATCCAGGCCCAGCGCACGGGCCTGCTCCTTCAGGTTGGTGAACTGGCCGCCAGGCATTTCGTGCAGATACACCTCGGAGGCACCCGACTTCAGGTCGCTCTCGAACGCGGCGTACTGCATGCGCACCGCCTCCCAGTAGAAGCTGATGCGGCGGATCGCCTCGGTGTCGAGCCCCGGATCGCGCTCGCTGTGGCGCAGCGCCTCGACGATCGAGCCCAGGCAGGGCTGCGAGGTCATGCCCGACATCGCATCCATCGCCGCGTCGACCGCGTCGACGCCGGCCTCCACCGCCGCGAGGATGGTGGAGGCCGCAATTCCCGAGGTGTCATGCGTGTGCAGATGCAGCGGCAGGCCGACCTCTTCGCGCAAGGCCTTCACCAGGCGGGTGGCGGCCGCCGGCTTCAGCAGGCCGGCCATGTCCTTGATCGCGATGATGTGGCAACCCGCTTTCTCGAGCTCCTTCGCCATCTTCACGTAGTAGTCGAGCGAATACTTGGCGCGCGCCGGGTCGAGGATGTCCCCGGTGTAGCACAGCGCGCCTTCGGCCAGCTTGCCGGTCTCCAGCACCGCGTCGATGGCGACGCGCATGTTGTCCACCCAGTTCAGGCAGTCGAACACGCGGAACAGGTCCATCCCCGCCCCGGCCGCGCGCTGCACGAAGTGGCGCACGACGTTGTCGGGGTAGTTCGTGTAGCCGACGCCATTGGCGCCGCGCAGCAGCATCTGCGTGAGCAGGTTGGGCGCCTTGGCGCGGATCTGCGCCAGGCGCTCCCACGGATCCTCGTTCAGGAAGCGCATCGACACGTCGAAGGTTGCGCCGCCCCAGCACTCGAGCGACAGCAACTGCGGCAGACCGTGGGAATAAGCCTCGGCGGCGCCGACGATGTCGCGGCTGCGCATGCGGGTGGCGAGCAAGGACTGGTGCGCGTCGCGCATCGTGGTGTCGGTGATCAGCACACGCTGCTGGCTGCGCATCCACTCGGCAAACTTCTGCGGCCCGAGCTCCTCCAGCAACTGGCGCGTTCCCTTCGCCGGCGAAGCATCGAAGCGAGGCGCTTCCGGCGTGCGCATGTGCGCCGGCGGGCGCTGCCGGTCGCGCGTTTCCGGGTGCCCGTTCACCGTGACGTCGGCGATCCAGCCCAGCAGCTTGGTCGCGCGGTCCTTGCGCTTGCGGAAGTCGAACAGCGCCGGCGTCTCATCGATGAAGCGCGTCGTGTATTCGTTGGCGATGAAGCGCGGATGGCTGATGACGTTGTGCAGGAAGGCGAGGTTGGTCGCCACGCCGCGGATGCGGAACTCGAGCAGCGCGCGGTCCATGCGGCGGATCGCCTCTTCCGGCGTCTGCGCCCAAGCGGTGACCTTCTCCAGCAGCGGATCGTAGAAGCGCGTGACGACCGCACCCGAATAAGCCGTGCCGCCATCCACGCGGATGCCGAAGCCCATCGCGCCGCGGTAGGCGCTGATGCGGCCGTAGTCCGGGATGAAGTTGTTTTCGGGGTTTTCGGTGGTGATGCGGCACTGCAGCGCATGGCCGCGCAGTTCGATGCCCTGCTGCGCCGGGATGCCGGTCTCGTCCGTGTGGCCGATGCGCTTGCCCTCGGTGATGCGGATCTGCGCCTTGACCAGATCGAGGCCGGTCACCATCTCGGTGACGGTGTGCTCCACCTGGATACGCGGATTGACCTCGATAAAGTAGAACTCGCCGGTGTCGGCATCCATCAGGAACTCGACGGTGCCCGCGCCGACGTAGTTCGTGGCGCGGCCGATCTTCAGCGCGGCCTCGCACAGGCGCGCCCGGGTCGCCTCGTCCACATAGGGCGCCGGAGCGCGCTCGACCACCTTCTGGTTGCGGCGCTGGATCGAGCAGTCGCGCTCGAAAAGGTGCACCAGGTTGCCATGCGTGTCGCCCAGGATCTGCACCTCGACGTGGCGCGCGCGGCGCACCAGCTTCTCGAGATAGACCTCGTCCTTGCCGAAGGCGCTCTTCGCCTCCCTGCGCGCCACCGCCACCGCATCCAGCAGCGCGTCCTCACTCTCGATCGGACGCATGCCGCGCCCGCCGCCACCCCACGACGCCTTGAGCATCACCGGGTAACCGATTTCGCGTGCGAGACGCTTGATCTCCTCACCGTCGTCGGGCAGCGGCGGCGTCGCTGGCATCACCGGCGCGCCGCAGGACACCGCGAGGTCGCGCGCAGACACCTTGTTGCCCAGCGTGCGCATCGTGTCCGGCCGCGGCCCGATGAAGAGGATGCCAGCCGCCGCACAGGCCTCGGCGAACTCCGGGCTCTCGGACAGGAAGCCGTAACCGGGATGGATCGCATCGGCGCCGGCTTCCTTGGCGACGCGGATCACTTCCTCGATCGACAGATAGCTCTCGAGCGGGCCGAGGCTCTTGCCGTCGCCGCGCCCCACCTGATAGGCCTCGTCCGCCTTGAAGCGGTGCAGCGAGAGCTTGTCTTCCTCTGCGTAGATGGCGATCGTCGTGATGCCCAGTTCAGTGGCTGCACGAAACACCCGGATGGCGATTTCCGAACGGTTGGCAACGAGAAGACGACGGATCATTGAGGGGACTCCGGACAAGGCTGAACACGACAGTTTTGGGAAGGGGAAGCTCGAAGCCAAGAAAGCGCCACGGTCGGTCGACCGCGGCTTTTTCGTCGAGTTTTTCAACCATCTGATTTTGCATTGCGAAAGAACATCTTACAAGCCACCCTCGGGTATCCCCTGATACGCCGAACTCCAGTCGCCACCACCATTTTCCAGATACCGAGCCAGGCGCCGAAGGCAGCGCAAGCGGCTGATATACTTCACCGCATAACGACGATGAAATTTTGCGCAAGCCCGCATGCCCTTGAACATCCCCAATTCCCTGACCTGGGCGCGAATCGCGCTGATTCCGCTGTTTGTCGGCATGTTCTACCTGCCCGAACACTGGATGACGACGGTGCACCGCAACGAACTCGCCACGCTGCTGTTCATCGTCGCGGCGGTCACCGACTGGTTCGACGGCTACCTGGCGCGGGCCTTGCGCCAGACTTCGGCGTTCGGCGCCTTCCTTGACCCGGTCGCCGACAAGCTCATGGTGGCAGCCGCGCTGATCCTTCTGGTCCAGCTGTCGCGCGTCGACGCGATCATCGCGGTGGTCATCATCGGCCGCGAGATCACCATCTCGGCGCTGCGTGAATGGATGGCCCGCGTCGGACGCTCGGCGAGCGTGGCGGTCGCCTATATCGGCAAACTCAAGACCGCCGCGCAGATGACGGCCATTCCCCTGTTGCTGTTCGACGCCCCGATCTTCTCCATCGACCTCCGCATGCTCGGCAGCGTGCTGATCTATATCGCCGCGGCGCTCACGCTGTGGTCGATGGGCTACTACCTGCACCGCGCCCTGCCCCTGCTGACGCAACACGACGCCGAGTGAGACGGGTCCGACGATCGCCGTTCAAGTTGACAAGCGGGTTTCGCTGCCTATAATGGCGGTCTTTCCCGAGCGGGAATAGCTCAGTTGGTAGAGCGCAACCTTGCCAAGGTTGAGGTCGCGAGTTCGAGACTCGTTTCCCGCTCCACGAATTTCCAGGTCGCGATTCATGGCGCGATCTGCCGGCGGCTCAGGCAAACCCGCCAGCCGGAAAAGCAGTTGATGGCGCGATGGCAGAGTGGTTATGCAGCGGCCTGCAAAGCCGTGTACCCCGGTTCGATTCCGAGTCGCGCCTCCAGTTGAAAGCACAAAGCCCGCTTCGAGCGGGCTTTGTGCTTTTTGCCGCGCCAGCCAGCCCTGCCGCGGAGATGCGCAACGCATCTCATGACACGCGCGCCTGACTTGCGCGAGAATTGCGGCCTCACGCGACACCACGCCCAAGCCATGAACATCCTCAGCATCGCCACCCGCCCCTTCGTCGGCCAGCGCCCCGGCACCTCCGGCCTGCGCAAGAAGGTGACCGTCTTCCAGCAGCCGCATTACCTCGAGAACTTCGTGCAGGCGCTGTTCGACACGCTGCCCGACCGCGCCGGCAAGACGCTCGTGCTGGGTGGCGACGGACGTTTCCACAACCGCGCGGCGGTGCAGACCATCCTGCGCATGGCCGCAGCCAACGGCTTCGGCTCCGCGCTCGTAGGGCGTGGCGGCCTGCTGTCCACCCCGGCGGTAAGCGCCGTCATCCGCAAGCGCGCGGCCTACGGTGGCATCATCCTGTCGGCCAGCCACAACCCCGGCGGGCCGGACGGCGATTTCGGCATCAAGTACAACATCAGCAACGGCGGCCCCGCCCCCGAAAAGCTCACCGAGGCGATCTACGAGCGCACGCAGGCGATCGCCGAGTACCGCATCGCCGACACCGCCGAGCCGGTCGACATCGACACGCTCGGCACACACAGCCTCGGAGAGATGCGCATCGAAGTCATCGACCCGGTCGCCGACTATGCCGAGCTGATGCAAAGCCTGTTCGATTTCGACGCCATGCGCGCCTGGTTCGCCGCCGGCCACCGCATGCGCTATGACGCCATGTGCGCGGTGGGCGGCCCCTACGCCAAGGCCATCCTCGAAGGCATGCTCGGCGCACCGGCCGGAACCGTCGTCAACGGCGAGCCGCTGGAAGACTTCGGCGGTCATCACCCCGACCCGAACCCGGCCCATGCGACCGAACTCATCGCAGCGATGAGCGGCGCTGCGGCGCCTGATTTCGGCGCGGCCTCGGATGGCGATGCCGACCGCAACATGATCCTGGGCCGCGACTTCGTCGTCACGCCCTCGGACAGTCTCGCGGTGCTCGCGGCCAACGCCACGCGGGTGCCGGGCTACCGCGACGGCCTCGCCGGCATCGCGCGCTCGATGCCGACCTCCTGCGCGGCCGACATCGTCGCGCAGGCGCTCGGCATCCCCTGTTACGAGACGCCCACCGGTTGGAAATTCTTCGGCACCCTGCTCGACGCCGATCGCGCCACGCTGTGTGGCGAAGAAAGCTACGGGACCGGATCGAACCACGTGCGCGAGAAGGACGGCCTGTGGGCGATCCTGTTCTGGCTCAACCTGCAGGCGGCCACCGGCCAGTCGGTCGAATCCCTGGTGCGCCATCACTGGACGCGCTTCGGCCGCCACTACTACTCGCGCCATGACTGGGAAGGAATTTCCACCGAACGCGCCGACGCCTTGATGGCCGCCCTGCGCGCCAAACTCCCCAGCCTCGCTGGCGCCGAATTCCCCGCAGCAGGCAAGGCGCTGCGCATCGAGCAGGCCGACGACTTCGCCTACACCGATCCGGTCGATGGCTCGGTGAGCCAGCGCCAGGGCGTCCGCCTGCTGTTCGCTGGGGGCAGCCGCATCGTGTTCCGCCTGTCCGGCACCGGCACCGAAGGCGCCACGCTGCGCGTCTATCTCGAGCGCTACGAAGCCGACCCGCTGCAGCACGACCAAGCAGCGCAGGAAGCGCTGGCGGCCCTCATCGAAATCGCCGACACCGTGGCCGGGATTCGCAGCCACACTGCAATGCCCGGGCCGACCGTCATCACCTGAGCCCTCACCTGAGCCACCTCGACCCGCCGCCAGCCACCCACACCGCCTGACCGCGCCGCAGAATCAAGCCCCAACGAGCGGCAGCCGGCGCAAGACGGCGCGACCACCCTGTCCCTATGCAAAAAGTCCCGCTCCTGCGCCTGCATGCCAACATCGACACCCGGGTCAGCAGCATCCGCGCCTCGCACCCCGACTGGCAATGCGCGCGCGGCTGCGCTACCTGCTGCCGGCAACTGGCCGACGTCCCGCAACTCACCGCAGCCGAATGGGCACTGCTGAAACAAGGCCTCGCCGCCCTGCCGCCACAGCGCCTCGCCGACATCCGCAGCAAGGTCGACGACCTCGCCCGCGCACCGTCCCGGCCGGTCGTGTGCCCGATGCTGGATGAAACGGAGGGCGCCTGCCCGGTCTATGCTCAACGCCCCGTCGCCTGCCGCAGCTATGGTTTCTACGTGCAGCGAGACCTCGGACTGTATTGCAAAGACATCGAAGCGCGCGTCGCGGCTGGCGAACTGCCCGACGTGGTGTGGGGCAACCATGATGCCGTGGACCACACCCTCGGCGCGCTCGGCGAATCGCGGCCGCTGACGGAGTGGTTTGCGCGGGAAGCCGCGGAAGAATGAAATCTCTGGAAGTCGTCGCAGACTGCCACTCGAAGAGCGGTCGCCCTACAACTGCAGCACCGGAACCTTCGCGTCGGCAGTTAACCCCATCAGCGAGAGCAGCTCGGCAGCGACCGACGCTCCGCCCCACCAGAGCAGCATCACCGAGGCGACCGCGGCAAGCGTGACCAGGTAACCACCCAACAACATCAGGCCGTCGCGGAGACGCAACCCCCAGGAAATCAGGACGATGGCGAGGGCCGGGAGCACGTTGTCGAAGCTGATGATTGGAACCGGAACCATCATCGACAGCCCTGCGACCGACAACATCACCCCGTTCAGCGCTCGGGCGGGCCTGTCGCTGAGAGGAAGCAAGCGCGGGCGCCCCCACACCGCGATTATGTTTACGGCCCGGCCGAGCATGCGTTCCAGCAGCATTCGGGCGCGATCGTTCATCCGGCGCTTGGCAAGCCAGCCCGGCAGGGGGGCTGGCCGACCGATCAACACCCCGCACGCGATCAGGAGGCAGACTGCACCGACCGCAGACGCCATGCCGGGGAGCGCGACAGGGAAAAGAAGCGGCATCGCCAGCAGGCCCAGCCAGAGCACGCGTTGGCGGTTGCTCTGACCAATGGCATCGGCCATCGTACCGTTCATCGATGCGAGCTGCGCTCCGACGATCCGTTGCACGGTTGCCCTGCGCCTGTCACTCATCGGTCCTGCCCCGGACGGGTGGCTGCTTTCTTCATGTCTCACGTTTTTCCAGATAAATCAATTACCGAACGTACTCCGAACCACGGGCCGATTGGCAGCCAGGTTTTTCTCTGTATCGACCACTCGGACTCTCGATGACCTTGCGCAGTTCCGTGCGGGTGCGGCAAGACTGAGACCTCCCAGCCTGGGCCAGCCGCAGATGTGGACGCGCGTGGTCGTGCATCACCGGACGGCCGCATGCCCGGCGACCCGCTGCACGATCTCCAGCAGCGCCTCGTTCTGCGCCAAGCCATCGATGAAACGCCGCGGAATGCCGCCGAGGCCCACCTGCGCCCCGACCAGCGCGCCGGTCAGCATCGCCCGCGCCAGGTTCTGACCACCGCCATTGACCGCATGCAGCACCGCCGACTCGAAGTCGCCGGCGAAGCGCGCGGCGAGGTAGTAGGCCGGCTGGAACTGGTGATACACCGCGCAGGGCATGCCATACACCAGCGACACCTTCCACGCCGGCTCGATGCGGATGTCGGGGTCGTGCGCGGCGCGGGCGATCGCCGAGGGCGTGAGCAGCGCGTCGGGCGAGGGAAAGCGGCCGGCCGTCGGGGCTTCGGCCGCGCCCGGCTTCGGCGCCTGCAGGTTGCCAACGGTCACGGTATGGAACGGCAGCGCGCCGGCTTTCACGCGGGCCATCAGCTTGGCGGAGATCTTGGTGTCGAGCGCATGGCCTTCGACCAGCATGCCGAGCACCGCGCCGAAGGCGACCGTCATCGCCACCACGGTGCCGTCGTTCTGCGTCAGCAGGGTGTTGCGGGTGACCGCGTCGGCGAGTGCGGAGGGGTCGAGCGCGTAGCGCGCCGCGAGGGCCAGCGTGCGTTCGGCGGCCTCGGTGGTGTCGGCGTTGCCGGCGAGCTGGCCCCAGGGCAGGCCCTGTTGCACGCGCTTGCGCCAGGCTTCGCGGATGGACTGGCTCGTGTAACCGCCGGGGCCGTGCATCGGGCTGCCATCAAGCTGCGGGAAGAAATCCTCGTCCAGTCGGCGGCAGAAGTCGGCCTCGTCGTAGCCACCGCAGTCGGCGAGCGACTCCAGCGTCAGGCACAGCAGGATGCCGGCCTGCGAGGACTCGCCCGCCTTCATGCCGGCGTGGTAGTGGTCGGGCATCGGCGCGGTGTAGTCGGAGATCCACGGCCCGTAGCGGGCGCGCAGCTCGTCGAGGTCGTAATACCAGTGCGGACCCAGCGCCAGCGCATCGCCGATGAACGCGCCCATCAGCGCGCCGGCGGCGCGATCGGCGACGGAAAGAGTCGTGTTGGTCGTCATGCGCGGCGCCTCCAGATGGTCAGTTCGGACAGGGTGTGCTGGTGCTTGCGCCGCGTCTCGCGGATCACGAAGGGCACCGACTGCGGCCCCTGCACCAGTTCGAAGTCGGCGGCGAGCAGGTCCTTCAGGCCGTCGAGGGTGGTGTAGGACTCGCCGTCCTTCTTGAAGCCGCCGATCCACTCCTCGCGCTTGGTGTGCTCTTCCAGCCAGGTGTAGGGCGAGGCGAGCAGCAGCAGGCCGCCGGGGTTGAGCCGGCGCGTGACGTCGGCCAGGAAGCGGCGCGGGCTGTACAGGCGGTCGATCAGGTTGGCGGCGAGGATGAGGTCGAAGCCAGTGAAGACGTCCTTCAGGTTGCAGGCGTCGCCTTGCCAGAACTCGACGCGGCCGGCGGTTGCAGCGAGGCCGAGCGCGTCGAGCCGGCGCTCGTGGTAGGTCACCAGCTCGCCCTCGTCGGGCATCGTGTAGCGCAGCACGCCGGTTTCGGCGAGCTTGACGCCGGCCTGGATGAAGCGCGCCGAAAAGTCGATGCCGACCACGCGCTCGAAGGCGCGTGCCAGCTCGAAGCTGGCACGGCCGGTGGCGCAGCCCAGGTCCAGCGCGCGGCCGAACTTGCCCTTGCCGAAACGGCGCTGGGCCGCGATGGCGATGTCGGCGAGCGCCTTCGGGAAGTTGGGCACGCCGAAGGCCTCGTCGCCGTAGTGGAACTCGGCGTACTGCGACAGCAGCGCGTCGGTCTCGTAGGTCGAGGCCGGGTTGAGCGCCGGCGCGTCGCTGACGATGTAGCGGAAGCCCGCGTGCTGGAAGAAGTGGCGGCGGAAGGCGTAGCGCGAGGCGTGGCGCGATTCGTTGCCCGCCGAGATCCAGCTGCCGCCCTTGATGATGCCGTGGCGGTCATCGAAGGTCGGCGTGGTGAAGTCGTCGTAGATCGGGTGCACGTCGAAGCCGTCGAAGGGATAGGTCGGCGTCTCGCACCACTGCCAGACATTACCGACCACATCGAACAGTTCGCCGTGGGCGAAGCGCGTCACCGGGCAGTTCGAGGCCCAGTGGTCGAGGTGCAGGTTGGCGTTCGCCGGCTCGTCGTGCGGCACGTCGGCCAGGCCGGCGTGATCGTGGATGCGATTCCACTCGTCCTCGGTCGGCAGGCGCACCGGCTGGCCGGTTTGACGCGCTTTCCAGCGGCAGAAGGCGCGCGCCTCCAGGCAATTGACCTCCACCGGCCAGTCCCAGCGCATCGGCACTTCCTCGGCCATCAGGCGCAGCTTCCAGCCGCCAGCAGCCGGCACCCAGAAGGTGGGATGCTCGGCGCGCGCGAAGCGCTTCCAGCCCAGGCCTTCCTCGTCCCAGACGCTGTCGTCGGCATAGCCGCCAGCCTCGACGAAGCCAAGATATTCGCGGTTGGTTACCAGATAGCGCGCGGCCTGGAAGGCCGGCACCTCGGCGCGATGATGGCCGTATTCGTTGTCCCAGCCGTAGATCGGTTCGTCGAAGGCACGGCCCAGCGTCACCGTGCCGGCGGGGATGGCGACCAGGGTGTTCTGCGGTGGCTCGCCATGCTCGGCGCAGGGCTGCCAGGCGGGATGGGGCTTCACGTACTGCAGCGCGTGCTGGCGCATCAGCACCGAGGAGGTCTCGAGGTGGATGCGCTCGTGCTCGATGCCCATGACCACCACCCAGAACGGATCCTTCCAGCCGATCGGCAGCGTGAAGGGCGTCTCGCGGATCACGCGGTCGACCACCGCCCTCACCTTCCTGCGGTAGTCGGCGACCTCGGCCACCGTCGGCCAGTCGTAGCGGGTGTCGTCGAGGTCGTCCCAGCTCATCTCGTCCACGCCGACGGCGAACATCGATTCGAGGCGCGGGTCGATGCGCTGCTCGATCAGGCCGGCGAGCAGAAACTTGTTGATGAAGAAGGTCGCGGTGTGGCCGAAGTAGAAGATCAGCGGGTGGCGCAGGCTGATCGGCTTTTTGTAATAGGCCTCGTCACAGGTCAGCACCTCGAACAGCGACTCATAGCGGTCGAAGGTCGCGTGGAAGTAATCGAGCAACTCCCGCCGCTTGGCCTCGACATCGGTGCCGGCGAGGAAGGGTGTGCGCGGGAAAAGCGTGCGCGGCGCAGCGTCTTGCACAGGGGACGAACCGGCGGGGTCTTTGAAGTCGCACATCTTGCGTTTCCCAATAATGGCGTAGCGCCTCCCCCGTGAAAGGAAGGAGCAAGAGCGATGCCGCGTCTGGCCGGGCATCATTGCAGATCATTTCAGTCTTTCCGAATCTTACTCAAGACGCCCCATGCTTGTGCATGCGCTGTCCCGGACCTACGACCGGCAACGCGCGCCCGCGTTCAGGCGCCCAGGGTCAACACGACGCGCTGCCGCTCCGCATCGGCGTAAAGGGTCGCCCCAGCGCGCTCGAGGTCGATCACATGCACGATGTCGGCCCAGCGCGCTGCATCGGGCAGCAGCTCGACGAGCCGGTTGGGGAGGCCACACAGCGCCTCCTCGTCGAGATGGTTGCCGGCGAGCTTGGGGAAGAGCGCGAAGTACAGCATGTCCGCCTCGATCAGCTCGTTCAGGAAGTGGGTGCCGAGCGATACGTCGGGCACCAGGTTGTCGTGCATGGCGACGATCTCGCACAGCGCGGCGACGTGGTTGATATCGGCGAAGACGACCGGAATGCCCAGCCACAGGTCGCGCGAACCCCAGCGGCCCGGCCCCAGCACCAGCAGGCAGCGCCCCGCGCTGGCCTGGTTGAGGCGGCCGAGCACACGCGTCACGGCAAGGCGGTCGGCCTGGCCGAGGCGGCCATACTGCGCGGGACGCACCAGCACGATGCGCTCCGGCTGGATCACCCGCCCCGGCCCGATCACCGCGCCGCGCGCGGCCAGCACTTGCGGCACGCCCGCCGGCGGCTGCACCGCGCTGGCGCCGTCGCTGTTGCGGATCTGCATCGGACGGCACTGCAGCAGATTGATGCGGTAGCCGCCACCCGACGTGAAGTTGAGCGCGAACTCGACTTCCACCGGATGAGCGTAGGCGGCATGCAGGGTGGCGAGCAGCGCGCGCATGTCGTCGACGAAGTCGGTGCGCGCCACCAGCCCGTCGAAGGTCAGGAAGGCGGGGCCATCGTCGCGCTCGCGGCTGGTATCGCGACTGGTGAACAGCGCGAAGGGGAAGTCATCCGCAGCCTTCACCATCTCGGCGAACGGACCGCTCACCAGCCGGTTCTGCTGCAGGTCGAGGGCATCCATGCGCCGCTGGGCATGGCGGGCGATGGCGCCGAAGTGGGTCTCGGGACGCAGCAACGGGGCATTGAGCGCGATCAGCCGCGTGTAGTCGTCATCGCTTCGATCCACCGCGCGCGTGCCCAGCCCCGCCACCAGCCGCAGAACGCCGGCGCGCATATCGATCTGCGGATTCCACGGATAGGGGTTCACCGACAGGCCGACCCCGGCTGCGTGCGGATGGAAGTAGCGCCGCCCGGCGGTGCCCGACACCCGCATGATCAGCAGCGCCATCTGCTCATGCTCGTTCAGCAAACCGCGGCGCTGACGGTAGCGCAGCGCCTGCTCGCTCAGCGTGCTGGCATAGACCTGGCGCACCGCATCGAGCAGGTCGGCGAGGCGCTTGTCGCGCGGGCCCTGATTCACACAGAACACGCTGTCGTACTGGCCGGCGAAGGCGTTGCCGTAGCGGTCCTCCAGCCGCGAGCTGGAGCGCACGATGAAGGGCCACTCGCCGAAGTAATCCAGCATGGCCTCGAACTGGCGCACGGTCGAGGCCGGAAAAACACCCTGCAGGACGCGCTCGCGCGCGTCGTCCAGCCCCTGCAGGAAAGTGTCCGGCTCGCGCTGCTGGCGACGGATCCACCACAGCCGGTTATGGACGAAGAAGGTGTCGAAGACCTCGGTGCCGACGAAGAAGGAGTCGTGCGCCTCGAGGCGCTCGTGCAGAGCGGGCAGGTCGTGACGCAGGATGGCCCGCGCCAGCAGCATGCCGGCCGCCTTTCCGCCGATGGAGCCGATGCCGATCATGCGGGCGCGGATGGCGGGCAGATCCTCCAGCCACAGGTAGCGCTCGATCAGCCGCAGCAGGCCTTCGTCTTCCGGAAACAGCAGCCGGCTCAGGCGCGAAAAGCTGGCCGCCTCGTCTGCGACCAGACCACCGCCTTCGCCGGCCTGACGCCAGGCGACGAGTCCGCGCGCGGTGGCGAACTGGCGGTCCCAGTGGCTGACGACGGCGCTGCCTTCCAGGCCCGCCCAGCCCGAACCGGCAAGGATCTCCGACACCGTGCCGCTGTCGGCCACCGGCCGGAAACGATCCCCCTCCTCCCAGGCGTGGATCAGGTTCATCACCGCCGCCGAGCGGTGCTGGACCTTGATCGGCCGGACATAAAGCCGGCCGCGGCACCGGAACACGTCGAGCAGGTACTGGGTGGTGTCGGTGATGGTGTCCATGCCGTCGGCGGCATGGGTGTTGCGGTACACACCGAAGTAGGTGACGGTGTCGAGGTCGAACAGGCGCGGGCAGGTCAAGCGGAAGAAGTTGCCCATCATGCGGTCCGACTGCCAGTTCTCGGTCAGATCGGACAGACAATCGAAGACATACATCGTCTCGCGCCCGGCCGCTTCGATCACCGAATGCACCTGGTCCACGAAGGCATCGAAACCGTCCTGCGGCCGTGGATGGTGGATCTCCACGCCCTCTTCCGCCTCCAGCAGCGGCGCATGCGAGGCGAAGCGGAAATAGATCAGCCGCCGGCGCTGCGCTCGCGCGGCGCGGGCGTAGGGCTGCACCAGGGCGAGATACTCGTCCAGCGACTGGATCTGCCACACGATGTTGTCGCCGCGCTGCACGCCGCGTAGCACGGCATCGAGCCCGGGCAGGCCGGTAGTGGGGGCAAAGGCGGGAACGTGGGTGTCGTCCATGGCTGCGCCCCTCCCGGGCGCCGTTCAGTGCAAGGCGGCGTGGATCTGTTCGGCGAGCCTGCGGTTGACGCCGTCCACCCGGCACAGGTCCTCTACGGTGGCGTTGCGCACGCCATCGAGACCGCCGAAGGCGGCGAGCAGGTTGCGCCGCCGTGAGGGGCCGACGCCGGGGATGTCTTCGAGTTTCGATCCGATGCGGGCCTTGCCGCGCTTGGCGCGGTGGCCGGTGATGGCGAAACGGTGGGCCTCGTCGCGGATCTCGACGATCAAGTGCAGCGCGGCGGATTCGCCGCCCAACGCCAGGTCTTCGCGGCCATCGGGGAAGATCAGCGTCTCCAGGCCGGCCTTGCGCCCTTCGCCCTTGGCCACGCCGACCATGCGAACCGACTCGAGCCCGACTTCGGCGAGGATCTCGCGCGCTGCGCTGACCTGGCCCTTACCGCCGTCGATCAGGATCAGGTCGGGGCACACGCCCTCCCCCGCCGCGACCTTGCCGTAGCGGCGCTCAAGTGCCTGGCGCATGGCGGCGAAGTCGTCGCCCGGCGTGATGCCGGTGATGTTGTAGCGGCGATATTCCGAATTCTTCATCGCGCCGGCTTCGCACACCACGCACGACGCTACGGTGGCCTCACCCATGGTGTGGCTGATGTCGAAGCATTCGATGCGCTGCGGCGCGTCCTCGAGTTCCAGCGCCTCGCGCAGCGCGTCGAGCCGCGCCTCCAGCCGGCCGGTGTCGCGCGCGCGGGTCTGGATGGCGAGCCGCGCGTTCTTCTCGGCCATTTCCATCCAGGCCTTTTCCGCGGCGAAACGGGGTTGCACGACGCCAGGCGGCGGGTCGGCGATCTCGGCCATGGTCTCGCGCAGCGGTTCGGGGGCGAGGTTCACCAGGATGCGCGCCGGGATGGGGTGCTGGCTGTAGTGCTGCTCGACGAAGGCGAGCAGGCTGTCCTCGGCGCCGGACACCGCGGCGCCGCTGGGGAACTGCGGTCTGTCGCCGAGGTGGCGGCCGCCCCGCACCATGGCGATGTTGACGCAGGTGAGCCCGCCCTCCTCGACCGCTGCGAGGATGTCGACGTCTTCGTCCTTGCGGCTATCGACGAACTGCTTGTGCAGCACGGCCTGCAGCACGCGCACCTGGTCGCGGCAGGCGGCGGCTTCCTCGAAGGCGAGGCGCTCGGCGGCGTTCTGCATCCGGGCGGTGAGGTCGTCGATGACTTCGCTGGCTTGCCCGTCGAGGAAGCGCGCGGCGAGCTTGACGTCGGCGGCGTAGTCGTCCTTTTCGATGAGGCCGACGCAGGGGCCGGTGCAGCGCTTGATCTGCTGCAGCAGGCACGGGCGCGAGCGGTTCTGGAAGACGGTGTTCTCGCAGGTGCGCAACTGGAAGGTTTTCTGCAGCAGGTGGATGCTTTCGCGCACGGCCCAGGCGTTGGGGAAAGGACCGAAGTAGCGCGCGCCCTTGGTGAAGGCGCCGCGGTGGTAGGCAAGTCTTGGGAAGTCGTCGCCCGAGAGTTCGATGTAGGGGTAGGTCTTGTCGTCGCGGAAGAGGATGTTGTAGCGCGGGGCGAGGCTCTTGATGAGGTTGTTCTCGAGGATCAGGGCCTCGGCCTCGGAGCGGGTGGCGGTGATGTCGACGCGCTGGATCTGCGCGACCATCATGGCGATGCGCGGGCTGGAGAGCGTCTTCTGGAAGTAGCTGGAGACGCGGCGCTTGAGGTTCTTCGCCTTGCCGACGTAGAGGACCTTGTCCTCGGCGCCGATCATGCGATAGACGCCGGGCTCCTCGGTGAGGGTGCGGAGGAAGGTCTTGGCGTCGAAGGCGGGGGTGGGCGTCGGGTCGGTCATGGTCGGTGCTGGGCGGCTTCTGAAAACCGTCAGTGCGTTGGATTGCGCACGGGGAATTCGTTCTGCAGGCTGCGGAACTCGTTCGCTGCGCTCACTCAGACAGTCCTCGCCTGCGCCACGAACACCCCGCACGCAATCCAGCCTGGTTCGTGATCGCCGCGTTGTCGATCCGCCGGATTATCCGTCCTTGCGCAGCACTTCGGTGCGTTGCTGGCCGATCGTCGATGCGGTCATGGTCGACACGCTGCTCGTGTCTTCCGGGATGACCATGACCCGCTCGCGCGCCTGAACATAAGCAGGATGAAGTTCCAGTGCGAAGGGGTCGGTCAGCCACGCCGGTCGGGCGGAGGTCGGGACGATCGTGGCCAGGCGTGCGAGGTTTTCGGGGTCGGGAGCCGGCGCCCAGCGATCGAGCAGTTCCTTGGCGAGATCGGGGCGGTTGCACACCAACAGCATGTCGCAGCCGGCGGCGTAGGCCGCCTTGGCGCGGCCGACGATGTCGCCGGCGACGCGTGCGCCTTCCATGTTGAGGTCGTCGCTGAAGATCACGCCCTTGAAGCCGAGGCGTTCACGCAGCACGGTCTTCAGCCAGAACGCCGAGAAGCCGGCGGGCATGGGTTCGGGGCTGGGGTCGGCGTTGGGGTAGATGACGTGGGCGGGCATCACGCCGGCGAGCTGGCGGCCGAGGCGGTGGCGGTAGGGAGCGATGTCTTCGGCCCAGAGGGTGTCGAAGTCGCGCTGGTCGACCGGTACGTCGTGATGCGAATCGGCTTCGACGTAGCCGTGACCCGGGAAGTGCTTGCCGACGCAGCCCATGCCAGCTTCCGCCATGCCCGCGGCGAGCGCCTGGGCCAGGCTGGCGGTGACCTGCGGGTCGCGGTGGAAGGCGCGGTTGCCGATGGCGCGGCTGACGCCGTAATCGAGGTCGAGCACCGGGGTGAAGCTGAGGTCGACGCCGTGGGCGAGCAGTTCGGCGGCCAGCACGTAGCCGGTGGCGCGGGCGGCGTCGAGGGCGGCGAGGTGGTCCTCGTCCCACAGCGTGCCGAGGCTGCGCATGGCCGGCAGGCGGGTGAAGCCGTCGCTGCGGAAGCGCTGCACCCTGCCGCCTTCATGGTCGACGGCGATGATCAGCGCCGGGTCGCGCAGCGTGCGGATGTCGCGGGTGAGTGCGGCGAGCTGTTCGGAGTCACGGAAGTTGCGCGCGAACAGGATCACACCGCCGACCAGCGGGTCGAGCAGGCGCTGGCGTTCGTCGTCGGTGAGCTCGGTGCCGGCCACGTCGATCATGACGGGGCCGCGGGGGCGGAGGATGGGGCTGTTCATGGTGTTGGTCGAACGCAAGGATGTAGGAGCGGACCTGGCCGCGATCGGCGAACGAAATCGCGGCCAGGTCCGCTCCTACAGGGTGGGCGGCTGTCTCTCGATCACCGCGAAGGCGACCACGTAGTCGTCTTCGTCGGTCAGGCTGAGGTGGGCGCCGAGACCGCGTTCCGACATGTAGGCCGCAAGCCCGTCGCCATAGCGGTAATGCGGCTTTCCGGCCTCGTCGTGCCCGACCGCCACCGCATGCAGCGTCGCCGGCACCGCGACACCGGTACCGAGCGCTTTGCCGAAGGCTTCTTTGGCGGCGAAGCGCTTGGCGAGCAGGCGCGCAGGATCGCGGCTGGCGCGCCAGGCCTCGACTTCGGATTCGGCGAGGATGCGCAGCGCGAAGCCTTCGCCGTGGCGCTCCAGCGCGCGGCGCACGCGCTCGATGCGGACGATGTCGGTGCCGATGCCGTGGATCATCTGCGCCCTCTTCCTGCTCAGGCGGCCGGCGACGCGGCCTCGCGCATCAGGCGCTTCATCTCGGCGACCGCCTCGCGCAGGCCGACGAAGACCGAGCGGCTGACGATTGCGTGACCGATGTGCAGTTCGCGCACGCCCGCGAGCCGCGCGATCGGCTGCACGTTGTAGTAGTTGAGCGCGTGGCCGGCGTTGAAGCGCATGCCGAGTCCGCGCACCGCCTCGCCGGCCGCCTTCACCTTGGCCAGCTCGGTCAGCACCGCGGGGGCCTCGGCGTCGCGGCCCGCGTTGTGGAAGGCGTGCGCATAGGGGCCGGTGTGGATCTCGCACACGCGCGCGCCGATGCGCGCCGCGGCCTCGATCTGCGGGATCTCGGCGTCGATGAACACGCTGGTGACGATGCCGGCGTCGGCGAGCCGCGCGATGACGTCCTTCAGCCGCGCCTCCTGGCCGACGATGTCCAGCCCGCCTTCGGTGGTGACCTCGTGGCGGCCCTCGGGCACCAGCATCGCCATCTCGGGTTTGAGGCGGCAGGCGATGCCGACCATCTCGTCGGTAGCGGCCATCTCGAGGTTCAGCTTGACCTGGGTGAGCTCGCGCAGCTTGCGCACGTCGTCGTCGTTGATGTGGCGGCGGTCTTCGCGCAGATGGACGGTGATGCCGTCGGCTCCGCCAAGGTGGGCTTCCACCGCAGCCCACACCGGATCGGGTTCCCAGGTGCGGCGCGCCTGGCGCAGCGTGGCGACGTGGTCGATATTGACGCCGAGTTCGATCACAGTTCAGCTATCTCCTTCAGGACCCGGCGCGACTGCAGCGGCTGCCCGCCGAGGTAATGGTTGATGAGTACGCGCAACAACAGCTTGGATTGTCCCAGCGTCTCGGCGCGCGAAAAATCGCCTGCCTCCATGTCGAGCAACACCTGCCCGCTGACGACCATCTGCTCGCCCGATATGTCCGGCTCGTCGCCGCCGACGGATTCGATCGGCAACGCGCCGCGCTCCACGACGTAAAGATACTGCCCTTCCGGGCGAATCGGATCGCCGCTGTCTCCCTCGGCATCGAGTCCCAGCCCATAGCCCAGTTCCTGCAGCAGCGCGAGTTCGAAACGGCGTAGCAGCGGAGGAACGGGCTCGCCCCGGCCCAGCGCAGCGACAGCGGTCGCATAGGCTTCGAACAGTCGCGGGTGTGCATCCTCTCGCGCGGTCAGGCGGATCAGCAATTCGTTGAGGTAGTAGCCGCAGATCAGTGCGCGCCCGGTCAGAAGCGGCTGGCCGCCCTGCCACTCCGCGCGCACCAGCGTCTTGACCTCGCCGCCACCGGACCAGTCCACCAGCAACGGCTGGAAAGCCATCAGCACGCCGCGCAGCACCGAAAGCGGCCGGCGCGCGCCTTTGGCAACCAGCGCAACCCGGCCGTGATCGCGCGACAGCACCTCGACGATGAGGCTCGTTTCGCGCCACGGCAGCGTATGCAGAACCCAGGCGGGCTGCTGCTCGATGCGTTGTCGGGTAGCCACGGCCTGGCGAACCGTTAAGCGGGGGGCGGATGACGCTCGGGCGCGCCGGGCTTATTCGTAGCCCAGGCTCTTCAGCGCGCGCTCGTCGTCCGTCCAGCCGCTCTTGACCTTGACCCAGACCTCCAGATACACCTTGCCGTCGAACAGCTTCTCGAGCTCGACGCGCGCCTCGGACGAGATGCGCTTGAGCTTCTCGCCACCCTTACCGATGACGATGCCCTTGTGCCCGGGCTTGTCCACGATGACCGCAGCAAAGACGCGGCGCAGGTTGCCTTCAACTTCGAATTTCTCGATCTCTACCGCGATGCCGTAGGGCAGCTCGTCGCCCAGCAGGCGGAAGAGCTTCTCGCGCAGAAACTCAGCTGCCAGGAAGCGCTCGCTGCGGTCGGTGACCTCGTCCTCGCCGTACATCGCGTCGCCTTCGGGCAGGAGCGGCGTTGCTGCGGTGACGAGCGCCTCGACGTTGCGGCCGCGCTCGGCCGACAGCGGCACGATCTCGACGAAATCGCGCAAGGCGCGCACCTCGTCGATGAAAGGCAACAAGCGCGCCTTGTCCTTCAGCAAGTCAACCTTGTTGATCACCAGCACCACGCGCGCATCGGCCGGAATCACTTCCAGCACCTTGCGATCGTCCTCGCCGAAGCGACCCGCCTCGATGACGAAGAACACCAGATCGACGTCGGCCAGCACCTGGGACACGGTGCGGTTCATCGTGCGGTTCAGCGCGTTGCGGTGATGGGTCTGGAAACCCGGCGTATCGACGAACACGAACTGCGCGTCGTCGTTGGTCAGGATGCCGGTGACGCGGTGGCGCGTCGTCTGTGCCTTGCTCGAGACGATGCTGATCTTCTGGCCGATGAGCCGGTTCAGCAGCGTCGACTTGCCGACGTTGGGCCGGCCTACGATCGCCACGAAGCCACAGCGAAAACCCGCCGCCGACTGATCCGACTGATTCATGTCGCTCATTTCTTCTTCAACTCCGCCAGCGCAAGTTCGGCCGACTGCTGTTCGGCCGCGCGCCGGCTGGCACCGCGTCCGAGGGTACGGATTCCAAGCTTGGCGACTTCGCAGGCAACTTCGAACTCCTGCGCATGGGCCTCGCCGAGCACCTGCTGCATCGAATACACCGGCAGCGCCAGCTTGCGCCCCTGCAGCAACTCCTGCAGCGCCGTCTTGGGGTCCTTCGCCGGCTTGCGCGGGTCGATCTCGTTCAGCAGCGGCACGTATAGCCGGTCGACCACACCCTTCGCAGCCTCGAAACCTGCGTCGAGGTAAACAGCCGCAAAGATGGCCTCGACCGCGTCGGCCAGGATGGACGGGCGTCGCGCACCACCCGATTTCAGTTCGCCCTCGCCCAGGAGCAGATGATCGCCAAGATCGAGTCCGGATGCGATGCGATGCAGTGCGTCCTGGCAAACCAGCGAGGCGCGCGCGCGCGACAACTGGCCTTCGTTCAATGCGCCAAAGCGCGCGAAAAGTGCGATCGCCACCACGCAATTGAGGACGCTGTCGCCGAGGAATTCAAGCCGTTCGTTGTTCGGCTGGCCGAAACTGCGATGCGTGAGCGCCTGCCGCAGCAGGGTTCCGTCACGGAACTCATGCCCGAGTTCACGCTGCAAGCGCTCGAGTGACATCGATTCAGCGAACCGCGCTCGAGGCGCGGAAGTCGATGAGCAGGCTCACATTGCCCGCCACCGGCACCTTGCGGGAATATTCGACCTCGATCTCGGTCTTGCTGCCATCCTTCGAGATGTCCAGATCAGCACCGGTGACACTGGTGATGTCGTCGACTTCGCGCCGCCGGTCGAAACTGCGACGCAGGTCGGTGACAGATGCACCGTTCTCGCCCTCGGTGACGAGCACGCCGATGATGCGCTTGAGCGCAATGTACTCATTGACCGCGGGAACGGTCCGAAAGCCGATCAGGATGACGAAAGCAGCCAAGCCGCCCACGATCAGCACGCTGATCAGGCTGAGGCCGGATTGTCGTTTGATATCCATGTATGGACTCCGATCCTTAGTGGAAACCACCGATCCGCTTCATGTCGTTGAAGTTGAACCAGATGAAGAAGGCTCGCCCGACGATGTTCGCGTCCGGGACAAAGCCCCATACCCGACTGTCGCTGCTGGCGTCGCGATTGTCACCCATCACGAAGTAATGCCCCTCTGGCACGGTGCAGCGAACGCCACGCGCAGTATAGGTGCAGTTCCCGCGCCCCGGAAAATTCATGACCTGCGGCACGAATGCCGGGGCATCGCGCTCGATCAGCACCGAATGCTCCACTTCCCCCAGCTTCTCCGTGTACTTCGGCGAGTAATACAGTCGGTCGGGGTGCAGATAGTTGCCCGACTCGCTGAGCGGCACCACGTTCTCATTCACGGTCAGCCGCTTGTCGATGTATTCGACGGTGTCGCCCGGCAGGCCGACAACACGCTTGATGTAGTCGAGCGAGGGGTCGGCCGGGTAGCGGAACACCATGACCTCGCCACGCTTGGGCTGATTGACCTCGATGATCTTCTTGTTGATCACCGGCAGGCGAATGCCGTAGGTCCACTTGTTGACCAGGATGAAGTCGCCCACCAGCAGCGTGGGGATCATCGAACCGGAGGGAATCTTGAACGGCTCGACGATGAAGGAGCGCAGTCCGAAAACGATCAGGATCACCGGGAAGAAGCTCGCCCCGTATTCCACCCACCAAGGCGCCGGTGCACCGGGCGCGCGCTGCTTGCGGGCGAAAAAGTGGTCGATGACCCACAGCACGCCGGTGGCGACGAGCAGGAGGAAGAGGATGAGGGCAAAGTTCACACGGACTCCGGCGCAGCTTGGAAGGGGAAAGGGGCGAGCGAAAGGACAGGGAACGGCAGGACGACCCTGCCTACTTGCCGTCCTCGACGCGCAAGACGGCGAGGAAGGCTTCCTGCGGGATCTCCACGTTGCCCACCTGCTTCATGCGCTTCTTGCCTTCCTTCTGCTTCTCGAGCAGCTTCTTCTTCCGCGTGATGTCGCCGCCATAGCACTTCGCCAGCACGTTCTTGCGCAAGGCCTTGATGGTTTCGCGGGCGATGATGTGGGAGCCGATCGCGGCCTGCACCGCGACATCGAACATCTGCCGCGGAATCAGGCCACGCAGCTTGGACGCCAGCTCGCGGCCGCGATACTGCGCGCTCGAGCGATGCACGATGACCGACAGCGCATCAACTTTCTCGCCGCCCACCATCAGGTCCAGCTTGACCAGATCGGCGGTGCGGTACTCCTTGAATTCATAGTCGAGCGAGGCGTAGCCGCGCGACACCGACTTCAGCTTGTCGAAGAAGTCCATCACGACCTCGTTCATCGGCATGTCGTAGATCAGCTGCACCTGGCGGCCGTGGTAGCGCATGTCCACCTGCGTGCCGCGCTTCTGGTTGCACAGCGTGATGACCGGCCCGACGTAGTCCTGCGGCAGGAAGATGGTCGCGGTGATGATGGGCTCGCGGATCTCGGCGAACTTGCCGACTTCCGGCAGCTTGGCCGGGTTCTCGACGTGGATCACCTCGCCACTGTTCATGACGACCTCGTACACCACCGTCGGCGCGGTGGTGATGAGATCCATGTCGAACTCGCGCTCGAGCCGCTCCTGCACGATATCCATGTGCAGCAGGCCGAGGAAGCCACAGCGGAAGCCGAAGCCGAGCGCCTGCGACACTTCCGGCTCGAACTGCAGCGAGGCGTCGTTGAGGCGCAGCTTCTCGAGCGAATCACGCAGCTGGTCGTACTCGCTCGACTCGACCGGATACAGGCCGGCAAACACCTGCGGCTTGATCTCCTTGAAACCCGGCAAGGGTTCGGTGGCCGGGCGGCTGGCGAGCGTGATGGTGTCGCCGACCTTGGCCGCTTCGAGTTCCTTGATGCCGGCAATGACGAAACCGACCTCGCCCGCCGACAACTGGTCGCGGCCGACGGACTTCGGCGTGAACACGCCGACCTGTTCGCACGGATACTGTGCGCCGGACGACATCAGCAGGATGCGGTCCTTGGGCTTCAACCCGCCGTCGACCACCCGCACCAGCATCACGACGCCGACGTAGTTGTCGAACCACGAGTCGATGATCAGCGCCTTCAGCGGCCCGTCCGCCTCGCCCCTGGGCGCCGGGACCTTGGCGACGATAGCCTCCAGCACGTCCTCGATGCCCAGACCCGTCTTGGCCGAGCACAGGATGGCTTCGGAGGCATCGACGCCGATCACGTCCTCGATTTCGCCGCGGGCATTTTCCGGATCGGCCGCAGGCAGGTCGATCTTGTTCAGCACCGGCACCACCTCGACGTCGAGATCGAGCGCGGTGTAGCAGTTGGCCACCGTCTGCGCCTCGACGCCCTGCGAGGCATCGACGACGAGCAGCGCACCCTCGCACGCGGCCAGCGAACGGCTGACCTCGTAGGAAAAGTCGACGTGTCCCGGCGTGTCGATGAGGTTCAGGTTGTAGACCTTGCCGTCCTTTGCCTTGTAGTGCAGCGCGGCGGTCTGGGCCTTGATGGTGATGCCGCGTTCGCGCTCGATGTCCATCGAGTCGAGCACCTGGGCTTCCATCTCGCGTTCGGACAGCCCGCCGCAGAATTGAATCAGACGATCCGCCAGCGTGGATTTGCCGTGGTCGATGTGGGCGATGATGGAAAAGTTTCTTATGTGCTGCATGCGATAACAAAACGGGTGCCTTGCAGCACCCGGTTTCGATTGGTTGGCGACGTCAAGTGCCGGATTCTAGCGGAAAACCCGCGCAATAGGCACGGACGGCCACCGCGTCGAGATGGTAATGGCAAAGCTCGGTGCCGCCATGCAGCAAGACCGGAACCAGCTCGTTCCACTTCTCTTCGAGTTCGGCGTCCTGATCGACATCGAACACTTCGATCGACCATCCGAACTCGTCGGCGATCGGCTTGAGCTCATCGAGCAGCTCATGGCAGAGGTGGCACCACTCGCGGCTCATCACCGTGAAGGTGCGAGGCCGCCCCGCCGCGCGCGACATCATCGGCTACTTGTCCGCCCGGAGGCTGACGTAGGAAGTCGCCTCGCCGCGCTTCACCAGCAAGGTGACCTGTTGGCCCTCCTTAAGGCCGGAAACCAGCCGATTGAACTCCTCCACCGACTTCAGAGGGTTCTGCCGCCCGCCGAGGACCAGCGCAAGCACCACATCCCCCTCGCGAATCTCGGCGCGAGCAGCCGCGCCCACTGCACGCTCGACGACGAGGCCCTGCTCGATGCCGCGCTCCCTGCGCTGCACCGGCGTTGGCGGTGCGAGCGCAAGCCCGAGCCGGTTGGGAGCGGCCTGCGACCTGGGGGGCGTGCTGCGCTGACGCCCGGATGTACCATCCTGCCATTCGCCCACCGTGATCGTGAGATCGCGAGACGTGCCGCTGCGATAGACCTGTACGCCCACCTTGGCCCCAGGCCGAACACCGGCTACGATCCGCGGCAGGTCATTCGAATTCTCCACGTTGCGCCCGTCGAAGCGGACGATGACATCGCCCTGCTCGACGCCGGCGCGCGCCGCCGGACTGTCCGGCTCGACTGCGCTCACCAGGGCCCCCGCCGCACGCGGAAGGCCGAAGCCATCGGCCAGATCGCGGGTGACTTCCTGAATCGCCACCCCGATGCGCCCGCGCTGAACCTTGCCGTGGGTGCGCAGCTGCTGCTGCACGTCCATCGCCACGTCGATCGGAATGGCGAAGGACAGCCCCATGAAGCCGCCGGTACGGCTGTAGATCTGCGAGTTGATCCCGACCACCTCGCCCTTCAGATTGAACAGCGGGCCGCCGGAGTTACCCGGATTGATCGCGACGTCGGTCTGGATGAAAGGGACGAAATTCTCGTCGGGCAGACTGCGCCCCTTGGCGCTGACGATGCCGGCCGTCACCGACTGTTCGAAGCCGAAAGGCGAACCGATCGCCACCACCCATTCGCCTACCTTCAGGCGTTCCGGGTCGCCGAACACGACCTTGGGCAGACCGCTGGCCTCGATCCGGATGAGCGCCACGTCGCTGCGCGCGTCGGCACCGATGACCTTGGCGCGGAACTCGCGCTTGTCTGCGAGCCTGACGACGATTTCTTCCGCGTCTTCAACGACGTGCGCATTGGTCAGGATGTATCCGTCCGCGCTGATGATGAAGCCCGAGCCGAGTGACTGGTTGTCGGGAGCGAACTGGGGGATTTCCGGGTGCTTGGGAATGAAGCGCCGGAAGAAATCGAACATCGGATCGGACTCGTCGAGCCCGGGAAACGGAATCTGCGGGTGCTTGCCACGCGCCTGCGAGGTGCTGATGTTGACCACCGCGATACCCTGGCGCTCCACCAGGCTGGTGAAATCGGGAAGATTCGCCACGGACGTCGCCGCCGCGGCACCACCAACGAGCGCGAACGCCAGCCACCCCAACAACAGACGAAACATCGATGTCACACTCATCCCTTTCGCATCTCGGCGGGGCTGCTTCGGACGCAAACCTCCTCCGCCACGACTTCCAGGCGCAGGCTTCCGCGCCACCACCGGCTTCGCGCCAGCAGCCGGTTGATCGCCGCCGCGGCAACAAGCCCGATGACCGCGCCAACGGCGGCATGAAGGTCCGCATCCGCGCCGACGCCCTGCGTGGCTCCGAGCGCAGCGCCGGCCAGCAGCAGGACTACACCCAGACCGTAGCTCGCCAGGGCCGCGCGCAACGGCCCGCCTTCGGGAATCGAGACGCGCAGCCGGTCCCCCGCCTCGACGCCCGCCACCAGCGGCAAGGAGAACTCGTCTCGCGGCAAGCCGAAGGCGTGCGTGATCTGCACCGAGCGACAGCCGCCCGGCTCGTCACAGCGGCCACAGCCACCCCCATGGTCATTCACCTTCACCCAGAGCCTGCCGTCGGCAATGCGCTCGACGCGCGCCATGGCTTCCATCAACGCGCCACCTGCTCGATCCCGTCGGCCACCCTCTGCACTGCGCGCAACGGAACTTCGCCGAGCGCGGTGACGAGATGGCCATTCACTGAGCGTTTGTAGATGTTGATCGCCCCGGTCGCCAGCGTCGCCGAAGCGCCGGAGGCGCCCTGCGTGCCCTGGGGCTCGATGAACACGGAAATCGCGGCCAGCCCGTCGCCATAGACCATGTGGATCACCTCGCCGCGCTCGCGTCCGAGCGGCCTTTTCATTACCGACATGAGCGCATAACCCGGCAGCGAAGATCGCAGCACCCAGCCCGCTTCATCCTTCGGAACCTCGCTGCCGCGCGCATTCACCACACGCCAGCCCGGATCATGGACAAAACGCGACTTGAGCTGCTCGCGATCCACCGCAACGCCGATGCGGACGTCATTAAACGCGAACTGTTCTATGACCTCGCCCCGTTCGTCGAGCATGCGCGACTTGAGCAACAGGCCGGACTGCGCCTCCGCCCACAGAACATGCCCGAATCGAAGGTCGTCGCGCGGCTCGAGGATGATCGACTGCGCTTCATAGCCCGCGACGCGCCCCGCCTCGCCCTTGCGGATGCGGTAGCTCTCGGCGAGATTCACGAAGCCCGCGGGCAGACGGGCGGGAAAGGCCCGACGCCCCCCGGGCTGGTCGACGATGACCATCTTCTGGTCCGGAAGCACGCAACGCACCTCATCGCCGGAACGGATGACCTCGCGCGGACTTCCGTCAAGCACTTCAAGCCGCTCATGCTCGCCCGCCGCATCGACGGTATGCGCGATGCGCGAGGTCTCGAACATGCCGCGCGACTGGTAGGTGAAGGTTCCCGAGTAATTCAGGCGCTGCCCCGCCGCGGCGATCCGCCCAAGCCAGGACAGCGGATCGGATTGAGGTTCGGCGCGGGCGGGTCCCTGCGCGAGCATCACGCAGAGGGCGATCACAGCCGCAGCGAATCTCATCGACCCGCGCCCTCGCCCACATCGGAAACGCTGCGTACGTACTGAAGCGCGGTCGGTACCGGACCACCCCCGCCGATCGCCTGATGGGCAAATACATACTCGCGGTTCAGGCCATCAGCGGCGGGCGCCGGCGGTGTCCCCTGGGGACTCGCAGAACGCGCCACCGTAGCCGGCAACACCACGCCGGGAGCGGAGCCAACGACCTTGGCGAGCCGGGCGACCTGTTGCTCCTGTCCCGAATAAAGCGATGCGGCCACGAGTCCGACTGCCGCCACCCCCATCACCGACGCCGCGAGCGGCATCAGCGAACGCCAGGGGCTTTGATTCGCGGCGCCGGCCCCGACATGCCGGGGCGGCGTGAGGCGGGTCGGCTCCTGCTCGAGCTCGGCCATCACACGACCGACAAAATTCGGAGAATTCACCGGTTCCCCGCGCAGGGTGTCGCCAATAAGGCAGTAGGTCGCCCAGTCTCGCCTGAGCGTCTCATCACGCTGCAAACCATCGAGAACCGGCCGAGCCGCCAGGTCTTCCAGATCACCATCCAGAAGCGCCGAGAGTCTGTCCTTCATTCGAAATCGTCCTACCAACGTTTGTCCGGGGCTGTGTCCAGCAAGGGCCGCAGACGTTCAGCAATCGCCTCGCGAGCCCGGAAGATCCGGGAACGCACGGTCCCGATGGG
Source organism: Thauera sp. (assembly GCA_017302295.1). Lineage (GTDB taxonomy): Bacteria > Pseudomonadota > Gammaproteobacteria > Burkholderiales > Rhodocyclaceae > Thauera. Next base: position 398,298 of record JAFLDS010000001.1, on the reverse strand, counting down.
GCAATCCATGATGCTGGCGATTTCCTCGTAGCTGAGCCCCTCCAACTCACGAAGCATGATCGCGGTGCGCAATTCCTCTGGCAGCGCCGCCATTGCCTCATCGACGGTCTGGCCGATCTGCCGCGTCATCAACAGCCGCTCGGGCGTGTTGATGTCGCGCAGTTGCTCGCCGTCCTCGAAACTCTCCGCCTCTTCCGAATCGAAACTCGTCGAAGTCGGCGCCCTGCGTCCCTGCGAGACGAGATAGTTCTTCGCCGTATTGATTCCGATGCGGTAAAGCCAGGTGTAAAACGCGCTTTCACCGCGAAAGGAACCCAGCGCACGGTATGCCTTGATGAAGGTCTCCTGCGCCACGTCCTCCACTTCGGCGGGATCGCGAATCAGGCGCGACAACAGCCTGTTCAGCTTGCGCTGGTACTTTGACACCAGCAAGCCGAAAGCCTGTTTATCGCCGCGCTGCACACGCTCGACAAGCGCCTGATCGATTTCACGATCGCTCATAAGGGACGGGTATGACTACTCGAAGATCAAGACCGTCCGATTATAAGCACCGCGCTGCCGAGACACCAAAGCCGGAAGATGTCTGAACAGACACAGCGAGCCTCAAATAGTTCATAACCGAGCAGGGGCATTGCCGCCCGCGCAGGGCTGGCGCAAGGCCGCTCGGCGCACCGAGCCAGCCGGGCGTGCTATATTTTTGCCCCCAAACCTGCCCGGATCGACACCGTGCTGAAAAAGTATGACGTTCTCATTCTCGGCAGCGGAGCCGCTGGCCAGTCGCTTGCCTTGCGGCTTGCCGACCGGCTCAAGGTGGCGATCGTCACCAAGCGCGAACTCGCCGACAGCGCGAGCGCCTGGGCGCAAGGGGGGATCGCAGCGGTGCTCGACACCACCGACAGTGTCGAAGCCCACATCCAGGACACATTTACCGCCGGCGCCGGCTTGTGCGATCCCGTCGCCACCCGTTTCGTGGTCGAGAACGGCCGCCGCGCAATCGAGTGGCTGATCGAGCGCGGTGTTCCCTTCACGCGTGAGGCGAAGTCCGAACTCGGCTATCACCTGACCCGCGAGGGCGGCCATTCCCACCGCCGCATCATCCACGCCGCGGACGCTACGGGCGCAGCAGTACAGGCGACGCTCAGCGAGCAGGTTCGCGCCCACCCCAACATCGAGATCTTCGAGCACCATATTGCCGTCGACCTCGTCCTGGGTGACAAGGTGGGGCATCCCGGCGCGGGCTGCCTCGGCGCCTACGTGCTCGACATCCGGGGCGACCACGTGCTGACCTTCAGCGCGCGCAACACGATTCTGGCGACCGGGGGAGCCGGCAAGGTCTACCTCTACACGACCAACCCCGATGTGGCGACCGGCGATGGCATCGCGATGGCTTGGCGGGCGGGCTGCCGGGTCGCGAATCTGGAGTTCATCCAGTTCCATCCGACCTGCTTGTACCATCCACAGGCGAAGTCCTTCCTCATCTCCGAGGCGGTGCGCGGCGAGGGCGGTCTGCTGCGCCTGCCCGACGGCACCCGTTTCATGCTCGACCACGACGCGCGCGCCGAACTTGCGCCACGCGACATCGTCGCCCGCGCCATCGACTTCGAGATGAAGAAGCACGGTCTCGACTGCGTCTATCTCGACATCAGCCACAAGCCGGCGGCGTGGCTGCGCGAGCACTTCCCGAATATCCACGCACGCTGCCTCGAGCTCGGGATCGACATCACTCGCGACCCCATTCCGGTGGTGCCCGCCGCGCACTACACCTGCGGCGGCATCGTGACCGACCTCGCGGCGCGCACCGACGTCCCCGGGCTTTATGCGATCGGCGAATCCGCCTGTACCGGATTGCACGGCGCCAATCGCCTGGCGAGCAATTCCCTGCTCGAATGCCTCGTCTTCGGCGAGTCCGCGGCAAAAGACATCCTCGCGAAGCCGGCGACCGAGCACCCGCCACTGCCCGCCTGGGACGAGAGCCGGGTGACCGATGCCGATGAAGAGGTCGTCATCACGCACAACTGGGCAGAGCTGCGCCGCGCCATGTGGGATTACGTCGGCATCGTGCGCACGACCAAACGCCTGCAACGCGCCCAGCATCGAATCCGGCTGCTTGCACGCGAGATCGACGAGTTCTACTCACACTTCAGAGTCAGCAATAATCTGATCGAGTTGCGGAATCTGGTGGTCACCGCCGACCTCATCGTGCGCTGCGCGCTGAAACGCACGGAAAGTCGCGGACTGCATCACTCGCGAGACTACCCTGACACGCATGTCCGCGCCCGCAGCACGGTACTGCGGCCGGCGCGCCGCCGCCCTGAGCCCTAAGGCCGGCAGCGGCAACTCAATCGGCCTGCGTGGCGAACGCCTTGTGCCTGAGCCAGATGCGCAGGCCACGCCAGTCCGATGGATGCGCCACGTTGCCCGGCACGAGCATCAACGGCGCCAGACGACGCCTCAACCCTTGTAGCGGCCCCGAGGCCGGCGGAGCATCCTGCGCCCGAACGCGCACGCACACGGCCCAGCCGAAATCAGCCGCACTCCCCTCGAGCCGCCCCGCCCGGTCGCCGAGCAGCGCGTCGCAGCGGACGGAACCATCTTCCGCCAGGACCAACTGCAATCCGCGCTTTGACCGTTCCGCGCGAATCGCCCGCGCGGCAGACCAGAACAGCATTGCCCAGCAGGCGAGGACGACAAGCGATACCGGCAAGGCAATGCTCGAGACACCGACTGAATCCCGCGTGCGCAGGGCGAAAAAAAGCGTCAGTGCCGCCGCACCATGTGCGACGGCGACTGACGCCATGACCGTCCTTGACGGCTTCAGGGCGAGCATCAGCGGGTAACGCATGCGCCCGCCCGCGGATGATGCCTCAAACCCGACTGTCGACTCAGACGCGGCGGAAAACCAGCGTTCCGTTCGTGCCGCCGAAGCCGAAGTTGTTCTTCAGCGCGATATCGATCTTCATCGGCCGCGCCACATTGGCGCAGTAGTCGAGATCACACTCCGCATCCTGCTCGAAGATGTTGATCGTCGGCGGCGAGATTTGGTTGTGAACAGCCAGGACGGTGAATACCGACTCCAGGCCGCCCGCTCCACCGAGCAGGTGACCGGTCATCGACTTGGTCGAATTGACCACCATCTTGCGCGCCGCATCCGCACCGAACGCGAGCTTGATCGCATCGGTTTCGTTCTTGTCGCCCAGCGGCGTGGATGTACCGTGCGCGTTCAGATAGTGGACCTCGTCCGCATTCACGCCGGCATTCTTCATCGCATTGACCATGCTGCGGCGCGGGCCGTCGGTGTCGGGCGCGGTCATGTGATAGGCGTCGCCGCTCATGCCGAAACCGGCCAGCTCGGCGTAGATCTTCGCACCCCGCTTCACCGCATGCTCGTACTCCTCGAGCACCATCACACCGGCGCCCTCACCCAGGACGAAGCCGTCGCGGTCCTTGTCCCAGGGGCGGCTGGCGGTGGCGGGATCGTCGTTGCGGGTCGACAGCGCCTTCGCCGAGCCGAAACCGCCAATCGCAAGCTCGGTGACGGTCGATTCGGCACCGCCGCAGACCATCATGTCGGCGTCGCCGTACTCGATCATGCGCGCACTCAGGCCGATCGCGTGCAGGCCGGTGGTGCAGGCCGTGACAACGGCGATGTTCGGGCCCTTCATCCCGTACATGATCGACAGGTTACCCGAGATCATGTTGATGATCGTTCCTGGAATGAAGAACGGGGAGATCTTGCGCGGACCGCCGGCAAGAAAATCATTCTGGGTTCCGGAAATCATCGGCAGGCCGCCGATGCCCGAACCGATATTGACACCGATGCGCTCGGCATTGGCCTCGGTGACTTCGATTCCGGAATCGCGGATCGCCTGGATCCCTGCCGCCATGCCGTAATGGATGAAGACATCCATGCGGCGTGCTTCCTTCGCCGACAGGTAGGTGGAAACGTCGAAGTCCTTGACCTCGCCCGCAATGCGCGTCGAGAAAACGCTCGCATCGAAACGGGTAATGGGGCCGATGCCACTCTTGCCGGCGACAAGATTTTCCCAGGCTTCGGAAACGGTATTGCCAACCGGCGAAATCAGTCCCAGTCCGGTTACGACGACTCTACGACGCGACACGGGCAGCTCCGTATGGAATCAAGCAAGAAGGGGACCGGACTCCGCACCGGGCGGAGTCCGGAAAACAAGGCGAAGAATTACTTCTTCAGGTGGGCGGTGACGTAGTCGATCGCCTGCTGGACGTTGGTGATCTTCTCAGCCTCTTCGTCCGGAATTTCGCACTCGAACTCTTCTTCGAGCGCCATGACCAGTTCCACGGTGTCCAGCGAATCTGCGCCAAGATCATCAACGAACGACGAGTCGTTCTTGATTTCCGATTCGTTCACGCCAAGCTGCTCAGCGACGATCTTCTTGACGCGCTGTTCGATGTTCTCCATGAAAAACTCCTTCCTGAGAGATCAGGTTTGTAGTTAAAAAGCGGGCGTATTCTACCAAAATAGCCGGGAACCGCTATCCCGGCCTCACATCACGACATGTACATGCCGCCATTCACATGCAGGGTCGTGCCAGTGACATAAGCTCCCGCCGGCGAAGCCAGGAACGCGACGGCGCCGGCAATCTCCTCCGGCCGGCCGAGGCGGCCGAGAGCGATGTTGCCGAGCAGTGCATCACGCGCCGCCTCGGGCAACGCGCGCGTCATGTCTGTGTCGATGAAGCCGGGTGCCACGCAATTGACCGTGATATTGCGGCTGCCCAGCTCGCGCGCCAGCGCGCGACTCATGCCGGCCACGCCCGCCTTCGCCGCAGCGTAGTTCGCCTGGCCCGGATTGCCGGCACTGGCGACCACCGAGGTGATGTTGATGATCCGGCCGCCGCGCGCCTTCATCATGCCGCGCATGACAAGCTTGCTCATGCGGAACACGGCGCGCAGATTCGTATCCACCACCGCGTCCCACTCGTCGTCCTTCATGCGCATCGCGAGGTTGTCGCGGGTGATGCCGGCATTGTTCACCAGTATGCCGATGGTGCCGAAGCGCTTCTCGACGTCACCGATCAGGCCCTCGCAAGCTTGCGCGTCGGTCACATTGAGCGCCAGTCCGGCGCCCTTCAGCCCCGCTTCGGAGAGCGCCTTGTCAATGTCCGCCGCGCCGGTGTCCGAGGTTGCAGTGCCGACCACCACCGCGCCCAGGCGACCCAGTTCCATTGCGACCGCACGGCCGATGCCGCGCGACGCGCCGGTCACCAGCGCAACCTGGCCTTCGAGCGAAAAACTCATGACTTACCTCACTGCCGCAATCGATTGTTCGAGGCTGGCCGCGTCGTGCGCCGAGCCACCTTCCACTTCCTTGGCGATGCGCTTGCTCATGCCGGCAAGCACCTTGCCCGGTCCGCATTCGATAACGTGGCTCATGCCGCGGCGCGCCATGTCCTGCACCGTCTCGATCCAGCGCACCGGCGAGAAGGCCTGGCGTACCAGCGCATCCCGAATCCTGTCAGGTTCACCGTAGACGGCGACGTCAACGTTGTTCAGCACGTCGATCTGCGGTACGGCGATCTCGACGCCCGCCAGACGCTCCGCGAGGCGCTCCGCGGCGGGACGCATCAGCGCGCAATGGAACGGGGCGGACACCGGCAGCAGCACGGCGCGCTTGGCACCCTTTGCCTTCGCCACCTCCACCGCACGCTCCACGGCCGCCTTCGAACCGGCAATGACGATCTGGCCCGGCGCGTTCAGATTGGCCGCCTCGACCACGTCGCCCTGCGCCGCCTCGGCGCAGGCCTCGCGCACCGCGTCGGCTTCCAGACCGAGCAGTGCCGCCATCGCGCCTTCGCCCGCAGGCACGGCTTCCTGCATCGCCTGGGCGCGAAAGCGTACCAGCGGAACCGCATCGGCGAAAGCAAGCGCCCCAGCAGCGACCAGCGCGGAATACTCTCCAAGACTGTGGCCAGCCACGAGTGCCGGCTTCGGTCCGCCCGCGGCGAGCCAGGCGCGGTAGGCCGCAACGCCCGCAGTCAGCATCAGGGGCTGCGTATTCACCGTCAGCGCAAGGCGTTCTGCCGGGCCTTGGGACACCATCTCCCACAGATCCTCACCCAGCGCATCCGACGCCTCGGTGAAGGTCTCGCGGATCACGGCCGAATCGCCGTAGCCGGACATCATGCCGACCGACTGCGAGCCCTGCCCAGGGAAAACCAGCGCAAAAGCCATTCTTGCTCTCCGGTTGGAGTTGAGGGGAAACGTCAGAAATCGATCAGGGCTGCGCCCCAGGTGAAGCCGCCGCCCACGCCTTCGACGATGATGCGGTGTCCCGGACGAATGCGACCATCCCGCACGGCGACGTCGAGCGCAAGCGGAATCGAGGCCGCCGAGGTGTTGCCGTGACTGTCCACGGTCGTGATCACCTTGTCCATCGGCACGCCCAGGCGCTTCGCCGTCGCCTGGATGATACGGATGTTGGCCTGGTGCGGGATCAGCCAGTCCACGCTGTCGGCGGCGGCGCCCGCCATCTCCAGCACCTCATTGGCGACATCGCCGAGCACTTTCACCGCAAACTTGAACACGGCCTGGCCGTCCATGCGGAGGAAGGGATCGCCGATCACCTGTCCCGATGCCACGCCGCCGGGCACGCACAGGATGGGGTGATGGCTGCCGTCGGCATGCAGGGCGGTGGTGCGGATTCCGGGCTGCGCCGACGCCTCAAGCACGACCGCGCCGGCGCCGTCGCCGAACAGCACGCAGGTGGCGCGGTCGGACCAGTCGAGGATGCGCGAGAACACTTCAGCCCCGACCACCAGCGCACGCTTGTGGCTGCCCGAGCGGATGAACTTTTCCGCAACGGAGAGTGAGTACACAAAGCCGCTGCACACCGCCTGCACGTCGAACGCCGCGCCGCCGTTGCGGATGCCGAGCTTGGCCTGAAGCATCGCCGCCGTGCTCGGGAAGATGTAGTCGGGCGTCGACGTGGCGACGATGATCAGGTCGATGTCGTCCGCCTCGCAGCCGGCTGCCTCGATCGCACGCTCCGCAGCCACCCGCGCCAGATCGCTCGAACCGACGTCCGCCGCAGCGAGGTGGCGCGAACGGATGCCCGAGCGGCTCGTGATCCACTCGTCCGAGGTATCGATGCCTCGCGCGACGAGATCGTCGTTGCTGACCGGATCCCCCGGCAGATAGCTGCCGGTCCCTGCGATGCGTGCGTAGATCATGCCTTCACCTCGTTCATGCTGGCCATGCGATCGACGATGCGGTCGAGCAGTTTGTTCGCCGCCGCTTCGGCGGCCTTTGCCAGGGCGTGCTCATAGGCCAGCGCATCCGCCGAACCATGACTCTTCACCACCACGCCCCGCAGACCCAGCAGCGGCGCGCCGTTGTAGCGGCGGTGATCGACCCGGCGCTTGAAACGCTTCAGCACCGGCATCGCGACGAGCGCCACCAGCTTCGTCAGTAGGTTGCGCCCGAATTCCTCGCGCAGGAAGGCGCCAAGCATCTGCGCCAGACCTTCCGTCGTCTTCAGCGCAACGTTGCCGACGAATCCGTCGCACACCACCACGTGGGCCGTGCCCTTGAAGATGTCGTTGCCTTCGACGTTGCCGCAGAAGTTCAGGCCGCTCGTGCGCAGCAACTCCGCCGCATCCTTGACGACCTCGTTGCCCTTGATGACTTCCTCGCCGATGTTGAGCAGCCCGACCCGCGGCCGGTCAACGTGATCCACGGCAGACACCAGCATCGCCCCCATGATGCCGAACTGGAGCAGATGCTCGGCCGAACAATCGACGTTGGCGCCGAGGTCGAGCACGTAGGTGTGACCGGTGAGCGTCGGAAGCACGGCGGCAATGGCGGGGCGGTCGATGCCCGGCAAAGTCTTCAGCACGAAGCGCGATATCGCCATCAACGCGCCGGTGTTGCCCGCCGACACGGCTGCGTCCGCGGCGCCCTCCTTGACGAGGTCGATCGCGACGCGCATTGAGGAATCCTTCTTGCTGCGCATCGCGATGGCCGGCGGATCGTCCATCGCGACCACTTCCGAAGCGGGATGGATCCGCACTCGGGCACCGAATTCGGCGGCCCGCGGCTCCAGAAGGGGGGTCAGGACATCCTCGCGCCCGACCAGGATCGCTTTTGCATCGGGGTGACTGCGGAGAAAGGCAAACGCAGCAGGCACGGTCACGGACGGACCATGATCACCACCCATGCAGTCGATTGCAATGGTGACACCCATCGGCATCTCGTGTGGTTGCAGGATGAAGGAGAGACAAAAAAGGCGGCGCCGGCGCGATGCGCCTGGCGCCGCCTCTGCATCAGGCAGCCGGGTTACTCACCCTTGGTCTTGACGACCTTCTTGCCGCGGTAGAAACCGTTGGGGCTGATGTGGTGACGCAGATGCACTTCACCCGTGGTCGCCTCGACGGCCAGCGCCGGCCCGGTGAGGAAATCGTGTGCGCGATGCATGCCACGCTTCGAGGGGGACTTCTTGTTCTGCTGGACGGCCATGAAAACACTCCTAAATCAAAATGTTGCGCCTACGACTTGCTGCCGCTGCCACGCAGCGCCGCGAGCTTGGCGAAAGGCGATTCCTTCTCCACCCCGCCATCTGGGCGAGGCGGTTGGCAATCATCGTGTCGCGGGGCGATCGGCAGGGCCAGCAGGACTTCGTCCTCGACCAGGGCGACCACGTCGAGCTCTTCGCCAACTTCCAGCGCATCGAACTCGTCGTCTTCCAGTTCTTCGTCGGGGATATCCTGCCCTTCCCTGACCGGATGCAGCGAAACCTCGATCTCGACCGGCCACGCCAGTCCGCCAAGGCACCGCTGACACCGCAGAACCAGCTCACCACTCACGCTCAGGTTCAGACGCGCCCTGCGCTCCGCATCGAGGAAGCCCTCGAGGCTGTAACGCAGCGCACCCGCCGTATCGACCAACCGGTCCAGCCCCGACACCGCCACATCTCCATCCAGCCGTCGACCTTCGGTCGCGAAGCGGAATGGATCTGCAATGATTCTCGAGGGAGCGCCATGTTGCGACATAAGCCGCGCATGATATTATTTTTCTTGCGTTTATGTCAAAGCCCGCCCGCAATAGTTTGCAGGCGTATTTGCAGGCGTGATCGCGAGCCCCCGGCTCGCCGTGAGTTCCCCGCTCGCGATCCTCGGTCGCCTTTCGCAGCCACTTCCCCGCCGCGTCCTGAACCTGTTCCGATGAAACTCGTCCTCGCCTCCACTTCCGCCTATCGCAAGATGCTGCTGGAGCGGCTTCAACACCCCTTCGACATCGCGCGACCGGAAACCGACGAAACGCCGCTGCCCGGCGAAACCCCACCGGCCACCGCGGAACGGCTGGCCGTCGACAAGGCACGCGCCGTCGCAGCGGCCTTTCCAGATGCGCTCATCATCGGCAGCGACCAGGTCGCGCATCTCGGCAACGAAATCTTCGGCAAACCCGGCACAGAGGCCCGCGCCATCGCGCAATTGCAGCGCATGCGCGGCCAGACCGTGGCCTTCCATACTGCGCTCGCGGTGCTCAACACCCGCAGCGGCCGCGTCCAGTGCGACAGCGTGCCGACGCTGGTGCGCTTTCGCCACCTGAGCGACGACGAGATCCGCCGCTATGTGGAAAAGGAGCGCCCGCTCGACTGTGCCGGCAGCGCAAAGTCGGAAGGCCTCGGCATCTCCCTGCTCGAAGCGCTCTCGGGCGACGACCCGACCGCGCTGATCGGCCTGCCCCTCATCGCGCTGTCCCGCATGCTGCGCGCCGAAGGGCTGCAACTGCCGTGAGCGGGACGAAGCTCGGCACGCTCTACCTCGTACCGGTCGCACTCGGCGACACGCCGTGGCCCACCTTCCTGCCACAGCAGGCGCAGACCATCGCTGCCGGCTTGCGCAACTTCGTCGTCGAGACCGCACGCAGCGCGCGCGCTCACCTCAAGCAGCTCGACTACCCTCACCCGCTGCGCGACACCGACATCCGCGAACTGCCCGCCAATCCGTCCACCGCAACCGACGCGCAATTCGACGCCCTCCTCGCCCCGGCGCTGGCGGGTACGGACCTCGGACTGATGTCGGACGCCGGCTGCCCGGCGGTCGCCGACCCAGGCGCGCGCCTCGTCGCCCGCGCCCATGCGCTGGGCGTCCGCGTCGTGCCGCTGGTGGGCCCGTCGTCCATCCTGCTTGGCCTCATGGGCTCCGGCCTCAACGGCCAGAGTTTTGCCTTTCACGGCTACCTGCCCGTGGCCGAAGCCGAGCGCGACGAGCGGCTGCGCGCCCTCGAGAACGAATCGCGCGCGCAACAGCGCACGCAGATCTTTATCGAAACACCCTACCGCAACGAACGCATGTTCGAGGCACTGTTGCGCACCTGCCGACCGAGCACGCGCCTTTGCGTCGCCTGCGACCTGAGCACACCCAACGAATACCTGCTGACCCGCCCGGTGAGCGAGTGGAAGCGAAGCGCGCGACCCTCGCTGGCCAAGCGACCAACGCTTTTTCTGCTGCTGGCCTGAGAACCAAGCCAACCAGTCGACTGCCGGGGATCTCCACTACCGCAACCCTCAGACGTGCTGCCTCAGCCACGCGCCCAATTGCGCCGGTGTTTCCACGCAGGCAAGCGGCTGTGCCGCCACCAGGGCATCGACCGGATGAGCGCCGAAGCTCACCGCCAGCGAGGCCACGCCGGCATTCCTCGCCATCAGGAGATCATGCGTGGTGTCGCCCACCATCAGCGTGCGCTCCGGCTGCACGCCGAGCTCATCCATGATCTCGAGCAGCATCGCCGGGTGCGGCTTGGAGAAGCACTCGTCCGCACAGCGCGTGCTGTGAAAATACGGCGCGATCGCCGTGTGCGCCAACGCCCGCTCCAGTCCGGCCCGGCTCTTGCCGGTTGCCACACCGAGCATGCGCCCCTGACCCGAAAGCCAGCCCAGCGTATCCACCACGCCCGGGAACAGCCTCAGCTCATGATCGCTCGACAGGAAGTGGTGCCGGTAGCGCTCGACCATGCGCGGATAGTCGGCCTCGGTCAGGTCCGGCACCGCATGCTTGAGCGCATCCACCAGACCCAGCCCGATCACGTAACGCGCCTGCGCCTCGGCAGGCTCGGGGAGGCCGAGGTCGCGACATGACGCGCCGATCGCGTTCACGATCGCCGCAGCTGAATCCATCAGCGTGCCATCCCAGTCGAAAACGACCAGATCGAATCGTTCAGCCATCAAGCGTGCCCCGCCTTGAATCAAGAACATCCAGAAAGCCCCGCAGGTTTTCGGGCAACGGCGCCTCGAAGGCGAGCGACTCGCCAGTCAGCGGATGGACGAAGCAGAGCCGCGCCGCATGCAGGAACATACGCCTCAGCCCCTCGCCCTCCAGCCGCTTGTTCAGCGCAAAGTCGCCGTACTTGTCATCGCCGCACAGCGGAAAGCCGAGATGCGCCAGATGCACGCGGATCTGATGCGTGCGCCCGGTCTTGAGTTCCACCTCGAGCAGGCTGTAGTCGTCCCAGCGCTTGATCAACCTGACGATGCTGTGCGCAGGCTTGCCCTCCTCGCTCACCCGCACCCTGCGCTCACCCTCGGCCGTCAGATACTTGTGCAGGGGCGCCTTCACATGCTGCAGCGGATTCGACCAGCGCCCCGGCACCAGCGTGAGGTAACGCTTCTCGACCTTGCCTTCGCGCATCATGTCGTGCAGCGCGGTCAACGCGGAGCGCTTCTTGGCCACGATCAGCAGACCGGAAGTCTCGCGGTCGAGCCGGTGCGCCAGTTCAAGCATGCGCAGTTCCGGCCGCTGCACGCGCAGCTGCTCGATCACCCCGTAGCTCACGCCGCTTCCGCCGTGCACCGCCTTGCCCGAGGGCTTGTCGATCACGAGCAGCGCGTCGTCCTCGAACACCACCGGCAACGGTTTCCCCGCCGGGGCCGGTGCGGAGCGCGTCGGCTCGGCGATGCGGATCGGCGGAATGCGTACCTCGTCACCCGCCTGCAGGCGGTAGGTCTGCTGCACCCGCCGGCCGTTGACCCGCACTTCGCCGCTCCGCAGGATGCGGTAGACGTGGCTCTTGGGCACGCCCTTCGCCATGCGCAGGAGGAAATTGTCGATGCGCTGGCCGGCGGCGACCTCGTCGATCCGCTCGTGCCTTACCGCAATCGCTTTGCCTTCCGTCGTCGTCATGAAATATACTTCTGCGCCGTTGAATCCGGTTTGAGTCAGCCAAGTGCAGCGCACCCCGAAATGTGATCGGGCCTGCGATGCAGACTGCTGGCGATGAGCCCTGAAGAGCGCTCCCGGATTCTTCGCCGCGTACCGTCCAAGGCCAAAAAAGGCGCCGATGGTAACGCAAAGAAGTCCTTTCGACATACCTGTCCAGCACACAAACTGGACGCAAACGCCTAAATCAAAGCAGGCACACGCAGGATCAAATGTTCCGGCCCAATCGTCCAAAACGGCAGCCGGGCGGGAACAAGAGAATTTCGACCAGCCGACCCATCACAGCCCTTATCAACCCCGGATGAAAGCAGCAGCCCTACCCAATCGCTCCTGATCCCGGAAAGCGCGATGGTGCGCGCCGTTCGTCCTGCCCGTGTGACCTGCGCGGGAGAAGGATCAAATGAAGCGCATGCTTTTCAATGCGACGCAGGCCGAGGAATTGCGCGTCGCGATCGTGGACGGTCAGAAACTGATCGACCTCGATATCGAATCGGCCGCCAAAGAAGAACGCAAGAGCAACATTTACAAGGCGGTCATCACCCGCATCGAGCCCAGCCTCGAAGCGGCCTTTGTCGACTACGGCGCCGAGCGCCACGGCTTCCTGCCGTTCAAGGAAATCTCCCGCACCTACTTCCAGCCCGGCGTGGATGCGGGCAAGGCCTCCATCAAGGAAGCGCTCAAGGAAGGCCAGGAACTGATCGTTCAGGTCGAGAAGGACGAGCGCGGCAACAAGGGCGCGGCGCTCACCACCTACATCTCGCTGGCCGGCCGCTATCTGGTGCTGATGCCCAACAATCCGCGCGGCGGCGGCGTGTCGCGCCGCGTCGAGGGGGATGATCGCGCCGAGTTGCGCGAGAACATGGACCAGCTCGACGTGCCGCAAGGCATGAGCCTGATCGCGCGGACTGCCGCCATCGGCCGCAGCGCTGAAGAGCTGCAATGGGACCTCAACTATCTGCTGCAACTGTGGACCGCCATCGAAGGCGCGGCACAGGGCCAAAGCGGCGCTTTCCTGATCTACCAGGAAGGCAGCCTGGTGATCCGCGCGATCCGTGACTACTTCCAGCCCGACATCGGCGAGATCCTGATCGACACCGACGACATCCACGACCAGGCCCGCCAGTTCATGGCCCACGTGATGCCGAACAACGTCGCCAAGATCAAGCGCTACTCCGACGACGTGCCGCTGTTCTCCCGCTTCCAGATCGAGCACCAGATCGAATCGGCCTACTCGCGCCAGGTCAATCTGCCCTCGGGCGGCGCGGTGGTCATCGACCACACCGAAGCGCTGGTGTCGATCGACGTCAACTCGGGTCGCGCCACGAAGGGTGCCGACATCGAGGAAACCGCGCTGCGCACCAACCTCGAGGCGGCCGACGAGATCGCCCGCCAGCTGCGCCTGCGCGACCTCGGCGGCCTGATCGTCATCGACTTCATCGACATGGAGGCGCAGAAGAACCAGCGCGAGGTGGAGAACCGCCTGCGCGATGCGCTGCGCCACGACCGCGCCCGCGTGCAGACCGGCAAGATCAGCCGCTTCGGCCTGCTCGAGCTGTCGCGCCAGCGCCTGCGCCCCGCCCTCGCCGAGACGAGCTACATCACCTGCCCGCGTTGCAACGGCACCGGCCACATCCGCAGCACCGAATCGTCGGCGCTGCACATCCTGCGCATCCTCGAAGAAGAGGCGATGAAGGAGAACACCGGCGCGGTGCACCTGCAGGTGCCGGTCGATGTCGCCACCTTCCTGCTCAACGAGAAGCGCGTCGATATCGCCCGCATCGAGATGCGCCACAAGGTGCAGCTCATCATCGTGCCGAATCGTCATCTGGAAACGCCGGCGCACGAGATCATCCGCCTGCGCCATGACCAGCTCAACGCCGAGGACATCGCGCTGGCGAGCTACCAGATGGTGCAAAAGCCCGACGAGACCGATCAACGCCTGCCCGGCAAGGCCAGCGACAAGCCCGCGCGCCAGGAAGCAGCCGTGAAGGGCATCTCGCCGGCGCAGCCCGCGCCAATGCCCGAGGCCCGCCCGGAACCCGAGATCGCTGCCGCACCCGCCGTCGCTGCACGCCCGGGTCTGATCGGTCGAATCCTCGGCTGGCTGCGTGGCGAGCACCAGGCCGCCCCGGCGCCCGCGCCTCAGCCTGCTGTGGAAGCCGCACCCAGGCCCGAATCACGTGCCCGCGGCGAGCGCAGCAGCGAAGGCCGCCGCGGCGGCAATGGCGGCAATCGCGGCCGCCGCAACGAACGTGATGGCGAAACCCAAGGTGCGCGCAGCGCTCCGCGCGCGGAGCGCAGCGAGCGTGCCGAAGCGGGCGAACGTCCGCAGCGCGCCCAGCAGCAGGAACGCGGTGAACGTGGCGATCGCGGTGAGCGTGGCGAGCGCGGTGAGCGCCCGGAACGTGCCGACCGCAGTGAGCGCGGTGAGCGCAGCGAAGGCTCGGGGCGCGGCCGGAACCGTGGCCAGCGCGGCCCGCGCAGTGAGGAAGGCGCTGACAAGCCGGGCGTCACACCTGCGACCGAGGCGCTCGAAGTCGTTGCCGCCGCGGCAATTGCCACGAGCGATGCAGGCCCTGCTGCCGACCTCGCGCCGGAATTGGAGACGACGGGCGGCGACGAAGGTCTGCAGCCCGAGAAGCGTCGCCGTCGTGGCCGCGGACGGGGTCGCCGCAGCGGCGAGGGGACGGCGATGAGCGCCGACGACTCGATGGCCGCCGCCGGTGATGAGGTCTCGGCGACCGCCGCAGACTCCGTTGTCAGCGAAATCAACCTGCCGCGTGACGAAACCGCCGTAGCCGTCGTCGCCGAGCAACAAATCGCCGAGGTGCAAGCGAGTGAGGTCGAGCCCGCACCGCTGCCCGTCGCCATCGCCGCTCCCGTCGAGACCGAACCGCAGGCTGCTGCGGAAGCGCCCTTGCCGATCGTGGTTTCCGAGGCCGTGGCAGCCCAGGCCGTCGTTGCAGAGCAGTCGCAGGCCGTCGAAGCCTCGGCCGCGCCCCTCGAGGAAGCCACGGATTCAGTTCCCGCGGCAGTCGAAGCGATCGAACCGGCACCCGCATTTGCAGCCGCACAACCCGAGGAAACAGTCGAGACTCCGCAGCCTGCTGCGGCAGTGCCGGCGGTGACCGAGCCCACAGCTGCCCAGCAGGAAACGGCCGCTGGCCTCGTCCAGGTGGAGCCGGCTCCGTCCGCGTCCATCGAGGCCGAGCCTGCTGCCGCTGAACGCGCGGCACCGGCAACCGACGCGCCGCAGCCGGCCTCGTCGGCGCCGATCTCGGTCGGCTCGATGGCATCCGACAGCGGCCTGATCATGATCGAGACGGACAGCAGCAAGCTCGCCAGCTTCGGTACTGGCGCCCCCGAGGCGTCCGTCCGCCTGGGCCGCAAGCCGCGTCCGGCGCCGGTCATCGTCGAGGAACCGCTGCAGCAGGTGGAAACGCACAAGTAAGCGCGAGTTGCGCACCGGCGAAAAGGCCGTCCCTCGGGACGGCCTTTTTCATATCAGTTGCACACCTGAGTCCTGAACCGAGGCACTAACCCGCCCGGACGATCGACTCGATGATCCCCCGCACACCGTTCTCGCACATGTCGAGCACCGCATCGAATCCCATCGGCCCGCCGTAATACGGGTCCGGCACCTCGTCGAACTCGCTGTCGCGTGCGTAATCCATGAACAAGCCCAGTCGCGGGCGATAGATCTCGGGACAGGCCCGACGCATGATGTCGAGATGACCGCGGTCCATCGCCAGCAGCAGGTCGAAGCGCTGATAATCGAGCTGATCGAGCTTGCGCGCGCGCAGCTTCGACAGATCGTAGCCGCGTTTCATCGCGGCCTTCTGCGTGCGCTGATCGGGCGCTTCTCCCGCGTGATAGCCGTTCGTTCCGGCCGAATCGACCTCGATCCAGCTGCCAAGGCCACCGGTTTCGATGAAGTGACGCGCCACGCCTTCCGCTGTCGGTGAGCGGCAGATGTTCCCCGTGCACACAAAAAGCACCCTCTTCATTTCTTCCCTCTCCCTCAAACACTACCGTGCTGGTCTGCGCCAAACGCGCGCTGGCGAAGCTTGAACAGCTCGTCGCGCGCAGCAGCGGCCTTCTCGAACTCCAGATTGCGGGCGTGCTCCTGCATCTCCTTCTCCAGGCGCTTGATCGCCCGCGCCAACGCCTTCTCGTCCATCACTGCATAGTCGGCGTCCTTCTCAGCCACGCGCGCGGCATCGCGCTTGGCGCCGTCCGCATCGTAAACACCATCGATGATGTCCTTGATCCGTTTCGTTACCGACTTCGGCACGATGCCATTGGCCTCGTTGAAGGCGATCTGCTTCTGCCGGCGGCGCTCGGTCTCGCCGATCGCCGCCTTCATCGAGTCGGTCATGCGGTCAGCGTAGAGGATGGCGGTGCCGTGGAGGTGGCGCGCGGCGCGGCCGATGGTCTGGATCAGCGAGCGTTCGGAGCGCAGGAAGCCTTCCTTGTCCGCATCCAGGATCGCCACCAGCGAGACCTCCGGAATGTCCAGCCCCTCGCGCAGCAGGTTGATGCCCACCAGCACGTCGAACTCGCCCAGGCGCAGGTCGCGGATGATCTCGACGCGCTCCACGGTGTCGATGTCCGAGTGCAGGTAGCGCACCCGGATACCGTTGTCGGCGAGGTAGTCGGTGAGGTCCTCCGCCATGCGCTTGGTCAACACGGTGACCAGCACACGCTCATTCACTTCCAGCCGCTTCTTGATCTCGGTGAGCAGGTCGTCCACCTGCGTCATCGCCGGGCGGACCTCCACCAGCGGGTCGATCAGGCCGGTCGGGCGCACCACCTGTTCCACCACCTGGCCCTGATGCTCGGCTTCATACTTCGCCGGCGTCGCCGAGACAAATACGGTCTGCGGCATGAGGCGCTCGAATTCGTCGAACTTGAGCGGCCGGTTGTCGAGCGCCGAGGGCAGGCGGAAACCATAGCCAACGAGGTTTTCCTTGCGCGAGCGGTCGCCCTTGTACATTCCGCCAACCTGGCCGATGGCGACGTGAGATTCGTCGACGAACAGCAGCGCATCCGGCGGCAGATAGTCGATGAGCGTCGGCGGCGGCTCGCCCGGCCCGCGCCCGGAAAAATGGCGCGAGTAATTCTCGATGCCCTTGCAGAAGCCCATCTCGTTCAACATCTCGAGGTCGAACCGGGTGCGTTGCTCGATGCGCTGCGCCTCCACCAGCTTGCCTTCGCGCTGAAAGTAGGCGACGCGGTCCCTCAGCTCGTCCTTGATCTTCTCGATCGCCTGCAACACCGTCGCGCGCGGCGTCACGTAGTGACTCGACGGATAAACGGTGAAGCGCGCCAGCTTGTGCTTGAGATGGCCGGTGAGCGGATCGAACAGGGTCAGGTGCTCGATCTCGTCGTCGAACATGTCGATTCGGACCGCGAGCTCGGCGTTCTCAGCCGGGAAGACGTCGATCACGTCGCCGCGCACACGGAAGGTACCGCGGCGGAAGTCGATGTCGGCGCGGTTGTACTGCATGGTCACGAGGCGCTGAATCAGGTCGCGGTGCGCCATGCGCTCGCCTTCGCGCAGGTGCAGGATCATCGCGTGGTAGTCCACCGGATCGCCGATGCCGTAGATGCACGACACGGTAGCCACGATCACCACGTCGCGCCGCTCCATCAGGCTCTTGGTCGCCGACAGGCGCATCTGCTCGATGTGCTCGTTGATCGACGAATCCTTCTCGATGAACAGGTCGCGCGAAGGCACATAGGCCTCGGGCTGGTAGTAGTCGTAGTAGCTGACGAAATACTCGACCGCGTTCTCGGGCAGGAACTCGCGGAACTCGGCGTACAGCTGCGCCGCCAACGTCTTGTTGGGCGCCAGCACCAGCGCCGGACGGCCCATGCGGGCGATCACGTTGGCCATGGTGTAAGTCTTGCCCGAGCCAGTCACGCCGAGCAGGGTCTGAAACAGCAGCCCGTCCTCCACGCCCTCGCACAGCAACCTGATCGCCTCCGGCTGGTCGCCCGCGGGCGGAAACGGCTGGTGCAGGCGAAACGGACTGCCGTCGAACGCCAACACCTTCGCGCCGGCGCTCGACGCATCATCAGGGTTCTTCGCCTCGCTACCGCCTTGACTCGCCATGCTAAAATTTCCGCTTGTTTTTTCGATCGTTCGCCCCGACCCGGTGCGAACAGCGAAAACAGCGATTATTTCCCAAATCGCGCCACAAGGCACGGCTCACCGTCGGCCTCGGCGCGCTTGAACCGCCAGCACAACTGGAACAACTGGAGTCGATATGTCCGCTTCGATCTTCGCCGCCGTCGAGATGGCGCCCCGTGACCCGATCCTTGGCCTGAACGAGGCCTTCGCCGCCGACAGCCGCACCGAAAAGGTCAACCTCGGCGTGGGCGTTTACTACGACGACAACGGCAAGATTCCGCTCCTCGCCGCGGTGCGCACCGCCGAAAAGGCCCGCCTGGAGGCGGCCCCGGCGCGCGGCTATCAGCCGATCGAAGGCCCGGCAACCTACAACAACGCGGTGCAGAACCTGCTCCTCGGCAAGGACTCCGCCCTCATCGCCAACGGCCAGGTCGTCACTGCCCAGGCCCTTGGCGGCACCGGCGCGCTGAAGATCGGCGCCGACTACATCAAGCGCCTGCTGCCGGGCGCCACGGTGTATATCTCCGACCCGAGCTGGGAAAACCACCGCGCCCTGTTCGAAGCCGCCGGCTTCCCGGTCGAGAACTACCCGTACTACGACGCCGCCACCCGCGGCGTGAACTTCGCCGGCATGAAGGCGAAACTCGACACGCTGCAGCCGGGCTCGGTGATCGTGCTGCACGCCTGCTGCCACAACCCCACCGGCGCCGACCTGAGCGACGCGCAGTGGAACGAAGTGGTCGACGTCTGCCGCGCCCGCGGCCTGGTGCCCTTCCTCGACATGGCTTACCAGGGCTTCGCCGACGGCATCGATCCTGACGCCGTCGCCGTCCGCGCCTTCTCGGCCAGCGGCCTGCAGTTCTTCGTTTCCAGCTCGTTCTCGAAGAGCTTCTCGCTGTATGGCGAGCGCGTCGGCGCCCTGTCCATCATCACCGCGAGCAAGGACGAGTCCGCCCGCGTGCTGTCGCAGCTCAAGCGCGTGATCCGCACCAACTACTCCAACCCGCCGACGCACGGCGGCGCGGTCGTGGCGGCGGTGCTGAACTCCGCCGAGCTGCGCCAGATGTGGGAAGACGAACTGGGCGGCATGCGCGACCGCATCCGCGCCATGCGCACCGGCCTCGTCGACCAGCTCAAGGCGGAAGGCGTGGCGCAGGATTTCTCCTTCGTCATCAAGCAGCGCGGCATGTTCTCTTACACCGGCCTCAGCGCCGCGCAGGTCGAGGTGCTGAAGAACGACTTCGGCATTTATGCCGTGTCCACCGGCCGCATCTGCCTGGCAGCGCTGAACTCGAAGAACATCGGCTACGTCGCCAAGGCGATCGCGCAGGTCGTGAAGGCCTGATAGAGGTCGGATCGGCGGACGGCCATCAAAAAAATGGCTGTTCGCCTTGACGGTGTGGCGTGCCCTGCCTAAAATGCGCGCCTCTGTTCCCCGATAGCTCAGTCGGTAGAGCGCCGGACTGTTAATCCGTAGGTCCCTGGTTCGAGCCCAGGTCGGGGAGCCAAGTTTTAGAACTTGGTGTTTCTCCGGGAACAGCAAGTCAGCAGTGCAACCGAGTTTTTCCCCGATAGCTCAGTCGGTAGAGCGCCGGACTGTTAATCCGTAGGTCCCTGGTTCGAGCCCAGGTCGGGGAGCCAGTATCAAACGAGAATGCCATCCTTCGGGGTGGCATTTTTCGTTCACGGGGCATCAGAGCGGGCATCAGCGCCGTTTTTCGTCGCCCTGCAGCGCTTCTCGACGCACATCCAATCCGTAGGTTCCCGCGCAGGCCGCGCCTCCCAGGCTTTGAGCCGCGTCGCGAAACACCGCCAAAGCAAACACATCCGCACCGGTTTGCGGCACTTTGTGCTAGTTTCACTTCCGTTTCGTACCTTTGGGACCGGATCAGGAATCCGCACCCCACGAACGATGGCCCCCAACTCGCTCAACTTTCGCCTGTGGATGACGATCGCGATCGCGGTGGCTCCTTTGTTCCTGTTCGCCCTCAACGACTATCGGGAGCATCGTGGTCAGGCCATGGATGACATGCGGACCACGATCACTCATCGTCTGGCGGATGCGAGTCGCGAAGCACAGTGGGCCTACCGCACGGTGGCGCAGGTGCTGAAGATCATGGCGAGTTCGGACGATCTGCAGTCTCTGGACCCGGAGGACTGCAATGGAATCGCCAGTCGGCTGCTCGGCTCGGTCGAAGGTTTTGCCAACATCGGTGCCGCCCTGCCCGACGGCAAGGTGTTCTGCAGCGCACGCAACGGAGCGACACCGGTGAGCGTGTCCGACCGCAGGTGGTTCCGCCACGCAGTCGCGAGCAAGAGCATTTCCCCCGGCGAATTCATCGTTGGCCGCATCACCGGCAAATCCGGCCTCGTCTTCGGCTATCCGCTCCGCGCACCCACCGGTGAGCTGCGCGCAGTGCTCTTCGCCTCCATCACCCTGTCGTGGTTCGAGCGCCTGGTCGAAGGTTTCAGCCTGCCCGCAGGCTGGGAGGCGAGCGTGATCAGCGCAAGCGGTCAGATTCTCGCCCATCGGCCCAACCCGGCACACTGGCGCGAAGCGACCGTTCCGCACAGCCTGCTGACACGCTTGAGCGAGGCAATCAGCCAGGAGGGCGGCGTTGCGCAGTTCGCGGGCATGGACGGTGCGCGCCGGCTCTACGGCGTCTCGGCGCCGGAATTCGCTGGCGGTAGCGGCTTCATGACGATTGGCGCGCCGCTCGATCAGTCGCTGGACGCGTTGGACCGACGCCTGCAGCTGCAACTGGCCCTGATCGCCTGCCTCGCGTTGGCATCCGCCCTGCTGGCGCGTTTCTACGTCTACAGGCTGATCGAGATCTGGGCCGCGCGGATTCGCAGCGCCGTCGACCGCATCGCCGACGGTAGCCTCGACACGCGCGTGGCGCACAGCGCCGGCATTGTCGAGCTCGATGCGCTCTCGCAGGGCATCAACCGCATGGCGAGCGAAATCGAGAAGCACGAGGCCGAACTGCGCCGGCTGTCGATGGTGGTCGAGCGCAGTCCCGAATCCATCGTCATCACCGACACCCAGGCGCGCATCGTTTACGTGAATGAGTCCTTTCAGCGCACGACCGGTTACAGCCTCGCGGATGTGGTGGGCAAGACCCCGAGCTTGCTCGACAAGGGTCTGACCCCGCGCGCGACCTACGACGAGATGTGGGCCTGTCTCGCACGGGGAGAGGTCTGGCGCGGTGAATTCCACAACACGCGCAAGGACGGCACGACCTATCTCGAACTGGCGAGCATCTCGCCGATCAAGGACCCGAGCGGCAAGGTCACGCACTATGTCGCGCTGAAGGAGGACATCACCCAGCGCAAGCAGTCCGAAGCCCTGCTGCACCGCCTCGCCTACTACGACGCGCTCACCGAGCTGCCCAATCGGGCGCTACTTCACGACCGCATCGCCCAGGCCATCCGCAGCCTGAGCCGCAGCGACGCCTACGGCATGCTGATGCTGCTCGACATCGACCGCTTCCAGCAACTCAACGACACGCTCGGCCACGCGGCCGGCGACCGGCTGCTGCGGTCCGTGTCCGCACGTCTCCGCGCCAGCGTGCGCGACGAAGACACGGTCGCGCGCCACGGCGACGACGACTTCGCCATCCTGATCGAGCAGATCGGGGACAACGAGACCGACGCCCTCCTGCATGCCGAACACCTCGCGCGCAAGGTTCAGCGCGAGCTCGAGGCGCCCTATGGCCTTGGCGAAGGCGAGAACGATCGCCACTACGCGACGCTGAGCATGGGCATCAGCCTTTTCCACGGCAAGGTGATTTCCCTCGACACGCTGCTCAAGCAGGCTGAGGTCGCCCTGTACCGCGCAAAGCAGGACGGCCGCAACAACATCTGCTTCTTCAATCCGGACATGCAGGCGGTGGTCGACGCCCACTCGCGCATGGAGGCGCGACTGCATGAGGCCCTCGAGTCGCGCGCCTTCCGCCTGTTTTACCAACCGCAGTTCGACCGCCGCGGCCGACTCACCGGCGCCGAGGCTCTCGTTCGCTGGCCGCTGGACGACGGCACCATGGTTTCGCCGGCCGATTTCATCCCTCTGGCCGAAGATACCGGCCACATCGTGCCGCTCGGCCTGTGGGTGCTGCATACCGCCTGCCTGCAGCTTGCGCAGTGGCAGACGGAAGCCCACACGCGCGCGCTGACGATTGCGGTCAATGTCAGCGCCCGCCAGTTTCATCAACCCGACTTCGTCGCCAGCGTGACGCGTACCGTCACCGAGGCTGGAATCGACCCCGGCCGCCTGAAGCTCGAATTGACCGAAAGCGCCATCCTGTCCGATCTCGACGAGACGATCGCCCGCATGAATCAGTTGCGCGAGTTCGGCATTCAGTTCGCGCTGGACGATTTCGGCACCGGCTATTCGTCGCTGTCCTACCTCAAGCGCCTGCCCTTCGACCAACTGAAGATCGACCAGTCCTTCGTGCGCGACATGGCTCGCGACGCCAGCAGCGAGGCCATCGTGCTCGCCGTGCTGTCGATGAGCCACGCGCTGGGTATGGAAGTCATTGCCGAGGGCGTGGAGACCGCAGCACAGCGCGAATTCCTCCACCGGCATGGCTGCGAGTTCTATCAGGGCTACCTTTTTGGCAAGCCACTGCCAATCGACACCTGGGGTGAATTCCTCGCCCTTGCGTAAGGCGCAGCGCGGCGCACGACGCCCACGACCGCGGCCGCAGCGATTCCCTGCCGCGCCCCGGTGCGGGGTCGATCGCCTTTCAGGACGCGCCGTGGCGCTGGCGGTGCTGCTGGCCGAAGGCCTTGCGACCCTCGGCATCTTCATGCGCCCGTCGCGCCGCCGTCATCTCCGCGAGCACCGCTGCCACCTTGTGGTTCAGGGTGCCGCGCGGGATGACACCCTTCGCATCGGGCTCGCCCGCAGGCATGCCGGTCAGCACCGTCATCGCCTCGTCCACGGTGCGAATGGCGTGGATGTGGAACAGCCCGTCGCGTGCCGCCTCGACCACCTCGTCGCGCAGCATCAGGTGGCGAATGCTCGCCGCGGGAATCACCACCGCATGACTGCCATCGAGCCCGCGCGCCTTGCACAGGTCGAAGAAGCCTTCGATCTTTTCATTCACGCCGCCGATGACCTGCACTTCGCCGAACTGATTCACCGACCCGGTGATCGCGAAGCGCTGCTGGATCGGCACCTGGGCGAGGGCCGACAGCAGGGCGCACAACTCGGCCAGCGAGGCCGAATCGCCCTCTACCATGCCGTAAGACTGCTCGAAGACCAGACTGGCGGACAGCGACAGCGGCTGATGGCGCGCATAGCGCGAGGCGAGGAAGGCAGTGAGGATCATCACGCCCTTGGAGTGGATGGCGCCACCGAGCTCGGCCTCGCGCTCGATGTCGACCACGTCGCCCTCGCCCATGCGCACCGTCGCGGTGATGCGCACCGGGTGGCCGAAGCGCTCACCGGCGAGTTCGACGACGACCAGGCCGTTGATCTGCCCGGAGCGCTCGCCGTCGGTTGAAATGAGCGTGGTGCCGTCGAGAATGGACTCGCGCACACGCAGCGGATAGCGGCTGCAGCGCCGCGCGCGGGCGGCGATCGCCGCCTCGACTTCGGCGCGTCCCGTCGCCTCGCGACCATGAATGCGGGCGTGGTGGTCGGCCTCGCGCATCAGGTCCGACAGCGCGCGCGTGTTGAGCGACAGCTTGCAGGCGTCCTCGGCCAGCCGTGCGCCCTCCTCGATCAGCCGAGCGACGCCACCGCGGTCGATCGGCAGCAGGTTGGCGCCGCGGGCGAGCAACGCCATCAGGCGCGCGTATTCGTATTCGGTCTCGGGCGTGCGTGGCAGATCGTCCTCGAAATCGGCCGCGACCTTGAACAGGTCGGCGAACTCGGGGTCATTCTCCATGAGCAGGTAATACAGCTCACGGTCGCCGATCAGCACGACCTTCACGCCGCAAGGCACCGCCTCCGGCTCCAGCGTCAGCGCCCCGCTCCAGCCCTGGGCCTCGGCCGGCGGCTCGATGCGGATCTCGCCCGAACGCAGGCTGCGCTTGAGACCCTCCCAGGCGAAGGGCTGCGTCAGCAGGCGCTCGGCGTCGATCACCAGATAACCGCCGTTGGCCCGATGCAGCGCGCCGGCGCGAATCATGTTGAAGTGGGTGACCTGCGCCCCCTGCTGCACGACATGCTCGACGCGGCCGATCAGGTTGCCGTAGCCCGGGTTGTTCTCGAACACCACTGGCGCCCCCTGCGAGGCGGCGTGGTCGACCAGCAGTTTCACCTGGTAGCGATGAAAGCGGATGTTTTCCTCGGGCTCGCTGACGTCCTCCTCCTCTTCATCCTGCGGTATGCCATTGACACCGTTCTCGATCACGTCGTGGCTGACCGCATCGAGAAAGCTGAGCACCTCGGGCAGGTCCGCATGGCGCTCGCGCACCTCGCGCAGCAGATGCGAGATCGCCGGGGTCAGCGCTTCCTGCTCGGCGCGGGCGATGGCTTCGCGCAAGGCCTTGCGCCAGCCGGGGAACTCGTTCAGAAGATCCTCGAGCTTGTCGCTCCAGCGTGTGACGCGTGCCTCGATGTCATCGCGCTCGGCTTGCGGCAGGGCATCGAAGGCCTCGGGCGACAACACCTCGCCGTCGCGCGAGGGCGCGAACACGAACCCCTCGGGTGTCTGCAGCAGCGAGATGCCTTCGGCGCCACAAGCCTGCCCGAGCTCGCGCAGCGCGCCATCCTCGCGGGCCTTGTGATTGTTCTGCAGCGCCTCGACACGATCGCTATGGGTATCGCTCCCGAGCGCCGCATCGATCGCCGGGCCGAGTTCGCGGATGAAGGTCTGCATCTGGGCGCGCAGCGCGCCGCCTCGCCCTGCGGGCAGGGTGAGCAGGCGCGGATGCAGCGGCTCGTCGAAATTGTGCAGATAGCAGAGATCCGGCGGGACGGCCTCGCTGGCGGCGCGCGCGCGCAACAGCCGAAAGGTGGTCGCGTGCTTGCCACTGCCCGGCTCGCCGAGCACGAAGACGTGGTAGCCGCTGTGGCCCATCGCCAGACCGAAATGGAGCGCCTCGACGGCGCGAACCTGGCCGAGATCACCCGCGTGATCCTCGAGCGAGGCGGTGGAATCGAAATCGAAGCGCGACGGGTCGCACGACGCGCGCAGCGCGGTCGCGGGGAGCGGCGCAAAGTCGGCCATGTTGTTTTTCTCCGGATGCCGGGTAAGGGAGGTAGGCCAGCGCAGGTGCAGGCCAGGGGCCGTTTCACGGACATTATCTTTACCCCAAGGCTGCCGCAGGGCAAGCACCTTGCACCGCTCGACCCGGCTGCAGATAATCGAATCAATGCCCCGCAACACGGTCGACAGACGTGTGAAGCACCCCGCTTGACGCCGAACAATGCATTGGGTGCGACGCACCCGCAGCATTGCTGCCCACCTGGGACGTCCGGACACCCGAAGCCAATGAAAGTCATCCCCATCCAGCCGGCAGCATCGACGCCAGCCTTCTCCGACGCGGATTCTTCTGCGGCGCCACACGGCCCGCTGGCAGATCGACGCGCCCGCCCGATGCGCGATCTGCGCATCTCGGTAACCGACCGCTGTAACTTTCGCTGCATCTACTGCATGCCTCGCGAGGTCTTCGGCGACGACCATGCCTTTCTGCCCCGCGGCGAGCTGCTGAGCTTCGAGGAGATCACCCGGGTGGCGCGACGGTTCGTCGCGCTGGGCGTGCGCAAGATCCGCATCACAGGGGGCGAGCCGCTGCTGCGCAAGGATGTGGACCGGCTCGTCGGCATGCTCGCCGAGCTCGGCGTCGAGCTCACGCTGACCACCAACGGCGTGCTGCTGCCGAAGCTCGCGCACCGGCTGAAGGCGGCGGGGCTGAACCGCGTCACGGTGAGCCTGGATGCGCTCGACGACACCACCTTCCGCCGCATGAACGACGCCGACTTTCCTGTCGCGCGCGTGCTCGAGGGCATCGCCGCCGCGCAGGACGCCGGGCTGGGGCCGATCAAGGTGAACATGGTGGTCAAGCGCGGCACCAACGACCACGACATCGAGTCCATGGCCGCGCATTTTCGCCACAGCGGCCACATCCTGCGCTTCATCGAGTTCATGGACGTGGGCGCTTCCAACGGCTGGAAGATGGACGAGGTGTTGCCCTCGCGCGAAGTCATCGCCCGCATCGACCGCCTGTTTCCCCTGGAGGCCATCGACCCCAACTACGAGGGCGAAGTGGCCGAGCGCTGGCGCTACAAGGACGGCGCTGGCGAGATTGGCGTCATCTCCTCGGTGACGCAGGCCTTCTGCTCCACCTGCACCCGCATCCGGCTATCGACCGAGGGCAAGCTCTACACCTGCCTGTTCGCCCAGGGCGGCCACGACCTGCGTGCGCTGCTGCGCGGCGCCACACCTGAAGCGCAGCTCGACGGCAGGCTGGACGCAGCCATCGCGGCAGTATGGCGGCAGCGCGAGGACCGCTACTCGGAGATCCGTACCGCAGCGACGCCCGCGGCCCGCAAGATCGAGATGTCCTACATCGGAGGCTGAGCACTGCCATGCAGATCGGTATCCCGAAGGAAATCAAGAGCCACGAATACCGTGTCGGCGCGACGCCGCACAGCGTCCGCGAGATGGTTGCCCACGGACACCGGGTGCTGGTTCAGCGGGGCGCCGGCGCGCCGATCGGCTTGACCGACGAACAGTACCTTGCCGCTGGCGCCGAGCTGGTCGATACGCCCGACGAGGTCTTCGCGCGCTGCGCGCTGATCGTCAAGGTCAAGGAGCCGCAGCCCAGCGAGTGCCGCTTGTTGCGGCCCGACCAGGTGATTTTCACCTACCTCCACCTCGCGGCCGAGCCGCAGCTGGCGCGCCTGCTGATGGATGCGGGCGTCACCGCGATAGCCTACGAAACCGTGACCAGCCCCTCGGGCAGGCTGCCATTACTGGCGCCGATGAGCGAGGTCGCCGGCCGCATGGCCGTCCAGGCCGGCGCCACCTATCTGCAAAAGCCGAACGGAGGCTCCGGCGTGCTGCTGGGTGGGGTGCCGGGTGTGGGGCCTGGCAAGGTCGTCATCCTCGGTGGCGGGGTGGTGGGCTACAACGCGGCACGGATGGCGATCGGCATGGGCGCCGACGTCATCGTCGCCGACAACTCGATCGAGCGCTTGCGGCACCTCGACGAGCTCTTCGCCGGCACCGTGGGCACGCGCCATGCCACGGCGGGCATGATCGAGGCCCTGGTCCTGCGCGCCGACCTCGTCATCGGCGCGGCGCTCGTTCCCGGCGCACTCACGCCGCGGCTGGTACGACGCGAATGGCTCGCGCGCATGCAGCCCGGCTCGGTGCTGGTAGACGTCTCGATCGACCAGGGCGGCTGCTTCGAGACCAGCCGGCCGACCACGCACTCCGATCCTGTCTTTATCGTGGACGACATCGTGCATTACTGCGTCACCAACATGCCCGGCGCGGTCGCCCGCAGTTCCACCTTCGCCCTCAACAATGCCACCCTGCCTTTCGTCCTCGCGCTGGCCGACAAGGGTTGCCAACATGCGCTGGTCGACGACCCCCATCTGGCCGCCGGATTGAACGTGCAAGGTGGTAGAGTCACGCACCCTGCAGTGGCCGAGGCGCTCCGAAGCACCTGACCGCCGCGGTTCCCGGCAGCGGCGCGAAGAAGCGGCCTGCGGCCGTCGTTCGAAAAAGGTCACAAAGCAATTGCGTAGCGTCACACACCTTGGCTCGCTGCCCTCGGCAACGAGTCTCCACGCCGAGCGTGGATGGGTCGTACTGAAACAGACCGTGCTCGTCGCGGTCCTGATCCTCGTACCCCTCTTCTACACCCTGGTGCCTCCGCTGGAGGACTATCCGAACCACCTCGCGCGCATGTTTGCGCTCTCGCAGATCCCGGGCAACGAATTGCTTTCCGGTTTCTACGAACCCGAGTGGGCGCCGATCCCGAACCTGATCATGGACCTGACCGTCCCGACGCTGGCATCCTGGATCGGCATCTATGCGGCAGGACGTTGCTTCATCGGCCTCACCCTGCTGCTCTTGCTGCTCGGGCCGATGGTCCTGCACCGGTCTCTGCACGGTAGCTGGTCGGCCTGGCCGCTCGTGGGCGGGCTGTTCGTCTACAACGGCTTCCTCTTCGTCGGCCTGATGAACTATCTGTTCGGTGTCGGCGTCGCGGTGTTCGGCCTGGCCGCGTGGATCAAGCTGGCCAACCGCGGCGTCTTGCTCAAGATCGGCATCAGCGTGCTCTTTTGCGCCGTCCTGTATGTATGCCACCTCTCGGCACTCGGGCTTTATGGCCTCGGCATTGCCAGCTTCGAAGCCTGGCGGCTGCTGTCGCGCCCGTCACTGACGCCGGGCAAGGTCATGGGCAGCGCGCTGGCGCTCGGGCTCCCCTTCCTGCCCTTCCTTTACCTGCTGCTGAATAGCCCGACCTGGGGACTCGCGAAGGAAAACGTGTGGGAAGCGCAGGGCAAGTTCGAAGCCGTCGCCCGCTTCCTTTCCGTGTACTCCGACCTGGTCGACATTCCTTTCCTGGCGCTGATCGTCGCTGCCATCGTGGTCGCAATCCGCC
Source organism: Thauera sp. (assembly GCA_017302295.1). Taxonomy (GTDB): domain Bacteria; phylum Pseudomonadota; class Gammaproteobacteria; order Burkholderiales; family Rhodocyclaceae; genus Thauera. The sequence goes on along the minus strand of JAFLDS010000001.1, from coordinate 369,396 downwards.
GCGGTCTGGTGCGCTTTCACCGTGCGGGACTGCTGGTCCTCGGCATCCTCACCCTTGCCTTTCTCGCCATGCCGCGCATGGCCTTCGGCTCGTGGATGGCGGACGAACGTCTGGTGGTCGGCATCTTCTTCATGACGCTCGGCTTCATCTCGATGGATCTGCGCAAGCTCGAGGGCCAGAACGCGTTCTTCGCCATCTGCCTGGCCACGATCGCCTTTCGCGTCGTCGACGTTTCGGTCAATTGGTCGGCCATCTCTCAACCCTTGCTTGAACTCAGGAGCTCGCTGCATGCGGTGGCACCCGGCTCGCGCATCCTCGTGGCTCAGGTCGACAACCTGCCCGACGGCGCCATCGACGCCGCGCTGTCGCATGCCCCAACCCTTGCGGTCATCGAGCGCGCGGCGCTGGTTTCACGGCTCTTCGTCGTACCCGGCAAGCAGATCCTGCACGCCCGCCCGCCCTTCAGCGAACACGTCGATACCGAGGACGGCGAGACGCCGACCATCAGCCAGATCATCCTTGCCGCGCATACGCCACCCTCACCGACTGATCGCCGATACTGGGACGAGTGGCCCGAGTTCTACGACTACCTGATCGTGCTCGGGACCGACCCGGACGACGCGGAGAATCCATCGCCGGAACGGCTGAAGATTGTGCACACCGGCCGCGGCTTCAACCTGTACAAGGTAATTCGAAGGGCCTGACCCTCAGCGCTCGCCGAGCAGCACAGCCCCGCACGATGGTCTGGCGCTGCGGCAATCGCGGACCGGCCGCCCCGCGCATCAGTGGCGTCGCACCATCTCTCGGATCATCGCGGAGAACTGTTCGGCGGTTTCATGACGGACGAAGCTGGGGCCAAGCACCGGCGGCAGCCAGAAATCGGGCTCGACCTCCGCGTGGTACTGCAGCCGGGTGCCGGCCGCCTCAGGCTCGAGGTGCATCAGGCTGTCCATGCGGCGGATGTTGCCACCCGTGCTGTACGCGCGGATGTCGACGCGGGGCGACAAGGTGAACTCGCGCACGAAGTCGAACCGGCTGGAAAAGATGCCATAGCGCGCCTCGCCCGCCTGCCGCACCTTGATTACCGACCCGTTTCGCTCCAGCACTTCGCTCGAGCGCAGGTTGGGCATGAAATCGGCCATGTGCTCGAAATCGGTCAGCACCGCCCAGGCCCGCTCCGCCGCCACAGGCGCGAAGGCAACCATGTCCACCGTGAAATGGCTGCCGACGCGCACGACGTGCACGTCGTGATCACTTACATAAGCGGCAGTGTCGGCAGCCGCCGGACGAAGCAGCGCCGGCCAAAGCAGCAGGCACAGCAGGACGCGCGCAAGGAATGACATGACTCGATCGTCCACTACGTTTTCGTCGTAACCTGCTGCAATGCTAGACCAGTTTTCACTACTCCGACCGCCATGCGCCTGCTGCTGATCGAAGATGACCCGATGATCGGCGCCGGCGTGCAGCGCGCGCTGCGCGGCGAGGGCTACGCGGTCGACTGGGTGCGAGACGGCCTGGCCGCCGAACTCGCCGTGCGCGACAACCCCTACGAGTTGCTGCTGCTCGACCTCGGGCTGCCGCGGAGGGACGGCATCGAGCTGCTGCAGCGCCTGCGCGCGGCGGGCAACACCCTGCCGGTGCTGGTGATGACGGCGCGCGATGCGGTGGCCGACCGCATCCGCGGCCTGGATGCCGGCGCCGACGACTATCTCGTCAAGCCCTTCGATCTCGATGAACTCGGCGCCCGCGTGCGCGCGCTGCTGCGCCGCCAGCGTGGCAGTGCCTCGCCGCTTATCGCCCACGGGCCGCTGCAGGTGGATCCCGCAAGCCACGCGGTGACCCTCGCCGGCAAGCCGGTGCACCTGTCGGCGCGGGAGTTCGCGCTACTCGGCGCGTTGCTGGAGCAGCCCGGCAAACCGCTGTCGCGCGCTCAACTCGAGGAACGGCTTTACGGCTGGGACGAGGAGATCGAGAGCAACGCGGTCGAAGTCCATATCCACGCCCTGCGCCGCAAGCTGGGCGCGGAGTGGATCCGCAACCTGCGCGGCGTGGGCTACTACCTGCCGGAGCCGCCATGAGTTCCCTGCGACGCACGCTGCTGCTCTCTCTGCTTGGCGCCCTGGTCGTCGTGTTCGCCGTCGGCGGACTCGCCACCTACGCCGCCGCGCGCGCCGAGATCGACGCGCTGATGGACTACCAGCTGCGCCAGCTCGCCCTGTCACTGCGCGACCAGCAGTTCGGACGCCCGGCCGCGCCCCCGCTCGCCCCGCCAGAGGAAGCGCTCGATTTCGTCATCCAGATCTGGGACAACACCGGGGTGCGGCTTTACCTGTCACGCCCTCACAGCACCCTGCCCTCGCTCGCCCAGCTGGGCTACAGCACGGCGCAGACGGATGAGGGCGCGTGGCGGGTGTTTTCGATTCCGCTGCTCGAACACGTCATCCAGGTCGCGCAACCGATGTCGGTGCGCAGCCGCATGGCGGCCGACGCGGCGCTGCGCACGCTGATGCCGCTGCTCGCCCTGATCCCCTTGTTCGGTGCCCTGATCTGGTATCTGGTGGGGCGCGGCCTGCGTCCGCTCGAGCGCCTGGCGCGCGAGGTCGCCACCCGCCGCGCCGATTCGCTCGATCCGCTGCGTGCCGAGCAGGTGCCCGCCGAGGCACAACCCCTGGTCGAGGCGCTGAACCACCTGCTGGAACGCCTTGATCAGGCACTCGCCGCACAGCGGGCTTTCGTCGCCGACGCCGCGCATGAGCTGCGCACCCCACTGGCCGCACTGCAGATCCAACTCCAGCTGTGCGAACGCGCCGCCAGCGATGAGGCACGCGACGCTGCCTTCGGCGAGTTGCGTGCCGGTCTGCATCGCGCCACGCACATGGTGCAGCAATTGCTGACGCTCGCCCGCCAGGAGCCCGGCGCCACCGCCACGCCCCCCGACCAACGTGTCGCGCTGGCCGATCTGGTGCGGCTGAGTCTGGCCCATCACGCGCCTCTGGCCGAGGCCCGCCACATCGACCTGGGCGCCGGCGAACTCGACGACAGCCTCGTCGTGAAAGGCGACGCGGCCGCATTGCGCACGCTGCTGTCCAATCTTGTCGACAACGCAATCCGCTATACGCCGGAAGGCGGACGCATCGACGTCGGCCTCCGCGCAACCGATAGCGGCGACGGATGCACGCTGTACGTCGATGACAGCGGACCAGGCATTCCGCCCGAAGAACGCGAGCGCGTCCTCGACCGCTTCTACCGACGCGCCGGACAGGAACAGCCGGGCAGTGGCCTCGGCCTGGCCATCGTCCACAGCATCGCCACACGGCACGGCGCCTGTCTCGTCCTCGGAAGCTCGCCGCTCGGCGGACTGCGCGTCACGGTCGAATTCCCTGCATGAGCCCCACCGGGCCAGCGCAAGAGTCAAACGTCTTAAGTTTCCGTTAAGTCGGCTCCCTCTAACCTGCAACTGTCGCGGGCATCCATTGCCCGCTCAGTTGCAAGGAGGCCGACATGAAAGCCCAGGCAGTCAAACTCACCCTTCTCGCCAGCGCAGTGGCGACCATCTTCGTTGGCGCCTATGAAGGCGCCCGTTTCGCCGGCCAGGCGCACGCCGCATCCGCGCCCGCGGTCACGGCGTCCATTGCGACGAACTCGCAGCCGCAAACGGCGATGGCCGCGGCGCCGGCCGTCGCCCTGCCCGACTTCCGCAGCATCGTCGACCGCTACGGCCCCGCCGTGGTCAATATCAGCGTCGAAGGCACGGTCAAGACCGCCGCGCGCGGGGTGTCGCCCTTCGGCAACCTGGACCCGAACGATCCGTTTTACGATTTTCTACGCCGCTTCGGTCCTCAGTTCCAGGTTCCGCAGGGCGAACAGATCAAGCGCGGAATGGGGTCCGGCTTCATCGTCAGCCCCGACGGCGTGATCCTGACCAACGCCCACGTGGTGGCCGATGCCAGCCACGTCACGGTCAAGCTCACCGACAAGCGCGAGTTCAGCGCCAAGGTGATCGGCGTCGACAAACCGACCGATGTCGCGGTAATCCGGATCGATGCGCACGACCTGCCCACGGTTCCGCTGGGCGACCCGGCCGACACCCGGGTCGGCGACTGGGTGCTCGCCATCGGTGCGCCCTTCGGCTTCGAGAACAGCGTCACCGCCGGCATCGTGTCGGCCAAGTCGCGCTCGCTGCCGGACGAGGGCTATGTCCCCTTCATCCAGACCGACGTCGCCATCAACCCCGGCAACTCGGGCGGCCCCCTGCTCAACCTGAAGGGCGAGGTGGTGGGCATCAACTCGCAGATCTACAGCCAGTCCGGCGGCTACCAGGGACTGTCGTTCGCGATTCCCATCAACGTCGCCGCGCAGGTGAAGGATCAGCTGATGACCCACGGCAAGGTGACCCGCGGCCGCCTGGGCGTGGCGGTGCAGGACCTGAACCAGGGTCTGGCCGATTCATTCGGGCTGGACAAGGCGCATGGCGCGCTCGTCAGCCGGGTCGAACCCGACAGCCCCGCGGCCAAGGCGGGCCTTGAGGCGGGCGACGTGATCCTGAAGTTCGAGGGCGAGCCGGTGATCTCGTCCGCCGAATTGCCCCCCAAGGTCGCCGCCGTCGCACCGGGCAAGCCGGTTGCGGTGGAAATCTGGCACAAGGGGAAGGCGCGCACCGTGACGATCGCCGTGGGCGAGATGAAGGCAGCCCAAGCCGCCAGCGATGACGACAAGGCGACCGATCGCGGCCGGCTCGGCGTGGCGGTGCGCCCGCTCACCCCGGGCGAACAGCAGGAGGCGGAGGCGAAGGGCGGCCTGCTGGTCCTCGACGCCACCGGACCCGCCGCCCGCGCCGGCATCCAGCAGGGCGACGTGATCCTGGCGGTGAATGGCAGATCCGTGACTAACGCGGAGGAACTGCGCAAGCTGCTCGGCGACGCCGGCAAGCACGTCGCGATCCTGATCCAGCGCGACGAATCGCGCATCTTCGTCCCGATCGAACTGGGCTGACACCCTGACCCGAACCGCCGTGCATCGCCACGGCGGCACAACATCAAGGAGTGATGGATGAAAGGCAGAAAGCGGATCTCCCGACGCATCCTGCGCCGGTTCCTGAGCCTCGCGGCGACAACCTTTGCCATGGGTGCGAGCCCCGCAATGGCCTCCAGCGACAGCGAGGCCCTGCAGCCCGGCGGTGACGACCGCGACGAATACAGCCGGAGCGGCGACCGGGAGGACGATATGGCACACGCCCCCTACCAGCACACCTTTGCGCTGCCCGCGCCTGCAGCCCGCATTCCGCACCGCGACACGCGAGCGCACCTGCGTGTGCTCGACGAGCGCGGCCGCAAGGTGGCCCAGCTCCACCTGCATGGGGCAAGCATGGTCGGTCCGTTCGCCCCCGGCGCCTTCACCGTGCTGGTGAAGGCGAACGGCCTCACCGAGGTGCATCGCATCCGCATCGGTGTCGACACACTGCCCTACCTGCATTTCACCGAAACGGTCTAGAGTTCAAGCCGTAACCCGCGCAGACAGGCCCATCCAGCGCCTGTCTGCCCTAACCTAGAGGAGATGAGCATGTCCAGACTGATCGTTGCTGCACTGACCGGCCTTTTCGCCGCCAACCTCGCCTTTGCTCAGGCAACGCCCGCCGCACCCGCGACACCCGCCACCGCGGCAATGCCTGCCGCCACCGCGGAACCGGCAGCGGCTTCGGGGTGCGAGGCGAAAGCGGTAGACAAGAGCGGCAGGCCCCTCGCGGGCGCGGCGAAGGCGTCGTTCATGAAGAAGTGCGAAGCAGGCGCCAGCGCGAGCGCCGGCTGCGCCGCCAAGGCGGTGACCAAGGACGGCAAGCCGCTTGCCGGCGCGGCGAAGGCGTCTTTCATGAAGAAATGCGAGGCTGACGCCAAGGCTGCGCGCTGAGGCATCCGCAGCGATGATCCGTGCCCGGCTCGGAAACGTTCTGCGCCGGGCGCTCGAATATGCCGCGCATGGACATCGGCTGCTGCCGATGTGTCTCGTGCTGTCATTTGCCGGCACGCTCAGCGCCGCCTATCCGGTGACTGCCGTGGTCGTGCCTGCAACCCTGCTTGCCGCCGGCCGGTGGCGAGCGATCAGCGGGTTTTCGGCGCTTGGGAGTGCCCTGGGTGCAACCGCGTTGATGTACGCGTTTCATCACCTCGGCTGGACTCAGTTACACGAACATTTCCCTCAACTCGCGACGAATCCGACCTGGATCCGCGTCGTCGAGTGGGCCTCCGCCTACGGCGTGCTCGCGCTGTTCGCGATCGCCGTCTCGCCCCTGCCGCAGACGCCCGCGCTGATCTTCCTCGGCGCCGCGCACCACGACTACCCAAGCGCCTTTCTGGCCATGCTGCTCGGCAAGCTGATCAAGTACGCCGCCTTCGCGTGGACCAGCAGCCATTTCCCTGAGCGGGTCGGCCGCGGACTGAGTCGCCTGTTCCCGCGCACGAATCAGGTCGACGCCGAAAGCGATCGCTGAGCCCGGCTGCGCACCAATAAGCGACGCCGGGCGAAGCCCGCGGCCTCGCCCGGCGCCGGCGGATGACAACCTACTTCAGCGAGCCGAGGTAGGCGAGGAGGTCTTCGCGATCCTTGGCGTCGGCCAGTCCGTCGTATTTCATCTTTCCGCCCGGTACCGCCTTGCGCGGATTGGCGATGTAGGCATCAAGTGCGGCAGGCGTCCACACGATCCCCGATGCCTTCATCGCGTCGGAGTAGGCGACGTCGGCAACGATCGCCGCCTTGCGCCCGGCCACCGCAAACAGGGAGGGCCCCTTCTTGTTCTTGCCCTCCCTCACGCTGTGGCATTCAGCGCACTCCTGCGCAAACACATCCGTCCCATGACGCACATCGGCCGCCTCGACGCGACCCGAAGCGAATGCGAGCGGGACCAGGCTCAGCGCCCCCAGGCGCCACACGGGTGAAAGAACTTTCTTCATCCTTGCACCTGGCCGCTCAGAACGAAGTCCACGCAAACAGGAACAGCGTGTCGTTGTCCTTTGCATCGCGTCCGTTTCCGTCATAGTTGCGTCGTGCCCCGTTGAACTTGTCGAACAGGGTGTATTGCACGCCCAGCCTCAGGTTCGCCCACGGTGCGCCCCAGGAGTCCTCCTTGCCCCACGGCGTCCAGTCAGCCTGCAGGACGCTCCCCGAGGTGTTCGGCGAACCGTTCGCGTAGCCCTCGCCATACAGGCTCGCGTCGCGATTTCCCCGGGTTGCGAAGCGGCCCACGCTCAACCCCCAGGTCTGCAGGTAGTAGTACGACGCATTGATGCGGAACTCGTTGAGCGTGCCGGCGCGCTTGTCCGCCCCGCCGTTCAGGACCAGGTCGTTGCGCGTCTGACGTTCGCGGATGAAGCTGGTGTAAAGCGTGCCGACATGCTCGCGCGTGCCCAGGAACTGATACGACGCATCCACGCCCAGGTCGCGGTACTTGTTGGTCGGTGCGCCGCCGAGGCGTTCCGGCTGGATGTTGGCGTTGAAGCCGAACAGCCCGAGCGAGAGGTTCTGCTTCTTCCAGTCCTGCAGCCAGGCCAGTCGCCAGTAGGCTGTGTTGCCGCCAAGGCGGCCGATGTCTTCATCTCGCCCCTGTCCCGAGCGGCTCTGCACCGCGGGCGACAGCGAGCGGTAGGTTCCCAGCTCGGCATACAGCGAATTGTCGACGAAGGCATAGGCGGAGGCGCCTAGCACGCGGTGTTCCAGCCCCCCGTTGAACAGCGTGGCCGCATCGCCACCGCCGAAGCCGAGCGCCGGCCCGGCATAGGGGAAGCCCCAGGTTGGCAGCGTGTTGAACGGGTCCTGCACGCCGGGGTTGTTGTTGACGGTGAGACCCAGCACGGTCTCCTTGCCGCCCAGTTCCAGCGTGTGGGCGAGGCGGACATCGGCATGGTCGAGCGAGCTGCGCTGTTCGATGCCGTCGTAGGTAGCCTGGACAAAGGCGCCGACCTTGTCGGACAGCCGACCGGCGAGAAACAGCGAGGCCTCCTCGAGTGCGAGGTTGTTGTTGCGGTGCGTGTGATCGGCCGGAGGGTCCTGCTGATCCTTGGCCGTGCGGGTGAAGGCCGCGACCACCATGCCCGACAGCGGCAACTTGCCCTCTTTGCCATCGGTGTCGGTGTAGCCGCCGATCTTGAACTTGACGCCGTAAGGCGTCAGCTGCGGCCCGTAGGCGCCCACATGGCATGCCGCGCAGTCCTGCCCGGTCTGCCGCGCGAAACTCGGCACCGCATGAGCGGACGGCATGCCTGCGCAAAGCAGCGCCAATGAGCCGAGCGCGAAAGCGACCTTGCGAGTCGCACTCGCCAGGCGAAATCCGATCCTCATCTTGATGTCCCTCCTGTGTTCGAAGTGAATTGGGGTGAGTCCGGCAAGCCTCCGATGTCTGCAGACTGCATGCCCCGTCCGCGGGGCAGCATCGACAGCAACACCGGATCGCGCCGGATGAAGTGATGCCAGAGCGCGGCGGCCGCATGGAGTGCAACCGCGCCGATCAGCAGCCACGCCGCCCATTCGTGAATCTCGCCAAGCTCGTCGGCAAGGTCGGGATCGCCCTCGACCACGGCGGGCAGCCTCAGCAGGCCGAACAACGAGACCGTGTGCCCCTGCGCGTTCGTCAGCGCCCAGCCAAGAAGCGGCACCGCGAGGAGCAGGCCGTAAAGCGCCAGATGCATCGTCCCGATCGCGATCCGATGCAGCAGCGATGCCGAAACGGCAAGGGGCAAAGGGTGATGGCGCACGCGGAAGAACAGGCGCCCCAGTGTCAGCGCGAGCACCAGCACGCCGAAGGCCCGATGCCCGTCCAGCAGCACGGCGCGCACCAGCTTGCCGTCGGCGAACTCGTGCATCAGCGCGAGCACGACCACGGTCAGGCCGATGAGGGCCGTCGCCCAGTGCAGCACGATGACAGGGATGGGGTGACGCTCCGCCGGCTGCGGCTGAAGCAAGGGGGGATGAATATCCCGCTGTGTTGCGGTGGGCATGGCATGCGCTCCTCTCGTTTCGAGACGGCGCAACCCTAACCGAGCGTTCCCTTCAGAAACCTGACGATGGCAGCGGGCCGACGTCAGTGGACGGACGTCAGCGGGCCGAACTCACCGAACGGGCGGAAAGCTCACGCCGATACGCGCACCCTTGCCATTCATGCCGGATGCAACCCCCACCGAGGCGCCATGGCGCTCGGCCACCTCGCGCACGATCGCCAGGCCAAGGCCGCTGCCGTCGCCCACCGCTCCGCCCGCGCGCTGAAAGCGCTCGAAGATGCGGCTGCGATCGGCTTCAGGAATGCCCGGGCCATCGTCCTCGACCTCGAGCCACGGCCGCCGCGACGCATCCGTTCCACAGCGCAGGGTCACCTGGCCACCCGGGCCAACATATTTGATCGCATTGTCGAGCAGGTTGCCGACCAGCTCGCGCAACATCCATTCGGAGCCGCGAACCCTGGCCGGCGCCGGCTCGAACGCCAGGTCGATGCCCGCGGCGAGCGCCGCATCGGCGAAATCGGCTGCCCGCGCTTCGATCAGCTCGGCCAGATCCATGTCCGCCCTCATCGCCTCGGTGGCGGACGCCGCTTCGCGCGACGAGCGCGCCAGGGCGAGCATCTGGTTGGTGAGCCGCACCAGCCGGCGGGCCGAGGTCCGCACGCGCTGGAGGCGGACGCGCGCCTCACCGGATGCGACGGTGAGGGCCAGTTCGAGCTCCATCAGCATGCCCGACAGTGGCGTGCGCATCTGGTGCGCCGCATTCGACAGGAAGCCCTGCTGCGCGCGCCCCGCTCCATCCAGATTGGCCAGCAGGCGGTTCAGCGCCGCCACCAGCGGACGTGCCTCGCCGGGCACTCCCGCGGCCGCAACAGGACTCAGATCGTCGGGCGCGCGGGCGTCGATGCATTCGCTCAGCGTATCCAGCGGTCGCAGCGCGAAGCGCACCACCACGAAAACCAGCGCGAGCGTGACGGCAATCAGCAGCAGGTTGGGCACGATGATCGCCGACAGGATGCCTTGCGCCGAGCGGTCGCGATTGTGCGTGGTCTCGGCCACGATCACCGTCGCCCGCAGCACGGGACTGTCATAGTGGTAATACGCAATGCGCACCGCATCGTCACCGAGGCGCCCGTCGGCAAACGCGGGCTGGGTCATCGCGGAGGGGCGCGGCAGGGCGGCAAGGGCGGCACTCCCGGCCACCAGCTGTCCGGCATCATCCACGACGGCATAAGTCAGGATGCCTTCCGGATCGGAGCGCAGGACGGCCTCGGCCGCGGGTGGCAGGTCGATCTCGATCTTCGCGTCGTCTTCGTCGCGCTCGAGGCGCGACGCGAGCGCAATCGCCGTACCCGCCAGCGAGCGATCGTAGGCTTCGTTCGCCAGGCTGAGGGCGGTGCGGTAGTCCGCCACCACGCTGATCGCGAGCATCACCAGCAGCGCCAAAGCCAGCGAAGCCAGCAGACGCCCGCGCAGCGTGCGCGGCGACAGGCGCTCAGGCCTCACGCGCTACCTCCTCGAGCCGATAACCGATGCCGCGCAGGGTGCGGATCATCACCCCTCCGTCGGCGAGCTTCGCGCGCAGGCGCGAGACGTAGATCTCCACCGCGTTCGGCGTGATCTCCTTGTCCCACTGGCTCAGGCTGTCGGCGAGCTTCTTCTTCGTGACCAGGCGCGGCGCGGCCAGCATCAACTGTTCGAGTACGCCCCATTCACGGCCGGTCAGCTCCAGCTCGACCGTGTTCAGGGTCGCGCTGCGTCCGATGAGGTCGAGCGCCAGCGGCCCGCAGCTCAGCCGCGCGCCGGTGCTCGCCCGGCTGCGCCGGATCAGGGCCCGCATGCGCGCGAGCAATTCCGGCATCTCGAACGGTTTCACAAGGTAGTCGTCAGCGCCGTGGTCCAGTCCCACCACGCGGTCCTGCAGGCTGTCGCGCGCCGTCAGCACCAGGACGGGCAGCGCGATGCCACGCCGGCGCACGCGCCTGATCAGTTCGAATCCGTCGATGCCGGGCAAGCCGATGTCGACGATGGCCAGATCGTAGGTGGTGCTGGCCAGGGCGGCCTCCGCCGGCTCCGCGGCCGCCAGCGGATCGACCGCGAAGTGCGCCTGCTCCAGCGCCTCGCACAGGCCGGCGCGAAGGGCCGGATCATCTTCGACGAGCAGGATGCGCATGCTCTCCCCCAATAGCGCAGTCAGCGCTCCTCGCCGCCAACGCCCTCATGCCCGGCCTCGCCGGGCAGTTCGTCCAGTCGCGCCGATTCTATCTTCTGGAAGTGCGCGCTGATCTTGCGGCTTGACGTCTGCACGTCCTGCACGTCCTTGTTCGCCTGTTCGATATGCCGCGCCAGCGCGTTCATGCGCTCGTCGAAGCGGTGGAAGTCCTTCGCCAGCTTGCCGAGCGCGTCCTTGATGACATGGATCTGCTTGCGCGTCTCGACGTCCTTCAGCACCGCGCGCGCGGTGTTGAGCACCGCCATCAGCGTGGTCGGCGACACGATCCACACCCGCTTCTGCTGCGCATAGGCGACCACCTCGGGGTGGTAGGCATGGACCTCGGCGAACACCGCCTCGGCGGGCAGGAACATCACCGCGCCGTCCGAGGTGACACCGGGAATGATGTACTTCGAGCCGATCGCATCCACATGGCGCTTCACGTCGGCGCGAAAAGCCTGTTGCGCGCCTCGGCGCTCGAGTTCGCCGAGCGTGCGGTCGAACATGCGGTGATAGTTCTCGAGCGGAAACTTCGCATCGACCGCGACACGCCCGGTCGGCGCCGGCAGCTCGAGCACGCAGTCGGCGCGGGTGTTGTTGGGCAGCACCGCCTGGAACGCGTAGGCGTCGGGCGGCAGCGCGTTCTGCACCAGCGCCTCGAGCTGCACCTCGCCGAAGGCGCCGCGCGCCCGCTTGTCGCCCAGCAGCTCCTGCAGGCTGACGACGTTGGTGGTGAGTCCGTCGATCTTCTTCTGTGCCTCGTCGATCGTCGCCAGCCGCGCCATCACGCTGACGAAAGTCTCGTTGGTCTTGCGGAAGCCCTCGTCGAGGCGCTGGTTGACATGGCCCGCCAGCGTTTCCAGCCGGCCGTCGACGCTTTGGGTGAGTGCCTGCATGCTGCGCGACAGCTGCACCGACGCAGCCGCCAGGCCGCGCTGCAGCAGTTCGCGGTCGGCACGCGCATGCTCGCCGATGCGGTCGGTCTGGCGGCCGAGTCCTTCGTGCAGATCGCGCAGCAGTTCGCGATGCTGCGCCGCCATGCTCAGCGCAAGCTGGTCGCCGAGCTGATCACCCAGCCGGTCGGCGATCGCGCCTTCGAGCCGAGACAGGCGGAAGACGGTCCACAGCAGCAACAGGAGCGCCACGCCCAGCAGCGTGGCAAGAACGATTTCGGTTTGGGTCATTGAAAGCAGGAGTCAGGCAAGCGCCCGCAAGCTGGCGAGCGGCGGGCGCGACAACAGGCCGCGCGTCCCGAGCCAGCCGCCCAGCACCACGCCGCCGGCGCCAAGCAGGGCCGCAACGAACACCGGCAGCACGCCCGGCACGTAGGACATCTTGAACACGTAATGCGCCAGCGCCCAGCCAATGGCGCTGGCACCGACACCGGCGAGCAGGCCGGCCACGCTGCCGAGCACGAGGAACTCCGCCAGCAGCGCCTGCCGCACCTGGCGGTTGCGTGCGCCGAGCGTGCGCAGCATGGCCAGTTCGTACTCGCGCTCGTCATGGGTCGCCTGCAGCGCGGCATACAACACCGTCAGTCCGGCGAGCACCGCGAAGCCGAACACGAACTGCACGATCACGATCAGGCGCTCGGTCATGGACTGCACCTGGGCGAGCACCGCCGCGATGTCAATGACCGAAAGATTGGGAAACGCATGCACCAGCCGGGTGGTGAAATCGTGGTGCGAGGCCGGCAGGTGGAAGCTGGTGATCAGGCTGGCCGGCGCGCCGTCGAGCAGACCTTCGGACGCGATGAAGAAGAAATTCACCCGCATCGAGTCCCAGTCGAGCCCGCGCACGCTGGTGATCGGCGCCTCGACGCTGCGTCCGGCCACGTCGAAGCGCACCACGTCGCCGAGCTTCAGGCGGAAGGTTTCCGCCAGTCCCTTCTCCACGGAGAACTCGGGCGCACGCGATTCGCCGTGCCAGCTGCCCGCAACCACGGTATTGCCATCGGGCAGCGCCGGGCTGTGCGACAGGTTGAATTCGCGCTCGGCGAGGCGCCGGGTGCGCTGGTCTTCGTAGTCGTCGGCATTGACCGGTTTGCCGTTGATCGCCGTCAGGCGTCCGCGAATCATCGGCTGAATGCCCGGCACCGGCAGCCCCTCTGCAGCAAACAGCGCACGCACGCCCTCGCGCTGGTCGGGCTGGATGTTGATGACGAAGCGGTTGGGCGCATCCGGCGGCGCCATGCGGCGCCAGTTGTCGAGCAGATCGGAACGGATCAGCGTCAGCAGCAGCAAGGCCGTCATCCCCAGGCCGAGCGCGGCGGCCTGCACCACGCTGCCGCCCATGCGCCGGCCAAGCGCCGCCACGCCGTAGCGCCAGCCGCCGCCACGCAGGCTGCCCTGCCCCTTCAGCCGGCTCGCCAGGCGCAGCACCCACCACGCCGCCAGCGCGAACACGCCGAGTGCCAGCGCAAAGCCGCCCGCCACCAGGAGCCCGAGACGGGCGTCCGCCGCGATCCAGAAGATCAGCGCCAGCAAGGCGGCGAGGCCGAATGCCCAGGCAACGCCCGAAACCGGCTCGGCCACGTCGAACTCCCGCCGCAGCACGCGCAGCGTCGGCACCTTGCCCAGCCTCAGCAATTGCGGCAGCACGAAACCCGCCAGCAGCACCATGCCCACTGCAACACCGTGGGCGAGCGGGCGCATCGCCGGCGCGGGCAGCTCGGTGGCGAGCACCTCGCGCAGCCCGCCAGCCAGTCCCCACTGCACTGCCCAGCCCAAGGCCGAACCGGCGAGGGCCGCGAACAAGCCGAACAACATGAACTCGCCGACCACGATGCCCAGCACCTGCGCCTGACGCGCCCCGAGGCAGCGCATCACCGCGCACGCGTCGAGATGGCGCTGCATGAAGCGGCGCGCCGACAAGCCCACTGCCACCGCGGCGAGGATCACCGCCAGCAGCGCGGCCAGGCGCAGGAAACGCTGCGCCTGATCGAGCGAGGCGCGCACTTCCGGTCGCGCGTTTTCTATCGTCTCCACCGACTGGCCGCGCCCCAGGTTCGCGCGCGCCCACTGCTCGAAGCCGGCCACCGCCTCGGGCGTGCCCGCCACATGCAGGCGCCAGGTCGCGCGGCTGCCCTCCACCAGCAAACCGGTGGCCGCCAGATCGGAAGCGTTGAAGATCGCGCGCGGCAGCAGGCTGAAGAAATTGGCACCGCGGTCGGACTCGAAGCTGACCATGGCGCCGACGCGAAACTCCACTTCGCCCAGCCCCACACGGTCGCCGGCGTTCACGCCGAGCTCAGCGAACAGGCGCTCGTCCAGCCACACCTCCCCGGCTGCCGGCGCGCGCGTCGCGACCGCGTCGGGCTGGTTCGGCCCTGGCGCGATGCGGATCGAGCCGCGCAGCGGGTAGCCGTCCTCGACCACCTTGACGCCGGCAAGCACCGCCTGCTCCGCGGTGCTCGCCATGCTGGTGAACAACACGGTGGTCACGACCTGCAGATCGCGGCGCCGCGCCTCGTCGGCAAACGAGGACGGCCAGGGCCGGTCTGCGCGCAGCAGCAGATCCCCGCCCAGCAGCTGGTTGGCCTCGCGATCGAGGGCGCGACCGACACGGTCGGCGAGGAAGCCGACGCTGGTGAGGCTGGCCACCGCGATCACGATCGCGATGCCGAGCAGATGCAACTCGCCCGCGCGCAGGTCGCGCAGCATCATGCGAAAGGCGAGGCGCAGCGTCCTCATCGGCAAGCGCCGGCAAAACGGTCGATCACACGCACATCAAGCCCCTCAGCGCCCCTGCGGCAGCAGATGACGAACGAGCTCGGCCCAGTACGCCACGCCAGTGGGAATCACGTCGTCGTTGAAGTCGTAGTTCGGGTTGTGCAGCATGCAGCCGCCCTCGCCCGGCCCGTTGCCAATCCACACATAGGCGCCCGGCTTGTGCTGCAGGAAGAAAGCGAAATCCTCCGCGCCCATGCTGGGCCGCGCATCGGTGCCGACACGCTCCACGCCGACCAGCGCGCGCGCCACCTCGGCGCACCGCGCGGCTTCCGCTGCGGTGTTGATCGTCGGCGGATAGCCACGGCGGTATGCGAACTCGACGCGCACGCCGAAGGCTGCGGCAACGCCCTCGCACATGCGCTGCAGCGCCGCCTCGATACGGTCCTGCACCGCCGTCGAGAAGGCCCGCACCGTACCGCACAGCTCGGCCCGATCGGGAATCACGTTGTAGGCCTCGCCGGCATGGAACTGGGTGATCGACACCACCGCGGCGTCGATCGGGTCGAGCGTGCGCGACACGATGGTCTGCGCCGCCTGCAC
The DNA here is from genome assembly GCA_017302295.1 of Thauera sp. GTDB lineage: Bacteria > Pseudomonadota > Gammaproteobacteria > Burkholderiales > Rhodocyclaceae > Thauera. The sequence goes on along the minus strand of JAFLDS010000001.1, from coordinate 353,932 downwards.
CAGCGCGGCGGCGGCCGGCAGCGGATCGACGCCCAGATGCGGCATCGCCGCATGCGCACCGACGCCGAACACGCGGATGTCGAAGCGGTCTGCGCTGGCCATCACCGGGCCCGCATGCACGGCAAAACTGCCCGCCGCCATGCCCGGCCAGTTGTGCATGCCGAACACCGCCTCCATCGGGAAACGATCGAACAGACCGTCGGCGATCATCTCGCGCGCGCCGCCCTCGCCTTCTTCCGCAGGCTGGAAGATCAGGTACACCACGCCATCGAAATCGCGCCGCGCGGCCAGCGCCTCGGCGGCGCCGAGCAGCATGGTCGTGTGTCCATCGTGGCCGCAAGCGTGCATGCAGCCCTGGATGGTGGAACGATGCTCGAAGTCGTTGCGCTCGGTGATCGGCAGCGCATCCATGTCGGCGCGCAGGCCGATCGCTCGCAAGCCACGGCCGCCGCGCACCACGCCGACCACACCGGTGCCGCCAATGCCGCGATGCGTCTCGATGCCGAGCGCTTCCAGGTGCCGCGCGACCAGTTCCGCCGTGCGGTGCTCGTTGAAGGCGAGCTCGGGGTGGGCGTGGATGTCGCGCCGGATGGCGGTGAGCTTGGCGTGCTGGGGCCGGATGCTTTCGATGACGCTCATGGCTTCACCATTATGGTTTCTGTTTGGGGATGGTCGAGTTTATTACAAACGCCCGCGCCGCAAGCTTGGCACCGCCGTCCCCTGTAGGAGCGGGCTTGACCGCGACCGAATGCGCCCCGGGTCGCGGTCAAGCCCGCTCCTGCACGAGAGCCTCATGTCCGGCGTGGCATGATTGCTGCCCGCAGTCCTGACAGCAGCGGACAGGTGTCGGTTCCACCGGTGAAAGCCAGCATCCGAGATTCGCCCTGCCAGCCGAACCTTCCCGCACCTGACCGATCACACCGCCGTCCACCGCAACACCGAGCCCCAGCCTTGAATCTCTACTACGCCGACCACTTCGTGCTGCCCCTGCCCGCAGGGCATCGCTTCCCGATGGAGAAATACTCGCGCCTGCGCGAACGCCTGCTCGCCAGCGGCAGCTTCGCCGACACGGATTTCCACGTCCCGCCGGCGGCCAGCGACACCGAGATCCTGCGCGCACACGATGCCGACTATCTCGAACGCGTGGCCGGCGGCACGCTGGAGCCAGCCGAAGTGCGACGCATCGGCTTTCCGTGGTCGCTGCAGATGGTGGAGCGCTCGCGCCGCTCGGCAGGGGCCACGCTCGCCGCCTGCCGCAGCGCGCTGGAGCCGGGGCAAGGCTGCGCCGCCAACCTCGCCGGTGGCACGCACCATGCGCATCGCGACTTCGGCTCGGGCTTCTGCGTGTTCAACGATGCCGCCATCGCCGCGCTGGCGATGCGTGCCGAAGGCCGCGCGCGGCGCATCGCCCTCATCGACTGCGACGTGCATCAGGGCGACGGCAGCGCCGCCATCCTGGCCGACGAGCCGGAGGTGTTCACCTGCAGCCTGCACGGCGCGAAGAACTTCCCCTTCCGCAAGCAGGTTAGCGACCTCGACATCGAACTGCCGGACGACACCGGCGACGAAGCCTACCTGACGGCGCTCGACGGTGCGCTCGACAGGATCTTCAACGACTTCCGCCCCGATCTCGCCATCTACCTCGCGGGCGCCGACCCCTACGAGGGCGACCGCCTCGGGCGGCTGGCGCTCAGCATGGCCGGACTGGCTGCGCGCGACGAGCGCGTGCTGGGCAGCTGTCACGCGGCCGGCGTGCCGGTGGCGATCGCGATGGCGGGCGGCTACGCCAGCGAGATCGACGACACGGTGGCGATCCACGCCACGACCGTGCTGACGGCAGCGCGCCTGTTCGGTGCAGCCGCGCGCTGCCGGATCGCGATCGATGTCTGAATCCGCAATTTCAAGCGGTCCCGCAGGCTGGACGCTGATCGGCGTCGACTTCACCTCGGCCCCGCGGCGGCAAAAGCCGATCACCGCGGCGATTGGCCATCTGAACGGCGACACACTGGTGCTGGAGCGCGTCGAGGCGCTACCGGACTGGCCCGGCTTCGAGGCGCTGCTGGCGCGGCCCGGCCCCTGGCTGGGTGCCTTCGACTTCCCGTTCGGCCTGCCGCGCGAAGCGGTCGTCGACCTGGGCTGGCCGCAGGACTGGCCGGCGCTGGTCCGGCATTGCGCCGCGCTAGGGCGCGAAGGTTTTCGGGCGGCGCTCGACGCGTACCGCGAGAGTCGACCAGTCGGCCGACGCTATGCGCATCGCGCCACCGATCTACCCGCGCGCTCGCACAGCCCGCTCAAGCTGGTGAATCCGCCGGTGGGGCTGATGTTCCTCGAAGGCGCGCCGCGCCTGCTCGCCGCCGGCGTCACCGTCGCCGGCATCCTGGAAGCCGATCCGCAACGCATCGCGCTCGAGGCCTATCCCGGCCTGCTCGCGCGCAGCATCACCGCCGCGCCGTACAAGAGCGACGACAAGGCGAAACAAACGACGGCGCGGCGCGACAGCCGGGAAGCGATCCTGCGCGCCTTGCTGGCCAGTGGCACATCGTCCCGCCCAACGCTGGCAGGTCCGGAAGCGCTGCTCGCTCGCTTGATCGACGACGCCTCCGGCGACCACCTCGACGCCACGCTGGCCCTCGTCCAGGCCGCGACCGCGCTGCGTGCCGGCGCGCCGAACTTCGGCCTGCCGGATAAGGTCGATCGTCTGGAAGGGTGGATTGCGGGAGCTCGAGCCGCGCTATCCTCGATTCATGTCTGATCCAACCAGGGCCCCAAAACGATGTCCGACGCTCCCGTTCCCGCCGGCGCAAAGCGCTGGCCCAATGTGCCGGCCTGCTACGGCTGGCTGTCGCTCGACCGCCGCGGCGGCTGGCGCCTGCAGGGCGAACCGCTGACCCACGCCGGCCTCGTCGCCTTCCTCAACGCCCACTACGAAGCCGACGAACGCGGCGCCTGGCTGGTCAACAACGGCCCGCAGAAAGTCTTCGCCCGGCTCGACTACACGCCCTGGGTGCTGAGGCTGGAAACCGACGGCCGCATCAGCACCCACACCGGCATCGACGCCGGGCCCGTCGACGCGCTCTATCTCGACGAGGAAGGCAGCGCGCTGCTGCACACCGCGCGCGGAATCGGCCTGCTCGACGACCGCGACCTGCCGCGCCTGCTGGCCGAATGCCGCCTCGCCGACGACAGCCCGGCGGACGACGACACGCTGATGGCGCTGATGACCGGCCCTGAAGCGGAACGGCCGCGGGTGCGCTGGCGCGAGCTGCCGCTGCAGCCGATCCGGCGCAACGAAGTCGCCGCGCGCTTCGGCTTCGTGCCCGACCCCGCACCTGCTGCGGAACCATGAACGACGCCGACACACCAACTTCGCCCGTCACCGCGAGCTTCCGCTTCTACGAGGAGCTGAACGACTTCCTCGCACCGCAGCACCGCCGCCATGAATTCCAGGCGCCCTGCGCGCGGGCGGCGACGGTCAAGCACATGATCGAGGCGCTGGGCGTTCCGCACACCGAGGTGGAGCTGGTGCTGGTCAATGGCGAATCGAGCACCTTCGACCGCCTGCTGCGCGACGGCGACCGGGTGTCGGTTTATCCGCGCTTCGAGACCTTCGACATCACCCCGCTGCTGCGCCTGCGCGAGCATCCACTGCGCGAAACGCGCTTCATCGCCGACGCCCATCTCGGCGGCCTCGCCCACCTGCTGCGGCTGACCGGCTTCGACACGCTGTACGACAACCACTACGCCGACGAAGAGATCGAGCGCATCGCCGGACGAGAGCACCGCATCGTGCTGACGCGCGACCGCGAACTGCTCAAGCGCCGCACCATCACTCACGGCTGCTTCGTGCATGCGCTGAAACCCGCGCTTCAGATCGCCGAAATCTTCGAGCGCCTCGACCTCGCCCGCAGCGCCCGCCCTTTTACGCTGTGCCTGGAGTGCAATACGCCGCTGCGCACGATCGACAAGGCCTCGATCGAGGATCGCTTGCCGGAAGGCGTGCGCGAACGCCACCAGCGCTTCAGCACCTGCGATGGCTGCCAGCGCATCTTCTGGGAAGGCTCGCATTGGCAGCGCATGCGCCGGCTGGTGGACACGCTATTGGCGCGGCCGGATTGACGGTACGGCTCGCGCGATGCTGCGGTGCTGTGGTGCTGCATGACGCTGCGGTCGGATGGCACCTCTGCAGTTCACCCAACTGTTGCCATTCAATAATTCCGTAAAGCAGCCATCCTATCCACTTGGAACAAGCCAGAAACTACGATTCTCGCATCACGGACATCGAAATGTTATATTCATAACAATGGGACGTACAATTATCACGACCATGAGTGGCTACTTCTTCCGACCGGTTGAACTTCCAACATAACGAATATGACACAGCCTCTAAAGAAACTCATCACCGAAGACAGCCTAGACTTTGCGTTAAGGCATATCTCACACTATTACGACACTGACTTTTTTCCTAGAACTGAGGAGTTTCTGGCTATTGGACACTCTTGGAATGAAGTCAAGAGCTTTATCCTTGAATCTGATCTCGACAGCATTCTTTCTGCTACGCCGCTAGTTGAACCGTGGCCCAAGACGAGAAGTGGTTTTAGAATCGTTCACCGCCCTGAACCACTAGATTCTATTGTTTACGCTGCGCTCGCAAAGACTGTAGCACCTCACGTTGAAGCAGCGCGAGCAAGCCCAGAAGTTGCCTGTTCGTATCGAATTTCCGAAAGCGATAGGAGTTTTTTTGCTGACGGCTCAGGGTTCAAGATCTATCGAGAACGCTGCGAAAATCTATCAACGGTATATCCGTTTGTTCTTTCCGCAGATGTGGCCGACTTCTACAACAAAATATATCTCCACCGGTTGCAAAATGCGATTCAACTTGCAATTGATTCCCCCTCGGGGATATCAAGGCGTATTGAATATTTTTTAACCTCGCTTAATACAAAGGCATCACAAGGCATTCCGGTTGGACCCGCCGCTAGCATCATCATGGCCGAGGCGACGCTTATTGATGCGGACCAATTTATTTATAGTCGTGGCTTTGAGCACGTTCGATATGTTGATGATTTTCGCATATTTGGAAAATCCCTTCAGGAACTGCAGACTCTGCAACAGGATTTATGTGTATATCTTCACGAGAACCAACGGCTTTCCTTGTCCCCAGGGAAAACGCACATAAGCAAGTCTGATGAATTCCTTCACGAAGAGCTAAATAACCAATACCAACTGGAAAAGCTGGAAATTCTGGGCGAGATTGAGGTTGTTAATCCGTATACGATGGAGGTTGTAGACTTCGATTTTGTAGTAATTGAAAATGCCGGAGATGTTCTTTTAGACGCACTGACCCGCATCGCCAAATTCGACAGTCTCGATCTGGGAGTCATACGGGCTATTGTGCGACGAGCCAGGGCGCATGAAATTCGAGATATCGCAGAATGCCTTTTAGATAACATCACATTTTTTGCACCAGCAATTAACGATATTATTCTATATCTCGACTCGATTACTGATGCCAACTTCGTTGCTTCTCTCTCAGTCAAACTTCAAGGTTTGTGTGATCATCCTGCGACAAATTTACGAGCCGTTCGTCTTTGGCTCGAATGGTATTTCTCTCGACACCTAGAGTTACTAAATATCCACAAGATTCGCTCATTTGTTTTTTCCAGTAAGAGCCTCCGGCCTCAGGCACGTGCTGCAATCACGATGAACAGCCAAGCATGGATAAAGGATCGGAAGAACCAGTTACTGCACCATGCCTACTGGGATAGGCGTTCAATTTTACTGGCTGCGCAAGTGCTTTCAAAAGACGAGCGAGAGAAGTGGCTAACCCCCATCATTAAGGGTGGAAACCTGGATCGAATGGATAAATGGATGGCGACTTGGGTCTTGGACGGAGCACCGGATAGTTTTCCGCTCGACGATGATTTTCCCTTCTAATGTGAAGACTATCGCTTATGGTTCAAAAACAAGTTTCAGGAGCCATAAAAATGCTGTTCGGACAGAGGTCGTGTCTGTACTCAATCACTAGGAAAGTCTGCTGTTCTTAGCTTGTCGGCCTTTCAGTCCGTGCTGACCCGAAGGGCTGAATTGGGTCAATGAGCGACGGCCAGATTTGTGACGTTGATCCACCACATGCCGCACTGCGGCACTACTGATCAGAAGCAATCACGAATCGACATCCCCAAAAAGAACGGCCACAGATTTCTCCGTGGCCGTTCAGGCGCATTACTAACCGCGCTCTCCCGCCATTACTCAATCACGGTAGCAATCTTGCGCGCTACTGTGATGGGAACCCTTTCCGTGACCGGAGTCGGAAACCCGTCACACCCGCTCGGAAACGAAGCGCTTCACCGCCTCCACGTCCGGCGCCATCACTTCCACCCGCTGCGGCAGCTTCTCGATGCCTTCGAGGTCGGCCGGACGCTCCGGCTCGCGACCCAGCGCCTCGACGATGGTTTCGGCGAACTTCACCGGCAGCGCGGTCTCGAGCACCAGCACGGGCACGCCCGCCGGCACGTCGGCGGCGTGCTGCCAGGCCACCTTGACGCCATCGGCGGTGTGGGTGTCGATCATCACGCCATGGTGCTCGAAGACCTTGCGGATCGTCGCCAGGCGGTCGGCGTGGCTGCTGGCGCCCGACACGAAGCCGAACTCGGCGATGCGGGCGAATTCGGGGGTGCCGGACAGATCGAAGGCGCGGCCGGCATCGACTTCGGCCCACAGCGCGGCGACCTTCTTCGGGTCGCGGCCGACCAGGTCGAACACGAAGCGCTCGAAGTTCGAGGCCTTGGAGATGTCCATCGACGGGCTGGAGGTCACGTGCGTCTCGGCAGCCTTGCGCGGGCGATACACGCCGCTGCGGAAGAACTCGTCGAGCACATCGTTCTCGTTGGTGGCGAGGATCAGCCTGGCGACCGGCAGGCCCATCTGACGCGCGATGTGGCCGGCGCAGATGTTGCCGAAGTTGCCCGAGGGCACGCAGAAGGCGACCTGCTCGTCGTTGCTCTTAGTGGCCGCGAAGTAGCCCTTGAAGTAGTAGACGATCTGCGCCGCGACGCGCGCCCAGTTGATCGAGTTGACCGCGCCGATCTTGTGCTTGGCCTTGAAGGCGTGGTCGTTGGAGACCGCCTTCACGATGTCCTGGGCGTCGTCGAACATGCCGGTGACGGCGATGTTGAAGATGTTGTCGTCCTGCAGCGAATACATCTGCGCGCGCTGGAAGGCGCTCATCTTGCCGTGCGGCGACAGCATGAACACGCGCACGCCCTTCTTGCCACGCATCGCGTATTCGGCGGCCGAGCCGGTGTCGCCCGAGGTGGCGCCGAGGATGTTGATGGTTTCGCCGCGCTTGGCGAGCACGTACTCGAACAGGTTGCCGAGCAGCTGCATCGCCATGTCCTTGAAGGCCAGCGTCGGGCCGTTGGACAGCTCCAGCAGGCCGAAGCGGCCACGGCCGTCGGCATCCTTCTCCAGCCAGTGCACCGGGGTGATGTCGCTCGCCTTGTCGCCCGTGCGCACGTGGCAGTACACCTCGGCGGTGTAGGTCTTGTCGCAGATCGCCTTCAGGTCGGCCGGCGGAATGTCGGTGATGAACTTCGACAGGATGGCGAAGGCCAGTTCCGCGTAGCTCAGGCCACGCCACGCATCGAGTTCGGCGCGCGTCACCTGCGGATAGCTTTCCGGCAGGTACAGCCCGCCGTCGGGCGCGAGGCCACCCAGCAGGATGTCGCAGAACTCGGGGTTGGCAGGCTGGCCGGCGTGGCCGCGGGTGGAGATGTACTTCACGCGGGATTCCTCGAAATGGGCAGAAAGCGCAGGGCACGCAAGCACAGGTGTCGCCCTGCAACAGGCAAAGGCGGAAGTTTAACGAATGCGCGCCCCGAATCGTACGTTTGCGCGCCGCGTTCGCGACGCCTCGCCACAGCGGAATCCATTCGCATCCGACCGCGGTGCTGCGCAATGGCTACAATCGAGGACATCATCACGCTGCACATCAGGAGAACGGCATGAGCTTGGGAAACATCCTCGGACAGATTCTGCAGCAGGGCATGGCCAGCCAGGGCCAATCCCGCCTCGAACACACGCTGGGACCGTCCGGCCTGGGGGGCATGGGCGGATTGGGCGACCTGCTGGGCACGGTGCTCGGTGCCGGCGGGGCGCGCTCCGGCAGCACAGGTGGCGGCGGTCTTGGCGACGTGTTGGGCGGAGCACTGGGTGGAGCGCTGGGTGGGGGCGGCGCAGGCATGTCCGGCGGTAGTGCGGGGGGCCTGGGTGATCTGCTCGGCGGCTTGCTCGGCGGCGGCGCGAGCCGTGGCGCAGCCGGCGGCGGTGGCCTCGGCGACCTGCTGGGCGGGCTGCTGGGTGGCGGTTCCGCCGCCGGCGGACGCAGCGGCAATCCGCTGGGCGGCAGCGGCATGGCGATCCTCGCCACGCTGGCGATGGCAGCGCTCAAGAACTGGTCGGATTCGCGCGGTGCGGCGGCCGGGCTGACCGGCGCCGCTTCGGCGATGTCGCAGGATCAACTTGCCGCCCTGACCTCGCCAGCCACCGAAGAGCTGGTCCTGCGCGCGATGATCAACGCCGCGAAGTCCGACGGCCAGGTCGACGAGGACGAGATCCAGCGCATCGTCGGCAAGATCGGCGACGACGGCGTCACGCCCGACGAGAAGCAGTTCATCATCGATGAGTTGCGCCAGCCGCTCGACCTGCAAGGGCTGATTGCGGCCGTGCCGAACGAGGCCGTGGCCGCCCAGGTGTACGGTGCATCGCTGCTTGCGATCGACCTCGACACCGAGGCCGAAATCGCCTACCTCCAGCAACTCGCCCGCGGTCTGGGGCTGGACGCCGGCACCGTCAGCCGTCTGCACCAGCTGACCGGCGCGCCCGGCGCCTGAGGTTAGCCCCCCGGGATCCTGTCGGTTCCGGGGGCGCGATCTCCCACCACTCCCCTGCAAGAAACACGGCCATCGCGTGAGCGAGCATTACGCTCGCTCGCGCTGCGCCCGCTCATTGTTGCCACTCGCGCAACAGTCATTTGCCGACTGCCTGCTATTTCGCGTCCGGCGTAGCGAATAAAGTTCGCCCATCGCATCGGTTCGACCCCACAGGCAGACGCAACCCAAGCTAGACGCCACCCGGTCGCACCGCCAGGCCGAACCCACTGAATCGAAAGGACCGCCGATCATGAAACGTCTTGCCATCGCCCTGCTCGCCACGCTCTCCCTCGCGACGAGCGCCCACGCCATCGAATACAGCCAGGTCCAGGCCGACAAGAGCCGGATCGGCTTCGGCTACCAGCAGATGGGCGTGTCGATGGATGGCAGCTTCAAGAAGTTCGCCAGCCAGCTGCGCTTCGACCCGGCCGCGCCGAGCGCGGCGAAGGCCACGATCGAGGTCGATCTGGCCAGTGTCGACACCGGCAGTTCGGAAGGCGACGACGAGGTGGCGACCAAGACCTGGTTCAACACAAAGGCCTTCCCGACCGCACGCTTCGAGTCGACCGGCGTCAAGCCGCTCGGCGGCAACAAGTACGAAGTCGCCGGCAAGCTGACGATCAAGGGCACCAGTCGCGACGTGGTCGTGCCGGCCACCTTCACCCAGCAGGGCAACGCCGGCGTGTTCGACGGCAGCCTGACGATCAAGCGCGGCGACTTCTCGATCGGCGAAGGCGCCTGGAAGGCCTTCGACATCGTCGCCAACGACGTCGTGATCAAGTTCCGCATCGCCGCAGCCGCCAAGTAACAAAACGATCTCTGATAACCCCCAACTCGCTTCATTTTTTCAGCCATAGAGGACATACCATGAACCGTATCGCCAAACTCGCCGCCGCGCTCGTCATCGCTTCCGCTGCCGCTGCCCCCGCCTTCGCCGCCCCCGAAACCTACACGGTCGATGGCACCCACACCTTCCCGCGCTTCTCCTACAGCCACTTCGGCATGTCGACGCAGCTGTCGAAGTTCGACAAGACCACCGGCACCGTCGTGCTCGACAAGGCTGCCAAGAGCGGCTCGGTCGACATCACCATCGACATGAAGTCGGTCAACACCGGTTACGACACGTTCAACGAGCACATCCAGGGCGAAGACTTCCTCGACACCGCCAAGTACCCGACCGCGACCTTCAAGTCGACCAAGGTGCACTTCTCCGGTGACAAGCCGGCGAGCATCGACGGCAACCTGACGATCAAGGGCGTGACCAAGCCGGTGACACTGAAGGTCACCAACTACGTCAACATGCCGCACCCGATGCTGAAGAAGGACGCGATCGGCGCCGACGCCACGGTCGTGATCAAGCGCACCGAATTCAACGCCGGCAAGTACGCACCGCACGTGGGCGACGACGTGACGATCACCGTCTCGCTCGAAGCGATCAAGGGCTAAGCCCCCCCGACGGGCAGGGCATCGCTCGACAGTGCCCTGCCCCGCGCCCATCCTTGACGAGGACCGCAAGATGATCGAACTGAGACCGGCCGCCGCACGCGGCCTCGCGAACTTCGGCTGGCTGCACTCGCAGCACAGCTTTTCCTTCGGCAGCTACTACGATCCCGAGCACATGGGGTTCTCCGACCTGCTGGTGATCAACGAGGATCGCGTGCGCCCCGGTCGCGGTTTCGACACCCATGGTCATCGCGACATGGAGATCTTTTCCTACGTCCTGGACGGCGCCCTGCAGCACAAGGATTCGATGGGCACCGGTTCGGTGATCCGCCCGGGCGACGTGCAGATGATGAGCGCCGGCACCGGCGTGCGTCACAGCGAGTACAACGGATCGCGCGAGGAACTGGTTCACTTCCTGCAGATCTGGATCGTGCCCGACCGCAAGGGTGTCGAACCGCGCTACCAGCAGCGACACTTCGCGCCAGCCGAGAAACGCGGCCGGCTGCGCCTGATCATCTCGCCCGACGGCGCCGACGGCTCGTTGTCCGTGTATCAGGACGCCCGCGTCCATGCCGGCCTCTTCGACGGCGACGAAGCACAGCGCTTCGAGCTGCCGGCAAACCGGTTCGCCTACGTCCACGTGGCTCGCGGCGCGATCGACATCAACGGCCAGCGGCTGACGGCCGGCGACGCGGTGAAATTGCGCGACGTGCGCGAGATCGAATTCAGCCACGGCAACCAGGCCGAGGTGCTGCTCTTCGACCTGCGCCCGAACGAGATTCCGCACTACTGAAGACGGCTCGACCCCTCGCGCTCCGCACCGCGAGGGGAGAGAACGGCAGCCCGGTCCGGTACCATTGACGCCATGCTGAACCTAGACCGTATCAAAGCCATTTCGCTGGACCTCGACGACACCCTGTGGCCGATCTGGCCGACCATCGAACGCGCCGAGCAGGTGCTGCACGATTGGCTCGCGCTCAACGCGCCCTCGACCGCGAGCCGGTATGCGACCCCCCATGCGCTGCGCGAGCTACGCAACGAAGTCGAGCGGCAACGGCCCGAACTCGCCCACGACATGACGGCGCTGCGTCGCGAGTCCATCCGGGTGGCCCTGTCCAGCGCCGGGGACGATCCCGCACTGACCGAACCCGCCTTCGAGCTGTTCATCGCCGAGCGTCACAACGTGAGCTTCTTTCCCGACGCCCTCCCGGCGCTGGAAATGCTCGCCGCGCGCTACCCGCTGGTGAGCCTGTCGAACGGCAACGCCGATCCCGCGCGCATGGGACTTGCGCCCTTCTTCGTCGCCAGCGTCGCCGCGCTCAAGGTCGGCGTTGCCAAGCCCCACGCCCGCATCTTCCATGTCGCGGCCGAAGCCGTCGGTGTGCAGCCGCACGAAGTCCTGCACGTCGGCGACGACATGTTGCTCGACGTGCTCGGCGCGCGCGCCGCCGGCATGCAGGCAGTGTGGATCAACCGCGAAGGGGTGCACTGGCCGCACGAAGAGAGGCCACACCTGGAACTGGCCGACCTGAGCGGACTGGTCGAGGCGCTGGCCTGATTTGAAATATCCCAGCGCCCCGCTGCACCGATGCGGTCACGCCGCGTCGATGCCGGCTTCTCAAATGCGCTGAGACGCCTGCAGGATCACTCGGCAGGCTGCGTTTCCGACCGCGACAGCTTGCGGATCAGTTGCGCGCGCGACTCGCGCTCTTCGTGCTGGGCACGAGCGTGCATGCTCTCCTCCACGAAGGCGATGTGGCGCCGCACGGCATCGCGCGCAGCAGCGACGTCGCGGCCGCGCACCGCATTCCAGATCGCCGCATGCTGCTCGCGCAGCCGCTGCCAGTCGTCCTCCAGCCTGCGCAGGTGGCGCAGGTTGAGGTCGATGTGTTCATGCGTGACGCGAAACAGGCTCGCCGTGAGGTGGCCGAACATCACGTTGTGGGCGGCCTCGGCGATCGCCTGATGGAAGGCGAGGTCGGCCTTCACCTGCTCTTCGAACACGCGCGCCGACGGCCCTTCGGCGAACAGCGCCTCCACCCGCGCGTAGGCCTCGCCGATCCGCTCCAGATCGGCGTCGGTCGCACGCCTGGCGGCCAGCGCCGCCGCCTCCGATTCCAGCATGCCGCGAAACTCGAGCAGGTCGGCCTGCAGGTTGGGATGCTGACGCAGCATCTCGCCCCACGGATCGGTAAAGCCCGCGTCCAGCCGGTTGGTGACGAAGGTGCCACCTCCCTGGCGGCTGTGCAGCATGCCCTTGGAGACGAGTTTCTGGATCGCCTCGCGCAGCGACGGGCGCGAAACGCCGAGCTCGGCGGCCAGCTCGCGCTCCGGCTGCAAGCGGTCGCCCGGCTTCAGGGCACCGTCGAGGATGCGCCGCTCCAGTTCGCGCGCGATGGTGTCGGACAGGCGCTGCACTGCAATCTTGCCGGTCGTCATGAAACCTCCACAATTGGTCTGACCAGATGTTACGCGCGCCGCTGCCGCGTTCGCAAGCACCCGCAAGCAGCCCCGGAGCCAGCGGGCCCTTGCGCTTGATGGATAAGCTCAACGTTCAAGGGAAAAATCATCGGATGTGTCATTGACGTGCCGAGAACTTGCAGGTAGATTTCTGACCACGCAATCAATTGGTCTTACCACTCGACCAAATCGCCGACACAAGCATCGGCATGCCCCGCGGGGCACAACCCAGGAGGAGACATGAGCAGCCCTTCGAACGGACCTGCGCTGCCTGCGCGCACATACCCCAAGCGGCCCGCGGCGGTCTATTTCTACGCCACCTGTCTGGTGGACCTGTTCGTGCCGGAAGCCGGCATGGACGCGATCACCTTGCTCGAGCGCGAAGGCATCCGCGTCATTTTCCCTGAAGGCCAGTCGTGCTGCGGCCAGCCGGCCTTCTCGAGCGGTTTTCCCGATGAAGCGCGCAAGGTTGCGGCCTCGCAGCTCGACCTGTTTCCGGAGGACTACCCGATCGTCGTCCCCTCGGGCTCGTGCGCCGGCATGATCCGCTGGCACTGGGAAAAGATCTTCGCCGATGATCCGACGCTGCACGCCCGCGCCGCCGCGGTGGCCGCGCGCACCTTCGAGCTCGCCGAGTTCCTGCTGCACGTGGTCGGCTTTCAGCGGCGCGACGAGGGCGAGCCCATCGCCGTCACGCTGCACACCTCCTGTTCGGCGCGACGCGAGATGGGCACCCACCTCGTCGGCCGCGAGTTGCTCGCGCGCCTGGGCAACGTCACCCTCGCCCACCACGACCACGAATCCGAATGCTGCGGCTTCGGCGGCAGTTTCTCCCTCAAGCACCCGGACATCTCGACCGCCATGGTCAGCGACAAGGTCGCCGCGCTGAAGGCCACCGGCGCGCGCGAGGTGGTCACCGCCGACTGCGGCTGCCTGCTCAACATCACCAAGCGCGCCGAAAAGGAAGACCTCGACGCCGGCCGCGCGCAGCCCTCGCTGCCGGGCGAACACCTCGCCACCTTCCTGCTGCGCCGCACCGGCGGCCAGGTGGCGGAAAGGAGCTGACATGAGCAGTCGCGATCGCATCCTCGCCCGGCTGCGCACCAGCCGCCCCGCGCAGCCGCTGCCCTTGCCGGAGCTCGACGCGCACTACGCGCCGCGTGCGCGAAACGAATCGACGCCCGAGCGCGTCGCACGCTTTCGCACGGGCATCGAGAACTTCCACGCCGAAGTCCATCTTGCCGGCGAAGGCGACTGGCCGGCCGTGCTTGCCCGCCTGTGCGCAGAGAAAGGCGTCGGCTCGCTGATGTACGGCGCTGATACCGTGGCCGGCCGCAAGCTCGATCCCGCCGCCTTTGCCGGCACCGTGCTGCGCCCCTGGGCCGGCAGCATCGAGGACATCAAGGCCGACCTCTTCCATCGCACCGACGCCGGTTTCACGCAGACGCTGGGCGCCATCGCGGAGACCGGCACGCTGATCCTGTGGCCGTCGGAAGCCGAGCCGCGCACGCTGTCGCTGGTGCCGCCGATCCATTTCGCGCTGCTCGACGCGCGCAACATCCACGCGACCTTTTACGACGCGATCCGCGCCGGCCACTGGGCGGACGGACTGCCGACCAACGCGCTGCTGATCACCGGCCCGTCGAAAACCGCCGACATCCAGCAGACGCTGGCCTACGGCGCCCATGGCCCGAAGGAGCTGATCGTGATCGTGATCAACGCCGAAGGAGCCGTGCAATGAGCGCGCAGCCGAACATCCGGGGCGGCGACACCCGGCCGATCGCCTTCGTCTCGGCCCAGGCCTTGCGCGAGCGCATGCACGAGGCGGTGAACGACCCCCATCTGCGCACGAGCTTCCGCGGCGCGATGGACTTCCTGATGGCCAAGCGCGCCGCACAGTTTCCGGACGAATCCGAACTGGCGTCGCTGCGCACGCAGTCCGAAGGCATCCGCCAGTACAGCCTGTCGAAGCTGCCCGAGCTGCTCGAACAGCTCGAAGCCAACCTGACGCGCAACGGCGTACAGGTGCACTGGGCCGCCGACCCCGACGAGGCCAACGCGATCATGCTCGGCATCGCCCGCCGGCATTCGGCGAAGACGATCGTCAAGGGCAAGTCGATGGTGAGCGAGGAGATCGAGTTCAACCACGCGATGGAAGCGGCCGGCGTCGAGGCGCTGGAATCCGACATGGGCGAATACATCGTCCAGCTCGCCGGCGAGAAGCCCTCGCACATCATCATGCCGGCGATCCACAAGACCAAGGAGCAGATCGCCCGCCTGTTCGCCGACAAGGTGCCCGGCGTCGATTACACCGACAACGTCGATGCGCTGATCCAGATCGGCCGGCAGGTGCTGCGCGAGAAGTTCGAGCACGCTGACATCGGCCTGTCGGGCGTGAATTTCGCCGTCGCCGAAACCGGCACCCTGTGCCTGGTCGAGAACGAAGGCAACGGCCGCATGTGCACCACCGTGCCGCGCGTGCATATGGCGATCACCGGCATCGAGAAAGTGGTCGAGAAGCTCGAGCACGTCGCGCCGCTGTTCTCCATCCTGACGCGCTCGGCCACCGGCCAGGCGGTCACCACTTACTTCAACATGATCTCCGGCCCGCGCAAGCCGGATGAGAAGGACGGCCCCGAAGAGGTGCACCTGATCCTGCTCGACAACGGCCGCTCGCAAGCCTACGCCGACGAGCAGCTGCGCAAGACGCTGCAGTGCATCCGCTGCGGCGCGTGCATGAACCACTGCCCGGTCTATACCCGCATCGGCGGCCATGCCTACGGCACCACCTACCCCGGCCCGATCGGCAAGATCGTGTCACCGCACATGATGGGCCTGGCGCAGACCCACCTGCTGCCGACGGTGTCGACCCTGTGCGGCGCGTGCGGCGAGGTGTGCCCGGTGAAGATCCCGATCCCCGAGCTGCTCGTGCGCCTGCGCGGCGAGGCGCAGAGCGCGCCCCATGCCAACCCGGCGATGGTCGGCCAGGGCGCCGGCTACAGCGCCCTCGCGTCCTTCGTGTGGCGCACCTGGGCGCGCATCTACGCCCGGCCGGCGAACTACCGGCTGTTCAGCTGGCTCGCGTCGCGCTTCAGGATGTTCGCGCCCTCCCGCCAAAGTGGCTGGACGGCGGCGCGCACGCCGCTGAAGCCCGCACCAAGAAGGCTGAGGGACAGGGTGCGCGACCGCCGCTAGACCTGCGCGCCCGCCGCCCGGCCGTTACCAGCCGGGCGGCCCCTGAGAACACCACTGCAATACATCCCTGACGGGAGGACTCACCGTGTCCGCACTGATCGAAGCCCTGCGTCGCCGGCTGCCCGCCGAACGCGTGATTACCGACGAACTGCGCCGCCTGGCCTACGGCACCGACGGCAGCTTCTACCGCCTGATCCCGGAAGTGGTCGCGGTCGTCGACAGCGAAACCGAGGTCCGCGACGTGGTCGACGCGGCGCGCCAGCATCGGCGCCCGGTCACCTTCCGCGCCGCCGGCACCAGCCTGTGCGGGCAGGCGGTCACCGATGGCGTGCTGGTGCTGCTCGGCGAAGGGCTGGCGAACTGCGACATCGCGGCAGACGGCGGCATGGTGAGGGTGGGGCCGGCCATCATCGGCGCCGAGGTCAATCGCCGGCTGGCGCCGTTCGGGCGCAAGATCGGCCCCGACCCGGCCTCGATCAACGCCGCGAAGATCGGCGGCATCGCCGCCAACAACAGCAGCGGCATGTGCTGCGGCACGGCGCAGAACAGCTACAACACGCTGGCTGCAGTGCGCGTGCTGTTCGCCGACGGCAGCCTGCTCGACACCGCCGATGCCGCCAACGTCGCCGAGTTTCGCGACAGCCACGCGCCGCTGCTCGACGGCCTGTCCGCCCTCGCCGCCGAGGTGCGCGCCGACGCCGATCTCGCGGCACGCATCCGCAGCAAGTACAAGATCAAGAACACCACCGGCTACAGTCTCAACGCGCTGGTGGATTTCGACGATCCGGTCGACATCCTCGCGCACCTGATGATCGGTTCGGAAGGGACGCTCGGATTCATCTCGCAGCTGACCTACCGCACCGTGCCCGAATATGCGCACAAGGCGAGTGCGCTGGTGTTCTTCGCCGACATGGAAACCGCCTGCCATGCGGTTACCGGGCTCAAGACACGCCCGGTCGACGCCGTCGAACTGCTCGATCGCGCCTCGCTGCGCGCGGTCGCCCACAAGCCCGGCATGCCTCCGCTGCTGAAGACGCTCGCGGAGGGCGCCACCGCGCTGCTGATCGAGACGCGCGCGCCGAGCGCCGCCGAGCTCGACGCGCGCGTCGCCACCGTGCTCGAAGAACTCGGGCTCCACCGGTTGATCGAACCGCCCGCCTTCACCACCGACCCGCTCGAGATCGAACGCCTGTGGAATGTGCGCAAGGGCACCTTCCCCGCCGTCGGCGCGGTGCGCAAGCCGGGCACCACCGTCATCATCGAGGACGTGGCCGTCGCCGTGCCCGACCTCGCCGCGTGCTGCCTCGACCTGCAGCGCCTGTTCGCGAAGCACGGCTACCACGAGGCCATCATCTTCGGCCACGCGCTGGAGGGGAACGTCCATTTCGTGTTCACCCAGGATTTCGGCATCGAATCCGAAGTGGCGCGCTACGCCGCCTTCATGGACGAGGTGTGCGCGCTGCTGGTCGACAAGTACGACGGCTCGCTGAAGGCCGAACACGGCACCGGCCGCAACATGGCGCCTTTCGTCGAGCTGGAATGGGGCGCCCGGGCCTACGGCCTGATGAAGGCGATCAAGCGCCTGTTCGACCCGGAGGATCTGCTCAACCCGGGCGTGATCATCAACGACGACGCCGAGGCGCACCTGAAGAACCTGAAGCCGATGCCGGCCGCCGGGGCGCTCTACGACGCGGTGGACCGCTGCATCGAGTGCGGCTTCTGCGAACCGCAGTGCCCGTCGCACGGCCTGACGCTGTCGCCGCGCCAGCGCATCGTCGGCTGGCGCGAACTGTCGCGGCGCGAAGCGGCCGGTGAGGCCCCCGGCGAACTTGGCCGCGACTATCTGTACATGGGCCTCGACACCTGCGCGACCTGCGGCCTTTGCGCGATGGCGTGCCCGGTGGGCATCGAGACCGGCGCCCTGACGCGCGCCGTGCGCGGCGACAAGTTGTCGGGCGTGGCGCGCAGCCTCGGCCGCGTCGCAGCCAGCCACTTCGGTGCCACCCAGGCACTGGCCCGCACCGCGCTGAAGGCGGGCCATCTGGCCGAGACCGTGGTCGGCTCGACGCTGCTCGCCCGCCTCACCGGCGGCGCGTGGAAGGAAGGCATGCCGCGCCCGCAGCCGGCCGGCCGGCCGCATGCGAGTGCCGGCGACAAGGTCGTCTATTTCCCCACCTGCGCCGGACGCATCTTCGGCGCCGACACGCCGGAAGCGGCGCTGTCCGCCACCGTGATCCGGGTGCTGGAGCGCGCGGGCTACGCGCCCATCGTCCCGGAGGGGGTGGACGCGCTGTGCTGCGGCCAGTCCTTCGCCAGCAAGGGCATGGCCGAAGAGGCCGACAGCAAGTCCGCCGAACTCGAAGCGGCGCTGCGCCAGGCCAGCGCCAACGGCAAGTACCCGATCGTGCTCGACGCCAGCGCCTGCTCGCTGCGCATGAAGACCTTCCTCGCCGAGCGCCTGCCGGTGTACGACCTCGTCGAGTTCGCCCACGACGCCCTGCTGCCGCGCCTGATGCTGGCGAGGAAGACCGATCCGGTGCTGATCCACCTCAACTGCAGCGCCCGGCGCATGGGCTTCGAGGACAAGCTGACGAAGCTGGCGAAAGCCTGCGCCGAACAGGTGACGCTGCCCGCCGAGGTGAAGTGCTGCGGCTTCGGCGGCGACCGCGGCTTCGTCGTACCCGAACTGAACGCTCACGCGCTGCGCAAGCTGCATACGGACATTCCGGCCGGCTGTTGCGGCGGCTACTCGAGCAACCAGACCTGCGAGATCGGCCTCACCGCCGCCACTGGCCTGCCCTACCGCTCGATCGTCCATCTGCTCGACGAATGCAGCGAGGAGGCGGCCCGCCAGGCGACCTGCTGAATCCTGCCGAAAACGAACCCCTGGTTCGCGGCGCGTCCTCCGCGCCGCGAATCTGCTTCACCCAAAACAACAAGACCATCGGCCGCAATCCGCGAGCCGGGCGGCGAGCAGCACGCTCACCCAGCGCGCTGCGAACCCTGCGCGACCTGATCGAAGCGCATTTCTCGAGGAGGTTTCACCCGATGCAAACATGGATGCAAATCTACGATCCGCTGGGCAACCTGTGGTTGTCCTCACTGATCGCCGCCCTGCCGATCTTTTTCTTCTTCATCGCGCTTGCCGTGCTGCGCATGAAGGGACATGTGGCCGGCACCATCACCGTCGCCATCGCGCTGGCGGTGGCCATCTTCTTCTACCAGATGCCGGTGCCGATGGCGCTGGCCTCGGCCGGCTACGGCTTCCTGTACGGCCTGTGGCCGATCGCGTGGATCATCATCGCCGCGGTCTTCCTGTACAAGATCACCGTCAAGACGGGGCAGTTCGACATCATCCGCGCGTCGGTGGTGTCGATCACCGACGATCAGCGTCTGCAGATGCTGCTGGTGGGCTTTTCATTCGGCGCCTTTCTCGAGGGTGCGGCGGGCTTCGGCGCGCCGGTGGCGATCACCGCGGCGCTGCTGGTCGGACTGGGCTTCAACCCGCTCTACGCCGCCGGCCTGTGCCTGATCGCCAACACCGCGCCGGTAGCGTTCGGTGCGATGGGCATCCCGATCGTCGTCGCCGGCCAGGTGACCGGCATCGACCCCTTCAAGATCGGCCAGGCCGCCGGCCGCCAGCTGCCGCTGCTGTCGGTGATCGTGCCCTTCTGGCTGGTGGCGATGATGGACGGCTGGCGCGGCATCAAGGAGACCTGGCCCGCCATCCTGGTCGCCGGCCTGAGCTTCGCGATCACTCAGTTCTTCACCGCCAACTTCATCGGGCCCGAGCTGCCGGACATCACCTCGGCGCTGGTCAGCCTGGTCTGCCTGACGGTGTTCCTGAAGAACTGGAAACCGAAGCGCATCTTCCGCTTCGACCAGCAGCAACATGCCGAACTCCGTGAGGACAAGCACTACAGCGTCGGCCAGATCGCGAAGGCGTGGTCTCCCTTCGTGATCCTGACCATCATGGTCACGATCTGGAGCCTGAAGCCGTTCAAGGCCCTTTTCGCCAAGGATGGCCCGCTGTACGCGACGGTGTTCCAGTTCGCCGTGCCGATGCTCGACAAGATGGTCATCAAGATGGAGCCGATCGTCGCGCAGGCCACGCCCTACGCTGCGGTGTACAAGCTCGACATCCTTTCGGCGACCGGCACCGCGATCTTCCTCGCCGCGCTGATCAGCATGGCCATGCTCGGCATGAAGGGCGGCGAGGCCGCGCGCACGCTGAAGGAGACGGTGATCGAGCTGAAGCGCCCGATCTACTCGATCGGCATGGTACTGGCCTTCGCCTTCGTGGCCAACTACTCGGGGCTGTCCGCCACGCTGGCGCTGCTGTTGGCCGGCACCGGTGCGCTGTTCCCGTTCTTCTCGCCCTTCCTCGGCTGGCTAGGCGTGTTCCTGACCGGTTCCGACACCTCGTCCAATGCGCTGTTCTGCTCGCTGCAGGCCACCACCGCGAACCAGGTGGGGGTGTCCGACACGCTGATGGTGGCGGCGAATACCACGGGCGGCGTCACCGGCAAGATGATCTCGCCGCAGTCGATTGCGGTGGCCTGCGCGGCCGTAGGCCTGGTCGGCAAGGAGTCGGACCTGTTCCGCTTCACCGTCAAGCACAGCCTGATGTTCGCCACCATGGTCGGCATCATCACCACGCTGCAGGCCTATGTGTTCCCGTGGATGATTCCGTGATGCCGGGCGCGGGCTGCTGAAGACGTACAGCCGCGATTGAAATGCCGGAGGGCGGCCGGGATGACCCCGTGCCGCCCTCCGGCATCGACGGCACGGCCGCGCCGCGCATGGGCTGTCCGGCGAGCTATTCGGCCTCGAGCCGGAAGCCGATCTTCAGCGTGACCTGGAAGTGGCCCACCTTGCCGTCGACAACATGGCCGCGCGTCTCGACCACCTCGAACCAGTCGATGTGGCGGATGGACTTGCCGGCAGTCTCGATCGCGTTGCGGATTGCGTCGTCGACACCTGTCTTCGACGAACCGACGATTTCGATCTTCTTGTAGATGTGGTCGGACATGTTCTCCTCCTGAGCGAATTCTTCGTTTCAGAGCTTCTTGTGCGAACCGTCGCAGTACGGCGGATTCGCCGTGTGCTTGCAGCCGCACAGGAACAGCGTGCCGGTGCTGTCCGGCGTGAAGGCGACAGGGCTGAACGGCCCGCCCTTGTGCGACCCGTCGCAGTACGGTTGGTTCTTGCTGTTGCCACAGGCACACCAGAAATACTGCTTGCCGGCCTCCACCTCGACGGCGTAAGGCGCTCTCTGCGGGACGTTCGGACTGCTGGCTGACATGACGCATTCTCCTTGCTGGGGGTGCGACCTTGGTAGGCCCCGGAACGCGGGGTGCGCAAACACTGCGCCCGCCTCCGGGGATATGTCAATTGGGGGAACGCTCCGCATGGTCGGGCCGCGTTTGCGCCCGATTCGAGAACGATCGCGCCCAAACGCCCACGCCTGACGCCCGGCGGCCGCGCTCAGCGGCTCGACACGCGGGCCGCGCCGCAGTCGTCGCCGACCCAACGCGCTTCGGTTTCCATCTGCATGTCACCACGCTCCGAGCGCATGTTGACGCGCGTGGTGAATCGCTCGGGGCTGTCGATGCGGGCTTCGAAGTCGCCGCTGCCCTTCGGCTGCGTGCAGTTCAATACCCCGCGCACCGTGCCCTGCCCTTTCACCACGTTGGCCAGGGTGCAGTTGCCTTCCGTCTTGCCCGAATAGATGTTGTCCTGCCTCGCCTGCTCGGCGGTGATGCAGCTGCGCACCGTGCCGTCGCTGCCCAGGCTGACGCCGCGGGCGGCCATCTGCTGTTCGAGCATGCGCCGCGTGTCCGGCGGCAGATTCTTCAGCTGCTGCTGCATCTGCGCCATCTGGGACGAGAGATCCGGCAGCCCGGCAAGGTTCATGCGCGTCGAGCGGAATTCCCACAAGCCCGGGCGGATGTCCGCCGCATGGGCGGTGAGCGCGGCGCACAAGGCAAGCGCCCCGGCCGTGAGCATCTTCAGTTCTTTCATCGACAATTTCCTCAGGTGATTCATCGTTGGGGCGGTTCCGGTCAGGCAGCCAGGACCCGCAGGCGGGATGAGCGTCGGTCCGGTTCACGCACGATGGCTGCCGTTCGCGTCCAGCCAGTTCGCACGCTCGAGCAGGCGTGCCGCCTTGTCGGGCGCCAGGCCGGGCGCAGCGGCCATCCTTCGCAACAGCCCGGCATCGGGTCGGTGTTCGTTGATCACCGCCCAGTAGCGCGCAAGGCTGAGGTCGGGAGACGGCCGCTCGAGCAGCTCGATTTCATCGCCCGCCTGCAGCGTCCCGGCATCTAGCACCCGGTAATACCAGCCGGTCAAACCCTGTTGCGCAACAAAACGTGACGCCTCATCGACGCCAAGGCGATGACTGATCTTCCAGCACGGCTGACGCGGCTGGCTCAGCTGAACACGCGCGGTGCCGATGCGGAAAATGTCGCCGATGCACACCTGCCGCTCATCGAGGCCGGTCGTCGACAGGTTCTCGCCGAGCACGCCGGGCACCAGCAGGCCGGCGAGCTGGGGCCAGCGACGGCGAAAGGCGCCGTAATGTTCGGCGGGGAAATGATGCAGGGCCTTCTGCGCACCGCCGTGATGCACGCGATCGCCCTGGCGGTCGCCCTCCAGCCCGCTTGGGGACAGGCGGACCGGCCCGCTCACCCGCTCCTTGAAGACGCCGGACATCTGGCCTTCTGGTGCGAGAGGGCGCAGATCGCCGACGAAGATCTGATCGAGCGTGGTCGAAAGTTGGTTCATGAAGGGCCTCCTCCGCCGCAGACGGCGACACAGCACATTGAAGATCGCAAGAAACGAATCATGCAGCCCGCGGCATCAGCTCAGGCATGCGATTCAACGCCGAGTTGCGCACATCGCGCGGGCAGTTCGTCCGGCGTCGCCCACGCCCCGCCCACAGTGCCACCCCAGGTGTCGATATAGGCGGCGGGCTTCGCCGCACGATCTGCGACGAGGCAGAGCGCCGGCACACCGAAGCTGCGGGCAACGATCCAGCCATGCAGGCTGGTGCCCAGAAACGCGTCGGCCTGTGCCAGCAGCGCGCACAGGTCGAACACGTGGCGCGAAGGAAAGATATCTACCGCCACTTCCGGCGCGCAATCGGAGATTCTCCCCGCCAGGCGCCGCACGACGTCGGGGTCGTCGTGCCACGGCGCAAGACCGGCGCAGAAAAGCACGATCCCCGCTCCCCGCGCCCGCGCTACCTCGACCGCCGCGCGCGCGACCCGGGCGAGGCTCCGATCGTCTCCCCACTCCGCCGCGATCTGCAGTGCCAGCCAGCGGGTAGCGCGCTGTCGCAAGGCGGTAAAGGCCGGTCCCGCGCAATGCTGCGCAATGCGGTCGCCGAACAACTCGCGCGTGCGCGCGGCGGGGTCGACGACCAGCGCAGCATGGACACCGCCGCGCTGCAGCACCGACTGTGTGATCCGATCGCGCACGGAGACCGATGCCGCACTGCCGAGCGCCCGCAATACCTCGTCCCGGGCGCGGACGGAAAGCGCGTCGAACGCAGCACCGCCGACAGCGGTGAAGCCGATCGTCCAGCCGTCGGGAAGATCATGGCGGCCGATCACATAGGGCAATGCGCGGGAGTGACCGAGCACCTGGTCCGCCCAGGCCCGCCTGCCCGCGGGATCGTGCTCGAAGCGCGCGATGACGCGGCTTGCCTCCGCAGGCTCCTGCAGCATGACCGCGGCTTCCCAAGCGGTGGTCGTGAGGATCTCGCCGCCCACATGCAGCACGTCGGCCGGCTCGTGACCATGGCGCTCGACGACTTCGGCGAGCGGGCGCACCGCATGTCCACCCCACGGCCGCAGGTCGCGTGCCGCCAGGCCGGCGAACACCAATTCACGCTCCGCCTGCAAAGCTGCTGCGCAATGCGCCAGCAGGAGATCGCCGAAATTGTGGCGATCGAAGGCGCCGAACAGGATCAGGCGGCGCGACATGGCACCCCGCAAACGACAACCGCTCCCTCGGGAGCGGTTGCGTTCACCCTGAACTCAGGCAAGACCCCGGTCTCAGAGCGATTCCATACGCAGCTTGGTCACCTTGCCCGACACCACCGTCAGCGCCTCGATCTTCGCGATCGCGGCGTTGGCGTTACGCTCCACCGTCTGGTGGGTGAGCATGATGATGTCGGTCTGCGATTCGCCTTCGACCGCTTCCTTCTGCAGCATCGCCTCGATCGAGATGCTGCTGTCGGCCAGGATGCGGGTGATGTCGGCGAGCACGCCCGGTTTGTCGTCCACACGCATGCGCAGATAGTACGAGGTGACGACGTCCTCGATCGGCAGCACCGGCACATCGCGCACCTGATCGGGCTGGAAGGCCAGATGCGGCACGCGGTGTTCGGGGTCGGAGGTGTGCAGGCGGGTGACGTCGACCAGGTCGGCGATCACCGCCGAGGCGGTCGGCTCGGCACCGGCACCCTTGCCGTAGTAAAGCGTGGCGCCGACGGCATCGCCCTGCACCAGCACGGCGTTCATCGCCCCTTCGACGTTGGCGATGAGGCGCTTCTCGGGGATCAGCGTCGGATGCACGCGCAGTTCCACACCCTGCTCCCGACGACGCGCGATGCCGAGCAGCTTGATGCGGTAGCCGAGTTGCTCGGCATAGACGATGTCGGTGGCGTCGAGCTTCGTGATGCCCTCGATGTAGGCCTTGTCGAACTGCATCGGGATGCCGAAGGCGATCGCGCTCATGATCGTCGCCTTGTGCGCGGCGTCCACGCCCTCGATGTCGAAGGTCGGGTCGGCCTCGGCGTAGCCCAGCGCCTGCGCTTCCTTCAGCACTTCGGCGAAGGACAGGCCCTTGTCGCGCATCTCGGACAGGATGAAGTTGGTCGTGCCGTTGATGATGCCGGCGATCCAGTCGATGCGGTTGGCCGACAGACCCTCGCGCAAGGCCTTGATGATGGGGATGCCGCCCGCCACCGCAGCTTCGAAGGCGACCATCACGCCCTTCTTCTGCGCCGCGGCGAAGATCTCGTTGCCATGCACGGCGAGCAGCGCCTTGTTGGCGGTGACGATGTGCTTGCCGTTCTCGATCGCCTTCAGCACGAGCTCCTTCGCCACGCCATAGCCGCCGATCAGCTCGACGACGATGTCGATCTCAGGGTCCGCCACGACGGAAAACGCGTCGTCGGTCAGGCGCACGCCGCCGCCCGTCACCTCACGCGCCAGAGCGAGGTTCTTGTCCGCGACCGCGGTGATGGTGATCGGACGGCCGGCACGACGGGAGATTTCTTCTGCGTTGCGTTTCAGGACGGTGAAGGTGCCGCCGCCGACGGTGCCGATGCCGAGCAGGCCAACGTTGATCGGTTTCATTCGATGGTTTCCGTGATGTGGTCGATTGGGGTCGATGGGTGCAGAAGGGCCGGCTTCAGGTGCCGTGGCGCTTGCGATAGCTCTCGAGGAAGCGCGCCAGCCGGGCGATCGCGTCGCGCAGGTCGTCCTCGTGAGGGAGGAAGACGAGTCGGAAGTGGTCCGGATGCGGCCAGTTGAAACCCGAGCCCTGCACCAGCAGCACGCGCTCCTCCTCCAGCAGCTCGGCGATGAAGGCCTGGTCGTCCTCGATCGGATACACCTTGGGATCGAGCTTCGGGAACATGTAGAGCGCCGCCTCGGGCTTCACGCAGCTCACCCCGGGAATCGCGGTGATCAGCTCGTGGGCGAGATCGCGCTGGCGGCGCAGGCGGCCGTTTTCCGCCACCAGGTCGTCGATGCTCTGGTAGCCGCCGAGCGCGGTCTGGATCGCGTACTGCCCCGGCACGTTGGCGCACAGGCGCATCGAGGCCAGCATGTTGAGGCCCTCGATGTAATCGGTGGCGCGGCGCTTGTCACCGCACACCACCATCCAACCGGCGCGGTAGCCGCAGGAGCGGTAGTTCTTCGACAGGCCGTTGAAGACGATGGTAAGCACGTCTTCGGACAGCGCGCCGAGCGAGGTGTGCTTGGCGCCCTCGTAGAGCACCTTGTCGTAGACCTCGTCGGCATAGAGGATGAGGTCGTGCTCGCGCGCGAGGGCGACGATTTCCTTCAGCACCGCATCCGGATACAGCGCGCCGGTCGGGTTGTTGGGGTTGATGATGACGATGGCGCGGGTGTTGGGCGTGATCTTCGCGCGCATGTCGTCGAGGTCGGGCATCCAGCCCTTGGCCTCGTCGCACAGGTAATGCACCGGGCGGCCGCCCGACAGGCTCACCGCAGCGGTCCACAGCGGATAGTCGGGCGCCGGCACCAGCACCTCGTCGCCGGCGTCGAGCAGCGCGTTCATCGCCATCACGATCAGTTCGGACACGCCGTTGCCGATGTAGATGTCCTCGATCGTGACGCCCTTGATGCCTTTCTGCTGCGTGTAGTGCATCACCGCCTTGCGCGCGGAGAAGATGCCTTTCGAATCCGAGTAACCGGCCGCATTGGGCAGGTTGCGGATCATGTCCATCTGGATTTCTTCGGGCGCATCGAAGCCGAACGAGGCGAGGTTGCCGATGTTCAGCTTGATGATCTTGTGGCCCTCGTCCTCCATCTGCTTGGCACGCGTCAGCACCGGGCCGCGGATGTCGTAGCACACCTCGGCAAGCTTGGCGGACTTGCGCACCGGACGCGCTGCGGCTGCGGCCTCGGCCTTCAGTGCCGATTCCGTGGGTGCCGTCGCGAGTTCGAGTGTCTTCACCGCTTTCATGTCTGCCTTCCTGAGGTCGCTGAGTCCATGGCGCGCGGGCATGCACCGCCACGGGTAAAAGATTGCTATCTTAGCCGCGCTATCGCACTGCGGCAATTTGACCACGCGCCAGGCTCCGAACCATGAAGCTCTATCAAGACAAGAACGCCAACCTGAACGTCGTCACCGGCTACGGCACCGATCACGTGCTGATAAACAAGCAGCGCCACGACGGCAATCTGCTGCTCACCGCGACGCGCATCGTCAGCCCCTGGGCACCGGGCGGCTTTGCGGCGCTCACCGCGGACGATTTCGGCGCGGTGCGCGATCTGGGCGTGGAGATCGTCGTCGTCGGCACCGGCGCCCGCCAGCGCTTTCCGGCGCCGGCGCTGCTTCGCCCGCTGATCGATGCGCGCATCGGCTTCGAAATCATGGACTTGGCCGCCGCCTGCCGCACCTACAACATCCTCGTCGGCGAAGGCCGGGCTGTGGCTGCTGCGCTGCTGTTCGACGCCCCCGCCTGAGACCGCAGCGCAACACGCCCGAAACCCCTCGGAAAGATGGCCGTCACGCGATTGTCAGCGAAACACGGCTCCGTTACCCTGAAGCGCACATCCGGCCCGCTTCAGGAGATGACATGAGCTCAAGCCACGCACCCGATTTCAGCCTCCCGGCCACTTCCGGCCAGACCGTGACCCTCAGCGCCCTGCGCGGCAGGAAGCTGGTGCTGTACTTCTACCCGAAGGACAACACGCCGGGCTGCACCAACGAGACCAAGGACTTCGGCGCCCATCACGCCGCCTTCGCCGCCGCCGGCTGCGAGATCTTCGGCATCAGCCGCGACAGTCTCAAGAGCCACGAGAACTTCAAGGCCAAGCTGGAACTGCCCTTCGAGCTGATGTCCGATACGGACGAAGTCGCCTGCGAGGCCTTCGGCGTCATGAAGATGAAGAACATGTACGGCAAGCAGGTGCGCGGCATCGAGCGCAGCACCTTCGTCATCGACACCGAAGGGCGGATCGCGCGCGAATGGCGCGGCGTGAAGGTACCCGGACACGCCGAGGAAGTCCTCGCCTTCGTGCAGTCGCTGTAAGGCTGTTGCCTGCCCTGCCGCGCCCGCCGCGCCCCACGTACCGACTCCGCATAGGCCCACCATGCCCGCCGAACGCAAACCCGCCAGCCGCAGCCGCCAAAAGGCCGAAGTCGCGCGCAAGCTCTTCGTCCTCGACACCAATGTGCTGATGCACGACCCGACCAGCCTCTACCGCTTCGAGGAGCACGATCTCTACGTGCCGATCATGACGCTGGAGGAACTGGACAACAACAAGAAGGGCATGAGCGAAGTGGCGCGTAACGCGCGCCAGGCGAGCCGCATGATGGACGAGATCGTCAATACGGCGGTCGACGGCATCGAGAACGGCATCGAACTCGAAGCGCCCTCGCGCAAGCAGGCGACCGGCAAGCTCTTCCTGCAGACCGAGGCGATCGACGTCAAGCTGCCGCCTGCGCTGCCCACCGCCCGCGGCGACAACCAGATCCTCGCCGTCGTGATGTATCTGGCGGGCAAGCATCCCGAGCGGCCGGTCATCCTGGTGTCCAAGGACATCAACATGCGTATCAAGGCCCGTGCGCTGGGCCTTGCCGCGCAGGACTACTTCAACGACAAGGTTCTCGAAGACACCGACCTTCTGTATACCGGCACGCGAGAGCTGCCCGCCGACTTCTGGGAAGCCCATGCGCGCAACATGCAGTCGTGGAAGGAGGAAGGGCGCACCTACTACCGCCTGTCGGGCCCGCTCGCGCCGGACCTCACGATCAACGAATTCGTCTATCAGAACGGGGACAACGCCCTGCAGGCCTGGGTCAAGGAGAAGGACGGCCCCAGCGTGGTGCTCGAGACCCTGGTTGACTACAGCCATCACAAGAACAACGTCTGGGGCATCACCGCGCGCAACCGCGAGCAGAACTTCGCCCTCAACCTGCTGATGAACCCCGAGATCGACTTCGTCAGCCTGCTGGGCCAGGCCGGCACCGGCAAGACGCTGCTGACGCTGGCCGCCGGCCTCACGCAGGTGCTGGAAAGCAAGCGCTACGCCGAGATCATCATGACCCGCGTCACCGTGCCGGTGGGCGAGGACATCGGCTTTCTGCCCGGCACCGAGGAAGAGAAGATGGCGCCGTGGATGGGGGCGCTGGAGGACAACCTCGACGTCCTCAACGGCACCGCCGGCGAAGGCGGCGACTGGGGCCGCGCCGCCACGCGCGACCTGATCCGCAGCCGCATCAAGATCAAGAGCCTCAACTTCATGCGCGGACGCACTTTCCTGAACAAATATCTGATCATCGACGAGGCGCAGAACCTCACGCCCAAGCAGATGAAGACGCTGATCACCCGCGCCGGCCCCGGCACCAAGGTGGTGTGCATGGGCAACATCGCGCAGATCGACACGCCCTACCTCACCGAGGGCTCGTCGGGCCTGACCTTCGCTGTCGATCGCTTCAAGGGGTGGGCGCATTCCGGCCACATCACCCTGCAGCGCGGCGAACGCTCCCGCCTCGCCGACCACGCCGCCGAGGTCCTGTGAAACCCCGCCGGGGCCGGTAGCCGCCGGCCCCGGCAGGCGGCTTGCGCGAGATCAGTGTGCTGCGCGGCCGGTCGCCTATAATCGCGGCATTGCCTGCCGATAGAGTCGTCATGAGCGCCACCGCCGCGGAACTGCTGGTCGGAGCCAGCACGGATTTTCTCACTCATTTCTCGCCGTTCAACCGCATGGAGCCGACGGCGCTGAGCTACCTCGCTCAACACGCGGTACTCGCCTTCCACTCCCGCGGCAGCGCAATCCTGACACCCGAGATGGGCGTTCCCAGGAATTTCTACATCATCCAGCGCGGCAAGGTGCAGGCGCGGCAAACGGGCGCGGCAACCGTCACCGAGTACGCCAGCCTCAGCATGGGTGCGGGCGAGTGCTTTCCGATCGGGGCGATCTCGGCGCAACGCCCGTCGACGAACGCCTACGTCGCGGTCGAGGACACTTTCTGCTTCCAGATCACGGCCGAGGAATTCCTCCACCTGATGCAGATCAGCCCGGCCTTCCACCTGTTCTGCACCCAGTACATCGCCAGCCTGCTGAACCAGTCGCGCCAGCAGCTGCAGACGACGTTCTCGCAGCGCGCCGCCGAGCAGCAGACGATGACCACGCCGCTCGGCCAGCTGCTGACGCGAGAGCCGACCTTCGTGGCGCCGCACACCCGCACGCGCGACGCGCTCGAGAAGATGAACGAGCTGCGCATCGGCTGCATGGTGATCGCCGACGACAAGCAGCGTCCGCTCGGCATCCTGACGCAAAGCGACATCCTGCCGCGCATCGTGCTCGCCGGCTTCGATCTCGAGCGACCGATCGGCGAGGTCATGACGGCCAACCCGCACCAGTTGCCGGCTACCTCGTCGGCCTACGATGCCGCGCTCGAGATGGCCACACACGGTGTGCGCCACCTGCTCGTGGTGGACGCGGACCTGAAGCTGAAGGGCGTCATTTCCGAGCGCGACCTGTTTGCGCTGCAGCGTATCAGCCTGCGCCAGATCCGCGCCGGCATCGAGAACGCGGGCGACGTCAGCGCCCTGCAGCGGGCGAGCAAGGACATCCGCCAGTTGGCGCTGAACCTGATCGCCCAGGGCATCGGCGCCGAACAGCTGACCCAGTTCATTTCGGCGCTCAACGACGCCCTCACCCGGCGCATCATCGAGCTCGCGCTCGATCGCCACGACCTGCTCGGCATCGACTTTGGCTGGTTCGCCTTCGGGTCCGAGGGGCGCCACGAACAGACCCTGTCCACCGACCAGGATAACGGCATCATCTGGCGCTGCCCCGAGCTGCAGGAAGTCGAGGCGGTGCGCAAGCGCCTGCTCGCCTTCGCACGCGAGATCAATGAGAGCCTCGCCGCCTGCGGTTTCCCGCTGTGCAAGGGCAACATCATGGCGAGCAATCCGGAGCTGTGCCTGACGCTGGATGAGTGGAAGGAGCGCTTCGGCGACTGGATCCGCGAGCCCGATCCGCAGGCGCTGCTCAACGCCTCGATCTTTTTCGATTTCCGCGTGCTGTATGGCAACGAGCGCCTCGGCGACCAGCTGCGCGCCTGGCTCAACAAGCTGTCACGCACCAGTACCAACTTCCTGCGCATGATGGCGGCCAACGCCCTGCAGGTACCGCCGCCACTCGGCCGAATCCGCGACTTCGTCGTCGAGGATGACGGCACCATCGATCTGAAGAAGTGCGGCGCGCGGCTCTTTGTCGACGCCGCGCGCATCATCGCGCTGCGCACCGGCGTCGATTCCAGCAGCACGGTGCAGCGCCTGCGCCAGGCCAGCGGCAAGATGGGCGTGGCTGCCGAGGAGGTCTCGGCGATCATCGATGGTTTTCACTTCATCCAATTGCTGCGGCTGCGCTCCCAGCACCTCGAGACCGAGCACGATGCCGACGGCGACAACCGTATCGATCCGGAGAAGCTGAACGAGCTTGACCGCCGCATCCTGAAGGAAGCCTTCCGCCAGGCGCGCAAGCTGCAGCTCAGGCTCAAGCTCGACTACCAGCTCTAAGCCACCATGAACTGGATCTCACGCATCATCGGCGGGCGCAGCGATACCCAAGCTCTCGCGCCGGGCATCGCCGAGACGCTGGCTCACTGGCAGTCGCTGCCCGACACCGACCTGGGGCGCGCGCATTTCGAGACGCGCTACGTGGTTTTGAACACCGAGGCCACCGGCCTCGATCTCGATCGGGACCGCCTGCTCGCCGTCGGCGCCATCGGAATCGACGGCGGGCTGGTGTCGCCACAAGACAGCTACTACGCCCCCCTCGATCCCGCCCCCGCCCTGGCCCTGTCGAACCTGCTCACCTTCGTGCGCAAGGCTCCGCTCGTGGTGTTCAACGCCGCCTTCAACCTTGGCATGCTCGAACCCGTCATCGAGGACCGCCTGGGCGTCAGCCTCGATGGCCAGCCCATCGACCTCTACTTCCTGCTTCCAGCCCTGTTCTCCGAACTGCACGGCAGCCCGGTTCGCCTCGCCGATTGGATGAGCGCCTTCGGCATCGAGACCTTCCAGCGCCATCACGCGCTCGGCGACGGCTGGGCCATCGCCCAGCTCTTCCTCGCCGCCCAGGCCCGAGGGCTGGCGCAGGGCGCGCATTCGCCACGCGCCTTGCTCGAGCTCGAACGCAGCTATCGTCAATACCGCCGCAAGGCCTGACCCGTCCTCGGCCCTGCCGGCGCGCCTGCCCGCTCGCATCAACAAAGCGTGCGACGAGTCACGATGATCCGAAAAACCCGGTTCACAAGACGTTTACAAGAAGAACCGACCTGCGTATATTCCGCCGAATGCATTTTCGACCCATCCTTTTCTCTGCCTTGCTCGCCCTGTCCGGCGCTGCGTCGACCAGCTTCGCGCAGCAGACCACGGCGGCAGCCGAAGCGCAGACGCCGGCGTTCCAGCGTTACACGCAGGCGGCAGGAGAACTGGTCGATGAAGCCATGGGGTATCTTGGCATCCGCTACCGTTTCGGCGGCACCTCCCCGGAAACCGGGCTCGACTGCAGCGGCCTGGTGATGAACGTGTTCCGCAACGCGATCGGACTCGATCTGCCCAGGACGGCGTCCGAGATGGCCCGCATGGGCGACAACATCGGGCGCCAGGAGCTGAAGCCGGGCGATCTGGTGTTCTTCAACACCATGCGGCGGGCCTTCTCCCACGTCGGCATCTACCTGGGCGACGGGCAGTTCGTGCACGCACCGTCCAGCGGTGGCAAGGTCCGCGTCGAGAGCATGGCCAACAGCTATTGGGCCCAGCGCTTCAACGGTGCACGCCGCCTGATCGACGACGGCGCGAACGCCCCTGCCACGGGTCTTGCGCTGACGCGCTGACCCCGGCCAGCCCTACCCGCCCCTCATCACACCCGGGCTTTCAGCCCCGCCGCACGGCATGGCCGTCGGGCTGCACGCGGAAAGGGCACGTATCCGCACCCAACGCACTGCGGTTCACCGAGCCATCACTTGCGCCGAGCTGGCGTGCACCGCGCGGGACACGCTGCGCAATCCGCGCTCATGCGCTGCCCCAAGGCCTGCTGCAAGGCGCACACCGAGCGCCGGCAGCACACCAGTTGGACCTGCTCACGGCTCGCCGCTTCGCGAAAGCGCTGCATCACGTTGTGCCCAATGAAGTCGGTGAACAGTATTACCATCTGAATGCCTGCCGGCAGTGACGCACCGCGCCGCTGGTGGCTGCTGTCGCGCCCGCTCACATGCGCCGCGATACGGATGCCGAACGTGTTCAACACATCGGGAATGTTGCCGAGTCGGTCCG
This sequence comes from Thauera sp., assembly GCA_017302295.1. Taxonomy (GTDB): domain Bacteria; phylum Pseudomonadota; class Gammaproteobacteria; order Burkholderiales; family Rhodocyclaceae; genus Thauera. The sequence goes on along the minus strand of JAFLDS010000001.1, from coordinate 320,842 downwards.
CACCGACGACCAGAGCATCCATGACAAGTCACCTTTTGAGAATAGTTCGCATCGACATCTTGGCGTGATTACGAACTATTTGCAAATGCGAATTTGTCTCGTTAATATTCTCTTACCCTCATACACTCCGAAGGCGTACGCATGATGCTGAAGAAGGCCCTCCTCTCGACCCTGCTTGCCACTCTCGGCGCCGCCGCATTGCCGGCGACGGCCGCTGACACGGAACTGAACCTGTATTCCGCGCGCCATTACCAGACCGATGAAGCGCTGTATGCCGACTTCACCAAGCAGACCGGCATCAAGATCAACCGTATCGAAGCCAAGGAGGACGAACTGCTGGAGCGCATCCGCAACGAGGGCGCGAACAGTCCTGCCGACGTGTTCGTCACGGTCGATGCGTCGCGGCTGGCGAAGGCCGACGAACTCGGCATCTTCGCGCCGGTGAAATCCAGGCTGCTCGAGGAGCGCATCCCTGCCCATCTGCGGACCCAGGACTGGTTCTCGTACTCGACCCGTGCCCGCTTGATCGTCTTCAATCCGGAGCTGGTCAAGGCAGAACAGGTGCAGACCTACGAGCAGCTGGCCGACCCGAGCCTGAAAGGCAAGGTGTGTACGCGCTCCGGCAGCCATCCCTACAACCTGTCGCTCGGCGCCGCCCTGATCCGCCACAATGGCACAGCGCAGGCCGAAGAATGGGCAAGAGGCCTGGTGGCGAATTTCGCTCGCGCGCCCAAGGGCGGTGATACCGACCAGATCAAGGCCGTCGCGGCCGGGGAATGCGGCGTGGCGATCGCCAACAGCTACTACCTCGCGCGCCTGATGAACTCGGACAAGCGCGAGGACCAGGCGGTCACCGCGCGCATCAAGGTCGTGTGGCCGAACCAGCAGAGCTGGGGCACCCACATCAACATTTCCGGCGCCGGCATGCTGAAAACCGCCCCGCACAAGGAAGCGGCGGTCAAGTTCCTCGAGTACCTCGCCTCCGATCAGGCACAGGCGTATTTCGCCAACGGCAACAACGAGTGGCCCGTGGTCGCATCGGCGAAAGTCGATAATCCGGCGCTGACCAAGCTCGGCCCCTTCAAGGCCGACGCGATGCCGATCGGTGAACTCGCCAAGACGGTGGCTGACGCGCAGCGCATCTTCGATCGCGCCGGCTTCCGCTAAGCCCGAGCCGGAACGTTCCGGCCAACGGTCTCAAGGCTTGTCCTCATCCCCGGGGGCTGCCTCGTCGTCGAATGTGGGGAGAACGGGGTCCTCGTCCTCCTCCATCATGCTGCGGTTCCTGCCGCCGTCCTTGGCCCGATACAACGCCGCGTCGGCGCGTGCCAGCGCCGCAGCGGGGGTCGGGTCGGCGGCGCGCAAGTTCGCCACGCCAATGCTGACGGTCACCGGGATCTCGCCGTCTTCCACCACCACCGGCGTCGCCGCCACCTGCCTGCGCAGGCGTTCCGCGGTACGGAAGCCGCCGACCAGATCAACGCCGGGAAGCAGGATCGCGAACTCCTCGCCACCCAGGCGGGCGAAGACGTCGCTGTCACGCAGGCGAGCGGCGATCTGCGCGGTGAACTGCTTGAGCACTTCATCCCCGGCGGCATGCCCCCAGCGATCGTTGATGCGCTTGAAGTGGTCCAGATCGAGGAGCACGACGGCGGCGCGACCGACGTTGCGTTTGACGCGCGCCATCTCGTTGGCCAGCACGGCCTCGAAGTGGCGCCGATTGGCAAGGCCGGTGAGCGGATCGCTCGTCGCCTGCAGCAGCAGGCGTTCCTCAAGCGACTTGCGCTGCGAGATGTCCTGATGGATTCCGACGACGCGTATCGGCGCGCCCGCCTCGTCCCGCTCGATCACGCAACCTGCCGCCAGGACCCAGACCCAGTGACCGTCCTTGTGCCGCAGCCTGTGCTCACAGGTGTAGCGCGGTGTTTCGCCAAGCAGATGAGGCTCGAGCGCGGCGCGCACCGCCGGCCAGTCGTCGGCATGCACCCGCGCCTCCCAGCTTGCCCGCGCCGGCTCCAGTTCCCCGTCCTCGAACCCGAGCATGCCGAGCCAGAGGGCGTCGTAGCTCACCCAGCCGCTCGGTACGTGCCAGTCCCACAGCCCCAGTGCGGCCGACTCGAGCGCCAGCGCCAGCCGCCGCTCGCTCGCGGCAAGCTGCTCTTCGATCCAGCGCAGGTCGGTGATGTCGCGGCTGATGCCGAGTTCGCCGAGGAGCACGCCGTCTTGCGTCCTGAATGGAATCCGGAGGCGCTCGAACAGACGTCTGTCACCGTCGCGGCAGACCACCCATTCCTCATCCTGCCCACTGCCGCCGATGACTCGTCCGCGGTCGTCTGACGCACCGGCAGCCCACGGTCCCTCAGCGGCGATCTGCGCATCGGTGCGCCCCACGAGCGCGCGCTCGGGTCGCCCGTAACAGGCCGCGAACGCCTCGTTGCACCCCAGATAGACGCCCCGCGCATCCCGGAACGCAATCGGATCCGGCACGGAATCGATCACCGCACGCAGCAGCGCCCCCTCTCCAGCGCGAAGCTCGCGGGCTCGGCGTACATCCGAAAGGTAAATGGCACGGCAGATCATCAGCCAGGCAACAAGGCGATACGCCGGTTCGAGGCCGCTGACAAACCCGGATACCGGAAAAAGAGGCGTGATCGACAAGGCGGCGAGACCGAGCACCCACGACGCCGCAGCGAGGCGGCACAACGCCGCGTCACGCGCGCGGCCCCCCTGGCGGAGCAACGCCAGGGCCACCGCCGCATGGAGCGTTGCCGTCGCGTAGGCGACGCCCGCGTTCGGTGGCAACACATCGCGACCGAAGCGGGCAACGTCCGCCAGCCAAGCCGGATGAAACACACCTCCCCACCACGCCGCACCCGCCACCACGGCCATGGCCGTTGCGAGCAGCGCTGCCACTCGCGTCGACTGCAGCCCCTGCGGCAACAGGACGAGCCCAGACAGGCCGATGAGCGCGGAGAAGTGCCCCATGACCCACAGCGCTACCCCCGACTCGCCGAGGCCGGCGCGATGCGGCATCCCATCGAAAACGCTCAGGCGCGCAAGGTCGGCCAGCGCCACACCGACGAAGGCGGCACCAAGCCATGCGCCCCGCCCTCCGCCCTGCGCATCGCGCCGCTCCCAGCCCAAGCCGGCGATCATGACCGCCAAGGCGAAGGCGACGAGCTCGAGACTCACCTGCAGCGCCCGCCCCTGCCCGGACGCTGCGCCCAGCGCCGTGTCGGGCGCGAGCGCGGCGGATGCGGCAAGGACCAGCGTCGTCGCGAACATCCAGAGCAAGGCGCGCCGAGGTGCCCGAGGCACAAGGGTTTCGCACGCGGACATCGGGAGCTTGGACGTGACGTCGTTCATGAGCGATCTGCGCGTTCCACTTGGGTTTCGGGGCCGGGCCGCGTCGCTCGCCCGCGCGCAGCCGGGTGACGATTATGGCGCATCCAGCCGGCATCTCGCGAAGGCGACGCCGCGCAAGCCGCCTGCACACGCCGGTTTGTCTAGCGATTCCGCCCGCGCACGATCTGGCGTGATATCGCGAACATCGGCAGCAGGCCGACGGCGACGATGGTCAGCGCCGCCGTGGACGCTTCCGAGAGCCGCTCGTCCGCGGCCAGGGTATGCGCCTGCGTGGCGAGCGTGTCGAAATTGAACGGCCGGATGACCAGCGTCGCCGGCAACTCCTTCATGACATCCACGAAAACCAGCAATGCCGCGGTCAGCAGGCTGCCGCGCAGCATGGGCACATGCACGCGGCGCAGCGTGTCCCACTTGCCATGCCCGAGGCTGCGAGATGCGTCATCCATGCTCGCAGTGATCTTGCCCAGGCTGCTCTCGACAGACTGCAGGGCAACGCTCAGAAAGCGCGCCAGATAGGCATAAACGAGCGCCGCGATGCCGCCGCTCAGGAGCAGGCCTGGATTGACACCGAACAGGGCTTGGACGCCGCTGGCCAGCAGCGCATCGAGGCGGGTGACGGGGATCAGCACCCCGACCGCAATCACCGAGCCTGGCACCGCATAGCCCAGCGCCACCAGCCGATTCAGCGCGTGCGGTAGCCGCGACCGTGCAAGGCGCGCCGCGTAGGCAAGAATCACCGCGAGCAGCACCGCCAGCACCGCCGTCGTCGCCGCGAGCACGAAACTGTTGCGCGCCAACTGGATGAAGCGCGCACCGAATTGCGCATCGCCCTCGCTGAAGGCCATCTTCAGCAGCAGACCCGCCGGCAGCAGGAAACCGAGCAGCAGGGGCATGAAGCAGGCAAAGGCGGCGAGCGCGCCAGGCAGCGCGTGCAACTGCCTGCGCGCGGGCGCACCTTGCTGCCGTGAAGTATTGTGAAAGCGCGCCCGGCCGCGCGTCGCCCGCTCCAGCGCGAGGACCAGCACGACGAAGCCCAGCAGCAACGCCGACAGCTGTGCGGCCGCGATACGGTCGCCGAGGGAGAACCAAGCCCGATAAATTCCGGTGGTGAAGGTCTGCACGCCAAAATACGCCACCGTGCCGAAATCGGCCAGCGTCTCCATCAGCGCGAGCGCAACACCCGCAACGACGGCCGGTCGCGCCAGCGGCAGAGAGACGCGAAAGAAGCAGGCCCATGGCCCGAGGCCGAGCGATCGCCCCGCCTCGAGCATGCCCCCCGCACGCTCGAGAAAGGCGGCACGCGCCAGCATGTAGCAATAGGGATAGAGCACGAACATGAACATCGCCACCGCGCCGCCCACCGTGCGCACATCGGGAAACCAGTAGTCGCCCGCACGCCAGCCGAAGGCCTCACGCAGTGCCGATTGCACCGGCCCGACGAACTGCAGGAAGTCCGTGTAGGCATAGGCCATCACATAGGCCGGCATCGCCATCGGCAGCACCAGCGCCCATTCGAAAAAGCGTCGCCCAGGAAATTCCAGCATGGTGGTGAGCCAGGCCGAGGTCACGCCGATCGACCCCACCCCAAGGCCGACGCCGATGCACAGCAAGACGGTATTGAGCGCGAATTCGCCGAGCACGGTGTCGGCGAGGTGAGCCCAGGTCGCGCCAGTCCCCCCGACGAAAACGTTGGAAAACACCGAGGCCACCGGCGCGGCGATCAGCACCGCGATCAAGCCGGCGACCACTGTCAGCGTCGACCACTGCAGACCATACGGTCCCAAACCCCCCGAGGACTTCATCCTGCTCCCGTCTTGATTGTTCGGAGAAGCGCCGTTTCACGCCGTCCAAAGCACCGAATTATAATTGATCGCATTTGGGATGCCCGGGTGCAATAATCCGGCAACACGACAAACAGCACGCATTCGCCTTTCGCGCCGGCCCGCAATGTCTCATCTCGAACTTCTCGACATCGACCTCGCCTATGGCCGTCACAAGGTCGTACGCAAGCTCTCCATGCGCCTGGAGAAAGGCCGCATCGGCTGCCTGCTGGGGCCCTCGGGCTGCGGCAAGACGACGGTGCTGCGCTGCATCGCCGGTTTCGAGGCGCCCACCGCCGGTGAGATTCGGCTCGATGGCGTCACCGTCAGCGCCGGCCGCACCCAGCTCGCTCCCGAGCGCAGGCGAATCGGCATGGTGTTCCAGGACTATGCGCTCTTCCCCCACCTGAGCGTCGGAGACAACGTCGCCTTCGGCCTGCGTGACGAAAGTGCGGCGACACGCCGCGAACGCGTGGCCGAGCTGCTCGGCATCGTCGGCCTCGCCGACCAGGGCAGCAAGTACCCTCACGAGCTGTCCGGCGGACAGCAGCAGCGCGTCGCGCTCGCCCGTGCGCTGGCGCCGCGCCCGAGCCTGCTGCTTCTCGACGAACCCTTTTCCAACCTCGACGTGGAACTGCGCGAACGCCTTTCCCATGAAGTGCGCGACATCATCAAGGCGACGCACACCACGGCGGTCCTCGTCACCCACGACCAGCAGGAAGCCTTCGCGGTGGCGGACGAGATCGGCATCATGAATCAGGGCCGCATCCAGCAGTGGGATACGCCCTACAATCTCTATCACCGCCCGGCCAACCGCTTCGTCGCCGACTTCATCGGCCAGGGCGTGTTCCTGCCCGGCACCGTGTTGAATGAACACGAGGTGGAAGTCGAACTCGGTACCCTGAGCAGCTCCGTGCCCCTCGAATGCAGCGTCGGCTGCGGCAGCTGCGGCCGGACGTGCAGAGTCGACGTACTGCTGCGTCCCGACGACATCGTCCACGACGACGCCAGCCCGTTGAAGGCGAAGGTGGCCAACAAGGCGTTCCGCGGCGCCGACATCCTGTACACCTTGCGGCTCGCCAGCGGAGCGAAGGTGCTGTCACTCGTCCCCAGCCATCACAATCACGCCATCGGCGAATGCATCGGCATTCGCCTCGACGTCGATCACGTGGTCGCTTTCCGCGAGGACCCGCAGCCGCAACGGGAAGCCATCGTCCAGTTTGTCGCATGATCCCCTGGCTTGCCGGACGGCCGGCGTTTCCGCCTGTCGACCGTGCACTGGCGGAGCCCAACGGCCTGCTCGCAGCGGGCGGCGAGCTGAGCCCGCCCTGGCTGCTCGAGGCCTACCGCCACGGGATCTTCCCCTGGTTCAGCGAAGGCGAGCCCATCCTGTGGTGGAGCCCGGACCCGCGGCTCGTCCTTGCGCCCGAGGGCATCCGCATCACCCGCTCGCTGCGCAAGCGCCTGCGCCGTCGCGAATTCGAAGTCCGGCTGGACACCGCCTTCAGCCACGTGCTGGCGGCCTGCGCCGCGCCGCGCGAGGCTGGCGCCGGCACCTGGATCACCGGCACAATGCAATCCGCGTATCGCGAGATGCACGAACTGGGCTATGCGCACAGTGTCGAATGCTGGCAGAAGGGCGAACTGGTCGGCGGGCTTTACGGCATGGCGGTCGGCCGGGTGTTCTTCGGCGAGTCCATGTTCGCCCGCGTGACGGATGCCTCGAAAGTAGCCCTCGCCCATCTGGCATGCTTGCTCGAGCAACGTGGCTTCGCCCTCATCGACTGCCAGATGACGACCGCGCACCTGCTGTCGATGGGCGCACAGGAAATTCCGCGCGCCCGCTTTGCGCGAGGGTTGGCGACATGGACGCAAGAGGGCGATCGCCCGGGGCGCTGGGACAGCGATGCCGCTGCCGCGCTGAACTGGGACTGAGGCCGTCGACACCACATCGGGAAGGCAAAGATGCAGCAGGATTATCCGTATGCGCTGATCCAGTTCTACGCCACGGCGCCCTACGCCTGCTCCTACCTGCCCGATCGCAATGCGCGCTCGCAGGTTGCCACCCCCGGCCACCTCATCGATCCCGCCCTCTACAGCGAACTGGTAAGACGGGGTTTTCGCCGCAGCGGCGTGTTCACCTACCGCCCCCATTGCGACGAGTGCCGGGCCTGCATCCCGGTACGAGTGCCGGTCGAAAGCTTCCAGCCCAACCGCAGCCAGCGCCGCGCCCTGGCTCAGCACGCTGCGCTGCAGGCCATCGAGCATCCGCTGAACTTCAATGAAGAGCATTACGCGCTCTACCAGCGCTACCAGGCCGCGCGCCATGCGGGCGGCGGCATGGATCTGGACAATCGCGAGCAGTACGCACACTTCCTGTTGCAGAGCCACGTCGATACCCGCCTGGTGGAGTTTCGCGAAGGCGGCGCTCTGCGCATGGTCAGCGTCATCGACCGGCTGACCGACGGACTGTCGAGCGTGTATACGTTCTACGATCCGGATGTGGCGCGGGCGGCCTACGGGACTTTCGGCATCCTGTGGCAGATCGCCATCTGCCGGCAGTTCGGCCTGCCCTACCTCTACCTCGGCTACTGGATCGCAGAGAGCCCGAAGATGGCCTACAAGGCCCGCTTCCGGCCCCTGGAAGCGTATCGCAACGGCGAATGGCGGCCGCTGCCCCTGGATGGGGATGGATAGTGCATCGCACAAAACGCGAGCGAATCGCTACAATCCGGCGATGCTCTACGACATCGTCCGCCCCTTCCTGTTTTCGCTCGATCCGGAAACCGCTCACGAATTCACCATCGGCTCGCTGAACGTCGCCGGTCGTATCCTGCCCGCCGGAAAGCCGGTGGCGGCCGAAGCGGTCGAGGTGATGGGGCTGCGCTTTCCGAATCGCATCGGCCTGGCCGCCGGACTCGACAAGAACGGCGAAGCCATCGACGGCCTCGCCCGCCTGGGTTTCGGCTTCATCGAGATCGGCACCATCACGCCGCGTCCGCAGCCGGGAAATCCCCGCCCGCGCATGTTCCGCCTGCCCGAAGTGCGCGGCATCATCAACCGCATGGGTTTCAACAACCACGGCGTCGATGTGCTGGTCGCCAACGTCATGGCGGCGAAGTATCGCGGCATTCTCGGCATCAACATCGGCAAGAACTTCGACACCCCGATCGAGCGCGCCGCCGATGACTACCTCGCCTGCCTCGAGAAGGTCTATGCGCTGGCGAGCTACGTCACCGTCAATATCTCCTCGCCCAACACGCAGAACCTGCGCCAGTTGCAGGGCGCATCCGAACTCGACGACCTGCTCGGCCAGCTGAAGGCGACCCAGACGCGGCTCGCCGACACGCACGGCCGCTACGTGCCGATGGCGCTGAAGATCGCCCCCGATCTCGAGCCGGCGCAGGTCATCAACATCGCCGATGCCCTGCGCCGCCACCGCATCGATGCGGTGATCGCCACCAACACCACGATCGCGCGCGACAAGGTCCAGGGCGTGCGCTTCGGCGATCAGGCCGGCGGGCTGTCGGGCGCGCCGGTGTTCGAGTCATCCACCGAGGTCGTGCGCCAGCTGGCGCAGGCTTTGGCCGGCGAATTGCCGATCATCGCCGCCGGCGGCGTGCTTGACGGCCGCACCGCGCGCGCGAAGCTGGACGCCGGCGCGGTCCTCGTGCAGCTATACAGCGGGCTGATCTACCGCGGCCCCGGGCTCGTGCGCGAGTGCGTGCGCGCCACCGACGCCTGACACTCCGCTACCGGGGCGGCGCCAGGATGCGCCGCCTGCGCTTACGCGCTATCCTCAAGCTGAGGTGCCGCGAGGACCCATGCCCACCGCCTGGATCCGAGAGCTCCCCACGGCACCCGGGCTTCTGGAGACTTGAGCGCCATGCCGACGAACCGGTTCCAATTCGTCCTGAATGGCCGGGATGTCGTCATCTCGGACGCCTCGCCGACGACAACGCTGCTGAACTGGCTGCGTGAATCCGCGCTGCTCACCGGGACCAAGGAAGGGTGCGCCGAAGGCGATTGCGGCGCCTGCACCGTCGTCGTTGCCGACGCCCTCGACGGGCGGCTGCGCTGGCGCAGCCTGAACGCCTGTCTGCAACTGCTGCCGACCCTGCATGCGAAGGCGGTCTTCACCATCGAAGCGTTGCGCGCAGCCGACGGCGCCCTGCATCCGGCGCAGCGGGCGCTGGTCGATCTCCACGCATCGCAATGCGGCTTCTGCACGCCAGGCGTGGCGATGTCGCTCTTGGCCCTGCACCAGACCTGCCCCGCCCCAAGCGATCGCGACATCCTTGCCGCGCTGTCGGGCAACCTGTGCCGCTGCACCGGATATCGCCCCATCGTCGCGGCGGCGCGGCAGATGTACGCACTCGACATCGCGACAGCGCCCAACGCCCTGCCGTTGCCGTGCTGGCACCCCGCCTTGCGCGCAAGCGAAGCCGGGCTGCTGGGGCGTCTAACCGCCATCGAGCGCAAGGGCAGCCTCCATCTGCACAGGCACGACGAACGCTTCGCCGCGCCAGTCAGCCTTGCCGAGCTCGACGCGTTGATCGCGGACGAGCCGCAAGCGACGCTCCTGGCCGGGGGGACGGACATCGGTCTGTGGATCACGAAGGGCACGCGCCCGGTCGCGCATCTGATCCACCTCGGCCGCGTGCCCGAGCTCGCACGCATCACCGCAACGGAATCCGCGCTGGTGATCGGCGCCGCCGTGACGCTCGAGGATGCCTTCGCCGCACTGCAGGCCGTCTACCCCGAGGCGTCGGAGCTCTTCGGCCGCTTCGGCTCGCGACCGATCCGCAATGCCGGAACCCTGTGCGGCAACATCGCCAACGCGAGCCCGATCGGCGATTCGATGCCGGCGCTGATCGCCCTCGATGCGCGCGTGCGCCTGCGCCTTGCGGGACGAACGCGCGAGCTTGCCTTGGAGGATTTCTACCCCGCCGACCGCAACCGGGCGCTCGCCGCAGGCGAGTTCATCGAGTCGGTGACGGTGCCGCAGCGGCCGCCGGCCCGTGCAGCGCACGAGGCTTCCTCTACACCGCCCGACGGCTTTCATTTCCGCGCCTGGAAGGTGGCAAAGCGCCACGACCAGGACATCTCGGCGGTGTGCGCCGGCCTGGCGATCGACATCGAGGACGGCCGAGTCCGCCGCGCGAGGCTCGCCTTCGGCGGCATGGCCGCCACACCGCGGCGTGCGCAAAAGGCGGAGGACGCGCTGCTGGGCCGTCCCTTCGATGCCGTCAGCCTTGCCGACGCGCAGGCCGCGCTCGCGCGCGACTTCGCACCGATTTCCGACCTGCGCGCCAGCGCCGGGTACCGCCTCGCGGTTGCGCAGAATCTGCTGAAGCGCTTCCTCACGGCACTGACCGAGCCTGATCACGAGGCATCGCCGCTGACCGTCTTCACCGGCGCGCCAGATCAAGGCTCGCACCCGATCGCAAACCACCCGCCGCTCGACCTCCGCCGCGCGGCAAACGCCACGGCATGCGACGAGGCGCACCCGGCAGGTGGTGTCGGCAGCTGCTTGCCGCATGCATCCGCGCTGCTGCACGTGAGCGGCGAGGCGACCTATACCGACGACATCATCGAGCCGCGCAACACTTTGCATGCCGCGCTCGGGCTGTCCTCGCGGGCACACGCGAGAATCGAGGCCATCGATTTCGCGCCGGTCATCTCCGCCCCCGGCGTCGTTGCAGTCCTCACCGCAGCGGACATCCCGGGGCTCAACGACTTCGGCCCGGTGGTCGAGGACGATCCCATCCTGGCCGAAGAGGAAGTTCGCTTCCATGGCCAGCCCATATTCATTGTCGTCGCGGAAAGTGCGCAGCTCGCGCGCCGTGCTGCGCGGCTGGCCCGGATCGATTACGCGCCGCTTCCCGCCCTCCTCACCGTAGAGGATGCGCTCGCCGCTGGCAGCCGCGTCCTGCCCGACACCTGCATGCGCCGAGGCGATCCGGAATCGGCGATCGCCGCCGCGCCGCGCCGCCTGGCCGGATCCGTGCGTTGCGGCGGACAGGACCACTTCTACCTGGAAGGCCAGGTCGCGCTCGCCCTTCCGCTCGAGGACGGAACCCTGCATGTTCACTCGGCCACGCAACACCCCGGAGAGGTTCAGCTGCAGGTTGCCAATGCGCTCGGTGTGACGGCCAAGGATGTGGTGGTGGAATGCCGGCGCATGGGCGGCGGATTCGGCGGAAAGGAGAGCCAGCCGGGGCAGATCGCCGCCCTCGCCGCGATCGCCGCGCGTCGCCTCGGCCGGCCGGTGAAGCTCAGGCTGGACCGCGACACCGACATGATCATGACCGGCAAGCGGCACGACTTTCGCATCGACTACGAGGTCGGCTTTGACGACGAGGGTCGCCTGCTCGGGCTGCGCATGACGCACGCGCTGCGCGCTGGGCATTCGGCCGACCTGAGCGGTGCGATTGCGGACCGCGCCCTGCTCCACGCCGACAACGCGTATTTCCTCCCCGATGTCGCGGTCGATTCCCTGCGGCTGCGCACCCATACCGTGTCGAACACCGCGTTTCGCGGCTTCGGCGGCCCGCAGGGGATGTTCGGCATCGAGGAGGTCATCGATGTGATCGCGCGCGCGCTGGGCCTGGATCCGCTCGAGGTGCGCAAGCGCAACTACTACGGCCTCGGCGAACGCGATGTCACCCCCTACGGCCAGCGCGTCAGCGGCAACCTGCTGCACGAGATGACGGCGGCGCTCGAGGCCGACGCAAACTACCATGCCCGGCGCCTGGCGCTGCGCGATTGGAATCGAAGCAGCACGATCATCAAGCGGGGGCTGGCCCTGACGCCGGTGAAGTTCGGCATCTCGTTCACCACGACGCACCTTAACCAGGCCGGCGCGCTGCTGCACCTGTATACCGACGGCACGGTGCTGCTGAGTCACGGCGGCACCGAGATGGGCCAGGGCCTGCACACCAAGGTGGCACAGGTCGTGGCGGAAGAGTTGCAGATCGACATCGACCGCATCCGCATCGCCCCCACCGACACCTCGAAGGTGCCCAACGCGCCCGCCACCGCGGCGTCGAGCGGCGCCGACCTCAATGGCAAGGCGGCGCAGCAGGCAGCGCAGAAGATCAAGGCCCGGCTGGCGCGCTTCGCCGCCGAGCGCTACCGTATCCCGCAGCACGAGGTGGTGTTCCGCGACAATCACATCCTCATCGGCGAGCAGTCGGTGCCCTTCGCCGAACTCGTCCGCGCCGCCTGGAAAGCCCGCGTGTCGCTGTCGGCGACCGGTTTTTACCGCACGCCCGACATCGTGTTCGACCGCGAACGCTTCGTCGGTCGTCCTTTCTACTATTTCGCATACGGCGTGGCTTGTTCCGAGGTGGCGATCGACACGCTCACCGGCGAGGCCCGGGTGCTGCGCGCCGACCTGCTGCATGATGCCGGCCGCTCGTTGAATCCGGCCCTTGATCGCGGGCAGGTCGAAGGCGGGTTCGTTCAAGGCATGGGCTGGCTGACGATGGAGGAACTGTCGTGGGACAACGCCGGCCGGCTGCAGACGCACGCGCCCTCGACCTACAAGATCCCGGCAGTGTCCGACCTGCCGGCGGATTTTCGCGTGAGGCTGTGGCCGCGCGGAGAGAACACCGAGGAAACGATCTTCCGCTCGAAGGCGGTCGGCGAGCCTCCGTTGATGCTCGCGCTGTCGGTCTGGCATGCGATCAAGGACGCGATCGCCGCGGTTGCCGACCACGCCATCACGCCGCGGCTGAATGCCCCGGCAAGCGCCGAGGAGATCCTGCGCAGCGTGGCGGAAGTGCGCCGGCGCGCGGCAGAGGGCGCGGCTGCGGTCGATGCGTGCCCGGCGTCGCTCGACCCGGACATGCCTACATGACCCGGCTCGAACTGCTGGACCAACTCGCACACTGCCTCCGGGCCGGTCAGCCGGCGGTGTGGGTGAGCGTGCTCGCCACGTGCGGCTCGACGCCGCGGGATGCGGGCGCAGCGATGCTGGTGCGCGCAGGCGACAGCGTCGGCAGCATCGGCGGCGGGCGGCTCGAGCAGCGCGCGGAGGAGATCGCTGCGACATTGCTCGCGCAATGCACGCCGCAGACCGGCCCGCCGCGCCGCATCGAGCGTTTTCCGCTGGGTGCGCGGCTCGGCCAGTGCTGCGGAGGTGAGGTGCACCTTGCATTCGACGTGGTCGTGCCCGCGCGCGGTGGCTGGGTTGAAAACGCCCTGCAGGCGGCGCAAGCCGGACGCGACTGGCGCGCGATCGTCGACGCACACCTTCCCGGCGCTGGTTCGGCCGCTGCCGACGAACTGCATGTCGCCCTGTTTGGCGCCGGACATGTGGGGCGGGCACTGGCTGGCATCCTGGCCCGTCTGCCGCTCCGGCTCACCTGGATCGACACCCGCGAGGCAGCGCTCGCGCCGGGAACCGGCTGGCCGCCGCACAATCTACGCTGCCTCGCCTGCGAGGCCCCGCAGGACGAGGTCGCCACGCTGGCTGCCGACAGCGCGGTGGTGGTGATGACGCAGAGCCACGCGCTCGATCTGGAGATCATCGACGCAGCCCTGGCGCGAGCCGATCTGCGCTTCATCGGCCTGATCGGCTCGCGCACCAAGCGGGCGCGTTTCGAACATCAGCTGCGCCTTCGCGGCCACGGCGACGCATCGCTTGCACGCCTGGGGTGCCCGATCGGCATCGGCAGCGTGCGCGGCAAGGAGCCCGAGGTGATCGCGGTCGCCGTGGCGGCGCAGCTGCTCGAACTCAGGAACCTACCGGAGCGAAGCCGGAAATGACCTCAACACCCATGCCGCCTCTCCCCTCGCCCCGGCCGCTGCGCGCGTTGCGCGGGGAGATCGTCCACTTCCTTGGCGACCCGGCCGAACTCGGTGCGCGCGCGATCGAACAATTCACCGACGGCGTGCTGCTGGTGCAGGACGGGCGCATCGCCGAACTCGGACCGGCAGCCGAACTCCTGGCGCGGCTGCCCGCCGACCTCCCCATCGATGACTACCGGGGCCATCTGATCCTGCCCGGCTTCATCGACACACACACCCACTACGCACAGATCGACGTCGTCGCGAGCTACGGCGAGCAGTTGCTCACCTGGCTGCAGAAATACACCTTCCCGGCAGAAGCGCGATTTGCCGATCCGCAACATGCATCAGCGGCCGCGGCCTTCTTCTGCAACGAGTTGCTGCGCAACGGCACGACGACCGCGTGCGTCTTCGCCACCGTTCACAGCAGCTCGGTCGACGCGCTGTTCATGGCGGCCCAGCGCCGCAACATGCGCCTCATCACCGGCAAGGTTTTGATGGATCGCAATTGCCCGCCGGGCTTGCGTGACACCGCCGAGACGGGCGAACTGGAATCGAGGCAACTCATCGAAAGATGGCACGGGCGCGACCGCCTGCTGTATGCCCTCACCCCGCGCTTTCCCGCCACCTCGTCGGATGGGCAGATGCGAATGGCCGCGCGCCTGTTTGCGCAACATCCGGGCCTTCATCTTCAGTCGCATCTGGCCGAGAGCCGGAGCGAAATCGACTGGGTCGCAGCCCTGTATCCGCACGCGCGCAGTTATCTCGACGTCTTCGCGCAATTCGGCCAGCTCGGCCCGCGCAGCGTGTTCGCCCACGGCATCGGCATCGACGACGAGGACCGCGCCCGCATGGCCGCCACGGGCGCCGCGCTGAGCTTCTGCCCGTCGTCCAACCTGTTTCTCGGTTCGGGACTGTTCGACCTCGAGCGCGCCGGGGAAGCCGGGATCCGCGTCGGCATCGGCACCGATATCGGCGCCGGGACGAGCGTCTCGATGCTCAGGACGCTGGGCGATGCCTACAAGGTGCTGCAACTGCAAGGCCAGAGCTTGGCACCCGAGCGCGCTTTCTACCTCGCCACGCTGGGGGGCGCGCGCAGCCTATACCTCGACGATCGTGTCGGCAGCTTTGCCGCCGGCCGCGAAGCCGACCTCACCGTGCTGGACACGCAGGCCACGCCGCTGCTCGCCCGCCGCATCGAAACCTGTTCGACGCTGGCTGAACGCCTGTTCGCCTTGATGACGCTCGGTGACGACCGCTGCGTTCGCGCTACGCATATCCTGGGCGAACCCGCCTGGCAGCGCTGACAATGCACCGCCGCGACCGCCAGTCGCGGGCCCGATGGCATCAGATGCCGTGTTTTTCCGCCACCATGTCGCCGATCAGGCGCATCACCTCGCCACTGGCGGCCTCAGCCGCGCTGAGCGCGTCAACCACGATCGCACGCGTCGTGTCGTCCTCGATGTCGCGTTCCTGAACGGTGGCAAGTGCGCGATGCACCGACGAATGCACCGCCGCATGCGGTCGATCGAGTTCGCTGAAAGCCTTGGTCATTCCGAATACCGCCCGACCGTTGCCCTCGCGGTACCACTTGCCGAGCCTGCACTGGGTGTGATCCACCTTGACCGCTTCCATCTCGCTGCCCGTGCCGCCCGCCTCCATCGACACGTAGGCGTTCTGCATGTAGATGATGTGATCCATCTTGACCAGTGATGCAAAGGACACGTCACTGGCGCGGTTGAGTCGGGTGATGGTGGCCTCGGCCGATTCGGCCACCGCGGCGAACTCGGTCCGAAAGGCCGACACGTCGTTGCTGACGGAGGCGCTCTGCTGCCCCACGACAGCCGTCTGTTCCACCATCGCGTTCACCCGATCGCGCAAGCCGCTGATAATCACGCCGATCTCGGTCGTTGCCGCCTTCGTCCGTTCGGCCAGCTTGCGTACCTCATCGGCGACGACCGCAAAACCGCGCCCGACTTCGCCAGCCCGGGCCGCCTCGATCGCGGCGTTCAATGCGAGCAGGTTGGTCTGATCGGTGATCTCACCGATGATCTGCACCGTCCGGCCGATCGAGTTGCTCGCCTCGCCGAGTTCGCCCGCGGCAGCCGTCATCTGCTGCATGCGTTCGTTGATGTGTTCGAGCGCGCCGCCGATCCGCAGCACCTCGGCACTGCCGCGCGCCGCCCCGTCGCGGTTTTCCTTGGCGATCTGCAGCACGTCCTCCATCTCTCGCGACACCTGCAGCAGGTCGCCCTGGTTGCCTCTCAGGTTCCTCAGCAGGTTGCCGGTGTTGAGCCCGTGCAACTGCGAGCTCAGTCGATTGCGCACGACATAGCGCGTGCTGTCTTCCATCACCTGGATCGCGCGGTTGATGTTCTTCATCGAGTTCCTGAACTGGCCCGGCAACCCATGTTCCAGGCCACGCCGGTAGTACTGACCGCCCGCGGCCATTTCGAAGCAGGTGCTGATCTCCTTGAAGTAAGTCTCGACCAGGTCGAGGAACTCGTTCAGTTCCCACGCTACCCGCCCCACTTCGCCCAGGCCTGCGGTCTTGGTGATGCGCTGGTGCAGGTCTCCGCGGGCGCATGCGACCAGCACCTCTTCCATGCGCTGCAGCGTCGCCAGCGGACGCCGGAAGCGGTTGTTCGCGACCCAGGCGAACAGCAAGGCAGCCACCGGCACCAACAACATCGGCAGATCGGTTCTCTCGGACTCGATCTGATGCCAGGCGGCCAGCACCACGGTGAACATGACAAAAACCACGCACACGATCAGAAACTGTCGATCGAGGAAGGGCACCTGCCGGCTGCTAGGACTACGTTTGGATCTCATGACATTTCCCGTCACTTATTGCTGGTACAGGCCAAGAACGAACCTGTCGTACGTCGTCTTCTGCTCTTCGAGCAAGCGCCGCAGGAACTGCGCCGACGCTGCCGGCGCCTCGGCCGGCCCCGCCTCGCGTTCGATCTTCATCATCTGTGCGTAAAGATCGCTCACAGCACGGACGGTGGACGCCGGTGCATGGCGGCGCACCGAGAAGTAACCCACCGACTGGCCGTCGTCGTCACGATCGGCGGTGACGTTGGCAAGCACCCAATAGAAGTGGCCATCCGAGGTCAGGTTCTTGACGATGCCGAAGAACTCACGCTCGGCCTTCAGCGTGTCCCACATCAGCCGGTAGACCCCGCGCGGCATGTCGGGATGGCGCACGACGTTGTGCTGTTTACCGAGGACCTCCCGTTCTGCGAAGTTGGAGATCCGCATGAAGGTGCGATTCACGTAAGTGATGCGTCCGCTCAGGTCGGTCTTGGAGACGATGACATCATCGTCGCCGACCGGGACTTCGACGCTTGTCGGTGCGATTTTCTGCTTCATTCCTTCCCCATCCCATCAGGATCGACCGGGCTCGCGCGCGCCACAGATGGCCGCGCTTGCCCCTGCCGGAACAATGTTCCCTATAACGCCCGCATGCGCAAAAACTTCAGGGCAATTTCCATGTTTTCTCGTCGGCCCCGTCGCGGCGGTCGGCTTCCTCCTCGTCGGCCGCCGGTACGCCGTTGCGCAGGCATGCGGCGATGCCCGTCGCGATGGCATCCGCCATCCGCGCCTGACGCTGCGGATCCCGGAGCAGAAGCTCCTCGGCGCGATTCTTGATCACGCCCGCCTCGTAAAGCACCGCGGGCATCGTCGCGTGGCGCAGCACCGCCAGCCCGTCGTAGTAGTGCACCGCATGCTCGAAATCGGCGTAAGCACGGCGGCGCCCGTTCTTGTGCGTAGGCGCGAACCCCAGGCGCTGCAATCGCGCTCCGATCACGCGGGCACACAGGATACTGCGCGCCGTCTGCGGATTGTCACGCGAAACGAATAGCGAGTGCCCGGCGAACGCGTCGTTGTAGTCGAGCCGCATACCGTTCCACTCCCAAGGCAGCAGCTCATTTTCGCCGACCGAATCGTGGTGGATCGAAACGAGAAGATCGGTGCCGGCCGCCGCGGCCGGCCGCGCCCGCAGCGACGGGATATCGCCATCCTCATTGACGATCCGCACGGCCAGTCCCTTGCCGCGCAGCGCCGCCGCAAGCTGCAGCGCAAGCTCGCGGTTGAACTCGAGCTCGCTGCGTCCGCGCGCGCTCACCGCACCGGACGCAACGTTCGTATGTCCGATGTCCACCGAAACCGACGAAGTCTGCGCCGCCGCGACCGAGACGCCGGCGATCAGCCCGCTGGCAAGAAGAAACCTGATCACACCCGCACGCGCCATCGACCGCACACCCTCCACAATGTCATCCGCCCTCATCCGGCAGCCGGAATGCTGCCTCATAATCTGCCCTCCACAACCTGGATCGCATCTCATGCGCACCCGTACCCTCATCGCCACACTCTTCGCCGCGCTCGCCCTCGCCGCATGCAGCAAGCTCACCCCGGAAAACTACGATCGCCTCAAGCTCGGCATGTCGTACCCGGAAGTCAAGGCCATCCTCGGCGATCCCGCCGCGTGCAACGATCTGCTGACCGTCAAGAGCTGCACCTGGGGCGACGAGAAACGCTACATCAGCGTCAATTTTGTCGCCGATCAGGTGGTCCTGTTCAATTCTTCGAATCTGCGCTGAGTTCGCGCGGCGCGCGGGCCGTGTCCGAGCAATCCGGGCGCAGGGCCAATCGGCTAGAATGACGACCCGTATTGCACCGTGAACCCGATGAACCAAGCCGAGCGAAGCCCGAGTCTGCGCCCCAGTGCCTGCCTTCCCGGCACGCGCGGGCACGCGGGCACCACCTCGTCGATCGGAACCTCCCGGTCGTGAAGCGTGCCTTGGCCGTCCTGCTCAGCGTCGCGCTGTTCGTCTGGCTAGCCAGCGATGGCCGCTGGCGCGCCTTGGCGGCGACGTTCGGGCAACTTTCCGCGACCGTCGTGGCGCTGGCGGCGGCGGGCTTCGTGTGCAGCTACCTGCTCCGCGCCTTGCGCGTGTACGACGAGTTTCGCCGCGATGGCGGCGCGCGCTTCGCCTCCTGCCTGCGCATCGTGCTCATCCACAATGCCATGGTGAATGTCGTTCCGTTCCGCGGTGGCGAAGCGGCGTTTCCGCTGCTGCTGCGTCAAACCTTCGGCACCCCGCTCTCGCGTGCGCTGGCGTCGCTGTTCTGGTTCCGTCTGCAAGATGCGATGGTGGTCGGAATGGTCGCCGTCGCCGTGTGGCCCAACCTGCCGCTTGCCCTGCGCGCCTTGGGTGCCATAGGCCTGCTGGTCATCGCGCTCGCCTTGCCGCGCTGGGCGCGCGCGCGCCACGACTGGGCCGAGCGCGGCAGCCTCGCGCTGAAGCTCGCCAAGCTGCGCGACGCACTGGCCGACTCCACTCGCCATGCGCGCTTCGGCTGGCTATGGACGATTTCCAACTGGTCGGTGAAACTCGCCGCGCAGGCGCTGCTGCTGTCCGCCCTGCTGAACACCAGCCTCGCCAACGGCGCGGCCGGTGCGCTCGGCGCCGAACTCGCGGCCATCCAGCCCATCCAGGGCGTGGCCGGCTTCGGCACCTACGAGGCAGGCGCCGCCGCCGCGCTGCTGCCGGCCGGTATCGATTTCGACGCCGGCCTGCGTGCTGCGCTCGCCCTTCATCTTTTTGTCATCGGCTGCGCACTGGCGGCGGGCGCGTTTGCCGCGCTGCTGCTTGCCGCGCCGAACAATGCCGCCGGCGGCCCCAGCCCCGGCGCCGACGAATCCTCCGGGAGTCCCACGCACTCATGAACCTGCAGACAAAATCCCCCTTGCCGCCAGCCGAGCCACAGATTCCGGCCGGCCTCCCCGAGCACACGCTGTCGGTCGTGGTGCCGATGTACAACGAGGCGGAGAACGTGCAGCCACTGCTGGAGCGCATTCATCTTGCGCTCGGGCCTTACCCCTGGCCGTGGGAAGTGGTGCTCGTCGACGATGGCAGCTCGGACGCCACCCCGGCCGAGCTTGAGCGCTGCGCCAAGCTGTTCGGCCCGCACGTGCGTGTCGTAGAGCTGATGCGCAACTTCAAGCAGACGGCGGCAATGCAGGCGGGCCTCGACGCCGCCCGCGGCAGCGTGATTGTCACCATGGACGGCGACCTGCAGAACGACCCGATCGACATCCCGCGCATGGCGCATCGTCTGCTGACCGAAGACCTCGACCTCGTCGCCGGCTGGCGAAAGGACCGCCAGGACGGCCTGCTGCTGCGCAAGGTCCCGTCGCGCATCGCCAACCGCCTGATCGCCCGCATGACGGGCGTGCATTTGAAGGACTATGGCTGCAGCCTGAAGGTATTTCGCGCCACCGCGATCAAGAGCGTGCGTCTCTATGGCGAGATGCACCGCTTCATTCCGGCCTGGCTCGCCACGGTGACCACGCCGCGGCGCATCGCGCAGGAGGTCGTCACCCACCACGCGCGGGTGTTCGGTCAATCGAAGTACGGCATCTCGCGCACCTTCCGCGTCGTGCTCGACCTCATCTTCGTCTACTTCTTCATGCGCTTCCGCACCCGTCCCGGCCACTTCTTCGGCGGCATCGGCATTGGGCTTGGCGCGATCGGCACCCTCATTCTGGCCTACCTGGCGACGGTGAAGATCTTCCTCGGTGAGTCGATCGGCACCCGTCCCCTGCTGTTTGCCGGCTTCTTCACCCTGATCGCCGGGGTGCAGATGGTCACCTCGGGCGTGCTGGCCGAACTGCTGGCCCGCGTGTACTACGAGTCGGGCAACACGCGCGCCTACATTGCTCGCGAGCGCGCCGACCTGGCCGACGACGAAGCCTGGCACCGACCGGCGGCATGATGCCCGCGGCACCCGCGCGCCACCCGGCGCTGACTGCACTGATCCTGCTGCTGCCGCTGGCGAGCTTCTTCCTGATGCTCGGCGCCACGCCGCTGTTCGACGTGGATGAAGGGGCCTTCTCGGAAGCGACGCGCGAGATGTTCGAGCGCGGCGACTTTCTGTCCACCTACCTGAATGGCGAGCACCGCTTCGACAAGCCGATCCTGATCTACTGGCTGCAGGCGCTGCCCTTCATGGCCTTCGGCGCCACCGAATGGGCATTCCGCCTGCCATCGGCCGTCGCCGCGACGATCTGGTGCTACGCCACCTGGCAGTTCGCGCGCGAGCGTTTCGGCGCCGACACTGCGCTCGCCGCGCTCGCCGTGGCGGCGACCGCGCTCGGTCCGCTGGCGATCGGCCGCGCGGCGACGGCGGACGCCTTGCTCAACATGCTGCTGGCGCTCGCGCTGTTCGACGCCTGGCGCCATCTCGAAAGCGGACGCCGCGCGCCGCTGCTGCGCAGCTACGTGTGGATCGGGCTCGGCGTGCTGACCAAGGGCCCCATCGCGCTGATCGTGCCGGGCACGGTCACCTTCCTGTACTGCGCCAGCCGCCTGGAGTGGCGGCGCTGGCTGAAGTCCGTGTTCGACCCGGTCGGCTGGATCATCCTCGCCGTGCTGGTCGTGCCCTGGTATGCGGCGGCGCTGACGATCCATGGCCAGGACTTCATCGACGGCTTCATCCTCAAGCACAACGTCAAGCGCTTCACCGGCTCGCTCGAAGGCCACACCGGCAGCCTGTTCTACTACGTTGTCGCGGTACCGCTGCTGCTGCTGCCCTGGACCTCGCCGCTGCTCGCCGCGCTGCGCCACGCGCGCTCGGACGCCTCCACCAGCGTGCGCCGCTTCCTGTGGATCTGGGCGGGTTTCGTCGTGGTGTTCTTCTCGCTGTCGGGGACCAAGCTGCCGCACTACGTGCTGTATGGCTCCACGCCGCTGTTCCTGCTGGTGGCGGCGCACCGCGACAGCCTGCGCCGGGCCTGGTTGCACCTGCTGCCCCCCACATTGCTGCTGGCCGCCTTCATCGCCCTGCCGATGATCGCGGACCTGCTGTCGCGTGGCGGGGCGGGGAACGTCTACTACCGCGCCCAGCTGGCGCAGGCCCACGACATCACCTCGACGCTGTATTACCTGGTGACTTGCGGCGCCCTCCTCGTGTGGCTGCTGGCAATAGCCTTGATGAAGACATCGGCCTGGAACCGCCTCCTTCTGGGCGCGGTTCTCTCGACCGGGGTGCTGATCACCACCGTCGCACCATGGGTGGGCACGCTGCTGCAGGGACCGGTGAAGGAAGCCGCGCTCGCGGCGCGCGCGCTGGGGGGCACGGTCGTCGCCTGGCGCTTCGATGCGCCCAGCATGAGCGTGTATCGCGAGGCGGTCACCCCCCTGCGGGCACCCGAGCCCGGTGAGCTGGCCATCACGCGCATCGACCGTATTCCCGAAACGGGTTACGAGACCCTGTTTCGCAAGGGAGGAGTGGTCCTGGTCAGGCGGCTTGCATCCGCGCAGGAATAACGATCAGCCGCGCAGAAGTGAAGGGGCCCGCCGTTTGCATCCGGCGGGCCCCTTCCTTTTTGGCTGATCTTAATGTCATGGGATGAATCGCGCCCTCACGTCGAGCGTCCCATTCCGCCTTCCGTTGAATCTTGATTCAAATCATGGTGCATGAATGGTGCCGAAATCTAGTATCGGCCCACGTCTTGAGCTACCGGCACGGGACGGCGTTCCCCTTCCAACACCTTTGCGGACATAACCAGACCAACGATGAGGAGCTCTCCATGAGCGGCATATTCACCAAAGCGATGGCGCGAAACATCTTCTACGGCGGGACGGTGTTCTTCTTCCTGCTGTTGGTCGCGCTTACCTTCGACACCAACAAGACCCTGCCCAAGCGCGACAACTCGGCCAATCTCACCCCGGCGGTCATCGCCGGCAAGAAGATCTGGGAGACCCGCAACTGTATCGGCTGCCACACCCTGCTCGGTGAAGGCGCCTATTACGCACCCGAACTCGGCAACGTGTACAAGCGGCGCGGTCCCGAGTTCATCAAGGCGTGGATCCAGTCGCAGCCGACCGGCGCGCCTGGCCGCCGCCAGATGCCTCAGTTCCATCTCACCGACGAAGAGCTCGACAACCTGGTCGCATTCCTGAAGTACAGCTCTGAGATCAACACCGCCAACTGGCCGCCCAATATCGAGGGCTGAGTCGAAGGCTGACCAAGCACAAATGTGAGACGACTAGAGGAACACGTCATGCAATACAAATCACAAGCGGTCGCCAAGCCCTACTTCATAGCGGCGATCGGGCTTTTCGTGGGGCAGATCCTGTTCGGCCTGATCATGGGCCTGCAGTACGTGGTCGGGGATTTCCTGTTCCCCGAGATCCCGTTCAACATCGCGCGGATGGTGCATACCAACCTGCTCATCGTGTGGCTGCTGTTCGGCTTCATGGGCGCGGCTTACTACATGATTCCGGAAGAGGCGGAAACCGAACTATTCAGCCCGAAGCTGGCGCTGACGCTGTTCTGGATCTTCCTCGTCGCGGGCGCGCTCACCATCGTCGGCTACCTGGCGCTGCCCTACGCGACGCTGGCCAAGCTGACCGGCAACGACATTCTCGAGACCATGGGACGCGAGTTCCTCGAGCAGCCGCTGATCACCAAGGTGGGCATCGTCATCGTCGCGCTGGGCTTCCTGTTCAACATCACGATGACCATGCTGAAAGGCCGCAAGACCTCGATCAGCATGGTGCTGCTGGTGGGCCTGTGGGGTCTGGCGATCTTCTTCCTGTTCTCCTTTTACAACCCGCACAACCTGGTGAAGGACAAGTTCTACTGGTGGTGGGTGGTGCACCTGTGGGTGGAAGGCGTGTGGGAGCTGATCCTCGGCGCGCTGCTGGCCTTCGTGCTGATCAAGGTGACGGGCGTCGACCGCGAGGTCATCGAGAAGTGGCTGTACGTCATCATCACGCTGGCGCTCGTCACCGGCCTCATCGGCACCGGCCACCACTACTACTGGATCGGCACGCCGGAATACTGGCAGTGGTGGGGTTCGATCTTCTCCGCGCTGGAGCCGCTGCCTTTCTTCGCCATGACCGTGTTCGCCTTCAACATGGTGAACCGCCGCCGCCGCGAGCATCCGAACAAGGCTGCGGTGCTGTGGGCCCTCGGCACCGGCGTGATGGCCTTCCTCGGCGCCGGCGTGTGGGGCTTCCTGCACACCCTGGCTCCGGTGAACTACTACACCCACGGCAGCCAGATCACCGCGGCGCACGGCCACATGGCCTTCTATGGCGCCTATGTGATGGTCGTGCTCACCATCATCAGCTACGCCATGCCCATCCTGCGCGGCCGCGCCGCCAACCCGGAGAAGGCCCAGGTGCTGGAGATGTGGAGCTTCTGGCTGATGACGATCGCGATGGTGTTCATCACGCTGTTCCTCACCGCCGCCGGCATCCTGCAAGTCTGGCTGCAGCGCGTCTCCGACACGCCGATGTCCTTCATGGCGACGCAGGACCAGATCTCGCTGTTCTTCTGGATGCGTGAATGGGCTGGCGTGGTGTTCCTGATCGGCCTCATCGTCTATCTGGTGAGCTTCTTTGTGAAGGGCGACACCCGCAGCGCAAGCGCTTCGTAACGAACAGTTGTTTGCAGCATTCCGGGCAACCGGAGGAAGGGGTTGGGGCGGCCATGTGCCGCCCTTTTTTTTGCCCGTGCGCCGCCAGCCGTTAGAATCCAGCCTTCATCGACGCACCCTGCTCTCATCGTGTCCCAGGCCGCCTCCGCCCCAGTTCCTTTCCCCGCTGCCGACTCAGCGCCCTTTCGTCTCGCGATCAACGGCTACGGACGCATCGGCCGCTGCTTTCTGCGCGCGCTTTACGAGTCCGGCCTGGACCGCCAGTTTCGCGTCACGGCGATCAACGAACCGGCCGATCTTGCCAGCATTGCCTACCTGACCCGCTTCGACTCCACCCACGGACGCTTCCCGGCGAAGGTGGAAGCCGATGAGGACCATCTGCTGATCGGTGGCGAGGCGATCCCGGTCTCCCACGCCACAGCCCCGGAAGCGGTCGACTGGGCCAGCCACGAGATCGATCTGCTCGTCGAGTGTTCGGGCCAGTACAGCGAGCGTGCCGAGCTTGCCCGCTTCACCGACGCCGGCTGCCCCCGCTTGCTGCTGTCCCATCCGGGCAACAGCGCAGCCGACGTCGATGCGACCATCGTCTTCGGCATCAACCACGACACCCTCACCGGCCGCGAGCGCCTGGTATCGAACGCCTCGTGCACCACCAATGCCGTCGTTCCCCTGCTCGCGCTGCTGCACGCCGAACTCGGCATCGAGCACGCGATGCTCACCACCCTGCATTCAGTGATGAACGATCAGCCGCTGATCGACGGCTACCACCACACCGACCTGCGCCGCACGCGCTCGGCGATGCAGTCCATCATTCCGGTGTCGACCGGGCTGGCGCGCGGCGTCGAGCGCCTGCTGCCCGAACTTGCGGGCCGGGTGCAGGCCAAGGCCATCCGCGTGCCGACCCACAACGTTTCGGCGATCGACATGGTGCTGTCGGTCGGACGGGACGTCAGCGCATTGCACGTCAATCAACTGCTGCGCGAGGCGGCCGGCGGCCCTTACGCCGGCCTCATTGCCTGGTCCGACGAGCCGCATGCGTCGATCGACTTCAACCACGATCCGCACTCCGCGATCGTCGACGGCAGCCAGACCCGCATGATCGGTCCGCGTTTGATCAACCTGGTGGTGTGGTTCGACAATGAATGGGGCTTTGCCAACCGCATGGTCGACGTCGCCAGGCACTGGCTGCGAGCGGCACGCTGATGCCGCGAGGGCGCGTGGCGGCCCCAGTTAACCGCGATCAAGTGAAAATGGTTCGCAAGCACCTAGACTGCGGGCCATGGACTCGACCGGCCTCACCGCTTCGCCCCTCCCGCATTCCGCCCCGCCAGCCATGCCGCGGCTTGCAGGCGATCTGGCGATCTGGATCTTCATCCTCGCCGAGCTGCTCGCCTTCGGTGTGTTCTTTGCGGCCTATGCCTTCACCCGCGCCAACAACATCGAGCTGTTCAACGCCGAGCAGGCGGCGCTGAACCGCAACGCAGGCGCGCTCAATACGGTGCTGTTGCTCACGGCGAGCTATTTCGTCGTGCGTGCGGTGCAGGCGGCCGAACTGCGCGCATCGCAGTCCTGCGCGCGCTGGCTGCTCGCTGCGACCGCCTGTGGCGCAGGCTTCCTGGTGGTGAAGTCCTTCGAATACGCCGCCGCGTTCGAGCACGACATCAGCCTGTCGAGCAGCCCCTTTCACATGTTCTACCTGTCGCTGACCTTCTTCCACTTCATGCACGTGATCCTGGGCATGGTGATCCTGACGGCGATGTGGAACGGTGCGCGTACCGGACGCTACGGCCCCGACGACATGAACGGGCTCGAGAGCGGCGCGGCTTACTGGCACATGGTCGATCTGGTCTGGCTGGTACTGTTCCCGCTCGTCTATGTCATCCACTGAGTCATCCAGCGAGGCGCCCAAGATGCATTCGAACGTACACGGCACCGCGCGACGCGCGACGCTGTTGTGGGCCAGCCTGATGGTCGCCACCCTGCTCACCTGGGGCATGGGTGTACTCGGCGCCACCGGGACCGGCGCAATCGCCATCCTCGCCGCGATCTCGTTCTGGAAGGGCGCGGTGATCATCCTCGACTTCATGGCCCTGCGCCATGCACCGCTGCTGTGGCGCGCGCTCACGCTGGGCTGGATCATCATGGTGTGGGCGCTCATCGCCATCGCATACTGGAAAGGACTCGCTCGATGAAGCTCGACACCCCCAATCTCGACACCCCGTTCTACCAGGCCGCCGGCGACGAAGTCAGCGTGTTCGAACACGCCTGGCGCAACCGCCTGCCGCTGCTGATCAAGGGCCCTACCGGCTGCGGCAAGACGCGCTTTGTCGCCCACATGGCGGCCCGGCTCGGCTTGCCGCTGTACACCGTGGCCTGCCACGACGACCTTACCGCCGCCGATCTCGTCGGCCGCCACCTCATCGGCGACGGCAAGACAGTGTGGTGCGACGGTCCGCTCACCCGCGCGGTGCGCGAAGGCGGCATCTGCTATCTGGACGAAGTGGTCGAGGCGCGCAAGGACACCACCGTAGTGCTGCACCCGCTGGCCGACGACCGCCGCATCCTCCCGATCGACCGCACCGGCGAGTTGCTGGAGGCACCGCCGAGCTTCATGCTCGTCGTGTCCTACAACCCCGGTTACCAGAACCTGCTAAAGGGCATGAAGCCCTCGACCCGGCAGCGCTTCGTCAGCCTGCGCTTCGAATTCCCCGCAGCCGAACGCGAACAAGCGATTCTGAACGGCGAAACCGGCTGCGCGCCGGATCTCGCCCGGCGCCTGGTCGGCATCGCCAACGCGCTGCGCGCGCTCAAGGACCGCGACCTCGAAGAGGCGGCCAGCACCCGGCTGCTGATCTATGCCGCACTGCTGATCAAGGACGGCATGGACCCGGTGGCCGCCTGCCGCGTTGCCATCGTCGAGAGCCTCACCGACGACCCTGAGGTCGCTGAAGGACTGATGGAGGTGGTGTCGGCCACCTTCGGCCGATGACTGCGCCTGGACCACGATGCCGATCGAACAGCCCGACCCCCTCCGGCCCGACCCCTTGAGCCACCTGATGCCCGGTCACGGCCTGGCCGTGGCGGCGGAGGCGCTGTTCCTCATCAACCTGATGCTGCTGCCGGGGCTCGCCTTCCTCGCCCTGCTCGTCCTGTGGGCCCTGAATCGCAATCACCCCGACCCGCTGGTGCGCAACCACCTGCGCCAGACTGGCTGGACCTGCATCTGGGGCGGCACGCTGCTGGTCAGCCTGAGCGTCGCCATCTTCGTGCTGGGCGGGTTCGACAACCCGTGGTCGTGGGTGATCGGCGTGCTGTACTTCACCTTCGTCCATTCGACGCTGATCCTGCTCGGCGTGCTCGGCCTGTCGCGCGCAATCAATGGCAGGACGTGGCGCTACCCGCTGTTCGGGCCACGTGAAGATGCCTGACATGAGTACGACCCTGCCCCGCGCTGCCTCTCGCCGAGTCATCCCGATCGCCCGTGCCGACGCGCCTCCGCCGCGCTCGATGCAGACCCGCCGGCTGCTGTTCCAGATCGGTTTCTTCACCCTGTTCGTGGTCGCGCCGGTGTTCGACATCTTCCGCTACGACCTCGAGGCCAACCACGCCTGGCTGCTCGGCATGGAATGGCGGCTGGGCCTGGACGACTTTCTCGCCGGGCGCATCGGTGCGCTCGAGGCCGGTGCCAACGTGATGCTGCGCCTGTTCCTGCCGCTGCTTGCCGGCGCCGGGCTGTTCCTGTGGGTGGCGTGGAAATGGGGGCGCCTCTATTGTGGCTGGCTGTGCCCCCATTTCTCGGTCGTCGAAACCATCAACCGGCTGATGGTGCGTGCCTTCGGCAAACCCAGCGTATGGGAGAAGTCTCCCCTGCCCCCGTGGCAACCCGACGGCAGCCGCCTGCGCATCGACACGCGCTGGTGGCTGGTGGTGCTGCCGGCCGCGGTGGGCTTCGCCTTCCTGTGGGCGGTCGTGTTCCTCACCTACCTGCTGCCCCCGTTCGAGGTCTATGCCAACCTCTTCAACGGCACGCTGACGCGCAACCAGACGATCTTCATCACTGCCGCCACCGTCGTGCTGTCGCTCGAGTTCCTGTTCGCGCGCCATCTGTTCTGCCGCTTCGTGTGCGCGGTCGGCCTGTTCCAGAGTCTGGCGTGGATGAGCAACAAGTCGGCGATGGTCGTCGGTTTTCGCCGCAGCCGCGCATCGGACTGCGCAACCTGCCTGCCGGAAAAGCAGTCCGCCTGCGATGCGGTGTGCCCGATGCGCCTGACGCCGCGCAACATCAAGCGCCACATGTTCACCTGCACGCAATGCGCGCAATGCATCGACGCCTGCGCCGAAACCCAGCGCGACAACCCGGATGGCCCGCTGCTGAACTGGGTCGTCGGCGAGGCTGCGCGCCAGAACGAAGCCGGCTTCCGCGCCGGGCGGGAGCTGTGAGGCCATGGAAGAGGTCGTCGGCAAACTCTGGCACCGCCTGATCACCCGCGCCGCCGGCGGCCACCATCCGAAGGCCGCGGTGCGGCTGAAGGACGTGGAGCGCGTCGCCAGTGTGTTCTTCCGCGCCCTCGGCGGCGATCCCGGGTTGAGGGTAGCCGCGGCCACCACCGACACGCACGGCGCACGGCGCAAGCTGCTGCAACGCATCGCCGGCAGCGACGAGCGTGTCGCGCGGGCGCGTATGGACATCAGCACGCTGCGCCTGCCGCCCGAGATCGACCTCTTCCCGGACCCCGCGCTGAATCGAGACCTTTACCTGTGGTTGACCGGGCTGGCAGCCAGTCACGCGAGTGCACCGGGCGCGACGGTCAACGGGCTCAAGACTTCAGACGCCGCCGATGACCTCGCTGATCTCGGCCCAGCCAGTCTGGAATGCCGGCTCAACCAGCGCGCGACCCTGGAAGCCCTGCGCCGCTGGCCCGGCCTCGGACCGCGATACCAGCGCCTGGTGGAAGCGACCTTGAAGGAACGCCCCTCCCCGGCCCGGCTCCCGCCGGCCGAGGCGGCCCGCGAGCGCGCGCTGCGGCAGGCCCTGCAGGAACCCGGCAGTGTCGCATCCCTGCCGTCCGTTCCTGACGGCACACCACCGGCCATGCCGGTGCCGCTGTGGCTGAGCGCCTTTTCGGCAGACGCGGGTTCCGCCGCAGCGAATTCGGCCGGCAGCGGAGCCAGCGAGGGCGGACGCAGCAAGCATGGCGAGCGCGACACCGCACGCGAAGCGCACAAGGTGGAGCGCGTCGCCGCGCCGCAGGAAAAGCATGGCCTGCTGACCATCTTCCGCGCCGAGAGCCTGCTGTCAGTGGCCGAGTTCATCAAGGTCAAGCGCAGCACCGACGACGACCCCGACGACAACGCCGCCAACGCCGCCGCCAACCTCGACCAGCTCGCGCTCACCCGCGACGAGGAGCGTGTCGCCTCGAAAATTCGCTTCGACCTCGACCTGCCCTCGGCGGCGGAGGACGACGCCGTGCTCGGCGCAGGCATTCCGCTGCCCGAGTGGGACTACCGCAAGAACCTGCTGCGCGAGGACTACGTACGCCTGAATGAGCTGCAACCCTCGCCGCACGATCCGCGCGCTGCACCGGCGCCGCTGCCCCAGCACCTGCGCCGCACCGCGAAACACCTCCACCGTCAGTTCGCCGCGCTGCAGCCAGGGCGGCGCTGGCTCAAGGCGCAAGCGGACGGCAGCGAACTCGACCTCGACGCGGTGGTGCGCGCCGCAACGGACCGTGCCACGGGTCACCACCCGTCCGACCAACTCTACCTGTCACTGGAAAAGCGCGAGCGCGATCTCGCCTGCCTGGCGCTGGCCGACCTGTCGCTGTCCACCGACGCCTGGATCTCCTCGGAGGCGCGCGTGATCGACGTGATCCGCGATTCGCTGCTGCTGTTCGGCGAGGCGCTCAGCGCCACCGGCGATCGCTTCGCACTGTGCGGCTTCTCGTCGGTGAAGCGCGGCAACGTCCGCTTCCACCGGTTGAAGGATTTCGACCAGCGCTTCGACGACCGCGTGCGCGGCCGCGTGATGGCGGTCAAGCCCGGCTACTACACCCGGCTCGGCGCCGCGATCCGCCACGCCACCAGCCTGCTCGACGCGCAGGCGGCCGCGCAGCGCATCCTGCTGATCCTGTCCGACGGCAAACCGAACGATCTCGACCTTTACGATGGCCGCTACGGCATCGAGGATACCCGCGTCGCCGTCGTCGAAGCGCGTAGGCGCGGCATCGTGCCGTTCTGCGTGACGATAGACCGCGAAGGCGCGAGCTATCTGCCCCATCTCTTCGGCCCGGCCGGTTTCGCAGTGATCCGCAAGCCCGACGAACTGCCTGCAAGACTTCCGATGTTCTATGCCCAGCTCACGAGATGACGCAATGAACCCCTGCGACATTCCTTGCCGCGAGTCCAACCACAATTCAGGTCGCGACACCACTTCGCTGCCAGACTCACCCATGTCGGCCGAGACCGAACGCCTGTGCCGCCTGCTGGCACAGGCACCCCTGTTCAACGGCCTGAGCCAGGGCGAGATGGCGCGCATTTCGCGCGGCGTGCGCGAACTCCATGTGGAACGCGGCGGCATCCTGTTCCACCGCGGCGACGCCTGCAACGGCTTTCATCTGATCCTGACGGGCCAGATCAAGCTCGCCTTCACCTCGTCCGAAGGCAACGAGAAGGTCGTCGAGATCTTGCGCCCGGGGCAGACCTTCGGCGAAGCGGTCATGTTCATGGACAAGCCCTATGTGGTGATGGCGCAGGCGCTCACCGAGGCGCGCCTGCTGCACATCGGCAAGCAGGTGTTCTTCGATGAGCTTGCCGGCGACCCATTCTTCTGCCGCAAGATCATCGCCGGCCTGTCGCAGCGCCTGCACCACCTGATGGCCGACGTCGAGAACTACTCGCTGCGCTCCGGCCGAGACCGCATCATCGGCTACCTGCTGAGGGAAGAGGAGTTCGTGCCCGACACCGGCCGCGAGGGCCGGGTGTCGATCCGGCTGCCGACGAGCAAGGGCACCATCGCCTCCCGCCTCAATCTGACGCAGGAACATTTCTCCCGCATCCTGCACGAGCTGACGAGCGCCGGCCTCATCGAGGTCGAAGGCCGCACCATCCACATCCCCGACGTCGGCCGCCTGCGCGCCGGCCTGGGCTGACCCCGTATCGCTCGCGCGGATGCGCGACGGCGCGACTATATTGAAAGCTGATTCGCGACTCCGATAGCCATCGAGGATCCCATGGCGAGCGCAACAGCCTTCGTGCAGCGACGCAAGACAGCCGGCTCCGCCGCGCCTTCGGGGCGCATGTCGGACTCGCCCGGCTCGCGTGCCGGCATGCCGCGCTTCCTGTCGCCCTCTGCAAGCCACAGCGCGGTCGATGAGGTCGCGCGCGACGGCACCCGGGGCGGCGGCGAGCGTTTGCCTTACCTCGCACAACTGGAACAGGCGTTCGGATCGCGCCACGATCTGGCATCGGTGCGCGCACACCACGGCGAGGATTCCGCCGCCGCCTGCGACACGTTGGGCGCGGACGCCTACGCCAGCGGATCGTCGATCGCATTTCGCTCCGCTCCCGGTCTGTGGCTGGCCGCGCACGAGGCCGCGCATGTGGTGCAGCAGCGCCACGGACTGCGACCGGGCGCGGCGCTGGCGGCCCCTGACGAAGGACTGGAGCGGCAAGCCGACGCCGTCGCCAACCGCGTCGCGGCGGGCGGCTCGGCGCACGACCTTCTGCCCCGCGGAGATCCACAAACCACCGCATCGGCGGTGCAGCGCTACACCGTCGAAGCGCTGCCCGCTGGCAACGCCCAGGTCGGCGAAGGACGGCAGACCGCGCTGCTCGGTGCCCAAAGCCTGTACGCCGCATCCGGGCTCATCGGCGGCGCCAACGCCAAGCTGCAGAAGGCGGGCAAGCAGGGTTCTTACATCGAGCTGACCGCTGGCGGTGGCTCGGTGAGCGTCGATGGCAATGCGCTCACCAAGGTGGAGCCGCGCTTCCTCACCAAGCCGGGCGGCGCCCACGGCGGCACCGAGAAGGCCAATGCGCCCGGCGGCACGGACACCGAAGGCACCGCCAACGGGCCGATGGCGCTCTGGACCGACTGCGGACGGTCATCGGCCGCCGTCACCGGCTCGTCGGGCGGGGACGATCGCAGCGTCGTCTACCGTGACAACGGCGTGGTGAAGCTGGGCAAGGGGATCGACGATTCGACCGTGTCCGACTGGATCAAGGGCGGCCCGAACGCGATGGCCAATCAGGTCTACATGGATCTGTTACCCGGCTTCATCGCGCGTGCCGACAATGCCGCCTTCGTCGTCGAGGGCGTGCATTACGACATGAAGAGCAACACCGCCGCCGGTGCGCTCGGCGGTGCCGCAGCAGGGGCCGGCCTGGGCGCCCTCGCGGGCAGCTTCATCGGCGGTGTCGGCGCCGGGCCCGGTGCGGTGGTGGGCGGCATCATCGGTGCGATCGCCGGTGGCATCGCCGGCTCGCAGACGAAGACCAAGGTGTTCCGCAAGCCGGCAACGATCGCCGAGGCGAAGACGATGTACCTCGCGCTGGGCAACGCCGGCATGGACAAGTTCGACAAGGAAGCCGGCATCAATTTCTACGCCAACCCCGAGATCGGCGAATCGTATTCGATGGCCACCGAGGGCGACATGCCCGGCTTCAAGAGCTATCCGGGGGAGAGCACCTGGAACTACCATTGGGCCGGCGTGATCATGAAGGACGGCAGCGACAACATCACGCTCGAGAACTTCGCGGTGACCGCCGCCTATGCGGCCAGCAAGGGCGTGAGTTCATGGAACTTCATCGACCGCGCCTGGAATTTCTCCATGTACGGCACTACAGACAGCAGCCAGACCTTCCACGCCGAACATCTCGCGAGCAAGACGCACGGCACGCATGCCACGTCCATCGCAGTGCGCACCGACACCTGAGCCCGGCATGGAACCGACCCCAGCGCCACGCTGTACCTGCGCCGATGAACTGGTTAGCGCCGACGGATGCGTCGTGACGCTGTGCGGCACCTACCTGGCAGTGCCGACGCTCCGCAAGATGCCTCGCCCGGGCCGCCCTCGCGAGGAAGTGAATCTGGGCGAAGTCGTCATCGTCGTGGCCGGCAGTGCTGCGGCCTACGACCCCGCCGCCGGAGACAACGCACCGGCTCAGGTATCGCTTGGCGAAGGGCCGCGTCCGATGGAAGAAATTTCAGCCTTCGACCGCAAGCGCGTCGAGGTGGAGGGCCGCCTCGTCGTGCGCCCTGACGCAAACGAGCCCCCGGGGGCGGCACGCACCATGCCCAAGCCCATGCTGCAGGCGCCGACGGCGCTGCGCATGGCTAAATGAACGCCGCGGGGGTCGCCGCTGTTCAGCGGGCCGACTGCATGAAGGCGTCCAGAGGCGTCTCCGCCACGCTGAACCAGGCATTCGCAGATTTTCGATACTTGTCCCACGCGGCAAAAATCTTTGCCCAGGCCGGATTCTTCGCCGCCTCCTCGTTGTACATGTCGAAGGTGACCTTGTGCGCCCGCTGCAGTATCTCCTTGGAGAAGCTCTGCAGTTTCACGCCGTTGGTGAGCAGCCGCGCCAGTGCCAGCGGGTTCTTGTCGTCGTAGGCCGCGAGGATGCCGTTATGCACTTCCTGCGAGGCCACGCGGAAAGCGATCTGATAGGCCTTCGGCAGCTTGGCCCAGGCGTCCTTGTTCACAAAGAAATGGATCATCGCGCCCGGCTCCCACCAGCCCGGGTAGTAGTAGTACGGCGCCACCTTGTAGAAGCCGAGCTTTTCGTCATCGTACGGCGCGATCCACTCCGCAGCGTCGATCGTGCCCTTCTCGAGCGAGGCATAGATGTCACCAGCCGCAATCTGCTGCGGCACCGCACCCATCCGCGCCAGTACTTCGCCGCCCAGCCCGGCGATGCGCATCTTCATGCCCTTGACGTCATCGAGCGAGGCGATCGGTTTGCGGAACCAGCCACCCATCTGCGCACCGGTGTTGCCGCCCATGAACGACACGACGTTGTAGTTGGCATAGAACTCGTCGAGCAGTTCCTGGCCACCACCGTTAAGCACCCAGGCGGTCATCTGACGCGCATTCAGGCCAAACGGCATGGTGCAGCCGAAAGCGAAGGTCTTGTCCTTGCCCACGTAATAGTACGAAGAGGTGTGGCAGGCCTCGACCGAGCCCTGCTGCACGGCATCCAGCGCCTGCAGGCCCGGCACGATCTCACCGGCCGGGAACACGCGGACATCGAACTTGCCGTCAGTCAGCTCCCGCAGGCGCTGCATCATCAGATCGGTGCTGGCGTGAATGGTGTCGAGGCTCTTCGGGTAGCTCGAGGTGATCCGCCACTTCACCTCGGGCGGGCCGACATGCACGGCAGGCGCAGCAGGAACTGCAGGCGCGGCCGCGGCCGCGGCCGCGGCCGGTGCAGATTCTTCCTTCTTGCCACACGCCGCAAGGCCAACGGCCGCGCCCGCGACGACACCGGCCCCTGCCTTGCGCAGGAAAGAACGACGTTCCATGTATTCACCTCTAATGACGTGCTGGAATGCCGCTCAGCTTACACAATTTCGATATCCCCGGCCGATATCAACTGTCAACCCGGCTTGCCATCCACCCGCGCGCGCATCAGGAACGGGAAGTAGCGCCAAGCGTACAAACCGAACGCCAACGCCCACAAGGTTGCGGCCAGATGCACGCCGCCGGTCGCGGCAGCCGGAATGAGCGCCACGGTCAGCACCCGGGCAAGGGCGGCGGCCTGCACCAGCACGTAGGCTGCCGTCTCGACCGGGCCTGCAGCCAGCATGCGCCCGGTGTGGCCCAGCGCGGTGCGCGTGATCATGCCGATGATCAGGCCGCCCGTGGAACCGATCGCGAGCGCATGGATGCCTGCCGAGCGCGGCAGCAGCCCCCATTGCGCAGCGGCGAGCAGCAACAGGCCGACCGGAATCCACAGATGCGACACATGGAGCACCCACAGCAGCGGATTGACCCGCGTCGCCCAGGGGTTCCAGCCGGCGGTGCGCACGAACTGCATCACCGCGGCGATCAGCGCGACCACCGCGCCCGCGGGACCCGCACCGCCGACCCACAGACCGAGCGCCAGGGCGGTGAACCCGATCGCGATGTAATCGAAGGTCTTGTTGCGCCACTGCCTGACCCCGCGCAAGGCGTTGGCGGTGAACATCGGCACGACGCGACCGGCGATGATGGTCTCGAGCAGCACGATGAGGCCGAGCGCGCCATGCAGCGTGCCAAGCGGATCGACGCCGATGAGGCCCAGCTGCGCAAGGTGGAACGACAGGTTGGCCACCGACAGCACGCACAGCAGGCCGCCGATGAAGTAATTGCGCTGGCTCTTCGAGCGCAGCAGCACGGCGAAGAAGATGGCGGCGCACACCGGCAGGAAGATCACGTCGCCAATGGCCGCCACCGTGGCGGAGCCAAAGGCCATCGCCAGTCGCCCGGCGATCCACACCGCCGCGAGGATGGCCAGCGGCGTGCCGGTGGGTGTGTCGAGCCCGGTCCAGGCTTTGCCCGCGGTGAACAGGAAGCCGACGATCACCGCCGCTGCGAAGCCGAAGATCATCTCGTGGGCATGCCACCAGATGCCGGGCATGCGCGGCACGAGCACGCCGGAATAGATGAGGGCCCAGATCGGGATCGCCACGACCGAGAACACGGCCGCCAGCAGGTAGAAGGGGCGGAAACCGAGCGCGAACAGCGAGAAGGTGTCGGGCGGGATGCGGTGCGTGGTGGGTTCGTCGAGTCTTATCAGTGCCATGGTGCGTATTCTCAATGCCTGTTCAGTGGCTGGTGCCTTCGTCGCGGGTGATCTTGTTCCATACGTTGTACTTGCCGACGGGTTTGCGCATCGGCAGGCGCTTCACCTCCTGCAGCGTCTGCGCGTCGTAGATGATGACGGCGCCGTCGTCCTCCCACAGGCTTGCCAGTGCGTAACGGCCGTCGCGGGTGAATTCGATGTGGGCCAGCGTGCGGCCCGCCTCCCCGGTGATCTCCTTCACCACTTCCAGCGTCTGCTTGTCGATGACCTGCAGGATATGTTTGGCCGAGGGGCTCATCATCGAATCGACGAAGGCGTAGCGGCTGGCCTCGTGGCTGCGCAGGAAGAAGCCGGGACCGCGCGTCGGGATGCGCTTCACAACCTCCCAGGTCTTGAGGTCGATCACCGTCACCTCGGCCGCCTTCAGGTTGGTGCTGGCCATCACCGTGCGGCCGTTCCACGCGAAGGTGATGCCCGAGCCGAGATGCGGCATGCCGTCGAGCGCAAGCTCGCCGATCTTGCGCCTCACGTCGAGGTTGATGACCTGGCCCTTGCCCTCGCGGCTGGCGCCCATCACCTGGCGGTAGTCCTGGTCGAAGAAGAAGTCGTCGAGCACGTCGTCCAGCGGCGTGCGGCGCGGGTTCAGGAAGCCCGGCTTGGCGATGCCTTCCTTCATGCGGTAGTCGTGCACATAGCCGTCGAAGATCGGCGGCGCCTTCTCGTCGTAGCTGATCTCCCAGATCTCGGGGATGTCCTTCAGCGCCGCGACGAAGCTCTTCCTCGGCGCGGCGTCGTACACCGCCGATACGCGCGAGGTCTGCTTGCCGTCGAGCGAGACGGCATCGATCACCTTCACCAGATTCAGCTCGCCATCGAACAGCACCAGATCTTGAGGCAGGTAGTTGGCCGCGATGACGAAGCGGCCGTCGCTGGAAACCGCGACGTTGCGCGTGTTGATGCCGGCACGGACTTCGGCGATGACCTTCAGGTTCCACAGGTCGAACTTGGTGATCCAGCCGTCACGCGAGGCGAAGAAGACGTAGCGTCCGTCCGAGCTGAACTTCGGACCGCCGTGCAGCGCGAAGCGCGACTGGAAGCGGTGGATGGGCTCGAGCCTGTCGCCGTCAAGCACGCTGACGTGGTGCGTGCCCGCCTCGACGACGAGGAACAGGTTCAGCGGATCGGCGGCGAACACCGGCTTGTCGCCCAGCGTCTTCGGATCGACATGCTGGATGCGCGAGGCGCGGATGTCCGCTTCGGTCCAGCGCGGCGCCGGCACCACCGGCGTGTAGATCAGGTCGGCGAGCGCAGCGATCTCGTCCTTCGTGAGCTGCGCCGCGAAGGCCGGCATCTGCGTCGCCGTACGGCCGGCCTCGATCACCTTGAACGCCTCGGCCTTGCGCAGGCGCGCGAGGTTGTCCGGCAGCAAGGCCGGGCCCATGCTGCCAAGGCGGTCGGGCGAATGACAGGCGGCGCAATGTTGCCCATACAGCTTCGCCGCATCGGACCCAGCCTGCGCGCCCGGCTCGGCAAACACCGCCGTTGCCAGCAGGGCAAGCACCGCCCCGGCCCACAGCACGACCACCTTCGTCACCGGCTTCATGCGTCCACCCGCTGCAGCCGCACCCACGGCGTCGTCACGACGCGCTCGCTGCCATAGTCTGCGGCGCTGACGCCGATCTCCTCGTCGCTCAGGTAGCAGGCCGGATCCTCCGCCCACGGGTTGCCGGTGACCTGTCCGGCGCGCACGCGCGAGCTGCCATTGCAGATCTCGAGGTAGCGACAGGCGCCGCAGCGCCCTTCCAGCGTGCGCGGATGCTGCTTCAGGCCCGCGAGCAGCGGGTTCGACAGGTCGTGCCAGATCTCGCCGAACGCGCGCTCGCGCACATTGCCCAACGGCACATGCCACCACATCGTGTCCGGATGCACCACGCCGAGATTGTCGATGTTGGCCACGTTCACGCCGCTGGCGTTGCCACCCCACTGCCTCAGCTTCGCGTCGATATGGTCGGCACGGTCGGGAAAGCGCTGCCGCACCCAGTGCAGCAGGAACACGCCGTCGGCGTCGTTGTTGCCGGTGACGAAGTCCTTCTCGATGCCTCGGCGGTGCAGGTCGAGGCAGGTCTCGAACAGCAGCTCCATCGCCTCGCGCGTGGTGCGATGGCGCGCATCGCCGGCGCGATGCTTGTTGCCACGACCGGCGTAGTTCAGGTGCGAGAAATAGAACTTGTCGATGCTCTCGTCCTCGACCAGCTTCAGCAGCGCAGGCAGGTCATGCGCGTTGCCCTCGGTCATCGTATAGCGCACACCGACCTTGATTCCTCGCTGCAGGCACAACCGGATGCCAGCCAGCGAGGCGTCGTAGGCCCCTTTCTTGCGGCGGAAATGATCGTGCGTGGCGCCGATGCCGTCGAGGCTGACACCGACGTAGTCGAAGCCGATGTCGTCGATCGCGTCGATGTTGGTTTCGTCAATGAGCGTGCCGTTGGACGACAGCGCCACATAGAAGCCCATCGCCTTCGCCCGCCGGGCGATGTCGAAGATGTCGGGCCGCAGCAACGGCTCGCCGCCCGACAGGATCAGCACCGGCACGCGTGCCGTCTTCAGCTCGTCCATGACCTTGAACACCTCGGCGGTGTTCAGCTCGCCGGGAAAATCCTTGTCGGCGGAAATCGAGTAGCAATGCTCGCAGGTCAGGTTGCAGCGGCGGATCAGGTTCCAGATGACGACCGGCCCGGGCGGGTTGCGCCGCGGGCCGGCTGGCGTGGGGTGATCGAGTTCGCGGATGAAATGCGAGATGCGGAACATGGCGGGCTCTCCTCAATGCAGGCATTACATCGAAGTGCCCTCGGCAAGAAAATGATGCCGGTCAAGGGGTCAGGCGACGAAAGGGGGATCTAGCCACCGATGCGCAGGCCGGTCTTCTTCAGGATCACGCTCGAGAACAGAATGTCGTGCGCTCGGCAGGCACCCGGAAAATGCTGCGTCAGCAGCGCCGCGATCTCTTCGGCCCGCGCCCGCGCGAGTTCGCGACTGTTCGCATGCACCATGGCAAAGAGGTTGTAGGGCCAATCGGGGAGACGACGCGGTCGACGATAGCAATGTGTGACCTGTTCGAGCGCACCCACGCATTCGCCGACCTGGTCGACGACGGCATCGTCGATGTCCCAAACGCTCATGCCGTTCGCTGTGTAGCCGATCGCATAGTGATTCGGCACCGCACCGATACGCCGCACAAGTCCGCAATCCAGCATCGCAGAAAGACGCTGCCGCACCTCGGTTTCGGTGGCGCCGACCTGCAGTGCGACTGCTTCGTAGGGCCGCGCGACCAGGGGCAGCCCCGCCTGTGTGGCGAGCACGATACGCCGGTCCAGTTCGTCAAACTCAGGCCGCTGCGGCGAAGCGAGCGCTTCTTCCTTCGTATTCATCACGCCACCAGCCTCATCTCGACGAAATACTCGCGCTCCTTCGGGAACAGCCGGACCACAAGGCCGGTAGCCCGCTCAATACGGCTCGCAACCTCAGCAATGCCATCCGGCGTTTCGGTGGCCAGCACGAACCACATGTTGAGCGCGTGCTCGCGCCGGTAGTTGTGCGCAACCTCGGGAAAGGCATTCACCTGTTCGACGACACGCCCCCAGTCCGCCTCCGGCACCGCCATCGCCGCCAGGCAGAACGCCCCGCCCATGCGCTCGATCTGGAACATCGGGCCGAAGCGGGTCAGCACGCGGTCGTCGAGCAGGCTCTGCAAGCGTGAGATCACTTCGGCCTCGGCCAGGCCGAGACGCGCGCCCACCTCGGCGAACGGTGCCTCGACCAGGGGGAATTCTCCCTGCAAGGCATTGATCAGCAGGCGGTCGATCGCATCCGGCTCCCGCCTGGCCACCACCGCGCGGCGTTCAGACACGGGCGTGCTCCGCCGCGGGCAGGTAGCAGGCGCCGGTCTGCTTGAAGCGGCGACAGCTGAACAGCACATCGTGCGGGAAGGCATCGAGCCCCAGCCGCGCGGCGAGATCATCCCTCGCGGCCAGCACCTCGTCGCGGGCACTGCCGTGGATCATGCAGAACAGGTTGTAGGGCCAGCCGGGCAGCGCCCGCCGCCTGCGGTAACACAGCGTGACCGAAGTGTCGGCGGCCAGCCGCCGGCCAAGTTCGGACGCGAGTTCGTCGGGCACATCCCACACGCACATTGCATTGGCGTCCAGCCCGACCTCGTGGTGCCTCACGACCACGCCAAAGCGCCGGATCAGGCCATCGGCCAGCCAGCTCTCGATCAGTTCGATCGTCATGCCCTCGCTGAGTCCGGCCCGCGCGCCAAGTGCCGCAAAGGGTTCGGCCGCGAGCGGCAAGCCGGCCTGCAGGCGCACGATCAACTCGCGCTCGAGCGCGGGGAGCGCACATGCAGCCTCCCGCATCGGCCTCGCCTCGCTGCTCGCATGCACCGGACCCTGCGCATCGGGTCTGGATCGGGTTGCGCCCTTTTCACCTGCCAGATCGAAGCCGAGATCGATGTGGAACTCTTCCTCAAGCGGCAACACGATGACCGGGCAGCCGGTGTCCGCTTCGATGTCACGCACGACCTTGTGCAGATGATCCCGCGACGCGGCGGTAATGACGAACCACAGGTTGAAGGCATGTTCGCGCTGGTAGTTGTGGTTGACCGCCGGCTCACGCGTGACCCGCGCCGCCACTTCCTCCAGCCGTGCCGGCGGTGCAGACAGCGCAGCCAAGGCACTCGCACCCAGACGACGCGGCGCGAACACGGCGCCGACGCGACTGATCAACCCTTCCTGCAGAAAGCGCCGGTACGCGGCGATGACCTCGTCCTCGCCCAACCCTACCGCATCACCCAGCCGCACGAACGGCCGCGAAACCAGCGGGAATTCGCGCTGCCAGTCGTTGAGCAGACGGAACAGGGGGCCATCGAGCATTTCCGGCAGGCAGACCTTGCGCGGCGCACAGTGCGGGCGGCCCATTCAGAACCCCACCCGCGCTGCACGACTGGTGAAGAAGATCCCGCTCGGGCTGGCCGCATCGAACTGCGCGATCTGCCGGTGCGTGCGGGTGTCGTAGATGACGACGCGATTGTCGTCACGCGCCGACAGCCATACTTCCTCCCCGCGCGGAGTGAACTCCATGTGCAGGATCGCCCTGCCCGGCTGCAACGTATCGGTGATCTTCTGGCCCACGGTGTCGATCACCTGCACCCAGCCGTTGTCGGGGAAGGCGAAGTTCACCCACACCTCGCGCCCGTCGGGCCGCGCCATCACGAACACCGGCTGGCTCTTCACCGGAATGCGGCCGACCTCCTGCCAGCTCGTGGTGTCGACCACCAGCACCTCGTGGCGGCCGATGGCTGGCAGATAGGCCCGACCACCTGCCACCGCCCAGCCGCGCAGGTGCGGCATCTTGTACACCGGCAGCGGCTGCTCGCCCCGGCCGTAGCCGCCAAGGATCCTGCGCACCCCCTTCTCCGGTTGCCACAGATCCAGCATTGCCAGCCCGTCCTCGCCGAACAGCCCGGCGATGTAGTAGCGGCCATCCGGCGTCACCAGGGCGTCGTAAGGTTGCTTGCCGGCGGCGAAGTTCTGCGTGACCGGTTTGCTGCGATCGGAAAAATCGGTGATGCGGATCTCGCCGGAGTCGAACAGCGCGTAGATGAAGCGGCTGCCGGACAGGTCGGCCAGGCCAACCACCTTGGACCGCCTGCCCTGCGTGCCGTAGGTCGCGGGTACGTCGGCGATCAGCTCGAGCGTATCGGCGTCGAAGGCCTTGATGCCGCCCGGCTCGTAGTTCTGCGCGACGACGATGCGGCCGTCCTGGGAGATGGCGCCGCCGATCGAATTGCCGCCCTGCACCACGCGGCGGACGATGCTCGCGGTGAGCAGATCGACCTTGGTCAGGCCGCCATCGCGCCCGAACACATAGGCGAAACGTGCATCGCGCGAGAACACCACCGAGGCATGCGACAGATCGCCCAGACCTTTCACGCTGGCGAGCACGCTGCGACCGCTGGTCTCGACAACCTGCACGCGTCCGTCGGCACGCTCGATGACCACGCCGAGGTCGCCGGTTCCACGCAGCGCAGCCGCGGGTGGTGTGCTGCTGCAGGCTGCCAGCAACAGCACGATGGCCGGCAGAAGGACACCCCACAGGCCGATCGGTGCCAGCCGGACTGAGTTGCGGGCAGCAAGGGTTGAGGATTGCCGGATCGATGCGGACGACATGAAGACTCCTGCGATGATTCTGGTATTCGGAAGTAGCGAAAGCCGGAGCGACGGGTTCAGTCGGCCCTGGCCGAGGCGGCACCGCCATCCGCAGGGAAGCCACGCACCAGCTGGTCCACGATCCAGGCGGCCTCGGCCTCGCTGACGATGCCGCGGAAGGGCGGCATCGGCGTGCCCGGGCGGCCGGCATACACGGTTGCGACGAGTCCGTCGACCGGCTTGCCCGCAAGCGCTGCAGGAGTGAGCGCCGGGCCCAGCCCACCGGCCAGGGTCAGGCCGTGGCACGAGCCACAGTCCTGGCGGACGATATGCACCAGCTCCTTGAAACGGCGCGCGTCGGGCTGTTCCGCTGCCGACGCGTATGCCGCCACCAGCGCCGCACCGACGAGGACCGCGGCATGAACGAGCAACGGGGGCAACTTCATGGCAAAAACCCTTTGCAACGTGATGAGCCGCAGCATGACCGCCAGGCACACGCGGCACCTTGACTGGCATCAACCGCCACAATGCCGGCGGGGACAATCACGCGCCAGCCCCAATGCAAAACGGGCGGCCACATGGGCCGCCCGCGCTTTACCGCCTGCGATCAACTGCGATCAATAGATGTCGTGCTGCGTATTGATCATGTTGAACTTGCCGGTCGGAGTGATCAGCTTCGGATCCTTGATCACCGTCTTCAGCTTGCGCGTCTTGTCATCCACGACCACGATCGCCGACTCCTGGTTCTTCGCCGACCACACCGAGAACCAGACCTCGTCGCCCTTCTGGTTGTACTCGGGCTGCAGCACGCGCTTGGCACCCTCGCCCACCCCCGCCCATTCGGCGATCGGCAGCACCTCGTAAGGCTTGTCGAGGTTCTTGATGTCGAACACCGCGATCGACTGGCTGACCTTCGGATCCGGGTTCAGCGCGGTATCGACCCACAGGTTCTGCGACTTCGGATGG
The DNA here is from genome assembly GCA_017302295.1 of Thauera sp. Lineage (GTDB taxonomy): Bacteria > Pseudomonadota > Gammaproteobacteria > Burkholderiales > Rhodocyclaceae > Thauera. Next base: position 277,445 of record JAFLDS010000001.1, on the reverse strand, counting down.
GTCTTCAGGAACAGCGAACCACCGCCCTGGCCTTTCAGCGTGCGCACCACCTTCCACGCGTTGGCCTTGTGCTTGGCCGGATCGGTGCCGATCAGCGAGATCGTCTCGTCGCCCAGGTGACCCGTCGCCCACACCGGACCATGCTGCGGATCGACGAAGTTCGCGCCACGGCCCGGGTGCGGGATCTTGCCCACTTCGACCAGACCGGCGAGCTTGCCCTCCTTGGCATCGACCGCCGCGATCTTGTTGGAGTTGTTCGCCGCCACCATGAAGTAACGCTTGCTCGCATCCCAGCCGCCGTCATGCAGGAAGCGGGCCGCCTGCAGTTCGGTGGTCTTGAGCGCGTTGATGTCGGAGTAGTCGACCATCAGGATCTTGCCGGTCTCCTTCACGTTCACCACGAACTCAGGCTTGAAGTGCGAGGCCACGATGGACGCGACGCGCGGCTCGGGGTGGTATTCCTGCGTATCGACCGTCATGCCGCGGGTGCCGACGATCTTCAACGGCTCCAGCGTGTCGCCCTTCATGATCACGAACTGGGGCGGCCAATACGAACCGGCGATCGCGTACTTGTCCTCGAAGCCCTTGTACTTGGACGTCTCGACCGAACGCGCCTCGAGGCCGGTGCGGATCTCGGCGACGTTGTCGGGCTTCTCCATCCACAGGTCGATCAGGTTGATCTTGGCATCGCGCCCGATCACGTACAGGTAGCGGCCAGAGGCCGAGGTACGCGAGATGTGCACCGCGTAGCCGGTCTTGACGATGTTGATGACCTTCTTGGTGTCGCCGTCGATCAGCATCACCTCGCCGGTATCGCGTAGGGTTGTAGAGAAGATGTTGTTCAGGTTGTAGCTGTTCATCTTCTTCGTCGGGCGCTGCTCCGGCGGGATGATGACCTTCCAGGTGCCCTTCATCTCGGGCATGCCGAATTCCGGCGGTTGCGGCGGAGTCTGCTGGATGTAGCGCGCCATCAGGTCGACTTCGTCCTTGGTCAGTTCACCGGACGTACCCCAGTTCGGCATGCCGGCCGGCGAACCGTACTCGATGAAAACCTTCAGGTAGTCGGTGCCCTTGTCCAGCGTGACGTCGGGCGTCAGCGGCTTGCCGGTCGCGCCCTTGCGCAGCACACCGTGACAGCCGGCGCAGCGCTCGAAGTAGATCTGGCGGGCCTTGTCGAACTCGGCCTTGCTCATCTTCGGCGCTTTCGGGTTGATGTCCTGGTGCATCTCCACCGCGCCCAGCGGCGAGGCGCCGGCCTGATATTTGAGTTCAGCCGGGGTCACGTCCTTGTGCGCATCCGGCGCATCCTCGGCCCAAGCCGTTGCAAAGGCGAGCGGCAGCACCGCCAGCCCGACCGACCTCAAAAGCCACTTGCTGTTTTGCATTGTTTTCTCCTTGCCTCGCGTGGAAACGATGTACCCGACGGACTGCAGTATCGATTTCGTTCCCGCTTGTGATCCTTGATTTGAGTTAATTTTCCCTGCGCCATGTAGGGATAAAGTTCGACGCGTAGCAAGTGAATATTCAGGGCATGGCGACGGCGCATGCCCCTACCGGAGCCGACGCCATGCCTCACGCCCTGCTGCAGACTCCAGTCGCCCTGCGCACTGCCGATATGAATGCCCCTCTGCTGGCCCGCAGCACGTGGGTGCGCCGTGCGTCGCGCGCCCGGCCTTCGCTCCCCGCCACCGGGGAGGGCGCACGGCGCGCCGTCGGTCACGGCAAGGTCTGGCTCGTCGGCGCTGGGCCGGGCGATCCGGATCTGCTGACCCTGAAGGCCGCACGACTGCTGGCCGACGCCGAAGCGGTTGTCTACGACCACCTGGTCGGCCAGGCCATCATCGACATGATCCCGCCCGGCGCTCGCCGAGTTTATGCGGGCAAGGAAGCCGGGAATCACGCCCTGCCGCAGGACGACATCAACCGGGTGCTGGTCGAACTCGCGCGCGACGGGCTTCAGGTGGTGCGCCTGAAAGGGGGCGACCCGTTCATCTTCGGCCGCGGCGGAGAGGAGATGCAGGCGGTGACGGCCGCCGGGCTGGCGTGCGAGATCGTGCCCGGTATCACCGCAGCCGCAGGCGCCGCTGCGTCAACCGGCATCCCGCTGACGCACCGCGCGCACGCGCAGACCCTGGTGTTCGCGACCGGCCACCTGAAGAACGACAGCGTCGACCTCGACTGGGCCACGCTGGCCCGCCCCAAACAGACGGTGGTGATCTACATGGGCCTGGGCGCGCTCGACATCATCTGCCGCGAACTCATCGCCCACGGCCTACCGCCCACCACGCCAGCCGCGGTCATCCACGCCGCGACGACGCCGCAGCAGCGCGGCGTACAGAGCGCGCTGTCCGATCTGCCCGACGTCGTGCGCCGGTCGGGCATCCGCGCACCGGCACTGATCATGATTGGCGAGGTGGTCGCACTGGACGGCGCGCCCGAATGCGCGATGGAGGCCGCAGCCCGGCACTTAGCCACACACGGCTGAACCGTGCAAAGGCATTGCGCGGCCTGCCACATTTCAGCCCGAAGTCGATCGGGCTCAGCGCGGTCACGGGCGATGCTTCGCAGCGGCGCCCCGCATGGCGGCTGCGGCTTCGGACTGATGCACCTCGACCAGTAGTCGCGCAACCGCATCACTGACGCGAAGATCGATCCCAAGTTCGTGCGCCAGCACGCGCTCGCGACGTTTGACGCTGCGTAGATTCTCCAGCTTCACGGGCCCGAAGCCGCGGATGCCTTCGGCCAGCGACGCGAACTCCACCGCCTTTGGAAGGATGTCGGCGCTCAGGCGCGGCAGCAGCGCCTCGATCGCGTGCGCGTAGTCACCCGGCAGTGCGCGCTCCATGCGGCGCTCGTCGGTTCGTCCCAGAAGGTCGAGCGCGGTGCCGCGCAGCACCTTGCCGCGGGCGAGCCATTTCATCAGCGGCAGCAGCCAGGGGCCGAGATCGATCTTGCGCGGCCGGCCGCTGCCATCGGGCTTCGACAGCAGCGGTGGCGCCATGTGGAAACGCAGGGCGTAGTCGCCATCGAACTGCTCGGCCAGCGCGGCCCGGAAGCCGCCATCGGTGAACAGCCGCGCGACCTCGTACTCATCCTTGTAGGCGAGCAGGCGCCCGAAGACGCGGGCCACGGTCAGGGCCAGGCGCAGGGCGGCGCCCTCCCCCTCGATTGCGCGCTCGGCCGCCGCGACCTTGTCGACCAACGCGCGGTAGAACATGGCGTAGCTCACGTTCTGATAGGCGGTCAGGTGGGCGACCTGACGGGCGACGACGGATTGCAGCTCAATCTCGGCCGCTGCTGCGCCGGTCGTCATGTCGGCGCCTCCCGATGCGCCGGCGGACTCGCCGGCCAGCCTGGCGAGCGCCGACGGGTCGCCGGCCGCGAGCCGGCCGAGACGGAAGGCGCTGCGATTGGCCTCTACCGCGACGCCGTTGAGCTCGATCGCACGGTCCAGCGCGGCGACCGACACCGGCACCAGGCCGCGCTGCCACGCATGGCCAAGCAGCAGGATGTTGGCCGCCATGGTGTCGCCGAGCAGCTTCTGCGCCATCGCCTGCGCGTCGCAAGTCTCGACCGCGTCCTCGCCGGCGGCGAAACGCATCTTGGCGAGCAGGGCCTCGGCGTGCAGGTCGGCGTCGGGGTCGTGCACGAAGCGTGCGGTCTGGATCTCGTGCGCGTTGGCGACGATGCGCGTGCGGCCGCGGCGCACCGTCTGCAGCGCGTCGTCGCTGGCGCCCACCACCAGGTCGCAGGCGAGCAACGCATCGGCCTGCTGGGTGTCGATGCGCACCTGGTTCAGCAGTTCCGGCCGTGCGGCAACGCGCACGAAGGCCAGCACCTGCCCGCCCTTCTGCGCGAAGCCCATGAAATCGAGCACCGACGCGCTTTTACCCTCGAGATGCGCCGCCATGCTGATGAGCGCGCCCAGCGTCACCACACCCGTTCCACCGACGCCAGTGACGAGCAGGTCGTAAGGCGCCTCTGCGCCCAGGGGCGCCGGCATGGGCAGCGCGCCGATCAGCGCCTCCAGCGTCGCGGCATCGATGCGCGCGGCGGCCGGCTTGCGCAAGCGGCCACCGAGCACCGACACGAAGCTCGGGCAAAAACCGCTCACGCACGAGTAGTCCTTGTTGCAGGACGACTGGTCGATCATGCGCTTGCGCCCGAAGGGCGTTTCCACCGGCACGATGGACAGGCAATTCGACTGCCGGCCGCAGTCGCCGCAGCCCTCACACACCGCGGTGTTGATGAAGATACGCCGCGCCGGATCGGGGTACTCGCCCTTCTTGCGCCGGCGGCGCTTCTCGGCCGCACAGGTCTGATCGTAGATCAGCACGGTCACGCCGGGCACTTCCCGCAGTTCGCGCTGCAGCGCATCGAGTTCGCTGCGGTGGTGAAAACTCGTGCCGCGCGGAAAGAATCCCTCGTGGCCGACGTACTTCTCCGGCTCGTCGCTGACCACCACGACCCTGCGCGCGCCTTCGGCCTCGACCTGCCGGGCGATGCCGTCCACCGTCACCTTGCCATCGACCGGCTGGCCGCCGGTCATCGCCACCGCATCGTTGTACAGGATCTTGTAGGTGATGTTGGTCTGCGCGGCGACCGCCTGGCGGATGGCGAGAAAGCCCGAATGGAAGTAGGTGCCGTCGCCCAGGTTCTGGAAGACGTGCGGCCTGCGGGTGAACAGCGAATGCGCGACCCAATCGACGCCCTCGCCGCCCATCTGGATCAGGCCGCCGGTTTCGCGCCCGGGCATCCACGACGCCATGAAGTGGCAGCCGATGCCCGCCTGCGCGCGCGAACCCTCGGGCACGCGGGTTGAGGTGTTGTGCGGGCAGCCCGAGCAGAAGAAAGGCACCCGCTTCACGCCGTCCGCCTCGTTGGACAGCAGCGGCGGCGCGGTGAATTCGGCGACGTGATCGACGATGTGCTGGCGCTGGTCCAGCGCCGGGCGGTGGCCCGCCAGCCACTCCGCCACCACCGGCATCACCCGCGACGGCCGCAGCTCGCCCAGCGCCGACAGCATGGGCGTGCCATCCGCGGCCGTCTTGCCGACCACGACCGGTCGCAGCGCCGCATCCGTGTTGTAGAACAGCTCCTTGATCTGGCGCTCGACGACCGGCCCCTTCTCCTCGACCACCAGGATTTCCTTCAACCCCGACGCGAAGGCGCGCATGCGAGCGGCCTCGAGCGGGAAACTCAGCCCGACCTTGTACCAGCGCACCCCCGCCGCATCGAGCTCGTCCAGGCTGATGCCGAGCCGGCGAAAAGCTTCGAGCAGGTCGAGGTGAGCCTTGCCGCAGGTGACGATGCCGATGTCCGCCAGCGGCGACAGACAGATCAGCCGATCGATGGAATTCGCCGCGGCGAAGGCGCGCACCGCATCGAGTTTGACCGCCAGGCGCTGCTCGATGGTGAGGCTGGGCAGGTCGGGCCAGCGGTAATGCAGGCCGCCTGGCGGCGGGGCGAACTCGACCGGATGGTCGAAGCGCGTCTGCAACGCGTCCAGGTCGACCGTGGAGCCACTCTCGACCGTCTCGGAGATCGCCTTCAGCCCCACCCAGCAGCCCGAGAACCGGGACATCGCCCAGCCGTACAGGCCGAACTCCAGCAACTCGGCGACATTGGCCGGATTGAGCAGCGGCATGCCCCAGGACTGCAGGGTGAAATCGCTCTGGTGCGGAAAGGACGACGACACGCAGCCATGATCGTCGCCCAGCACCGCGATCACGCCGCCATGCGGCGAGGAGCCGTAGATGTTGCCGTGATGAAGCGCGTCGCCCGCGCGATCCACGCCCGGCCCCTTGCCGTACCAGATCGCGAACACCCCATCGACCGTACGCTGTGGGTCGCTTTCGACCTTTTGCGAACCCAGCACCGCCGTGCCGCCGAGTTCCTCGTTGACCGCGGGCATGAAGCGGATCTGGTTCGCTTCCAGAAGCGCCTGCGCCTTCCACAACTGCAGGTCGTAGCCGGCCAGCGGCGAGCCGCGGTAGCCGCTGATGAAGCCCGCGGTGTTCAGCCCGGCCTCGCGATCCAACGTGCGCTGCATCAACGGCAACCGCACCAGCGCCTGGGTGCCGGTGAGGAAGACCTGCCCGCCCGTCGCCTCGAGGTTGTCGGCCAAGCGATAGTCGTGCCGGATCGCCGGGAATGCTTCGGCGGGCACCTGTGCTTGCATCGTGCTCACGGCAGTCCTCCTCCGGCCCCGCTTGTTGTCGTTCGGCTTGCGGGGCTCGCCGGTTTGATCACGTCGGCGCGGATAAGCTCCCGGGCTAGTTTGAGCCGCCCTTCGAGTCGCCCTTCAACACGCCGCGCCGCATCTGGTCGAGCTCCATCGATTCGAACAGCGCCTTGAAGTTGCCCTCGCCAAAGCCCTTGTTGCCCTTGCGCTGGATGAACTCGAAGAACACCGGGCCGAGCTGGTTCTCGGAGAAGATCTGCAGCAGCAGGTCACCCGGCGCGCCATCGACCAGAATGCGCCGCTCACGCAACGCGGCCAGCGGCTCGCCGTGGCCGGGGATGCGCTGCTCCAGCAATTCGTAATAGGTGTCGGGCGTGTCGAGCAGCTTCACGCCATTGGCGCGCAAGCCATCCACGCTGCGATAGATGTCGGCCGCCGACAGCGCGATGTGCTGGATGCCCTCGCCATGATAGCGGTCGAGGTACTCCTGGATCTGGCCCTGGGTGTCCTTGCCTTCCTCGTTGATCGGAATGTGGATCTTGCCGCAGGGCGAAGTCATCGCCTTCGACTTCACGCCGGTGACCTTGCCTTCGATGTCGAAGTAGCGCGCCTCGCGGAAGTTGAACAGGCGCTGGTAGAACTCCGCCCATTCGTTCATCCGGCCGCGATGGACGTTGTGCGTGAGGTGGTCGATGGCGAGCAGGCCGAGGCCGGCCGGACTCTCGTCGGTCGTGCCGTCCGCCTCGGCGATCGGCACGAAATCCACGTCGTAGATGCTGATGTCGCCGATGCCCCCGCGCCGCCCGTCCTTGCCGCGCCAGCGGTCGACCAGGTAGATCAGCGAATCGCCAATGCCCTTGATCGCCGGGATGTTCAGCTCCATCGGCCCGGAGTGCGAATCGTAGCCCCAGGCGCCGAGCTCGATCGCGCGCCGGTAGGCCATGCGCGCATCGGCCACCCTGAACGCCATCGCGCACACCGACGGCCCGTGCAACCGCGCGAAGCGCTGCGCGAAGGACTCCGGCTCGGCGTTGATGATGAAGTTGATGCCGCCCTGGCGAAACAGCGTCACGTCCTTGTGCCGGTGGCGCGCGATGGCCTTGAAACCCAGCCGGGTGAACACACCGGCCAGCTCCGCCGGATTGGGCGCGGCGTATTCGATGAACTCGAAGCCGTCGATACCGGTCGGGTTGTCCCACAAGTCCTGGCTGCTCACGGATCGCCTCCTGCCTCAGTGTGTGGCGCGAACACCGGCCGTCGGTCGGGAAAGCCCCGATCGGCCAGATCGTTGCATGGCAGGCCATTTGACCACGGCAAACGCACTTGGTGCATCGCCTACATTGATCCTTTCCGAAGGCGACTGCTCGGAGTATCGCCCGACGCTCGCTTCGCCACGCCGAGCGACATTCGACATGCAAGCGTAACGGCGCGTGAAGAATTTCACGCCAATTGGTTCTTGAAATTGAAAGGCTAAGCGCTGATCAATGGAATCATTCCTTCAGGCTCATGCCATCGATTCCCTCACGGAATGTTCCGATCTTTCCTTCTGATCTTCCCCATCTCCTTAACCAACTGATTTCAAATAATAAAGTTTTTAATCATGAATTCCATCTATACCTCCTATGACTTAAGCGATTGGCGCAATTCATTCGTTACAAACTCCTTGCTGCAACGCAGCATTTAATGGTTATACTGCAATTGTGCATCGAGGGATCAACGATCTCAGGCCGGATTTAATCCGCCTTCCAATTGAAGACCCGACAAGACGATGCCTTTTATGGAGAAGATCCAGATGAAAGTGAATAGCCAATTCAAACTGAACAAGATGATCAACGAAAAGACCATCGTGACCCAGCAAGTGGTCGATGGCTTCGTCCTCAAGACCGTAAAGAAGATCAAGTAACTCGATGACCGGAGGGCCCGGCGCCGCGCAGGCGCCGGGCCCTCCGGCATTTTGTCGTGCCGCGGATGTCCGGGTTCAGCATGCTTGCGGAAGCAGCGTGGGGCTATCTATCCTTTTCCTATACGAAAAGGATCTGCGCACATGGCGAATCCGGCCCACCTGGCATTGCTCGAACAAGGCGTCGATGCGTGGAATGAGGCACGACGCCAGGCCGGTGACCTGCCCGACCTCGAAGGTGCCGACCTGTCCGGGCGCGCGCTCGCAGGCATCGAACTCTATGCGGCCGACCTGCGCGGTGCCAATCTGAACGGCTGTAACCTCGAGGGTGCCGACCTGCGGGAAACCTGGCTCGAAGGCGCTGACCTTCGCGGCGCGCGCCTTGGGCAGGCGCGCCTCGGCGGGGCACGGATGGCGCGCTGCCGCTTCGACGGCGCGGCCTTCGTCACGCACGACAGCGAGATGGGCGATGCCACCCATCTCGCAGCGCTACTGCGCGGCGCAGATTCATGGCGCCGCTTCGCGCGCGAAAACGCCCCTTTCCTGCCTGATCTGCCGCTGGATGCCCAGCTCGCCAAGCTCCAGCGCACTCAGTTGGCACTGACACTGGCACTGGCGCGGGACAACGCGTACACGAGCCTCAACGCCGATGACCCCTTCGACTCGAGAAGATTCGACGACACCCATCTGGCGCGATTGCGTGCGGGGGTCGACGACTGGAACGCGTGGCGCAGCGACAACCCGGGAACCGTGCCCCAGCTCGATGGGGCCGACCTCACGGGCACTGCGCTCGAGGGTGCCAACCTGTCCGCAGCCTACCTCCGCGGGGCCCGCCTCACGGGCGCGAACCTGCGCGCGGCCGATCTGGGCGGAGCCAATCTCAGCGAAGCCTGGCTGTGCTGGGCCGACCTGAGCGACATCTCCGCCGTATGCGCGGGCTTCGTGCGTGCCGACCTGACGGGCGCGGACCTGCGCCGCGCCAATCTCTACGACGCAAGCTTTGCAGAAGCCAACCTCACGGGAGCGCAGCTCTACGGGGCAAACCTGGACGGCGCCCATCTCGAGGAAGCCGACTTCTTCGAAGGCAATGCGCTGCACCTTGCCCGCTTCTACGAGGACGGAGAAGCGTGGAACGAGTGGCGCAGTCGCTGCCCTACCCTGGCGCCCGAATTGAGCGGCGCCAATCTCATCGGCTATCGCCTGCTCGGCGAAGACCTCACGGGCGCGAGACTGGCACGCGCCCACCTGAGCCGCATCGATTCGTACCAGGCGCTGCTTGCGGGAGCCGACCTCACCGCGGCTCGGCTGGTCGACGCCAAGCTCTTTGCCGCCAGGCTCGATGGCACGAACTTCGCACTGGCGACCCTGGCCCGGGCAGACCTGAGCGTGGCGAGCGCGGCCGGCGCGTCCTTCATCGGTACGAACCTCGAGCACGCCGACCTTGGCAGCGCCAGACTAGCCGGAGCCCGGCTTGCCCAAGTCATGCTGCGGGAGGCCAACCTCAGCAACGCCGATCTGTCCGGAGCCGACCTGAGCAAGGCCTGTTTGTCAGGCGCCAACCTGAGGGCGACGAACCTGACCGACGCCGACCTCACCGATGCAGTGCTCACTTACGCGCAGATGGTCGAGACCGTCGTCGACGGCGCCCGGCTCGCTGGCGCCAGCGTCTACGGCGTGGCGGCCTGGGGCCTGGACCTGTCCCGGGTGCGCGACCAGACCAATCTTCACATCACGCCCGAAGGCCGCGCCGGGCTCACGGTGGACAATCTGGAACTCGCACAGTTTGTGTACCTGATGGTGCACAACGAGAAGATTCGCGGAATCATCGACACCATCGGGCGCAAGGCCGTGCTGATCCTCGGCCGCTTCTACGGCGAGCGCAAGGCGGTGCTCGACGCGCTCAAGGTCAAGCTGCGCGAGTTCGATCTCGTGCCCATCGTCTTCGACTGGGACAAGCCCACCACTCGCGACCTGACCGAAACCGTGGCGCTGCTCGCCAGCATGTCGCGCTTCGTCGTCGCCGACGTCACCGACGCCAAAAGCATCCCGCAGGAACTCTCCGAAATCGTCCCCCGCCTGCCCTCGGTGCCGGTACAGCCCATCCTGCTGCGGGGCGACCCCGGCTATGCGATGTTCGAGCACTGGACAAGCTACCGCACCATGCTGCCGGTGTATCAATACGGCGACCAGGCCGACCTGCTCGACAACGTGCAACAGGCCATCCTGGCGCCGGTGGAGGCGTGGGAGGCGAGTGCGACGAAGCAGGCGAGCCTTGAAGCCGAACTGAAGGCGAAAGATGCCGAGATCGAGCGCTTGAAGGCGATGTTGCAGATGAAGGATGGAGCTGGCTGAGCAAGGCAGCTTTGAATTCGCTCGTCAGCGTTTCGTTGCGGTGCCGCGTGCTTGCTCAACGCTACTTTCCGGACGCTCGGTCAGCCGGCCGGTGACATACTTGTGCAGAACACTGGCGATAAGAGTCTGATAGGGAATGCCCTCCTCGAGTGCTCTTGCCTGAATGTCGTTGAGGTCACCTGACGACAGACGGATGTTGACCCGGCGATCCTTGATCGCCGTGGCCCTCGCTGCTGCCTTGAACTTCGCGAGTTCGGCCTTGGTGGCAACAGATTCGAGCAGCCCCTTCTCGTAGGCCTCCAGAATTTCGATTTCTTCAGGGTCAATTCTCGGCATCTGCTCCACCTTGATTCAGGTAGTCCCGGGTCGCATTGCGACTTGGGATTACGGTCTTCAGAAAGAAGTGATCCTCTTCCTCGACGAGCGGCACCAGATAAACGTAGTTGTCACACCCGACGATGAGTACCTTTTGCCTCGGGTACTTTGCCTGGTTCGGGTGGACCAAGATGTCCAGCAAGCCACCAGACTCGATTGCGACCACTACGTTTTCAAAGGAAAGGCCTCGGTCGGCTCGGAGAATCTCGTTCTTCTCCTGGCTCCAACGGAATGGTTTCATTGAAACATACTACGGCCGTGTGTGCCTTTTATCACCACACTGAAGAGATCCCGATTTCAAGAAGCTGGCCTCGCGCGGCGTCGTGTGCACTCGAAGAGGGTCGAGTGCGGGCGCCGGACGACATCACCGTAAGGACATACGTCCCGTGCTCGGCAAGGCCGCGTGCCGAGATTAAACTGCAGGCATCATGCACCCCAATCGCGAGTCCATCATGGCCGTGATCGTGGAAGTGCTCAGCGACAGCACCGCCGCCTACGACCTCGGCCAGAAATTCGCCGCCTATCGCATGGTCGACAACCTGCAGGAATACGTACTCGTCGCCCCCGAGCGCTGCAGCCTGGAGATTTTCCGTCGTCTGCCCTCCAGCGACTGGCTGCTCGCCACCGGCGACAGTGCACGCGCCCTGGTGCTCGCCTCGCTGGAAATGGAGATCGAGCTGGACAAGGTGTTCGAAGATGTCATTGCGGCGGGAGCCGGTCCGGACGACGCCGCGACAACCAATTGACTCGAAGGGATGGCACTCGTCGCCAACCTCGAGGCGTCCATCGAGCCGCGGTTTCGTTGGGTGCGCCCGATTCCCACGCTGACATTCACGTTGGCCCGAATTGATAGGCAGGTTGCACAGTACGGCAGCCATTCGCGATGAGGGGCCGCCGACCGTTCTTCGACCTGAACCCGCAGTTCCAAAGTCGCGTGCCCCTCGTTGGGCGGACTCCAGCCGGGCAAGACGTCGTCGGTGGATCGAAGGTCAGCAGATCGGCCTGAGCTGCCATTTGGTTGCCTGGGTATATAGGTCGACAACGCATCGATTACCCGCCGTTCAACTGTAGCTTGGGACGAACCTCAGATTTCTAATCCAGCAAACACGACGAATTGGCCCAAACCGAAAGTTCAGTTTCGCTTTGGGATGACACCCCTCGGCGATTCCCTCCCTGTGGAATCAGAAAGTGGGAGTTAGCGCCGTAGCTCAAAGCGAACCGCTTGGGTTGCCACTACTTTTGGTCACGCCAGTCCTTGTTGTAGAGAAGATCGTTATGCCCCAGCTTCAGAACGGAGAATCGCTTGAGCAGAAGTTCAGCCTCTATTCCGAACTTCTTTGCCTCGTCGAAAGACAAAATGATTTGCTTCGACTTTACGGCGGCTAGAATGCGAAGTATCCGCCGGATAGCTGGCACTTCAATATTCTTATAAATGATCGAATCGTGGATGAGCAACGGCAACCCAGTCAACGACAAGATCGCCAGATCGAAACCAATCAAACCGGCGTATGACTTACCGGTCCCTGTGTCCGCCGGGGATGTGAATTGATACGAACTGGCGCTCTTAATGCGCAACTCCGAACTGGCCCGGGAAGGGCCATAAACGACCTTGTTAAATGCCCTCAACTTCAGGTTAACTTGCCGCTCGATGTCGAGAAAAATCCCCACGTAGATTGAATCCAAACGCTGACTGGAAAGTTTAATTGCTTCTTCCAACTCAACTTTTCGCTCGAAGTGCCGGTTCTCCTCTGCGGCTCTGTCTGTGACCTCCTTTAACTCGAAGACGCGCTTGAACATGTCTTCAGGTAGCCCCTTCTTCTGCAGGGCTGCTTGAATCTCAATATCAATTACAGCGATCTCATTCGCCGTTGCGACCTCCTCGGCATTAGCAACTGCCAACTCAGCCTTGAGTTCCTTCTTAACGATACTTCCGATTCTCTGATGAAACGCTTCGACCTGCTCCAGACGTTTTACATCTACCGTGGGAAAGTAATCAGTGATAAGGGCAATGTTAGCGGCAAGGCGCGGCGTGATGCCAGAGATCTCCCGCTGCAGTCGTTTGATTTTGTTCTGAGTATCCGCTCGCCGGCCAACTAACTCGTTCTTTCGCTGCTGCTTCTGTTGCAGACTTTCGTCGAACAGCGACTCATAGACACTAAGCGCACCACCCAAGCCTTGTTTCAGCAAGTCGATGTTCGCATGGTTCTCGGCGATCTTCTTAGTGTTCTCATCGTATTTCGTCTTTGTGATGTTCGGGAGGATGCTCGCCTTCATGGAGTTCTTGATGAGCGTCCTACGCTCCTTCTGCTCCTCCAGTGCCTTCCTTTCGGCAGCAATGTCTGCGCTGCGGCCGAACATGTCAATTAATCTGCCGATGGCTATAGCGGATGATTCCTGGGGCACAGCAACAAAGGGCTGATCCGGCTCCAGGCCTCCTTTGCGCCAGATGCGGGAAAACGGATTAAGGGTCGATCGGAACGACCCACCAAGGCCGTCTAGTCCATACAGACGCTTCAGTAACCCGTGGTACTCCTCTAGGGGCAGTTCGCTTAGCCGGACATAGTCCTCGTCACAGACGTGCACCACATCAGATGTGTCTGTGGCGCGCGAGAAAAACCACCGCTGCTGCGCAAACTCGAAAGCGAAATCGTAGTGGTGATGACCGAGTTCTCGGATCGCGCCCGCATCATCCTTAAGAAATGTTGTGCCGCCTAGTACGAAGTCGATGACCATCAGCACCGTGGACTTGCCGATGGAGTTTTTCGCGTCGTCATCGCCCAGGATGACATTGAGTCCGGGATGAAAGGAAATTTTCGAGTGGCTGAAATGAACACACCGAATTTCTTTAAGCATATCGAATCAATCCTGAATCTTCGTCAAGCTCCAGCAACCCAAGCACGAATAGTGCATCCAACGCATGAAGGAATTCGCTCGCGTCCCGAAAAACGGCCTGTGTCCGGTAGTAGATGTCTTGCACGCTCTCCGACTCCGTCTTCCCGCTGAGAATGCATTTCATCCTGAATAGAGTTGACTCTTCGAGCCGCGTGAACTTACTCGGCACCAACATCAAACACCTCGCAGTTCTGCACAAAGAAGGATGTCAGCACTTTTGCGGCCAACAGCGATCTCCCTGTTCGAGAGCTGATCCACTGCGCAACAAAATTGAACACCGCGTCTTTATTGTCTGGGTGCTGCTTTTGCATTTCCAGATAGTAGGTATTGATCTGGTTCTGCATGATGCGGATTGCTAACTGATCGTTTTCTTCTAACACACGAATATGGTCTCGAATGCGAACGTAGAAAATGACGGCATTCAGTCTGATCTCGTGCTTTTGCAGTGGGCTCATTCCTGTCCGGAGTTTATTGTCCACTGTAGAAATATCGAATCGGGCGGGAGGGATCTCGGGCACGTCACCTTCCAGCGCGACGATATTGTCTAGAATCGTGTAGACCTCTTCCTGAATGGTGTATTGAGCGGCTGTCGCCCTAGCTCTCGCCTCGGCCAAAAAGCCGTCCTTGATCTTTCTAAGCCGATCCATCTCCTCCACCTTGAAGTCTTTGTCAAACTTGGTGTGGCAGGTGGGGCACAAGGCAATGACATTCTCAAGTGCGTTAATCTCGGGTGGAGGCGGGCTCCCGACGAGGGCCTTGGATTGGGTAGGTGTGGGGTTAAGCGGGTAGATGTGGGCAATTTCATAGCCCTTTGTCAGGCTCTTGGATCCCTTCTTGCGAAAGAGAATTGGCTGTGCGCAAAGTGGGCAGCACCCGCTTGTTTCCCCGTATAAGATGCTGTTCTGGTTGTCAGTGTACTCAGTTCTTTTTGTCGCCATCTAACGACCCCGCTTCGCTGAATTGGGAAATAGGTATGCATATATATGCCTAAGGAATACCCAATACCCTCTTGGATGCATCTCTATTGCTGAGATTTTTCCCCGAGAAGGTGAGGTGGTCGTTCGGTGACAAGGGAAGTCTGCATTAAGTTGGAGAGCTGCCTTGACGAGGCTATGAGGACTACGTCCGCTTACGCCGATCTCCAGCCTGGGGTGACAGGCGACTGGTCGGCCGGAGCGATTTTCAGGGGTCAGGTGATTTTCCGACTGGTTTGCGGCGCTCAGCAGCGCAGAAGTTCAAGTGCAAGAGTTCATCATTAATCCACTGAAGCCTGCTTGTTGAGGCTGACTGTGTAATGACCGCCATCTTCTTTTTTTAGTGCTAACAGATCGTAGGTCTTCAGCATGTCGAGCAAACCAGAATGCCCATAGGTCATGGGTGAAAAGCCCGGGTCGGTTCGTTTCAAATACTGGCCAAGTGCTCCCAGTCCAACCTTGCCTTCAGAGGTATCGCTGGTCATCAATGCGACTGCTTCGATAATGAACTTCGGTCTCCGTTTCACGGCTGCCTTAGCCGCCGATTTTGCTGGATCAGCTTTGGCCGGTGCTGCTTTGCTCCCACACTGATCTGCAGAATCGGCAACGGCTGCCGGTTGCCACTCGAAAAATTGATCGCTGGCATTCCGAAGGGCTTCCGGTGTTTTGGCTTCACCAACGATACAAACAGTGGCACCTCGTTCCCTTAGCTTGCGACACAAATAGGCGAAATCCGAATCGCTGGTAACCAGGCAAAAACTTTCGGCACGCTGATCAAACATTGCCTCCATGGCATCGAGAGCTAGAGCAATGTCGGCAGTATTCTTCCCTGATGCATACTGATACTGTAGGCATGGGGTGAAAGCCAAGCGAACTAGGGCCTCTTGCCACTTGTTTGCCAGCGTCGTGTGGTTGCCGTATCCGCGCCGAAGAACGACACGTCCAAACTGAGCGACGACCCTAAGGGCAAACTCCAGAATCTCTGGTGAGGTGTTGTCGCAGTCAACAAGGACCGCTATGCGCGACTCGCTTGGTAATGCAGGTATAGGCATGGAAATGTATCAAAACACCGTAATGCATAGAGAATAGCCTTCCTGTTGCTCACTGGGCAACCTTTGACCCACGAAGACACGATGCGGTCGATCATGAACCTGTGATTATGCTGATCTGGTCAAACAACGAAGAAGCTGGAGGCTCTCAAAGTAGCAAGCAGGTCGATAACCGGATACTGTCCTTCGCGGACAATGAAAGTGTCACCAGAATGGCAGGTAACCGACGTATTGCTGCCCGAGTATCGCCGGTAGCCCAAGGTCAGCTACGGCCGATCTGCTGACCTTCGATCCACCCACGAATTGTTGGCGGACTGAAGCCCGCCCTGCGAAGGCGAGGCACAAGGTTTCGCAGTGCCAGTTCCTGCCGACTTGTACGGATAGACCGCGCTCGTCGGAAACACCCCTCACGGCTTCAACCGATACCCCGTCCGCAGCATCCACGTCGCGATCGCCACGAACACCGCAAGAAACAACATCGACATCCCCAGGCTGATGCCGACCGCCACGTCGGCATGGCCGTAGAAGCTCCAGCGGAAGCCGCTCACCAGGTAGACCACCGGGTTGAACAGCGTGAGCGTGCGCCACAGCGGCGGCAGCATGTCGATGGAGTAGAAGCTGCCGCCGAGGAAGGTCAGCGGGGTGATGATCAGCAGCGGCACGAGCTGCAGCTTTTCGAAGTTGTCGGCCCAGATGCCTAGGATGAAGCCGAGCAGGCTGAAGCTGACCGCGGTGAGCAGCAGGAAGCCGATCATCCACAGCGGGTGCTCGATGCGCAGCGGCACGAAGAAGGTTGCGGTGGCGAGGATGATCACGCTCAGCAGGATGGACTTCGTCGCCGCCGCGCCGACGTAGCTCAGCACGATCTCGAAGTGCGACACCGGCGCCGACAGCAGTTCGTAGATGGTGCGCGAGAACTTCGGGAAGAAGATGCCGAACGACGCGTTCGACACGCTCTGCGTGAGCAGGTTGAGCATGATGAGCCCGGGCACGAGGAAGGCGCCGTAGCTGACGCCGCCCACCTCGGGGATGCGCGCGCCGATGGCCGAGCCGAACACGACGAAGTACAGCGAGGTGGTGATCACCGGTGCCAGCACGCTTTGCAGCAGCGTGCGGCGCGTGCGCGCCATTTCGAAAAGGTAGATCGCGCGGACCGCGTGCCAGTTCATCGTGCCCCCTCCCCGCCCGGCTCGCGCTCGCTCACCAGGCTGACGAAGATGTCCTCGAGCGAACGCTGGGTGGTGTGCAGGTCGGCAAAGGCGATGCCGGCCGCCGCCAGTTCCCGCAGCAGGTCGACGAGCGCGTTGTCCTCGCCCTCCGCCTCGTAGCGGTACACCAGCTCCCTGCCGCCCTTGGCGAGCACCAGCCCGTAATTCGACAGCGCCGGCGGGATCTGCGCCAGCGGCGCGGCGAGTTGCAACGTGAGCTGCTTGCCGCCGAGCTTGCGCATCAGCGTGGCCTTGTCTTCGACCAGGATCAGCTCGCCGCGGGTGATCACACCGATGCGGTCGGCCATCTCCTCAGCCTCCTCGATGTAATGGGTGGTCAGGATCACAGTGACGCCCTTGTCGCGCAGGCGGCGCACGAGCTGCCACATGTCACGCCGCAGCTCCACGTCCACGCCGGCCGTGGGCTCATCGAGGAAGAGGATCTGCGGTTCGTGCGACAGCGCCTTGGCGATCAGCACCCGCCGCTTCATGCCGCCCGACAGGGTCAAGAGCTTGTTGTCCTTCTTGTTCCACAGCGACAGATCCTGCAGCAGTCGTTCCAGGTAGGCGGGGTTGGGCGGCTTGCCGAACAGGCCGCGGGAAAAGCTCACCGTGTTCCACACCGTCTCGAAGGCATCGGTAGTGAGCTCCTGCGGCACCAGGCCGATCATTGCGCGCGCGGAACGGTAGTCGCGGACGATGTCGCAGCCGCCGACCGTCACCCGCCCGGCGCTGGGGTTGACCAGGCCGCAGACGATGCTGATGAGCGTCGTCTTGCCCGCCCCGTTGGGACCGAGCAGCGCAAAGATCTCGCCCTGCCGGATGTCGAGGTCGACGCCCTTCAGCGCGTTGAAGCCGGAGGCGTAGGTCTTGGACAGACCCGAGATGGAGATGACAGAGTGCATGGGGCGAAGATAGCAGATCGGCGAGAACCGTCATTCGGGACGCGATGACTTTATCGGGACCACCTCACGGCACCCAGCCATGGCTGCCGGCGACGGCGCCGAGCACGGTCAGCAGGCTGACCGTCAGCAGAACAGCGTGCAGCCGCTCGATGCGGCGGAAGGTGCGCTCGGGGTCGCGGCGGGCGGACTCGCGGAACCAGCGATGCAGGACGAGCGGTTCGGCGATGAAGAGCATGACGGTGAACAGCACCCACACCACCACCATCGCATGCATCCACAAGAACGCCGGGCTGAGGAAGCGTTCCCACAGGTTCCACACATGCGCCATGTAGAAACCGGTCGCCCCCACGAGCAACGTGGTGCCGCGCGCCTGCCAGGCGAACCGCCCCTCGATCGCCTCGAAGAAATCCACCCGCTCGCCGGGCTCCTTCAGGCGGCGCACCGCGGGCAGCAGGACTGTCGTGACGAAGGCGACGCCGCCTATCCACAACACGACGCCGAGAACGTGCAGCGCACGGGCGAGAATCTGGTGTTCCATGTTTGCCAGACGGGATGATCGAAAGCGCTCAGCTTAGCCCGTCGCACGCCCGCCCGACTTTGCAGGCATCAAGGCGCCAGGAAAATCGCACGCAGCGTCGCGGAGACCGTTGGCCGTCAGCTGCGCGCAAGCCTTGCCGGAACACCGGACTGAGCAAACTCGCGCGACTGCCCTCGCTCACTCGCTCAACCCATATTTGCGCACCTTGTCGTGCAGCGTGGTCTTCGCGATCGACAAGGCTTCCGCGGTGCGTGCGAGGCTGCCGTGGCGGCGCAATGCGTCGGCGATGAGCGCGCGCTCGAAGGCCTCGACCGTCTCGGCCAGCGGGCATGGGCGGTCGACCGCCGGCTGGCCGAAGGGCGGCGAGCCCGATTCGATACCGAGCACGCAGCGGTCGGCAACGTTGCGCAGCTCGCGCACGTTGCCCGGCCAGGCATAGCCGACGAGCTGCTGGATGCGGCCCGGCGTCGTCGCCGGCACGGGGCGCTCGTGCCGTGCCGCGGCCTGCAGCAGGAAGTGCTCGAACAGCAGCGGGATGTCCTCGCGGCGCTCGCGCAGCGGCGGCAGCGGCACGGTGGCGACCGACAGGCGGTAGTAGAGGTCGGCGCGGAAACGCCCCTGCGCCGACAGCGTCAGCAGGTCTTCCTTGGTCGCGGCGATGATGCGGCAATCGACCGGGATCGAGGTGTTGGAACCCAACCGCTCCAGCGTTCGCTCCTGCAGCACCCGCAGCAGCTTGATCTGCATCGGCACCGGCATGGTCTCGATCTCGTCGAGGAACAGCGTGCCGCCATTGGCATGTTCGATCTTGCCGATGCGGCGCTTGCCGGCGCCGGTGTAGGCGCCCGCCTCGTGGCCGAAGATCTCGCTGTCGAACAGCGTCTCCGGCAGCCCCCCGCAGTTGATGGCGACGAAGTTGCCCTTGCGCCGCGGGCTGGCGTCGTGCAGGCAGCGCGCCACCAGCTCCTTGCCGGTGCCGGTCTCGCCGTGGATCAGCACGTCGGCGGCGCTGCCGGCGAGGTTGGCGATCAGCGCCCGCACGCCGACCATGCTGGGCGAGTTGCCGATGAGCCTCGCCTCGAGCAGGTCGCGCTGTTCAAGCTGACGGCGCAGCGCGCGCACCTCGAGCACCAGCCGGCGCTTGTCCAGCGCGCGGCGGGCGACATCCACCAGCTGCTCGGGCGCGAACGGTTTCTGCAGGAAGTCGTAGGCGCCGTCCTTCATCGCCTGCACCGCCATGGAGATGTCGCCATGGCCGGTGATCAGCACCACCGGCAGTTCGGGATCGAGCGCATGCAGCTCGCGCGCGAGGCTCATGCCGTCCTGGCCCGGCAGGCGGACGTCGCTGACGACGATGCCGGCGAAGTCCGGACCCAGCCGCCGCCGGGCCAGCTCCGCGTTTCCGACGCACTCGGGGACAAGGCCCTCGAGCTGCAGCGCCTGCTCACAGCCGAGCGCCACGTCGGGGTCGTCTTCGATGAGGAGGATCCTGAGTTCTTCAGTCATGACATGGTGCGAGCGGAAGCTCGAGGGTAAAGACAGCGCCGCCGTCCGGATGATTGGCGCCGTGCAGGCTGCCGCCAAAGTCGCGGATGATGCCGGCAGAGATGACCAGGCCAAGGCCCAAGCCCTCGCCCGCCGGCTTGGTGGTGAAGAAGGGCTCGAACAGACGCGCCCTTGCATCGTCGCTGAGGCCCGGACCCTGGTCTCGGACGTGCAGCCGCACCACCCCGTCGGCGCACTCCCAGCGCAGCTCGATGCGCGGTTGCACCTGATCCGCCATTGCATCCAGCGCGTTGCCGATAAGATTGACCAACACCTGCTCCAGCCGGTTCGCGTCGCACAGCGCCACCGGCTCGTCGGCCGGACAGCTGCGCTCGATCACCGCGCCACTGCGCCCGATGCGCGCCTCGAGCAGGCTCAGCGCATTGTCCACCGCCTGGCACAGCCGCACCGGCTCCGACTGCCCTCTGGAGCGACGCGCGAAGTTGCGCAACTGGCCGGTGATGCGCCCCATGCGGTCGGCCAGCTCGGCGATGCGCTCGAGGTTGCCGCGCGCGGTGGCGGTGTCGCCGCGCTCCAGAAAGCGCCCGGCATTGGCCGACAGCGTGCGCAGGGCCGCCAGCGGCTGGTTGAGCTCGTGCGCGATGCCGGTCGACAGCTGGCCGATCACTGCCAGCTTGCCGGCCTGCACCAGCTCGTCCTGCGCCGCGCGCAGCGTGCGCTCGGCGCGAATGCGCTCGGCGACCTCGTCCTGCAGCTGTTGGTTGGCCGCCGACAGGTCGAGCGTGCGCTCTTCCACCTTGCGCTCCAGTTCATCATGCGCCTTCTGCAGCGCCTCGCGCGCAGCCAGGCGATGGCGCAGGTGGCGGCGGCGCTCGGCGACGATGACGCCGAGCATGCACAGGCAGGCGGCGCCGATGGCCGCCAGCGCCGCACGGCTCTGCGCGAGGCTGTCGACTTGCTCGAGCTGCGACAGCACGGTGAGCGTCCACGGGGTGCCGGGCAAGGGCCGCGACTGCGCGAGAAAGCGCCCGCTGACCGGATAGACCGACACGGTGGCCGGCCCGTCGGCGGCGATCCGCACCAGCCGAGCGCCGTGGCCGAAATCCTCGATGTCGCGCAGGCCCAGCGGCTGCAGCGCACGGCGGTTGTATTGCTGGGTGTGGTCGAAGGCCGCGCGCGTCTTGTCGTCGAGCGCGCGCAAGGTGGTGAACTTCCAGCCGGCGACGGCCGACAGGATGACCACGCCGTTCTCGTCGGCGACCAGCACCGGCGCCTCGACGGTAGACCAGGATTTCTCGAGCTGCTCCAGGCTGACCTTCACCACGGCCACGCCCAGGATTTCCTGATCGCCCGCCAGAGTCGCCGCGAGGTAGTAGCCGGGATCGCCGCGCGTGGTGCCGATGCCGAAGAAGCGGCCGTTGCCGACCGCCATCGCATCGCGGAAATACGGCCGAAAGGAGAGGTCCTCACCGACGAAGCTGTCGGGCCGCCGCCAGTTGCTCGCTGCGGCCACCCTGCCCTGCGTATCCATGACGTAGATCGACAAGGTGCCGGCGCGCTCGTTGAGCCGCTCGAGGTAGGTATTGACGCGCGCCACCGCCTCCGCGTCGCTAGGCCGGGCGAGCAGTTCGAGCACGCCCTGCTCCAGGCTCAGCGTGCCGGGCAGGAAGGCGTACTTGCCGATCTCGCGCTCGAGGCTCGCCGCATAGAGGTCGAGCCGGTGCAGGCCGGTGGCCTGAAGTTCTGCGACGCCCAGGCGCTGCGCCACGCGATAGGAGGCAAGGCCGCTCAGCCCGACCAGAGCAGCGCACAGCAGCAACAGGGCCAGGGTGCGTGAGCGAGGCATGAGGCGCGTTCCCGGTAGCGACGGCGGTGGTCGATGGTAGCAGCCGCGTCAGCCGGCGAGGTCCACCAGCTGCTTGACGATGAGCACGATCACCACGCCGAGGAAGGCCTTGCGGATGAAGCCGGCGCCATGTTTGAGCGCCAGGTGGGTGCCGAGGTAGGAGCCGGCCAGGTTGCACACCGCCATCACCAATCCGATCTGCCACAGGATGGGCCCATGGCTGGCGAAGAAGACGATCGCCGACAGGTTGGTGGCGAAGTTGATGACCTTGGCGCTGGCCGAGCCCTGCACGAAGTCCATGCCGAACAGCCGGATGAAGCCGAAGATCAGGAAGCTGCCGGTGCCGGGGCCGAAGAAGCCGTCGTAGAGGCCGATCACGCCGCCAAAGAGCGCGGCCTTCCAGCGGTCGCCATCGGTCACCGCGCGCGTCATGCGCTGGCCGAAGTCCTTCTTCGCGAAGGTGTAGATGGCGACCACGATCATCAGCACCACCACCAGCGGCCGCATGGTCTCGCGCGGCAGCCAGGCCACCAGCGCCGCGCCGCCCCAGGCGCCGAGCAGCGCGGCGGCGGTGGCCGGCAGCACGATCGCCCACGGGATGCGCACGCTGCGCGCATAGCGCCACAGCGCCGCACCGGTGCCGGCGATGCTGGACACCTTGTTGGTGCCGAACAGCGTCGGGATGGCGGTCTGCGGAAACTGCGACAGCAGCACCGGGATCTGGATCAGGCCGCCACCGCCCACCACGGCGTCGACCATGCCGGCGAAGAAGGCTGCGGGAGCGAGGATGTACCAGTCGATCATCTTTCGGTCTTGAATCGGTCAACGGCACGGCCCGGTGTCAGGCACCGGGCCGCAAGGGGGTTCCGGCTCACGAGCGGGCCGGAACCGGATCGGATCAGCGTCAGGCCGCCTGGGGTATGAGCTCCCCGGGAGCGAGAATGGCTTCTTCGGTCTCGGCGAGCGCGGGGTCCACCGGCTCGATCGCGCCCTCCCACTTTGCCACGACTGCGGTGGCGATCGCATTGCCCATCACGTTGGTCGCGGTTCGCCCCATGTCGAGGAAGTGGTCGATGCCCAGGATCAGCAGCACGCCGGCTTCGGGCAGGCCGAACATCGGCAGCACGGCTGCCACCACCACCAGCGACGAACGCGGCACGCCAGCGATGCCCTTGCTCGACACCATCAGCACCAGCAGCATCGTGATCTGGCTCGCCAGCGACATCTCGATGCCATAAGCCTGGGCGACGAAGAGCGCCGCGAACGAGGTGTAGATCATCGATCCGTCGAGGTTGAAAGAGTACCCCAGCGGCAGCACGAAGCCGGTGACACGATTGCTGACACCGAACTTTTCCAGCTGCTCCATCAGCTTCGGATAGACCGACTCACTGCTCGCAGTCGAGAAGCCGATCAGCATCGGCGTGCGCACCAGCTTGAGCAGGCTGAACACCTCACGCCCCAGCACCAGGTAGCCGGCGAAGATCAGCACCGCCCACAGCGCAGCCAGCGCCAGGTAGAAGCACAGCATGAACTTGCCGAACACCGTCAGCATGCCCACACCCTGGGTGGTGATGGCGCCGGCCACCGCCGCGAACACGCCCAGCGGCGCCACCCGCATCACGTAGTCGGTGACCTTGAGCATCACATGCACGATGTCGTCCATCGTGGCCACCAGCGAACGCGCCGTCTGGTTGTGCAGATTGCCCAGCGCAACGCCGAAGAACACGGCGAACACCAGGATCTGCAGGATGGAGTTGCCCGCCATCGACTCGACGATGCTCTTGGGGAACACCTGGGTGATGAAATCCTTCAGGTTCAGCGCGCCCGTCTTCAGGTTGGTGGCTGTGCCCGCCTCCGGCAGGGCGACGCCGATTCCCGAACCCGGGTGCAGCAGGTTGGCGGCGACGAGGCCGATCGTCAGCGACACCAGCGAGGCACCGATGAACCACATCAGCGCGCGCCCGCCGATGCGGCCCACTGTCTTCCCGTCGCCCATGTTCGCCAGCCCGGCGACCAGGGTCGCGAACACCAGCGGCGCGATGATCATCTTGATCATGCGCAGGAAGATATCGGTGACCATGCCGAAATAGCCGGCGATCTCCTTCGCCACCTCCGGGCTCGCCATCGTGTTGCAGGCGTAGCCGACGATGACGCCCAGCACCATCGCCACCAGGATCCAGCTCGTCAAACGGTTCATCTTCATATCGTGCTCCTCTCGATCTCGTCTGTCGCCGGACGGCTTCAGGCCTTGGCGGGAATGCGCTGCGGACGGGTGAGCACCTCGGGGCGCAGCACCTCGGCCAGTTCATCGGCGTTCATCAGGCCGCGATCGAGCACGATCTCGGCAACGCCGCGACCGCTGCGGAAGGCCTCGGCGGCGACTTCGGTGGCGTTGGCGTAGCCGATGTAGGGGTTCAGCGCGGTGACGATGCCGATCGAGCGCTCCACCGTGGCGCGCAGCAGGTCGCGGTTGGCGGTGATGCCGCTGACGCAGTGGTCGGCCAGGACGCGGCATCCGTTGGAGAGGTGCAGCACGCTCTTGAACAGGCTGTGGGCGATGATGGGCTCGAAGGCGTTCAGCTGCAGCTGCCCGGCTTCGGCGGCGAAGCTCACCGTGAGGTCGTTGCCGATGATCTCGAAGGCGATCTGATTCACCACCTCAGGGATCACCGGATTCACCTTCCCCGGCATGATGGATGAACCGGCCTGGCGCGCCGGCAGGTTGATCTCGCCCAGACCGGCGCGCGGCCCGGACGACAGCAGGCGCAAGTCGTTGCACACCTTGGAGAGCTTGACCGCGACGCGCTTGAGCACGCCCGACAGCTGCACGAAGGAGCCGCAGTCCTGCGTCGCCTCGATCAGGTTCGGCGAAGTGACGACCGGCACGCCGCTGATCTCGGCCAGGCGGCGGCACACCAGCGGGGCGTATTCCGGGTGCGCATTGATGCCGGTGCCGATCGCGGTGGCGCCGAGGTTGATCTCGCGGATCAGCAGCGCCGCTTCCTTCAGGCGCTCCTCGTCCTCGCCCAGCATCACCGCATAGGTCGAGAACTCCTGCCCGAGCGTCATCGGCACCGCGTCCTGCAGCTGCGTGCGGCCCATCTTGAGCACGTCGGCGAACTCGTCCGCCTTGCGCTCGAAGGCCTTGCGCAGATAGGCCATCGCATCCACCAGGCGGAAGATGCCGACATAGGTCGCGAGCTTCAACGCCGTCGGATAGACGTCGTTGGTCGACTGGCTCATGTTCACATGCTCGTTGGGATGCAGGTGCGCGTAGTCGCCACGCACGTGCCCCATCAGCTCGAGCGCGCGGTTGGCGATGACCTCGTTCGCGTTCATGTTGGTGGAGGTGCCCGCGCCGCCCTGGATCACGTCGACCACGAACTGGTCGTGCCAGCGCCCGTCGATGACCTCGCGGCACGCGGCGACGATGGCGTCGCAGCGGCGCGCATCGAGCAGGCCGAGCTGGCGGTTGGCCTCCGCAGCGGCCTTCTTGATCTGCGCCAGCGCGCGAATCAGGTCGGGATAGGCGGCGATGGTGATGCCGGTGATCGGGAAGTTCTCGCAGGCGCGCAAGGTATGCACGCCGTAATAGGCTGCAGCCGGCACCTGGCGGTCGCCAAGCAGGTCGTGTTCGATGCGAACGGGCAGTGAATCCACAGTCTGTCTCCTTTGGTATGAAGCTCACCGCGTGTCGAGGGAGCTGCTCTGTTAATTGCACGTCGCGTGCCAACCCAAGAAGAATGCAAGCCGCTGATTTATTGAAATAAAAATTCGGCAAATGGATACGCAGGCCGAGATCCCGAACGGAAGGCGCACCGCACCGTTCGGAAAACCGAACGAGTGGTCGGCCGGATCCGTACCACGCTGTTGCGATCTCGACTGTTCGATGTGCAAGGCAGGCCAAGGTAAGATCGACTCATGCGAGCCTGAATGATCGGTCGCGATCAGCCCGCTCACACGCTGTGGATCACCGACCGCGAGACACCCATGAAGAGACGCTTTTCCAGAGCCCTGCAGGCCAATCTGCTGCCAGCACTGCTGGCAGCCTTTTCCCTCTCGGCAACTGCTTCGGATGCCTTGAAGGACGGGAGCACGGTGTATCGAGAGGTCTGCGCCTCGTGCCATGGGCCCGGCCCCGTCGAGGCGCCCAAGTACGGCGATCGCACGGCATGGCAGCCACTGATCGCCGAAGGCCAGCACGTGATCACCGCGCATGGCTGGGTAGGCGTCAGGGAAATGCCGCCGCGTGGCGGCGATCCGGAATTGGAGTTGGAAGAGTTCGGACGCGCCGTCGTCCACATGGCTCGCGCAGCGGGCGCAGACTGGCCCGATCCTGCCGCGCAGCCTGCGCTACTTGCAGACATCAGACACGAAGTGTCGGCGCGAGTCGCCTCACTGCGGTCGAAATCGGTCGAGCCCGCCGACCGGGGCATGACAGGCGCAGCCGTCTACAAGGAAATCTGCAGTCATTGCCATGAAACGGGGGTCGCGGGCGCCCCCCGGCGCGGCAATGCCGACGACTGGAAAGAGCTGATCGCGGAAGGCCAGCACATCGTGACCGCCCACGGCTGGGTTGGCGTGCGCGCGATGCCGCCACGCGGTGGCCACGCCGAGCTCGCACTCGAGGAATTCGCCCGCGCGGTCGCCCACATGGCCAACGCCTCGGGCGCAAGCTGGAAAGATCCCACCGGCGACGCCATGCTGCTGGGAAGGATCCGCAGCGAAGAGGCTGATCGCAGGCGCAAGCTCGCACTCGACTGATCCGACAGCGACAAGCAAAAAAGCCCGGACGCGCCAGCGCCCGGGCTGTAGCCTTGAATCAGGCCAGGTCGAAGCGGTCGGCGTTCATGACCTTCGTCCAGGCAGCGACGAAATCACGCACGAACTTCTCCTTGTTGTCGTCCTGCGCGTACACCTCGGCGTAGGCGCGCAGGATGGAGTTGGAGCCGAACACCAGATCGACCCGGGTTGCGGTCCATTTCTTCGCACCGCTCTTGCGCTCGACGATGTCGTAGCTGTTGCGCCCGGTCGGCTTCCAGCTGTAGGCCATGTCGGTGAGGTTGACGAAGAAGTCGTTGGTCAGCGCTCCGACACGATCGGTGAATACGCCGTGCTGACTGCCGCCGTAGTTGGTGCCCAGCACGCGCAGACCGCCGATCAGCACGGTCATCTCGGGTGCGGTCAGGCCCATCAACTGGGCACGGTCGAGCAGCATCTCCTCGGGCTGAACGACGTAGTGTTTCTTCTGCCAGTTGCGGAAGCCATCGTGCAGCGGCTCCAGCACTTCGAAGGACTCAACGTCGGTCTGCGCCTGCGTCGCGTCCCCACGACCCGGCGCGAAAGGCACCTCGACATTGAAGCCGCCAGCCTTGATTGCCTGCTCCAAGCCGACATTGCCACCCAGCACGATCACGTCGGCGACGCTGGCACCGGTGTCCGCAGCGATCTTCTCGTATGCCGCCAGCACCTTGGCCAGCCGAGCGGGCTCGTTGCCCTCCCAGTCCTTCTGCGGCGCGAGGCGGATGCGGGCACCGTTGGCACCACCACGGTAGTCGGAGCCGCGGAAGGTACGGGCGCTGTCCCACGCGGTCGCGACCATCTCACCGACCGACAAGCCGGCGGCGGCGATCTTCGCCTTCACTGCGGCCACGTCGTAGTTCTTGTTGCCGGCGGGCACCGGGTCCTGCCAGATCAGGTCTTCAGCGGGCACATCGGGGCCGATGTAGCGCGCCTTCGGGCCCATGTCGCGATGCGTGAGCTTGAACCAGGCGCGGGCGAAGACTTCTTCGAAATAGGCCTGATCGTCACGGAAGCGCTCGGCGATCTTGCGGTACTCGGGGTCGAACTTCAGCGCCATGTCGGCGTCGGTCATCATCGGTTTGCGGCGGATCGACGGATCCTCCACATCCACTGGCATGTCCTCTTCCTTGATGTTGACCGGCTCCCACTGCCAGGCACCGGCGGGCGACTTCTGCAGCCACCAGTCGTGCTTGAACAGCATGTCGAAGTAGCCGTTATCCCACTGCGTCGGCTTGGAGGTCCATGCGCCTTCGATGCCGCTGGTCACGGTGTCGCGACCGATGCCGCGCGTCTTGTGGTTCATCCAGCCGAAGCCCTGCTCCTCGATGTCGGCGCCTTCCGGTGCCGGGCCGAGATTGGCCGCGCTGCCGTTGCCGTGCGCCTTGCCGACGGTGTGGCCGCCGGCGGTCAGCGCCACGGTCTCCTCGTCGTTCATCGCCATGCGGGCGAAGGTCACGCGCATGTCGTGGGCAGTCTTGAATGGGTCGGGCTTGCCATCTACACCCTCGGGGTTCACGTAGATCAGACCCATCATCACCGCGGCGAGCGGGTTCTCGAGGTCGCGCTCACCGGAGTAGCGCGAGCCTTCGCTGCCGCTGGGGGCCAGCCATTCCTTCTCCGAACCCCAGTAGATGTCCTTCTCCGGATGCCAGATGTCCTCGCGGCCGAAGCCGAAGCCGAAGGTCTTGAAGCCCATCGACTCGTAGGCCATGTTGCCGGCGAGGATGAAGAGGTCGGCCCAGCTGAGCTTGTTGCCGTATTTCCGCTTGATCGGCCACAGCAGGCGGCGCGCCTTGTCGAGGTTGCCGTTGTCCGGCCAGGAATTGAGCGGGGCGAAGCGCTGGTTGCCGGTGCCGGCGCCGCCGCGGCCATCGGCGACGCGATAGGTGCCGGCTGCATGCCAGGCCATGCGGATCATGAGGCCGCCGTAGTGGCCCCAGTCGGCGGGCCACCAGTCCTGGCCGTCGGTCATGAGCGCCTTGAGGTCTTTCTTGAGGGCGTCGACGTCGAGTTTCTTGAGCTCTTCGCGGTAGTTGAAGCCAGGCCCCATCGGATTGGTCTTGGCGTCATGCTGGTGAAGGATGTCGAGGTTCAGCGCCTTGGGCCACCACGACATGACCGAATTGCTGCTGGCGGTGTTGGCACCGTGCATTACCGGGCATTGGCCAGCGGCCTGGGTGTCGTTTCCACTCATGTCCATCTCCTTTCGCGGCTTCGTTGGCTGAGGTTTGCGAACAGCTGCTCCGACCCGAGCGATCTTCCCGCAGCTTGGACAAGCCATCTGCCAGGACCTCTCTCGTCGCTTTCATGTGCTGGTCACAGCCAAAGATTAGCAGCAGACGCCCAACGGTTCTGCAATAAGGGAAATTTACAAAACCTATCGACAACAAAATCAGGGATGAAACTCTACTATTTCAACCTTCGATGGCGGCAAATGTCACCGGTTGACGTGTTCCCGAAAGGGAAGATAATGAAATAACAAATAAGACTCCTCTAATTTTCTGATCGCACGTTTGCGGCGGCGAACGCAAGGAGGAGATCCTCTACAACGCCCACAACAAGGCGCTGTTCAGCGTGCCCATCGTGTCCGAAAAGGTCCGCATGCTGTTCGAGGAGCGCAAGATCAAGGTGCGCTACGACCTTGTACTGGAGTCCATCGACCTGGGCCGCCGCGTCGCCACCTTCAAGACACCGACCGGAGCCGTGGAGACGGGCTACGACTTCATCAACGTGATCCCGCCGATGCGCGCGCCCGACGCAGTGCGCAACAGCCCGCTGCCGTGGCAGGACGGACCGTGGAAGAGCGACGGCTGGATCGAGGTCAACCGCGACAATCTGCGCCACAAGCGTTTCAACAACGTCTTCGCGATCGGTGATGTCGCGGGTGTGCCCAAAGGCAAGACTGCGGCCAGCGTGAAGTGGCAGGTGCCGGTCGTCGTCGACCATCTCGTCGCCAGCCTCGCGGGGAAGGAATCCGCCTCGGTTTATGGCGGCTACACCTCGTGCCCGCTGATCACCCGCCTCGGCCGTGCGATGCTGGTCGAGTTCGACTACAAGGACAACCTGGTGCCCTCCTTCCCTGGCGTGATCGCGCCGTTGGCGGAACTCTGGGTCACCTGGGTGATGAAGACGATGGCGCTCAAGCCCACCTACCTCAGCATGCTGCGCGGCCGCGCCTGAAGGAGACGAACATGAATGAATTCGATCCGCTGACTTTCCTCGCGGTGTTCGAGGAAATGATGGGCCCCCTGCTGTGGATCCTGATCGCGCTTGCGGTCGTCGCCACGCTCGCTTTCGTGGTGTTGCTCGTGAGAGAGCATGGCATCGTGACCCGCCGGCTTTTCGTGTCCGAAATCCTCGGCCTGTTCGGCGGGGTGCTGGCCCTGGTCCTGATGGCGAAGGTGTCGTCGTCCGGCTTCACCGACGCGGGCGGCCCGGCAGACTGGTTCCTGATCGGACTGGTTTATGGCGCCGGCCTCATCGGGACGGTCATCGTCGTCTATGCCGTTCTGGGCTGGCTGGCGCCTGGCAGGAGATCCACCGCGTGAGACGTCCGAGCAAAATGCAATCGCTCAAGACCGGTGCCGTCGCCAGTCGCCGCCCCAGAGACGAGGATCAGACGCAATGCCCGTAAAACTGATCGAAACAGCAGCCAGGGCTTTCAACATCCCGCCGGAGTCCCTGAGCGAATCCACCGAATTTCGCACGCTGCTCCACTGGGACTCCTTTGCCGCGCTGGCGCTCGTCTATGGCATCGAAGACGCGTTCGGCGTGTTGCTCGGCTATGGCGCGCTCAACGAAGTGACGACGCTCGGGCAGCTCAACGAGCTGATCGCAACGCGGCTTCGGCATTCGGGCTGAAGCCGCGTTGTGGGTGGTCGTTGACCTCAGCGGCTGCGCCTTTGGATCACTCCCACTCGATTATTTCCTATCGACACATCGCGTTGATTTCATTCATTAAAATAATTTCCTCAGACTTCTATACCGTCATGCACACCGTCAGAAAACGCCGCTCTTGAAAGCATTGGGTTTTTTGACCAGATCTCTGAGAAGCACCTTCCGCCATCTATCGCCAAGCCCGGCCAGGAAGCCCGCGCAAGGCCACTCAAATCGACCCCGCCGATTCCCCGCCCGATACGCCGGGGTTAGTGGCGACCTGTGAACTGTACCGTCACGGCCGCCCCACCGCCACATGAGCCGCGCGCGCTGCCTCTTCGAAACAACCCGCTACCCAGACGCTTGCAACCGCTCGCGATGACGGGCCAGCCTCCGCCGATGTTCGTCGTTAAGCGAGATCGGCGAGCACCAGCGCAATTCGCTCCGTGCAGGTTCGCTCAGGGCTGGCGAGAGTTCTGGTTTGCCCTCGTCGTCGAAGGTTACAAGCGCGCGGTCGAAGGCGGCATCCCATAGGGCCGACAGAAGGAGTCCGTTGTGCACATCAAGCCGCTCGGCATCACTTTCGCAGTCCGCCCATGGGACGATGTGCGAGGCGCGCAGAAGGGCCGCATCGGAGATACCAGTAAGGGGGCAGCGTCCCTGCCAGTAATCCATCAGACGCGCCCGAAATATGTCCTGGCCGATCCTCTGCACTACAAGCCGTTCGGCCTCGGTTGTTCGGGGCAGATCTGAGACGCAACGCTCAAACTCCCGTAGCGGTGCATCAGGCAGGCTGACACTCAATTCATATACGCGACGCAGCACCGCGTAGAGTGCTCCTAGAGCCTCGAAACAATAACGAGCGTGGCCGGGACCGGGAACGTCGGCGGCGGGTAAACCCAGTTCTTGGATGACACCAAAATGGTCGAGGGCGAGAAACCACGGCCCTGACGGTGTTGTAGCAGCAACAAAAATTGAGCCCCTAGCGGTGGTCGAGCCGAAAGCCGCCCAACCCGCTTCTTCCCCGAGAACGCGACGGAAGCCATTCTGCGACGCGACCTTCTGACACTCCTCGCGGACAACGAACGATTGAGGCGATTCGATTGTCATAGTTTCGGTCGCCTCCTTTGAGAATCAGATGTCCATTCCAAACAGACGCATCTCCGCCGGCGTCGAGCTCATTCGAAGTCTTATATGATTGTCGCCCTGTAGCTCGGGCGGGGGAGCGGTAGTGGTCGTAACGATGTACTGGAAGCATGGTGTTTCCACCTCTTTCTCCCATTGATGCACAAGGCTGAAGAGGCGGGCGTAGAGCTGCCCATCCAAGTCCGCCTCACGCGGACTGTCGTGAATGAGGAAGGCTGGCAGGTCGGCTTTCTCCTCAATAGCCATGTGCAAAGCGGCAAGGTCGAAGGCCACAATCTTGAGGGAGTCCAAGGCGGCGGTTGATACCTCACCTCGTCCCGAGAATTCGGCATCAACTTTCAGGCCGTGGCCATCCAGCTTGATGGTGCCTTCCACTCCGTCGGGGAGCCAGGCGGCCATGATCCCTTGGTATCTCTCCTCAAGCGTCCTGATGGCTGCCCGCGCCCGCGAGCGCCCCGACTCCAACTGTGCGCGAACTGCTTCCAGCGCCGCAGTCCCCGGGGGTGTTGGTTTAGCGGCTGCTTCGGCTGCGCGCAGCGACCGCGCATCATCGAGTATTCGCCTCGATCGATAGATGCGGTCTTGGACCTCCTTCGCAGCCACCTGCGCGGCGCGGCTAGCAGTGTCAGCGGCTTTGGCCTCCGCCTCAAGTGCTTGCCGCCGAGGACCGAGCTGCTGAATCTGGGCTTCGACGCCTTTGGCCGCCTGTTCTGCACCGTTCGCCTCTGCGTCCAGCTCGGCGGCCCTCTTCTGCTTCTCAGCAATTGCGACCTTCAGCGCAGACAGGTCACATGCTTCGAGTGAAATGCCGCACCCCTTCGCCTTAACCTCATCTATGCTGACTCTACAGACGGGGCAGACCCGGATCCGTCCCTGAGTGATATCGATCTCGCCCAAGGTCGCTTCGGAACGGTAACGCCCGGCTTCGTCTCGCTTGAAGCGCGCCTCGTTTTCGAACTGCTGTTGTTTCGCAACGAATACTCCGCGCTCCTCATTGAGTGCATACAGACGCCCGAAGATCGAACTGACGTCGGGCGGCTTCGGCAGATCGGTTCGCATGGCGTCCGCCAATGCCCTCTCTGCCAACGAGACCAAGCCTTTCTGGTCAATGGTATCGTCGAAACCAACTTCATCGCCCACGCCCAATGCTAGCCTCACGGCTTTCAGACCATCGGCATACCGCTGCTGCTGATAAGCTTGGCGTCGCCGTTCATCCTCGACAGCAGCCACGAGGTCTCGCTCGCGGCCGGCCGCCGCGCGCTCTTCCGCGTCGAGAGCGCGCAAAGCGAGGCGCACCATCGTCAGCTTAGCTGTTTCGCCCAGCACTTGTGCGCGTGAACGGGTTTGCGTCTGTGATGACCGCCACGCCAGAATGTCGGCAAGACGGCACTCCTGATCGCGCGTCAACCAAGCACGAAGGACATCCCAGACTTGGTCATGGCTGACATCAGGCGGCGTGACTCCTGCGATCGTCGGGAAAAAGGTGTCGATCAAGACAGGGTCAATGAATGTTTGATCCCCGTCGAGACGGCCGCGCGCGATAGCCTCCTCTATTGACTCTGCTCGAGTGGCGAACTCCCCGCCCAGAAATCCTAACGGGCGGACAATTACCCAGCATGCGCCATCGATTAGAACTTCCGCCGCTATCACGCCGTTCGGCAGCCTTGCCATGATCCGTGATCGCTGGGGATCGGTCGCATAGGCGGGCTCCCCCAGACAAGCTCGAAGCAAACGGCAGAAGGTTGTCTTGCCGCTGCCATGGGCCAAGGCGCGGTTGCCGCTGCTCGACATATCTGGCGTCCAGATGATGTTGAGGCCGGGTTTCAACGACACGTCGCGGATGATGGTCTGTGGGTCCTTGAAGACGGCTAGCCGACGAAACCAAAGCCGAGGCCCGACGCGGCCCTCCGGCGCCATCGGCGGGTGCATCGTTGGGGCAAACAGTTCAGGCTGCGCCATGCCCAAACCTCGCCCAGACCACATTGTCCTCCTGCGCAACAGCCGCGGTTAGGCTCCTGACGTCAAGGCTTCGAATTGCGCGAATTACAAAGGCGGCGCGCTGAGCATCGGCGGAAACGGCTTGTAGCCCCGCCGAATTAAAATGCTGCCCCCGTGCCCATGCTCCATCGGCGCGTTCCTCCAATTGGCCCGAGGTAAGCAGCGTCTCGAACATCGATCGCCACGCTGCATTGATAGCTGGGCTCAGCCGTACTGCGCCTTGTGCAGGCTGCGCGTCGGGGCCGGCGAGCCTGATCCACTGATTCCGGTCGCTAGCCGACAACAGAGGCGTGAGCAGTGCCGGTTCCGCAAGGCTGGCGATTACGAAGCGGGCGCGGGCGCCATCGTTCGCCTGATCCATCTGCCAGAGCGCGTATTGCGCCGCGTAGCGAAGACGGTCTCGCGGCTGCACGGTTGCCGGCCAAGCCCAGGCGCCATCTGCCAAGTCCTCGAGACGCGGCAATACGACGGAGGCTGGAAGCACATCGGATAGCTGATCGGCCTCAGTCCGTTTCCACGCCGCCAACACCAGACGCTCGGTGCGGTATTCGCCAAACTGGCGGGTTTCCTTTTCCTTCAGTCCCCTGAATGTTTCTGACGGGTAGCCGGAGCCTTTGACCTTCTCCGGGTCGAGCACATAACGCAGCTCTTCCTCGGTGAGACCATATTTTTTAGCAAAGAAGGCGTCGAGTTCCGCGCGTATTTGGGGGCGGCGATCCTCGTTCCACACGAAGGGCTGACCGGAATATCCCAAGTCCTCCGCCCAAGGTTTCATGGCGTGACTCGTGTAGGTAAGCTCCAGCACCCGCGGGGTGATGAACCCGAGATCCTCGTGGGAGAAGGCGGAAGGAGGAAGGACCGGAAGTTGTTGGGCGATGAAGAAGTTGAGATGAGTGCCACCGACCTTGTGACGGGCCGAAAAATCGAACGTCAGAGAAGTAAGCATGCCAACGAAAGCTGCTGCATGCTTTCCATCGACTTGAGGTCCAGGATACCAAATGGGTAGATTATTGCCGACGCCGGCTTTCGGGAATACTCCGCCAACGACCGTCCGCTCGTTCGTGGCGTTAGTGATATCCCGCCAGCCCATGAGCCAGCGCGGCTGCTTAGCTGCGATAAGGCGCTCGGCAAGCACCAGCGGATCTTTTGGCTCGTCGCCGAGGCGAGCAAGATCATCCGCCGACAGCGGCGTTTCGCGTTGCATCTCTGCGCCGCCCGCAACTGTCTTGGGATCGAGCAAGAAGCGTTCTGGCGCCACCTTCAGCGTGCCGCGCCAATCATGCGCGCGGCCAAGGAGGTGGAACAGATCGGTTTCCCGCGCGGGGCGTTCCTCGATCGCATAAATGGCGCCGGCAATCCAAGTGGCAAGCGCCTTGAGCACACCTGCATATGCGCTTTCCCCTAGATCAGAACTTGCCTTGCGGCGTCCCTTTCCGCCTTCGCCGCGCGCCTGTTTAACGGCACTTTTCAGCGCCGCAGGAACGCGGGCGGCACGCAGGACGACTTCTTCCTCCGGCACCCAATAGCGGGGCGAAGGCTCGAAATTTAATTCTTGTTTCTCGACAACGGTGCAATCGCGCGCGCCTTCCTCATCTTC
The DNA here is from genome assembly GCA_017302295.1 of Thauera sp. Lineage (GTDB taxonomy): Bacteria > Pseudomonadota > Gammaproteobacteria > Burkholderiales > Rhodocyclaceae > Thauera. Next base: position 242,296 of record JAFLDS010000001.1, on the reverse strand, counting down.
GCTCGCATCCGGACTATAGGTGGCCCAGCGATGATCGAAGTGATGGATCATCTTGGCTTCATAGAGCGGCACCCGGCGCTCAACGCCAGCAGGCGTTTCCCGAATCCAGTTCGCCCCGTCGGGTTGCCAGCCCTCGGACTCCATCTGTGCTGGCGTGCGGAAGAAGCCTGAGTCGCCGGACATGTGGAACATAGTTTGGAAATTAATGCCCCAAGGGTTGATGTCGCCTCCCGACTCGGTGGGCCGCGCTTCGATCAGCACAGGGCCACGAAGATAAATCTTTGCAGTCAATTCCGCGTCGGTGCGGGTCCGGAAGACCGGCACGGTCTTGGTATTTGGATTAACCGCGGCGATTTCTGTCGGCGACAAACTAAAATGTCGCCTCTCATCGGCAAAGTCTTCGGCTGTACGGGAGAAGAAGCTGAAGGAAATCGCGGCCGGGCCGGCACCCGGCGCTGCCAATGTTACCAATGAAAATTTGAAGCGCGCGTGACCAATACGGTCGAAGAAGCCCCGACCAGTCTGGAAATCATGCAAACTGACCAAGCGGCGTTCATCCACCTGCGCGGCGAAAAAGCTAGCTGTGGTGGAGTCCGTCGCGATGGCAGTTGGCACAATGATGCCTGCCCGACCACGCGGCCCGACCAGGCGCGAGAACATCTCCGCGAAGAGTGCATAGGTATTGACGTCACCTCGGCCGGTGAGCGGATAGCGGCCAGACGAGCGAGCAAACTCGCTTGCTGCTTCCGCTGCGCGCTTGGCGAAGACGAAGTCTCTCCAAAGTCGGCCATCCGCAACGTCGGGGTCAGCGCTCTCCAGCAAGCCGATCAGTTTCTGGCGCTCTGCCTTGTTGGGCGCGCTCGCGATCGCCGGCGATCGCGCGGCAAAGAACTCCTGCTCCTGGAGCTTAATGCGCTCCCACGGCGGGTTGCCGATGACGACATCGAAGCCGCCATCTCGTTCCATGATCTCGGGAAACTCGATGAACCAGTGAAAGGCGTTCACCTTCTCGGCAGTCAGCTTTGCACCTTGGCGCAAATGCTCGGCGGGCGCTTGGCCGCCCGCCGCCTGCCATACGTGTTCGGTGAGCGGCATGGCGTCCGTGCCCGTGGCGCCGGCCGCTTTCGGCGTGAAGAACGCCGCCATGTAGAAGTTCGCCGAAATATAGAGATCGCTTGCTGTCTTCAGACGCCGCCAATCATCTGAGGCACGCATGTCCTCGAAATCTCGCGCCTTCGCCTCGACGCTCGCCAGATCATCTTGCGCCATTTCCTTCAACTTGTGATCTCGCTCGGCCAGGATTTCAGGCGGCGACCAGCTCTTGAAGAGCTGCGGATGACCTTTCGCCCGATCTCGCTGTTCCTTGTTAAGGCGAGCGTACCGGCGAGAGAGTTCCTTGTCGTCGCCGGTCAGCGGCTTGTAGGCCTCGTCAGGCAATCCTTCCCTCAACATCGCGCGGCTAAAGACGCCGATCAGGCTATCGCCACAGCGGATCTGCGCGTCGAAGAAGGCGAGCGGACGGCCCGGCTCCAGCGCTTCAATCCAAAGCGCTACCTTAGTCAGTTCGACCGCCATAGGATTGCGGTCCACGCCATAGAGACAGCGGCAGGCAACTTCGCGCAACGCATGGCGGAAGTCGGCTGCCGAAGGAATTCCCCCCGCGCGATGCCGGGCGACACGACTGGCGATGCGCCGCGCCGCTGCGAGCAAGAAATGTCCCGAACCGCAGGCGGGGTCGACGACGGTGAGCTTCAATAGCGCCTCGGCGGGATCAGCAGCCTGAGCTTCCCGCTCATTCAGAACCGGATCGAGCGTGGTATCGAGCAAGAGCTGCACCAGGCTGTCCGGAGTGTAGTAAGAGCCAGTTGTCTTGCGTTGGTTGCCCTTCTGCTCTGCGGCTTCAGATGCGAAAACCAGCGTCTTGCCATCGTCGCCTAGTTGCGGCTGGAGCTCGAGCAGGGATTCATAGACAGAGCCCAGTTCCTCGGTCTCCATCGCGCGCCAGTTCACCGGGACGATCCCGGTTTTGTCGGAGAGCCAGGAAAGGCGGTAGAGTGCCTCCATGAAGGCGCGGTTACGCAGGCGAGCCCCTTCGAGACGCGGCAATATACCGGCGCTGAAAAGACCGCCCAGGGCCGGCAGACCGAGCGCCTCCTGGCCGTGAGCAAGGGCATGGAAGACGACCTTGACGCCCTCGTATCGGTCGTGGTGTTTGTCCCAGGTGGCTGCCCGAGCGCATTGCGCGCGCAACGCGGCGAGGCTGTAGCCCTCAGCATAGAGCTTTCGGGCAATCGCCTTCGCACCCTCTGGGTGAAGCAGGTTCCGGTCCTCGGCTACCATCAGGAAAATCAGACGATAGACGAGACGCAGAAGCTCGTTGAACCATTCGGTCAGATTGACTTCGCCGGATTTCAAGCTGGCGGCGAGGTCGGGATTAGCTTCGAGAAAGCCCGAGCCGAGAACCTTGAGCGCAGTTTCGACCTGGTCTGCCAGCCGGTCGCGGACCACCTCGCCTTCACGTGAGCCAGCTTCACGCCAGCGTTCGAGGATGCAGTCTGTTACACCGGTGTCGGCGATGCCGAACCGGGTCCGATGGATCAACGACCAGAGAACGGCGAAAGAGGCCGCGTCCTCATTTGTGAATATTTGGGCAAGGTCGGCTTCAACGTATGCCGGCCGGGTCAACGAGGCATTGTCGCGCATAAGGCGGATCACTGTCCCGTTCGTCACCAAGCCCCACAGCGCGTGATCGCTGTCGTTGAGATAGTCCTGAAGCGCGAAAGCCGCGGAGCGCGAACGGTCGTTGGAGAGCGTCGGGCTACGCCTATCGAGCTTTTCGTCGGAAGGCGGTACGACGACGATAGGAACCCGGCCGCCGGCAAGGAAAGAGACAACTCCGTCGGTTGGAGCCAGATCGTCGAAGCCCAAAGTTTCTTTGAGGAAATCACGCACGAAGCGACGAGTCGCTTCGACGGAGGGGTTTTCAAACTTTGCGAACCCGTCGAAATGGGACTGGCCAACGCGGAAGGCGGTCGAGATCTCCTCTCGGATCGTTAGTCCCTTTCGGATCCGGTAGTCTTCCTCCGTCTGCTCGGATGCTTGTCTGCGATCGATGCTCGCGACCATCGCCGGCGCGACGAGGTTGCCCTCGAGCGTCAGTGAGGGCCAGGCGGACACATCTGTGATGGGCTTGCGGGCCATGGCTTAGGCCTCACCCGGCATTAACGTGAAGAGGCCGATCACGTCCGGCGGGAGCACCGCCTCCACTGTGACACGCGCTGCGGACCCCGACGCTGCGCGGAGCCGTGCATGGTCCGCCATGAGTTCTTGCGCGCGCAATCGGACGAAATCGGCGATCGGTCCTTCCAGCAATCTGGCTAGATCCTCCTTCGCTTTCGCGATGAATCGGTCGCGTGCGACGGGGGCCAAATCGGCCATCGCCGGTGCGTTCAGCAGTTTCCGGGCGGCCTCGCTGGCCGCCACGATCCGGCCGCCCTCGATCGCGACGAGCGCTGCTTCCTCGGCCAGCAGCAACCGCTCCTTGCGGGCATGGACGGTCAGCTTGAAGCGCACACGGAGCAGGACAACGCGAGTCAATTGCTGTACGGCGGCGGTCGGCCAGGCGCCGACCCGGCCTATGCCGAGACCTGACAGGGTATCGGGATCAAGCGAAGCCTCGACCAGTGCTTCGGCAAGCGTGGCCGTCAGGGGATGTGTCCTCGTCAGCAGCGCCGAGCCCGAGGGCGCGGGCTCGAGTGTTGCCAGACGCACCGATCCAATCAGATTGTGCTCGGCCAGACGCTCACGCAAGCCAGATTCAAGCGCATTGACGTGGGCCAGGAGTATGGTTTTCCGGGTTTCAAGGGGAACGCCAAAGCGCGCCATCGCCCGTTCGACGAAGAGCTTCGCATCCGCCGGAGAGCCGAGCAGCATACGGACCTTCTCCCATTCCGGAGCGACCTCCTGCGGCTTCATTGCGTTCTGGGCGAAACGCGCGCGGGATTTCTTCTCGTTCTCGGCGGCATCGCGCCAACGTGCTTCCATAACCCCGACACCATCGGCGAGGCGCAGATCGAGCGTGAGTTGGCGGGGTGCGCCACGGCGCAGCATCATCGACGCCATCAGCGCATCCGTCACCGGCCCCCGTTCATCGGGAAGCGGAACGGTCACGCCCGTCGCCTTGCGGATCTCCTCGGCCTTGCGAAGGATGACATCGAGCACGGCGCCGTCGATCGCGCTGTCCGGCGAAAACATCATCATCGATCGGACAAGCTCTGCCGGTTGGCCGAAACGATCGACCCGTCCTTCGCGTTGCTGATGTCGGGTCGGATTCCACGACAGGTCATAATGGACGACCGTATCGAACAGCTGCTGCAGGTTGATTCCTTCGGAAAGACAGTCGGTGGCGACGAGGATGCGCTGAACCTGCTTTTCCTCATCCACCGATGCCATGTCCGCCACGCGGTCTCGGCGTTCGTCGGGCGTAAGAACACCTGTTACGGCTTCGACGATCAGCTTTGGGAACGCCTTGCGCAGGCCATCGCGGACATGTTCGGCGGTTGCCAGATAGCGACAGAAGACGACGGGATTGGCGCCCTTCTTGATGAGGGGGGTCAAAGCATCGACCAAAGCGATCAGCTTGGGATCGGGTTTGCTGACCATTTCCTCGGCACGCTTGACCAGGGCAAGAAGTTCCGGGTCGACGTCGAAGGATGTACCCGGTTCAATATCGACCGCGTCCTCGTCGTCGCTGTCGTCGTCATAAATTTGCGGCTCGAGGCGATCGCTCTCGCTCGACATTCGGTTCCGCAGCGCGCTCACAGCCGCCGCCGGCGAAGAGCCGACGCAACGCATCAGGGCCAGCGTGCCCCAGAAGGCCAAGCGTCGTTCCCGCTGTCCGGATACTGCTCGGGAAACGATGCCAAGGCAGTAGTCGAGCGCGGTTTCCTGGAATTCGAGGTGCGCTGGAGAAAGACGGTAGGGAAATTCCGTTGTCTCATGCTTCGCGAAGGCGCGATCTTCGTCCCAATCCCCCGAGACGAGATCGATCCGGCGCCGCTGTACGAAGTGCCGCGCCAGACGCTCCCGGTAGCTAGCGTCCTCAAAGTTCATCGATGTGAATGATGGTTCGACCAGAGAGAGAAGGCGCGCGAAAGCGTCCTCATCCCCGGAATGCGGCGTGGCGGTCACAAGGATCATCCGCCGATCCGGATTCCGGGCCAGCCCTGAAAGAAGCTCAAAGCGCTGCTGCCGACCCTTGTGCGTGCCTACACAGGCATGCGCCTCATCGACGATAACGAAATCAGGGCAGGCGCGTGCGAAGTTTTCCCGGCGCTTCTCGGCCTTGATGTAGTCTAGGCTGACAACCGTAAAAGGATATGCATTGAATAAGGTCTGAGCGAGCGGCAGGCTGCGTTCCAGCCTGCTCGCCGTCCCCGACGTGACCGCAACAGCTTCGATCCCGAAGCGCACCTTCAGCTCTCCGACCCACTGTTCGACGAGATGCGGAGGGCAGAGCACTGAGAACGCATCCACCTCGCCGCGATCCATCAGTTCGCGCAGGATCAAGCCAGCCTCGATCGTCTTGCCGATACCAACGTCGTCCGCGATGAGCAGGCGTGGCACTGGCAGGCGAAGGGCCATCAACAAGGGAACAAGCTGGTAGGTCCGAGGTTCAAAGGCGAGTTGCGCGGCGGACCGGAAAGGACCTGCACCACGGCGCAGCGTCAGACGCATCGCATCCGCGAGGAGCGCAGCCTTCGCCTGAACGGTTGTAGCGGCGTCGGCAGGCAGATCAAATCGGGCAGGCTCAACCGGGAGGATCTCAAGCGCCGGGTCGAGGATAACCGCGTCGTTCTCACCGCCCGAGAGAGGGCGGAGAGCTAGAATGCCATCTTGAGGGGACGGCTGCGCGACCCATTCACGCCCGCGGGCGCGGACCAGATCTCCAGGGGCAAAATTCACTGTCATCATGTCATCCCCCAAACATCGAAATCATCGCGTGGGGCACGCCCGCTGCTACCGTCTCCGGCAGCTCGAACAGTGTCCAGCCCTTGGTTTCCGCCGCCTCGCGCGTTGCCTCGGTCAGAGGAGCGACGCAAGCGGCGACGAAATGACTGCGCCAGACGAAGCTCATCTCCTGATTAGAGAAGCTGACGGTGGAAGCGTCGGGGGCCGGAAGCCCTGTCTCCTTGAAGGCGCCTGTCCATCCACCACCGCCCTCAGCCGACTGGCCCGGCGAGGCCGCGAGCACCACCTCGCCTCGCGCCAGATCGATCAGCATCTGCTTTGCTTCATCGCTCGTTCGGTCGATCAGCTCGTGATCAGGCTGGTTGAAATAGGAGAGCAGGCAACGATAGCACCCGCGAACACAGGCCTCCCCGTCGTGACTGGCGAGCAGCTTGGCATCGCCAGCTGCGATCGCTTCGTCGACCTTCTCAAAGTGCATAAGGATCAGTGCTTCTCGGGCGACTTTGCCGAAGGCCTTCGGATCCTCGATTAGACGGCTCAACACGCCTGCGCCACCCTCTGCGGCTTCGTAGGCCAGAACAGCACGGCGGTTGTCGCGAGCGGGTAGTGGCTCGCCAAGGATCTCGCCCTCTTCCAGTTGGAAGACGACGGCAATCCCCCTCATAAGGGCATGCTGAACCGTCGGGATGGTCTTTGGCGCATAGGCCGTGGGTTCGTTGAAACGGAAGAGAAGCGCGTTCTTGTGGTCGCGGACAATGGGGACGATCCGAACGGGCCTCACAACATCTGGTGGCACGTCGATATCTGGATCTTCGTCTTCGGACTTCGACCAGTAGCCGCTACGTGGGTCGATATAAAAACCGAACTTGGTCTGTTGTGCCCGGCGTTTCAGCCCTTTGTTGATCCGACTGATCTCGGCGCTGTTGGCATATTGCAGCTTGAGGATCGAGGTATCCTCACAACGAAAATCCGCCTCGGTAATCTGGACCCGGCCGTCGCGCTTTGGCCAGGAGAAGACGGTCTGAATCTCGAAGCCCTGCCGGACGCGCTCTTCGTCATTTGCCGTGATCCGCTCTGTGGGCGCGGCTTCCACGTTGTCGATCCGGAGCGTCCTCTGCACTGGCATCTCACCCGCCATCGGGGCATCGCAGGCGTGGCAGCGCTCGACCTCGCCGTCATGACAGCCGCCGCAGTTCGAGCAGATGAAGATGTCTCGGGTGGCGAGCTCCGACCCGTCCCCCGTTCGGACTTCCGGCGGCAGCTTCGCCTTCATGACTCTGTAAGCGCGGCCTTCGTGATAGATCAGGCTGCGCGGCCCGAACTCCGAGATAGCCAGGAAGCGGGCGCGCTGGAGGAACGAGCCAGTTTTTCCATCCCCAGGGATGAAGGCATAGAGTGGCAGCCGCGGGAAATTATATCCCGGCAGGAAGCCCTCCGTCGCGAGATAGCGGTAAGAGTAAAAGTCCGATCCATTCGTGGCCTTGCCCTGCTCCAGAATGGTGATCTGGTCGCTCGCCTGCATTTGCGCAGCCTTGATTCGACGACGGTCCGCGCCCGAGAGGCCCGTGATCTCGGAGCGAGCATTGGCCTCCATCAGCTGCGTTCGTGCTGAGTTATACAATTCCCGCCAGCGACCGAACGCGCGATCGAATTCCTGCGGCGCGCGCTGGGCGACCGCGGAGACGAAGTCATCTGGTTCACTCATCCAGACCGGTTTCCGGCCAGCCACCGAGCCGAGAATCTGATCGAGAACGCGCTTCATCGGGAAATGCGCCCCAACCATCAACTCAGGCCGGTCGATGACGTCGTGGATCTCTTGCTTCAGCGGAGAGCCTGGCTTCGCCAAGTCTAGGATGTCGGGGATGTCAGGAGACAGAGCGAGCTTCGCTTCGGCAAGCCAGACGGCATGCAGATGCGAGCGCACGAGCTCTTCATTGGTGATGTCGAGCGCCGGGGGACGAACAACACCAGCCACCATCTCATTGCGCCGCTCGAAGAAATACTGGTCGTGCGGCGATTGAGCGGCGCAATAGGTCACAATGACCGCGGCCTGCCCGGAGCGGCCCGCGCGGCCGGCGCGCTGGGCATAATTGGCCGGTGTCGGCGGTACGTTTCTCAGATAGACGGCATTTAGCGCCGAGATGTCGACGCCGAGCTCCATGGTTGGCGAACAGAACAAGGCCGGCAGAAACTGCTCCGACTCACCTACCGCTTTGAGATCGGCGGCATTCTTCGTGAGATTCTCCCGGTCTTCCTTCTCAAATCGGAAGCGCCACTCGCGCCATTCGCGCTGTCTCTGGGAAACTTGAGCTGTATGTTCGCGGCCTTCCAGTCCCCAATAGCTGCTATGGCCCGCCTTCAGATGGGCAGCGATCTCATTGTAGAGATCGTGAAAATAGCGGTTGCCCTGCGCCGCCCCTGTCCTGATGGCTTCCCCAGGAACGATCCGAACCGCTGACGGTGACAGACGCCAACCTTGCAGGTCGGCCTCGATGTCGACGCGCGACACCAATCCCTCGCGAGCCAGAAGTTCCATCAGGCCCGTCATGACTGTCAGGTAGTCTGCCTTGCTGAGCTTGGTCCCAATGACGCTTTTTCGATTGATGAGACGTCCGATACGGGAGTTATGCCCAGCGCGGACGATCGTTTGTTCTTCCCGTAAGCCAACCCGATCCTTGCCTGGAGCTTGCAGAAATAGGGTCGTGCGGCTTCTCGGCGTCTCTTTCGCGTCGATGGCCCAGGGGACGCGCAGGAGATTTCGGGACTTTTGGGCGACGGCGTCGAGGACGGTCAGATCGAGCGCCTCCGTCCCAACGGCCAAGCCGTCGAGCATGGCGCCGAGGAGCAGCTTCAGCATCGCCTTGCGCACGGGCGCATCGAGCGTCCCAAAATCCGGCAAGACAGCCGTGAGGCGCTCTGTATCTTCCGCGATGTCATCGAGCCCAACGAACGCAACGTCGATGAGCTTGAGGACGGAGAGGCTCGGGTTGGTGTAACGCCATCCCCGACGCAGATCTGTCCAGAGCCGATGGGCGAGAACCTTCGCGAGAGAGCGCTGGGCGTCCTCACGAACTACAGCGCCCGCCTCGGGATCCAACATCCAATGGACCCGCGCGACCTTATTGCCCGCCGTAAATCCGAGCGCCTTCACGACCCGCAGACCGAATTCGTCCTCGGCTAGGCCATCGTCGCCAGCGTCCAGCACCGCTCGCAGGATCGCGCCACGCAGTAGGCTGACGAACAAATAGTCGTTGAAGTGGCCAGCCTGGAGGGCGGCGTCCTGCCGGTTGTCCGTGAAACCTAGGAGTTTGCGTTTCTCTTTGGGAACGCCGCTGTTGTTCCCGTTCATCCATTCCAGGGCGGTCGAAACGAGGAGCGTCGTTGCCGAGCTGCGGCCCTCACCCGACAACCCGGTGAGCTTGGTGCGTTCGCGCATGTTGGGATGCGGCTGGTCGAGACAGCACGGGCAGAAACCAAACTTGCCCGGTATGAACCAAAAGCTTTTACCCGCCGAATCGCAGCGCCCATCCGGGGCCACCGTGATCATCTGGGGCATCCTGCGTTTCCTGTTCGCTCGGAGTCGCTCGATGCCGTTGCGCTCCTCGCGCCAGTCCTCGGGGTACGCTTCGATCTCGCCTGTAAAGACGTACTCAGGATCGCCGTCGCCCGTAGTGGTCAGGTAGCCCGCCGTTTCTCCCTCTTGATCGTCGAGCGGCGCATCATCGATGCCCCTGGGCAGAAACAGGATGCCTTTGGCATCCTCGGTCTTCGTAATGACGTGGACCTCATGTCCGCATTCCCGACAGAAGCGGGTGGGATAGAGGCGGTGGCCCGGGGCACTTGGATCTTCGAGTTGACCTTCGAACAACACATTCCTGGGTTGGCCAGTCAGTGTAGTGAAAATCTCGCCAGCGCCCGAGATGAATCGATGGAGCTTGAACGCCAGGAATGCGCCGGTTCCCAAGCCGCCACGCTCAGTTTCCGGGAGGCTGACGCGCGTCAGGAATGCCTCGAGCCCGCTTCGGCAGGTTTCGACGCCGACGCCACTATCTTTTGAAAGCAGCGCTACGGCCTTTTCAAAAGGGATCGGCTTCTTGCGCTTGAGCTCCTGTGCGTCGTCCAGGCCAATCGCCAGTTCGGTCCATACCGCCAGCGGGTGTTCTTTCAGAACCTCATCTGTCAGCTCCGCTGGAAGTACGGATGTCAGGACAGGCGCAAGCTTCCGCCGCACATCGTCGAGCTTCAGCCGATCATCCGTCGCCCGTCGAAGCGATTCGTCGATGACGGATTCCGGCCCGATAGGGGTCCCGAAAAGGCGCGACGCAACATTCGCCACGGCCTCAGCGCGATTGATATCGGATCCTTCGCTCGCCATGGTGGCCGAGGTTCCAATGCAGATAGGTGCCTTGTCTGGCGTGCATCGGTCGCGAAGACGACGAACGAGGATCGCGACATCGGCGCCCTGGCGGCCGCGATAGGTGTGCAGTTCGTCAAGAACGATAAAATTCAGTCCGTTCGCATTCTCTATAACCTTGGTATCGAGCTGGTCCTGCCGCGTCAGCAGAAGTTCGGCCATCATGAAGTTAGTCAGCAGAATGTCCGGCGGGGCGTCTGCAATTCGTTGCCGATCTTCCTGGCTTTCCTGGCCGGTGTAGCGACGCACAACCGGCTTAAGCTCGGTCGGCAGGCCCGACTGTGCGATGAATTTCTCGATCTCATTGATCTGGCTGTTGGCCAGTGCATTCATCGGATAAACGAAGATGGCACTGGTTCTGCGCGGCCTCCCGGCCTTGCGGGCGCGAACGATCGCGTCGACTACGGGTACGAAAAAGCAAAGCGACTTGCCCGAGCCTGTCCCCGTCGTAACCACGTAACTCTGACCCGCCTGCGCCTTGGCGATGGACTGGGCTTGATGGCGATGGAACCGCAGGGGCTCTGACCCGAACCGGAATATTCTGCCCGTCGCTTCATCAAGATCGCCCGAGTTGACCAGGTCATCGACGGTTGGACCCCCAAGAAACTTCGGGTTGAGAGACAGCATAGCATCCGGCCAGAAACGCCCGGCATCGTACTGGCGATCAACCTCAGACTTGAGGTCATCAGATCGAATGGTACTGAAAGACCGCGAAAACCTGGCGTAAGAATCGACGAGGCGGTGATCGAATTCAAACGCCCGCATTGCCGCCCCCCGTCATCATTGTTCGGTAATTCACGTTCTCTAGCAATGCGCTACCGTTGCCCCACCGCACGTCCATCTTCAAGGAGTCGGCGATGTTTCTGATCTTTATCTGTACAATATCCACACTTCCCCCTCCCATTTTTCTTTCGTTATTTACAGGCGCTATTGGCGCGCTCAGCTATGTCGGCACAGCGCGTCATAAGCGCCGCGAAAGGTTCGACATCTTCATGCGGAGCCACGGCCTGTCCCCTTTACGCATCGGCCTGCGGCCAGCGCAGTTTCCCGCGGCCGACGCGCAGGGCTTCCACTAGCCTCGTATTACCCGACAATCGTCCCGAGAAGAGGCTGGGCTTGGGATCGACGGCTGGCTTCTTGAATGCGGCGACCCGCTGATAGTCCGGCGTCGCCAGCCAAGTCCGCCCGTCACCCTCGTCGGTGACGATCCGGTAGAGTCCGGCAGGCGGGGCGACGGCGATGTCGAGCAGGCGCTTGTAGTGTTCGACCGACCATTTCTGGATACCGCCGCTGAGAGCTTCGGTACGGAAGCGAGCCCATAGCGCCGCAGTGTCGGGTGTAGGCCAGTCGCTGGCGTCCGTGTAGGCCGTGATCTCGTCGGATTCGAGCCAGGCGCGCATCTCGGCGGGCGTGACGAAGACAGGCTTGGCATCCTCGATCGCCGCCATAGCCGCCCGTCGCGAAGGAAGGCCCGCGCGTATCAGCATGGACATCATGAATTGCGGGACGCCGGTTTCGACCGCCGCTGCGGCGCCGCCCGCCACCGTCTCCGGTGACCAACCAAGGGACATGCGACGGGTACGGACAGCTTCCAGCGCCCAGACCAGGCGATAGGTGAAGGCCTCTTCGACGGCCCGCATGTTTTGCGGACCGATCTTCGCGACATCCTCGCCTGATATCCAACTGCGCAGAATCGCCTTCCAATTCGCCGGCAGCGAGTTGGCCTTGTCGGGGATGAAGGGCCGCATAAATAGTAGGCGCTCCCCGAGACCGCCGAGGGTGTCGGCAAGTACGTCCACGTCGCCGCTCAGCGCCGCCTCATCAGCCCGGTCGAGGAGTTCGGCCAGTTCGTCGGCCATGGCGTCTATCGTGAGGCCAGCCTCAAGCCCAACGCCCATCGCGAAATGTCCGCGCCGCGCCTGGGCCGTCGTAGTCTTCCAAATGAGATCGGCGCGTGCCTCGAACACCTTCTTGTGCAGCGGTCCGACGTCCTCGCCTTCGCGGGCGATTTGGCGGGCCCAGAGCGATCCTTTGAGCGCCTCGTCCAAGAGCTGCGGCAGGTCGGCGCGGTCAGCATCGAGCGCTTCAATCAGACCGAATACGGTCGCATCGAGGCGTTCAACGATTTGCGAAAGCGGCTCCTCGTCGATGGTCTCCTCATCATCATCGCCGCCCTCTTCATCGTCGTCGCTATCAGCGTCGTATTCCGCGCCGGCAGCCAAGCGCTCGGCGACTGCGGCCTCCTCCTCGGGCGATCTCCAAGCTTCGCGGGAATTGGCGAGATATTCCCACGCATCATCGCGATCTAGGACACCTTCGCGGGATAGGCGTTCAAGGATCTCGGCGACGATCTGGATGAGGCCGCTTTTCAGTGTGCGGGCTTTGGCGGAGGCAACCAGCTTTCGCCATTCCCTCTTTCGCCAATCGATCTTATCGAACATGACGTGGACGATGAGACCTTCGACGTCCACAAAGGCGCGCCCGGCGCGGCCAGCGACGTTCGCGAACTCCTCGCCTTTGATCTTCTCGGACGCCCGATACAACGCTGGCACCAACAAGACGGCGGCGTTGAGGTTGAGGCCTTGCGACAAGGTCGGCGACGCGACGATGACTTTTAGGACCCCCTCGGACAGGAGGGCTTCCAGCTCACGCAGGAACGGGCTCGGCAGCCGGCCATGATGGATGGCGACGCCTGCTTTCAAGCAGGCGACGGCGGGATGGTCCTCGCCCAACCATTCCTTGCCCACCTCCAAGGCACGCGCGATCGACGCTTCGTCTTCCAGCAGCGAGTCCAGATAGCCACGCTTGCAGAGGTCCACGACTTGTTTGCCGTAGCTCTCGACCCAATTGGCCTGGGTAGAGAAGATGAGGGTCCGCTTGCCCTGGCTTGCGAACTCCCACGCCGCGAACAAGGCGAGGTGCGAGTTCTTGCGCGGATAGGGCTTCTTCTCTTTCCCGAGCGCCGCTTTCTCGACAACGAACTTGTCAAGAAAGGGACCATCATCGTCGAGGTCGAGCCGGAGCAGCCCGTCCTTACCCCGCCAGGTGAGTGCGCCGAACCGCTGTCGCGTGGGGCGCCAGTCGGAACGCACCGGCTCGCCCGGTTCGTCCGAGCGAATCCATGCGGTGAGATCGTCCAACTCGTCGCCGCTGGGCAGGATTGCGGAGAGACAGACAATCCTGCGTTCGTCCGCATCCGCGCGCCGAAGCAGACGCTGCACCAACGTCTCGTAGCGGATTTCGCGCTCGCTCGGGCCGATCATGTGGCCTTCGTCGAGGACGATCAGGCCGACATCATCAATCACCGACGAGTCGCTTCTCAACGCGAAGTCGAGCTTCTCGGGCGTCGCGATGATGATCTCGCGGGTGCGCAAAGCGTCTTCATCGCCAGCCGAAAGGCCGCTGGCGCCATAAAGCGAGGAGACGCTGAAACCGAGCGGCGCGAAAGTCTTTCTGAAGGATCGCTCGGTCTGGGCGGACAAGGCGCGCAATGGCGTGACGATCAACACCCGGCGCGCCGATGACAGGGTCATCAATGCGGCGATCTCAGCCACCCGCGTCTTACCGGCGCTGGTAGGCAAGGCCACGACCAGATCGTCGGTAACATCGGTGGAACGCCGGGCCGCTTCGCGCTGCGATGGCCATAGCTCCACCTCGGAGGTCTTGCGGGCATAGAGCGACGAGATGAACAGGCGCCGCAGATCGGGGTATTTCTCTTCTGTCCCCTCAGGCGGCTCGGTCGGCAGGGTCTGATGCAGCGAATGCTGCCAGAGGTCGTCGATCAGGTGGCGGCAGAGGTTCGAAATCCACCACAGCGGCACATTCTCCGCATTGTCCGCCAGACTGACCGCCGTGGCGAGCAGCGTCCGTGCGGTCTCGATCGGCTCGGGTTCACCTGTCTCGAGCGCGAAGTCAAAATACGCCAGCGCTCGGCAAATCGTCGTGTTGAGGATAGTCGACAGCACCTCGTCGATATCAGGCTCTTCCCCTCGTAGCGCCTCGGCGATCTGCTCATCGCCATGGACATCGTCGTCCAGCCATTCGCGAACGAAGCCACGTAGTTGCCCGAGATCGCGCAGGATGAGGTGTCGGATCGCTGTTTCACCCGGCGAGGCGTTGAGGTCGTCTGCCGTCTCGTTGAAGAGCGAATAGGCAACCGCCGAAAAGCCGGCCAGATGGTAGGCGGCGGCGGCGATCATGCGACGGAAGCCGCGATCCGGTGCCTCCGGGTCGCCGTTGCGCACCAGGGCTTCGAACGCATTGGCCGCGCGCTCGAACGCCTTGCTGGTCAGCTCCGAAGCGCTAGCCAGGGCACGCAGGGCCATCGCGCCTCGAAGTAGGGCGAAGCCGTGTTCGGCAAGATCGGTTTCGATCGTCGCGCCGAGGGGCGGTGCATTCGACGGCAACACGCCTTCCTCGCGCATCAGCGACCAGGCGGCACCACGATAGAGCAGGCGCCCAAGGATGCCGTCGGCGGTCGCGGTCGCCAAGAATACCGTTAGCTCGTCAATCGTCTCCAAGGTCTTCCGCCTCCTGATACGTGGCCGCGATGAAGTCCTGGTGATCTTCGACGTGGATGTTCACGACGTATTGGTCCCGGTTGGTTCCTGTGGCGTCGAGATCACCCTTCAGCGAGGCGTGGGGACCGTTGCCCGATACGGTGAAGAGCATGTGGTCGATGCGATCGGCGCGAAGGGACTTCAGGCCTACCTCGTCACGGAGGCTGCGGCCCAGCGCGTTGTCGTCCGTGTCGTTGCTCTCCAGCAGGCGGTTGGCGACGAACAGCAGGGAGTCGGGCGTGCAGCGGCCGTTGTCGCGGTTGAGCACCTTACGCGCGCTCGTGACCGTGGCTTTGCCGAGCACCTTATTGCTCTTGGCTTCGCCTTTCAGGAGCCAAAGCTTCTCGCCAGCCCCATCGTATCCGGCGCCGATGAAGTCGTCGCCGCGCATGGCCATGTTGCGGCCGTCCTTGTAGCGGAGGCGGCGCACCGGGACGCGCAGGCCGATCTCTTCCTCGACCAGCTCGGTCGCGAGAATTTCGCCGAGATCGCCGGAACGGCCTTTCGGAGTTTGGGGCATCGCCTCGCTGAGGATACTGGCGGCGACTTTGTATCCGAGCCGCTCGACGTCTTCGGCGATGCGTTCAAGTCGATCGTAGTGCGAGCGGACAGTCTCGGCGAGGTCATCGCGAATCTCATCGCGGCCCTCATCCTTCTCGACATAGGTCCAGTAATGCCTCCGCTTGTCCTTTTCTTTGGTGGCGTCGCACCATCTCTCGTACAATCCCACGCATTCCCCCCTTGCCATCGCGCTGTGCAGTTTGATCACTCGGTGATCTCTGCGCCTCCGCTCAATTCCACAAACACGACCCCTAAGTCATTTCTTTTGCAGCCGCATTGTTCGCACGCGTGGTGATGTCGGCGCACCGCGCCATCAGCGTGTCGAAAGGCTCGGCGTCTTCCAGGAGAAGCCCATCGTCGACCATACTGGCGTAGTCCTCTTCCAGCGCCTTCAGACCGACGCCGGCGGGCACGAGCCGCAGACCGCCGTTGACAGCCGCCGCGTAATTAATGGGCGTGCGATCGGACGCTTTCTCGGCGAAGAACATCGCCTTGTGGCGCGCTACTGCGTTCGCCAGCTCGCGATCGGAGAAGGCGGACGCCGCGAAACCGGCTTCGTCCAGCCGTGCAACATCATGCCAGTGACGAGCATAGCGATCCCCGCGCAGCCGCTCCTGCAGGCAGAAGACATGGATGGCGGTCGCCTTCTCCCAGAAGGTTCGCTCCGCGTGCATGACGCGGGGACGCGCCGTGGGAAAGGTCACGCCCTCGATCAGGCCAGACGCATCGCAGGCGATGTCGCGCGGGCTAGCGGGCTCGCCCGTCGATCGTGCGCCGAATTCGAGCATCACGCTCGGCGCCACATAGCCTGAGCCGGCCGTCACGGCCTCATAATCGATGAACAGCTTCTCGCCTTCGACGCGGATCGCGGCCGTCAAACCTTCAGCCGCGAGCGCCGCCGCTATGATCGGCTGAACACTTCCTTCGACCCACTCGGGCAGGCGCTTGCGCACCTCACTGGACCAGCGCTTTTCCTCGCTGCGGGTTTTCGGCAGCGCTTCGCCATTCTCGCCGACCAGATCTGGGGCAATCGCTCGGATGTCGTAGGTCAGATCGACGTCCTCCGAGAAGCGCCGGATGACCTGATAGGCCTTGGACAGCGACGTGCCGCCCTTGAACACGAGATGTTCGCCGAGCGCCGAGCCGTAAAGGGTGGCGAGCGCCCAAACCACCCATACGTCCTTTTCCAGGAGGTGCGCCGGCCGACCCGATCGGTCGGCCGCGACGCCGAGCGCGTCGCGGCGATCGTTGACCGGAAGGTGGAGAAAAGGATCAGCCATGCGCGGCTTTTCCTACGCTGCGGGCGAGCCAGGTCGGAAGCTGCGGCGCGACCGCGACCAGTTCGCTGAAAGCGCCTGGGGGGAGTTTCCGCTTCAAGGTCTGGAGCGCGGCCTCCGCCTTCTCCGGTCCAAGCCACGCCAGCGCCCGTACCGCCTCGCCAGCGGGTCGATGCGCCATGGCGAGTTGCCAACGCGGCGCGTGGCGAAGCTCGACGACCTGCTTGCCGAGGTTCATCTTCCGGGTGCGCCCGGAAGTCAGATAGACCGACCGGATCGGCACCTGGGTCGTGAGGCCCAACGTGTTGGCCGCAGCGGCGCCGCTCGGGACGATCGTCTCTCCCCGCTGGTTGGCCAGAGCCTCGACGGCCTGTTCCACGGAGGGAGATCGCGTGCCGAACCGGCTCGTAATCGGGAGGAGATAGACGCCGCGTCCGGCCCGGATCAGTTGGCCTCTCTCGGTGAGGCGCGACAAAGTCTGGTCCACCGCGGCGCGGCTGCCGAGGTGGAGCAAGCTTTTAGCCGCGACCGGCGTACCCTCAGGCAGCCCTTTCGCGTGCGCTAGAATCTCTTCGGTCAAGCGTTGCATAGCCGTTCTCCTGTCAGAAACATATACGGTTTTCTGACACTTTTCAAGGAGGCGGCTTAAGGCTGCTCGAAAACGGAGGACTGCCCGCGACTACTGGGATGCTAGCCGCACGCTCGGCTATTTCAGGAACGGCGCCGCGATCTCCAGGAGTCTCGCGCGTTCCACGCGACGCTCATTCAGCATCGATTCCGCCAGATCGATCACAAGACCCATCGGGAGACTTCCGGCGAGCTGCTGGCCAGCCGTCATGAAGGCCCGATCGTCATCCGCCGGCCAGGTCTTGTCGGCCCCCTCGCGATCCTCGCCAAAGAATTTGATCTTATCGAGCGCGGCGTTATTGCCGATGGCCAGATGGATGAAGGTCCTCTCATCAATCACAACGCCCGCGGCGTTCGTCAGACGCCGTGCCATGAATAGATTGTACTCGACAGCATAGGCGGCACAGGCCACCAAGCGTCGCTGCTGGGGATCGCCCACGGGCATGCGATTGCGCGCGCGTCCCTGCGAACCATCATCGTCAACGAACTCGATGAATTCGGGAATAAGGCCAACCACCAGGGCAGCGCAGGCATGACCAGCCTCGTGGAGGCAGATCGCTTCGTCAGATGGCGTCTCGAAATCGATCAGGTGCGGTATCCGCCTCAAGACAACCTCTCCCCCACTCTGCTGCTCACGTCGCCCGAAAAGCGCTCGCAACCACCCAACCAGTGCCTTGATCAATCAACCGGCTCCGCCAAACCGCCATCGACAGGAGCCGACGCCTGAACCCGTCCCAACAAGAGCGGCAGCTTACTGTTCTTGAAATCCCAATCCGAAAGCGGCGCGAACCATTCCGGGGCCGCCTCTCCATGGAGCTGAATGACCTGGTCGCCATCGATCGTCTGCGCGGCGTAGAACCGGCTGAAAATGCGGCTGGCCCAGCCTATGCCGTCCCAGCCCTGATCGGAGGCCTCTTCTGGCGTCGCGACAAACTGGACACCCGCGAACTCGCCGCCGTCGGTGATCGCAAGCGGGCCTTCGGTGGACCACTCACCGTAGAATAGGAGCACTTCCGCGAGCTTGCGATCCCTGGGATCGGTCAGCTCGACGTCGCCGCTGTATAGCTTCGCCGACCCGATGATGAAATTGGCCAGCCCCTCCGCGCTCAGCGAACGCGGCATATCGGTCGCCGCTCCGAGTACAAGCCGCAGCGGTGGCTTGGTCATGATGATCACCTCGCCAAGCTTCTCGGACTCGTTGGCGAGAACCGCATCTTTCATCGTCACCCGGAGACCGCCGTTCGGACGGCGAAAGCGGTCAGGCGAAATGACCGTCCAGATGTTCCAGAGCGACCAGAATATCGCCAGCTTCAGCGGTGTACCGACCATGTCCGCATAGGTTTGCAGCGAGGCCAGATAGGCCGCCGACATCCGTGTCTCCTGCTTGAACGGCTCCTTGCTGCGGACGTTCTTGACCTCGACCAACCACTGCTCGCGATCGTCGAGCACTATCCGGAAATCCGGCGCCCGGCTGGTGCCGGCGGCATGAACGCGGCCGGCATCCTCGGTCTTCAGCAATCGAAAGCGGCCCAGGCTGAGAACCGTCGCCTCGAACAGGCGCTCGGTTCGCGAACCATGGATCAGCGTCGGGTCAGCCAACGCCTCCTTCAGCTTGGGCGCCGCATCGGCGATGAAGCGCTCTACCAGCGACGGATCGTTAAGCGCGACGGAGTGTTCGCGCGCAAAAGCGGCCACCGACGCGAGCAGGTCGAAGGCCTTGGTTTTTGGTCGTTCTGGTGGTGGCTTCTCGCTCATGATCCCATCACCCGGCCGGAACCTCGACATCCGGCGGGTTCATATAAGCTCGGAAACCCGCCAGATCGTCATCGCTTGGATTTTCCGCTTCGGGGATGAACCGAATAGTCTCGGCAATGTCGCGACGCGTAACGTAGCTGATGATCGCGCCACCATTGCTCAGCTCATACTCCATCGAGCCGCACCACCGGCTGGGACGGGCAAGACCCGGCGCGAACGCGATGGGCTTCTTGTTCCCCTTTTTGCTCACCTCGTGCTTGGCAAGCGCGACTCGGATGAATTCGAGCGTGGTGAAGCCCATCTCCGTCCGCCGCAGGTCGCGGCGCATCTGCTCAACAAGTTCGGGCCGCTCCTGGGCATCACGCAATTGCTGCGCGCGCAGCACGCGATCGTAGTGGCGATACCCGAGATCTCGTTCGAGATGGGCAGCCTTAAGATCGATTCCCGAATTCTCGGCGAGCTTGATGACGTCTTCGCAGCGCTGACGCCACGTCCGCAGCAGTTCGTAGGCGGCGTAGATCCACATGGGCGAGAGCGCACCCAGCAACGCGATCTTTCCACGCGGGGGCTCGTCATCGAACTGATGGCGCATGACCTCCTGCTCCAGCGCGTTCAGCGTATTATCGACGAGGCAAAGCTGGCTCGCCTGCATGGCTAGGTAAGGGTTCTCGGCGAAGCCGGCCAAGCTCGTCAGCGCTTCGTAGAGGTCACCCGTGCCGATCTCAGCGATATCGCGATAGCGGGGCTGATCGTCCCGCTCATCGTCAAATTCGTCGGCGTCCGTCATGTGATTTCCACGCCCTTTGGTTCGACCCGATATGGCGGATCGATCACCGCCATCGGCAAAGGATCGGCCAAGCCCCAGAAACGCGTTGTTGCCCGGATGTAGCGCACGAGGTCGCCCCTCCGGATTCTGAGGTGTTCGCTCGGAACCGGCGGGCCCACCAAGAGATCGTGATAGTCGTTGGCGGCATCGTCCCATAGCGCCGGTGCGATCGTCTTCAGTTTTTCGCACGACGAACCTTCGCCATGACGAACGACGTTGGCGACCATGAACATCTCGGTCAGATCGGCTCCCAGCTCGCCCTGCCCCACGTCTATCCCAGCGCGCTCGGCGCAGAGCGCCAGGAAATCTTGGAAACCGCGCGACTTGGGCATGTCCGTCGCGTTGTCGAGATGGACAGCTCGAGCCCAGATACTCAATTGACGCTCGAAGATAGCAGCGAGGGTCAGCGTGAACGCCTTCGCCGCCTCATTGGCGGTGTAGTTGTCGACCTGGGCCGCAGCGCGATCGAGAAATTGATCCATCGTCGCCGCCTCGCCGGTTTCGAGCGACGAATGAACCGGCAGCGCGTCCATTGCGGGCTGGATCACTCGCTCAAATAGTCGCGCAAGGTTGGCTTGGAAGATGCGCGGCAACTGATCCTTGATTTGCAATTTTCGCCCCTGTTACCCTCAGTTCGTTCTGTCGCGTCGATCAGCGACTTTGCCCTACAATCTCAACCCGCAGCCGACACAGGCCGCACATCCCTGACCTCGCCACGGCTCCCGACCAAGGCGATCTCGATGCCCGCCAGCGCGCAGCGCGGCGCCAATCGTTCGGCCAGACGCAAGGTGCCTTCCGTGAAAGGGACGACAGCAATCTGACGCCCTGGCGATGGCGTCGCCATCAGCATCCCGACCGTCTCGCACAGACCCTTGTGGAGCCGAGACACCTGGCCCGAATGTCTCGTATTGATGATCCCGCCTTTGCATTCGGCGGAGATGACGTGGTTGCCGACCTCTGCGACCACATCCCCCAGACCCGACTTCGGATTGACGGTGATCGCCTGGCCCGCGGCGTTCCGATACGTACCGCCATAGCTGGTGGTGCCGACGCTGGAGATCTTGATGAAGTCGCGGCGAAGCAGCCAAGCCGCGAAGTCGAATTGCTTGCCGTGCTCTCCATCGGGGTGAACACGGACGTGTCGGGTATCCTGCGTCCGCAACAGGTGCATGGCATAAGCGACCATGACCGCGCCTTCGTAGAGATGGTGTTCGTGCTCGCCATCGGATTTTCCGATCCGGTTTGGCGGCGGCGACAGCGCCGTAACGAGATCCTCGAAATCCATGACAATCCTCCCCGGCCGTTAGTGTAGCTGATGGGCCGAGAGTAATCGTCCTTCATCGCGGAATGGCTCGGCCACTGATAGCAGATTGAGCCCCCGTTCGTCCGCACTCTTTCTTCACGCAGAGCATCTGAAACCTTGGGATCACCAGGAGGGGAAAGCCTTCCCCTGCGTCCGAGCCTTGCGTCTCGGTCGACCCCTTCTGCGGGAGGCCCCGCAACGCCCGTTTGAGAGGAAGAGGACGGACCGGCTTTGCCGTGACGGGTTGAGGGCTGGAGAAGAGGTCTCCGGCGCCCGTCAGGAGATTGGTCCCATGACCCAGGTTTCAGTTCTCGACGCGCGCCGCGACACCAGCGGCGGCTACAAAGTGGATGTCGGCCGCGGCGAGCGGATCGGCCGCGTCTCGTCGGAATGGTTTTCCCGGCCCGCGGACGAGCGCTATCTGTCGCTGTCCGAACTGGCAGATTCCGTTCGCGACCGCGCCGAACGCAGCCGGACCCGCGTGGTGGAGAGCGCGCTTATCCATGTCGAGGCGAACCGCAGCGACCCGGAACGACTGGCGTTGATCCTGCCAGGCACGGACACGCCCATCGCCCCGACCCATTGGAGCTTCGGCCAACTGGCCAGCCTGGTCGGCGCGCCGGCAGCCTATCTGCGCCAGCTTCCCGCACCGCTCGCCGCGATCAACCTGCAATATGGTCTGACGTCCAATCGTGCGGAGCAGATCAAGACGCTCGAAACCGATAACGGCCGGGTGGAGCTTCGCGCCGTCACCGGCCCGGATTACGGCCGCATCTTCGACCACGAACTGGTCGAGGCGGTGCAACGCATCGCCGGCAACGGCACGGGCGACACCCGCTGGAAGGTTCCGGGCGTGCTCGATTGGTCGACCGGCATCTACAATCCGCGGGTCGACATCACCAAGGATACCACGACGCTCTACGCCTCCGATCGCGACGTCTTCCTGTTCCTGGTCGACGACCTGAATCCGATCGAGGCCGGCCGACTGCCGGACGGATCGCCCGATCTCTATTTCCGGGGCTTCTACTGCTGGAATTCCGAGGTTGGCGCCAAGACGCTGGGCATGGCGAGCTTCTATCTTCGCGCGGTCTGCCAGAATCGAAACCTCTGGGGCGTGGAGGATTTCGAGGAGATCACCATCCGCCACAGCAAATATGCCGCCAACCGTTTCGCCCATGAGGCGGCGCCAGCGCTGGCGAACTTCGCCAATTCCTCACCCTTGCCTTTCGTCAACGGTATCAAGGCGGCGCGCGAGCGGATCGTGGCGCGCACCGAAGAAGACCGCACCGACTTCTTGCGCCGACGCGGTTTCTCCAAGGCCGAGACCGGCAAGATTATCGACACGGTCCTGGCAGAGGAAGGCCGTCCGCCCGAAAGCATCTTCGATTTCGTGCAGGGCATCACCGCCGTCGCGCGCGACAAGCCGCATCAGGACGCCCGCCTCGACATGGAGGCCAAGGCCAAGAAGCTGCTCGATCGAGCCGCCTGACATCCGCAAAGCCGAAGATGCGGATTCCCGTGTCTCCGGCTTTGCGCTTCCGCGTGTCCCAAATCCCGTTCCGTGGCGCTGCCCCCTTTTAGAGGAAGAGGGCGGCGCTTCGCTTCGTGACGGGTTGGAGGTTGAGAGAGAGTCTCTCGGCCGCCCGTCGTGGAGTATCCCGACATGGCAACCGCCGTTCAGAAGATCGCGTCCCTTGGCGAGCGTCGCGACATCCCCTTCAACAAGCTCATCCTGAGCCAGGCCAACGTCCGCAAGACCAAGGCCGGCGTCTCGATCCCCGAACTGGCCGAGGATATCGGCCACCGCGGCCTTCTTCAGAACCTCAACGTCCGCCCTGTGCTCGATGGCGAGGGTGTGGAAACCGGCATCTTCGAGGTCCCGGCCGGCGGTCGCCGGTTCCGGGCGCTCGAACTACTGGTCAAGGCCAAGCGACTGGCCAAGACCGCGCCGGTCCCCTGCAACGTCCGCGACGCTGGCTCCGCGATCCCCGCCGAGGAAGACAGCCTCGCCGAGAACGTCCACCGCGAGGCGCTGCATCCCCTCGATCAGTTCAAAGCCTTCCAGGCCCTGATCGAACGCGGCATGGGCGAGGAGGATATCGCCGCCCGCTTCTACGTCACCCCGGCCGTGGTCCGTCAGCGGCTGCGCCTCGCTTCGGTTGCCCCGGCGCTGCTCGACGTCTATGCCGAGGACGGCATAGCGCTCGACCAACTCATGGCCTTCACCGTGTCGCACGACCATGCGCGGCAGATGGAGGTGTGGGAGACGATCCAGCGATCCTACAGCCGCCAGCCCTACGAAATCCGCCGCATGTTGACCGAGGGTGCGGTGCGCGCTTCCGATCGCCGTGCGCAGTTCGTCGGGGTCGAGGCGTATGAGGCGGCCGGCGGCGCAACGCTGCGCGACCTGTTCCAGGCCGACGACGGCGGATGGCTGCAGGACCCGGCTCTTCTCGACACCCTCGCCACCGCGAAGCTCGGCGCCGCCGCCGAGGAAATCGCGGCCGAGGGCTGGCGCTGGATCGATGCCGCGCTGGACTTCCCCTATGGCCACACCACTGGTCTGCGCAGGATCTCGGGCGAACGCCCCGAACTCTCCGCCGACGAACAGGCCGCCTACGAGGCCCTGACCGAGGAGCTGGACCGGCTCTACGCCGAGCATGAAGATGGCGAGGACCTGCCGGAGGCAGTCGATCTACGGCTCGAGGAGATCGAGACGGCGATCGCCGCCTTCCAGAACCGGCCTACCCTCTACGATCGGGCCGAGATCGTGCGCGCTGGCGCCTTTGTCAGCATCGACAGCTCGGGCCGGCTGACCGTCGAGCGCGGCTATGTCCGTCCCGAAGACGAGGCGCCGATCGAGCCCCGGACCGATGGCGACGGCGAAGCCGAAGGAACGACGACGACCTCGGAACCTATGCGAGCGGTCATCACCATCGGCGGCAAGCCCGAACCGGAGGATGACGAGGACGATGTCGTCAAGCCGTTGCCCGAACGCCTGGTCAGCGAGCTGACGGCCCACCGCACCCTCGCGCTGCGGGATGCGCTGGCCGGCAACCCGCACGTCGCCATCACGGCGCTGCTGCACAAGCTGGTGCTCGACACCTTCCACCGCACCTCGTCTTCCGGAGGGTGCCTGGAGGTGTCCGTCCGTCACGTCTTCTTCTCCGTCCAGGCCGCCGACCTGAAGGACAGCACGTCCGCCAAATCGGTTGCAGAACGGCAAGAAGGCTGGGAGGCCGACATTCCGCAGGACGAGGATGCCTTGTGGAACTGGCTGGTCGATCTCGACGATGCCAGCCGGACGGCCCTGCTGGCGCATTGCGTCTCTTACGGCGTCAACGCCCTTTCCGAAAAGGTCGACCGCTACGGCGGCTCCGGCATCTCGCAGCATGGGCTGGAGCGCCGGCTGAAGCAGGCCGATCGGATCGCGCGCGCTGTCGGTCTCGACATGGCGGAAGCGGGATGGCGCCCGACCGTCGATAATTATCTCAGCCGGGTGACCAAGCCGCGCATCCTCGAAGCGGTGCGTGAGGCCAAGGGCGACGCGTCGGCGCAGCTCATCGACCATCTGAAGAAGGGCGACATGGCCAAGGAGGCCGAGCGGCTGTTGACCGACACCGGCTGGCTGCCCGAACCGCTTCGGCTCGCTGATCTTGCAGACGATCCCGCAACGGGCGCTGAGAGCGACGGAGAAGACGATGGGGCGGAACTGCCCGACTTCCTGAGCACCGACGAGGAATCGGAACCGCTGGCCGACGGCGAAGACGACGAGCGTCACCTCGTTGCTGCCGAATGAGCGACTCGCGGGGCGGCTTCGGCCGCTCCGCACCTTCCCCCAAATCGAAGGAGTTCTTCGCATGGTGCATTCCAGCCCCGCGCCCGTCCGGCGCGTCGTCTTCCAGTACCTCGTGCCGGTCCATGTCGAGGTCGAGGACGACCTCGTTGTCCGCGTGACCGTCATCGACGAGACGCCTGTCCGCGACCCTGACGTGGTCGAGGGCGATCCCGAGTACCTGGCTCAAGCCGTTGCGGCCGCCGACGACGGCCAAGACTGGCCATCCTGGCAATTCGGCTACTAGCCCCTCCCAACCACGATCCCGACCCATCCGAGCCCGGCCCAGCGCCGGGCTCTTTTCGTTTCAGGAGCCCGATATGCCCGCCTATCTCACTCGCTTCTCCTGCCTGCTCGACGTTGGCTCGGTCATCAACGTCGCGCGGGCGTTTGATATCTATACCGCGCTGATGGCCGCGAACGCTCGCGAGGACCCGCCCGCTGAGCCGTTCCTGCTCTCGCTGACGCCCGAGCACGGCGCGACGCGGCTCTGGCTTCGCGACCCCGGCACCGCCGATCCGCAATTACTGATCACCTTCGTCACCCGCTGCGCGGAGACGTTCGGGCTCACCGGCACCTGGGGGTTTCAGTGGGCGGGCATCGCGTCGGACCCTGTCGTCGACGGCTTCTCCGGCGGCGCCCATCTGCTCGATCTCGGCACGGGCCACACGATCGAATGGATGAGCACGGGCCGCTGGCTCGCCGAAGGAGGTGCGCGATGATCCCCGATCATGCTCGCGTCAATTTCCAAACCCTGCTGCGCGCGGCCGAAAGCGGAGATCTGGCGCTGATGGAATGCACCGACGCTGCGACCGGCGAGCCGCGCTACGTCATCTGCGCGGTGGGTCGCGACGGTGGCGAACATGTATTCACGCCGTTCGGCCATCTGGCAGACGGCAATCCCTACGACGCCTACCTTCCGCCCAATACGAGCGGCGAAATAGCTGCCTGAATTCTACCAGACGGCCACTTCCCACTGACCATTGACACGCGCGAAGCCGACCGGCCGGTTCTGGGGCGTGGCGTTCGCCCTAGTCGTGTCCATCGTGAGCTGCGTCATGCACGTCACGCCAGGCCCGACACCACCCGGCGAACAATCACCGAGCTTGAGCGTCGCATTGGCGAGCGACGTCCCCGTGAAGAGACGATGGCGGCGGACGGCTGCGATGGCCTCTTCTTCTGTTGGCTGCGCGACGCCCGCAACTGCGGCCGCCGATGCGCCGCCGGGCGCGATCACCGGGCGGAGCACGAAGCCCGCCCCGAAGCCCACTACGAGGCATCCTGCGGCCACCATGCCGATCACACTTCCCTTCATCGCCGTCTCCCTCCGGAACCTCGCTCGGTCGGGCGGACAAACGTCCCCGCTCGCCGAGGTCGCCGTCCGCCATGTGCTGGATGACGGAGTGTAGCGCCGCGCAGCCCACCTCGGAAGGCCGCGCGATCAGACGGTCACGCCACGCGCCAGAGCGACAGGACGGCCGGGAGGGATTCGAGCCGGTCCGGTCGAGAGAGAGCGCCGCCGGTTCGTCCCGATCCGCTCTCCGGAGATCTCCCATGCCCGACACTAACACCAGCACTGACGATTTCACGGCGCGCGCTGTGGCCCTCGTACCGGAGGCTCGCCGGATGGACTTCCTGCCGCTGCTCTTCGGCCGCCAGCATGTCCTTGCGGCGGAGATGACCGTCTATCACCTGATGGAGCGCCTGAGCCCGCTCGATTATCGTGGCGGTCTCTGGGACTTCTATGAGCGCGACGGCAGGCCGCTCTACCTCGCGCCGACCTCGAAGCCCCGCTTCCAGATCGTCTGCGACACCAACGGCTATGAGGGCGAGGTCTCGGCCGACGCCGCCGGCATCATCGCTACGCTGTTCGCCTTCTCCCATCTCTCCTTCAAGTACCCGGTCGACGCGATGTCGGAAGGATATGGCCGCCTCTACGACTACGCCGCAGACCACGCGGAATCCGCCGAAATCTTCCAGGCGATCGACTGAAATCGGCTGTCTCCCTCAGCGCCCGGCCTCACGGTCGGGCGCTTTTTTTATGTCGGCGGATCAGAGGAAGAGGACGGCCGGGACGGGTCGAGTCCGGGCGGTCGAGAGAGAGCGCCGCCGGGCTTGTCCCTTCCGCTCTCCCGAGGTTCCTCCCATGAACATTCTGTCTCCCGTGGCCCTTCCGGCCGCGCCCGTCACCCGTGCGTCCCCGATCCTCGCGGTGGCGCAACAGCTTCTCGATTATCTCGAACGCGGCCAGCACATCGACGCCGCGATCCTCCGTGCAGCGATGGAAGAAGCCTTCGGCGCATCCGACACCAGCGGCGCCTGGGACTGGAAGGCCGCCTATGAGGCCTGCGAGGTCGCGACAGTCCTCTTCCTGCGCAAATACGGAAAGGCGCTTTTCCGCAAGGCCGCATCTCCGGCTGCACGTCTCTCCGCTCTTGGGAAGATCGCCGGGCTCCTGCCGACGCATACGCGGCGTTCGGAAGAATCGCAGGCGCTTCAGCAGTTCTCGACGCCGGTGCCGCTCGGTCTCGCCGCCGTGGCGGCCGCCTCCATAACTGCTGGCGACATTGTCCTGGAGCCGTCGGCTGGCACCGGCCTGCTCGCCATCCTGGCCGAGATATCAGGCGGAACGCTCCTCCTCAACGAGCTGGCCGAGACTCGCGCCGACCTGCTCGCCGCGCTGTTTCCGGCCGTTGCCGTCACGCGCTTTGACGCCGCCCAGATCGACGATCATCTCGCGCCGGGCGCCACCCCGTCAGTCGTGCTGATGAACCCGCCGTTCTCCGCCATGGCAAACGTGTCCGGCCGCGTGGCCGACGCCGCCTATCGTCATGTCGCTTCAGCACTAGCCCGGCTCGCCGATGGCGGGCGGCTGGTGGCGATCACTGGTGCCAACTTCAGCTCCGACCATCCGGCTTGGGCAGCGGCCTTCGTCCGCCTTCAGGAGCGCGGCCGCGTCGTCTTCACCGCGGCCATTGACGGCTCGGTCTACGCCAAGCACGGCACGACCATCGACACGCGGCTGACGGTCATCGACAAGCTGCCGGCCGACGATCGTTCGGCGTTTCCCGCTTCGCCCGGCATCGCGCCTGACGTCGCCACGCTGCTCGACTGGATCGAGACGCAGGTTCCACCGCGTGCGACTTCGACCCTCCCGCCAGTGGAAACCTCAGGGTCCGCCGCGACGCACCGCACCGTTCGCGGATACCTCGCGCGCACCACTGCTGCACGTCGCGCCACGCCCGCGTCCATCGAGCCCGAAGGCGTCGAACTCGCCTATGAGACCGTGGACTGGACTCCCGCCGAAAACGGCCGGATCACCGACGCGATCTATGAAGAATACGGATTGCAGGCGATCCGCATTCCCGGTGCCCAGGCCCATCCGACCAAGCTGGTGCAATCCGTGGCGATGGCCTCGGTCGCGCCGCCCAGGCCGAGTTACCGGCCCCGACTGCCCGCCAACATCGTCTCGGATGGCCTCCTCTCCGACGCCCAGCTCGAAACCGTCATCTACGCCGGCGAGGCACATGCCGACTTCCTCGCCGGTTCGTGGACGCTCGACGAAACCTTCGACGTCGTCTCGGCCGCGCCCGACGATGCGCCGAACGCCGTGCGCTTCCGCCGGGGCTTCATGCTCGGCGACGGCACCGGCGCCGGCAAAGGTCGCCAATCGGCCGGCATCATCCTCGACAACTGGATGCAGGGCCGCCGCAAGGCGGTGTGGATCTCCAAATCCGACAAGCTGCTGGAGGACGCCCAGCGTGACTGGTCGGCCCTCGGCATGGAGCGGCTGCTGGTCACACCGCTGTCGCGTTTCCCGCAGGGCAAGGACATCACCCTATCGGAAGCCGTCCTATTCACCACCTATGCCACGCTACGGTCCGACGACCGTGGGAGCAAGCTTTCCCGCGTCAAGCAGATCGTCGAATGGTTGGGCTCCGATTTCGATGGAGTGATCATTTTCGACGAGAGCCACGCCATGCAGAATGCCGCAGGCGGCAAGGGCGAACGCGGCGACGTCGCCGCCTCGCAGCAGGGCCGTGCGGGCCTTCGGCTCCAGCACGCCCTGCCGAACGCGCGCGTCGTCTATGTCTCGGCGACCGGCGCGACCACCGTCCACAATCTCGCCTACGCCCAGCGCCTCGGTCTCTGGGGCGGCGAGGACTTCCCGTTTTCGACCCGCGCCGAATTCGTCGAGGCGATCGAGGACGGCGGCGTGGCGGCGATGGAGGTGCTGGCCCGCGACCTGCGCTCGCTCGGTCTCTACACGGCCCGGTCGCTCTCCTATGACGGCGTCGAATACGAACTGGTCGAGCACCAGCTCACCCCCGAGCAGACCGGCATCTACGACGCCTATGCCGGCGCCTTCGCCGTCATCCATAACAATCTCGACGCGGCGATGCAGGCCGCCAATATCACCGGCGACGGCGGCACGTTGAACCGCCAGGCCAAATCCGCCGCCCGCTCGGCCTTCGAATCCGCCAAGCAGCGCTTCTTCGGCCATCTGCTGACCTCGATGAAGACGCCCACCCTGATCCGCTCGATCGAGCAGGACCTGGTCGACGGCCATGCCGCTGTCGTCCAGATCGTGTCGACCGGCGAAGCCCTGATGGAGCGCCGTCTCGCGGAGATCCCCACCGAGGAATGGAATGACGTCCGGGTGGACATCACCCCGCGCGAGTATGTCCTGGATTACCTCGCCCATTCCTTCCCGGTACAGCTCTATGAGCCCTTCACCGACAGCGAGGGCAACCTGTCGTCGCGGCCAGTGTTTCGCGATGGCCAGCCGGTCGAGAGCCGTGACGCCGTCGCCCGTCGCGACCGCCTGATCGAGAGGTTAGCTTCGCTACCCCCGGTCCCCGGCGCGCTCGACCAGATCGTCCAGCGCTTCGGCACCGATGTCGTGGCGGAGGTGACGGGACGTTCGCGCCGCATTGTCCGCAGGACCAGCCCCGGCGGCATCGACCGCCTCGCCGTGGAGAACCGCGCCGCCTCGGCCAATCTGGCCGAAACGCAGACCTTCATGGACGATCAGAAGCACATCCTGATCTTCTCCGACGCCGGCGGCACCGGGCGCAGCTACCATGCCGACCTGTCGTCGCGGAACCAGCGGCTGCGCGTCCACTATCTGCTGGAGCCGGGCTGGAAGGCCGACGCCGCCATTCAGGGCCTGGGCCGCACCAACCGGACCAACCAGGCGCAGCCGCCGCTGTTCCGGCCGATCTCGACGGACGTAAAGGCGGAAAAGCGCTTCCTGTCCACCATTGCCCGACGGCTCGACACCCTGGGCGCAATCACGCGTGGCCAGCGCCAGACGGGCGGCCAAGGCCTGTTCCGATCCGAAGACAATCTGGAAAGCTACTATGCCCGCGATGCCCTGCGGCAGCTCTACCTGCTGCTGGTGCGCGGCAAGGTCGAGGGGTGCTCACTCCAGATGTTCGAGGATGCCACGGGCCTCTCGCTGATGGATTCCACCGGCATCAAGGATGAGTTGCCGCCCATCACGACGTTTCTCAACAGGTTGCTGGCGCTGACCATCGAGCTTCAGGGTGTCCTGTTCACCGCGTTCGAGCGGCTGCTGAACGCCAAGATCGAAGGCGCAATCGCTTCGGGCAGCTACGACGTCGGGCTGGAGACGCTGCAGGCCGAGAGCTTCATCGTCACCGACCGCCGAACGATCCACGTTCATCCTGGCACCGGGGCCGAGGCTCGGCTGCTGACCATCACCCAGCGCCAGCGAAACCGTCCCGTGACGCTGGCCGAGGCGCTCGACCATCTCGATGACCCGGGCGCGAAGCTGCTGGTCAACGAGCGTTCGGGCCGCGCCGCCGTGCAGATACCAACCACCAGCATCATGCTGGACGATGGCGAGATCGAACGGCGCGTGCGGCTGATCCGGCCGATGGAGGCGCACAACATTCCCATCAAGGTGATGGACGAGACCCATTGGGTGCAGGCGGAGCGGATCGCCTTCAAAGCGGCTTGGGATGCCGAGATCGCCGAGGTGCCGGAATATGCCGATAGCACCATCCATGTCGTCAGCGGGCTCTTGCTGCCGATCTGGAAGCGGCTGCCGAACGAGTCGACGCGGGTTTATCGACTCCAGACCGATGACGGCGAGCGCATCGTCGGTCGCCGCGTCTCCCCCGCATGGGTGGCGGGCGCGCTCGCGACCGGCACGTCAACCCTGACGCCCGACGACGCCTTCATGGCGCTGATGGACGGGAAGACCATCGTCGACCTCACCGAGGGTCTTCAGCTTCGTCGCGTCCGGGTCATGGGCGCCAACCGCATCGAGCTGTCGGGCTTCACCGACGCCATGCGCGATCGCCTGCGGGCCTATGGCCTGTTCCACGAGATCATCTCGTGGAAGCTGCGGATGTTCGTGCCGACCGATACGACCGGCGCTGCAATCCTGGCCAAGGTCCTGGAGCGCTATCCCGTCGAGCGCGTCAGTGAGCGGGAGGCGGCGTGATGGCACGGCACGACGCTTCCGAGCTGGCGATCCGTCTTGGCAGACAGGCCGAGGCGGTGTGCCGGCATTACCTGACCTCCGGCCATCGCGAGGGCCGCTATTGGCTGGTCGGCGATGTCCGCAATACGCCCGGCCGCTCGATGTTCGTGCGGCTAAAGGGCGGCGAAACCGGCAAGGGCGCCGCCGGCAAATGGACCGACGCTGCCACCGGCGAGCATGGCGATCTGCTCGACGTCATTCGCGAGAGCTGCGGCCTGATCGACTTCAAGGACGTCGCCGATGAGGCGCGCACCTTCCTGTCGATGCCCCATCCCGAACCGGACCATCCGCATGACGGCGAACGCAAATCACCGGCACCATCCGGATCACCGGAAGCGGCACGGCGGCTCTTTGCCATGGCGCAGCCGATCTCAGGCACGCTCGTAAAGACGTATCTCCGCACACGCGGCATTACGGATTTGCACGGAACCGGAAGCCTACGCTTCCATCCTCGCTGCTACTACCGGCCTGACGAGCATTCCCCGACCGAGACCTGGCCGGCGATGATCGCATCGGTCACCGATCTCGCCGGGCATCAGACCGGCGCGCATCGCACCTGGCTAGCCCCTGACGGCTCGGACAAAGCCCCGATCGACACACCGAGACGGGCGATGGGCGACCTCCTGGGACACGCCGTTCGCTTCGGTGTGGCGGGCGAAGTAATGGCGGCGGGCGAAGGCATAGAGACGATGCTGTCGCTCAGAATGGCGCTGCCCACCATGCCGATGGCGGCAGCGCTCTCGGCGGCGCATCTCTCGGCCATCCTGTTCCCCGACACGCTGCGCCGGCTCTACATCGCGCGCGACAATGATCCGGCCGGCGACGGTGCGATGACGACGTTGATCGAGCGGGCGAATGCGGCCGGGATCGAGGCGGTCGTGGTGTCTCCAACCTTGGGCGACTTCAACGAGGATCTCCGTTTGGCGGGTCTGGACAGTCTCCGGGCAGCGGCACGGGTTCAGATCGCGCCACAGGACGTCGCACGCTTCATGGCGCTGGCGGCATAGGCCGCGAGGAGAATGCAGGCGGCGGGAGCACCGTCGTCGGCATCGCTCGGATGATCCCCAGGTCGGAGAGAACCGCGCCCCGGCCTTCGAGAGGGCGATCGGCCAGCAAACGGCCCGAACCCGCAATGCCTGCGGCGGACTATTTTCCGGCGCGGCCGCAGGCCGCTTTCCATCGCGAGGCAAAATAGCCCGCCTTCGTCCTCCTCCGCTGTGCTCCGGCCCTCCGCTCCGCTGCGGATGCAGGTCCGGCCCGCCCGCCGGCTTTCGTCGCCATGAAGGCCGCGAGGGTCGCGGTCGAACCGACGGAGCATCCCATGAGCAAGCACGACGACTACGAACCGCACCACGCCTCTTCCCCCACCGACCATGTCCTCAGCGAACTTCAGCTTTATGGCTACCGTCCCTTCACGGATGAACCCGATCCCCGACCGCTTCCGGAGGGCGACCATGTCGCCGGCGCCATCGCCGACATCTTCGACGCCCTGATCGTCACCCTGGAAGACACCCGCCTCGAGCCCGACCTCGACGATCTCCTCTGGTCGACCGTCAACCTCTTCCACCGGGCCACCGTCCGGATCGAGCGCGAGCTGGACGACAATGAACAGGCGCAGCGCCGCGGCCAGCGCGAACAGGACGGCAGCGAAGTGAAGGCCGTCGAGCTGGAACGCCTGACGGCCGAGGGGCAGACCCTGATCGAGCGCCGCAACGCCTTCGAGCTGATGCGCGACCAGGCCGCCGAACACTATGAGCGCCATACCGGATCGAACTGGCGACCGCGCAGCGGATCGATGGTCAACCATCGCAACCTGACCTCGGCGATGATCGACAGCCGGGACTTCCTCGCCGCCAAGAAACGCGCCGACAATCAGGTGCTGCTGCCCGCAGGTCCGAAGATCGCCTTCACCGGCGGGCTCGACTTCAACGATCATCACCTGATCTGGGCCAAGCTCGATCAGGTCCACGCCAAACACCCCGACATGGTGTTGCTGCACGGCAAATCGCCGAAGGGCGCCGAGAAGATCGCGGCAAAATGGGCCGACACCCGCAAGGTGCCGCAGGTCGGCTTCGCCCCCGACTGGACGAAACACGCCAAGGCCGCACCGTTCAAGCGCAACGATCAGATGCTCGACGTGCTCCCGATCGGGGTCATCGTCTTCCCCGGCACCGGCATCCAGGACAATCTCGCCGACAAGGCGAGGAAGCTTGGCATTCCACTGTACGATTTCCGCCAGAAAGGAGGCGGCGCGTAAGCGCTGCCTTCACAGCATCTCAGGTCGGAACAGCGATCTGCGGCTGATGACCTTGCCGGACACCACGAACACGCCGTCGCCGGTATAGTGCAACGTCTCGGGATGTTTTGGCGACGTGGCGACATGCGCCTTCACCACCTCGAAGATGAAGAAGTTGTACTTGTCGACCAGTGCATCGTCATGAAGGCGGCATTCGAAGCTGGCATGGCATTCGCCGATGAGCGGCGCATTGATCTCGCTCGCGTCTTCCGCCGTGAGGTCGAACTTGGCGAACTTGTCGATTTCGGCTCCCGACGTATTGCCGATCCCGACCACGGTATCGGTCAGCGCCGTCGTCGGCAGATTGATCACACACTCCCGGCTCTCGCGGATCATCCGGTGACTGTGATTGCCGCCGGAGATCATCAGGCCGACCAGAGACGGCGAAAACTCCAGGATCGTGTGCCAGCCGAGCGTCATGATGTTCGTCGCGCCCTGCCACTTCGACGACACCAGCACGATCGGGCCGGGCTCCAGATAGCGCCGCACCTGGCTGACCGGGAAGTCGGTTTTCTTAGGCAGCTTCGGCATGGGCGTCCTCTTCGGCTGTTGCACTTAGGATGACTATACCTGTCCATGTCGGCAGCATCACGACCGGCAGCATGGTGGCGATGCTTTGGCCCGAAAGCATTGAGCGGGCGTTTCCATCATGGCTTCGGTCATGGCGGAAAACCATCTCCCGCTTCCATTGCGCTGATCCTTGGTCCAGCCGCTGGCCTGACGCCATCAACCCATAAAGGGTCGGACTACGCAAAGCGTGCCGCCGCTCCGGCTTCGCCTGCGCGGTGATTGCGGCCATCGCCCGGACACATCGGGCGCCTGTCGCGCGGGAGATGGCCTCCCGCCTCCAAGACAGGAGCCGGTCACATGTCCCTCAATCAAGCTCACGCCTTCGCCTTCAGCCTCGCCACCACCCTCATGGTCTCGATCGTCATCTTCCAGGCCGGCGACGGCACCATGGGCGTCATGCCCGCAGCCGAATATGACGGCGAACTCGCCGCCATCGTTCACGAGGTCGATCCCTTCGCCCCGTAATCGCGGGCAAGGCGTCGCGGCCGCAAGCGGAAGTCCCATGGGATTTCCGCTCCCGTCTCGTCTTCTCTTCGGCTATACTGGTAACGCGCCGTGGTGGTGGTGGAGGCGCGACCGTCAGACCTTTATCTCACGGAGAACACCACCATGGTTTTCATCGGCATCCTCTCCAGCATCGTGGCGATCGGCGCCCTGTGCTGGCTTCTATTCACACTGGCTGTCTTCGCGCTGCCGTTCTTCGCGGGCGTCAGCGCCGGGAATTGGGCCTTCCAGACCGGCGCCGGTTGGCTCGGGGCGATCCTCGTCGGCCTCGCCGTCGCCGCGCTGACGCTCGGCCTCGGGCAGTTCCTGCTCGCCTTCATCCGTCCGCTCTGGATACGGCTCGCGATCGCACTCGCCTTCGTCGCGCCTGCGGCGCTCGCTGGCTACCATGCGACACATGGCATCGTGAAACACACCATGCCCTCCGACACCTGGCAGATCATCTTCTCCGTCATCGGCGCGATTGCCGTTGGCGTAACGGCGCTGATCCGGGTGACAGGAATGGCCGCACCCGGGCCAACCGTGCAGAACGTCGCGCGCGCCTGACATCGTTGCCGGCGGCGGCAGGACGGTGGGTTGATGTCTTACGTGTCGCGCTCCTCGTCGGCAGGGTCATTCGCAATCGCGTTGATCGGATCGACGGCTAACCCAATTGACGCGCCATTCCCTCGGTGACGGTGCTTGGGGCAATGCCCTGACGGCGCGCCCAACGACGGTGCGGGTGCCGAGAGGGGGCGATCTCGTGGGCGACGGGCAGGAGTCGGCGGAACGGAGCGTCTGCTGGAGTTGGTTTGAACCGCCGTGTCAGGCGTCGTCACGGTCCATCGGTTCGGGGTGGTCGCCACGTTCTCCGGTGATGCGTCTCTGTCAGGTCGACCGCTCCAAAACGGCCTCTTCAATGGGCTGATCTGGCCGAAGGTCGGCTGCGCCTCGATCGCCTATGCCGCAACAGCGGCGTCGAAACTTTCTTCCCCTGCCGGCTGCGCCGTCATTCCTCGCGAGCCAAGAAAGCCCCTCCTTTGCTGTCAGGCCCCTGCGGGGTGCGCCGTCAATCGCCTCCGGCCTGTCGATCGCCATCGAGGCCGCAATGGTGCGGGCTCGGAGCAGAGTTCAAGGAGAACTACCATGGCGACCATCGGCACCTTCAAGAAGACCGGCAACAACGAGTTCAACGGCGAAATCGTCACCCTCAGCCTGCAGACGAAGAACGTCCGCATCGTCCCCGAGGCCCGCGCCACCGGCGAGAACGCCCCCAGCCACCGCGTCTTCGTCGGCCGCGCCGAGATCGGCGCCGCCTGGTCCAAAACCTCCAACGAGGGCCGTGCCTATCTGGGCCTGAAGCTCGACGATCCTAGCTTCAACGCCCCGATCTACGCCAACCTCTTCGACGACGAGGAAGGCGAAGGCTTCAGCCTCATCTGGTCCCGCCCGAACGGCCGCCGCAACGGCGAGTAAGCCCAGCGCGAAGCCCCGCCCGGACAATCCGGGCGGGGCCAAACGCCTGACGATG
The DNA here is from genome assembly GCA_017302295.1 of Thauera sp. Taxonomy (GTDB): domain Bacteria; phylum Pseudomonadota; class Gammaproteobacteria; order Burkholderiales; family Rhodocyclaceae; genus Thauera. Next base: position 205,775 of record JAFLDS010000001.1, on the reverse strand, counting down.
AAGCGAATCACCTGCGGCATCCGATGCTGGAATCGCGCGGCAAAAGCCAGAACCGCTGGCCATTCCTAGCAAGAACGACTATTATAGCCGTAGTTCTGGCGCTCGCGTAGGTCCGAGTGGGAGGTGATCATGCATGATCACTGCCCGACAATCACGGGCCGCACGCGCGTTGCTCGGCTGGACACAGGAGACACTCGCTGACAAGGCCCGGGTATCACTGACCGCGTTGAAGCGCCTTGAATCCGACAGCGGACTCGAGGTGTACGAATCAACACGCGATCAGGTCCGTCGAGCCTTTGAAGGCGTTGGCATCGTCCTGCTCAACTCCGGCCAAAGCGTGGGAGTGATGCTGGTTGGTGACAAGGACAACCCTTGACGACTTTTTCGGGCGAACCCGTCCGACCATCCTGATTTTGCGTCAAACCGCGGCGGTGTGGCGCGGGATATCATTACGGTTAACAAACCGCTCCAGATTGGATACGAATGACTCGTGGGGCTCATCGTGACCAACGCAGAATATCTGGACGAACCGCCGCTCGGCCCGGCGCTCACCGCCTATGACCAGGCGCATCTGAAGCTGTACCTGAGGCTGCTCGACGCCGAGGCGGACGGCGCGACCTGGGAGGAAGTCGTGGAGCTTCTCTTCGGCCTCGATCCCGCAGCGGACCCCAACCGTGCTGCGAAAATTCATGCCGCCCACCTCGCTCGCGCGAAATGGATGATCGAAAACGGCTTTTGCGAGCTTCTTGGTCCCCGCCTGCACTGAGGTGATGCAGAACCTGCATCACGTTGATCCGACTTCGTTCTTCCCACGCAATACTCAACTTGGGAATGTGACCGCTGCTTGACTCGCGTTGCGTCACAATTGCGCGGAGGCGGTGGAGGATGTCCGAAGATGAAAGTTGGCGATCGGAGACCGCCTATGACTATATCGACAATCTAAATCCGGGTGACCTTGCCTGGGAATTCCTGCGCCGAAACCCTGACTACCGGAAAGCCTATCAGGATCTTGTGTCCAGCGGCCGGCTTTCACTCGAAACAGCGGAAGAATTTGCGAACCTATGGGGGTTGCGATTTCGGCGCCGACCCTCTTATCCCGGCTCACAGCCAGCAGATCTTCTGGACCCCACAAATCGACCCCGCGGCAATATTGTTCGCCGCAGGTCCACGTCCTGACGGCTTCTCCATCACTGCCGATGAACTGCGGCTCCGCGCCATATTCCAACACGACCCTTCTCACCTGAGGCTCGATATTCGCGGCGAGCACTATGACGTCACGCTCGCAGACCCGCAGGACGAGAACCCGCTCGCGGCGATGGTCATGTTCGATGCCCTCACACCGGATCGACAGACCGCGCTGACCCGGTTCTGGAGCGCGATCAAAGGCAAGCGCGTCCCGAACGACCCTCGAATGACGCCGCAGCGCCGCGAGCGCGCGCGCCAAATGCTGCGTGCGGTCGATGGACGTCGTGCCGGCGCGACATATCGATCGATCGGGGAGGTTCTGTTCCCTGGTCATAGAATCGACGCCGCCTCCTGGGCCGGGGACGCGCTGCGCGAAATCACGATCCGGCTGGCGCGCGACGGCGTGAAACTCGTTGAAGGCGGCTACCGCTCCCTCCTGCACCGACCCCGCCGATCATAGCCCGCCATCGACCGCCTGCGGCGTGTCGAAACTAGATTCCTATCTCCGACATCGTCCGACCCACCGCCTTCACGCCACCGTGCTCTCGAACCGCCGCCTGACGGCAGCGGCCCCCGATGAGACCACGGAGGCTCGACAATGGCCGATACGACCGCCGGCATCCCGCCACGCTACCTGCGCACGCAGGAGGCCGCTCGCTTCCTCGGACTGTCCGAGCGCACACTGGAGAAGCACCGCACCTACGGCACCGGCCCGGCTTACAGGAAGCTCGGCGGCCGAGTCGTCTACGCCATAGAGGATCTCCAGACCTGGGCCGATCGCGGCCTCGTCAGTTCGACCTCTGACCCGCGCGGCACGGTGCTCCCCGCCAAGCGGCAGGAGCCGTCGGATCGCCGCTTCGCCGGCCGCCGGCCGCGCTGAGACGACACGCCATGTCGTCCCGTCACACACAGCACGACGAGCGTGCGCAGCTCGATCTGTTCCGGGCGCTACCCGGCGATCTCGCGCCGCGCGACGCGCAGGACCTCATGGCCTATCCGTTCTTCTCGCTTGCCAAGTCGAAGCGCCTGACGCCGATCGACTTCAAGGCGGGTTCGGTGAAAATCCGTGTCGAAGCCGTGCCCGAGCACGGCATGGCGACGATCTGGGACGCGGACGTTCTGATCTGGGCGGCCTCGCAAATCGTCGAGGCCCGTGACGTCGGCCTGCGCCCGTCACGCCTGATGGCGACCACGCCTTACGAGATTCTGAACTTCATTGGACGCGGTGTCTCGCTGCGCAATTACGACCGGCTTAAGGCCGCGCTCGACCGCCTCCAGTCCACCACCATAGCGACCTCAATCCGCCAGCCGACCGAGCGGCGGATGCACCGCTTCTCCTGGATCAACGAATGGAAGGAGCGAGCCGATCACCGCGGCCGCCCGCTCGGGCTCGAACTGATCGTGCCGGACTGGTTCTACGCCGCTGTCCTCGATGACGCGCTAGTCCTGACGATCGACCGCAACTATTTCAGGCTGACCGGCGGTCTGGAGCGCTGGCTCTACCGCCTCGTGCGCAAGCACGGCGGCAAGCAGGAACACGGCTGGAGCTTCGACTTCCCGCATCTTCACGCGAAGTCCGGCAGTCTCTCGCCGCTCAAGCATTTCGCCTACGACCTGCGCGACATCGTGCGCCGCCAGCCGCTGCCGGGCTATCGCCTGACCATCGAGCAGTGCCTCGGCGGCCCCGAAATCCTGTCCTTCGTACCCACCAATCCCGACGCGCTCGGCATCCCGCGCCGCCGTCGCCGCTCGACAACTCGACCTGGGGATAAGCTGTGAATCATCTCGTGCTATCAGGGACCGGCGCTATCGTGCCATCGGGGACCGGACTCTCGTGCTATCGGGGACCGGAATCGCCGATTCATCGCGCTGAATCAGCAGCTTGCGAGCCCCGTAACTTATCTAACCTAGATTCCTACGGAATCTTTCTAACGGACCCCGCTTTTTCGACCGCTGTGGACGAGTCCCCGATCGCCGGGAGACCGTCATGATCGTCGCGTTCCTCAACCAGAAGGGCGGCGTCGGAAAGACGACGCTCGCCCTCCATCTCGCCGGTGAATGGGCTCGGCATGGGCAGCGCGTCACGCTGATCGACGCCGACCCACAGGGATCGGCGCTCGACTGGTCACAGCAGCGCGGCCGGGAGGGATTGGAGCGGCTGTTCGGTGTTGTCGGCCTCGCGCGCGACACGCTCCACCGCGAGGCGCCAGAGCTGGCGCGCGACGTCGATCATGTCGTCATCGACGGACCGCCGCGTGTCGCCGGGTTGATGCGCTCGGCGCTGCTGGCTGCCGATCTTGTACTGATCCCGGTGCAGCCGTCACCGCTCGACGGCTGGGCGTCGGCCGAGATGCTGACGCTGCTCAGCGAAGCGCGGATCTATCGACCGGACCTCAAGGCGCGGTTCGTACTCAACCGCTGTGCAGCCCGCACGATCCTCGCCCGCGAAACCGCTGAGACGCTCGCGGAACACGATCCCCCGCCGCTCCTCACTACCATCGGTCAGCGCATCGCCTTCGCCGATGTCGTGCAGACCGGACGGCTCGCGGCCGAGCAGGACGATACATCGCCCGCCGCGCGGGAGATTGCCGCGCTCGCCGCCGAAGTCACGAGGATCGGGGCATGAGCGAGCGGTCCTCGAAACGCAGTTTCGCGTCCCGGCCGGCCGATCCGGAAAGCTGGATCAAGGCGCCAGACCGTCCATCGCCGCGCGCGGACCCCGCCGCCGAATTTACCGCCAGGCTGACGATCGACGTCACCGCCGACATGCGCGGCCGGATCAAGATTGCCGCCTTCCAGCGCGGACAGACGGTCGCCGAGATGCTGCGCGCGCTGTTCGAGCGCGAGTTCCCCACCAGCGAAGGAGAGCCGCGATGATCGGTGTCGCCGACCCGTCGCTGCGCAGCGGCTTGCCGCCAGCGCCAGCGGCCGATGCACTGACCCATGTCGAGTTGACGTGGGTCGAGAAGAAGATCGAATTCTGGATCAGGTTCGGCCGCGAGATCGCCGAACAGATCCTCGACCGCCGCCGACGCGTCGTGTCGTTCGCACCGGACAGTGTTTTCGCCTTTGTTCGCTGGACCTCCAACGACTACGGCACTGCGCTTTCGCGGCTCGACATTGTACGCGCCGTTCGTACCGGCGAGCGCTGCCAGACCCTGCCATTCGTGCGCCCCGGTGGCGACATCCTGTTGCGCGCCGATGGATGGCCTAAGGTCGAACGCGTACTTCAGCTCATCGACGCGATCGAGGCGCGGGACATCGATGCGACGGATGTTTCGCCCGATCACTGGCGACACGTTCACAACCGTCTGACGGCCGGTGAAACACCGCGCGCCTACGACGCGCAGCAGCATCGCGCCTTCCTCTTGCGCCGGAGGATCATGCCATGAGCCGCTTTGGATACGTCATGACGACGTACTTCGCGGTGATGCTGATGGGCGTCCTGTCGATCGTCTCCTTCGCGCCAAAGCTGATCTGGAATGCCTCCGCGAGCACGCCGATCGGCCTCTATGCGATCAGCGCCAGCGACGGATTGGAAGCGACCGACCTCGTCGCCGTAGCGGCGCCGGAGCCGATCGCCACGTTCCTTGCCGATGGCGGATATCTGCCACGCGGCGTGCCGCTGCTGAAGCGGGTGGCAGGCCTTCCCGGTCAACGTGTGTGCCGATCCGGCCGCACGATCACCGTCGACGGCCACGCCATCGGCGACGCGCTCGACCGTGATCGTCGGGGCCGCGAACTGCCGATCTGGCAGGGGTGTCGCGTCATCGCCGACGACGAGCTGTTCCTGATGAACTGGCAGGTCCGCGACAGCCTCGACGGCCGTTACTTCGGCACGCTCCCCGCCAGCTCGGTCATCGGCCGGGCCACCCCCGTCTACACCGACGAGGACAGCGATGACCGCTTCGTCTGGCGCGCGCCGACGCGGTGACGGCACGCCCATGACCCCGTCCACCGCACAGCCAAGGAGAAACCCATGTCCCTCATCGGTCAATTCACGAGCGAAAATGACGGCTTCATCGGCCACCTAATGACGCTGACATTGCACCAGGACATCATCATCGTTCCGGCCGAACCGTCCGATGCCGAGAACGCGCCAGACTTCCGCGTCCATGTTCTCGACAGCATGAACAACGAAACTGGCGCGGAGATCGGTGCGGGCTGGAAGCGCACTGGCGAGAAGGCCGGCGACTACGTCTCGCTGCAGATCGACGATCCGACCTTCGGTCATCCGATCCGCGCTAACCTCTTCCAGTCCGCCGACGACAAGTCCGCCTGGGGCTTGCACTGGAATCGTCCGCCCAAGCGCGCAGAGCGGGACTGAACGATGTCGGTCCCGCTCCCCAAAGCTGTCGCCGGGCGGTCAAACACCGCCCGGCGCACAGTCCTCCTTCTCCTTTCCGGCCTTCTGCTTTCCGCACCGCTTTGCGCCAATGCGAATGCGCAGACGGTGTCCGCCGAGCGCCCCTCTCGCGTCGCTCCCTACGCCACATTCATCACCGAGGCCGCGCAACGCTTCGGCATTCCCGAGCACTGGATACGCGCCGTCATGCGCGTCGAAAGCGCTGGGGACGTGCGGGCGATCTCGTCGGCCGGCGCGATGGGCCTGATGCAAGTCATGCCCGCCACATGGGCTGATCTGCGCGCCCGTCACCGGCTCGGCGCGAATCCTTACGATCCACGCGACAACATTCTGGCAGGCGCCGCCTACCTGCGCGAGATGCACGACCGCTACGGTTCGCCGGGCTTTCTCGCGGCCTATAATGCTGGTCCCGGCCGCTATGAAGAGTATCTTGCTGGCCGTCCGTTGCCCGCTGAAACCCGCGCCTATGTCGCCTCGCTCGCGCCCATTATCGGCGGCGCAGACGCGCTTGCTCCCGTCACGGTCGCGGCCGCCGATCCCAACGCCTGGACGCGCTCGCCGCTGTTCATCGTGCAATCCGAGCGCGCCGCCACCGCTGTTTCGACGACCGGCGATAGCGCGTCGAATGAGACCCCGGCTGCAACTCCGGTGCGCGATGCCACAGCCATCGCTCCGCAATCCGCAGGCCTGTTTGTCGCCCGAAACGGCGATGGGGGGCCGCGATGACGGTGCTCGCAGTATTTCGTGGAATAGCGTGCTCTGGCGGAAGGATGGCGGTCCGAGGAGGGAGAGCAGGCAACACAACCGCACGATGGCGAGATAAAAGCGCGCGAGGTGCGGCTTGGTGCGGTCGTGTGTTTTCAGAGACTTATGGCGCATCTGCGCGAGGTGCGCCTGATCGGCGCAGCCTGCGCTATCGCGATTTCTGCAAGGATTTCGTCGGCTTCGCGCGATGTGCGGGGCCGCGGCCATGAGCAGCGAGGACGATTTCCGCATCCGGCCAGGCCGCATCCGCTCAACCCGCGCACAGCAGACACGGCCCTTCATCGCCCAGGCGCTCGCGGCCGCCCAGCGCGCCGGCGGCAGGGTCTCGCGCTCCGGCCAGATCAGTTCGGGCAACCGCTCGCGTTTCGGGCGCGGCCAGCGCGCCACGGTGCAGGCCAATCGGCTGCTCACCAGCCGATCGCGCAACACGGTGATCAAGACGCGTGTCGTCCGGCACACCGCTCGCGCTGCGCCGCTCTCCGCCCACCTCAGCTACCTGCGGCGCGAGGGCGTCACCCGGGATGGAGAGAAGGCCCGACTGTTCGGGCCCGAGACCGAGGACGCCGATCCCAAGGCCTTCGCCGAGCGGACCCAGGACGACCGGCATCATTTCCGGTTCATCGTCTCGCCCGAGGACGCGACGGAGATGTCCGACCTCAAGACCTTCGCCCGCGATCTGATGGGGCAGATGGAGACGGACCTCGGCACCAAGCTCGACTGGGTCGGCGTCGATCACTGGAACACCGACAATCCCCACGTCCACATCATATTGCGCGGCCGCACCGATGACGGCCAGGACCTCGTCATCTCGCGCGACTATATCAAGGAAGGCATGCGCGCCCGTGCGCAGGATCTCGTCACCCAGGAGTTGGGGCCGCGCACCGATCTTGAGATCCGTCGCAATCTCGAACGGCAGATCGAGGCGGATCGCTGGACCAACCTCGATCGCCAACTTGCCCGAGACAGCTATCGCACCGGCGTCGTCGATCTCGCCCCCCACCCTGACCGCCAGCCCGACGAATTCCACGCGATGAAAGTCGGGCGCCTGCGCAAACTGGAGACGCTCGGCCTCGCGGATCAGGTCGGCCCCGGCCAATGGGCCGTGTCCGGGCACGCCGAAGCGACCCTGCGCGAGCTGGGCGAACGTGGTGACATCATCAAGCGCATTCATCGCGGCCTGACCGAGCGCGGCATCGAGCGCGGCGCGGCGAGCTATGTGCTCGCCGGCGAGAGCATCAACGATCCCATCGTCGGCCGGCTGGTCGATCGGGGTCTCGACGATGAGTTGAAGGGCACGGCCTATGCCGTCGTCGATGGCACCGACGGACGGACCCATCACATCAAGCTGCCGGACCTCGACGCGACCGGCGACAGCGCGCCGGGCTCGATCGTCGAGCTGCGTAAATTCGACGACGCGCAGGGACGCAGTCGCGTAGCGCTGGCCGTCCGATCCGATCTCGACATTGAACGTCAGGTCAACGCGACCGGCGCCACCTGGCTCGACCGGCAGACGATCGCCCGCGATCCCGTCGCGCTCGGCGGTGGCGGCTTCGGCGCGGAGGTTCGCCAGGCGATGGACAGGCGGGCCGAGCATCTCGTCGGTCAGGGCCTCGCCGAGCGGCAGACGCGCGGCGTCAGCTTCTCGCCCGGGCTGATCGACACGCTCCGGCAGCGCGAGGTCGAGGCCCTTGGCGAGAAGCTCGCGGCCGAGACCGGCAGACAATTCTCGAAGGCCGCAACGGGCGAGTATGTGGCGGGCACCTATCGCCAGCGCTTCGCGCTCGCTTCCGGCCGCTTCGCGATGATCGACGACGGCCTCGGCTTCCAACTCGTGCCTTGGTCGCCCTCCCTCGAACGTCAGATCGGCCAGCACGTCTCCGGCGTATCGCGCGGCGCCGGCGGCGTCGACTGGAGCTTCGGCCGCAACCGCGGTCTCAGCCTTTGAATGACGCTCACTCTTACCGACCTGCGGCGCACAGCTGTCCGCAGCCCTCGGTTCGTAGTAAGACTATGATGCTTGACGTTAGCTTATCACGGTGACGCCAAAACCTTGAGGTGGAACCATGGACATCCGAGCATATAAGATACACGTCGAAGAAAGTATGATTGCGGACCTCAAGCAACGCCTCCGTCACATTCGCTGGCCCCGGTCGCTCGATGACGTGAGCTGGGACGATGGCAGCAGCCTAGTCTTCATGCGGCGTCTTATGGGTTACTGGCAGGAGCAGTTCGATTGGAGGACGCAGGAGGCTCGGCTTAACCAACTCCCGCAGTTCTTGGCGAGCATCGATGACCTCTTGATCCACTTCGTTCATCAACGAGGGGTTGGGCCGGCACCGTTCCCGCTGATCCTGACCCATGGATGGCCGGGATCTTTTGTCGAGATGGAGAGGATCATCCCGCTCTTGGCCAACCCCGGTGCGCACGGTGCCGATCCGGCTGATGCGTTTGATGTCGTGGTCCCATCACTGCCCGGGTATGGCTTTTCGCAGGCGCCGGATCGATCAGGTTTCGGATCGTCACGCATCGCCGAACTGTGGTTCGCCCTTATGAGTGGTTTAGGATATGGCCGCTTTGGCGCCCAGGGCGGTGATGTCGGTGCGGGCGTTTCAACTTGGTTGGCGCATCGTTTTCCACAGTCAGTCGTCGGCTTTCATCTCAACTATATTTCGGGGGGCTATCGGCCGCCGCTCGGTGAAGGGCTTCCACCTGTCACTGCTGAAGAACAATCGTTCCTCGACACTGCGGCCGCATGGGCCGCCGCAGAAGGGGCGTACGCCCACATGCATGGTACGAAACCGCAAACACTGGCCTATGCCCTGAATGACTCGCCTGCCGGTCTCGCAGGATGGATCGTCGAGAAATTCCGTGGGTGGAGCGACTGCGAGGGGGACGTCGAGCAGGTCTTCAGTCTTGACGCGCTGCTTACCGACATCTCGCTCTATTGGTTCAGCGGTACGGTCGACGCCTCGATTCGGGTCTACAAGGAGAATAGCCTCCAGCCGCTTCACTTCAGGCCGCGTGAACGTGTCCAGCCGCCTCTCGGCGTGGCTCTGTTTCCTCGCGAGTTGCCGATGCCGCCGCGGTCTTGGGTGGAGCGTTGCCATAACGTCGTCCGCTGGACAGAAATGCCGAAAGGTGGTCACTTCGCGGCAATGGAGCAGCCTCAGTTGTTGGCTGAGGACATCCGAGCTTTCTTCAGACCTTTGAGGCGATAACACTTGCTCAAGAAGCTGCGCCGCCCACCTAGCTAGGCATCCTAATTGTACGATGCAGGCGCCGATATTGCGATCTCTGCCAATGCTGGCTTGATTTCTGCCCAAGTATCTCCTGATCCTCCGCGTATTTTCTTGGAAGGAGGGTCATGTCGGCGACCAAAATCCTCTGGGGACAGATCCTCACCGTCTTCCTGATCGTCCTCATTACAACCTGGGCGGCGACGCAGTGGACGGCCTACCGTCTCGGCTTCCAGCCGCAGCTTGGGCTGCCCTGGTTCGAGCTTGCCGGCTGGCCGATCTACTATCCGCCCGCCTTCTTCTGGTGGTGGTACTTCTACGATGCCTATGCACCGCCGATCTTCATAGAGGGCGCCTATATCGCCGCGTCCGGCGGCTTCATCTCCATCGCTGTCGCAATCGGCATGTCCGTCTGGCGAGCGCGTGAAGCCGAGAACGTCGAGACCTTCGGCTCCGCCCGATGGGCCGTCACCCGCGAAGTGCGCGCCGCCGGCCTGCTGGGCGCGGATGGCGTCGTCCTTGGGAAGTTCGATCATGACTATCTCCGCCACGACGGTCCCGAGCATGTGCTTTGCTTTGCGCCCACGCGGTCCGGCAAGGGCGTCGGCCTGGTCGTGCCGTCGCTGCTAACCTGGCCAGGGTCTGCGATCGTCCACGACATCAAAGGGGAGAACTGGACGCTCACCGCCGGCTTCCGCGCGCGTCATGGTCGCGTGCTGCTGTTCGATCCCACCAATACGAAATCCGCGGCCTACAATCCGCTGCTCGAGGTGCGCCGTGGCGAATGGGAGGTCCGCGACGTCCAGAACATCGCCGACATTCTGGTCGATCCGGAGGGCTCGCTGGAGAAACGGAACCACTGGGAGAAAACCAGCCATGCGCTGCTGGTCGGCGCGATCCTGCACGTCCTTTACGCCGAAGCGGACAAGACCTTGGCGGGCGTCGCCGCCTTCCTCTCCGATCCGAAGCGGCCGATCGAGTCGACGCTGGCCGCCATGATGAAGACAGCACACCTTGGCGAGGCCGGCCCGCATCCCGTGATCGCCAGCGCCGCGCGCGAGCTGCTGAACAAATCCGACAACGAGAGGTCGGGCGTGCTGTCGACCGCGATGTCATTCCTCGGCCTCTATCGCGATCCCGTCGTCGCCGAGGTCACGCGCCGCTGCGACTGGCGCATCGTGGATATCGTCGGCGGTAAGCATCCGACCACGCTCTACCTCGTCGTGCCGCCCTCGGACATCAACCGCACCAAGCCGCTGATCCGTCTCATCCTCAATCAGGTCGGCCGCCGGCTGACCGAGGACCTGCAGGCGAACGGAAACCGCCACCGGCTGCTCCTCATGCTCGACGAGTTTCCCGCCCTCGGTCGTCTCGACTTCTTCGAGAGCGCTCTCGCCTTCATGGCGGGCTACGGCCTCAAGGCCTTTCTCATCGCCCAGTCGTTGAACCAGATCGAGAAGGCCTACGGCCCGAACAACTCGATCCTCGATAACTGCCATGTCCGGGTTAGCTTCGCCACCAACGATGAGCGGACCGCCAAGCGGGTCTCGGACGCACTCGGCACCGCAACCGAGATGCGGGCGATGAAGAACTACGCCGGCCATCGCCTGTCGCCCTGGCTCGGCCACATGATGGTGTCGCGCTCGGAAACGGCGCGGCAACTGATGACGCCCGGCGAGATCATGCAGCTCCCGCCCGCCGACGAGATCGTCATGGTCGCCGGTACGCCACCGATCCGCGCGAAGAAAGCGCGGTACTATGAGGATCGCCGGTTTCAGGAGCGCATCGTAACGCCGCCGAACCTGGTGAAACGGACAACGGCACGGCCCGATGACTGGAGCGCGCTGCCGCTTCCAGCGGCGCCGACCGTGTCGATCGCGACCGACGGCGAGCGCGGATCGGAGGATGAGGATACGACCGACTCCGAGCGCCGGCATCAGCCGGAACTGAGCCGCGCAAAGCCCGTCGAGCCAATGCAGCCCATCGAAAACGAATTCGAGATCGATCCCCGCCACGATGCCGATGAGGACGCCGCTCGCCTCTCGCGCATGAATCAGACCATGCGCCAGGTCGCACGCCAAGCATCGCTCGATCCCGGCGACGGTATCGAGCTTTAGGAGGCACCATGGCAAAGCCTCCCAAAAAGCAGCGGCTATCGGTGTATCTCGAACCCGACGTCATGAAGGCGCTCGCCGCGCACGCCGCCCGGCGCGATCAATCCCTCTCGCTGATCGCGGAAGCTGGCATCGCCTCCTTCCTGTCGCCCGACGCTGCCGAACGGCAGGAGGCGGCTACGACGAAACGGCTCGACCAGCTCGACCGGCGAATGGCGCGTATGGAGCGTGACCTTGGAATCGCCGTCGAAACGCTGGCCGTCTTCATCCGATTCTGGCTGACGACGAACCCGCCGCTCCCCGAGCCCGCCCAGGCAGCGGCGCGCGCCAAAGCCGGCGAACGCTACGAAGCGTTCGTCACCGCGCTCGGCCGGCGACTCGCTCACGGGCCGAAGCTTAGGCAGGAAATTTCCGAGGACATCACGCCCGCGCACGACGCGGATTAATCACGGCCACGTCCACTTCAAGTATTCCGGCGTTCCGCCGTTTCCCTGTATTTGTACGCTACAGTACGACGACCACATTATGGTTGTTGTCAGGCCATGATTTCTGCCTCTTCTACTCATCCCCGATCCAGGGCCGCATGTCGCGGTCCCGCAAGAGAACGGGGACGACGTGGCGGCCACTCACCAGAAATCGGAGGCGATCCTTCGCGGCGCGCGCATGCTGCGCACGGCCCTCGGGCCGGCGATCGCCCGGTTTCTGGAAGACCCCGCGATCGTCGAGGTGATGCTCAACCCCGATGGGCGGCTCTGGGTCGACCGGCTTTCCGAAGGACTTTCCGACACGGGTGAACTGTTGTCGCCGTCAGACGGCGAGCGGATCATCCGCCTCGTCGCCCATCATGTCGGGGCCGAGGTTCATCCCGGCGCCCCACGTGTCTCAGCCGAGTTGCCCGAAACGGGGGAGCGGTTCGAGGGGCTGTTGCCGCCCGTCGTGTCCGCCCCGGCCTTCGCGATCCGCAAGCCGGCCGTCGCCGTGTTCACGCTCGACGACTATGTCGCCGCCGGGATCATGGCGGCGCATCAGGCCGAGACGCTGCGCCAGGCCGTCGCCGATCGGCGCAACATCCTCGTCGCCGGCGGCACCTCTACCGGCAAGACGACCCTCACCAACGCTTTGCTGGCTGAGGTCTCGAAGACCTCCGACCGCGTCGTCCTGATCGAAGACACGCGCGAACTGCAATGCGCCGCGCCGAACCTCGTCGCCATGCGGACCAAAGACGGCGTCGCCTCGCTCTCCGATCTTGTCCGCTCCTCTCTTCGCCTGCGCCCTGATCGGATTCCGATCGGCGAGGTCCGGGGAGCCGAGGCCCTCGATCTGCTGAAGGCCTGGGGCACAGGACACCCCGGCGGTGTCGGAACCATCCACGCGGGTACGGGCATCGGCGCGCTGCGTCGGATGGAGCAGCTCATCCAGGAAGCCGTCGTCACCGTCCCGCGCGCCCTGATCGCCGAGACGATCGATCTCGTCGCCGTGCTTTCCGGCCGGGGCACGTCGCGCCGCCTCGCCGAACTCGCCCGCATCGAGGGCCTTGGCCCCGACGGCGACTACCGCGTCACGCCCGCAAGCCAGCCCCTCACAGGAGGTCCGTCATGATCCAGCATGCCCTGCGTTTCCGCCGCCATATCGCGACTGCGGTATCCGTCACCTTCGTCTCGCTGGCGCTCGCGCCTGCCGCTCACGCTTCCGGCTCCCAAATGCCCTGGGAGGCCCCGCTACAGTCCATCCTCGAATCCATCGAGGGCCCGGTCGCCAAAATCATCGCGGTGATGATCATCATCATCACCGGCCTGACGCTGGCCTTCGGCGACACGTCGGGCGGCGCGCGCAAGCTCATCCAAATCGTCTTCGGCCTGTCGATCGCCTTCGCTGCGTCCAGCTTCTTCCTGTCCTTCTTCTCGTTCGGCGGCGGGGCGCTCGTCTGATGGCCAACGGCGCAGATCATCATGGCGAGCTGGCGGGCTTCTCGGTCCCGGTCCATCGGTCGCTGACCGAGCACATCCTGCTCGGCGGCGCTCCGCGCTCGATCGCCATTCTCAACGGCACGCTGGCAGCCGCGCTCGGCCTTGGCCTCCGCCTCTGGCTGGTCGGCCTGGGCCTTTGGGCTCTCGGTCATTTCGCGGCCGTCTGGGCGGCCAAGCGCGATCCGCAGTTCGTCGATGTCGTGCGCAAACATCTGCGCATCCCCGGCCACCTGTCGGTTTGAGGAGCGACGCCGATGATGAACCTCGCCGAATATCGCAACCGCAATACCCGTCTCGCCGACTTCCTGCCCTGGGTCGCTCTGGTCGGCGAAGGCATCGTCCTGAACAAGGACGGCAGCTTGCAGCGAACTGCACGGTTTCGCGGACCCGACCTCGACAGTGCCGTTCCGGCCGAGCTGGTCGCGGTCGCCGGGCGCCTCAACAACGCCTTCCGTCGCCTGGGCTCCGGCTGGGCCATCTTCGTCGAGGCGCAGCGCCATGGTGCCGCGACCTATCCGGCCAGCGTGTTCGCCGACAGCGCGTCGGCCTTGGTCGACGCCGAACGGAAAGCCGACTTCGAGGAAGCCGGCGCGCACTTCGAATCGAGCTACTTCCTCACCTTCCTCTACCTTCCCCCGGCCGAAGACGCGGCGCGCGCAGAGACCTGGCTCTATGAGGGTCGCGATCACGCTGGCGTCGATGCGCACGAGATCCTGCGCGGCTTCGCAGACCGCACCGATCGCATCCTTCAGCTCATCGACGCCTTCATGCCGGAATGCGCCTGGCTCGATGACGGCGAGACGCTGACCTATCTGCATTCGACCGTCTCGACCAAGCGGCACCGCGTCCGCGTGCCCGAGACGCCGATATATCTCGATGCGCTGCTGGCCGATCAGCCCCTGACCGGTGGGCTCGAACCCCGGCTCGGCGACGCACATGTCCGCATCCTCACCATTGTCGGCTTCCCGACCGCGACCACGCCCGGCATCCTCGATGAGCTGAACCGGCTGGCCTTTCCCTATCGCTGGTCAACACGCGCCGTCCTGCTCGACAAGACCGACGCCACCAAGCTGCTGACGAAGATCAGGCGTCAGTGGTTCGCCAAGCGCAAGTCGATCGCCGCCATCCTCAAGGAGGTGATGACCAACGAGGCCTCTGCGCTGGTCGATACCGATGCGGCCAACAAGGCCGCCGACGCCGACATGGCGTTGCAGGAGCTGGGCGCCGACTATGCGGGCCAAGCCTATGTGACGGCGACTATCACCGTCTGGGACGAGGACCCGCGCATCGCAGCTGAAAAGCTGCGGATGGTCGAGAAGGTCATCCAGGGCCGCGACTTCACCGCCATGCCCGAGACGATCAACGCGGTCGACGCCTGGCTCGGCTCGCTGCCCGGCCATGTCTACGCCAATGTCCGGCAGCCGCCGATCAACACCTTGAATCTCGCCCACATGATCCCGCTGTCGGCGGTGTGGGCGGGACCGGAACGGGACGAGCACTTCGATGCACCCCCACTGCTTTACGGCAGAACCGAAGGCTCGACCCCGTTCCGGCTTTCCATCCATGTCGGCGATGTCGGCCACACCCTGATCGTCGGGCCAACGGGCGCCGGCAAGTCGGTGCTGCTGGCGCTGATGGCGCTGCAGTTCCGGCGCTATCCGCAGTCGCAGGTTTTCGCCTTCGACTTTGGCGGATCGATCCGCGCCGCCGCGCTCGCCATGCGCGGAGACTGGCACGATCTTGGCGGTGGCCTCACCGAAGGCTCAGACGACAGCGTGTCGCTTCAGCCGCTCGGGCGCATCGACGATGTCGCCGAGCGCGCCTGGGCCTCCGACTGGCTGATCGCGATCCTGGGGCGCGAGAGCGTGCCGGTCACGCCCGAGGTGAAGGAGCATCTCTGGTCGGCGCTCTCCTCGCTGGCGTCCGCGCCGATCAACGAGCGGACGCTCACCGGCCTGTCCGTCCTGCTGCAGTCCAACGACCTGAAGCAGGCGCTTCGGCCCTATTGCGTCGGCGGTCCCTATGGCCGGTTGCTCGACGCCGAGGCCGAGCATCTGGGCGAAGCGAATGTCCAGGTCTTCGAAACAGAAGGGTTGATCGGCACGGGCGCCGCCGCCGCCGTGCTCGCCTATCTCTTCCACCGCATCGAGGACCGCCTCGACGGTCGCCCCACGCTGCTGATCGTCGATGAAGGCTGGCTGGCGCTAGACGACGAGGGTTTCGCCGGTCAGCTCCGCGAGTGGCTGAAGACGCTGCGCAAGAAGAACGCCAGCGTCATCTTCGCGACGCAGTCGCTCTCCGACATCGACGGCTCAGCGATCGCGCCAGCCATCATCGAGAGCTGTCAGACTCGCATCCTGCTGCCGAACGAACGCGCGATCGAGCCGCAGATCACCGCCATCTATCGCCGCTTTGGGCTCAACGATCGCCAGATCGAGATCCTCGCGCGGGCGACGCCTAAGCGCGACTATTACTGCCAGTCGCGGCGCGGCAACCGGCTGTTCGAGCTGGGGCTGTCGGACGTGGCGCTCGCGCTCTGCGCCGCGTCGTCCAAGCAGCACCAGGCGCTGATCGCGGACGTTCACGCCCGCAGCGGCACGGATGGCTTCCTCGCTGAGTGGCTCGCCGAGAACCGGCTTGCCTGGGCCGCGGACCTCATCGCCGACCTCACCAATGTCATCCCCCAAACCGATCCGGAGACACGCCCATGACCCGTTCTACTCAATCCCGCTCGCTTGCACTGCGTATCACCGCAGCGCTGCTTGCCGCGCCGATCGCGCTTTCGCCGATCCTCAGCACTCCCGCCGCTGCGCAATGGATCGTCTACGATCCGACCAACTATGCGCAGAACGTCCTGACGGCGGCGCGCACCCTCCAGCAGGTCAATCAGCAGATCACCCAGCTTCAGAACGAAGCGACGATGCTGATCAACCAGGCCCGCAACCTCGCCAGCCTGCCATACTCCTCGCTCCAGCAGCTTCAGCAGTCGGTTCAGCGCACCCAGCAGCTCCTGCAACAGGCGCAGGGAATCGCCTACGACGTCCAGCGCATCGACCAGGCGTTCACGTCGACCTACGGCAACGCCTCCATGTCCGCCTCCGACCAGGCGCTCGTGGCGCAGGCGCGGGAGCGCTGGCAGAACACGGTCGGCGGCCTGCAGGACGCCATGCGCGTCCAGGCCGGCGTGGTCGGCAACATCGACACCAACCGCGCCGAGATGTCGTCACTGGTCGGCCAGAGCCAGGGCGCGACGGGAGCGCTGCAGGCGACGCAGGCCGGCAACCAGCTTCTCGCGCTACAAGCGCAGCAGCTTGCCGATCTCACCGCCGTCGTTGCCGCCAACGGCCGGGCGCAAAGCCTGTCCGAGGCCGAGCGATCTGCCGCGGCCGAACAGGGTCGCGAACAGCGCCGACGGTTCCTGACGCCGGGCACCGGCTATCAGCCCGGCAACGCCCGCATGTTCCCGAACGGCAACTGAGGGCGCGGCCATGGACGGCAAGATGCTCGCACGGCTCGGCGCTGTGGTGTTCGTGGCCGTCGCGATCACTGCGACCGCGATCGAGATGAACCGGAAAGAGGAAGTGCGGGAAGCGTGGCCGTCCGACCGGACCACCCAAGCGCAGGGCGATCCGTTGCGCGACGAAATGATCCGCTGCCAGGTGCTCGGCGAAGCGGGGCCGCGCGATCCGGCGTGCCTGCGGGCCTGGGCCGAAAACCGCAACCGCTTCCTCGCGCCCGGCGCGCGACCTACCGAGCGCTTGCCGGACATCCCGCCAGCGCCGCGAAACACTCTCATACCCCAATCGGACCGCACCGATCAGCCGGCCTTCGAGCCCGCCGCACCGATCGCGCCGCCGCAGCTCGACGAGGCGAGATAAGATCATGGGCGGCACCGGCGTCATTGACCATTTTCTTGAGGTCTTCACCCGCTACATCGACAGCGGATTCGGGCTACTCAGCGGCGAAGTCGCCTTCATCGCCACCACCCTGATCGTCATCGACGTGACGCTGGCGGCGCTGTTCTGGAGCTGGGGCGCCGACGACGACATCATGGCCCGCCTGGTGAAGAAGACGCTGTTCGTCGGCGTGTTCGCCTACATCATCGGTAATTGGAACAACCTCGCCCGGATCATTTTCGAGAGCTTCGCCGGCCTCGGCCTGAAGGCTAGCGGCACCGGGTTCACCACGGCCGACCTCTTGCGCCCTGGCAAGGTCGCTCAGACCGGGCTCGACGCCGGACGGCCGCTGCTCGATTCCATCTCCAGCCTCATGGGCTACTGGTCGTTCTTCGAGAACTTCATCCAGATCGCCTGCATGTTCCTGGCCTGGGCGCTGGTGCTGCTCGCTTTTTTCATCCTCGCCATCCAGCTCTTCGTCACGCTCATCGAGTTCAAGCTGACGACGCTCGCCGGCTTCGTGCTGATCCCGTTCGGCCTGTTCGGCAAGTCGGCCTTCATGGCCGAACGCGTGCTCGGCAACGTCATCTCCTCCGGCATCAAGGTGCTGGTGCTGGCCGTCATCATCGGCATCGGCTCGACGCTCTTCTCAGAATTCACATCCGGTTTCGGCGGCCAGAACCCGACAATCGACGAAGCGATGGCGATCGTGCTCGCCGCGCTGTCGCTGCTCGGCCTCGGTATCTTCGGTCCCGGTATTGCAAGCGGCATCGTCTCCGGTGGTCCCCAGCTCAGCGCCGGAGCAGCAGTCGGCACTGGCCTGGCCGCAGGCGGCATGGTCGCGCTCGGCGCTGGCGCCGTCGGCGCCGCTGCGTCGGGTGGTGCTGCGCTGGCCGGTGGTGCCGCCGCCGCCGCTCGTGGCGGTGCTGCGATCGCCGGCGGCGCGTCCACCGCTTACAGCCTTGGCTCAGCCGGGCAGGCCGGCGCGGTCGGTGTCGCTTCCGGTCTCGGCGGGGTCGTGCGTGCCGGCGGCAGCGCCGCCGTCTCACCTCTGCGTCGCGCCGCATCGCGTGCCGCCGAAAGCATGCGCTCAAGCTTCAACGCTGGCGGCAAGGCCGCCTTTGAGGCGACAGGCGGCACTTCCACCATGGGCTCGATCGGCGGTGACGCGGCCGGTGATGGCGCCGCTGCCGCCGGTTCCGCGAACGCCGGCGGTCCGCCGGCCTGGGCGCAGCGGATGCGCCGATCCCAGCACGTGACCCATGCCGTCCAGGCCACGGCCCATGCCGTCCGCTCCGGCGACGCCCACGGCGGCGGCTCTTCCATCAATCTTTCCGAAGGCGATCGCTGATGTTCAAACGACCCTCTACCCATTATGGCAAGGCCCCCGAGCCGGCGACGCCCTATCAACGCGCCACCCAGGTCTGGGATGAGCGCATCGGCGCCTCGCGCGTGCAGGCCAAGAACTGGCGGCTCATGGCGTTCGGCTCGCTGATCCTATCGGCCGGGTTCGCCACCGCGCTCGTCGTGCAGTCAGCACGCGGGACGATCGTACCCTGGGTGGTCCAAGTCGATCGCATCGGTCAGGCGCAGGCCGTCGCGCCCGCCGAGGCCGACTATCGTCCGACCGATCCGCAGATTGCCTTCCACCTAGCGCGCTTCATCGAGCAGGTCCGGAGCATTCCGGCCGATGCGATCATCGTCCGGCAGAACTGGCTGCGCGCCTACGACTTCACGACTGACCGCGGCGCCATGGCGCTCAATGACTACGCCCGCTCCAACGACCCCTTTACACGGGTCGGCCGGCAGCAGGTCGCTGTCGACGTCTCCAGCGTCATCCGCGCGTCCCCGGACAGCTTCCGCGTCGCCTGGGTCGAGCGCCGATACGAAAATGGCCAGCTCGCCGAGACCACGCGCTGGACCGCGATCCTGACGATCGTCGTGCAGATCCCCCGAAACGCCGACCGGCTCAGGGCGAACCCGCTCGGCATCTACGTCAACGCCATCAACTGGTCACGGGAGCTTGGGCAATGAAGCCGTATTTCCGTAAAGCCGGAAACCCGGCTTCACACACACACGTACTCCCGGCTCTCCGTAGAGCCGCATTCCCGGTCGTTCTGCTAGCGGCGACCGCGCTCGCGGGCTGCGCGACCACCAATCCGCCGCCGGAGATTTCCTACGACAATGCGGCTCCGGCGGTGCAGACCGTCGATCCACCCGCGCCGGTCACCGTGGTCGAGCTGCCCCGGCCGCTGCCGCTGCCTGGCCAATTGCAGCGTGTGGAGGAGACGCGGCGTGCCCCGGAGCCTTCTAATCCGACCGCTCGCGTCAACCAGGCAAACGAGGCGGCACGAGTCCAGCCGGTGCGCGACGGCTTCATTAACTCGATGCAGGTCTACCCGTGGACTCAAGGGGCGCTTTATCAAGTCTATACCGCCGTCGGGCAGATCACCGACATCGCGCTCCAACCCGGGGAGCAGCTTGTCGGCGCAGGCCCGGTGGCCGCCGGCGACACAGTGCGCTGGATCATCGGCGACACCGAGAGCGGATCGGGGGCAACGCGCCAGATCCACATCCTAGTAAAGCCCACCCGCGCCGACCTGATGACAAACCTCGTCATCAACACCAACATGCGCACCTATCACATGGAGCTGCGCTCGACAGAGCGCACCTATATGGCGTCGGTCTCATGGCAGTATCCGCAAGACCAGCTCATTGCGCTGCGCCGTCAGAACGCCGAGGCGCAGGCGGCCCAGCCGGTGGCGAGCGGCGTCGATCTCGCGAACGTCAACTTCCGCTATGCGATCGAGGGCGACCGTGCGCCGTGGCGGCCGCTGCGCGCCTTCGACGACGGACGCCAGGTCTTTATCGAGTTTCCGCGCGGCATCGGTCAGGGCGAGATGCCGCCACTCTTCGTCGTCGGCCCCGAGGGCAACACCTCTGAGCTCGTGAACTATCGCGTTCGCGGCCACCACATGATCGTTGATCGTCTGTTCGCGGCTGCCGAACTTCGCTTCGGCTCCGGCCGCGAGCAGAAGCGCGTCAGGATCGTCCGCACAGACGGGAGGCCGACCTCGTGAGCGAGAACCCGCCCCGGATTGAGGAAGTGCCGGACGACGATGCGCAGCCCCTGACCGGCGAGCCGGTCGGGCCTGCGCCGATGCGGCTGCGGGCCGAACCGCCCCGCGTCACCCGGTTGTCGCGGAAGGTTCTCGCCGGCCTCGGTCTTGTCGCCAGCGTCGGGCTCGGAGGTGCGCTGATCTACGCGCTTCAGACCCGCGACGCCGGTCGGCCGAACGACGAACTCTATTCGACCGAGAACCGCTCGACCGCTGACGGACTGGCCGGCCTGCCGCGAGATTACAGTGGCGTGCCACAGCTCGGTCCCCCTCTTCCCGGTGACCTCGGCCGGCCGATCCTTAGTACCCAGGATCGCGGACAGCCGGTGCCCACACCCGGGACGGCCACGCCCAATCCCGGCATCAGCCCGGAAGAGCAGCGCCGCCTTCAGGAAATCGAGACCGCGCGCACCAGCCGTCTCTTCTCCGGATCGGAAAGCCGGGGCACACCCGCTGCTGCGGGAGCTGCCCCAGCGCTCGCGCCGGTGCCGGATTTGGCGAGCATTGGCCTCGCTCCGCCGCCCGCCACGCCCTCGGCGCAGGACCGGCAGAACGCGTTTCTGAACGCCGCGGCCGATCGCAGGACGGTTGCGCCCGATCGCGTCGCTGCGCCAGTATCGCCGAACGTCCTTCAGGCGGGAGCAGTGATATCCGCGGCGCTGATCACCGGCATCCGATCCGATCTACCCGGCCAGATCACCGCGCAGGTCACCGAAAACATCTACGACAGCCCAACCGGCCGTATCTTGCTTGTGCCGCAAGGCACTCGTGTGGTCGGGCAGTACGACAACAACGTGCAGTTCGGCCAGAGCCGAGTCCTGCTCGTCTGGACTCGGCTCGTCTTCCCGAACGGGCGCTCGATCGTTCTCGAGCGCCAGCCTGGTGCTGACGCTGAAGGGTTCGCCGGGCTGCAGGATGGCGTCGATTACCATTGGTGGGATCTGGCCAAGGCTGCGGGATTGTCGACACTGCTGAGCGTCGGGGCCGAACTCGCGGTCGACAACGACGATCAGCTCGTTCAGGCGATCCGGAACGGTGGGCAGGACACCATCAACGACGCAGGGCAGCAGATTGTGAGGCGTCAGCTCAACGTCGCGCCCACGATCACTATTCGGCCCGGATTTCCCGTGCGCGTTATCGTGACGCGAGACTTGGTACTGGAGCCATATGGAGGGTGATGATGTCGAAGCTTAAGCTAGGCCCCATCGCGGACGACAAGCCGCTTAAGGTACAGGTCGAGCTACCTGCAGCTCTCCACCAGGACCTTGTTGACTACGCCCACCTATTGGGCCGAGAGCAAGGTCAGTCCGCTGTTGACCCAGCTCGGTTAATCGTCCCGATGTTACAACGGTTCATCGCGACAGACCGTGGCTTCGCCAAAGCCAGGCGAACGTTGACGCCGGGGAGCGCCGATTAATCCGTGGTCCCTGCTCTAGAGGGGGTGTCGAAACACTTCAGCAGCAGCGGCAGAGTCGGGTTGTCGTTGTCACTGGAAGAAATTATAGCGGCCGTCGGCGCCCGCGCCGATGGGAGCGGGATCAACGCGATATCCGGCCGGTAGATCACGCTGGTGATGGTCAAGCCGAAGCCCTGTTCGACCATCGTCAGCAGGGTTTCTCGGCTGACTTGTTGGATCGAGAGTTGAACCGCTCCGTCTCCGGCGCCCACCATGCGCCGGAGTATGCCAGCGAGCTCACGCCCAGCGCCATCCGAGCGAACGAGGAAGACTTCGTCACAAACGTCCTCCCACGACAGCTGTGGCCGTGCTGCCAACTCGTGAAGCGGGGACAATGCCACGAACAGATCTGGTTCGCAGAGACGTCGAACTTGGAACTGAGGGCTCTTGCTCGCACTCAGGCTGATTGCTGCGTCCAGTAATCCGCGCTTCACCCCCAAAGTGTTTTCTTCTGAAGTGCCTTCCTCAAGCTTTACCTCGATCGTCGGATGTCTATTTCTGAATGCCGAGAGAATGTTGATGATCGGGCACGCCGGGAAAGCTTCAAGCATTCCAAACCTCACGAGCCCGGTCTTGAGTTTCCGCGCGGAGCGGATCTCCGTTGCGGCGTTACGAAGGTAGCGCGCTCCCACCACCGCTTGTTGAAGGAAGCGCTCACCTTCTGGAGTCAGCCCTGCCCCCGCTCGCGTACGCTTGAAGAGAGAAAAGCCAAGTTGGCGCTCAAACAGCTGCACACGTCGGCTGACGGTGGATTGCGATATCGATAGGCGCTCCGCCGCTCGGCGGAAGCTGCCGGCCTCGGCGACCTGAACGGCGTACTTCAGGTATCGGAGATCAAGAGTCAGGTCGGGCATGAGACCCGTCCGATCATACCGGCGGTCTCATCGGCGAACCGCCTGCGCCCGGTGAGCGGCACCCATGCACGTCCACTTTCATCGAGCCCACCCCCGCTAGCGCCTGGGGAACGAGCACGTCCGTTGATCTCAGATGTGGAATCCGAGCTGAGCCCCTCAATGAGCATGACCATGTCCGAATCTGTCATAGATGCATGCGGCGGTCATACATTTTCACACGCTTGAAGTCTATGCGCGAAGCATATATTCTTGCGGTATGGAGCCTGAGGTCGCCAAGTACCATTTAGGTGCACTCGCGTTGGCCGTTGCAGACAGCATCGCCAGTGTCTCGGCCTCGTTTTCACCAAGCGGCCCGGGGACCGCCGTGATGGTGTTACTCAGCATGGAGCCCGGACTGCCGATCAGCGTTTTGGCTACCTCGATCGGGCTTTCTCATGCCGGGACGGTGCGATTGATCGATAGGCTCGAGCGCGAACAGTTGGTGGAACGACGAAGACAAATCACCGACAGGCGGGCCCGTTTCATTCACCTCACCAATTCGGGGAAGAAGATAACGGACGCCTTGCTCAAGGCACGGGAGCAGGTGATCTCCGAATGTATTTCGCCCCTGTCGCCCAATGACCTCGACATTCTAGGCATGCTGTCGGAGCGGCTCCTTGTGGCAAACGGCTTCGACAAAGATGGCTCGGTCAGCCTTTGCCATCTGTGCGGCTACAGCAGGATCGCGCCTTCCCGTGGTAAAGCTAAGCCGGGGCGCTCGCCACGCTGGAACGTCGCATCAGAAGGCTGACGATATGATCAGGCAGGCTTGAAATAATGGGATCGTTTGCGCTCGAACTTCTTCTATGCGTACTTGCCTTCGGGTTCGGATATGCGGCGAACCAAGGCGGAACCTGTTTAGTGGTGGCCGCTCATGAGTTACACAGAAGACAGCCGCCGAAAATGTTCGTCGGATTTCTCGCAGCGTCGGCAGCGGCAGGCCTGGTTGCGGTCCCGATAGTCTGGACGGGAACACTGGGCGCAACACTCGCACCCTCGACCAGCATCAATTTCCTCCTGCTCATCGGCGCCATCGCCTTCGGCCTCGGCGCACTCATTAATGACACATGCCTGCTCGGATCGCTGGCGCGGCTTGGGGATGGGGAGATGCGACTTCTAGCTCTACCCTTGGGATTAACGATTGGTATCTTGGCTGCCGACCATGGCAGGTTCGGCTACGATTCAACATGGCCAAGCTTAATCTCCAAACCGAGCGCAACAGGCCTCGTTACTCTCCTAGCCTTCCTAGTTGTGCTCGTGCTGGCACTCGTTTTCGTTTCCACGAAGAGCGTTCTGCGAACAAAGCCGGGTTGGTCGTTCGGCGCTTCGATGATTGGACTCGGTATCACTGGCGGACTTCTATATGCACTCTCGCCGGCCTGGACCTTCGCAGACGTGATTCAACGCGCCCTTCCTCTCAGAATGTCCCCGGCCGGCGAGGTCGCGCTCACTGCGGTGATCTCTTCGATCGCAGGCGCCCTAACCGCCTCCTTTCGCCAAGGCAATCTGCGTCTCCAACTGCCGACAGCCAATGGCATTCTGCGATCTGTCGTCGGCGGCACATTGATGGGTATCGGCATCGCGCTCATACCCGGCGGGAATGATGGGTTGATCCTCGCAGCGGTTCCGACTCTTTCACCTGGTGGGATAGTCGCCTACCTTCTGATGACGACGACAATCGTCTTCGGATTTGCAGCGCGTGGTAAGTTATTCCGGCGCTGCCTTTCACGGCCATGATAAGGGCAACAGAGGACTTGCCCTCCTGACATGAGCATTTATCCCGACCGGGAATATCGGCTGACTAGCTCGTATGCCTTTGCAGGCCCTTGGACCATGATGACCACTTCAAAGGCCGCCGGCCCCAGAATCCTGTAGGTTGCATGGTAGGTGTCGTCTCCGCAGGCATAGACGCCACTCGCTTCCAACCCGGTATCCGTCCGCGAGAAACTCAAGCTGAGGAACTGCGTCCCGATATGAGGTCCGTCTGCGAACTCGACGACAACACTGTCCTCGCTCAAGCGATAGCGATACTGCCGGCACGCGGAGAATACTCTGCCATCTGCCAGTGAGAGAATGCCGCTCTCTCGATAAGCGAGCGCGCCTTCGCCGATCGCTGCTACGATTTCGGTGGGCATGGTTATCTCGTCCAGGGCCGCGTCCATCCGTACAGGCTGGACGTTTGCCAACGGGCTATAGGCCCACCCGGAGCGCCAGCCCCATCAAGTCAAAATCCCGCAAAGGTCGCGCGTTTGCTGGGTAAAGGCATCGCCGATGAGGATGGCTTCGTGAGGCAGCGAAGCGCGAGCCAGCCGCTCGACATATCTCGCTTATTAGTATATGCGTCGCGCATATACTGCAACGCCTGCCCGAAGCACGTAGACGACGTTCGTGACGTTCCCACGGGACCACTGTTGAGGAATTTTAGATGAGCATTTTCGACCGTTATGAATTTCTTGTCCCCGAGCACGGTCGGAGGGATCTTGGCCTGCTTAGATGGGCTCTCGTGATCGTATTTCTGTGGTTCGGCGCGATGAAGTTCACAGCGTACGAGGCCTATGGTATCGCCCCGTTTATCGAACACAGCCCGATCATGAATTGGCTCGGCATGTTCGGGACGCAGGGGCAAAGCTATTTCATCGGCGTTATCGAGTTATCGACCGGTCTCGTTCTGATCCTTGGTGCATTTCGTCCACTCTTCTCTGCGCTAGGCGCACTAATGTCAGCAGCGACCTATCTGATCACGCTGACCTTTTTCATCACCACTCCAGGTGTCGCGGAGCAGACTGCCGGCGGCTTTCCTGCGATTTCGGCTGCACCAGGGCAGTTTCTACTGAAGGACGCAGTTCTGCTAGCGGCGTCCCTCGTGCTGCTGCGTGCTTCGGTCCGCCACAGAGGGGCGCTTGTGCTCTCGTGACTGTGGTCCTCTCGTGACGGCGGGCGTGCAAATCCTGCAGAACCTCCGCGGGGCATGGATGCTCCGTCGCGATATCGAGCCCGGAGGCGCTCAGCTGCATGGCGACGCGGTCTTCGCCCGTTTCGCCGCAATCCCCGACGTCGTGGAGCACGGACTGTTCCTCAATGGGATTGATACAATCGTGATCGCGCGCGGTGACACGATGGAAGTGCGACGCCGGGGGCAAGCTAGGTCTCGCTGATCTGCACCTGCGCGGCCTGGATGACAGCGCTGACGCGGAGTGATTCTCGGGCGCGACCTACGGCGATTCCGAGCGAAAAGGCTTGCCCTATAGCCGCCAGGTATCAACGGTTCCGCGGCCTTAACGAGCCGGACCCGTTTTTTTCGGCGCGCTCGATCAGTCGAAATCCTCCGAAACCCTTCTAAAACAGGACATTTTCCACAAGCCGCGCGGAGGAAGAGGACCACGGTATGGCTTGCTGTCTATGCTCCGCGCACATATAGATGTGGCAATGGATGGACCTCGAGATCGAAACATTTTCGGGGCGTTCGCACTCATGATCAGCGACGACATCGTTCGCGCTAGTTCATCGCGGGCGCCGGAAGCTGGACCCGCCGCCTCAGCGCTGGCGTTGCTCGCGCACAAGCCCGGGCTCTCGATCCGTATGCTTGCGATCGGGGTGGGCCTTTCACATGCTGGAACTGTTCGCCTGGTGGATAGATTGGTAAGCGAGGGATTGATCGAGCGTAGGGAGCATTCGACAGACGGGCGCGCGCGATCCCTCTATCTTACTCCAACTGGCAAGGTCGCGAGCGACGAGGTCCTGGCCTCGCGCGATCAAGTGATTGCCGAAGGGCTATCGATCCTTAATCCAGACGAACTGAAAACCTTATCGGACATCGCTGAACGCGTTCTCCGAAATCGCTTGGAAAACCTCGAGCAGTCATACCGCATCTGCCGCTTGTGCTGCTACGAGGGCTGCACGAACTGCCCCGTCGATGCCGAATTGCATGAGCGAGGTGTGGACCGCGAGAAGAACGACGACGCGTAGGAGACTCGCAATTGCGGCAGCTCAACGCTGCTCAGATGGCGGGGCTTCATAATGTCAGCGAGCCTACCATCAGCCGCATTCTTTTGGCTACGCGTCAAGCCGGCCGATCGGGCATGGCGGTCTCATTCTAATATGTCGGTGATCGCCCCACTTTTAGCCGCTCAATTGATCGGAACGCGGTTTCGGAAGCGGCCGTTCAAACCACTCGCTGCATTCCCATTTCTCTATGTCCGATAGGTAGTTTCGGGGAAAAGCAGTCGGGAACAGGTTTCGGGAACGCATGCTCCGGCAGGAGCGCAGCGCGCGTCCCAAACGCGTTTTCCCGGTAGAGCTTCCCAATCGGCAAAGTGCGGGCCACCTCAGACTGCGAACGCGAAAAACCGCCTGGCTGGTCACTCAAGGCAGGGTAACGACGATTTTCGCTGCGGATACACCCGCCTTCAGGGCTTCCAAGGCAGCCTGGAGCATTTCAAGGCCCTGGCCCACGATCTTCGCCGGAGGGGCGGGGACGAACGTGCGCGCCGCGAGAGCCTGCGGCAGGAATTCGCGGTAGATCATTGGACCAACCTCGTCATCCTTGAGGCTCGTCCCGGAGATGTGCGTCGCCTCGACTCCAAATGAACGCTCGTCGGGCGGGGCCAGCGTCGCTGCCACCCGGCGCGAGCCCTCGCATCTCGCAACTACGGCAAAACAGTCTTTCATGTGACCGGTCGCGTGAAGCGTTCCAGCGAGACTGCGCCCGCGCATTGCCTCAATCACGTCTTCCACGATGGCTGGACTCGAGTGGTCAAGAACCTCGCTTGCACCCAGCTCCTTCAACAGGCCGACGTTGCGCGCCGAAGCGGTGGCGACGCACCTGTAGCCCGACGCCACCGCGAGCTGGATGGCGTTGCAGCCAACGCTCGACGATCCACCCCAGACCAGAACGACCTCTGGACGCGCGGTCGGCGAGTGTAACGGTGGCGCGAGAGCCAACTGTGTCCGTCCGTAGAGCCCGCTTGCGGCGGTGCCAAGGCCAAGCGGGAGGACTGCCGCATCAGCGAAGGCAATGTTGTTGGGGATCGGCGCCGCCATGTGGTCCAGCACGATCGTGTGGTGCTGGAACGCACCCTGCGCAGGTTGATTTACGGTTGTCCCGACCGCCTGTCCGATGACTCGATCGCCGACCTTGAACCGCTCGACCGCGCCACCGACCGCCGCGACCTCACCGGAGACGTCGCTGCCGAGAATCGCGGGATAGTCGAGCCATGGCAAAAGCGCGACGTCCTGCAGAATCCAGTCGAGTGGGTTGATCGCGATGGCCGCGTTGCGGATCAATATCTCGTTCGCCGCCAGATGCGGCAGAGCGGTGACACCGATCCTCAGTGGCTGCCCCGGCGCTTTCTGCCAGGCGGCCTGATTAGTCACGGTTTCGGTCATCATCAACTCTTTCTGTCAAGTATTACAGCTGGGCGTTCGTCTGAGCGGTCCAACCGCCAGGTCGGGCGCACGAAGTGGCAGCTATAGCCCCCAGGATAGCGCACCAGGTATTCTTGGTGCTCTGGCTCCGCCTCCCAAAAGGGTTCTTCTGGGTTGATCTCCGACACGACCGGGCCTGGCCAGCTTCCTGATGCCTCGATTTCCGCGATGGTTGTGAGGGCGACTTCCTTCTGCACTTCGGTGGTGTAGAAAATCGCCGATCGATAGCTCGGACCGACATCGCTGCCTTGTTGCTCGTAGGTCGTGGGGTCATGTATCTGGAAGAAGAGTTCCAAGAGCGAGCGATAGGCGAGAACGGAAGGGTCGAAGGTCACTTCCACTGCTTCCGCATGGCCGTAATGTCTCGCGTAGGTCGGATCAGGCATTTCTCCGCCTGTGTAACCGACACGCGTCGAAATGACTCCCCTGGCTCGGCGCAGCAAATCCTCCATGCCCCAGAAGCAGCCGCCTGCGAGAATTGCTCGCTCTGTCGCGGCCGCCCTATTGCCGGTAGGCGATTGGCTCACAGTCCGTTCGCCCTCCTCCGTGTGCGCCACGGTCAAGCCAGCCTCGCGGGATCCGCAGCCTGACTGGCGCTCAAGAGCTCGGTCTGCACGTCCGAACCCCGGATGAGACTCAGATCGACGGGACACCGATCAGCGATCGCGAGGATCCGAGCGCGCTGATCATCACTCAGCGGCCCATCGAGGACAATGGTGCGGGTGAACCGGTCGGGTGGCATCATGTCCGGCACCTTCTCGTGCTGCACGGTCGTGCTCGCCCGTTCGAGCGGAAAGCCCTTGCGGTTCGCATAGAGACGCATCGTCATCACCGTGCAGGCTGCGAGGCCGGCAGATACGAGTTCGTAGGGAGATAGTCCGGTCCCGAGGCCACCGACCGATGCTGGCTCGTCGGCGAACAGAGTGTGCTCGCCGCTGCGGACCTTGAGCTGGAACGTCCCTGCAAGAGTTTCGGTGGAGACGACGCCCTCCGCAACCTCGACCTGCGGAAGATCCGCGCTGAGTGGTGGGAGAAAGCGGCTCGCCCAAACCGCCACCATGGCCGCGGCGTAGTTCGCGTCCGCGACGTCGGTGAGAAGGTGATCCGCGTTGTCGAGCGAGATGAAGCTTTTAGGGTGCCTGGACGCGACGAAGATGCGCGACGCGTGGTCGATGCCGACCACCTGATCCAGCGGAGAGTGCATGACCAGCACCGGCCGTCGCAGGGAGGCAATGGCCTTCTCGACGTCGATCCCCTCAACCGCCTCAAGGAACCCTCGGCGAATGAGGAAGGGCCTACCGGCAATCTCCACCGAGGCCTCGCCCTCGCTCGCGATGGTGTCCAGATCATTCGGTCCGAAGAGGCGCAAGATATGCTGAAGGTCGGCCGGCGCACCAATCGTCGCTACCGCCGCAATATCAGGCATGTCGGCGGCGGCTACGATCGCAGCGGTGCCACCCAGGCTGTGCCCGACGAGGAGGGACGGTGACATGCCCGCCGCCGCCATCGCATTTGCGGCGGCCCGAAGGTCCTCGACGTCCGACGCGAAGTTCACAGGTTCTCCCGTCCCACCGCCGATCCCGGTCCCGGCGAAATCGAACCTCAAGACCCCGATGCCCGCACGCGACAGCGCGCGCGAGATGTGAACAGCGGCGCGACTGTCTTTCCCGCACGTGAAGCAGTGGGCGAAGATCGCCCAGCCCCGCGGCGTCCCTTCCGGCGGTTCGAGGTGCCCGGACAGCGGAGAGCCAGCCCCACTGACAAACGTAAATGATCTTCCTGCCATGTCCATCAAACCTCCAGCACGCGGCTTGGCGGTTGCGCTCTCAGAACCTTCGACGGAGCTGAGCGGAGCGCACCGCCAACCGGTAATCGTCATCTCAGGCTATCATTTATATGTCTGGCGCATATAGACAAGCCCCTATACCATGATTATATGCGCCAAGCATACTTCTGCGACCTGCTTTCCAAAGGCGGTCTCACGGAAGAGGTATCAGTCAGGCGCGTGGGCCAAAGGACTATGGAACTCAATCAAGTCAGCTATTTCATCAACTTGGCCGAGACGCTGAATTTCACAGCGGCCGCTCGCTTGAGCGGTGTGTCACAGCCAAGTCTGACCCGCGCGATCCGCCGCTTGGAAGATGAGCTTGGCGGGCCGCTGATCTATCGCGACGGGAAGAACAGCCGCCTGACTGGCCTTGGCCATGACGTCGAGGCAGAATTCCGGCGCATGGTGGTCGCGATGAAGAGCGTTCGCAATCACTCGGAGCACTGGGCGATGGGGGGGCACCGCGTGCTGGATGTCGCCGTCGCGCCCACCGTCGGACCAAAGGAATTTACGGCATTCTTCGAGAGCGCATTGGCGGAGATGCCATCCATCGAAATCAAGCTGCACTCGCTCCAGTCGAACGAGGACACATCGGAGGTGCTTTCAGGAAAATACCACGCGTGCATCATGCCGCGTGAAACAAGACCGGAACGCAAGCTGGATGTGCATCCTCTATTTCGGGAGCGCTTCGTGCTCGGCTGTTCTGCAAACCATCCCTTGGCTGCCAACGAGATCGTGCGCGGCGAAGACCTGCTCGAGTTTCCTTTCGTCGATCGCCTGAAATGCGAGTTTCGCGATCGGATCCTCGATCACTTCGCGCGACGGGACTTGCTCATGCGACCTCGCTTTCGATCAGATCGCGAGGACTGGGTGCAACGGGTCGTCGCTGACGGCCACGCCATATGCATTCTTCCGGAACGATCGCCGACCGTGCAAGGCCTCGTCACTCGGCCGATCGACGGATTTGTCTTGGAGCGCGAAGTCGTGATCGCGACAGTATCCGGCTCCACGGCAACGGTCGAGATACGGAACATCGCGCAGCTGGCAGCCCGGTATGAGTGGAACTGAATCACGACGTGAAGAGCTTCGGCGCTATGGAAACTATACGCGCAGCGTATTGGATAAATCTGGGGCGCACTGCTATAGTCGGCGCAATGACTGCAAAGATAAATGACAGTGTGTCGAGCTCTCTAGATTAATTATTGGAGACTATCATGAAGTTTGAGAAGTCACAGGCAGCAGTTGACCGCCTGACCCCCGAGCAACGCCGGATTACCCAGGATTCGGGGACCGAAAGGCCCTTCACGGGTGAGCACAACGACAACAAGGAGCCTGGCATCTACGTCGACATAGTGTCGGGAGAGCCGCTGTTCGCTTCAACGGACAAGTTCGATTCGGGTACTGGCTGGCCCAGCTTCACCAAGCCGATCGTTCCGGCAAACGTGAACGAGGTGCGGGACAGTGCACACGGCATGGTCCGGACGGAGGTCAGGTCGGTACACGCCGACAGCCATCTGGGCCACGTTTTCCCGGACGGTCCTTCCGACCGCGGCGGTCTGCGCTACTGCATCAACTCTGCGTCCCTTCGCTTCATCCCGCGCGACGAGATGGAGTCCGAGGGATACGGTGAATATCTCGATCAAGTAGAGGAGGCTTAACATGCATCAGCGCGCTGTTCTCGCAGGAGGATGTTTCTGGGGCATGCAGGATCTGATCCGCAAGCGGCCCGGCATCATCTCGACCCGTGTGGGTTACACGGGCGGCGATATTCCGAACGCCACGTATCGTAATCACGGCACGCATGCCGAGGGGATCGAGATTGTCTTCGACCCGACAGTGACGAGCTACCGGCACATCCTGGAATTCTTCTTCCAGATCCACGATCCGACGACGCTGAACCGCCAGGGCAATGATCGTGGGCTCTCCTACCGGTCGGGCATCTATTATGTCGACGAGGAGCAGAAGCGCGTCGCCGAGGATACGATCGCCGATGTGGATGCCTCGGGGCTGTGGGATGGCAAAGTGGTGACCGAGGTCCAGCCGGTCGGCGAGTTCTGGGAGGCCGAGCCCGATCACCAGGATTATCTGGAGAAGCGGCCGGGCGGCTACACCTGCCACTTCGTCCGTCCCGACTGGGTTCTTCCAAAGCGGCATGAGGCCGGCGATGTGAGCCCTGCGGCCGGGGCTGCAGCGGAATAGGCTTCGCTGCCGTTAGTGCCGCGCCGATCCGGTTCGCAACCTCCGACGACCGCGTCAATCGACGCGGTCGTCGAACCCGGCCTTGAAGCAGATCATTCCATTCAGCCGCCGTCGCAGTGCCAGGATCCAGATATGACAGACCTCTCCTCCTTTCCCATCACGCAGCGCTGGCCAGCATCTTATCCGGATCGCTTGCAACTATACGCGGCCCCCACGCCCAACGGCGTCAAGGTCTCGATGATGCTGGAGGAGACT
Organism: Thauera sp.; assembly: GCA_017302295.1. Taxonomy (GTDB): domain Bacteria; phylum Pseudomonadota; class Gammaproteobacteria; order Burkholderiales; family Rhodocyclaceae; genus Thauera. The sequence goes on along the minus strand of JAFLDS010000001.1, from coordinate 173,072 downwards.
GGCCTGCCGTATGAGCCCCACTTCGTCGACATCTCGAACAACGAGTCGAAGGATCCAGCGTTCGTGTCGTTGAATCCCAACGGCCGCATACCCGCGATCATCGATCCGGCTGGCCCTGACGGCCAGCCCATTGGCATATGGGAAACCGGTGCGATCCTCATCTATCTGGCCGACAAGACGGGGCAGCTCATCTCAACAACACCCGCCCAGCGGTACGAGACTCTGGCCTGGGTGTTCTTTCAGGTGTCGGGCGTTGGGCCGACCTTCGGACAGCTAGGCTTTTTCCTGCGATTTGCCGGCAAGGACTATGAGGACAAGCGACCTCGGCAGCGCTTTGTTGATGAATCCAGGCGTCTTCTCGGGGTCCTGGATCACCGGCTGGAGGGCCGTGAATGGATTGTCGATGATTACTCGATCGCGGACATTGCGACGTTTGGCTGGGTGAATGCGCTGGTCGAATTCTACGCAGCGGGCGACATCCTCGGCCTAAGCAGCTATTCGAACGTGCAGGCATGGCTCGAACGCGGGCTGGCGCGACCGGCTGTACAGCGTGGCCTGCGAATTCCTGCGAGGCCTGCATGACCATTATCGCCGCATATTATTACAACGAAGGTAAGCGAGTCCGTGAAATCAGGCTCGATGAGCACGTCGAACTAAACGAGAATCGCTCGGGCTTCTGCTGGATCGCGCTTAGCGAGCCCACCGCAGACGAACTCAGCGCGATCCAGACGACGTATAACCTCCATCCTTTGGCGATCGACAACGCCATGCACCCGCTGTGCCCGCCCAAGCTCGAGGTCTACAACGATGAGTTGTACGTCGTCGCCCAGACCGCCGAGCTGGTCGGCGACCGGATCAGCTACGGCAAGATGGCGATCTTCACCGGTCACAATCACCTTATCACCGTGCGGCACGGCAATGCCGGAGCGCTGGGCAAACTTCGGGAGCAACTCGAGGCATCGCCGACGCAGTTCGGCAAGGGTGTCGACTATGTGCTGCACGCGATCTTGCACCGAGTGGTCGACCAGTATCTGCCCATCTTCGAAATGATCGAGGACGACGTCCTGGCGATGGAGCGACGGTCGCTGCACGATTTCCTCGGGCCAGAAGAGGTGGCGCGAATCTTCGAACTAAGGTCCGAACTCACGCGGTTCCAGCGCACGCTCGGGGCTATGGCCGAGCTGGTGCGAAAGCTCGTTCGCGGCCACTTTCCCTGCATCAGCGCCGAAATGACACCATATTTCCACGACGTCGCGGACCATGTCCACCGCGTGCAGTCCATGGTCGACGGCCTCCTGCTTGTCCTGTCCACGGTCTTCGAGGCCAGCAGCCTTCTGGAAGCGCAAAGGATCGGTGTGGTCACTCGCCAGCTCGCGGCCTGGGCGGCGATCTTGGCGGTCCCGACGGCGATCGCCGGAATATATGGCATGAACTTCAAGCACATGCCGGAACTGGACACGCCATATGGCTACTTCGTCGTGCTCGGAGTGATAGCGGTGTTCTGCCTTCTCCTATTCATGCGCTTCAAGAAGGCCAAGTGGCTATGAGTAACGCACTTCGCGAGCTTCTCCGTCCGCCGAGTCACAGCGCGCTTTGTGCGCGAGCGTGTCCAATCCAGTTCAAGATGAAGGTGCTTCCATGACCTCCCAGGTGACCGACGTTCTAGAAGCAGTCCAGTCATTCATCGCCAAAGGCTATGACCGCGAATACCGCGTCAAGGACGGCAATCTCGTCGATCTCGAACTAGGGTCAACCCTCGATGCATGCAGCATTCGCGTCGATGCGGCGTTGCGCCTCGAGAGCGGGGACGACGGCGAAGATGCCTCCAACATCTACGCGATCACCGATCCGGCGACAGAGCATAAAGGCCTGTTGATCGACGCCTTCGACGTGTTCCACGAAATCTGCCCCCGCGACTTGTCCGAGCGCCTTGTGGCGCATCGGGAAACAGCACCGGCAGGTGACCAGGACGCGCCGAGCAAGCACGGACTACGGAAAGTCTACAAGAGCGAGTTTCACAGCGATCCCGAGCGTTACGTTCTGCGCGAGGGCTTTCCAGACTTCCCGCCATGCCCTTTCGGCCAATCCTTCAGCATCCTCGGCTTCGATACCGCCGAGCAGGAATATGTCTGGCTCGTCACGAGCATCATTCGAGATCCTCGGCTGATCAGGGTTCCATACCAGGGCGAAGACGTCATCAGCGACGAATAGCGGTGTCGCTTAGCCGGAAAGGCTGGCCTTCCTGGCCCACACATCTGCAGGCTGAACTTTAAGAACATCGAAAATTAGGAGGTGATTATGGACTGGAACAAGGACCACATACGAGAAACTATGCTCTTGCTGGAGACAGCAGCGTTGCACAGCGCTCGCGAAAACTACCTGGACTATGTCTCTACCGCTCGGCTCGATCGGAGCGAACCGATCGAAAACGACGAACTAGCTCAGGCCGAGGTCGCGAGCGACTTCGCTGAAGCGCTCGATGACACGCTCCATGACTACGCCAATAAACTCGAAAAGCTCAGGACGATCGATTTCGGCCCCAAGTTGGCCGTCAACGAAGGCGCTGTCGTCAAGCTGTCCGGCCGCCACTTTGTGATCGCGGTGTCAACGAGCAAGTTTACCTGTCAGGGGCGTGAGCTCATGGGCATTTCCACGATGGCGCCGATCTTCGAAGCGATCGAGGGTGCCCGAGCCGGGGAGACCGTGCAGTTCAACGGCCGGGACCTCACCGTAGAAGACGTGGAATAAAGCCCTCCACCGCAGCCGGCGCGCTAGTGCCGAACGCCCTGCATCTCTTTCTGCATGCATACGGTCACTTGCAGCCGCGTTGACCTGGCTCATCAAAGGCAAACTCATGACAACACCTTCATTCTTCATCACCCCCGGATACGGGACGCGCCTGCATGACGCGCTTCATTATTCTCAGGCAATGCGCATTGGTGACCGCGTGGAGATCTCCGGACAGGGCGGATGGAACGACGATCTCGTCATTCCGGAGTCGATTGAGGAAGAGATCGAGCAGGCGTTCAAGAACGTGGAACGGACGCTCGCGACCGCCGGAGCACGCTGGCCGCATGTGGTCCACGTCAATTCCTATCACGTCGGTGGATTCCCTCCCGTGATCAACGAAACAATGGCCAAGCTGTATCGCCACTACATGCCCGACCGCGCTCCAATCTGGACGCAGTTGGGAATCGAAGCGCTGGGGCTTCCAACCATGCGTATCGAAATTCGCGTAACAGCTATCATCGCCTGACCCCGCGGTTCGTGCAGGCGCCGTGCCGCGCTAATCCCGCACGCCCTGCGCCCGCTTCTCCATGCATATCATCGTATCGAGAGATCCGGTTATCATCGGCGTGCTCGGAGAACGGGGGGCCGCCTTGGCCTGGTTGGCGCGCCTCGGCTGCCTGCGGGCGATGGCCAGCACTGCCAGGAGCGTGAGCAACGCCGCCGCATAAAGGAACAGGCCGCCAGGGCCGACGATATTCATTGCAGCTGCTCCTATTAGGGGGCCAGCGGCTGTCCCGATCCCGTTGAGCAACAGAAGCCCGCGCGCGGTGCCGAGTAGCCGACCGGCCGGAAGATCGTCGTTTGCGACGGCGAGACACAACGAATAAATCGGGATGCCAAAGCCGCCGAACAGCGCACCTGCCGCAAGGAGCAGCGGCAGAGGCGCTTCCACCGCCAACGCTACGCCGATGGCAGACGCTGCGGACGCCAGCGCCGCACCGGCGATGACAAGATTCCGGGGCACTCGATCCGAAAGCCAACCGAGTGGCCAATGGAAGGCGAGCGTTCCACCAAGAACCGCAGCCATGAAGGCGGAGATACCGCCCACATCGAGGCCGATGCTCTGGGCGAAGTTCGCGCCCATGCCCCAGAAACCACCGATAGCCAGGCCGGCCAGGAAAGCGCCAGCCGCAGCGAGAGGTGATACGAGGACGAGGTCCCTGAACGCGACCCATTCCTGTTCCACCTGGGCCGGCGGATGACTGGGCAGCAAGGTGATCGGAACCACCGCCGCTGATATCAGCAGCGACACGATGAGGAACAATGTCACGTCGGCGGGCGGTGCGATGTTGAGTAACGCCTGCCCGATTGCCCATGAGCCCATAGAGACAACTCCGAATATCGACAGGAGCTGCCCGCGTGTGGATGGCAATGCGTGGGCGTTGAGCCAACTCTCCGTTGCGAGGATCATGCCCGCGTAGGCGAAGCCGGTAATCAGGCGAAGCGGCATCCAGGCGATCGGCTCCACGAACGCCACATGGAGAAGGGCGGTCATCGAGGCAATGGCCGCGAAGCCGGCGAAGGTTCTGACATGTCCCACGGAGACGATGATCGGTGGCAACACGAGCGCGCCGATCGTGAAACCCGCGAAATAGAAGGACATCATCGCGCTGATCGCGCCGGTCGAGAACCCCTCATGGCCGGCTCTCACGATCAGGAGCGTGCTCAGCAGGCCATTGCCCAGCAGCAGAGCGGCGACGCTCAGCAGCAGCGCCGCCACCGGCGCGAGAACGAGGCCGCGCTTGCCCGCCGACCTCATGGTATCCATCGCCGGGCTCGTTCTCGGGCCTGACTTGAGGGTTGATACTCTGCCGCACTGATGAACTGGTCGAATGCTTCGCACCAGATGACGACCGTGTTGTAGTCACGGACATCGATGCCGGCAGGCACCTCGACGATGAAGCCGTTGAACGTCTTCACATCGCCCACGCGGACTGATCTGTCCTTGATTAGGAGAAAGGCCTCCTTCGTGTCGACGAAACGTGGTGCGAGGTAGAGCTTGTAGTCGGGACCAGGGGCGAGGCGCCCGATATGGGCGATACGGTCGCGCGAGACCCGGATCTCGCCTTCCCCCCAGTGAAGCAGGTCGCTGCCTTTGAGATCGCGGGCCAGACGCCCTGCGTAGAGCGTCTCGGCTGAGATGGTCCGCAAGGCCGCCGCGTCCGGGGCCTGGGGGGCGGTCAGGATCGGCAGCGTGTAGACACCGCCCGCGAAGCCCATGGCGAGCATCGCGAGATGGGTGGCAATCAGGATGACCCAGCGCCGCATCGGTTACACCAGCTCCAGTCCCTTCACGAGCTGATCGGCGTCGAGATGGAAGTCCGAGAATACGATGCGGCCGCCAGCGTCCATCACGGAGAACCAGGGCGTTCCCCGCGTGCGGTAGTCCTCCATGAAGGTGGGAAGCGTCGCGCCGGCAGGTGGCTCGTCCTGACCGAACGCGACAGGAAGCGCATACTTGAGCTGGTTCACGCGCAGCTTCTCGAAGGTGTTCTCATCCGCTCCTTCGAAGACGGTCTGGATCACCGCGAAGCCCACGCCCTTGGCGCTCAATGCACCATGCAACCTTTGTAGCGTCGGAAATCCATGCAAATGGCAGCCACGGCACCAGTGCTGGAAGGCGAAGAGGACTTTCGGGCCGGTGCCGAGATCCGACAGCTTGAGCGGCGCGATGCTTTCTCCATCCGCGCCAATCCATCTCTGCACCCGCAGCTCGGGGGCTTGTCGTTCGTCGACGCTCATCTGATCCTCCAATTCCGATGCAGAAGTCCGATGAGTGGTCGCTTGTGGCGATGGCACGCGAACCTCACCGCCTTGATCCCCTACAGGTTGTAGGATGCGAGTTCGCCGACCGATACCTCGTGGCCAGCCCCGCCGTTCTTCCGTCGGTGTGTCACCGCCGCCCCTCAATGACAAAGGCGCGATAGCGGGAACCGGCAAAACGGTGCGCAGCGATGGTTTGGTAGGCGGGGCTATGATACCAATCACGGGCGGCCTGCATCGTCGGGAACCGCAAAATTACGGCCCCTTCGACGGGCGGCCCCTCCAAATGCTCCATCGTGCCATAAGCGGCGAGAAAGGTTACGTCGTGGCCATCGAACGATGGGCCGACGCCTGCAGAATAGGTTGCGAGTTCTTCCGGATCGGTGGTTTCTTCGCGGGTGAAGACGACGAACGCTTCCATCTTAAAGTCTTTCATAAGGTCGCATCTGCAGGCCACCGCCGCTGGCGATGGCCTTAAAGTCGTCAGGCTGGCAGCTCGAACCCGATTTTCGTGAGTGCCTCGACGCACGCATCCTGATCCTGCTGATAGTTGCCTCCGGAGATGCCGATCCCGCCGATCAACTTCCCGTCTTCCAGGATCGGATAGCCTCCGCCGACAGCGACCATCCGGGGGCGATAGGCCAGCGGCGCCACTTTTGGATCGTTCGAAACATAGTCGTTCCAGACATGGGTGGGGTACCCAAACGAGGCGGAACTCCAAGCCTTGTCGATGGCAACATCGACGGTGAGAAACGGCGCGTCATCAGTGCGCTCGAACGCGCCCAGGTTACCGGTGGCGTCGACGACGGCGACCGCAGCCGGGATGCCGATTGTGCGTGCCGCGGCGATCGCCGCGTCGATGAGGGCGACGGCGGTTTCGCGGTTGATCGAGGCGGTGGCAATGGATTTCGTCATGAAATTTCCTTCGCCGTGGCGTAATCCGTCCGGCGTTCTTGAGGTTAGAAAAGACGTTCGGCGGTGGCAGTCATCAGAAGCCTTCGAGGACAATCTTGCCTCTTGCCGCGCCACTTTCGATCAGTGCGTGCACCGTCTTCAGATTGGCGGCATTAATTGGCGACAATTTTTCGGTTAGCGTCGTGCGAATTTTGCCGTCGTCCACCAGCACCGCCAGCGAATTGAGGATCTTGCCCTGCTCATCCATGTCGGGCGTGCCGTAGAGCGACCGTGTGAACATCAGCTCGTGGTGGATCGACACTGCCTTGCGCTTGAACAGCATGACGTCGAGCGCCTTGGGATCGTCGATGAATCCGAACCGTCCTTGCGGGGCGATCAGTTCGGCGATGTCGGATGCATGCTGCTCGGTATGCGTGGTCGAGAACACGAAAGCGGGAGCGCCGATGTTGAGCTCGGCAATCTGTGGCGCGAGCGGCCGAGAGTGGTCGATGACATGATGAGCCCCAAGCCCTTTAACCCACTCCTGGGTTTCCGGCCGAGAGGCGGTGGAGATGACGATGAGATCCGTGCGCTGTCGAGCGATCTGGATGGCGATCGACCCGACCCCACCCGCACCACCGATGATGAGGATCGCCGCCGCCGCCCCGGGAACGGGCTTCGTCACGTCCAGGCGATCGAACATGGCTTCCCAGGCCGTCAACGTCGTGAGTGGCAGCGCCGCCGCTTCCGCCCAGTCGAGCGACGCGGGTTTACGACCGACGATCCGGGCGTCGACGAGATGGAACTCCGCATTGGTGCCAGGCCTTATGAGCGATCCGGCATAATAGACCTCGTCGCCTACCGCGAACTGCGTCACGTCGGGGCCGACCTCTTGCACGATCCCGGCCGCATCCCATCCCAGCACTTTCCAATCGCCATCAGCGGGCGGCGTGCTGCTGCGGATTTTGTAGTCGACCGGGTTGACCGAGACAGCCTTCACCTCAACCAGGATATCGCCTCCTTCAGCGACAGGCCGAGGCAGATCAATGTCGACCAGAGAGGCGTCCTCGGCGATGGGTCCCGGAACCTTGTAACCAACGGCTTTCATCGGTGTCTCCAGCTTGCTGTATCCTGAAGTCTTATCGATCAGATCGAAATTTCTTCCGAAATATACTCGGGATTTAAAGATTTCGCGTGTCAGACTATGAAGGTATGCGCGCAACATATCCAATAGCGGTACGACATAGTTTCCATACCTCGGAGCCGGATTCAGAAGTTTATCGAAAATAGCGGTTTATTGCTGTTCGGCGGGTGAGCATCCGGATGGAGGCGATAAGCGCCCAAGCGGTTGAGGAGTCGACCTCTCAGCGGTCGCGTTGGCAGGGGCGATCTCGCCCGCCGGTCTCACACCAACGTTGGCAAGCGACGGCGTCCGCTCGAAATCCGCTGACGGGGATACGCCTGCAATGCCGATTCGAAGCTATCGAAACTATAGCTACAGGGTATTGGGAAATCATACTGGACTGACGCTATAGTCTTCACGCATAACCACGACTCAAAATGGTCCAACACTTTTCTCTACGCTAATAGAGAATCCGGTATTCTGATTTTCAGTGAATTGGCTCGTTCGGCGGTTGTGCGCGCAAAGATCTTTTACAGAATTCTGAACTGAATCAGGTTCTGGTCTGTCGTGACAAGCAAGGGGGTTTCGCTATGGTCACCAGAGGTTTCACAGGCCGCGGTCCAGGCGGCGACCAGTCCGATCGGATACCGCCGGGTCAGCATCTCGTGGAGAATTTCCCTGTTCTGACGGCCGGGCCAACGCCGAGCGTGGAGCCCTCCGATTGGAAATTCACCGTCAAGATCGGTCCGAAGCCCGTCAAAGTGTGGAACTGGAGCGAGTTCAACGCCCTACCGAAGACCAAGATGACCCGAGACATTCACTGCGTCACGTCCTGGTCCAAGCTGGATACCGCCTGGGAGGGCGTACTCATCGAAGACATCCTTGCAGATGCAGGGCTCGATCGGCCCACCGATTTCGTCTTGGCGCACTGCTACGATAATTACTCGACAAACGTCCCGCTGGCGGATCTGCTCTCCGGGAAAGCGATGGTCGCCCTCAACTATGCGGGCAAGCCGCTTCCCCGCGATCATGGAGGGCCGGCGCGTCTTCTGGTTCCGCACCTTTACTTCTGGAAGTCCGCCAAATGGGTGAACGCGCTGCAATTCACAACGCGTGACGAGGCGGGCTTCTGGGAGCTGCGCGGCTATCACATCTATGGCGATCCGTGGCGCGAGCAGCGATACACCAATGACTGAAAACGGCGCGCAAATCGCGTGGCAGTCATGCGTGATCGACGAAATCGTCCAGCAAACCCCGAGTATCAAGAGCTTCTTCCTTCGGTTGAGCAAACCGTTCGCGCACATCGCAGGGCAGCACGTCGATGTCCGGCTGACCGCGCCCGGTGGCTACAGTGCGATGCGGAGTTACTCGATTGCGTCTTCGGCAATCTCGTTCCCGACGGTCGAGCTCGCTATCGAGCGCCTGCCGGATGGCGAAGTTTCGCCGTTCTTCCACGATGTCGCGGCGATCGGAGACGAAATCGAGCTTCGTGGTCCGCTCGGCGGCCATTTCCTATGGCCTGAACCTGCCATAGACCCAGTGCTGTTGATCGGGGCAGGCTCCGGCCTCGTGCCGTTGATGGCGATGATCCGGCAGCGCCGCGCACTAGCCCAGGTCGTGCCGACAGCGCTGCTCCTGTCCGCACGAACCGCTGAAGACGTTCTCTTCTCAAAAGAGCTTCATTCCATCGAATGCAGCGATCCGGCATTCGCCTTGGCGCTGGCAATTACGCGCGAGAACCCGATCCGCGCATCGGACTTTGCGCGACGGATCGACGGCGTGATGGTCCAAGAAGTTCTGGCCCGGCTTCACCGAAAGCCCACACAAGTATTCGTTTGCGGGTCCAACGGTTTCGTCAACATCGCGACCGAGGGCGCGCTGCTGGCCGGCCTGGACCCCTCCATTGTCAAAACCGAGCGCTACGGCGGCTAGCGGCGCAAGCTACTTCGCGTCCCGCCGATCGTGGACGTGCAGCCCACGGATTAATTTTGGAGATCATCATGAGCCGCTTTGCCGAACCCGTCTTCATTGCCGCTGGCCTTCGGACGCCTTTCGGCCGCGGCGGAGGCGCGTTGGCTGCCTACGATGCCATCTCTCTGTCCGTGCCTGTCGTGCAGGCGATGGCGGCGCAGGCGGAGCCTGATCTCCTCGTCTGGGGAACCGTGATCCCGAATTTGGGCTGGAGCAATATTGCTCGCGAAACCTGGCTTGATGCCAAGCTCAATCCGACTGTTCCGGCGTTCTCCGTCGTCCTGGCATGCTCGACCAGCATGACGGCGACCTTCGCTGCGGCAGGGATGCTGGGCGGAGGAACCGACCTCACCATGGTCGGCGGGTCCGAAGTCATGAGCCGGCCGTCAATCGCCCTGACGGCCGATGCATCGAAGCGGCTCACCGACCTCTTTGCGCAGGATGCGACCGCCGCGCTTGCCGCCCTCCAGTCTCTGACTCCACGAGACTACGTGCTCCCCACAAAGGGCTGGGCAAACCGGATCACCGGAAGGACGATGGGTGATCATATGGAGGAGACCGCCAAGGCTTGGCGGGTCTCGCGCGTCGCGCAGGATGATTGGGCGCTCAAGAGCCACCAGCGGGCAGTCGCTGGTTGGGAACGTGGCTTCTTCGACGATCTCGTGATTTCGCTGCCTGAGCTGGCGCGCGATGCGAACCCGCGCGCCGATACGTCGCCCGAACGGCTGGCCGCACTCAAGCCCGCCTTCGATCGCGACAGCGGGAGGGGAACCCTGACCGCCGGCAACAGCTCACCGATTACGGATGGAGCCGCCGGGTGTTGGGTCGCTACCGAAGCCGGTGTGGCGAGACTCCCGGCGGGCACCCCCTACGCGCGGCTCGTCGACTACGAGATCTCTGCCGTCGATCTCCACACCGAGGGCCTGCTGATGGCGCCCTCCTATGGCATTCCGCGCCTGCTCGCGCGGCATCAACTCAGCTTCTCCGACATCGCACTCTGGGAAATCCACGAAGCCTTTGCAGCCCAGGTCCTGGCGAACGTCGCGGCCATCACCGATCGGGAGTGGGTGCGCGCGACAGCCGGTGTCCAGGCGGCTATGGGCGATTTTGACTGGGACCGCGTCAATCCCAATGGAGGCTCGGTCGCCCTGGGTCATCCGTTCGGCGCTACAGGCGCGCGCGACCTCAGCCAGGCGGTAAAGGAACTTTGGGCCATGCCGCCCGGATCGCGCGCAATCGTCAGCATCTGCGCCGACGGCGGTCAAGGCACAGTCGCCCTCCTCGAACGCGGCTGACGGTAGATCAACGCCATGACAGCGATCCGCTTCCAACTGTCGGAGACGCGATATGACAACTGATGTGCTGCTGTACATCACGAACTGATGCCCGTTCTGCCGCCGGGCGAAGATGCTCCTCGAGGAGAAGGGCGTGCAATGGAAGGAACTCGATATCGAGGCGGATCCGGTTCACCGGCAGGCCATGACGGAAGCGTCGGGTCGAAACACCGTGCCGCAGATCTTCATCAACGGCACGCATGTCGGTGGCTCCGACGAGCTTTTCGAGCTCGATGTCAGAGGCGAACTCGACAAACTCCTGGGGCGCACGCCGCCCGCCATCTGAGGGGGTGCGGCCTTGGGGCAGACAGCCCGCAAGCCCCGTGCCGGTTGATGAATACGAAAGGAGAGTCCGTTGGTCTCAGCTATCTGGAATGACGCCACCATCGCCACAAGCAACGAGACGGTCGTCGTCGAGGGAAACCACTACTTCCCACCGTCGGCAGTCGATTTTGGCCTGCTTGAGATGAGCCCGCACACGTCCGTCTGCCCGATCAAGGGCACCGCGCGCTACTTCCATGTGCGTGTGGGAGACGCGCTCAACGTGAACGCAGCCTGGACCTATCCAGATCCGACGCCAGGCGCCGAGGGCATCCGGGATCATATCGCCTTCTGGAAAGGCGTGGAGGTTGCGTAGCAGGCGGACAGGTGGCGGCCTCAGCGCCATGTGCAAGCGCCCGCGGGACGGCTTTTCCGCCCATCCCAGGCCGCGTCGGCTACAGGGCTCCGCCCCGGACCTTCTCCGCGGACTGGCGCCGAGGGCCTCGGACCCTTGGGCTTCTGTCGAATCAAGACGACTGGATTGAGATGGAGCATGCCGAGTTCGATGCCGCCTTCGCGCAGCTTCCCGAGGGATACAGCGAAGGCGCCTACGAAGGCCGGCGTTTCGGCGTGACTGTCCGGCGATCCGGTGACGGACGTCGCAACAGCCTGTTCGCCAGGGAGTTGGCCGGGACCGACATTGTCAGCTTCAACCTCTATCGCGTTACATCAGATAGAACATTGCTGAAGCCGTGCGAGATGTCCGCCGAAAAGGTCGTCGCGTTCGTGCTGGATTTCCGACCGGCCCCCTGACGGGCAGGTGGAGGTCCCGGCCGACCGGTCCGCCTGCGACGCCCGGCCCCCCAAGACTGCGCATGTCGCTCAAAGGTATCAAAACTATAGCCACCGGCCATTGGACTTCGTCTGGCAATGAATTCATCTTCTATACATCGCCATCCGTGGGGGAATCGGTGCTGGATCCCGTGTAGCCAGATTGAGAAAGTCTAAGCGATGACGAACAACAATGCCTCCGCCCTTCCGACACCTTCTGATCTTGACGAATGCGCGGCGATGACTGTCGCCGACGCTCTGAAGATCATTCTGGCGAACAGCTACGCGATTTACCTGAAGACAAAAAATTTCCACTGGCACGTCTCCGGACCCTACTTCAGGGACTATCACCTGCTTCTTGATGAGCAGGCCGCAGAGATCCTCGCCGTCACCGATGCGATCGCCGAGCGCGCCCGAAAGACGGGCAACACCACCATTCGATCGATCGGCGATATCGCGCGCCACCAGACGATCAAGGACAATGATGCTGAGTTCGTGACACCGCAGGACATGCTGGGCGAGCTCCGCGCCGACAATCTCCACATGGTCGAGTCGTTTCGCCGCGCAAAGGACGTCGCGGACAAGGCGAAGGATAATGCGACGTCCGGCCTGATCGATGCCTGGACGGACGAGGCTGAGCGCCGTGCGTGGTTCCTCTTCGAAATCAGCCGCTAGCGCTTTGCCGGGCAAACCTACGTCAGGAATCACGCCTCGGCGTGGGAGGTGATGATGGCGAAGGCCGGCTTTGGAGGGGGATGCCATTGGTGCACAGAGGGAGTGTTCCAGGCGTTGCGCGGCGTCGCCCAGGTCGACCAGGGCTTTGTCCGGTCGGACGCGCCGGCAGATACCTGGTCAGAAGGGGTGATCGTCACCTTCGATCCATCGGTTATTCCGTTGGCGACGCTGTCCGAGGTGCATCTCAGAACGCATTCCGCTGCCAGGGCCCGCTCGCCTCGCAGCAAGTACCGCAGCGCGATCTACATCTTTGAAGAGAGCCAGCGGCCGGAGGCCGAACAGGCGATCGTCCGCTTCGCCGGCGCGTCTGCCAAGGCGGTGCACACCCTGGTCCTCCCGTTTAAAGGTTTCAGAGCGTCGGACGAGCGTTACCAAAACTACTATCGAACCGACCCGAGCAGGCCCTTCTGCCGCCGCTACATCGATCCCAAGCTGGATCATATCCGACGGCACTTTTCGGAACTGGCGCTCCCTGAAGCGAACCCGACTGTCCGGCAAGTCATCGATAGCGGTGATGGTTCGTAGTTCTAATGCGGCTCCGCGCTGAAGCATTCGACGAGTTCGCGCGCAATGAGACCTTGATTGCCATGCTCCATACGGCGTTCCCCGGAATCGGCCATGTCCGCCGCAACCCTGTCGGATACGCCTGGGTTGCTCTCAACTACACCAACCACGACCCCAACTGATCATCGACAGCGCGGTGCGCCTATTCGGCCCATCTTCGGACTGACGGTCGGCAGCGTTCCGGTTAAGCGGCTCGCCGCGGAACAGCGCGGTAACGCCCGTAGCCAACCTTGATCAACAGTCCTTCCTCGCACATCCTTGTTAAGTAGCACCGAGGAATGCCGACCTCCGTCAAATCACGGGTGCGGACTTCGCCTAGCTTCTCCGCCAACATCACTGCGCGCTCTCGGAGATTCGGCATCGGCCCGCCGGCAGCGACAATCCTTTCTGCTCTCAGTCGATCACGCTTGCGCATCTTGACGGCGGGCCTTTGGATATGATTGAGGGGAATCGGCAGATCGAAGTTCGCATTTTCACCGACTCCGGCGAGCCACGCTTTTTCCTACGCCATGGCGCGATACTGTGCGCTGGCGTGCGATGTTTCCCTACGCTACGATCCGGTGCGATCCTGTTGGCTTGGCCAGCGCAGGGCCGCAAGAGCGATCGAAGGCAGGCGTAGAATAGCGTTACGTACCGAGCTCGCCCACCCCTTCAGCGCGCCCGTCGCATAATCGGTGGCCATGGCGTGGAAAGACAGGCGATCGGCGGCGCATTTCGGCTTCGCGCCAGCAGCGGTCATTACCGACTTGGCTGAAAGGCGACATTCCGCTCTTCACACAGACTCCCGCTTTCAGTCGAACACCGTAGGCCTTGTCGGCGGGATCGCGGATCGCTGCTGCCCTCTCAGCGATACCGACCGCGGCAGGCGCAGGCCGACATGAACGTGATGCCGGCGCGGGCGAGAACGGCGAAGACCTCGTAGGCATGGGCGGTGTGGTCGGGCAGAGGCAGTCTGCCCTATCTCGGTGGGAGCGGTGTCGCCTTGGCAAGGTTCGCAATCAGCGCGGGACGCGTTTGATGGTCGTGCGCGTGCCATGCGGGCTGACCCGGAGCGCTCCGCCAGGACTCGCTAAGCGGGCTGTTGTCCGCCGTGTCGAAGCCGAACTGGTCGTACAGTCGCGTGACCAGCGCCACCGCTTCGGGATAGTCGCTCGACACCGACAGCGCGTGCCGCCCCGGCGTGCCAGCGGGCCGCGCCGACAGCAACAGGCGCGGTGCCTGGATATGCGTGAACGCCTTCGCGACCTTGGACGTTGGCAGCTGGTCCTGCCGCAGTTCGTGCTCGGTCTTCGCGCCGGTATCGACGAGGGCATAGCGCCCGTCGCGCCACGGCATATAGTTGTTGGTGTCGAGCACGATCTTGTTCGCCAGTTGCGCCACGGGCATGTCGTTGACCAGCTTGAGCGGGACCGCGATCACGACGAATTCTCCCGCCTCCGCCGCACCGGCAGCGGTCGCGGCGCGGGCAGGCGGCCCGAGCTCCGCGACCAGCCCGGCCAGGGTTTCGGGCCCCCGCGAGTTGGCGATGACAACCCGATAGCCGTTGGCGATGGCGGCGCGGGCAATCTGGCTGCCGACCTCGCCCGCGCCGATGATGCCGATGGTGGTCATCGGCGCGGGCGAGGTCGGATCAGGCACCGAACGCGCCGTCGATGGTGTGCATGGCGCCCGTAACGAACCCCGCCTCCGGGCCGGCGAGGTACGCCACCATGCCCGCGACTTCCTCTGGCCGGCCGTGGCGCTTGATCGCCATGAAGCTGTGCAGCAGCTCCTTCATCGGTCCGTCCGCCGGATTGGCGTCGGTGTCGATCGGGCCGGGCTGCACCACATTAATCGTGATCCCGCGGGACCCGAAGTCGCGTGCCAGCCCGCGCGCCATCCCTTGCAGCGCAGACTTGCTGAGCGCGTAGGAGGACATGCCTGGAACGGGCATCCGGTCGCCGTTCACCGATCCGATGACGATGATCCGGCCACCCTGGGGCATCTGGCGCGCGGCCTCGACCGAGGCATGATAGGGCGCGTGGATATTGATCCGGAACAGCCGGTCGATTGCGTCCGGATCCTGCTCCAGAGAATCGCCGAAAACACCGATTCCGGCATTGACGACCAGCACGTCGAGCGCGCCACTGTCCTTCACGCGCGCGATCACCGCGTCGCGATCCGCGCTGTCCGTCTCGACAGCGGTGCTGCCCGTTTCGGCCGCCAGCGCGTGGGCCGCGTCAGGCGAACCGGAATAGGTAAAGGTCACCTTCGCGCCATCTGCCACAAAACGCCGAACGATCGCCGCGCCGATCCCCCGACTGCCACCCAGCACGAGAACGGATTTCGCCTCAAACACACCCATCGGACTTTCCTTGATCAATAACTTACGACTCGCTACATAAACGACTTGAAACACCCGTCAAGGTATTTGTAGTGGTTCATACAAAATTATCCCGCGCACGCGGCAGACCGCGCCTGTTCGACCCGGACGAAGCGGTCGCGACCGCCCAGCGGCTGTTCCATTCGCGTGGCTATGATGCCGTCAGCATCGCGCACCTGACTCAGGCGATCGGGATAAACCCGCCCAGCTTCTATGCCGCCTTCGGCAGCAAGGCCGAGCTCTACAGCCGCATTCTCGATCGCTATGCCGGTACCGGCGCGATCCCGCTGTTCGATCTGCTGAACGCCGATCGCCCGGTCGCGGAATGCCTCGTCGCGGTGCTGGAAGCGGCGGCGCGGCGCTATGCCGCCGATCCGGACGCGGCGGGGTGCCTCGTTATCGAGGGTGTGCGCTGCACCGACCGCGAGGCACGCGAGGCGGCCGGAACGTTCCTTGCGGCGGCGGAGGAGGCGATCCATCGCTTCGTCGCCGCGCGCCATCCCGAACAGGCCGAGCGCGTGACCGACTATATGAGCACCGTCATGGCCGGCCTGTCCGCCAGCGCTCGCAACGGGCACGATCTCGATCGCCTGCTCGCCGCCGCCCGGCTCGCCGGGGCTGGTCTTGAGCAGGTGGTTCGCGGCTAATCCGCAAGCTCGGCAAAATGACCAGTACGTTATCGACCGGAAAGGTTGGTCGCGAACACCGCGTCGCGCTGCCGCTTCAGCGTTTGCGTGCCATCGGAGTTGGACACCTGGATATGGCCGATGGGCAATGCGCACTCCGCCAGAAAAGACTGAAGCTCCCGGGCATGTCAGCTTATCGTGCGGACGCGAAGCTGACATGCTGAAGGTCCGAAACGAGTCGAGGCTGTGTAAAAACGCGCTGAGCTGCAAGGGTGCCGAGGCGGCATCGAGGCGCGAAGCGGCATCGCCTCAGGCCCGCATCGCCTCCATCAGCGGCTTCGTTCCGAGCACCGCCATCACCCGTTTCATGTTGTAGGCCAGGATGTGGAGGCCGATCTCGGTCTTCACGTTGGGCAGGTGCTTCATCAGGAAGTGGGTGTGGCCCATCCAGGCCTTGATGGTGCCGAACGGGTGCTCGACCAGCCGTCGTCGGACGCGCATGGCGCGGGGCGCCAGGTCCATCCGGGTCTGGAGCGCGTCGATCACGGCTTCATGCTCCCAGCGGGTGACCCGCCGCTCGATGCTGGGGGTGCACTGCGGTTTCAGCTGGCAGCCGGTGCAGCTGGCCCGGTCCCAGTAGCGATGCAGGGTCATGCCCTTCTCGACGGTCGTCATGTGTCGCCGGAGCAGTGCGCCGGCCGGGCAGCGGTAGGCGTCCTGGTCGGGCTGGTAGACGAAGTCCTGTTTGCCGAAGCGGCCCACGGCCTTGGCGCCTGAGGTCTGTGGTTTCGGGACGTAGGGCGTCACGCCCATGGTTTCGCAGGCCAGGATCTCCTCGCCGGAGAAGTAGCCGCGGTCGGCCAGCACATCGAGCGCCTCCACGCCCATCGCGTCCTTGGCCTTGGCCGCCATCGACGCGAGCTGCTCGCGGTCACTGCCTGTCATGACCACGTCATGGGCGACGATCAGATGGTGCTCGCCTTCGACGGCGGATTGGACGTTGTAGCCCACGATGCCGCTGCCCCGGCCGGACGTCGCCATGGCGCGGGAGTCGGGATCGGTCAGGGAGACCTGGCTGTCAGGCGAGGCCTCGACCTCGGCCTCCATCGCCTTCAGCATCGCCATCTGGGCGCGCAGCCGATCGATCTTCTCGACCAGACGACCGGACCGGGCCTCGGCCGCTTCGCTCTCCTGCCGGTCCGCCGCGTCCAGGTCCTGCAGATAGCCGGCAATGTGCTCGGCGACCTGCTCGATCCGCCGCTTCACCTTGTAGGCGGTGAAGTTGCGGTCGCGGGTGTTCACCGCCTTGAACTTCGAGCCATCGATCGCGACCAGGGCGGCGCCGAACAGGCCCAGCTGGCGGCATAGCACCACGAACCGGGCGCAGGCCGCCTGGATGGCCGGCCCGTTCTCCCGGCGGAAGTCGGCGATGGTTTTGTGATCCGGCGCCAGCCGCCCCGTCAGCCACATCAGCTCGACATTGCGCTGCGCCTCGCGTTCCAGCCGGCGGCTCGACTGCACCTTGTTCAGATAGCCATAGACGTAGAGCTTGAGCAGCATGGCCGGATGGTAGGCGGGTCGTCCCGTCGCCGCCGGCGTCATGCCCTCAAAGCCCAGGCTCTTCAGATCCAACTCGTCGACGAAGACATCGACCACCCGGACCGGACAGTCCTCGGCCACATAATCATCGAGACATTCGGGAAGCAGCGTCGGCTGCCGGCGGTCTGCACCCTGAACGAAGCGGCTCATACCCACCTCCTGCTGACCCCAGAAGGCTATCCTGATTTGCTCGATCCTGCCGCGTTTTCACACAGCCTCGGTCACTAGCGGAACTTGGGTTCAGTGCCGGAAGCGGACACTCCACGCGAGTCGGTCACAAGTAGGCTCGCGGCTCCCGCTCCCGAAAGGTCATCTTTGGAACAGCTCCGAAAGTGAGCTAGCCATCCTGCAAATACTTCGCCCAATTCAGCCGCACATAGTCCGCCATGCCCTGAGCAGGTGCGTACGGCGGGTAGAGCCTCCGAAACGCCAAAAGTGCGGCAGCGGGATCTTGCGACCCCAGCGCGTCCGTGTGTTTCAGTAGATAAAGCAACGCAATCGAGGGCGACCGCGAGAGGCCCTGGTTGCAGTGAACCAGCACTTTGAACTCGCCGATGTGACGGTCGATCGCGCCGAGCGCCGTATCCACGATGATAGGCGCGATGAAGCTCACCTGCGCGACATCGACTGGTCTGCCCCCTGAAAAGTGGTCCTCCCTGAATTAGGCTTTCGAGCCTTTGGAGGATTGAGCGATGGCGCAGAAGAAGCACAAGCCTGAAGAGATTGTCTCGAAGCTTCGGCAGGTCGACGTTTTGGTGTCGCAGGGACGGCCGGTAGCCGAGGCGATCCGGGCGATCGGGGTGACGGCATTCACCTATTATCGCTGGCGCAAGGAATTTGGCGGCCTGAAGAGCGACCAGGTTAAGCGGCTGAAGGATCTCGAGAAGGAGAACGAGCGGCTGCGCAAGGCGGTGTCTGACCTGACACTGGAGAAGCTGATCCTGAAGGAAGCTGCGTCGGGAAACTTCTGAGCCCCGCCCGGCGCCGGCGCTGTGTCGAGCACGTCAGAGCCAAGCTCGGCGTATCGGAGCGGCTGGTGTGCCGGGTTCTGGGGCAACATCGATCCACACAGCGCAAGATGCCGATGGCGCGAGCCGAGGAGGCGGCCCTGACCGCCGACATCGTCGAACTCGCCACCCGCTATGGGCGCTATGGTTATCGTCGGATCACGGCCTTGCTGCACCGGGCGGGCTGGGTGGTGAATATGAAGCGCGTCGAGCGGATCTGGCGGCGGGAGGGGCTCAAGGTGCCGTACAGGCAGCCGAAGAAGGGCCGCTTGTGGCTGAACGACGGGTCCTGCATTCGGCTGCGGCCGGAATATCCCAACCACGTCTGGTCCTACGACTTCGTCGAGGACCGCACCCATAACGGGCGGAGGTTCCGCATGCTGAATGTGATCGATGAGTTCACAAGGGAGTGCCTGGCGAGCCGGGTGAGATTCGAACTTTTTGGCCGTCGGTTTACCTTGAGATTAAAGGTGGTGCGGGTGGTCGGAATCGAACCGACACTCCTCTCGGAATGTGTTTTTTCGTGGAATAGGGACCCCGCTATGGGGTTGATTTTCGTCCAATCGGGACCCCGGGCAAATGGGTCCACAAAGGTCTCCAGTTTTCCTGGAGGCCGAGATTGGAATGCTGATTGTGGAAACGATCGCCAAGATTCGCCGGGCTTATTTTTCTCTCGGCAAGCCGATCAAGGAGATTTGTCGTGACCTTCGTGTCTCGCGGAAGGTCGTGCGCAAGGTTATTCGTTCGGACGCCACCGAGTTTCGTTACGAGCGTTCGACCCAGCCGTTTCCAAGGATCGGCCCATGGCGTGATCAGTTGGAAGCGCTCCTTTCGGCGAACGAGGGTAAATCATCGCGCGAGCGGCTGACGCTTATTCGATTATTCGAGGATTTGCGCGACCTCGGTTACGGTGGAAGTTATGCCTCTGTTCGTCGCTATGCGATCAGTTGGCGCAGTAAACGGGCGAGCGCGACTGCGGACGCTTATGTGCCTTTGTCGTTTGCGCCCGGCGAGGCTTACCAGTTCGACTGGAGTCACGAGATCGTTCTGATGAACGGCGTAACGACGACCGTGAAGGTTGCCCACATGCGCCTTTGTCATAGTCGAATGTTTTTTGTTCGAGCCTATCCGCGCGAGACGCAGGAGATGGTGTTTGACGCGCATGAACGCGCCTTCGCGTTCTTTAAGGGCGCGTGCGCTCGCGGTATCTACGACAATATGAAGACGGCGGTCGATGCGATCTTTGTTGGCAAGGATCGCCAATACAACCGTCGCTTTCTGCAAATGTGCTCGCATCATCTGGTGGAGCCCGTCGCTTGCACGCCAGCGTCCGGCTGGGAAAAGGGTCAGGTCGAGAACCAGGTCGGGCTCGTGCGCGAGCGCTTCTTCACGCCGCGATTACGCTTCAAAAGCTATGATGAGCTGAACGCGTGGTTGATGGACAAGACCGTCGCTTACGCCAGGGCGCACGCGCATCCCGAGCGACCGGACAAGACGATCTGGGAAGCCTTCGATGAGGAGCGCCCCAAACTCGTTCCTTATCGTGGCCAGTTCGATGGATTCCATTCGCTGCCAGCCGCGGTGTCGAAGACCTGTCTCGTCCGCTTCGACAACAACAAGTACTCCGTGAGCGCCAGCGCCGTCGGGCGGCCCGTGGAGATCAACGCCTACGCCGATCGCATCGTCATCCGCCAGGATGGACGTGCCGTCGCGGAGCATGCGCGCTGCTATGGACGGGGTGAGACGATCTACGACGCCTGGCATTACGTGCCGGTTCTGGCCCGCAAGCCCGGCGCTTTGCGCAATGGCGCGCCATTCAAAGACTGGGTGTTGCCAGCGGCGCTGGAAAGGGTGCGTCGCAAGCTCGCGGGCTCCGATGATGGCGACCGTCAGATGGTCAAAATCCTCTCTGCTGTGCTCACCGATGGGTTGCAGGGGGTGGAAGCGGCGTGCGTTGAGGCGTTGGCCGAGAATGTCCATTCGGCCGATGTGATCTTGAACATTCTCGCGCGCCGGCGCGATCCAGGCCCGTCTGCGACGATCATGACGCCCGAGGCGCTGACGCTTCGCCAGGCGCCGATCGCCGATTGCTCCCGATACGATCAACTGAGGAGGCCGTGATCATGGAACGAACCGAAGTCCTCGACCTGATGGGCGAACTCAGGTTGTATGGCATGCGCACCGCCTACGACGAGACGCTCGCTACAGCGCTCAAGCGCAAGCATGAGCCTCAGCGCCTTGTCGGCGACCTGTTGAAAGCGGAGATATCGGAGAAGCAGGCGCGCTCGATCAAATACCAGCTCACGGTCGCCAAGCTTCCATTGGCCAGGGACGTCGATGACTTTACGTTCCCGGGAACCTCGATCAACGAAGGCCTCGTCCGCGATCTGGCCGGCGGGAACTTCATCGCGCATCAGCGCAACATCGTGCTTGTCGGCGGAACCGGCACGGGCAAGACGCATCTGGCGATCGCCATCGCGCGTAGCTGCATCCGTGACGGCAAACGCGGCCGCTTCTACACGACAATCGATCTCGTCAACCGGCTCGAGGCGGAGGGCCGCGCCGGTCGTCAGGGACGACTTGCAGATTATCTGACGCGCCTCGACTTCGTCGTGCTCGATGAACTTGGCTATCTCCCGTTCGCGCAGACGGGCGGGCAATTGCTCTTCCATCTGATCAGCCGACTATACGAGCGCACATCCCTCATCGTGACGACTAACCTCGCCTTCGGCGAGTGGCCAAGCGTCTTCGGGGATCCCAAGATGACCACAGCATTGCTCGATCGGCTCACGCACCATTGCGACATCGTCGAGACCGGCAACGATAGCTGGCGCCTCAAGGACCGAGCCTGAGCAGCGGCGACAACCTCCAGGAACTCACTGCCGGCCGTGTCGCAACTTCAGTCGGGCTACGCCCTCCCTCCGTCGCGACACGGTCGGCAAGAGGGGTCCTTCTTCGGTGCAAATAAGGGGTCCCGATTCAATGCTCGTTGACACTCGGAACCGGATTTTGAAGTGAATCGCGGGTTCCACCGGGCTGAAATTCCATGGTTGGCGCCGCTTCGAACAAGAGCCAAAGGGTCGGCCGCCGCTCCTAGACGACACTTGCCCGTTGAGACCACCCGTCCGATGTACACGCTATAGCCCGATATTACCGCACACGTTCACGCGTGGGCTTCAAAGCGGAGGATCTATCGCCTTCTATCTCCACAAGAGCAAAGAAGTGGAGATACGGTATGAGCACTGCCCCACATGTCGCCCGAAGAACAATTCGCCGGCAGCAGTTACGAGAGATCGTACCGCTTGCCGACAGCACGATCTACGACATGGAGCAGCGGGGAGAATTCCCGCAGCGCTTCTATCTCACCTCGCGCTGCGTCGTCTGGGACTTGGCAGAGGTGGAAGCCTGGCTTGATGCTCGGCGTCATGCCTCTCGCGCAAATGCGATCAAACGTGCTCCAAGCCCTGACGTCAGGCTGCGCCGTTCGCGGCCCGTCAAACACTAGGCTCCAACTCAAGCAATTCCATTGTAGCCGGGAGCAGCGTCGGACGATACTTCTGACCCAAGACCCAGGCGTCCAACATATTGGACCACTCCTGCATCATATGGCGGCGTTGATGCTCGTACTCCGCCTTGTTATAGACGCCACGCGAGGACCTTCCGTCCTCATGCGCCAAGCACTTCTCGATCCAGTCGCTATTGAAGCCCAGCTCGTTCAGCAGGGTAGAACCTGTGCGTCGTAGGTCATGGACAGTGAACGGTTCGAGCGGCAGCCCCTCTTTTTTCGCTCTGACGACGACCGCTGTCGTTATCCGATTGAATGTCGCCCGCGACATCGGTGCGTCAGCGTCGTATCGCGAAGGAAGGACATAGCGCGAGTTACCCGCGCAAGTTTTCAGCGCGACAAAGATGTCCACCGCCTGCTCCGACAGGTAGACGTTGTGTGCCTTCGACCGCTTCATTCGCTCTTTTGGGATCGACCAGACAGCGTTCTCGAAATCGACCTCATCCCACGTCGCGTCCTGCAACTCGCTTTTTCTGACCATCGTCAGAAGGAAGAGCTTCATTCCCAGCCGTATAGTCGGCAGGGTCGGGACATGCTCGAGCTGACCGAGCATGACGCGGATCTCCGCGGGTGATAGCGAACGATCCTTCGGTACGAAGGTTGCGATAGACGCGGGCCCAACTTCATCCGCCGGGTTGGCGACCTTCTCGCCATGCAAGATCGCGAACGCAAAGATCAGCTTCACGATATCCCGCACATGGACGGCTGTAGCTGGAGCACCGCGATCCTTCACTTTTCCGCACATCATGCGGAGATCGTCAGGCGCGATCTCCGACAGGAGCCTGTTTCGGAATGTTGGCAAGATGTCGCGCTCGTAGATGGAACGCCGCATAGCCCGCGTGCTGTCGGCCATACGCGACTCTTGGAACCACTTTTCGCCGAACTCGCCGAACCGCTTCGCCTCTTTCAGTCGACGCTTGTCGTGCTGCTTCTCTTGAGCAGGCGACCGTCCCTCTGAAATGGCCCGCTTCGCATCGATCAGCTTCTCGCGAGCCCTGGCAAGCGAGAGGCCGTCGGGGCCGTATCGACCGAGCGTCAGCGTCTCGCGCCGTCCGTTGAGTCGATAATCGTACCGGAACACGATCGCACCTGACGGCTGGACCACGACGTACATACCGTCACGATCACTCACCTTGTACAATTTCCTCTGCGGCTTCAGTGCCTTAACCGCTGTGTCAGTAAGCATGGGGGCCTCCAAATCTGTCCAAAAACAGCAGAGAGGCGCCAATTATACCGTCAGGCCAAAACGGGGAGCGCTAGAAGCGAATTTCCCTCGTTTTTTCAAATATTTACGGCCAAAAACTATACCGTCGTCAGCTCTCTTAGCCGTGACGGTATAGCGAAATCTCTGATCGAACAAGCTCCCCCATACCGTCCTCTATACCGTCAAATCGGAACGCTGCCCCTCGATAGATCGTGATAGACGATGCGAGGTTTATTGTTGTTATTCAGCTAGTTAGGTAGTTCTATGGCGTACAAACGGATACTGCCGGAGGGGTAAAAATCATTCCCACTCGATCGTTGCTGGCGGTTTCCCACTGATGTCGTAAACGACCCGATTGATGCCGCGCACCTCGTTGATGATGCGGTTGCTGACCTTGCCGAGCAGGCTGTGCGGCAGTTCGGCCCAGTGCGCGGTCATGAAGTCCTGCGTCTCGACCGCGCGTAGCGCAACCACGTATTCATAGGTGCGGCCGTCGCCCATCACGCCCACGCTCTTCACCGGCAGGAAGACGGCGAAGGCCTGGCTGGTCTTCTCGTACCAGCCGGCCGCGCGCAGTTCGTCGATGAAGATCGCGTCGGCGCGGCGCAGCAGATCGGCGAAATCCTGGCGGACCTCGCCAAGGATGCGCACGCCCAGGCCCGGCCCCGGGAAGGGGTGGCGATAGACCATGTCGTGCGGCAGGCCGAGCGCCACGCCGAGCTCGCGCACTTCGTCCTTGAACAGGTCGCGCAGCGGCTCGAGCAGCTTGAGGCCGAGCGTCTCGGGCAGGCCGCCGACGTTGTGGTGGCTTTTGATCGTGTGCGCCTTCTTGCTCTTGGCGCCACCGGATTCGATCACGTCCGGGTAGATGGTGCCCTGCGCCAGCCACTTGGCGTTCGGCAGTTTCTTGGCCTCGGCCTGGAACACCTCGACGAACTCGCGACCGATGATCTTGCGCTTCTGCTCGGGGTCGGTGACGCCCTTGAGGTGGCCCATGAACTGCTCGGTGGCGTCGACATGGACGACCTTGGCGTGTAGCCGGCCGGCGAACATTTCCATCACCAGCTTGCCCTCGTTGAGGCGCAGCAGGCCGTGGTCGACGAACACGCAGGTGAGTTGCTCGCCGATCGCGCGGTGGATCAGCGCCGCGGCCACCGAGGAATCCACGCCACCGGACAGGCCGAGGATGACCTCTTCCTCACCCACCTGCTCTCGGATCTTCTGCACCGCCTCGGCGATGTAGTCGGGCATGTTCCAGTCATGGCCACAGCCGCAGATGTCGTGCACGAAGCGGGCGAACATCTCCTTGCCCTTGATCGTGTGGGTGACCTCGGGGTGGAACTGCACGCCGTAGAAGCCGCGCGCCTCGTCGGCCATCGCCGCGATCGGGGTCGACTCGTTGCTGCCGATCACCTTGAAGCCCGGCGGCAGCTCGGTGACCTTGTCGCCGTGGCTCATCCACACGTCGAGCAGGCCATGGCCCTCATCGTTCGTGCGATCCTCGATGCCCTGGAACAATTTCGAGTGGCCGCGTGCGCGCATTTCGGCATAGCCGAACTCGCGTTTGGCCGAGCTTTCCACCTTGCCGCCAAGCTGGCTGGCCATCGTCTGCATGCCGTAGCAGATGCCCAGCACCGGCACGCCAAGTTCAAACACCGCCTGCGGCGCGCGCCAGTCCTCAGCCTCGTACACCGAGTTCGGTCCGCCCGACAGGATGATCCCCTGCGGCGCGAACGCACGGACGAATTCGTCGGACACGTCGAAGGGATGCAGTTCGCAATACACCTGCTGCTCGCGCACACGGCGCGCGATCAACTGGGAGACCTGGGAACCGAAGTCGAGGATGAGTATTTTCTGGTGAGCCATGGCGCGAACGTCTCTAGCGTCAAAAAAGGAAAGGCGGCCTTGCAGCCGCCTGGAGTGTTTCGAAGATGCGCGATCAGCTGATCTGGTAGTTCGGCGCTTCCTTGGTGATCTGCACGTCATGGACGTGGGATTCACGCATGCCAGCCGAACTGATCTGCACGAACTCGGCGCGTTCATGGACGTCGGCGATGCTCGCGCAGCCCAGATAACCCATCGAGGCACGCAGCCCGCCCACCAGTTGGTGGATCACCGCGGCAACCGGGCCCTTGTAGGGGACGCGACCCTCGATGCCCTCGGGCACCAGCTTGTCGATGTTGCTGGTGTTCTCTTCCTGGAAGTAACGGTCGGCCGCGCCCTTCTCCATCGCACCGAGCGAACCCATGCCACGGTAGGACTTGTAGGAGCGGCCCTGGAAAAGCACCGTCTCGCCGGGCGCTTCCTCAGTGCCGGCGAACAGGCCGCCCAGCATCACGACGTTGGCACCAGCGGCGATCGCCTTGGAGATATCGCCCGAGAAGCGGATGCCGCCGTCGGCAATCATCGGCACGCCCGTGCCGACCAGCGCATTGGCGACGTTGTCGATCGCGGAGATCTGCGGCACGCCCACCCCGGCGACGATGCGCGTCGTGCAGATCGAGCCCGGGCCAATGCCCACCTTGACGCCGTCGGCACCGGCATCGACCAGCGCGCGCGCCGCTGAAGCGGTGGCGATGTTGCCGCCGACGACCTCGACCTGCGGGAAGTTCTTCTTCACCCAGTTGACGCGGTCGAGCACGCCCTGTGAATGACCGTGCGCGGTGTCCACCACGATCATGTCCACGCCGGCCTCGGCCAGACGCTCGACGCGCTCTTCGGTACCCGCACCGACGCCGATCGCGGCGGCGACGCGCAGGCGGCCCTGCTCGTCCTTCGCGGCGAAGGGGTGCTCGGTGGACTTCATCATGTCCTTCACGGTGATGAGGCCGCTCAGCTCCCCCGTATCGTTGAGCACCAGCACGCGCTCGAGGCGATGCACGCGCAGCAGCTCGCGGGCTTCGTCCAGGCTGGCGCCTTCGCGCACGGTGACGAGGCGTTCCTGCGGCGTCATGATCTGGGACACGAGCTGGTCCAGATTGGTCTCAAAGCGGGTGTCACGGTTGGTGACGATGCCCACGACCTTGCCACCCTCGACCACCGGCACGCCGGAGAAGCGGTGCTGACGCTGCAGCGCGATCACCTGCCCGACCGTCATCGTCGGCGGGATGGTGATCGGATCCTTCAGGATCCCCGATTCGTGACGCTTTACCTTATGCACCTCAGCCGCCTGCTCGGCGGGGGTGAGGTTCTTGTGCACAACCCCGATACCGCCCTCCTGCGCCAGTGCAATGGCGAGGCGGCTTTCGGTGACGGTGTCCATCGCAGCGGACACGAGCGGGATGTTCAGACTGATGCGGCGGGTGACCTGACTCTGCAGGTTCACGTCGCGCGGGAGGACCGTGGAGTGGGCGGGAACGAGAAGGACGTCATCGAACGTCAGCGCCTTCTGAATCACTCGCATGGCTTCTATCCTTTCGACCAAATCCGTATTATACAGACGCGTTAAGCGTCGTGTAAGCGGCGTCTGCCGGAGACCTTCGATGATTCGCAGTACCGCTCTGATTCTGGCCATCGCAACCGCATTGCCGGCCGCTGCGCAGATCTACAGCTGGAAGGACAAGGACGGGCGCACCGTGTATTCGGACGTCCCGCCGCCCACCGGCGAAGTCAAGACGCTACAGCACGGACGCATCCTGGCGCCGGTCGCCGAGCCTTCAGCCGCTCCGGCCACCGACGGCGCGCCGGCCGCAGCGGATGCAGCGAAGCCGAAATCCACCGCCGAACGCGACCTGGAATTCCGTCAGCGCCGCGCAGCGGAGACCGAAGCGAAGGCCAAGGCCGACAAGCAGGCTGCCGCCGAGGCAGACCGACAGCGCTTCTGTGAGCAGGCACGCAACCAGATGAACGCCTTGCAGAGCGGACAGCGCATCGCGCGGCCCGGCCCCAGCGGTGAGCGCGAGTTCCTGGACGACACGGCGCGCGCCGAAGAGACGGCCCGCCTGCAGCAGCAGATCGAGCAGAACTGCAAGTAAGCGTGCGCCGCCGGACTGGCGGGCGGGCGTGGCTCAGGCCTGCTCTTCGGCCGGGCCGCCGCCCTTCTTCATGGCCTTGCCCTCGTCGGCGCGCTTCTTGCGCACCGCCTTGGGGTCGGCGATCAACGGCCGATAGATTTCCACCCGATCGCGATCGCGCAGCACGGTGTCGGCCTTTGTGAGCTTGGCGAAGATGCCGAGCTTGTTGCGTCCGTCGAGTTCGATGTCGGGGTATTTCTGCAGCAGGCCCGATGCCTCGACCGCCTGGCGCGCAGTCGCTCCTTCGGGCATCTGCAAGGCCACCAGTTCCTGGCGCTGCGGCAGCGCATAGACGACCTCGACGCGAATGGTTTCCGCCATGTTCAACCCTTTGAATAGACCTGTGCGGCGCGCTTGACGAAGGAATCGACGAAGGTGTTGGCGATGTGGTTGAACACCGGGCCCAGCACCTTCTCCAGCAGCTTGCTCGAAAACTGGTAGCGCAAGCCGAACTCCACCTTGCAGGCGGTATCGCCGAGCGGCGTGAAGCGCCACTCGCCGTCAAGGTGGGTGAACGGGCCATCGGTGAGGCGCAAGTGCATCTCCTGCGGCCACCGCTTGGTGTTCTCGGTACTGAAATGCGCCTTGATGCCGTGGTAGTTGATATGAATCGTCGCGGCGGTCAGCGTATCCGTGCGCTCACGCACTTCCGCGCCCCCGCACCAGGGGAGGAACTTGGGATAGTCCTCGCAGCGATCGACGAGGTCGAACATCTGCGCGGGCGTGAATTCGATCAGAACCAGCTTCTTGACATCGGCCATGACAACGAAGGAATGAACTCGGGGTCGGCGGCGGGAGCCGAACTGCTAAGATGCGCGATTCTACCGCATGAAACCGCCCTCCATTCGCTCGGGAACCGCGAAGCGGCTGGACGAGCGAATGCGTGACGACTGGATTTCCGTGACATGAGCATCATCGACAACCGCAAGGCGTACCACGACTACTTCATCGAGGAGAAATACGAGGCCGGCCTCGTCCTCGAGGGCTGGGAAGTGAAGGCCATCCGCGCTGGACGGGCAAACATCAAGGAAGCCTACGTCATCGTCAAGGATGAGGAAATCTTCATCTTCGGCATGCACATCACGCCGCTCGCCAGCGCTTCCACGCACGTCCATGCCGACCCGGTGCGCACACGCAAACTGTTGCTGCACGCCGGCGAGATCGCACGGCTGATCGGCAAGGTCGAGCGCGCCGGCTTCACCCTGGTGCCGCTCGACCTGCACTACGTGAAGGGCCGCATCAAGTGCGAGATCGGCCTGGCGAAGGGCAAGAAGCTCTACGACAAGCGTGAAGACGAGAAGAAAAAGGACTGGGACCGCGAGAAGCAGCGCCTGATGCGGGTAAAGGTGTAAACCTCAGGAGCTGCACGACAGCATCGAGCAGCCCGCCTTGTGCCGGGCCCAATCAGGCCGTTTTTCGGCGAAGCGCTCACGCCCGGCCTGGTCGTCGTAAGGCCGGCGAAACACATCGAGCAATTCCTCAACGAGCGACAGATCACCCTGCTCCGCTGCATCGATCGCCTGCTGCGCGAGATAGTTGCGCGGCACGAAGAGCGGATTGACCGCATTCATCGCAACCCGACGCTCGGCCGCTGGCAGGGCCTCCTGGCGGATGCGTTCGCCATAGCGTAGCAGCCACGCCGCGAACCCCTCCTGCACCACGGCACGCCGGTCTTGCGTGTAGAAGACGTCCGCGAACCTCGCCGGCACCGGGCCGGCGTCGCTCGGCGCATCGACATCGGCCAGCCGGCGGAAGAAGATCGTCATGTCCATCTCGCCGTCCTGCAGCAAGCGATGCAGATCGGCCACCAGCGCGCCGTCGGCGTCCTGCCATTGGGCAAATCCGAGCTTGGCCGCCGTCATGCGCCGGTTCTCGCGTTCGTGGATGTCGGCGTACGCGAGGAGCGCTGCCTCCAGCGGCTGGACGTCGCCGATCGCAGGGTAGATCGCGTTGGCGAGTTGCCACAGATTCCAGTGCGCCACCTGCGGCTGATGCCCGAAGCGGTAGCGCCGCCCGCCGGCGTCGGTGGTGTTGGGCGTCCACTCAGGATCGAAGTTGTCGATCCAGCCATAGGGACCGTAATCGATCGTCAGGCCGAGGATGGACATGTTGTCGGTGTTCATGACGCCATGCACGAAGCCCACCCGCGTCCAGTGCGCCATCAGCACCGCGGTGCGCCGGCACACTTCTTCGAACCAGCGGACGCGCCGCGTTGCCGGATCGCCCTCGATCTCGGGAAAGTCGCGGGCGATGGTGAAGTCGATCAGCCGGCCAAGGAGCGCCTCCTCGCCGCGCGACGCGAAGATCTCGAAGTTGCCGAAGCGGATGAAGGACGGCGCGACCCGGCACACGACCGCGCCGGGCTCCGGCCGCGGATTGCCGTCGTAGAACATGTCGCGGATCACCCGCTCGCCGGTGCCGACCAGGCACAGCGCGCGCGTCGTCGGCACGCCCAGATGGTGCATGGCCTCGCTGCACAGGAACTCGCGGATCGAGGAGCGCAGCACCGCGCGCCCATCGGCCCTGCGCGAATAGGGCGTGGGCCCCGCTCCTTTCAGTTGCAGTTCCCAGCGCTCGCCGCGATCGTTGATCGTTTCGCCCAGCGTGATCGCCCGGCCGTCGCCCAACTGCCCTGCCCAGTTGCCGAACTGGTGCCCGCCATAGCAGGCCGCGTAAGGCTCCATGCCCGGCAGCAGTGCGTTACCGGCAAAGACGTCAGCGAACTCGGGCGAGCGCAAATCCGCCCCGTTCAGCCCCAGCAGCGCCGCGACCTCCGGCGACCAGGCCAGCAATTGCGGCTTGCGCACCGGCGTCGGCATCACCCGCGAGTAGCAGGCTCCGTGCACTTGCCGCACATGGCCACCCGGCTCAGGGTCGCCCGGGAGTTCCCGCACGAAGCGATTGTCGAATCGAAGGTTTCTCATGAACGTCTCGGGTCGAACGCGTCCCGCACCACATCGGCAAACAGGTTCGCGGCAAGCACCAGCACGAACATGAATACGAACGCCGCCGCCAGTGACCACCAGACCATCGGTTCGCGCGCAAGTTCGGCGCGCGCCATGTTTATCATGGTGCCGAAGCTGATCGTCGTCGGATCGACCCCAATGCCCACGTAGGACAGCACCGCCTCGGCCAGCACCAGCCCCGAGAAATCCATCACCAGCGCAATCAACACGATATGCATCACGTTGGGCAGGATGTGCCGGCGCAGGATCGCCGCCGTCCCCACGCCGAAGGCCCGCGCCGCCTGCACGTACTCCAGCTCGCGCAGCTTCAGCGTCTCGCCGCGCAACAGGCGCGCGAGCCCGGTCCAGCTCGTCATGCCGAGGATGAAGCACAAGGCCAGCAGGCGCGCATCCGAACGTTGCGCTGCGGTGTCGAACCACTGCGGGTGGGTGTCGATCACGACCTGCATCATCAGCACCGCCGCTGCGATCAGCAGCACGCCGGGAATCGCGTTGAGCACCGTGTACACGTACTGCACGGCGTCATCGACCCAGCCACCGAGGTAGCCCGCCGCGATGCCCAGCGCCACCGCAAACGGCATCATCACCAGGGTCGTGATCGTGCCGATCACCAGCGCGGTGCGCACGCTCTTCAAAGCCAGGTAAAGCACGTCCTGGCCCACCTTGTCGGTGCCGAACACGTGGTAATGCGTCGCAAGCATCGCCCACACGGAGGTGATCAGCAGCAGTACGCCGAAGCTCAGCAGTGCAGCGCGCCACGCCAGAGCCGTCCTTCCGCGCACCACGGCGGACACCGCCTCGCCCCAGCGCAATTGCGAACCCCGGCCAACGCCGAAAACCACCAGCACGAAGGCGAGGCTCCAGACCGCTGCGGCGATCGCCACCGCCTTCACCACACGCCAGGCCACATCGGCGGCGAGTTGGGCCGGCGGGTCCGTCAAGTGCGAAGCGCCGTGCACCAGCCGGGGATACACGCGCACCTGCCCGCCGTCCGGCGCCACAACCGTCTCGCGTTGGTACAAGGTCGCCGCCAGCGGCGCAGAGTAAGTTTTTTCGGTTTGCAGCCGCAGCGGCGCAAGGATCGCATCGAGCGCGGAGAGCACTTCCGCCGAATAGATCGGCGAACGCTGGCCTTGGGCGCCGGCCGAGACTTCAGCGCCCTGCTCCAGCTCGGGCAACAGCGGCCGGTAATGCAGGCTGTCTAGCAGGCCGACGACGACGAAGGCCAGCAGCACCGTGGCCGCGGCCATCCCCGTCGGGCGCCGCCCCACTGCGCGCCAGGCTTCGCGCAGCGGTTCAGTCCTGCGCACATGCAGCGCTGCCAGCAACCCGGCCACGACGAGGGCGAACAGCAAGGCGTCGGTCCACAGGACCACCGGCTGGATGCTCATTCCAGCCTCACCCGCGGATCGACCAGCGTGTAGGAGATGTCGGTCAGGATCAGGCCGACGATGTAGAGCACCGAGCCGATGAACACCATCGCACGCACCACCGCGAAATCCTGCGCGTTGATGGCGTCGATCGTGTAACTCCCCAGGCCGGGAATGGCAAAGAAGGACTCCATCAGCAGGCTACCCATGAACAGCAGGGGTATCACCACCACCACGCCGGTCAGGATGGGGATCATGGCGTTCTTAAGCACATGGCGGAACAGCACGCGCAACTCGGACAGCCCCTTCGCCCGTGCGGTGCGCACATAGTCCTTCGAGATCTCTTCGAGGAAGATCGTGCGATACCAGCGCGTGCTCGAGCCGATGCCGGCGACCACACCGATCAGCACCGGCAGGACCAGGAAGCGCGCCGCGTCGATGCCGGCCGCGTAACCCGAGATCGGCACCAGCGCCCACAGCTTGGACACCAGCCACTGCCCACCGATGATGTAGAACAGGCTGGAGATGGACATCATCGCCACGCAACCGACGACACCCCAGAAATCGAGATAGGTGGCACGAAAGAACACCAGCAACAGCGCAAGGCTGACGGCGGCAAACAAGCCCAGCGCGAAGGTCGGCAGTGCGATGGCGAGCGAGGGCGCCATGCGGTCGCGGATCTCCTGCGCGATGTCGCGGCCATCGTCGGCGCGGCCGAAATCGAACGCGAACATGCGCAGCGACTTGTCGAAGAAGATGGTGTCGGTCAGCCGCCCGGTTCCGCTTGCCGCATCGTTGAAGAACAGCGGCTTGTCGTAGCCGCGCTCGACCTTCCAGCGTTCGATCGCCTCGGGCGTGGCGCGCTTGATCCCGATCTGCATGCGCGCCATGTCGTCGGGCGAATTGACCACGAAAAACAGCACGAAGGTCAGCATGTTCACGCCGATCAGGATGGGGATCGCGTACAGCACGCGGCGGACGAGATAGGCGAACATCAAGGCCTCCCGCCTTGTGCAGTGCAGCCGGCCGCGGTCGCGCGCTCGTGCCGGCGCCAGTGGAGGAGCGCGGGCGCAATCACGGCGGCGAGCAGGAGCGCGACGACGACAAGCGGCCACAGCATCGGCCGGTTCCAATCCGCGCGCGCTGCCTCGCGCCGCGCCACATCCACGCGCTGGTACTTCAAGGTGTTGCGCACCATGCTTCCCGGCTTGCGGTTGTGCACCCAGCCGTGCTGCAGGGAATAGGACTTCGGATGAAAACCGAACAGCCAGGGCGCGTCGTACCGCAGAATGGCGACCATACGGTCTATGGTCCGTTGCCGCTCGGGCCCGTCGGGCATCGCCTTCATGCGTTCGAACAGTGCGTCGTACTCCGGATTCTCGTAATTCGACGCGTTCTGCCCCTGGAATTTCACCTTGCCCTGCGGTCCGTAGAGCAGAAAGAGCATGTTCTCGGGGTCGGGGTAATCGGCATTCCAGCCAAAGAAGAAAAGCTGCGCACTGCCCTGGCGCACCTTGTCCTGGAAGCGGTTGAAGTCGGTCGGGCGCACGACGAACTGCACGCCCAGCTCGCGAAACTGCTTGGCGAGCCAGTCCGAGCGCGACTTGTCGCCCAGACCGCCGGGCGTGGTGTCCAGGTTCAGGATCAGAGGCTCGCCCGTCTTCGCATTGCGGCCGCCGGGCCAGCCGGCTTCGGCCAGCAGACGCCGCGCCTCCTCGAGCCCGCGGCGCTGCGGCTGTCCATTGCGCCATTCGTAGATCACCGAATTGATGCCCGCCTCGCCCTCGCGCGCGCCGAACATGCCGGGCGGAATCGGGCTCATCGCTGGCACGCCGCGACCGTTGAGAAAGATCGACACGAATTCCTCCATATCGAGCGCGATCGCCACCGCCTGGCGCAGTTTGCGCGCCCGCTCGCGGCCTTCCTTCGTCTCGCCGCCCCCCACCACCGCATCGAGCATGTTGAAGCCGAGGTAGTAGATCGACGGCGACACCGAGGTCAGCAGACGGATGCCGCGCGCTTCCATGTCGTCGGACAGCGTCACCTCGCCCTGGCTGGTCATCGTCACCGCTTGGTCGAAGTTGTCGGACGATACGCCCGAAGCGTCGTAATAGCCCTGCAGGAACTTGTTCCAGTACGGGATGCCCTCGCGCTCGCGGGAGAACACCACCTTGTCGATGAATGGCATCGGCTTGCCGCAATCGGCCAGCAGGCCCGCCTCGCGGTCGATGGCGCCGTTCTCGCCCTCGCCTTCGCACGGATAGGTGTCGGCGCGGTAGTTGGGGTTGCGCGCCAGCACCATGCGCGCGTTCGGGTTGTTTTCCACCAGCATGTAGGGGCCGGTTCCCACCGGCCACCAGTCGAGCGTCAGATTGCGTTCGGTCATGCCCGGTTGCCCGAAGAAGCGGTCAGCCTCGGGCGGAACCGGGCCGAAGAACGGCATCGACAGCCAGAACAGGAACTGCGGATAGGCCCCCTCGAGGGTGATGCGGTAGGTGTATCGATCCACCACCTCGACACCGGGCAGCGCGAACCGGGTCAGGTCGATCCAGCCCGGATTGCGTTTCGCCTCGGCGGCCAGTTCAGCCTGCAGACTTTTCAGCCCTGACAGATACTCCGCAATCAGCTCGAAGATCGGCGAATGCAGGCGCGGATGCGCCAGACGCTTGATCTGATGCACGAAATCCGCCGCTTCGAGTTCGCGCGCGCCCGTTTCGGGAAAGTCGCCGATGCCGCGGACGCCACGCAGATCTTCCGCGCTTAGCGCGAGGTACCGCGGCGAGCCGTCCTCGCCGACCGCGAAAGCAGGGTGCGGCTGGTAAAGGATGCCGGGGCGAATGCGGATCTCATACACACTCTTCGCCACCTTCGCCGCATCCGCGTTAACCGGCAATTCCTTCCCGGCGGCATCATAGCGGCGAACACGGGGCATCGCCGCAGCGACGCCCGGCTCCAGCACATACGGCCGCTTCAGGTAGTGGTACTGCAGCGGTGGCTCGACGATCTGATAGAGGAAGGTGGCTTCGTCCTCGCTATAGGACTGCACCGGGTCAAGATGCTTGGGACGCTCGGTGAAGGCCGTGTAGAGGATGTTCTGCCCGCGTTCGGCTGCTGGATAGGGGTCGTTCCACAACGGCCCGCAGGCGGCCAGCAGGCTCCCCACCACCACCGTCAGGAAGGCGGAGCGGACGCGCTGCGCGATGCGCAGGCGCGGACGGGAAGCGTGAAACGGCAGGAAACGCATCGGTGGCAGGATGGGAGTGCGGGGGGGTGACCGGGCCCCGGAGCGCGGATTCTGTCAGGTTTCGCCTCAGGCCGCATGAACAGATTGCCCACGCCGGCTTTGGGTATAATCTGGCGATCTGTCAATTGGAGTTGGATTCATGGGCATTCTCGCCGGCAAGCGAATTCTCATCACTGGACTGCTGAGCAATCGTTCGATCGCATACGGCATCGCCAAGGCCATGCACCGCGAGGGCGCCGAACTCGCCTTCACCTACCAGAACGAACGTTTCGTGGAACGCGTCTCGAAGATGGCAGCTGACTTCGGCAGTCAGCTCGTGTTGCCGCTCGACGTCCAG
This sequence comes from Thauera sp., assembly GCA_017302295.1. Taxonomy (GTDB): domain Bacteria; phylum Pseudomonadota; class Gammaproteobacteria; order Burkholderiales; family Rhodocyclaceae; genus Thauera. Next base: position 137,513 of record JAFLDS010000001.1, on the reverse strand, counting down.
GAAGACGACCAGATCAACGGCCTGTTCGAACAGCTCGGTCAGCACTGGGACGGCCTCGACGGGCTCGTGCATTCGATCGCCTTCGCCCCAGGCGAGGCACTGGAGGGCGACTTCCTCGACGGCCTGTCGCGCGAAGCCTTCCGTATTTCGCAGGAAGTCAGCGCCTACAGCTTCCCGGCCCTGGCCAAGGCAGCACGGCCGATGATGAAGGGGCGCAACGGCTCCTTGCTCACCCTGTCCTACCTCGGTGCGGTGCGAACGATGCCCAACTACAACATCATGGGCATGGCGAAGGCCAGCCTGGAGGCATCCGTGCGCTACATGGCGGTGACCCTCGGGCCGGAAGGCACACGCGTGAATGCGATCTCCGCCGGCCCGATCAAGACGCTGGCCGCGTCGGGCATCGGCAGCTTCGGCAAGCTGCTCGCGTTCAACGAGCACAACGCGCCGCTGCGCCGCAATGTCACCATCGATGAAGTCGGCAACGCAGCCGCCTTCATGTGCTCCGACCTGGCGAGCGGCATCACCGGCGAGATCATGTACGTCGACGGCGGCTTCAACACCACCGCACTCGGCAACGCCGAGCAGCCCTGACCTCGATCAGCCTGATCGGACTCGCCCGCCAGCAACGCGGGCGGGTCGAATCTGAGCGCAAAAACACAAACGCCCGGAACTCCCGGGCGTTTGTGTTTTTGCGGCGCTCTAGCCGCGAATGCCCAGACTCACTCGGCCGGCCGGGCGGCCGGTAGCTTGAGCTCGACCTTGTAGCGCTTGCGCAACTCGCCGAGAAAGGCGGTGAAATCCCGCTCCGCGACGAGGCGCCGATACTGGGCGCTGACCGCCGCGATGCGCGGATCGTCGGCCGCCAGCTCGGGACGCTTGACCTCGTCGATGCGGTAGATCGTGTAATCGCCACCTGGCACTGCGACGCCTGCATACGCAGGCAGCGTCGCCGAGGGCGCCGAGAACACGGCCTGCATTGCCGCGGCGGGAAGGCCCGGCGCGCCACGCTGCACGCTGCGCGCCTCGCCCCAGGCCGCGGATGGCTGTTCGCCATTGCGTAGCTTGGCGAGCAGGGCGCTCCCCTCCTCTTCCGCCTTCTTCGCCGCCCCCGACGCACGCAGCCGCTCCGCGATCTGGCCCTTGACCTCCTCGAGCGGCAGGCGCTGCGCCGGCTCGAACGCGCTCGCTCGCGCCGCCACGAGGGTATTGGCCCCCACCTCGATCGCCTCGGTGTTACGCCCGGCCTGGGTAACCTCGTCGGCGAACACCGCGTTCATCAGTCGCTCGCTGCGATAACCGGCCACAGACTCGCTACCGCGAGCCACCCAGTCGGTGCGCCGGATCTCGAGCTTGAGTGCCTCAGCCACCGGCGCCAAGCTATCCGCCTGTTCGTACACCGTGTTGGAGAACTGCTCCGCCAGCTCGGCGAAACGTCGAGCGGCAGCCTGCGTGCGCAGTTCGGCGGTCACTTCGCTCCGAACCTGATCGAGCGAACGCACCGTTGCCGGCTTGATCGCGGTCACCTCGATGATGTGCACACCGAAATCCGAGCGCACCGGCTCACCGACTTCACCCTGCTTCTGTGCGAACGCCGCATCGTCGAAAGCCTTCACCATCATCCCGCGGCCGAAATAACCCAGATCACCGCCACGCGCCGCCGAGCCCGGATCCTGCGAAACTTCCTTCGCCAATGCCGCAAAGCGGCCGGGGTCCTTGCGCAACTGGGCAACCAGTTCCTGTGCGCGCGCCATGACTTTCTGCACCTCGGCCTCCGGGGCCGCGGGATCGAGCTGCAGCAGGATGTGGCGTGCCTGGCGCTCCTCGGGTTGCCCGAAGCGTTGCAGATTGCTGTCGTAAAAGGCGCGAACTTCCTCTTCACCGACCTTGACCTGCCCTTCGACCGCAGCCTGATCGAGGACGACATACTCGAGCTTCACGCGGGCGGGGCGCTCGAACAGCGGCGCGTTGGCCTCATAGAAGCGGGTGATGTCGTCGTCGGTCGGCTTGATCTCGGCCATGTGGCGGGCCGCAGGAAAGCGCATCTCGCGGATCTTTCGCTCTTCGAGCTGCGCCGCCAGGAAACGTCGCGCCGAAACGGCGGGAACGACACCAGCCTCTCCCACCGCGGTGGCGAGTTGCTGGATGCGCACATCCTGTGCAACACGAGCTTCGAACATCGCCGGCGTCATGCCTTGCGCGCGCAGCAGCGCCTCGTAGCGCTCGAGCGAAAATCGGCCGTCCTGCTGGAAGCCCTCCAGCCCGGCAATCGTCTTCTGCAGCTCGGCCGGCGTGACGGCAAGTCGGTTCTCGGCACCGTAAAGCGCCAGCAGGCGCTGATTGACGAGATTGTCGAGCACCGCGCGGCGCAATTCCTCGGATTCGAGCATCGCCCGATCGACCTGCCCGCCGGCTGCATTCCTCAGGCGGTCCTGCTGGTCGCGCAGCGCTCGATCAAATTCCGCGGCGCTGACCGCCTGCCCGTTGACGATCGCGACCTCGGCCCCACCCGGCGCATCCGTAAAGTAGGCATCCAGCCCGAAGAAGGCGAAGGGCACGACGAGCAACGCCAGAATGATTTGAGCAACGCGCTTGTTGTTACGAACAGCCTCGAACATCTCGATTTCCGTTTGAGCCAGAAAAGGGGTGGGCGAAGCAGCATGCGCTGCGACGCCAAAGGGCGGAAGTGTAGCGCATCGCAGCATGAATCTGCCTGCCTGCATGAGGCACGTCACGATATGCCCTTTGTCTAAACGCTATACTCCGCGCATGCGCGCAACGACTTCAAGAATCATTTTCATTGGTTTTGCTTACTGGTTGACCGGGCTGGCGGCACTGCAGCTTGCCGTTCCACCCGGATACACGGCCCCGGCATTCCCGCCTGCCGGGATCGCGCTTTCGGCACTGGTGATCTTCGGGCTGCGCGTATGGCCCGCGGTTTACGTCGGCGCAACGCTGGTACAGCTGTCGGCAGCGTGGCCGCTGATCGGCGTTCCCGGCTGGAATCCGCTGGGTCCCATGCTCGTGCCTCTGGGCGCCACCCTGCAGGCCATTGCCGGCGCGATGCTGACCCGTCGCCTGATCGGCGCCCATAACACGCTCGACACACCACGGGCCGTTTTGCGCTTCCTGGCGGTCGCGGCGCCGGTCAGCTCCCTGATCAACCCGACGATCGCCGTGCCCGCGCTCGTCTGGGCCGGCATTGTGTCCGAGGCGGAGTTCGCCCTGAACTGGTGTACCTGGTGGGCGGGAGACACCCTGGGCGTGCTGATTGCCGCGCCCCTGATGTTCGTCTTCTTCGGCCAGCCCGCGGCTGAATGGCGCTCACGGCGACTGGGCGTTGCCCTTCCCCTGCTCGTTGCCCTGCTGCTGATCGGTGTCACTTTTCGGCAGGTGCTGCAATGGGACGACATGCGCGAGAAGGCTCAGTTCGCGCGCGACGCCGACCACATGGGGAGCGCATTGAGCAAACGGCTGGAGATCCAGCTCGACATGATGCGTGCGCTGGAGCGCTTCCTTGCCGTCACCCCGGCGGTCAGCCGGGAACAGTTCCGCAGCTTTGTCGCCCCCTGGATCGAGCGCTACCCGGGCACACAGAGCTTCGGCTGGAGCCCCCTGGTGCAGCACGCCCGGCGCGCGGACTTCGAGACACAAGTTCGCTCGGGCGGCGCAGAGGATTTCAGGATCCTCGATCGGGACCGAAACGGGCGGACCTTCCCGGCCGCTGAGGCCATAGAGTACCTCCCGATCGTCTATATCGAGCCCTTCGCCGGTAACGCAAGCGCGCTCGGGCTCAACCCGCTGTCTCTGCCCGCAGCCGCAAGCGCACTGCAGCGCGCGCGGGCGAGCGAACGCCCCGCCGCAACCGATGCACTGCGCCTCGTCCAGGAAAGCTCGGGCCAGCAGGGCGTAGTCATCTATCTGGGTGTGCGCGACGCGGAATCGAATCTGCGCGGGATCATTTCCGCCACGCTGCGCATGGACGACTTGCTCACCGCCGCACTCGCGCACGAGACGCCCGAGGGACTCGAAGTCTGCCTGGCCGACCGCGACGCGGCTGACCACATCGTCCGCCTTGCGGGCACTGCCGGATGCGAGGCGCAGGAGTGGCTTGCGCGTGGCCTGATCCACCGGACCGCGATCAGCTTCGCCGGGCGCGATTGGGAGCTTCGCAGCCGCGCCGGACGAGCGTATCTCGAGTCGCTACGAAGCTGGGCCGCGTGGATGACGATTGCCGCCAGCCTGCTTGCAACCGGCATGCTCGGCGCTCTGCTGCTGATCACGACCGGCAGCAAGCGACGCATCGTGGCTTTGGTTGACCAGCGCACAACCGAGCTCGAAGCGGCGAGCCGACGCCTGCACGAGCAGCAGGAGGCGCTCGCGGAGGCGCAGCGGCTGGCCCGCCTCGGCAGTTGGGAAACCGTCGAGGGGCGCAACGGCTTTCGCGCGACGACCGAACTTCAGCGCCTGCTGGATCGTGACGACGCGCAGTTGGGCAGTCTCGCGGACCTGACCCTGGCCGTCGCCCCGAGCAGCCGGTCGGCCCTCGCCCAAACACTTGAGACGCTGGCCGAAGCCCCTGGCAGACTCGTGCTCGACTGCGAGCTTGACGCGCTTCCACGCCGGATCCTCCATTTCCGCATGGAGAGCCAATGGCAGGATGGACAGCTGGTCTCGATCCGGGGCACTGCGCAGGACGTGACCGCTGCTCGCGAAGCCGAGGCGCAGATCCAGTATCTGGCGCACTACGACACGCTTACCGGGCTACCGAACCGGAGCGCCTGGCAGGAGCAGGCACGCCGCGCGCTTCAGCAGGCGCAACGGCACGGCGACATCCTCGCCGTGCTGTTCCTCGACCTGGACAACTTCAAGACGGTCAACGACTCGCTCGGCCACCCGGCCGGAGACCGCCTGCTTGCAGCGATCGCGCAGCGCCTTTCCCGTTGCATGCGTACCGAGGATCTCCTCGCCCGCATCGGCGGCGACGAATTCGCCGCTCTGCTGCCTCGCCTGACCCATCCGGAAGACGCCGCCGTGGTCGCGGGCAAGATCCTGCGAGTGCTGTCGGAGCCGGTTCATATCGACAGCCATGACCTGCACCTCTCGGTCAGCATCGGCATTGCCCTCTATCCGCAGGATGGTGAGGAAGTCGACACCTTGCTCAAGCACGCCGATACCGCGATGTACGTTGCCAAGGAATCCGGCCGGAACAACTTCCAGTTCTTCGTGCCGGCCATGACCGCACAGGCGACCGAGCGCCTCGTGATGGAGAACGACATGCGCCGCGCGATCGAGCGCAAGGAAATGATCCTCCACTACCAGCCGCAGATCGAGGCGGGAAGCTGCCTGCCGTATGGCTGCGAGGCGCTTGTGCGCTGGATCCACCCCGAGCGCGGACTGATCCGGCCGGACCAGTTCATCCCGCTGGCCGAATCGACCGGCCTCATCATTCCCCTGGGCGAATGGGTGCTGCGCGAGGCATGCGCCCAGCAGGTGCGCTGGCGCGAAGCGGGGCTGGCACCGCTCATCGTCGCGGTCAACATCTCCGCGTTGCAGTTCCGCAAGGCGGATTTCGTCGCCACCGTGGCGAACATCCTGCGGGAAACCGGCGCGGACCCCGCCAATATCGAACTCGAGATCACCGAAAGCGCACTGATGCAGCCTGGCGAGGACCTCTCCGCCCGGCTTCAGAGCCTGGTCGATCTCGGGCTGACGCTGGCCCTGGACGACTTCGGCACCGGCTATTCCAGTCTCGCCTACCTGAAGCGGCTGCCGATCGCACGGCTCAAGATCGACCGGTCCTTCGTCGCCGACCTGCCTGGTAGCGCGGAGGATGCCGCGGTCACCTCGGCCGCGCTCGCCCTCGCCCGCGATCTTGACATGCAGGTCGTGGCCGAGGGCGTGGAGACGCACGACCAGCAGGCTTATCTGACCGATCGCGGCTGTCACGCGATGCAGGGCTACCTGTTCTCACGCCCACTCACGGCCGATGCGCTCCAAGCCTGGCTTGCCGACTTCACCGTTGAGGTTGCGTGAGCGGAACGCCCGCTGCCGGGCCCTCCGCTCCTGCAGCCCTCCCTGTCGCCGGCTGATGCTGCGTCTCAACCTTCGCGCGAAAAGCTGATGCGCCCGCTCTCGGCATCGACCCGGATACGGTCTTTCGCCCCGAACTGACCTTCGAGGATGGCCTTTGCCAGCGGGTTCTCGATGCGCTCCTGGATCGCGCGCTTCAAGGGCCGCGCACCGAATACCGGGTCGAATCCGGCGGTGGCGATCTCGGCCAGCGCCGCGTCGCTCACCTCCAGGCCCATCTCCAGCCGCGCGAGGCGCTTCTCGAGGTACTGGAGCTGGATCTTCGCGATGCCGGCGATGTGCTTCTCGTCGAGCGCGTGGAACACAACGACTTCGTCGATGCGGTTGATGAATTCGGGACGGAAAAAGGTCTTCACCTCGGCCATCACGCCCAGCTTGATCACGCCGTAATCGCTTCCCGCCATCTGCTGGATCATCTGGCTGCCAAGGTTGGACGTCATGACGATCACGGTGTTCTTGAAGTCCACCGTACGCCCCTGGCCGTCGGTCATGCGACCGTCGTCGAGCACCTGCAGCAGCACGTTGAACACGTCCGGATGCGCCTTCTCGACCTCGTCGAAGAGGATCACGCTGTAGGGCTTGCGCCGCACCTGCTCGGTCAGGTAGCCGCCTTCCTCGTAGCCGACGTAGCCCGGGGGAGCGCCAATGAGCCGCGCGACCGAGTGCTTCTCCATGAACTCGCTCATGTCGATGCGGATCAGGTGCTCTTCGGAGTCGAACAGGAACTCGGCCAGCGTCTTGCAAAGCTCGGTCTTGCCCACGCCGGTGGGCCCAAGGAAGAGGAAGGAACCATACGGACGGTTCTCGTCCGACAGGCCGGCACGCGAACGCCGGATCGCGTCCGATACCAGGCGCACCGCCTCGTCCTGGCCGATCACGCGCTGATGCAGGCGATCTTCCATCTTAAGGAGCTTGTCGCGCTCGCCCTGCATCATCTTGCTCACCGGAATGCCGGTGGCGCGCGACACGACCTCGGCGATCTCCTCTGCACCCACTTGCGTGCGCAGCAGTTTGTTGGGCGCAGCGTTCTCACCGGCCTGCTCCGCCATCTTCAGCTGGCCCTCGAGCTGCGGCAGCTTGCCGTATTGCAGCTCGGCCACCTTGTCGAGCTGGCCCTTGCGCTGGAACTCGGCCATCTGCGCCCGCATCTGGTCGATCTCTTCCTTGATGTGGGCAGAGCCCTGCGCCTTGGCTTTCTCCGCCTTCCAGACTTCCTCGAGGTCGTTGTACTCGCGCTGGAGCTTCTCGAGTTCGTCCTCGATCAGCTGCAGGCGCTTTTGCGAGGCCTCGTCCTTCTCCTTCTTGACCGCCTCGCGCTCGATCTTGAGCTGGATCATGCGGCGGTCGAGCTTGTCCATGACCTCGGGCTTGGAGTCGATCTCCATCTTGATGCGCGCTGCCGCCTCGTCGATGAGGTCGATCGCCTTGTCCGGCAGGAAGCGGTCGGTGATGTAGCGATGGCTCAGCTCGGCGGCGGCGACGATGGCCGGATCGGTGATTTCCACGCTGTGATGGATCTCGTACTTCTCCTGCAGGCCGCGCAGGATGGCGATGGTCGCCTCCACCGTCGGCTCCTCGACCAGCACTTTCTGGAAGCGGCGCTCGAGCGCGGCGTCCTTCTCGATGTACTTGCGGTATTCGTCCAGCGTGGTGGCGCCAATGCAGTGCAGTTCGCCGCGCGCCAGCGCGGGCTTGAGCATGTTGCCGGCGTCGATCGCGCCCTCCGCCTTGCCGGCGCCCACCATGGTGTGGATCTCGTCGATGAAGACGATGATGCGGCCCTCTTCCTGGGCGATCTCCTTCAGCACCGCCTTCAGACGCTCCTCGAACTCGCCGCGATACTTGGCGCCGGCCAGCAGCGCCGCCATATCGAGCGAAAGCACGCGCTTGCCCTTCAGCGTTTCCGGCACTTCATCATTGACGATGCGCTGCGCCAGGCCCTCGACGATTGCCGTCTTGCCCACGCCCGGCTCGCCGATCAGCACCGGGTTGTTCTTGGTGCGGCGCTGGAGGATCTGGATCGCACGGCGGATCTCGTCGTCGCGGCCGATCACCGGGTCGAGCTTGCCGGCGCGGGCGCGCTCGGTCAGATCGAGACAGTACTTGGCGAGCGCCTCGCGCTGGCCTTCGGCGTCCTGGCTGCCCACGCTGGCGCCGCCCCGCACCGCCTCGATCGCCGCCTCCAGCGCCTTGCGCACGAGACCGTGCTCCTTCAGCAGCCGGCCCGTCTCGCCCTTGTCCTCACACAGCGCCAGCAGGAACATCTCGCTGGCGATGAACTGGTCGCCGCGCTTTTGCGCCTCGCGATCGGTCATGTTGAGCAGGTTGGTGAGGTCGCGACCGACGCCCACTTCGCCGCCATGCCCTTCCACCCTGGGCAGACGCTCGAGCGCCTTCGTCAGGCTGCTCTTGAGCGGCGGCACGTTGACGCCGGCGCGCTGCAGCAGCGAAACGCTTCCGCCGTCATCCTGGTTGAGCAAGGCGAGCAGCAGGTGCTGCGGCTCGATGAACTGCTGGTCGTTGCCCACTGCGATGCTCTGCGCATCCGATAGGGCCTGCTGGAACTTGGTCGTAAGCTTGTCGAAGCGCATCTCGGGCACCCTGGCTGGAAATCGAACTGACCTCTATGTGGGGCGATTTGGCCGCGCTTCAAGGGTCGCAGGCGCGCGATTCAGGGCGTCTGCCGCGCCGCCGTCGTCGCCCTCGTCGCATGCGCCTCGATCGCGATCCCTTCCGGCTCACGCAGATGGGGATAGCGCACGTAGTCGACCAGATCCTGTATCTCCTGCGGCGGCGGCGGTGTCAGCAGGCTGACCAGCACGATGACGACGAAACCCAGCGGAACGCCGAACACCCCCGCGGAGATCGGGTTGATCTCGAACCAGGCGTTGCCGATCGAACCACCGAAGAACGGGTGGGTACGCGCCATGTAGTAGAGGGTGATGCCGAGCCCGGCCAGCATCCCGGCCACCGCGCCAGGACGGTTGGCCCGCTTCCAGAAGATGCCGAGCACGAGCGCGGGGAAGAACGCGGATGCACCGATCGAAAACGCCAGCCCGACGAGGAACAGGATGTTGTCCGGCCGCAGCGACGCGACCCACGCCGCGACCGCCGCCACGATCAGCAGTTGCGACTTGGAGATCACCAGGCGGCGATGCGTCGTCGCCTCGGGGTTGATGACCTTGTAATACAGATCGTGCGACAGCGCGTTCGAGATCGTCAGCAGCAGGCCGTCGGCCGTCGACAGCGCCGCGGCCAGCCCCCCGGCCGCCACCAGGCCCGACACCACGTAGGGCAGGCCGGCGATCTCGGGCGTGGCGAGGACAATCACGTCGGTGTTGAGGCTGAGCTCGGCCAACTGCAGCACGCCGTCACCATTCATGTCCTCGATGCGCACCAGGCCGACCTTGCCCCATGATGCGACCCAGTCGGGAAGAATGTTCAGCGTGGCACCGACGACGTTGTAATAGACCTCCCACTTCGCGAACACGGCGTAAGCCGGTGCAGTGACGTAGAGCAGGAAGATGAAGAACAGCGACCACATGACCGAACGCCGCGCATCGACCACGCCCGGTGTCGTGTAGTAGCGCATGAGTATATGTGGCAGCGCCGCGGTGCCGACCATCAGGACGAACATCAGGGCGAGGAAGTTGTTGCGGACCACGTTCGACTCCGCCTCGTTGCGGCCCGGATGTGCCTCGGCATGCCGCGGTGGCGGACGCGAGCGCTCCAGCGACTCCGCACGCACGCGCTCCCAGCGCTGCCTCGCATCGGCGGGCGACCGGGGAAGATCGCGCAAGGCGCGCTCGGTCAGCGCGATCTCGCGGGCCGGCGCGTTGTTCAGGCGCGACTGGTTGAGCCGGTCGACCAGTTGCCTTTGCTCAACCTCGAGCGACAGCGGAAGTTCAGCGATCTTGCGCTCGTACTCCGCCGCGCGCTGGCGGTAGAGATTGCGCACCTCGATTTCGCTCGGCGCCTCGAAGAGCTCGGTCTCGCGCACGCTGATCTGCTGCAGCACACCGCCATAGACCGCCTGCGGAATCGGGATGCCGGTCAGCTTGTAGGACAGGATCACCACCGGGACCAGATAGGCGAAGATCAGGATCACGTACTGGGCGACCTGCGTCCACGTCACCGCGCGCATGCCACCCAGAAACGAGCACACGAGGATGCCGGCCAGACCGACAAAGAGGCCGATCTCGAATTCCATCCCGACGAAGCGGCTGGTGACCAGGCCGACCCCGTAGATCTGCGCTATCAGATAGACGAAACTCGCCAGCACGGTGGCGGCCAGGCCGACCAGGCGGGCGACGTTGCCCTGGTAGCGCGCGCCGAGGAAGTCGGGAATCGTGTATTGGCCGAACTTGCGCAGATACGGCGCCAGCAGCAGGGCCACGAGGACGAATCCCCCGGTCCACCCGGTCACGAAGGCCAGCCCTTCGAAGCCGGAGAAATACAGCGTGCCAGCCAGACCGATGAAGGACGCGGCACTCATCCAGTCGGCGGCCGTCGCCATGCCATTGAACACCGCCGGGACGCGTCGCCCGGCGACGTAATACTCGGACACGTCCGAGGTCCGGCTCATGACGCCGATGCCGGCATAGATCGCGATCGTGACGAACAGGAAGACGTGGCTGATCACCCGCTCCGACAAGCCGAGTTGCTCCGCAAGCGCAAGCAGGCCGACGAAGAGGACGAAGACGCCGGTATACCAGGTGTAGTAGCGACGCAGCCGCCTCGAGAATGCCGACTGACGTCTCACGCGCCGCGCTCCGGCCGCGGGCTCGAACCGCGCCGCATCAGTACTTCACCCGCGCGTAGTAGGTCTTCTCCGCCGCCTCGCGCGCCTCGCGCAGCGTATGCACGCCTTTCTCCGCGAGCAGCGGAATCAGCTTGAGGAAGACCTCGGCTGTGACCAGTGCGTCGCCCAGGGCGGTGTGACGCCCGATGATGGTCAGCCCCAGGCGCTCGGCGATCGCCTCGAGCCGGTGCGACTCCTGGTTGGGATGAATGACGGCCGACAGCAGCAGGGTATCGAGTACCGGCTGGTCGAAACGCAACCCGGTGCGGTCTTCCTTCAATTGCAGGAAGCGCATGTCGAAGGCGGCATTGTGCGCAACCAGAACGGTGTCGGCGGCAAACGCATGGAAAGCCGGCAGCACCGTGTCGATGTCGGGCTGACCCCGCAGCATGTCTTCGCTGATGCCGTGGATCGCGGACGACTCGGGCGCGAGCGGCCGGCCGGGATCGACAAGCTGCTCGAACGATTCGCTGCGCAGCAGTTTGCCGTTCAGGATGCGGGTCGCCCCGATCTGGATGATCTCGTCACCCTGGGACGGATTGAGCCCGGTGGTCTCGGTATCGAACACGGTATAGACGAGCTCGGAGAGCTTGCGCTCATCGAGCGCATGCGACTTCTCGGACCACTTGAACAGATCGAAATCGTAGTACTCAGGGCGCCCCTCGCCGCGAAGGTGGACATCCGCCTCGATCTCGGTCTGCGGCGTCGCCGCCGGCAGGAGAATGCGGAAGAAGGCGCGATGCCGCACCTTCTCGCGCTCCAGCCACATCTCACCGTCGTGCCGCTCGACCACGTCGCGCACGGTGAGCGGCGTGCTCTCGCCCTCCAGGCGCATCGGCTCGAGTTCCCAGCTCATCACGGTCTCGGTGCTCATCGCCTGCCCCGACCAGATCAGGTCCAGATGCGCGCGCCGCCCCGCCCCACTGAGCCGGAATCGCACCTCGCGCACCTCGAACTCGTCCGACAACCGGCTGGCGAGATAGGTGAGCGCCTGCATCAGCGAGAAGCTGTCGACCTTCACCCACAGGGACTCGTCGACTTCCTCCAGCTTGGTGGGCAATTGCAGCCGGCTCTCGATGCGGCGCTGCACCGCGGCGATCAGTTCGACACCCAGCATGTCCTCGAGCGGCCAGCGCGACTTCAGCGAATCGGCAAACTCGGTCGCCGACTCGTTGAGCCGCATGCTCATTGCCTGCACCTCGTCGCGAATCACACCGCTGAAGCGTTCGCGCAGTTCGTCCTGCAGATCGGGGTACTCGAGCATTTCGGCCGCGGCACGCACATTGGCCAAGGCGGCACGATTGCCCTCGGTCAGATCATGCAGCATCTGATCGCGGCGGGACTCGGATTCGAAATTGCGCGTGATGTTGTCGAGCATCAGGATGAAGCCGGTCACCGTGCGGTCGGCGGGCGCGCAGGCTGCCGCCGTGGTTTCGTCCGAACTCGCGGGTTCAACCGCAGCCGCCTCTTCCGTCGCCGTCGCAAGAACCGGTGCCATCTGCACCCTGAGGAGTTGCCCGGCGCGGGTCGCGGTCACGAAATTGGCTTGTGCCTGTGCCGCGCCGCGCCGCAGACGCTGCTGTATGTTTTCAAGGGCATGCGCGATCAGGCTGCGCTCGAACACCGCGTAGATCGAACGCCCGAGGCCGATCAGCTCACTGCCACCGACCGCAGGCGCATCTGAAAGCGCGCGGAATTGCTGCCGCGCACGGCTGTTGTATAGCAGCACCCGGCCGTCGAGGTTGCACACCACGACGCTCTGCGTCAGCTCGGACATCAGCGCCGCAAGGCGATTCTTCTCCGCCTCTACGGAGGCCTTGGCACGGGAAATCTGCGCCTCGACGTCGGTCAGCAAGGCATCGCGTTGCTCGGCCAGCTCATTCACGGTGCTCGCCAGCGCCCGCACCTCGGGCGGCCCCTCCGGCTCCACCCGGAAGCCGCGGTTCGCGCCCAGCATCAGCCGCAGGTTCTCGGACATGCGCAGCAAGCCCTGAACGTATTGCCGGAACAGTCCGCGAACCACACCGACCCCCGCCCCAAAAGCCACCAGCGTCAGCAGGCTGCCGAGCGCGAAGTGAGGCGCGATCAGGGCAGCGAGCTGACCCCGCGCAGCTTCCGGTGTCTCGACCCAGACCAGCAGCGCGGTGAGGAGAAAGGGGCCCGTCATCAGCAATCCGAGCACGACGACCGCCAGCACGAAACGCGCGCGCGCCGACATCGTCAGGCCTCCAGCAGGCCGCGAACCTTCTCCACCAGCTCCTTCGTCGAAAAGGGTTTGGTCATGTAGGCATCGGCCCCGAGCGCAAGCCCCTTGGCCACTTCGGTGTCACGCCCCTTGGCGGTCAGCATCAGGATGCGCACCCCCGCCAGCGCGGGGTCGGCACGCACCTCCTGGCAGACGTCGAAGCCGCTCTTCTTCGGCATCATCACGTCGAGCAGCACCAGATCCGGCGGGTCGGCGCGCATGCGCTGCACCGCCTCCTCGCCATCGCTTGCGATCGCGACCTCGTACCCCTCGCGCTTCATCAGGAACTCGAGCGATATGACGATGTTTTGCTCATCGTCCGCGATCAGGATCTTTCTTTTCATCTATTCCTCCCTCCGACGCTATTCTAGTTCAACCGCGGTGCCGGCCGCAGGCAGCGGCAGCGTGAAGGAGAATGTGGCCCCGGCGCCGGGAGTCGACTCCAGCCACAATCGCCCACCGTGGTGCTCGACGATCTGGCGGCTGATCGGCAGCCCCAATCCCGTGCCCTGCGGACGGGAACGCTCGTCGCCCCCCTGGCGAAACTTCTGGAAGATGACTTCCTGCATCCCGGCGGGAATCCCCGGCCCGTTGTCCCGCACATCCACCCGGATGCCTCCTGAATCGTGTCCGAGCTCCACGCGCACCCTGCCCTCTGCGCTTGGCACGAACTTCGCCGCGTTCGACAGCAGGTTCAGCATCACCTGCAGCAGGCGATCGTGGTCGCCCTGCACGATCGGCACCGCCTCGGGCAAGCTCAGCTCGACCGTCGCACCCTTGTCGCGGAAGATCTGCGCTGTCGCATCCGCTGCATGCTGCACCAGCTCGCGCATGTCGATGTCACCGGTATGCCATTCGGCATGACCGGACTCGATCTTCGCCATGTCTAGGACCTGGTTCACGAGGCGGGTCAGCCGCTCCGTCTCCGACACGATGATGCCGAGGAAGCGCTGGCGATCGGCCTGATCGATGCCCGGGTCATCCAGCAACATCTCGGAGAAGGCGCGGATGGACGTCAGCGGTGTGCGCAGCTCATGGGTAACCGAGGACATGAAGTCGTCCTTGAGCCGATCGAGCTCGGTCAGCCGTTCGTTGACTGCACGCAATTCCGCCGTGGCGTCCTCCAGCGCCTTCGACTTCTCCTCGAGCTTGCGCGAATAGGCACGCACCTGCGAGGCTTCGTCGAGGATGTCCATGACCTCGCCCAGCCCCAGCGCCTCTTCCTGCACGACGGTCGACACCATCACGCGCGCCGACGCGCTGCCTATGGCGCCGGCCAGCAGCGACTCGGCGAAATGCACCAGTTCGGCATCCGCCTTGAGCTGCTCGACACCCGCCAGCCCATGGGACCGCGCGTAGGCGCCAAAAGCCTCCTCGGTGCGGCGCTGGCCAAGAAATCGCGCCACCAGCGGAATCAGGTCGCGCACTTCAGCACTACCGCGCCAGAAGCTGGTGGGCAGGCCGTCGCCGCGGCGGAACACGTCCACGAACAACATCCCCTGGCTCGCCTCCGCGCCGGACGGCGTGCGCCGCAGCGACACCCCCACATAGCAGCCGATGTTGGCGAGCAGGCTCCAGAACAAGGCATGGCTGATGTTGTCGAGCTCGCCGAGACCGAAGAGCTGTTCGGGCTTCGACCACCACAGCCCCATCACCCCGTGTTCAAGGAAGCTCGGGTCGAGCCACCCCGACTTTGCGAAGGATGGCAGCAGCAGCGTGTAGATCCATACGGCGAAGCCGGCCAGCAAGCCCGCCAGCGCGCCCTCGCGCGTGCCGCCGCGCCAGTACATGCCGCCCAGCATCGCGGGCGCGAACTGGGCAACCGCGGCAAAACTGATCAGGCCGATGCTGACCAGCGCATAGGCTTCGCCTGCAAGGCGGAAGTAGAGATAGCCGAGCAGCAGCACGCCGACGATCGCGCCGCGGCGGATGCCGAGAAGCAGACCGGTCAGGTCGTGTCGCTCGCCCAGTGCCAGACGCCGGCTGCGCAGCAGCATCGGCATCACCAGATCGTTGCACACCATGGTCGACAGGGCGATGGTCTCGACGATCACCATCCCGGTCGCCGCTGAAAGCCCGCCGACGAAGGCGAACAGGGCGAGCGCCGAATGGCCGTGAGCGAGCGGCAGCGTCAGCACGAAGGTGTCCGGATCGACGGTGCCGCGGCCGAAGTGCAGCAGCCCTCCCAGGGCGATCGGAATCACAAACACATTGATCGCCAGCAGATACGCTGGAAATGCCCAGGTCGCACGCCGCAGGTGCGACTCGTTGACGTTCTCGACCACCGCGATCTGGAACTGGCGCGGAAGGAAGATGACCGACAGCATCGCCAGCAGCACGTGCGCAAACCAGCCGCCGTAGCCGATGCGGCGTGCGCCGTCGAACCCCAGAAGCGACGCCAGGTCCGGCTGTGCCGACGCGCGCGCGTAGAGGTCGCCGAATCCGTCGTAGATGACGTAGGTGACATAGATGCCGACGGCGAGGAAGGCCAGCAGTTTCACCACTGACTCGAAGGCGATGGCCGCCACCATGCCTTCGTGACGCTCGGTGGTATCCAGATGGCGCGTGCCGAACAGCACGGTAAACGCGGCCAGCGTCAGCGCGATGTAGAGCGTGCTGTCCCGCCACCAGTCGGGCGCGTCCATCGCCGCCGCAACCAGGTCGGCGTCGCCAGCCAGCAGCGTGTAGCCGCTGGCGATGGCCTTCAACTGCAAGGCAATGTAGGGCACGGTGCCGACGACGGCGATCACCGTCACCAGACCTCCCAGCATGTGGCTTTTGCCGTAGCGCGAGGCGATGAAGTCGGCAATCGAGGTGATCCGGTAGCTGCGCGCGATGCGGATCATCTTCAGCACCACCAGCCACGCCAGCGTCAGCCCGAGCGTCGGGCCAAGGTACACCGGCAGGAATCCTATCCCGCCGGATGCCGCGCGCCCCACGCTGCCGAAGTAGGTCCACGCGGTGCAATAGACCGCGAGGGAAAGTGCGTAGGTCCAAGGGTTGGAGATGATCGACCGCCCCTGATCCGCCCGCCGGTCGCCGAAATAGGCCACCGCGAATAGCGTGAGCAGATAGGCGAAGGAGACGCCGACGATCAGCCAGCCGGGCAGCATGTCCCCTCCGGTCAGCGCGGGCCGCGCTCGACGATCCAGGCAACGACGAGCACGAGCCCGCCCCAGACGACGAACAGGTAGAGGTGGAGAAGCGGAATACCGAACACCCGCTCGGGCCGATCGAACAGGGACAGCAGCGGATAATTCAGCAGCAGCATGCCGGCAATGAACACCGCGACCAGACGCTGCGCAGCAAGCCCCTTGCGCATCATGTCCCTCTCATGATGACCGCCGTTCTTCGATCGTATCGGCGGCACCCGCCCGCTCTTGTGGGCGGGTCGGGCGCTCCGGATACAGTGGGTGCCGCTTGCGCGCACCCCATCCCCTCCATGGTCCGGCTCATGGGCCGGACTTTCTCCTGCCGCAAAACGGAAAGGTGACCGGCCCGCCGGGCAGGCCACCGGTCACGATCAGCCTTTGAGCTGCTCGAGGATCGCCGGGTTTTCCAGCGTCGAGGTGTCCTGCAGGATGTCCTCGCCCTTGGCCAACTGGCGCAACAGACGGCGCATGATCTTGCCGGAACGGGTCTTGGGCAGGTTCTCGCCAAAGCGAATGTCCTTCGGCTTGGCGATCGGCCCGATCTCCTGACCCACCCAGTTCTGCAGTTCCTTGACCATCGCCGCAGCTGCGTCACCAGTCGGACGGGCGCCCTTCAGCACCACGAACGCCACGATCGCCTCGCCGGTCAGGTCGTCCGGACGGCCGACCACCGCTGCCTCGGCCACCTTCTCGTGTGCCACCAGTGCCGACTCGATTTCCATCGTGCCCATGCGATGACCGGAGACGTTCAGCACGTCGTCAATGCGGCCGGTGATGGTGAAGTAGCCGGTATCCTTGTCGCGGATCGCGCCGTCGCCGGCCAGGTAGAGCTTGCCCTGGAAGTCGGCCGGATAGTAGGACTTCACGAAACGGTCCGGATCGCCCCAGATGGTGCGGATCATGGACGGCCAGGGCTTCTTGACCACCAGGATGCCGCCCTGGCCCCAGGGCACTTCGGTACCGGTCTCATCGACCACCGCGGCCTGGATGCCCGGGAAGGGCAGCGTGCACGAACCCGGGACGAGCGGCGTAGCGCCCGGCATCGGCGTGATCATGTGCGCGCCGGTTTCGGTCTGCCAGAAGGTATCGACGATGGGGCAGCGGCTGCTGCCGACGTTCTGGTAATACCACTCCCACGCCGCCGGGTTGATCGGCTCACCCACCGAGCCGAGCAGGCGCAGGCTGGACAGGTCGTACTTGGTCGGATGCACGGCCGGGTTGTTGTCGGCGGCCTTGATCAGCGAGCGGATCGCCGTCGGTGCGGTGTAGAAGATGCTGACCTTGTGGTCCTGAATCATCTTCCAGAAGCGACCTGCATCCGGATAAGTCGGCACACCTTCGAACACGATTTCGGTCGCGCCGCAGGCGAGCGGACCGTAGGTGATGTAGGTGTGGCCGGTCACCCAGCCGATATCCGCAGTGCACCAGAAGATGTCGTTGGGCTTGATGTCGAAGGTGTATTGCATCGACAGCACGGCCTGCAGCAGGTAACCGCCCGACGAGTGCTGCACGCCCTTCGGCTTCCCGGTGGAACCCGAGGTGTAGAGGATGAACAGCGGATGCTCGGCTTCGACCCATTCCGGCTCGCAGACGTCGGACTGGCTGGCGCAGGCATCATGGAACCAAGTGTCGCGACCGGCGACGATGTTGCATTCGCCCTCCGTGCGCTTGACGACGATGACGTTCTTCACCGTGTCGCAACCGCCCAACGACAGCGCCTCGTCGGCGATCGGCTTGAGCGGCAGAGCCTTGCCGCCGCGGTGCTGGCCGTCGGAGGTGATCAGCGCGACGGCGCCGGCGTCCTCGATGCGGTCGCGCAGCGCGTGGGCGGAGAAACCGCCGAAGACGATGGAGTGCGTCGCGCCGATACGGGCGCAGGCCTGCATGGCGACCACGCCTTCGATCGACATCGGCAGGTAGATGACGACACGGTCGCCCTTCTTGACGCCCATGCCGCGCAGCGCGTTGGCGAACTTGCAGACGCGTGCCAGCAGGTCCTTGTAGGTGACACGGGTGACGTCACCGTTGTCGCCTTCAAAAATCAGCGCGACCTTGTCGCCCAAGCCGTTGTTTACATTGCGATCAAGGCAGTTATAGGAGACGTTCAGCTTGCCGTCCGCGAACCACTTGAAGAAGGGCGCGTTGCTCTGATCGAGCACCTGGGTGAAAGGCACCTTCCAGTCCAGCAATTCCTTGGCTCGACGGGCCCAGAAGCCCTCGTAGTCATCCTCGGCTTCCTTGCACAGCGCGCGATAGCCATCCATGCCGGACACCGCGGCGTTCTTGACCACGTCATCGGCCGGGTTGTAAATGCGGACTTGCTCGTTGGACATACTCACCTCTCCTCAACTGATCGAATGGTTGAAGCTGACCCTTGCAGGTCGGCTGGTTGAACCCAGCCTTTGGAAATCCAGCGCTCTTCTTCGTGACTGCGCGAGCTTGCTGGACCTGATACCACCATTTGAAAACACCTATCTTACACAGGACTTACACACCCGGACGGACCTCAGCCGGAGCCACCCGATGCTACAATTTTGAACTGTTTCGGCATTCTGCCCCCATGTCATCCGGAGACCAAGCCCCATGACCCTGATTCGCGAACAAGACCTCATCCAGTCCGTGGCGGATGCCTTCCAGTACATCAGCTACTACCATCCGCTCGACTACATCAAGGCACTCGGCGAAGCCTACGAGCGCGAGGAAAGCCCGGCGGCGAAGGATGCCATCGCGCAAATCCTGACCAATTCGCGCATGTGCGCCGAGGGCCACCGCCCGATCTGTCAGGACACGGGGATCGCTGTCGTCTTCCTCAAGGTGGGAATGAACGTACGGTGGGAGGCGACGATGAGCGTCCAGGACATGGTCAATGAAGGCGTGCGCCGCGCCTACAACCACCCGGACAACAAGCTGCGCGCCTCGGTGCTGCTCGACCCCGCGGGCAAGCGCCAGAACAGCAAGGACAACACGCCGGCCGTGGTGCATTACGAGATCGTCCCGGGCGATCACGTCGAAGTGATCTGTGCGGCCAAGGGTGGCGGCTCGGAAAACAAGTCGAAGATGGTGATGCTCAACCCGTCCGACTCGATCGTCGACTGGGTCATCAAGACCCTGCCGACCATGGGCGCCGGCTGGTGCCCGCCAGGCATCCTCGGGATCGGCATCGGCGGCACGCCGGAAAAGGCCATGCTGCTGGCCAAGGAGTCGCTGATGGCGCCGGTCGATATCCACGAGCTGCGCGCCAAGGCAGCGTCGGGCGCCGCACTGACCCGCGTCGAGGAACTGCGCCTCGAGCTGATGGACAAGGTCAATGCGCTGGGAATCGGCGCCCAGGGCCTGGGCGGACTCACCACCGTGCTCGACGTCAAGATCATGGACTATCCGACGCACGCCGCTTCGCTGCCGGTGGCGATGATCCCGAACTGTGCTGCAACCCGCCACGTGCATTTCCATCTCGATGGCTCCGGTCCGGCAAAGCTCGAAACACCGAAGCTGGAAGACTGGCCGCAGGTCACCTGGAAGGCCGATACCAACGTCGCCACGCGCGTCAATCTCGACACGCTGACCAAGGAGGAGGTCGCCTCCTGGAAGCCCGGCCAGATCCTGCTGCTGAACGGCAAGATGCTCACCGGCCGGGACGCCGCGCACAAGCGCATCGCCGACATGCTGGCGAAGGGCGAAAAACTGCCGGTCGACTTCACCAACCGCGTCATCTACTACGTCGGCCCGGTCGATCCGGTGCGCGACGAGGTCGTCGGCCCTGCCGGCCCGACCACCGCAACGCGCATGGACAAGTTCACCCGCATGATGCTGGAACAGACCGGCCTGATCTCCATGATCGGCAAGTCCGAGCGCGGTCCGGTCGCGATCGAGGCGATCAAGGACAACAGGTCGGCCTACCTGATGGCGGTTGGCGGCTCGGCCTACCTGGTTTCGAAGGCGATCAAGGAAGCGAAGGTCGTCGGCTTCGCCGACCTCGGCATGGAGGCCATCTACGAGTTCACCGTGCAGGACATGCCGGTGACGGTGGCAGTGGACGCCAACGGCACCAGCGTGCACAACACCGGGCCGAAGGAGTGGCAGGCGAAGATCGGCAAGATCCCGGTCACCGTCGCCTGATCGACGGCCTGCCGCAATTCGAAGCCCGGCAAGGTTCGCCTGCCGGGCTTTTTTCGTTCTGCGCGAGCGCATCAGCCACTGTCCGGCAGCGATGCAAGCCCTCAAAAAAAAGAGCGGCCTGAGCCGCTCCCTTCGTGCTTCCGCTACGTGCCGCCGGATCAGCGCTTGGCAGCGTGTTCGGCCAGTTTCAGCCAGGTGTCGATCACCGTGTCCGGGTTCAGCGAGATGGTCTGGATGCCCTCATCCATCAGCCACTCCGCCAGATCGGGGTGATCCGACGGACCCTGACCGCAGATGCCGACATATTTGCCGAGCCGGTTGGAGGTCTTGATGATCATCGACAGCAGCGCCTGCACGGCCGGATCACGCTCGTCGAAGGCGTGCGCCACCAGGCCGGAATCGCGGTCGAGGCCGAGCGTGAGCTGGGTCAGGTCGTTCGAGCCAATGGAGTAGCCGTCGAAGTGCTCGAGGAACTGCTCGGCGAGGATGGCGTTCGACGGGATCTCGCACATCATGATCAGCTTGAGGTCGTTCGCGCCGCGCTTCAGGCCGGTTTCGGCCAGCAGATCGACCACGCCCTTGGCTTCGGCGACGTTGCGCACGAAGGGGATCATGATCTGCACGTTAGTCAGGCCGAGCTCGTTACGAACCTTCTTCAGCGCGGTGCACTCCATCTCGAAACACTCACGGAACGAGTGCGCGATGTAGCGCGAGGCGCCGCGGAAGCCCAGCATCGGGTTTTCCTCTTCCGGCTCGTAGATCTCGCCGCCAAGCAGCTTGCGGTACTCGTTCGACTTGAAGTCGGACATCCGCAGGATGACGGGTTTCGGGTAGAAGGCGGCAGCAATCGTCGCGATGCCTTCGACCAGCTTCTCGATGAAGAACTGCTTGGGCGTGGCGTAACCACGCGAGCGGCGCAGCACTTCCTCGCGCAGGCTGGCCGGCACCTGGCTCAGCTCGAGGATCGCCATCGGGTGGATGCCGATCATGTTGTTGATGATGAATTCGAGACGCGCCAGGCCGACGCCGCTATTGGGGATCTGCGCGAACTCGAAGGCCAGTTCGGGGTTGCCCACGTTCATCATGATCTTCACCGGGATCTCGGGCAGGTTGCCCATGTCGGTGGTGATGACTTCGAACTCGAGCTTGCCGCGATACACGTAACCGGTGTCGCCTTCCGCACACGACACGGTAACCGACTCGCCCTCCTCCAGCACTTCGGTGGCGTTGCCGCAACCGACGATCGCCGGGATGCCCAGCTCACGCGCGATGATCGCCGCATGGCACGTGCGGCCGCCGCGGTTAGTGACGATGGCGCTGGCGCGCTTCATCACCGGCTCCCAATTCGGGTCGGTCATGTCGGTGACGAGGATGTCGCCGGCCTGAACGCGGTTCATTTCCGATGCGTCGCTGACCACGCGCACGATGCCGGCGCCGATCTTCTGGCCGATCGCGCGACCATGGGTCAGCGCCTTGCCGTACTGCTTGAGGCGGTACTTCTCCATCACCAGGCCGGATTCCTGGCTCTTCACCGTCTCGGGGCGCGCCTGCAGGATGTAGAGCTTGCCATCCTCGCCGTCCTTGCCCCACTCGACGTCCATCGGCCGACCGTAGTGCTTCTCGATGATCACGGCATAGCGCGCAAGTTCGAGCACATCCTCGTCGGTCAGCGAGAAGCGGTTGCGGTCGGCCTCCGGCACATCCACGGTGCGCACCGACTTGCCGGCAACGGCCTTTTCGGCGAACACCATCTTGATCAGCTTGGAGCCGAGGTTGCGGCGAATCACCGCCGGCTTGCCCTGTGCCAGCGTGGGCTTGTGCACGTAAAACTCGTCCGGGTTCACCGCGCCCTGAACGACCGTCTCGCCGAGACCATAGGAGGCGGTGATGAAGACCACCTGATCGAAACCCGATTCGGTGTCGATCGAGAACATCACGCCCGAGGCACCGGTATCCGAACGCACCATGCGCTGTACGCCGGCCGACAGCGCGACATCGGCGTGGCGGAAGTTCTTGTGAACCCGGTAGGCGATGGCGCGGTCGTTGTACAGCGATGCGAACACTTCCTTCATCGCGTGCAGGATGTTCTCGTAGCCGTGGATGTTGAGGAAGGTTTCCTGCTGACCGGCAAACGAGGCATCCGGCAGGTCTTCGGCGGTTGCCGAGGAGCGCACCGCGAAACTGCCCTCGCCTTCGGCGGTGATCTTTTCGTAGGCTGCCTTGATCTCGGCCTCGAGTTGCGCCGGGAAAGGCAGATCGACGATCCACTGGCGAATCTGGGCACCGGTGCGGGCCAGCGCATCCACGTCGTCCACGTCGAGCGTATCGAGCGCCGCGTTGATACGATCGGCAAGACCGTCGTGCGCGAGGAACTCGCGGTATGCTTCTGCCGTGGTGGCGAAACCGCCCGGCACGCGCACGCTGGAGGGCAGCTGGCTGATCATCTCGCCGAGCGAGGCGTTCTTGCCGCCGACCTTCTCGACGTCGGTCATGCGAAGTTCGTTGAAGGGAAGGACGTAACGGGACATGGCTGGTCTTCCGGAAACGTTATAGAAAAAGCAAAATGTAAGTTTAACGGGGTTTTGTGCTCTGCCGCACGGCAGGGTTTGCCCCAATACCGCGTCCAACTGACGCTGGCGAGCCAAAGCAGGCCACAATGAGCGAAGCCCAACACCGTACCGTATTCTTCATCTCCGATGGCACCGGCATCACCGCCGAAACCCTTGGCCACAGCTTGCTTGCGCAGTTTCCGGACGCGCAGTTCCGGCAGGTTCGCGTACCGTTCGTCGATGACATCGACAAGGCGATCGACTGCGCGGCGCAGATCCGCGAGGCCGCGCGCGAAGATGGCGTGCGTCCGATTGTTTTCAGCACACTCGTGAATCCCGACACGGTTGCTGCGCTGCGCAAGGCCGATGCGCTCTTCCTCGACCTGTTCGAGCGCTTCATCGGCCCGCTCGAAACCGAACTCGGCCAGCGCTCCACCCACGCGGTGGGGCGCTTCCACGGCATCGCCGACAGTTCGGACTACAAGCGCCGCATCGAGGCGATCAACTTCGCCATGGCGCACGACGACGGCGTGTCGAACAACGGGGAACTCGAGGAAGCCGACGTCGTGCTGGTGGGGGTCTCCCGCTCCGGCAAGACGCCAACCAGCCTCTATCTCGCCATGCAGTTCGGCGTCAAGGCGGCAAACTACCCGCTGATTCCCGAAGACTTCGAACGCAACAAGCTGCCGGGCGAACTGCACATCTACCGCACCAAACTGTTCGGACTCACCATCGCGCCCGAGCGGCTGTCGCAGATCCGTCAGGAACGCCGACCGAACAGCCGCTACGCATCGCTTGACAACTGTCGCTACGAAATCGACGCCGCGCAAAAGCTGATGCGCCGCGAGAACATCCGGTGGCTCGATTCGACAACCAAGTCGATCGAGGAAATCTCCGCCACCATCCTGCAGTCGGTGCGCCTCAACCGCCCCGGCTACTGAGCCCACAGGACCAGCAGAACATGAAGAGAACGCGCCTCAAGCGCCGCGGCGGACTCGGCCGCAGCGCCGAACAACTGAGCTGGCTCGCCTGCGGCCTCGCCGACTCCGGCAGCCGAGTCGAGGACCGCTACTGGGATCATCTGCTCACCAGCAAGCTCGACCAGTTGCTCACCGACGACGACGAAGAAACGCTGAACACGGCGCTCGACCACCTGTTCAGCGCCACTCCACCCGCCTACGACGAGCTCGCGGACTTCATCGAGTCGCGCGCCGAGTCGGCTGCCGGCGCCTCTCCCGCCCACGACATCCTCCTCATCGCCGCCCCCGTCCTCGCATGGTCGCGCTACCGCATCCCCGCCACCTCGATTCCACCGGCGGTGCTGGCGAATCTGCGCGTGCATCTGCAGGCGCACATTCTTGCAAAAGGCGCCCGGCTCGCGCTGGCCGACTTCCTGTTCAGTCCAGACCAGCTTCCCCAGGGCTACTGCGGAACGGCGGAGTTCGCGCGCGTGCTGGGCACTGCGGCAATGGAGAACCACGACCTGCGCATCGACACCGAAGGAATGCCTGAAACGACCCAGTTTCTTTCCGACACGCGCTATCTGCTTGCGGCCGTCGCAGTCCCGCGCGGCGAGGCCATCTTCCGCTGGCAGGAGAGCGACGGCAGCCGCGACAACGCCCTTGCCCAATGGCGCACCCAGGGTGGCGCCTGCCTTGCGCCCCTGCTACCCGGCTGCGCCATTGATCTCGTGCTGCCCGAAGCCTATTTCGCCGCCAGCCGCGCTGCGGACAAGGACAGCCGGCCTTACTCGGTCCGCGCCTCGGTTGCCTTCCTCGGCACCGCGCTTGAGACGCCGGCAGCCAACCTGCGCGCGGTGATCGCCCCTTTCTGGGACCGTCATCTCGAGGAATACCGGATTGGCTTCACCGTCCGTGGCGAGGATCAAGTCGTCCACGGAGTCGTGTGGCCGCTGCTTGGCGCCGAGGACGACAATTCCGACAGTCCGTCGCAGATAGAAGCGCTGCTGCGCGAATGTGGAATTGCCGACATCGTGAACCTCGACCACCAGTTTCCGCTCGAATACTGCGACGACTGCGGAGCGCCGATGTATCCCTCGCCCGAGGGCGAGGTTGTGCATGCAGAAATGCCTGAGTCGCAATCTGACCAGATGCCTCGTCATCTGCACTAATCAAGGAGTCGCCGCGCCGACATTGGCGCAGGAGCGGGCTTAACCGCAATTGGAGATGCTGAAACGCGGTCGGACCCGCTGCTGCGGACGCTGAGGCAACGCGGCCCACCAGGAGGACAGCCATGAGCCGCAAGATCGAAAAACCCGACGCCGAATGGCGCGCCATTCTCACGCCTCAGCAGTTTTACGTCGCGCGAGAGAAGGGAACCGAGCGCGCCTTCACGGGCGAGTACTGGGACCGCTGGGACGCCGGCAGCTACCAGTGCGTGTGCTGCGGCGCTCCGCTCTTCCGCTCGGAGCACAAGTTCGACGCCGGTTGCGGCTGGCCGAGCTTCTGGACCGCGGCCGAACCCGAGAACATCGACACCGCGATCGACCGCAGCCACTTCATGGTCCGCACCGAGGTGATGTGCCAGCAATGTGGCGCGCACCTCGGCCACGTCTTCGAAGATGGACCGCAACCGACCGGCCTGCGCTACTGCATCAACTCCGCGTCGATCAGGCTCGAAGAAGACGAGGAGTAATCCGCAGTCAACAAAAAACCCGCGCCAGCCTTGCGGCGGCGCGGGTTTTTGGCCGAACTGAAACCGCGCTTACACGCGTTCCCAGATGGTGGTGATGCCCTGGCCGCCACCGATGCACATCGTGGCCAGGCCGTAACGACCGTTTACGCGGATCAGTTCGTGCAGCAGCTTGGTGATGATCACCGAGCCGGTCGCGCCCACCGGGTGACCCAGAGCGATCGCGCCACCGTTCGGGTTGACCTTGCTGGTATCGAACTCAAGCCCGCGATTAACCGCGATCGACTGCGCTGCGAAGGCTTCGTTCGATTCGATGACATCCATCTGGTCGAGCTTGAGCCCGGTGCGCTGCAGTGCGATCTTGGTCGACGGGATCGGACCCTCACCCATCACGTCGTTCGGCACGCCCGCAATCGCGTAGCCCACCAGGCGGGCGATCGGCTTGTGGCCACCGGCAGCCGCCTTGGCAGCGTCCGCCAGCACCAGGAAGGCCGCAGCGTCGTTGATGCCCGACGCATTTCCCGCCGTCACCGAACCGTCCTTCTTGAACGCCGGCTTCATCTTGCCGAGCGCCTCGAGCGTGGTCATGCGCGGATGCTCGTCGGTGTCGAACACGACCGGGCCCTTGCGGGTCTCAAACGTGATCGGGACGATCTGGCCCTTGAAACGGCCTTCGGCAATGGCCGCCGCAGCGCGCGTCTGCGATTCGAGCGCGAAGGCATCCTGCTCTTCGCGGCTGATGCCCCACTTCGAGCACAGGTTCTCGGCGGTGATCCCCATGTGGCCGACGCCGAATGGGTCGGTCAGTACGGCGACCATGGCGTCGATTGCCTTGGTGTCGCCCATGCGCGCACCGCTGCGCAGCGCGGGCAGCAGGTAGGCACCCTTGGACATCACCTCGACGCCGCCGCCAATGGCGAAGTCGGCATCACCGAGCATGATCGCCTGAGCGGAATTGACGATCGCCTGCTGTGCCGAACCACACAGGCGGTTCACCGCGAACGCCACGGAATCCATGGACATTCCGCCGCCGATGGTCGCAAGGCGCGCAACGTAGGCGTAACGGGAGTCGGTCGGGATGCAGTTGCCGACTGCGGCAAAAGACACCGCTTTCGGATCGACGCCGGCGCGCGCGATCGCCTCCTTCACGACAACGGCACCGAGATCGCCCGGCTCCATGTCCTTCAGCGAACCATTGAAACCGCCAACTGCGGAACGTACCGCGCTCAGAACGACAACTTCACGATTTGCCATACTCGTCTCCCTCAAGAAATTGACAATCGAAACCTTGTGCCGGGCTCAACCACCCACCCAGCCGGCAATGCCGACCAGGGCCAGCAACAATAGACAGACCAGAAGGGCCCGCCATACCAGACCCACGGTGCTCTGCATGTAGTCGGCGTCGGCTTCTTCGCCGGCACCCATCTCGGGCCGCTCGACGATCTCCCCGGATTCATGAACGGGCATCCCCAGACGTACGCCCAGCGCACCTCCGCCGCTCGCGATCAGTATAGCGGACGACCTGTCCGGCCACAGCATGGCCTGCGTCCTCCAGCAATAGATCGCATCCTCAAAATCGCCGACCACCGAGAACGACGCCGCGGTAAGGCGGACCGGAAACCAGTCGATCAACTCGAAAGCCCGTCGGGCAAAGCGGCCGAAATCGCCGAACTCCTGATCCGTCCGCCGCCCCCAGTCCTCCGCGAAAAAGCGCGCCAGCCGATACATCACCGCACCGCTTGGCCCGGGAAGCACCACGAACCAGAATGCCACCGCGAACACGTTGCGGTGTGCCGCAACCAGCGCCTGCTCGATTGCCAGGCGCGCCACTTCACTGGAACTCGCTTCCTGATACTGCCCGCCGCGCCACTCCGACAACAGCGAACGTGCGCGTTCGATTTCCCCCATGCGCAAGGCCAGGTGAATGTCCGTAAAGAAGTGGCTCTCGTGCCGGAACCCCATCGTCAGGTACAGGACCAGCACATTGAAGATGAATGCGAGCACCGGTTGAAGGTGCCACAGCAGGAAGTGGATGACCGCGGTGGCCAGGGTCGCGAGCAGCACGATCAGGAACCACGCCACCTTGCCGTGCTTCGCCTGACCGTCATTGAACCGCTGGACCAGCGCTCCCGACAGGGAACGCAGCGGATTCAGGACAAACTGCTGAACCGGGAGCGGGCGAATCTGCTCGAGCAGCAGGGCGATGATCAGCGAGAAAAGCGTCATGCGTGCGGTAAGGCCGGAACGAACTGCGGACGTTGTCAGATTTGGACGAAGATACCACAAAGCCATGCCGCCCATGTGGCGGGTCCGGAGCGTGCTGGGCGGGTCAAACTCCAGGGCGAGCGCCAGCGAGTGGCGTCACTCGCGGCCTCACCCGTTAGAATGCTTCCTGCTGGCCGGCTTTCCGGCTGGCGAATATGCCCCCGATTGCCCACCATGACCCGACACCGACTCCTGCGCGCACTGCTGGCCCTTTGCATGCTGCCCGTTCTTGCTGCGGAGGCTGCATCTGCGGACGATCGTCCGCCCGTTCTGATCGGCCTTGACGCCGAATTCGGCCACAAGTCGAGCACGTCGGCCCAGGCCGTGCAACAAGGCATGGAAATCGCGATCGAGGAGATCAATCGCGCCGGAGGCGTGCTCGGCGGCCGCAAGCTCGAACTCGTCACGACCGACAATCGCTCGATACCGGCGATCGGCGTTGACAATCTCCGGTCGCTGGCGGCACGCCCGGATCTCGTCGGCGTCTTCGGTGCGAAATTCAGTCCGGTCGTGATCGAGTGGATCCCGGTCGCGCACGAGATCGGCATTCCGCTGTTCGCACCCTGGAGCTCGGCGGACCCGATCACCGACAACGATCGAAAACCCAACTTCAGCTTCCGGCTGTCGCTCAAGGATGCGTGGGCTGCGCCCGCGTTTCTGCGCTTCGCCCGTGAAAATCGCGGCGCGACGCGCGTCGGCGTCGTCCTGCCCAATACCGCCTGGGGACGCAGCAATCAGGCCGCGATCGCTCGGGCTGCAGGCACGGCGGGAGTCACGATTGCCGGCGAGCGCTGGTACAACTGGGGCGACAAATCCCTGCTCGACATTTACCGCGAGCTCCGGCAGAACGGAGCGCAGGCGATCATCCTGGTGGCGAACGAGAACGAAGGATCCCTGCTCGTGCGCGAGATCGCCGGCTTGCCGCCGGCCGAGCGCTTGCCGATCATCGCTCACTGGGGCATCACCGGCGGAGCATTCCCCGAAATGGCGGCCGAAGCGCTCGACAAGGTCGACGTCGCCGTCGTTCAGACCTACAGCTTCATCGGTGACAATTCGCCCGCCGCACGCCGCGTGCTGGCCGCGCTGAAAAGCCGGTACGGCATCGAGCGCGCCGAGCTGGTGCGCAGCCCGGTTGGGGTTGCGCATGCCTACGACCTCACCCATCTGCTTGCGCGAGCGATCAACAAGGCCGGCTCCGCCGATCGTCGCAAGATACGCGATGCGCTCGAGCAGCTGGGACCCTACAGGGGTCTGGTGCGTCACTACGAAAGACCGTTCTCCGCCGAGCGCCATGATGCGCTGTCGCCGGAACAGGTCTTCATGGCCCGCTATGACGCGAACGACATCCTGACACCCATTGCCTGGGGCAAGAAGCTGGCGAAGTGAGGCGCCAGGACATACACATGCATCAAAGCCTGGCGCGGCGCGTACAGCGTCTGGCGTTCGGCCTCGCGCTGGGGCTCGTCCTGCTCCTCGGCACCGTCATTCTCGCGACACAGGTGGCTAGCACCAGCCGGTCGGTCAGGGCTAGCCACTCGGCCACCTTGAAGGTGATGGCAGGCAGCCTGGCAGCCTATGTCGGCCGGCAGGTGGAGACGCTGGACGAGTTGAGCAGGAGCCCCCTGGTATGGACCGGAATCACCGACAGCGTCGGTCGTGAAGCCTATCTTCGCCCGTTTCTGCGCAGCATGAACACCGGCCCGCGCCCGATGCGGGTCGCGCTGCACGATTACCGCGGCAGGCTGATCTCCGGCGACGGAGAATTACCGTCTGCACAGGCCTCCTCCGTCGGCTCGCTCATCGACACTGTGCTCGCAACGCAGCAACCGGTGGCGACGCGCGTTGGCGAAACCGAGCATGCACTCCTGCTTGCCTTCCCGGTCCGCTACCCCTACACCCAGGACGTGATCGGTGTGTTGATCGGCCTCCTTCCGCTTTCGAGCGAGCTCGCCGCCCGGGCCCGTGCGCTCGACGACAACCTCGCATTCGTTGCGCGTATCGGCGGTCGTCAGATCTTTTCGAATGCCGGCCCGGAAGACGGATTCGCCCTGGTCCAGGAGCACATTTCGCACCCGGCGTTTCCGGACCTCTATCGCCTCGAGTTCGACCTGTTCGCCCGGACATCGCCCTGGCGCGGGCTGCTGATCGAGTTCGGTCTGATCTATCTCGTTACGGCTGCGATCCTCGTGCTCGCCATCTGGCACATTGCCGGCGGCTTGTCGCGACGTGTCACCCACCGCCTCGACCGCCTCTCCGCCGCAGTGTCGTCCAGCGAACTGCCGCGCGCAGACCGGATTCCGGTCGACTCCACGCGCGACGAAATCGGCGTGCTAAGCGAGGCATTGAGGACAGCCATTGCAAACGGCGAGTCCTTGCGCGCAGGTCTCGCCGACCAGGTTGCCGAGCGTACCCGACAGCTGGCCGAGAACGAGGAACTGCTCCGAAGCGCCATCGAGGCCACTGGCGAGGCTTTCGCGATTTTCGACCCCGACGACAGGCTCGTGTACTGCAACGCGCAATATCGTCGCAGTTGCGAACCGGTCGCGGACGCAGTGCATCTGGGCGCTCGCTATGCCGACATCGTCACGGCGTGGGCGGCACACCCTGATTCCGGCATCGCAGCTGAAGCGCGCGAGGCAATGATCCGTGAGCAGCTTTCCATGCATGGCAGCGACGGCGTGCAATTGCGCAAGCTCGCGGACGGACGTTGGCTGCGCATCATCGAACGACGCACAGTAAGCGGACATACCGTGGTTTTCCGGGTCGATGTGAGCGATCAGCT
This sequence comes from Thauera sp., assembly GCA_017302295.1. Lineage (GTDB taxonomy): Bacteria > Pseudomonadota > Gammaproteobacteria > Burkholderiales > Rhodocyclaceae > Thauera. The sequence goes on along the minus strand of JAFLDS010000001.1, from coordinate 106,858 downwards.
CCGCGTCAAGGAGGTTGCCGAGGCGGCCAACTTGGCCAAAAGTCAGTTCCTCGCCACGATGTCGCACGAGATCCGGACACCGTTGAACGGCATTCTCGGCATGGCCCAGCTGCTGCTGCTTCCGAATATCGATGCGGCCGCGCGGGACAGCCACGTCAAGACCATCCTGCATTCGGGCGAGCTGCTGCTCTCGCTGCTCAACGACATTCTCGATTTGTCCCGGGTGGAAGCCGGCAAGCTTGAACTGACGACGGAGGTCATCGCGCCAGCGAAACTGATCGAAGAAACGGTCGCCTTGTTCAAGCAGAGCGCGAAACGCAAGGGCCTGGTGCTCGGATCCTCGTGGCTGGGCTCGACCGAGCAACGATATCGCGGGGATCCGATACGCCTGCGACAGATGCTCTCGAATCTGATCAACAACGCAATCAAATTCACGGACAAGGGCGAGGTGCAGGTCGCGGCACGGGAGGTCATGCGTACCGGGGGCGAGGCGACGCTCCTTTTTTCCGTCTCCGATACCGGCACCGGCATCGCGCCGGAGTTGCAGCCGAGGCTTTTTCAGCCCTTCACCCAGGTTGACGGGTCGCTGACGCGGCGGTTTGGCGGCAGCGGACTCGGACTGTCCATCGTGCGCAGGCTCGCCGAACTCATGCATGGCGAAGTGGGGCTCGACAGCACGCCTGGCAAGGGTTCGACCTTCTGGTTCAGGGTTCACCTGGACCTTGCCGGCGTCGCGCCGGAGCCGCCGCCGGGCATGCCCACACAGCATGCCCCGATCGAGCTCGGCGCCTCGCCCACCCCTGGCGCCCGGCGGATACTCGTCGTTGAGGACAACCCGATCAATCGAGCCGTGATCTGCGGCATTCTGAGCGAGCTCGACTATGCGGTGTCGATAGCGACGAACGGGCACGAGGCGGTGGATGCATTCATGCAAGGCCCCGCGCCGGATCTCATCCTGATGGATTGCCAGATGCCGGAGATGGACGGTCTCGAGGCAACCCGGCAGATCCGCTCGTGGGAGCTCAGTCACGATCGCACGCCGGTTCCCATCGTCGCACTCACGGCGAGCGCGTTCGGGGAAGACCGCGCCCAATGCACTGCCGCCGGGATGGATGAAGTCCTCGCCAAGCCGATCGATCTGCCCCAGCTGAAAGACGTCCTCGCCCGCCGGGTCGCCGCGGATAAGTAGGCTTGAGCATGACATTGCACCCGGACCGCCACCATTCCGGGTCGCGCCATAGGCCGGGCGCCTAGCGGCTTGCCCGCCCCGGATGTTTCTGCTATTAAGTCCAACTCCAAATTCAACAACTTCTGGAAGTCGAAGTCATGGCTGAAGATACCCTTCACAAGCAATTCCCGCCCTACGTCCCCGCTCCCGGCGAGGAATACATGAGCGAGAAGCAGATGGCCCACTTCCGCGACATCCTGGGTTCGCTCAAGGGCGAACTCATGGAAGATATCGAACGCACGGTGCACACCCTCCAGGACGAGGCCACCGTGTTCGCCGACCCCAACGACCGCGCCAGCCAGGAGTCCGACATCGCGCTCGAGCTGCGCAACCGCGACCGCGAGCGCAAACTGATCAAGAAGATCGACGAGGCGCTTGGCCGGATTGAAGCCGGCGAGTACGGCTATTGCGACAGCTGCGGCGTCGAGATCGGCCTCAAGCGCCTCGAGGCCCGCCCGACGGCAACGATGTGCATCGACTGCAAGACGCTCGAAGAGATGCGCGAGCGCCAAGTCGCGAAGTAACAGGCTCGGACCGCCGCAAAACAAAAAGGGACGCACTTGGCGTCCCTTTTTGTTTTGCCCCTCCCCCCAAGGGGGAGGAATGCAACCGCCTCAGCTGGCGGCCTCGTTCAGCAGCGCCTTCATGCTCAGGCGGATCTTGCCGCGCTCGTCGGTCTCGAGCACCTTCACGCGCACCGCCTGACCTTCCTTGACGTAATCAGCGACGTTGTTTACGCGTTCGTTGGCGATCTGCGACACGTGCAGCAGACCGTCGCGGCCCGGCATGATGTTCACGATCGCGCCGAAGTCCAGCAGGCGGATCACCGTGCCGTCATACACCTTGCCGACCTCGACTTCAGCGGTGATCGCTTCGATCCTCGCCTTCGCAGCCTGCGCCCCCTCGGCGCTGACCGACGAAATGGTGATCGCGCCGTCGTCCTCGATTTCGATCACGGTGCCGGTCTCTTCCTGCAGCCCACGGATCACCGCACCGCCCTTGCCGATCACGTCGCGGATCTTCTCCGGGTTGATCTTCATGTTGATCATGCGCGGAGCGTATTCCGACACCTCGCCACGCGACACCGCCAGCGTCTGCTTCATGATGCCGAGGATGTGCAGTCGGCCGGCCTTGGCCTGCTCCAGCGCGGCGTGCATGATCTCCTTGGTGATGCCCTGGATCTTGATGTCCATCTGCAGGCCGGTAATGCCGTTCTCAGTGCCCGCAACCTTGAAGTCCATGTCTCCGAGGTGATCCTCGTCGCCCAGGATGTCGGTCAGCACCGCGAAGCGGTTGCCTTCCTTGATCAGCCCCATGGCGATGCCCGCCACGTGATCCTTCAGCGGCACGCCCGCATCCATCATCGCCAGCGAACCACCGCAAACCGACGCCATCGACGACGAACCATTGGACTCGGTGATCTCTGACACGACGCGCACCGTGTAGGAAAACTCTTCGGCCTTCGGCAGCATCGCCACCAGCGAGCGCTTGGCAAGGCGGCCGTGGCCGACTTCGCGGCGCTTGGTCACGCCGAAGCGACCCGTCTCACCGGTGCAGAACGGCGGGAAGTTGTAGTGGAGCAGGAAACGCTCCTTGTACTCGCCGCCGATGGCGTCGATGATCTGCTCGTCACGCCCGGTACCCAGCGTGGCAACCACCAGCGCCTGCGTCTCACCGCGGGTGAACAGCGCCGAACCATGAGTGCGCGGCAGCACACCGGTGCGGATCTCGATCGGGCGCACGGTGCGGGTGTCGCGACCATCGATGCGCGGCTCGCCGTTCAGGATGCGGCTGCGGACGATGCCGGACTCGATGTTGAAGAAGAGGTCCTTGAGCTCGTTGACCGACGGCGCATTCTCAACGCCCTCGGTGAGCTGACCGATCACGCGCTTGCGGATCTCGGACAGACGAGCCGAACGTTCCTGCTTGCTGGTAATGCGGAAGGCCTCTTCCATCTCGGCCTTGGCAAGCTCGGCGACCTTGGCGATCAACGCCTCGTTGGCGGCCGGCGCCTGCCAGTCCCACTCGGGCTTGCCGGCGACTTCGACCAGCTCGTTGATGGCATTGATCGCAGCCTGCATCTGCTCGTGTCCGAACACCACGGCGCCAAGCATGACGTCTTCGGACAGTTCCTGCGCTTCGGACTCGACCATCAGCACGGCCGACTGGGTACCGGCGACCACCAGGTTCATCTCGCTGGACTGGAGCTCGGTCGCAGTCGGGTTGAGGATGTACTTGCCGTCGAGGAAGCCGACGCGCGCGGCGCCGACCGGGCCGTTGAAGGGCAGACCGGAGATCGCCAGCGCAGCCGAGGCGCCGATCATCGCCGGGATGTCCGAGTCGATCTCGGGGTTCAGCGACAGCACGGTCACGATGACCTGGACTTCATTCATGAAGCCATCGGGGAAAAGCGGCCGAATCGGACGGTCGATCAGACGCGAGGTGAGAATTTCCTTCTCGGTCGGGCGACCTTCGCGTTTGAAGAAGCCACCGGGGATGCGTCCCGCGGCGTAGAACTTCTCGACGTAGTCGACGGTGAGCGGGAAGAAGTCCTGACCCGGGCGGGCTTCCTTCGCACCGACGACGGTGGCGAGCACCACGGTCTCGTCCATGTTGACGATGACGGCACCACCGGCCTGGCGGGCGACTTCGCCGGTTTCCAGCGTAACGGTGTGGGCGCCGTAAGCGAACGTTCTCTTGATTGCGGTAGGCAAGGGGAATTCCTTTTCGGTGAAGGCAGCAGACTACAACTGCATGGGCGGGCCCGCAGGGCTCGCGGAATGACGGCGCGCTGGCTGGCGCACGGTCCGGGCTGCACTCGGCCGAAACGACAAAAGCCGGCGCGACCCTGTTGGGCTCGCACCGGCTTTGCTGGCTTAAGTCGCCCTGATCGGCGCTGTCGTGCTCGTCACGGACGCAATTACTTGCGCAGGCCGAGACGCTCGATCAGATTGCGGTAGCTGTCGGCGTTACGACCCTTCAGGTAGTCCAGCAGCTTGCGGCGCTGGCTGACCATCTTCAGCAGGCCACGACGCGAGTGGTGATCCTTCGCGTGTTCCTTGAAGTGGGGGGCGAGACCGTTGATGCGGGCGGTCAGGAGCGCAACCTGGACTTCCGGGGAGCCGGTGTCGCCTTGGGCGCGCTGAAAGTCGGAGACGATCTTCGACTTGGATGCGTTATCAAGAGCCATGTGTGTCTTTACTCGTGTTTTTCTGCCAATCAGAAGCGGCGGATTATACCCCGCCGAACCAAAAACTCAATCCATATCATGCGGATGCGCTGATCGCCACGCCAGCACCGGTGGCAATCAGCCGCTTGGGTGCCAGGGCGCCGTCAGGCTGCCATTGCGCCAGCCCGAGAAACCCCTGCGGCCCATAGGCACGCACCGGCCCAGCGCTGCCCGGACTCGAAAGCCGCAGCGTGCGCCCCTGCAGCAGCCAGCCTTCCTGCTCGACGTCCAGCACGACCGCCGGGAATTCGCTGACCAGCGCATCGACCGGGGCCAGCAGCGCGTCGCGCTCATTCTCCGCCGTCGCCTCGATCCGGTCGAGCGACACCGCATCCCCGACCTCGAAAGACCCGATCCGCGTGCGGCGCAGCCCGCACAGATGCGCACCGCAACCGAGTGCGGTGCCGATGTCCATCGCGAGGCTGCGGATGTAGGTGCCCTTGCTGCAGCTCACGCGCAGCGAGAACCGCTCGCCGGCGAAATCGAGCAAATCCAGCGCATGAATCGTCACGCGCCGCGGCGCGCGCTCGAGTTCGACCCCCTCGCGCGCATACTCATACAGCGCCTTGCCATCTCGCTTGAGGGCGGAGTACATGGGCGGCACCTGGTCGATTTCGCCACGGAAACGCGCCAGGACCTCGCCGAGCTGCGCCTCGGCCACCGCGACCGGATGCGTCGCAATCACCGCGCCCTCGGCATCGCCGCTGTCGGTTTCGACGCCGAGCTGCACGACCGCTTCGTAGGTCTTGTCGGCATCGAGCAGCATCTGCGAGAACTTGGTCGCCTCGCCGAAGGTGAGCGGCAGCAAGCCGCTGGCCATCGGGTCGAGCGTGCCGGTGTGTCCGGCCTTCGCCGCATTCAGCAGGCGGCGCGCAGTCTGAAGTGCATGGTTGGAGCTCAGTCCCTGCGGCTTGTCGAGCAGCAGGACGCCATCGACGATGCGTCGTACGATCTTCCGTTGCACCCTCTTTGCACGCTTCGCGCCCGACGGAACATCAGGACTTGGTGCCGTCACCGTGCCCATCGCTCGCTTCGTCGCCGTCCTCACGGCGCGCCTCGTCCTCACGCACGACATCGTCGATGAGCTTGGACAGTCGGCTGCCCTCCTCGACCGAGCGATCGTAGTGCCAGTGCAGTTCGGGCGTGGTGTGGATGCGGACGCGGCGTCCCAGCTCGCGACGCAGGAAGCCGCTCGCGCGCCGCAGACCCTGCAGGATCTCCGGCACGTCCGCCTCGCCCGTCATCGAGGTGAAATACACCTTGGCATGCGCATAGTCGGGCGTGATCTCGACGTCGGTCAGCGTGATGAAGCCGACGCGCGGATCCTTCACCTCGAGCCGGATCAGCTCGGCCAGCTCGCGGCGGATCTGCTCCACCACGCGCTGGCTGCGGGAATACTCCTTGGGCATCGCTTACAGGGTCCTCGCCACTTCCTTGATCTCGAAGATCTCGAGCTGATCGCCTTCCTGGATGTCGTTGTAGTTCTTGAGTTGCAGGCCGCACTCATAGCCGGCCTTCACTTCCTTCACGTCATCCTTGAAGCGCTTCAGCGAATCGAGCTCGCCGGTCCACTGCACCACGTGGTTGCGCAGCAGGCGGGCGGACGAGCCACGCTTGACCGTGCCTTCGAGCACGTAGCAGCCCGCGACCGAACCCACCTTCGAGATCACGAACACCTGACGGATCTCGACGAGGCCAATCACCTCTTCGCGCTTCTCAGGTGCCAGCATGCCCGACAGCGCAGCCTTCACCTCATCGACGGCATCGTAGATGATGTTGTAGTAGCGGATATCGACGCCGAAGGTCTCGGCCAGCTTGCGCGCGCCGGCATCGGCACGCGTATTGAAGCCGATGATGACCGCACTCGAGGCTTGCGCCAGGTTGACGTCGGACTCGGAAACCGCGCCGACGCCGGCGTGGATGACGTTGACCCGGACCTCGTCGGTGGAGAGCTTCTGCAGCGACTGCACCAGCGCTTCCTGCGAACCCTGCACGTCGGCCTTGATGATGAGCGGAAGGCTCTTGACCTCGCCCTCAGACATCTGTTCGAGCATGGTCTCAAGCTTGGCCGCCTGCTGCTTGGCGAGCTTGACGTCGCGGAACTTGCCCTGGCGGAACAGCGCGATTTCGCGCGCCTTCTTCTCGTCGGACAGTCCGATCGCTTCGTCGCCCGCTGCCGGCACATCAGACAGGCCGAGGATCTCGACCGGAATTGACGGACCGGCCTCGTCGATCTGCTTGCCATTCTCGTCCAGCATCGCGCGGATGCGGCCGAAGGTCGCGCCGGCCAGCAGCACGTCGCCCTTGCGCAGCGTGCCGGACTGCACCAGCAGGGAAGCCACCGGGCCGCGCCCCTTGTCGAGACGCGCCTCGATGATCAGCCCCTTGGCCGGCGCATCGACCGGCGCGGTCAGCTCCAGCACTTCAGCCTGCAGCAGCACCGCTTCGAGCAATTCGTCGATACCCGTGCCCTTCTTCGCAGAAACCGGCATGAACATCACTTCGCCGCCGTACTCCTCGGGAATCACGCCCTCTGCGATCAGTTCCTGCTTGACGCGATCGGGATTCGCTTCCGCCTTGTCGATCTTGTTGATCGCCACCACCAGCGGCACGCCGGCCGCCTTGGCGTGGTGGATGGCTTCGCGCGTCTGCGGCATCACGCCATCGTCGGCTGCAACAACCAGAATGACGATGTCGGTCGCCTTCGCGCCACGCGCACGCATCGCGGTAAACGCTTCGTGGCCCGGCGTATCGAGGAAGGTCAGCATGCCCCGATCCGTCTCGACGTGATAGGCGCCGATATGCTGCGTGATGCCGCCGAACTCACCCGCCGCAACCTTCGCACGGCGGATGAAGTCGAGCAGCGAGGTCTTGCCGTGGTCGACGTGACCCATGACGGTGACGACCGGTGCGCGCGGCAGCACTTCGACATCCTTGTGCTCCTCTTCCTCGAGGAAAGCGTCCGGATCGTCGAGCTTGGCCGCCAGTGCCTTGTGGCCCATTTCCTCGACGATGATCATCGCCGTTTCCTGGTCCAGCACCTGGTTGATCGTGACCATCGAACCCATCTTCATCAGGGCCTTGATGACCTCGGTCGCCTTCACCGACATCTTGTGGGCCAGATCGGCCACGGTGATCGTCTCGGGCACATGCACTTCGCGCACGATCGGCTCGGTGGGGGCCTGGAAGGACTGACGGTCATCCTGCTGGCGGCCATGACGGCCACCGCCCTTGCCACCGCCGCGCCAGCTCGAGCCAGTCGTCGCACCGACCTCGCCACGCGTCTTCAGGCCACCGCGACGCTTCGCTCCGTCGGTGTCGCGCGCCGGGGCGGGCGCACCGCGCTTGGCGTCCTTGGCAGGCTTGTCTTCGGTCTTTGCCGGACGATGCAGCGTTCCGGACGGCGCCTTGGGCGCCGGCTTGGCTGCCTCTTCCTTCTTCTGCTGCTCGGCGCGCAGGCGCGCCTCTTCCTCGGCCCGTCGCGCATCGGCGACGGCACGCGCCGAGGCCTCGCGTTCCTGGCGGGCGCGCAGGTCGGCCTGCTGCCGCTCGGCAAGTGCGCGAGCGCGATTGGCCTCGCGCTCACGATTCGCGCGCTCTTCGTCGCTCAGCAGCTCGTTGATCGACACCGGCTTGGGACGCACCAGCGTGACCGTCGGCTTGGCCGCAGGCTTCGCCTCGGCTTGCTTCGACGCCTCAGGCACCTCGGCCACGGGCTCGGGAACCACGGCCGGGGCCTCTTCGACGACCGTCGGTTCAGGCTCGACGGCCGGCGCCTCCTCAATGACGGGCTCAGGCACCACGGCAACAACCGGCTCGGTCACCACCTCGGCCTGCACGACTTCCGCCTGTGCGACTTCGGGCACCTCGATGTCTACCTGCTCGACAGGCTGCTCGGCAATCGCCTGGGCCTCGCTCGCCGCCTCGGGCGCAAGCTCGTCACGCTTGACGAAGGTGCGCTTCTTGCGCACCTCCACCTGCACCGTGCGCGCACGCCCGGTCGAGTCCGTCGCACGGATCTCCGACGTCTGCTTGCGCGTCAGTGTGATCTTGCCTTTCGGCTCGGTGTCGCCGTGGGATCTGCGCAGGTATTCGAGCAACCGCGCCTTGTCCTGTTCGGTAAGCAGGTCCGCGGGGCCGGACTTGTCCACGCCCGCGCGCTTCAACTGCTCGAGCAGCGCCACGGCCGGCATTTTCAGTTCGCCGGCAAACTGGGTCACGCTCATCTGTTCCATTACTGCCCTCCCATCAATCTTCGAACCAATGGGCGCGAGCAACGGAAATCAGCGCCTTGGCTCTCTCTTCGTCGATCCCGGCCATCTCGACCAGTTCGTCGACCGCGAGGTCGGCCAGGTCGTCGCGGGTACACACACCCTTCTGGGCCAGTTTGGCGGCAAGGGACTTCTCCATGCCGTCGAGGTTGAGCAGATCGTCGGAGACATTCTCCAGCTGCTCTTCAGTCACGATCGCCTCGGTCAGCAGAACGTTGCGCGCACGGTTGCGCAGCTCGTTCACCGTGTCCTCGTCGAAGGCGTCGATTTCGAGCATCTCGGCCAGCGGGACGTAGGCGATCTCTTCGAGCGAGGAGAATCCCTCCTCGATCAGGATGTCGGCGACCTCTTCGTCGACGTCCAGCTTTTCCATGAACAGCGCACGCAAGCCCTGCTGTTCCTGAGCGGTTTTCTCGGCCGACTCCTGCTCGCTCATCAGGTTGATCGTCCACCCGGTGAGCTCGGAGGCCAGCTTCACGTTCTGGCCGTTGCGGCCGATCGCGATGGCGAGGTTGTTCTCGTCCACCACCACGTCCATGCCGTGCGCTTCCTCGTCTACGACGATGGACACGACCTCGGCCGGCTGCAGCGCGGCAACGACGAACTGGGCCGGATCCGCGGCCCACACGATGATGTCGATCTGTTCTCCGCCGATCTCGTTGCGCACCGCGGTGACACGCGAACCGCGCAAGCCGACGCAGGTGCCGATCGGGTCGATGCGCTGATCGTTCGACTTGACCGCGATCTTCGCACGCAGCCCGGGGTCGCGGGCACAGGCCTTGATCTCGAGCAGGCCGTCCTCGATCTCCGGCACTTCGAGCTCGAACAGCTTCATGAGGAATTCCGGCGCGGTCCGCGACAGGATCAACTGCGGGCCACGGGCGCCACGGTCGATCTTGAGCAGGAAGGCCTTGACGCGGTCGCCGACGCGCAGATTCTCGCGCGGGATCTGCTGATCCCGCGGCAGCACCGCTTCCATGCGGCCAACCTCGATGATCGCACTGCCGCGCTCCATGCGCTTGATCGAACCCGAGACGAGGAATTCCTTGCGCTCGAGGAAGTCGTTCAGCACCTGCTCGCGCTCGGCGTCGCGAATCTTCTGCAGGATGACCTGCTTGGCGGCCTGGGCGCCGATGCGGCCGAAATCGATCGGCTCCAGCGGCTCGGTGATGTACTCGCCGAGCTGAATGTCGGGGTTGATCTCGCGCGCATCGATGATGCCCATCTCGGCCTCGTCGTTGGTGACGTCCTCGTCGAGCATAACGACCCAGCGGCGATACGATGTGTGATCACCGGAGTCACGATCGATCGACACCACCACGTCGGCGTCGTCATGGATACGCTTCTTGGTCGCAGAGGCCAGCGCGGACTCGAGCGCGGCAAACACGATGTCCTTGGCGACGTTCTTTTCCCGCGCCAGCGCATCGACAAGCAGCAGAATTTCGCGGCTCATTTCAGAATAACCTCCACATCCAGAGTCTCAGAATTTGGGTACAAGGCGCGCCTTCTCGATGTCGTCGAAGGGAAACAGCATCTCGCCCTTCTCGGTGGCAAGGACCACTGCGCCGTCCCGCACCCCGCCGAGCACACCTGCGAAATTTCGTTGATTGTTGATCGGCAGCGAAACACGCAGCTGGATCTCGCTACCGGCGTAACGTTCGAAATCGGCCAGCTTCTTCAGCGGACGATCCAGACCCGGCGAGGAGATCTCGAGCCGGTCGTAATCGACGTTCTCGACTTCGAACACACGCTGCAGCTGGTTACTGACGGTGGCGCAGTCATCCACGGTGATGCCGCGCTCGATGTCGATGAAGACGCGCAGCAGTCTGCCCTTGGGCGAGAACTCTATATCCACGAGTTCGAAGCCCAGCCCCGTCACCACCTGTTCGATCAGATTTTCGATTCCCGGCCGCATCACCACCACCTGTGCCACAAATAAAAAATGGGCTGAACGCCCATTCCTGCCGACCACGCTCGCAACCGCTGGTCACAACTGGATGACAGATCGCCCGCCAAATGCGTCCGATACAGCCACATTCAGAAACCCATCCATCAAAGCCCGCTGATTATAGCTGCAAAACCGAAAGCCGGGCAAACCCGCGCACCGCACGGGTCGACCCGGCCCCTCATCGTGCAGGCTGTTTTCAGCGCGGCCGCGGGGTGGTGTGATGCAGCTTGGGCGGGCGCTTTTCGCGCTCATCGGGACGACGCTGCGGCACCGGCACCCCGGCCAGCGTGCAGGCATCGGCCTCGCTCATCTCCATCCACATGCCGCGCTTGAGCCGCGCCGGCAGCTCGACCGGACCGTAGCGAACCCGCATGAGCCGACTCACGGTCAGCCCCACCGCCTCGAACATGCGACGCACCTCGCGGTTGCGGCCCTCTGAGAGCGTCACCCGATACCAGTGGTTCGCCCCCTCGCCGCCCTCGTCGCGCAGGCTGTTGAAACGCGCCGGGCCGTCCTCGAGCTGGATGCCGTCGATGAGCGACTTGGCCTGCTCCTCGGTGAGCTCGCCGAGCAGGCGCACCGCGTACTCGCGATCGAGCTCGTAACGGGGGTGCATCAGCCTGTTTGCCAGATCGCCGTCATTGGTGAACAGCAGCAGGCCGGACGTGTTGAAGTCGAGCCGTCCGACCGCCAGCCATCGCCCCTTGCGCAGCATCGGCAGGCGCTCGAACACCGTGGGCCGCCCCTCCGGGTCGTCGCGCGACACGATCTCGCCTTCCGGCTTGTGGTAGATCAGCACCCGCGGGGAACGCTGGGCGAAGCGCAGCGGGATGAGTTTGCCGTTGAGCTTCACCCGATCGCCCGGACCGATCTTCTGCCCGAGCGAGGCCGGCAGCCCATTTACCGAGATGCGCCCGGCGACGACCAGCTCCTCGATCTCGCGCCGCGACGCCACGCCCGCCTGCGCCAACACTTTCTGCAGCCGCTCCGGCTCGGTCAGCGTGGTCGGCGCGTTGCGACCGCCACCCTGCCCACGCGCATTCTGGGGACGTGGCGCACGCTCGCTGCGGTCCGTTCGCCCCAGCGCCGACTGATGCGCATCGGGCCGCGACGCGGCATTTCCCTCGCCTTTCGGTCGCCCCCCCGCCCGACCATCGCGCGCGCGCGGCCCCCGCGGGTCCGCATTGAGGTGGGCATCGGGCCGCCGCGGCTGCGCGTCCTCATCGTGCCCCTCCTGCCCGCCAGCGCGTGGCCCGCGCCGCGGCGGATCGCGCCGATCGAGGATCTCGATCGGCTCAGACTTCTTCTGGGGCGGCCGCAGCGGCCGATTCGATTTGCGAGGTGTCGACAAGATCCATGATCCTTTCAATTTCGGTCAGCGCAGGCAGCTCGGTGAGGCTGCGCAGGCCCATGTCGTCGAGAAAGCGCCGCGTGGTCGCGAACAGAGCGGGCCGGCCGGGCGTATCGCGGTGGCCGACGACATCGACCCAGCCACGCGATTCCAATGTTTTCAGTACGTTGGGCGACACCGCCACACCGCGGATGTCCTCGATGTCACCACGCGTCACCGGCTGGCGATAGGCGATGATCGCGAGCGTTTCCATCACCGCGCGCGAATACCGCGGCGGCTTCTCTTCCTTCAGCCGGTCGAGGTAGACCTGGAACTCGGGCCGCGTCTGGAAACGCCAGCCGCTCGCAAGCTGCACCAGTTCGACGCCGCGAGCGCCACCTGCCCATTCGGCGCGCAATTCGTCAAGCAGACGCCGCACCAGATCCGCGCCAGGATCATCGTCGAACAGACGCCTCAGTTCGCCGACCGACAAGGGCCCCGAAGCGGCAAGCAGCGCTGCCTCGACGATGCGCAGGTAAGCTTCAGGCGTTGTCGGACGTTCCATCGGCGAGTCTCAGGTAGATCGGCGCAAACGCCTCGTTCTGGGTCACGTCGACCAATCGCTCCTTCACCAGTTCAAGCACGGCAAGGAAGCTCACCACCAGGCCCGGCGCACCAAGATCGACGTCGAACAGCGTCTCGAACATGACGAATGCGCCGCCCTGCAGCTTGCGCAGGATGTCGGTCATGTGTTCGCGGACCGAAAGCTGCTCGCGGCCAACGCGGTGGTTCTGCGTCAGGCGCGCCTTCTTCATGATGCGCAGCCAAGCGAGCTGAAGGTCGTGCAGGCTCACCTCCGGCAGCCTCTCGACCACCTTCTCGGCGACGAACACGCCCACCCACTCGAAGTCGCGCTCTGCCCGCGGCAAGCTCTCGATCCGCGCCGCCGCGCGCTTCATCTGCTCGTACTCGATCAGGCGGCGCACCAGCTCGGCACGCGGATCCTCTTCCTCGCCACCCTCGCGGGGCGGTTTGGGCAGCAGCATGCGCGACTTGATCTCCAGCAGCACCGCGGCCATCAGGAGATACTCGGCTGCCAGCTCGAGGTTGGTCGCCCGCATCGCCTCGACATACGCGAGGTACTGCGCCGTCAGCGGCGCCATCGGGATGTCGAGCACATTAACGTTCGCCCTGCGGATCAGGTAAAGCAAGAGATCCAGCGGTCCCTCGAACGCCTCGAGGAAAACCTGCAGCGCGTCGGGCGGAATATACAGGTCTTTGGGCAGTTCGAGCAGGGGCTCGCCGTAGAGCCGCGCGACCCCATCCAGCTCGGCGGCCGACTCGAGTGGCGCCAGCTCCAGCGGCAGGTTCATGCCCTCGGTACCTTCGCGGCGAAGCGATCGGCCAGGCGCAACGTCGAAACCTTCATCGCCGCGTTAGAAACCGAGCAGGATAGAGAGCAAGAAGCGGAACAAGGCCATCACCGGCCACATCAAGGCGCCGAGCACGCCGGTAAAGAGCAGCACCAGCAGGATCGGAAAGCCGTATGGCTCGATCCGGGCGAAGCGCCATGCCAGGCGGTTCGGCAGCAGGCTCACCGCGATGCGCCCGCCGTCGAGCGGCGGCAACGGGAACAGATTGAGCACCATCAGCACGGTGTTGATCTGCATGCCGGCGTCGGCCATCTTCATCATCGGAATCGTATAGGCGCCGGGCGAGGTGCTTACCGCCAGCTTGAACAGCACGCCCCAGCCAACGGCCATCAGCAGGTTCACGAACGGTCCGGCGGCCGCAACCCACAGCATGTCGGCTTTCGGATTGCGCAGGCGCGAGAAATTCACCGGCACCGGCTTGGCCCAGCCGAACAGGATGCCGCCGCCACCGAACAGTGCGCTCGCGCCGAGGATCAACGCCGGCACCAGGATGGTGCCCATCGGATCGACATGGCGCAGCGGATTGAGCGTGATGCGCCCGGCCAGGTCGGCTGTCGGATCGCCGAAATGACGCGCGACATAGCCATGCGCCGCCTCGTGCAGGGTGATCGCCAGCACGACGGGCAGCGCCCAGATGGCGAGCGTGGAGATCAGCGAATCCATGGAAACCCGAACAGACAAACAAACATTCTAGCAGAGCGGCGGCGCCTCACTCGGCCCTTACTCGACCTCAAGCCCGAAGGGCGCAAGATCGCCGCGGCCGGCGCGCACGAGCTGCGGCGAACCCGAGGTGAGGTCGATCACGCTGGTCGCCTCCGGTCCGCAATAGCCGGCCTCGATGACCAGATCCACCTGCTTGCCCAGCCGGTCGCGGATCTCCTCGGGGTCGCACAAGGGCAGATCCTCGCCGGGCAGCAGCAGCGTCGAAGTCAGCAAGGGGCCATCGAGTTCGGCGAGCAGCGCGGTGACCACCGCATGCTGCGGAACGCGCAGCCCGATCGTCTTGCGCTTGGGGTGCAGCACGCGTCGCGGCAGCTCCTTCGTCCCCTCGAGGATGAAGGTGTAGGGCCCCGGCGTCACCGCCTTCAGCAGGCGATACTGGCTGTTGTCGACGCGCGCATAGGTCGCGATCTCTGACAGGTCACGGCACATCAGCGTGAAATGATGGCGCTCGTCGACGCCGCGGATGCGGCGAATGCGTTCAAGCTGAGCCGCGTCGCCAGCCAGACAGCCGAGCGCATACGCCGAGTCGGTCGGAAACGCCATCAGACCGCCGCCGCGCAGGATCTCCGCGGCCTGCCGGATCAGGCGAGCCTGCGGCTGCTCGGGATGGAGGGAAAAATATTGCGCCATGACTTGCTCGAAGATCCTATCTTGTCGTTTTCATTACAGCCGCGACCACACCGGTGTCAGGTCTGGCGGCAGCGGATTGCAGCGCCCGACATCCACCGGGCTCTCGCCCTCGCCATGGAAATCCGACGCGCGCGAGGCCAGCAGGCGACGCTGGCGGGCGACCGTGGCAAAGCGGCGCATTTCGTCTTCGCTGTGCGCGCCCGACACCACTTCCACCGCCTCGCCCCCCGCAGCGACGAAGTCATCGAACAATCTCGCCATCTCGGCCGACGACAGCCGATAGCGCGCCGGATGCGCCACGACCGCAACGCCGCCCGCCCTGCGGATCCAGCCCACCGCGTCTTCGAGGCGCGCCCACTGATGCTCGACATAACCCGGCTTGCCCCGGGCCAGGTAATGGTCGAACACCGTCTTGACGTTGGGCATCACCCCGCTGGCGACCAGGTGGCGGGCGAAATGGGCGCGGCTCACCAGCGCGGGGTTGCGCGCAAAGCGCCTTGCACCCTCGTAGGCCGCAGCGATGCCGCAACGCGCAAGCTCGTCGCTCATGCGCCGCGCGCGCGCTTCGCGCCCGGAACGCAAGGCCTCAAGCGCTTCAACCAGCACTGCGCAGCGGTGATCGATGCCGAGCCCGACGATATGCACCGTCTCGCTGCCGAACGACACCGAGATCTCCACGCCAGCGATCAGCCGCAAGCCGAGTGCCGCCGCTGCTTCGCTTGCCGCATCGATGCCGCCGAGCTCATCGTGGTCGGTCAGGGCGAGGAGCTCGACACCGTTCGCCGCGGCGCGCTGCACCAGCGCCTGCGGCTCGAGCCAGCCGTCGGAGACGGTGGAGTGGCAATGCAGATCGGCATTCATCGTGACACTCATCGTGCGCGCAACCAGGAAGCGCTCCATTCGGGAGCGAGGATGGGGGACTCCGTCATTGCTCTGACCGCAGGAAGGCCTCGATGATCCCCGCCACACGCTCGGGCTGGTCGTGATGAAGGTTATGGCCGGCGTCCTCCACGGTCGCGACCTGCAAATCGCGAAAGCAGGCGCGCGCCTCCGCATGCACCTCGTCGCTCACGCCGGAACGCAGGCGCAGCGCGCTGTCCGCCGGCTCGACCCACAGCACCGGCGCCAGGATCCTGCGCCAGCACGCCTCGGCCTCGGCCCGCCGGTACAGGACCGGATTCACCCGGCGATGGGCAGGGTCTCCGGCAGGACGCACCGCCCGAGATGCCGCGCTGCCCTCCGGGAGCTCCGCCTCTTCGGCAAGGTGCCGCGCGAGCCACTGCGCACGCTCGGCCGCCAAGCGCGGATTGTCGCGCTGCAGGCGGGCGCTGAAACCGTCGAAATCGGCGTAGCCGCGAAACGCTGCCGGCTCGGCCAGTTCGTTCAACCACTTCTCGAGCCGCCCGGGAGCCTGTTCCGGCGGCCGGTCAGGCAGGCCGAAGGCATCCAGCGCCGCCACTCGCGCCACGCGCGTCGGCCGCACGCCGGCATAAAGGCAGGCGACGTTGCCGCCCAGGCTGTGCCCGACCAGACGCACCGGCGCATCCGGCTCGACCAGGCGCAGGATCGCATCGAGATCGGCGAGGTAGTCGGGAAACCAGTAAGCGTCGCCCCGCCATTCGCTGCGGCCAAAACCGCGCCAGTCGGGCGCGATCACGTGCCAGTCGTGCTGCAGCGCGTCGACGATGAACTGGAACGAGGCCGACACGTCCATCCAGCCGTGCAGCATCACCAGCGTGGGTGCGCCTTCGGGCCCCCATTCGCGCAGGTGGTAGCGCAGGCCACGGACATCGACGAAACGCGATCGCGAACTCTTCATCGCCCGCATCATAGCAAAGCCCCCGATCGCCCCGCGCTGCGCCGAACGCACCGCGCGACCGTTATCATCGCACTCCTGCCCGACTCACAGCCCGCCCTCCCCGTCCATGCCCGCTTCCGCCCCGCCGCCACCCGCAGCGCGCCATTCCCTGATCGAGGACGTGCAGGGCATCCTGATCGGTAGTCTCTTCGTCGCACTCGCCGTGATCGTATTCCGCACCGCGCAATTGCTGACCGGTGGCACCACCGGCCTCGCCTTCCTGATCCACTACGCCAGCGGCTGGTCGCTCGGCGCGCTGCTGTTCCTGCTCAACCTGCCCTTCTACGTCTTTGGCCTGCGCGCCATGGGACGGGCATTCACGATCAAGACTTTCTGCGCCGTCGGCGTGCTGTCCGCCTACACCGAACTGCTGCCCAGGCTGCTCGCGTTCGAACGGCTGGACCCGGTGTTCGGAGCGATCGTGGCCGGCTTGCTCGCCGGCACCGGCATCCTGATCCTCATCCGCCACGGCGCAAGCCTGGGAGGAATCGGCGTGCTGGCCATCTACCTGCAGAAAAGCCGCGGCTGGCGCGCCGGATCGGTGCAGATGGCGGCCGATTGCGCGATCCTTGCCTTTTCACTGGTGTTCGTTGCGCCCGACAGGGTCGCAATCTCGGTGCTGGGCGCGGTCGCATTGAATCTGGTGATCGCGGTCAATCACCGGCCCGACCGTTACTTCGGCGTGTGAACCCACGCCCATGAGCCAGGCTTCCGTCCCATTCATCGCCGAACTGCGGCGTTGCCCGACCTGCAATCGCTGGGGTGGCGCACGCCGCGTTGCGGCCGATGGCAGGACGGTGGAGCTCGATCCGGACAAGGCCCGCGGCCAGTGCAACGAGGGCCCCTGGCACGGCTCGATGCGCGGACCGCGCAATGCCTGCGGACAGTGGGTGCAGTGGATCGAGATCCGCTCCGCTGAATCCGCCAACCCCACCGAGCCGAAGGCATCTGCAAGGCTGCAGGCTCACTCCTCGACATCGTCCAGCGGCGCCTGATCGGACTCCCCCTCCGCTTCCGTCTGCGCGGCACGCGCCGCAGCAATCATTTCTGCCCGTGTCTCCGGCGTCTCGAGGCTGACCCGGCCCAGCGCGCCGTCACGGTAATCCTGCAGAAGGATCAGCGCGGCCTTTTCCAGATCCAGCCCACCGCCTTTCACCAGACATCCACGCTTGCGCCCCACCGCCTCGACCAGGCCAGGGCCGTCGAGGCCGGCGGCGTCGAGCTTGTAGCGCGCCGCCAGCAAGGCGGGGTAACGCGCGATCAGGATGTCACCGAGAAACGCGGCGACTTCCTCGTCGATCACCGCATTGCGGCCGATGGCGTGGCTCGCGGCGAGCATGTAGCCGTCGGCATCGAACTCGATCTTCGGCCACATCATCCCGGGCGTGTCGGTGAGCGTCTGCCCCGGCCCCAGATCGAGTGTCTGCTGGTGCTTGGTCACCGCCGGCTCGTCGCCGACCTTGGCCACCTTGCGCTTCAGCAGCGCATTCATCAGGGTCGACTTGCCGACGTTGGGGATGCCCATGATCATCATCCGCAGCGGCTTCGTGCCGTCGTCGCGATGCGGCGCGAGCTGCTTGCACAGGGCCGGAATCCGCGCGACCTCGGCGGCGTTCTTGGCGGAGATTGCCACCGCTCGCACGCCCGGCTGGCGGTTGTAGTGTTCCATCCAGGCGCGCGTGACCGCGGGGTCGGCCAGATCCGACTTGTTGAGCAGTTTCAGGCAGGGACGGTTTCGGAACCGGCGCAGTTCTCCGATCATGGGATTGCTGCTGGCCTCGGGCAGGCGCGCATCGGTGACCTCGATGACCACATCGATCGCCGCCATCGCCTCGGCCGCCTTCTTGCGCGCCGACGCCATGTGACCGGGAAACCACTGGATGGGCATGACTGATCCACTGAATTGAATGTGCTCGATTATCCCACCCCGACGCGTTTGCAGGCAGGCCGGAATGTCCTTGCTTGCGAAGGATTCGCAGTTGGCTGGCATCGCAAGGTGATTTTTTTACTTCCACCCGAAATAAATTCCCCCATCCCCCGGAAACCGTGTATCGTGCCGCTCGCAGTCGATTCAAGCAGTGGTTGTTCTGGTGGTAACCCAGCGTGTTCTACAAGAGCGCGTGCCGGTCTGATTCCTCTGGATTACGTTTCTTGATCGTTCCTGCACTTCCGGGCGCGAGCCCAATCATTTTTCAAATGGAACGCAAATGAGCACTCAAACCGGTACCGTCAAGTGGTTCAACGACGCTAAGGGCTTCGGCTTCATCACCCCGGAGAACGGCGGCGAAGACCTGTTCGCGCACTTCTCGGAAATCCAGTCGAAGGGTTTCAAGAGCCTGGCCGAAAACCAGCGCGTGGAATTCGAAGTCAAGACCGGCCCGAAGGGCCTGCAGGCGGCGAACATCCGCCCGCTGTAATCAGCTCCCGATAGCTGATTGATCGAAACGCGGCCTCGAGCCGCGTTTTTGCTTTTCCGCCCTCCGTTTCCCTGCCATCCGATTCTGCCCTCCCGGACGCAACGCTCAGGGCGCCCGTCGCGGCTTTTAGCCGCATTTTTCATTTGTGGCACCGGATCGCCGATAATTGCGTTTTGATGCCTGTCGCCAGCGCCGCACGCGCGGCCTTCCTGCCATGACCGAACCTACCATCCGCTTCGCCGACCTCGACCTGCCTGAGCCTCTGCTCAAGGCACTCGCGGACGTCGGCTATGAAACTCCCTCGCCCATCCAGGCCGCCTGCATCCCCGAATTGCTCGCCGGCCACGACATCCTGGGCGAGGCGCAGACCGGCACCGGCAAGACCGCCGCCTTCGCGCTGCCCATGCTCGCCCGGCTCGACCTCGCCGACAGCCGGCCGCAGGTGCTGGTGCTGGCCCCGACGCGCGAGCTCGCCATCCAGGTGTCGGAAGCGTTCGCCAAGTACGCCCACCACCTGAAGAATTTCCACGTGCTGCCGATCTACGGCGGCCAGAGCATGGTCGTGCAGCTGCGTCAGCTTTCGCGCGGCGCGCAGGTCATCGTCGGCACGCCGGGGCGCGTCATGGACCACCTCGAACGCGGCAGCCTCAAGCTCGACGCGCTGAAGGCGATCGTGCTCGACGAGGCCGATGAGATGCTGCGCATGGGCTTCATCGAGGACGTCGAGTGGATTCTCGACCACACTCCGGAAACGCGCCAGACGGCGCTGTTCTCGGCGACGATGCCCAATGTGATCCGCGACGTGGCCCATCGCCACCTGCGCGACCCGAAGGAAGTGAAGATCCGCGCGGCCACCGCCACGGTGGCCAAGATCAGCCAGCGCTACTGGCTCGTTCGTGGCGTCGACAAGCTCGACGCCCTGACCCGCATCCTCGACGCCGAGGAGAGCTTCGACGCTGCGATCGTGTTCGTGCGCACCAAGATCGCCACCGAAGAGCTCGCCGACAAGCTCGCCGCCCGCGGCTACGCGGTCGCCGCGTTGAACGGCGACATGACGCAGGGTCTGCGCGAACGCGTGATCGAGCAGCTCAAGAACGGCGCGCTCGACATCGTCATCGCCACCGACGTTGCCGCGCGCGGCATCGACGTGCCGCGGGTGAGCCACGTCATCAACTACGACATCCCCTACGACACCGAAGCCTATGTGCACCGGATCGGTCGCACCGGGCGCGCCGGACGTGAAGGGGCGGCCATCCTGTTCGTGGCGCCGCGCGAGACGCGCATGCTGAAGATGATTGAGCGCGCGACGCGTCAGCCGATCACGCCGATCGCCCTGCCCAGCAGCGAAGAGGTCTCCAACCTGCGCGTGGCGCAGTTCAAGCGCCAGGTCGTCGACACGCTTGGCAGCCAGGACCTGGGCTTCTTCATGGACGTGGTCAACAGCCTGGTCGAAGAGAACGAGATCGACATCCACGAAGTCGCCGCCGGGCTCGCCTACCTTGCCCAGCGCGACCGCCCGCTGCAGATCGAAGAAAGCGGACGCGGCTGGGAAGTGGCGACGGCGCCGACGCACACCGGCGGCCGCCCGCCACGCGACGAGGCCTTCACCACCGGCATCGCCCGCGAGCGTCCGCAACGCCCCAACCGCGATGAGATCCTGCAGCGCCGCCGCGCCTTCGCCGACGGTGCGCTGGTGCGCTACCGCATCGAAGTCGGCCGCAACCAGGGCGCAAGCCCGAAAGAGATCGTGGGCGCCATCGCCAACGAGGGTGGCATCGAGGGCAAGTACATCGGCCAGATCCATCTCTTCAACGACTTCAGCACGGTGGAACTGCCCGCCAACCTGCCCGCCGACCTGCTCGATACGCTCAAGCGCACGCGCGTGCGCCAGATGCCACTCAATATCCGCCCGCTCACCGACGCCGAGGCTGTTGCGGTGCCTGAGCGCCGTCGGCCGCCCCGCGATGAAGGCGCCGCACCGCAGCGCGACGAAAATGCGCGCCGCAACCAGGGCGACGAGAGGCGCGGACCGCGCTCCTACGGCAGCGGCGGCGACAAGCCGGCCTGGGGCGATCGCGGCGCGAGCCAGGGCAAGCCGGGCGGCTATGGCAGGCCGGGCGGCCATGGCGGGGCAGACGGCTACGGCAAGCCCTCCGGCCCCCGTCGCGACGAGCACAAGCCCTACCCGCAGCGCCACGACGAGCGTAGCGGCAACGCGCCGTTCTCGGCCCACAAGCCGAAACGCTACAAGGACTCCTGAGCGGCGCGCAGCGAATGACGGACAGACGACGGCGGGCGAACACCACCGGGGCCCGGAAACCTGCGTCCGCGCGCGCGGAGGCAGGAGCCCAGGCCGCGGTCGAGGAGGCGCCGTTCGCCGTCCTCACCCCGGATTTCGTGCTCGACGCTCTCGAGAGCGTCGGCCTGATCCCCGATGGCCGGCAACTCGCCCTCAACAGCTACGAGAACCGCGTCTATCAGGTCGGCATCGAGGCCGCTCCGGCACAAGTGGTGAAGTTCTACCGTCCGGCGCGCTGGAGCGACGCCGCCATCCTCGAGGAACACGCTTTCACCGCCGAGCTCGCCGCACGCGAGATTCCGGTCGCCGTGCCGCTGCGCGTCGCCGGCCAATCGCTGCACCACTTCGGCGGCCTTCGCTTTGCCGTCTTCCCTCGCCTGAGCGGGCGGGCGCCGGAGCTGTCCGACCCGGCCACCCTCGAGTGGCTCGGGCGCTTCATCGGCCGCATCCACGCAGTAGGCGCCACACGGGCCTTCTCGGCGCGCCCCGCGCTCGACATCGCCAGCTTCGGCGAGGAGCCGCGCGACTGGTTGCTCGCCCACGATTTCATTCCCGCCGACGTGCTGCCGGCCTGGCGCAGCAGCGTCGAGCAGGCGCTCGACGGCATACGCCGCGCGTTCGAGCGCGCCGGTCGCTTCCGCAGCTTGCGTCTGCACGGCGACTGCCACATGGGCAATGTGCTGTGGCACGGCGACGAGCGCGCCGGTGCAGTCGGACCGCAGTTCGTGGATTTCGACGACGCGCGCATGGGACCGGCGGTGCAGGACCTGTGGATGCTGCTGTCGGGCGAGCGCGCGGAAATGTCCCGCCAGCTCGGCGACGTGCTCGCCGGCTACGAGGATTTCATGGAATTCTCGCCGCGCGAACTGCATCTGGTCGAGGCGCTGCGCACGCTGCGCCTCATTCACTATTCGGCCTGGCTCGCCCGCCGCTGGCACGATCCCGCCTTCCCCGCCGCATTCCCGTGGTTCGGCAGCCAGCGCTACTGGCAGGACCGGGTGCTCGAACTGCGCGAGCAGATCGCGCTGATGGACGAGCCCCCACTGTGGGCCGTCTAGCCCACCCCGGACTCAGCGGCTAGGGCGCGCGTCCCGCACCGATTCGGCGAATCGCAGCGCGTCGGGCAGGAACTCGAGAAAGTCGGCCTCGAAACCGGCGTAGTCGCGCAGCAGTTCTTCGCCAGCGCCTGCCAGTGGATTGGGCCGGCGCAGACGGTGCTCGGCCATGCGGTCGAGCGCGAGGGCAACGTTGCCGGCGTCGAGGTAGCTCGCCATCCAGTCGTGTTTCGACATGCGTTCGAACACCGGCCGAAAGGACTCGGGCAGCGGCTCGGGATGCAGCGCGATCAGCTGGTAGGTGTGCGCGGTGAATTCGATGAGCGGCTGCGCGCTGAAGCGGTTCCAGTGCACTGCGAGAAAATGGTCGTAGAACAGATCGACCATGATGCCGCCGACGCGCCGGCGCTCCGCGCTGACCCTCGCTCGGCTGCGGCGAAACGCTTCATGACCATCGGCAAAGCTGTCGATGCGCCGGTGCAGCATCACGCCCGCAACGAGTTCGGCGCCCAGACCTGCCGGCAGCGGATCGAGCAGCCCCTTGACGAAATCGCCGACCACCCCGCCGACGCGATCGGACGCCAGCGGGCCGGCAAGATAGGCGTGAGCAAGAAAGTTCATCGCGCCGCGCAGAAGCTCAGCGTTGCGGCCGGGCCATCAGCACCTGCGGCTCGACCTGCACGGTGTCACGCCCGTTGGTGACCCAGACATGGCCGTCCTGGATGGTGAACTGCAGGCGCATGCTGCGTTCGGTCAATCGGGCCAGCTCGGGCGCGACGTCCGGGGCCAGGTTCAAGACGATGAGCTTGTCCTGCCGACCGAGCTTGTCACGCACGCCGTTCCACCAAATCTCGGCGGCGCGGCCGAAGCTCACGACCACCACTTCGTCGGCGCGGCCGCAAGCCTTGCGTATCCATTTTTCGTCCGGCTGCCCGACGTCTATCCAGCGCTCGATCGAACCGGTCAGATCGCGCTGCCACAGGTCGGGCTCATCCTCCACGCACAGCCCCTTGCCGAAACCCAGCGCCGGATCGGCAAACAGCGCGAATGCGAGCAGCCGCACCATCATGCGTTCGTCGGTCTCCGACGGGTGGCGCGCAATGGTGTGGCTGTAGTCGCCGTAATGACCGCGATCCATGTCGGCGATCTGCAATTCGGCCTTGTAGATGGTGGCTTTCAGCGCCATGTCCGCGCCCCGCTCAGTGCACGGTCGCGGACGGACGGCTGGCCTGCTGCCAGGCAATGACTGCCCGACCGGCATGCGCCAGAACCGCATCGCGGCATTCGGTCGGCAGCTCGCGCGACAGCGCGCTGAACAGAGCCTGGGTGGCCTCCTGGGCGATGCCTTCGACCGCCAGCCCGTCAGCGAGACAACGAATCTGGATCGAGGCCAGCGCATCGGCCACCAGCCGCCAGCCCGCCTGGGGCATGTCGCGCACCAGCGCCAGCAGCTGCCCGCCGAGCTGGCCCGCCAGGCGCAGCGCTTCGTCGCGATCGTCGGCGGCGATCGACGAGTGCCACAGGGCCAGATGAATGCCGCGGCGCAATTCGACCTTGAAGTCGATCGCGTTCTGCTCCGCGCTCCCCACGCTTTCGAACTGGCGCAGGAAGCGCGCTTCGTCCTGCACGTCCAGACCGGTGCGCAAGGCGCCGATGAGCTCGGTCAATCCTGGAATCGCGACCAGTCCGAAGGCCTGGGACCAGGCCAGGCCCCACTGATCGAGCCCGCTCATCAGCAGGGCCAGCCGCAGTGCTCGCGCCTCCTCGCCCGCGCCCGCCTGCGCCCAGTTGCGCAAGGCACCGTGCAACTCGCTCACGCCTGCGCGACGCACCGCCTCGGGCTCGGCCACCGTGAGCCGGAACACACGCGCGAAGGTGTCCTGCACCATGCGGGCGGCCTGCCTTTGCGTATCGGCGTCGGTCCATCCGGCAAGCGGATCGGCGGGAAGGACATTCTCAGGGAAGGAAGACATGGACCAGCGCCCGTAGGAAAGGGCGTCATTGTGCCGAGCGAGGCCGCTCAGGGCAAATGCGCCCGGCCGCGTCCTGGCACGCCGATCCAGGGCGCTTCGCTCAAGCCCAAAACGATGCGACGCGTCTCGCAGGAAGTGTGAGCTCGCCTTCGCGAAACGCGAGCAACATGCGGCGCAGCGCGTGGGCGTCCTCGTCGGTAAAGCCCCGCTTGAAATCGGTCAGCACCAGTCGCGACCGCGACATCCAGTTACCCGGCGCGTCATCCAGCGCGCACCACGCCGCAGCCTCGACATCCTGCTCGTGCTGGGCGAGCCAAAGCATCGCCTCGCGCTCGCGCAACCCATGGAGTTCTGCGCCCTGCTTGGGCAGCAGGTGCGGCGTGGCACCGGCAATGCGCACCTGGATGTCTTCGGCGAAGCGGGCCTTCAGCTTCTGCAGCGAAAACAGCATTCGCCAGTCCGACGAGATGACGATGCGCGCCTCTTCGAATTCGCGCACCACGGCCTCGATCAGCGGCAGGCTGCGGAAATCCTCGACCTCTCCCCAGGGATGGGTGACTCCGTCGAAATCCATGAAGATGTAGCTGTGGCGTGTCATGTCCGGCTCGCTAGGGGGCGCGAGACCCCCGGGGTGTTGGATTGCTGCATTGCGGAATATACTGCAATCAGCTGGCCCCAATTCAAACTTTCGAGGCCGCGGAGAGCCGTATCGCGTGCATACCGTGACCAAATTCGCGCCTATTGCAATGCACCAATCGCAAACTATCATCCAACCCTCTCGCTCATTGGAGTTCGTATGACCCCGATCGTCAATCTGGAAGGCAAAGTCGGCCTCATCACCGGCATCGCCAATGAAAAATCGATCTCCACCGGCGTCGCCGAAGCCTGCGCACAGGCGGGCGCAAAGCTGATCATCACCTATCAGAACGAGAAGACCCGCGCCTTCATCGAACCGGTGATCCAGCGTCTGGGCGTGACCGACGTCTTTCTGCTCGACGTCACCCAGCCCGAGACGCTCGACGCGGCCTTCGCCGAGATCGACGCCCGCTATGGCAAGCTCGATTTCGTGCTGCACAGCATGGCCTTCGCCAAACGCGACGACCTGCACGGCCGCGTGGTCGATACCTCGGCCGACGGTTTCGCTCTGGCGATGGACGTGTCGACCCACTCGTTCGTGCGCCTCGCGAAGAAGGCGGAACCCCTGTTCGAGAAAGCGGGCGGTGGCGCGCTGGTCACGATGACTTATCTCGGTTCGGAAAAGGTCATCCCCAACTACGGCGTGATGGGCCTGTGCAAGGCCGCGCTCGAAGCGGCCACCCGCTACCTGGCGGCTGAGCTCGGCGCCAAGAACATCCGCGTCAACGCGGTGTCGCCCGGCCCGCTGATGACGCGCGCCGCCTCGGGCATCGCCGGCTTCGACGGCCTGATGGCCACCGCAGTCGAGCGCTCGCCGATGCACGCATTGGTCACGCCGGAAGACATCGGCGCGCTGACCGCCTTCCTCGTCTCCGACGCCGGTCGCCTGATCTCGGGCGGTGTTCATTTCGTTGACGCCGGTTACAACATCATGGCGTGAGCGGGACGTCCTGAATGATCGATCTCGCCACAGCGCGCGCGAAGCTGGGCCGCGAGGCCGTCGTGCTGCCCGACCCGGTGCCGGCCCATCCGCTGCTGGACGGCAAGCGTGAAATCGGCCGTGGCGAGTATTCGATCGTTCTCGACAAGGGCGACGGCGAGCGGGTCTACAAGATCGTCAGCTCGCCTGCCGACTATTTTCTGTACACCGCGGACGACCGTCCCCGCGGCGAGCATTTCCCCATCGTGCACGCGGATCATGGCGTCATCGGCCGGGCGCAGTCAGGCTACCCCCTGCATCTGATTGAAATGGAGCGGCTCTACCCGCTGACCGACGGCACACCGGCGTCGGATCTGGCGATGCGCCTGATCGACTTCTACTGGTCGGCCTGCGAGCAGTGGAGCCGGCTGGGCACGAACATGGGGCGCATCGCGCTTTACCATATGACGCAGAACCCGCTGGGGATCGACGAAGGCCTGCACGAAGCACTGAAAGCGTTGTCAGACTTCATCGAGGAATACCAGGTTCTTCCCGACATCCTGAACGCCAACAACCTGATGATGCGCAAGGATGGCACCCTGGTGTTCTCGGACCCCGTCTTCATCGCCTGAGGGGCCGCCCCGGTCCGATCCGACCAGGCCACTGCCCCGGACATGTCTCGATCGCGGGTATCATCGCCGCAGTCAGACCCGGAGCACGACGATGAGCACGCACCACGACCACGACCACGGCGCCGCCCACCCTCCGGACGCCATCGGCATCCCGCGGACCGGACCTTTCGACGCCCCCGCCTTCGAGCGCGCAGTCACCGACCTGCTGCTTGCCTGCGGCATCGACCCGGCCACGGTCCACACCGGCCGCACTGCCCAGCGGGTGCGTGAGCTGTGGCAACGCCGCCTGCTCGGTGGTTACGAGCTCGATCCCGCCGACGTCCTCGGCGAAGGTTTTGCCGACCCGCGTGAAGACATGGTGGTCGTGCGCGGCATTGCGGTGCACGGCGTCTGCCCGCATCACCTCGTTCCGTTTCGCGGCGTCGCCCATGTCGCCTATCTGCCCGGTGGGCGGCTGCACGGCTTCGGGCGCATCGCGCGCCTGGTCGATGCCCTCGGCCACCGCTTCACTTACCAGGAATGGATGACGCGCGACATTGCTGATGCGCTGATGCGCTACGGCAAGGCCCGGGGCGCGGCCTGCGTGATCGAGGCAGAGCAGCTGTGCCTGCTGCTGGGCGAAGACCGGCGAGGAGACGAACGCGTCGTCACCCAGGCCTGGTCGGGCGCCTTCGCCACGTCGGCGCAACTGCGCACCGAATTCCTGCACGCGGCCGATGCACGACGCGGCTGAGTCAGCACGCGCGTCGAGTCCGGCGACGGCACCCCGGCGGAGACGCTCCCCTCATTGATCCGGCCGGCTCAGGCCGCCCTCGATGACGCGCCAGAGCCCCAGATCCAGCAGCACCACCTCCCGCCCGCGCAGAACGACGGAGCCGTGGTGGCGATCGAAACCCGAGCGTGAATAGTCGAAATCGAACGCGCGCTGCAGCGTGAGCCTTCCGTCCTCATCGCGTGCCGGCCGCAGTCCGCGCCCGACCACCGTCTCGTCCAGAAACTGCAGACCTTCGCGCTCGCAGGCGGCGCGTGCGGCCTCCACGCCGGCCTCACGCGCCTTGAGACTGTCGAACCAGAACCAGACGACGGCCCCCAGGGCAAACAGAGCGAGCAATTCAGGGAAGGAAATCATGCCGCCAGCACCCCCCGCATGACATGAAACAGCATGGCGGCCATCAGCGCCGATGCCGGCACCGTCACCACCCAGGCAGTGACGATGCGCCGAAGCTGCGAGCGCTTCACGAGTTCCTGGCGATACACCCGCTTGAGCGCCTTGCGCTCCCGCTTCGCGAAGCGCGCGGGATCCTCGCCGGTCCTGGACTGACGCTTGAGCTCCTTCAGCAGCCGGCCCTTCTCGTCGATCGACGCCCTCATGAAGCGCGCGACGAACGCGTCGATCGCCTCCTGGTCACCCGCGGGATGATGCGCCTTGATCTCAACCAGCATGTCGTCCTGGGTGCTTCTCAGATACTCGCGCAGGAACCCGACACCCAGCACGCTGCCCACCACGATGTGAGTCGAGCTGACCGGCAGCCCGAAGCCGCTCGCAACGATGACGGTCAGCGCCGAGGCCATCGCCACGCTGAAGGCGCGGATGTGATCGAGTTCGGTCAGCTCGCTGCCGACGGTGCGGATCACCCTCGGTCCGAACAGCACCAGGCCGACCGCGATTCCCAGGGCCCCCACCACCATCACCCACATCGGCACGACGCCGCCCGCCATCGAGGAGAGGACGCCGTTCGCCGTGACGGCACCGTCACCCGACAGCGAGTGGACGATGGCCGCCAGCGGACCGACGGCGTTCGCTACATCGTTCGAGCCGTGGGCGAAGCTCATCACCGCCGCGGCGAACATCAACGGAATGGTAAAGAGCCGGTTGACCCCCTGCCGGGTGTTGGGGATCAGGCGCCCCCGGTCGCAGACTCTTGCACGAACGGCGAAATAGGTGATCACGGCGGCGGCGAAACCCAGCCCGAGCGCGACCTCAGCACTGAACAAGTGCAGCCTGCTCAGGCCCTCCACGATGAGATAGGTCGTGAAAATCCACGCCATGCCGGCGAGCAGCAACGGGACCACACGCCGCGCCGCCGCCGACATGTCGACCTGATAGAGGATGCTGCGCTTGATGAGGTAGAGAAACACCGCGGCCAGCACGCCGCCGAGAAGCGGCGAAACCACCCAGCTGGCGGCGATGCTGACCATCACCGCCCAATTGACCACACCGACCCCATACGCCGCCATGCCCCCGCCCATGACGGCTCCCACGATCGCGTGCGTCGTCGACACCGGCGCCCCCAGGGCACTGGCCAGATTCACCCAGACCGCACTCGCCAGCAGCGCAGCGAGCATGATCGCCACGAAAACCTGCGGATCGGTGACCATCTCGGGCTGCAGGATGCCGCTGCGCATGCGCTCGATGACGCGCTCGCCGGCTATCAGGGCACCGGCAATGTCGAAAAGGCCTGCGATCGCGAGCGCCCCGACCAGGCTGAAGGCCTTCGCGCCGACCGCCGGCCCGACGTTGTTGGCAACGTCGTTGGCACCGATGTTCATCGCCATGTAAGTGGCCACGATCGCCGCCATGACCAGCACCAGCTCGCCTCTTCCGCCCTCCTGGGAGGCGGCGTAGAACATCACGCAGACCATGAACAGGAAGCTGACGCCAAAACGCACGAGTTCTCCGCGCCCACCTTCGACGGCGCGCTCCAGCTCGCTGATGTGCTGCAGTTCCACTCTCGTTTCCGCGTATCGTGACCGTGACGCCCGGCGTCAGGACAATCGGTCGTACTTGTCGGCTCGCCCGCGGGCGAGCCCGACCGGGTAACGCTCGCCGTTGATCGCCAGCTTGCGCCGCGCTGCCATCGCCAGATCGATGTCGAGCACGTCGGCAAGGCGGACCAGATACAGCAGGACGTCCGCCAGTTCGAGCGCCACGGCAGCTCGCGTGTCGTCATCAAGCGCCGCCGACTGATCCGCTGTCAGCCACTGGAAATGCTCGATCACCTCGCCGGCCTCGCCCGCCAGAGCCATGGCGAGATTCTTGGGCGTATGGAACTGATCCCAGTCGCGCTCGGCGGAGAAGGTTCGCAGCGCATCGCGCAGCACGGTCAACGCGTCGGCACTCATGCGATGGCATGCTCCAGATCGAAACCCGCGCCATCATCCTCGCCCAGACTCTTCACCAGCCAGGGCATGGTCGCCTCGAGGCGCTCCGGCAGGACCCAGGGCGGATTGACGATGAACATGCCGCTGCCGAACATGCCGAAGCCCTCTCTGGACGGCTTGCCGATCGCAAGCCTCACGTCGAGCCAGCTCTCGGCGCCGAGATCGGCCAGCCGTTCAGGCAGTTGCCGCGCCTCGGGGCGCGCCAGCATCGGATACCAGATCGCATACGTCCCGGTGGGAAAGCGGCGCATCGCGTCCTTCAGGGTGTCGACCACGCGTCGGTAGTCCTCCTTCACTTCGTAGGGCGGGTCGATCAGCACCACAACACGGCGCGAGGGCGGCGGCAGCAAGGCCTTCAAGGCGGCAAAACCATCGACCTGGCGGACCTGCACACGCTCCGCTTCGCCACTGAACGTCCGCTGCAGCGACTCGAAGTCCGCCGGGTGCAGTTCGAACAGTCGCAAGCGGTCCTGCGCGCGCGCGCGCGTCATCGCCAGCGCGGGCGAACCCGGATAGAACAGCAGCCGCCCATGCGGGTTGAACTGGCGCACCGCGTCTACGTAGGCTGCGACCGGCGCAGGCAGGTCCTCGCGATCCCACAGGCGAGCGACGCCGCCGGCAAACTCTGCGTTCTTGCTCGCATGCGCGCTGTCGAGGGCGTAACAGCCGCCGCCCGCATGGGTATCGACGTAGAACCACGGCTTGTCCTTGCGGTTGTAGTAGTCGAGCAGTTCGAGCAGGACGACATGCTTGAGGACGTCGGCGTGATTGCCGGCATGGAAGGCGTGGCGGTAACTGAGCATGGGAACGAGGCTGCGGCAGAATCGCAGCATGCTACCACCACGGCGGCCGTGCGACCCGCGCCAGTGCGGGGCGCCGTGTCCCACAGCGCGGCGCGTGCGTACGCCAGTACCCGACACGGGGCACATAACGCCCACTAAGGGCCTGAGCTTGCTATGATTTCGGCCCCGCCCGGCGCAGCAGCGGCCGGTACGACGACGAGAGAGATGATGAGCATTTACGCCCTGGGCGAACACACGCCCCGATTCGGTGAAGGTTGCTGGGTTGCCCACAATGCGACGGTAGTCGGCGCGGTCGAGGCCGGCTGCAACGTGAATATCTGGTATGGCGTCGTGATCCGTGGCGACAACGACCCGATCACCATCGGCGACAACACGAACATCCAGGACGGCTCCATCCTGCACACCGACGATGGCGTCCCGCTGCATGTCGGCGCCAACGTCACCGTGGGCCACATGGCGATGCTGCACGGCTGCACGGTGGGCGACGGCAGTCTCATCGGCATCAATGCGGTCGTGCTGAACAACGCGGTCATCGGCAAGAACTGCATCATTGGCGCCAAATCGCTGATTCCCGAGGGCAAGGTCATCCCTGACCGTTCGCTCGTGGTCGGCTCGCCCGGCCGTGTGATCCGGGAACTCACCGATCAGGACATCGCCAATCTTCATGCCAACGCCGCGCACTATGTCGACAACGCGCGCCGTTACGAAGCCGAACTTCATGCGCTGGATCCTGGCGCGGCACTCGACGGCGCCGCGCGCTAGACGCGACTTCCCTCATCCCCCCGCGGCGTGGAAGCGGCTGAGGTGCGCCGCGGTTCGCCGCTGCGCGTCAGCCACACCACCGCGGCGAGAATGATCGCGCCGCCGAGCAGTTGCTGCGGGAGCATAGGCTCGTCCAGAAGAATCGCCGCGAGCACGATGGTGACGACCGGCTCCAGCGTGGACAGCGTCGCTGCGTCGGCCGCACCGAGCAGCCGGATGCCGGCGAAGAACCCCACCATCGCGACCACCGTCGACACCAGCGCGATCGCCACCACCGCGACCCAGCCCGCCGGCCCGGAAGGAAAGCGCGGGGCACCCAGCAGCGACAGGCCGCCAAACACGAAGGCTGCTGCGATCATCACCACCGTCGCCGCGGCGAGCGCATCCTCCGTCGCCAGCACCCGGCTGCCGACCAGGATGTACACTGAATAGATCAGCGCGGCACCGACCCCGAGTGCCACGCCCAGTGGCTGCCCCGCAATCCCCCCGCCCAGGGTCAGTGCCGTTCCAGCCAGCGCAGCCAGCACCGCAAGGAATCGGCCGGCACTCAGTCTCTCGCCAAGAAAGATCGCACCGAGCGCGGTGACGAGAAACGGATACAGGTAGAGCAGAAGGGCGACGAGCCCAGCCGACGCGTAATTGAGGGCGGAAAAGAAGGCAAACGACTGCCCCACGTAGCCCACGCCCCCCATCACCGCGAGGATGAGCAGATTCCTCCCCCTCGGCCAGCGCCGGCGACCGAGCAACATCAACGCAGTCATGACCACCGAGGCGATGGCGAAGCGCAGGAACAGCACCGCCGTCACATCGGCACCATCAGCATAGGCCTGGCGAGCGAAGATCGCCATCGCACCAAAGCCGGCCGCAGAGGCGGTGACGAGCATTGCACCCAGGACTCTTTCGTTCATCACGCAGGCAATCAATCGAACAGCCCGTCAGCATGCCGATCCGCGGCCGCCCGGTCAATTCGAGCCAGACGGATTTGCGGCGGGTCTTGGCCGCCGGCCAGAACACGCGCTTACACGTCGCTCGCCGCCCACCCCGGACGATCCGGTATAAAGGAGGGCGAACCCAAGCGCTGCTGCCGGCGCTGCGCTCGCAGCCCGCCCAACCGGAAAGGAAGATCGCCATGAAGCAAGGTTTTCTCCCCGTCGCCCTCGGCCTCTGCGCCCTCGTCACATTCAGCACCGAGGCCGCCTCACAGGACGCGTCCAGCCTGCGTACGGTCGAGTTCAGTGCCGATGCAAGCCGGGCCGCGCCGAACGATCTCGTCGTCGCCGGGCTCTACGTGGAACGTAGCGGTGCCGACCCGGCAGCGCTGGCACGCGAGGTCAATCGCGCACTCGCCGCCGCCCTCGACACCGCTCGCGCCCAGGCGGGCGTGAAGACGCAGTCCGCCGGCACGTCGACGTGGCCGATCTACGGCAAGGAGGGCCGCGGTCGCATCGAGGGCTGGCGCATGCGTTCGGAACTGCGACTGGAAGGACGCGACGTCGGCGTGATGTCGGATCTGATCGGCCGGCTCCAATCCAGCCTCGCCCTGTCGCATGTGACGATGCAGCCCGCGCCCGACACGCGTCGCAGGGCCGCAGACGAAGCCACCGTGGATGCGATCCGCGCCTTCGAGCAGCGTGCCGCCCTCGTCGCCGGCGCGCTGGGCAAGCGCTTCCGCCTGCACCAGATCAGCATCGCCGAGAGCGGCTCCCCCGCCCCGATCTACCCGCGCATGCGCGCCGCCCCGGCGATGATGGCCGAGGCGGCGCCGGCGCCGCTCGAAGGCGGCGAGAGCCAGATCGGGGTCACCGTGAGCGGACGTATCGAGCTTCTCGACTGATGAATTCGCCGGCGTGTGGACGCGCTGCGCAGCTTGTCATATCGTCCGCACCATGACGACGCCGACGATGCCCACGCCCTGCAGCGCACTGCCTTGCGGCGTTTTACCGCGCCTCGTTCGGGAGGGCCGAAAGCCGGGCGGCGTACCCACGAGCCTGCTCCTTGCGCTGTGCAGCGCACTCGGCGTGCTCGCCGGCTGCAGCACCGTGACCTCGCCGCCGCCTGCGCCCGAAGCCGGACGATCGGCCGATCGCACTTATTTCGCGCTCGACGACCACACGCAGACGCAGGAGATGGTCCTGTTCGCGCTCGGCCTGCTGGACACCGGCTACCGCTTCGGCGGCCGCAACCCGGACGCCGGTCTCGACTGCAGCGGTATGGTGGCCTACATCGTCGAGAGAATCAGCGGCCGTCGCCTTCCCCACAACGCCGCACAGATTGCCGAGCGCACGCGACCGATTGCCATCGACGCGCTGCAGCCGGGCGACCTCGTATTCTTCAACACCATGCAGCGGCAACATTCGCACATGGGCATCTACATCGGCGACGGCCGCTTCGTGCATGCGCCGTCCTCGCGCGGTGCAGTGCGCGTCGAGCGCCTGGACAACCGTTACTTCAAGCCGCGCATCGACGGCGCACGCACCCTGCTTGCCGCAAATTGAGCAGCCATCGCGATTGAGCAGGCAACGGACTTGTAGTTGTCACATCCCCTATCTAGGCTTCAACCAGGCGGTCATCAACAGAGGAGACAGACATGGCGACAAGAAAGATTGCCGAGGTGATTCAAGGCCAGCAGATCCTGACGGCGGCGGGTGGACTGACGGTGCTCGAGGCCTCCCAGCAAATGAAATCCGCGCATGTCGGATCGATCATGGTGGTCGACAGTGGGCGCCTGGTGGGCATTTTCACCGAGCGCGACGCATTGAACCGGGTGCTTGCCGAACGACGCGATCCCGAGACGACGGTGCTGGCGGAAGTCATGACGGCGAATCCGCAGACCATCGATCCCGAACGCCCGCTCGGCCACGCGATGCACCTGATGAACGATGGCGGCTTCCGCCACGTCCCGGTGGTGAAGGACGGCCGACCGGTCGGCATGATCTCGGCGCGCGATGCGCTCGGTGTCGAGCTGACGGCCTTCGAGCACGAACTGAAACAGCGCGAGTCGATCTCGGAACTGCTCTGAGACGGTCTCGACCGACGCCACTGGAGCCGGCCTCGCGCCGGCTCAGTTCTTTTGCGGCACCTGAACGAAGATCTCGCCCGGCCGCGTCAGGCCGAGCTCGAAACGCGCGCGCTCCTCGATCGCATCGTTGCCCGATTTCAGGTCTCGCACTTCGGCATCGAGACTGGCGTTGCGCTGCTCGAGGCGCAGGTTATCTTCGCGCTGCGCCTGCACCTGACGGTCGACTTCCCACACCCGCAACCAGCCCCCCTTGCCCAGCCAGAGCGGATATTGCAGCACGACGACGAGCACGAAGAGAATGAAGATGGGCCAGCGCATAAGGTGTTGCGGTTGAATTGAATGAAAGGCGTCTTGGCGCCCGAGCGCCTTATGGACGCCCCTTCACGAAAAGGCCGGCGGGTTCGCCGCCGGCCTCGCCTTGCTGCTCTGCCCGGCCGATCCTCAGCCGCGCAAGTTGTAGAAGGCGCGCTTGCCCGGGTACGACACGGTGTTGCCGAGATCTTCCTCGATGCGCAGCAACTGGTTGTACTTGGAGATGCGGTCCGAGCGCGACAGCGAGCCGGTCTTGATCTGCATCGCGCGCAGGCCGACGGCGATGTCGGCGATCGTCGAATCGTCCGTCTCACCCGAGCGGTGGGAGATGACTGCGGTGTAGCCAGCGAGCTTGGCCATCTCGACCGCAGCGAAGGTCTCGGTCAGCGTTCCGATCTGGTTGATCTTGATCAGGATCGAGTTGGCGATGCCCTTGTCGATGCCTTCCTGCAGGATCTTGGTGTTGGTGACGAAGAGATCGTCACCCACGAGCTGCACCTTCCGGCCCAGGCGTTCGGTCAGGTGCTTCCAGCCCGCCCAGTCGCCTTCGGCCATCGCGTCCTCGATCGACACGATCGGGAACTTGTCGCACAGCGTGGCGAGATAATCGGTGAACTGCTCCGCCGTCAGCGACAAGCCCTCGCCCTTCAGCTCGTACTTGCCGTCCTTGTAGAACTCGGAGGCCGCGCAGTCGAGCGCGAACAGCACGTCCTTGCCCGGCACGTAGCCGGCGGCGATGATCGCTTCCTGGATCAGCGACAGCGCCTCGTCGGTACCGGACACGTTGGGCGCGAAACCGCCTTCGTCGCCCACGGTGGTCGGGTAACCCTTCTTGTCGATGATCTTCTTCAGGTGATGGAAGATCTCGGCGCCGCAACGCAGGGCTTCGCGGAAGCTGCCCATGCTCACCGGCATGATCATGCATTCCTGGATGTCCAGGCTGTTGTTGGCGTGCTCGCCACCGTTGATGACGTTCATCATCGGCACCGGCATCACCATCGGGCTGGAGCCGCCGAAGTAGCGGTACAGCGGCAGGCCGGCCTCTTCGGCAGCCGCCTTGGCCACCGCCATCGACACCGCCAGCGTGGCGTTGGCGCCAAGACGCGACTTGTTCTCGGTGCCGTCGAGCTCGATCAGGGTGCGGTCGATGAAGGACTGGTCTTCGGCATCCAGACCGATGATGGCCTCGGCGATCTCGGTGTTCACGTTCTCGACCGCGCGCAGCACGCCCTTGCCGAGGTAGCGCGACTTGTCGCCATCTCGCAGCTCGATCGCCTCGCGCGAGCCGGTGGAGGCGCCGGACGGCACCGCGGCGCGGCCCATGACACCGGATTCGAGCAGCACGTCGGCTTCGACGGTCGGGTTGCCGCGGGAATCGAGAATCTCGCGGGCGATCACATCAACGATTGCACTCATGTGTAGTCCTGTTGCTTAACGGATAGTCGAAATTTCAGAGCGTGGTCTCGAGGAAACCCTGGCGCTTCACCAGCGCGTCGATCTCCTTGAGGGTCGTCAGCAATGCCTTCATTTTCGGCAGGGGCCAGGCGTTCGGTCCGTCGGACAACGCCTTGGCGGGGTCGGGATGCGTCTCCATGAAGAGCCCGGCAACACCGACCGCGACCGCCGCACGCGCCAGC
Source organism: Thauera sp. (assembly GCA_017302295.1). Classification (GTDB taxonomy): domain Bacteria; phylum Pseudomonadota; class Gammaproteobacteria; order Burkholderiales; family Rhodocyclaceae; genus Thauera. Next base: position 70,582 of record JAFLDS010000001.1, on the reverse strand, counting down.
ACCGGCACGAACTCGCGCTGACCGCCCGAAGCCGTGCCCTGCCCGCCCGGCAGCTGCACCGAGTGCGTGGCGTCGAACACGACCGGACAGCCGGTATCGCGCATGATCGCCAGCGAACGCATGTCGGAGACCAGGTTGTTGTAGCCGAAGGACGCGCCGCGCTCGCACACCATGATGGTGTCGGCGCCGCCATTGGCCTCCCTCGCCTTGTCAGCGACATTCTTCATGTCGCCCGGCGCGAGGAACTGCCCCTTCTTGATGTTCACCGGCTTACCACTGGCCGCCACCGCATGGATGAAGTCCGTCTGTCGGCACAGGAAGGCGGGCGTCTGCAGCACGTCGACCACCGCAGCCACCGTCGGGATCTCCTCGACGGTGTGCACATCGGTCAGCACCGGCAAGCCGAGTTGCTTCTTCACCGCCTCCAGCATCTTCAGGCCCGCGTCCATGCCATGGCCGCGGAAGCTCCTGCCCGAGCTGCGGTTGGCCTTGTCGTAGGAGGCCTTGAAGATGTAGGGGATGCCCAGCTCGCCGCAGATTTCCTTCATCTGGCCGGCGATGTCCAGGCACATCTGTTCCGACTCGGCGACGCAGGGTCCGGAGATCAGGAACAGCGGCTGATCGAGACCGACGTCGAATCCGCACAGTTTCATGGCTTCTTCCTTCAGGCCTGCGCCGGCGCGCCGGTTGCGGCGCGGCGCGCGATCGCGGCCTTTACATAGGCGGTGAACAGCGGATGGCCCTTGCGCGGGTTGGAGGTGAATTCGGGGTGGAACTGGCAGCCGACGAACCAGGGATGCACATCGGCCGGAAGCTCGACCATCTCGCACAGGTCGGTGACGGGTGCGCGGCCCGACACCACCAGGCCCTTGTCCTCAAGCTTGGCGAGCAGGGTGTTGTTCACCTCGTAGCGATGGCGATGGCGCTCGATGATCTCGGCCGCACCGTACACCTCGCGCACCAGCGAGCCTTCCTTGAGCTGGCACAACTGGCCACCGAGGCGCATCGTGCCGCCGAGGTCGGACTCCTCGCTGCGCTTCTCGATCTTGCCGCTGCGATCCTTCCATTCGGTGATCAGGCCGATCACCGGGTATTTGGTGTCGCGCTCGAACTCGGTGGAATGCGCACCCGCCATGCCGGCGACATCGCGTGCGAACTCGACCACGGCGAGCTGCATGCCAAGGCAGATGCCCAGGTAAGGCACCTTGTTCTCACGTGCGTAGCGGATGGCCGCGATCTTGCCTTCGGTGCCGCGCTTGCCGAAGCCGCCAGGCACCAGGATGGCGTCCATCTTCTCCAGCACCGCGCAACCGTCGCGCTCGATGTCCTCGGAGTCGATGTAGTGGATATGCACCTTCGACTCAGTATGCATGCCGGCGTGGTTGAGCGCCTCGATCAGCGACTTGTAGGACTCGGTGAGGTCGACATATTTGCCGACGAAACCGACGTTCACCTCCTGCTTCGGGTTTTCCAGCGCACGGATCAGGCGGTCCCACACCGACAGGTCGGCCGCACGCGCGAGGATGTCGAGCTTGTGGCAGACGATCTGGTCCATCATCTGGTCGTGCAGCATCGCCGGGATCTTGTAGATCGAGTCGGCATCGAGGCACTCGATCACGGCCTCCGGCATCACGTTGCAGAACAGCGCGATCTTGCGCCGCTCGTCGGCGGGGATCGAACGGTCGGCGCGGCACAGCAGGATGTCGGGCTGGATGCCGATCTCGCGCAACTCCTTCACCGAATGCTGCGTCGGTTTGGTCTTGAGCTCGCCGGCAGTCGGGATGTAGGGCAGCAGCGTCAGGTGGATGAAGCAGGTTCCGTGGCGGCCTTCCTCGAAGCCCATCTGGCGGATGGCTTCCAGGAAGGGCAGCGACTCGATGTCGCCCACCGTGCCGCCGACCTCGACGATGGCCACGTCGGCGCCTTCCGCGCCACGCTTGACGTAAGCCTTGATCTCGTCGGTGATGTGCGGGATGACCTGCACCGTCTTGCCGAGGTACTCACCGCGTCGTTCCTTCTTCAGCACCGACTCGTAGATCTGGCCGGTGGTGAAGTTGTTGCGCTTGCTCATCTTGGCGCTGGTGAAGCGCTCGTAGTGGCCCAGATCGAGGTCGGTCTCGGCGCCGTCCTCGGTGACGAAGACTTCGCCGTGCTGGAACGGGCTCATGGTGCCCGGATCGACGTTGATGTAGGGATCGAGCTTGAGATGCGTGACCTTGATGCCACGGGACTCGAGGATGGCCCCCAGAGAGGCCGCCGCAATGCCTTTGCCCAGGGAGGACACGACACCGCCGGTTACGAAGACGTATTTGGTCATGGGAACAGTGCTGCGGGAAAGCGCGATGATAACCGATGAGCTCGAAGCGCGTCAGCAGGCGACGCAGGCCCCGGTCATGAAGAGACGGGAGTCGGCGCGGGCGAAGATGCGTCTGGCAAGGCGCCGCCTCGGGCCCAGGGCGACTGGTCCATCCACTGTTCGAGATCGTCGGCCGACACCGGACGACCGATGAAGTATCCCTGCGCAAGGTCGCAACCCAGTTCGCCGAGCCGCCGCAGGATGGCTTCGGTCTCCACGCCTTCGGCAGTGACGACCAGGCCCATGTTGTGGGCGAGCTCTATCGTGGAACGCACGATGATCTCGTCGTCCGGCTGGCTGGTGAGGTTCATGACGAAGCTGCGGTCGATCTTCATTTCCTGCACCGGCATCTGACGCAGGTAGGAGAGGGACGAGTACCCCGTCCCGTAGTCGTCGATCGACAGCATGCAGCCGGTGGCGCTGAGGCGCGTCAGGTTGGCAAGCGCGATGCGCGGCTCGTCGAGCACCGCGCTTTCAGTGATTTCCAGCGTGATCCAGCTCGCGTCGCAACCATGCCGCGCCAGCATGCCGGCGAACACCTCGGGCAGATCCGCCTGCAACAGGTCGCGCGCGGACAGGTTGAGTCCGACGTGCACCTCGCGCCCCTCGCGCCGCCACCGCGCGCACTGGCGGATCGCGCGATCCATCACCCAGCGCGTGATAGCACGGATGTAGCCTGTCTGCTCGGCGAACGGGATGAACTCCAGCGGCGGAATGAAGCCGCGCTGCGGATGCACCCAGCGCACCAGCGCCTCGACCCGCAGCGCGCTTTCCGGCGCAAACGCATACTTGGGCTGATAGAACAGCACCAGTTCATCCCGCTCCACCGCCTGCCGCAGCTCGGTGAGCAGGGACAGACGTGCGGCGTTGCGGCTGTGCGTTGCGGGGTCGTACACCTCAACGGCCTGATTGTCACGCTTGGCCCTGTACATCGCGACGTCGGCGCCACGCAGGAGATCCGCGGCGTCCCCGCCATGCGCAGGAAAGAGCGCGATGCCGATGCTGGCACGCACGTCGACCAGTTGCCCCTCCAGGCTCATCGGCTGCTCGAGCTCCGCGGCGATCCGCTCCGCGACGACGCGCGCTGCAGCCTCGTCCGCCCCCGGAATCAACACACCGAACTCGTCGCCACCCAGCCTCGCAGCGCCGTTCTCGGTGATGTGCAGCGCCTCACCGGCGTCTCGCTGGCGAACCCCGACATGCTGAAGGCGACTGCCGACCTCCCGCAGCACCAGATCGCCAAAACCATGGCCGAGCGTGTCGTTGATGAGCTTGAACCGATCGATGTCCAGAGTGAGCACTGCGAGCGATACGCCGTCGCTGATCGCACTGCGCAGATGTCGATCGAGTTGCTCGATGAACCGCACCCTGTTCGGCAGGCGCGTCAGGGGGTCGCGGTAGGCCAGTTCGGTGATCCGAGCCTCGCGACTCGCGATGGCATCGGTCATCACGCCGAAGGCGTCGGCAAGCCGGCCGATCTCATCATCGCGGCCGACGGCGGGCGGTGCCGCGTACTCTCCTGACTCGACCTTGCGCGCAAAGCTGGCGAGCCGCGTGACGGGCGACGCGATCGTGCGCCCCACCCACACGCTGGCCAGCAACATCAGCAAGGTGGCGGCTACCGAAAGTGCGACCCAGTCGCGATACAGCCTCTCCCATGGCGCCAGCGCGCCCTGCAGCGAAAGCTGCAGGATTGCGCTGACGGCGCCGCCCGCACCGGCCTCGATCTCATGCCTGAGCCCGACGTACTCCGCCCCCTCGACGAGCATAGAGTCGGCCGCCTCGGCCTGCAGCAGGCGCCCCTGCTGACCTGCAGGCAAGGTGCTGGCCACCGGGCGCGGGCGCCCGGGCCCGGTGGCCAGCACGAAGCTGACCTCGAGTCCCGTGAGGCGCTTGAGATCATCGGCAAAGGCCTCGTCGACGGCGAAGCCGATCACCACCCAAGCCACCGGAACGGGCGCGAGGACGGGCACCACCACCAGCTGGTAGAGCGCGGTGCCGACGACCCTGAAACCGGTGGCGCGCCCCTGCGCCTGCGCTTCGGCGATCAGGTCGGCAAAGCCGCCCACATGCCCGTCCGCTCGAGGCGGAAAGGCGCCGATCGCGCGCTGCTCAAGGTCGATGAGCAGCATCTGGCTGGCACCGATGCGAGAGCCATGGTTCTCCAGCGCAGACACGATGGTGTCCCGGTCGGCCGACAGCAGGGCCTCGCGAAAGCCGTAGTCGGCCGCGAGCACCCTGGCCGCCTGGGCAAGCTGGGCGCTGCGTTGCTCGAGCAGGCGGGAAAAGACACGATCGCCAGTGTCGAGCCGGGTGTGGACCTCGCCGAGGGCGCTCGCGCGGCCGATGTGGGCGAACATCCACAAACCGCCGATCTGCACCGACAACAGGATGAGCGCGGTCCAGGCGGCAATCCGCCATTGCAGGCGCCGGAAGCCGAAATGCCTCACCGCGCGTTCCCGATGACCAGGGTCTGCGCAAGGTCACCCGTGACGCGCAGGGGCTTGCGCGCAACCTCGGTCATGCCGACCCACCGCGGATGCCAGTACTCCAATTCATAATTGCCCGTGGGCACGCCCTTCATCGCCACCCGCCCTCCTTCATCGCTCACCCCCACCCACGGCGAATTGGCGACCATCACGTAGGCGACCATGTGATCGTGAATGTTGCACCCCATCACGACCACCCCTGGCTTGTCGAAGACGACCGGTGTCGACGGAGTTCCTGTGTAGAGCTTGAGTTCGAAGGTCTTCGCCGGCGAGAAGGAATAGACGTGATGCCGAACGGTGTCCTGGTTCGGAAAATTGATCGCCGTACCGGTCGGTACCGCTGTCATCAGCGGAATGAAACGCTTGTCCTTCTGCCTGATCTCGGCCCCGCGGGTCTGGAAGCTTGCCGCGGGCGGGCCAAGCGGCACCAGCGCAAGCGCCGCATGCTCGAGGTCGCGTCCGCTCTCGTCGACGACCCGGAACACGACCTCCGCGGCGCAAGCCGGCCCCAGGACGAGAAACGACGCCAGAAGCCCTGCCGCAGCACAAATCCGACGTCTCGACTCTGATGCACACTTCATCACGACTCCCGCGCGAGGGCTTCTGTATCTTCGCTGGCGAACGGTCAGGCGCGGGCGCGACGTTACGCTTCGGCTGCCTGCAAACGACGATGCCCGATCACGTTCCGAACCTTTTCGATCATATCAAGGACACGACATGCTGCTCCGTGGCACTTTCCTGCGCGCCGTGACGCTTGCCCTCTCGGCCACGACGTTTGCCCTCTCTGCCCATGCGGCCGCCCCCCTCGACCGGACGAGAGTCTTTGTCGTAACCGAGTCGCACGACTTGGTTCTGGTTCCGGCGGCTGCGCCCGGGACGATTCTCGCCAGTGTGAAGCTGACGGGCCTGGAAGCGGACGAGCACATCCTCGGCATCGATTACCGCATTGCGCGCGGCGTGATGTTCGCAATGGGCAGCAGCGGTCGCATTTACACGGTGGCCGTCGACAGCGGCGTGCTCACGCCTGTCGGTAAAGCTCCGTTTCCCTACCCGCTCGAGGGCAGCCGCTTCGGCTTCGATTTCAACCCGGCCGCAGACCGCATCCGCATCGTTTCCGACAGCGGCCAGAATCTGCGCGCGCACCCCGATACCGGCGCCCTCGTCGACGCCGCGCCGGACGAGCCCGGCCTGCAGTCCGATGGTGCGTTGGCCTACGCCACAGGCGACACCAATGCCGGGCGCCCACCCAGGATCGTCGCCGCCGCCTACACCTACAACACGCAGGACGAGAAACTGACGACCAATTTCGCGATCGATGCCGACGCAGCGACGCTCGTTCGGCAAGGTTCGCTCGAGGGAGTACAGCCCGTCGTTTCGCCGAACACCGGCCAGCTGACGACAGTCGGCAAGCTGGGCGTCGACGGCATCGTCGATGCGCACTTCGACATTTCCGACGTCGCCAATACCGCACTGGCTGCGATCCGCACGGCGCATCCATCGTCGACGACGCTGTACCGGATCGACCTCGCCAGCGGACGTGCGCAGGCGCTGGGCCCGATCGGCAACGGTGCAGCCCTTCGCGGCCTCGCCATCGAGCCCTGAAAATGCATGGGGCCGGGCAGGACGCCCGCCCCCGCCAAGGCTCCGGCGGCCTATCCGTTCAGCGGATGAAGTCGCGGTTCACTTCCCGAAACAGCCCGGTTCCTCCGCGCTGCAGCCATTCGAAGGCCACCATCTCGCGCGACACGATCTCGATGCCGTGACTGCGCATGCGCGCGAACGCCAGTTCCCGGTTCGCCGGATCGCGCGAACCTGACGCGTCGGCAACGACGAAGACTTCCTTGCCTGCCCAGCGCAGCTCGAGTGCGGTCTGCTGCACGCACACGTGCGCCTCGGTACCGCAGACCACCACCTGGCGCCGCTCCTGGACCGCCGTCGCGGCGAGGCAACCATCGCCCTGTGCGGAGAAGGCCTGCTTGGTGACGTAATGCGCGCCCATGGTTGCGGCCTTCACTACGGCGAGCGTGGCGCCGATCTTGTCGGGAAAGTGCTCGGTGACGACCACCGGCACCCCGACGCGCTGCGCCACACCCGCCAGCCAGGCGCAGTTTGCGGCCACACGCTCGCCATCGTGGATGGACGGCGCCAGACGCTCCTGCACATCGATGACGAGCAGCACCGACTTGTCGCGATTCATCAGCATGCCCAGCTCCTTCAGTCGCCGAGTTCGGCGCGGTCGCGGAAGTGCGCCAGCGCCTCGGGGTTGGCCAGCGCCTCCCGGTTCTTCACCGGGCGGCCATGCACCACGTTGCGCACCGCCAGTTCGACGATCTTGCCGCTCTTGGTGCGCGGAATGTCCGCCACCTGCAGCACCTTGGCCGGCACGTGGCGCGGCGTGGTGTTGTCGCGGATGGTCTGCTTGATGCGCCTGACCAGATCCTCGTCCAGCGTCAGGCCTTCGCGCAGCTTCACGAACAGCACCACGCGCACGTCGTTGGGGTTCTGCGGCGGCCAGTCCTGGCCGATCACCAGGCTTTCCACCACCTCGGGCAGCTTCTCCACCTGGCGGTAGATCTCCGCCGTGCCAATCCGCACCCCGCCGGGATTGAGCGTCGCGTCCGACCGACCGTAGATGACCAAGCCGCCGTGCGCGGTGATCTCGCAGAAGTCGCCGTGGCACCACACGTTGGGGAAGCGGTCGAAATACGCAGCGTGATACTTGCTGCCATCTGCGTCGTTCCAGAACCCGAGCGGCATCACCGGGAAGGGCTTCGTGCACACCAGTTCGCCCTTCTCACCGCGCACCGGCTCGCCATTGTCGTCCCACACATCGACTGCCAGCCCCAGACCCCGGCACTGGATCTCGCCGCGCCACACCGGCCGCACCGGGCTGCCAAGCACGAAGCAGGAAATGATGTCGGTGCCACCGGAGATCGACGACAGCTGCAGGTCGGCCTTGATGTCGCGATACACGTAATCGAAACCTTCGGGCACCAGCGGGCTGCCGGTGCTGAACATGGCGCGCACCGAGGCGAGGCTGTGGGTCTCGCGCGGTTTCAGGCCGAACTTCGCCGCGGCGTCGATGAACTTGGCCGAGGTGCCGAAATGCGTCATGTGTTCGGCATCGGCATAGTCGAACAGGATGCGGTTGTCGCCGGCGAAGGGCGACCCGTCATAGAGCAGCAAGGTGGCGCCCGCGGCCAGGCCCGACACCAGCCAGTTCCACATCATCCAGCCGCAGGTGGTGAAGTAGAACACCCGGTCACCCGGCTTCACGTCGCCGTGCAGGCGGTGCTCCTTCAGGTGCTGCAGCAACGCGCCACCGGCGCCATGCACGATGCACTTGGGCACGCCGGTGGTGCCCGAGGAATACATGATGTAGAGCGGATGATCGAAAGGCAACTCGACGAACTCGATGTCGTCGACGAAATGGAACGGCGCAATGAAGTCGTCGTACATGCGCGCATGCGGCACATGCGACAGGTCGTGATCGTGATGCACGTAGGGCACCACCACCACGCGCTTGACCGAAGGTAGCTGACCGACGATCTCGCCGAGCTTGCCGAGCACGTCCACCGTCTTGCCGCCGTAATAGTAGCCATCGCAGGCCACCAGCACCTTGGGCTCGGTCTGGCCGAAGCGGTCGAGCACGCCCTGCACGCCGAAGTCCGGCGAGGCCGAAGTGAAGATCGCGCCGATGCTCGCCGCGGCGAGCATCGCGATCACCGTCTCGGGCATGTTCGGCATGTAGGCCGCGACACGGTCGCCTGCCACCACGCCCTGCTCCTTCAGCGCCGCGGCGAAATGCGCCACCACGCGATAGAGCTCGCCGTGGCTCAGGCGGTTCATCACACGGTCTTCACCCCAGAACACGATCGCATCGTGCGCGTCGCGCGAACGCAGCAGGTTGCGCGCGAAGTTGAGCTTCGCGTCCGGAAACCATCTCGCGCCGGGCATCCTGTCGCCATCGACGAGCACGCGCTCGCCACGCTCGCCTATCACCTGCCCGTCCTCCCACACGCTGACCCAGAACTGCTCGGGCGCGGCCACCGACCAGGCGTACAACGCGTCGTCGTCGGGCAGCGACACGCCCCAGCGGCGCTCGGCCGCCAGGCGGAACGTGGTGATGTTGGCCGAGGCGATGCGCTCGGGCGAAGGGTGCCAGAGGGCTTGATCCAGAGTGCTGCTCATTGTCTCCTCCGATATTATCGAATTATTTTAATTATGTTTAATCGAACAAGCTGCGGATTATATCCGGCAGCGGCGACGATTTTCCAGTCGCCATGTCCATCCAGACGGTTTTCGCTGCCCCCTCGGCATAGAGACGATCGTCACCATCGATGAACAACTCGTACCAGGTCATCATGCTCGTCCGCCCCGGCTCGCCGCCGTACATCTTCACCACCACCGTGGCGGGATAATTGACCGGCGCCAGGAAGGTGCAACTGGCATTGATGATGACCGGGCCCACCGGTTCGTCGGGGCGCACGATGGAACCCATCTCCTCAAGCCATTCAACGCGGATCTGCTCGAAATAGCGAAAGTAGATCGTGTTGTTGACATGGCCATAGGCATCCATGTCGCCCCACCGCACCGGCATACGGCTCGTGCGCAGAAGCTTCCTCGTTGTCTCCATCCGGGTATTTTCCTGTTGTCGAAAATCGCGTGTAATGTAACATACGCATCCGTATGTTTTTAAGAGCAGCGGCGCAAGGTCTTCCCGGCGTTGTTCATTGTGCCGACAATGCGCAGGGCGCGCGACCGCACTAAGGCATGAGCAGCGGAATCCAAAGGAGAAACGGATGGAACGCGAATCGATGGAATTTGACGTGCTGATCGTCGGCGGCGGCCCTGCGGGGCTGGCCGCGGCGATCAAGCTCAAGCAACTGGCCGCAGCCAAGGGTCAGGAGCTCGCCGTGTGCCTGATCGAGAAGGCGGCCGAGATCGGCGCCCACATCCTGTCGGGCGCGGTGATGGATCCGCGCGCGCTCACCGAGCTGATCCCCGACTGGAAGGCGCAAGGCGCGCCGCTCAAGACCGCGGTGACCGAGGACAAGGTCCTGATGCTCACCGAAACCGGTGCGCGCCCCGTGCCTCACGGCCTGACGCCCGATTGCCTGATCAACCACGGCAACTACATCGTGCGCCTGGGGAACGTGGTGAAGTGGCTGGGCGAGCAGGCCGAGGCGATGGGCGTGGAAGTCTATCCGGGCTTTGCCGGCGCCGAGATTCTCTATGACGAGGCCGGCGCGGTGAAGGGCGTGGCCACCGGCGACATGGGCCTGGGCCGCGATGGCGAGCCGGGCCCCGCCTACCAGCCGGGCATGGAGCTGCACGCGAAGTACACCCTCTTTGCCGAGGGCTGCCGCGGCCACCTCGGCAAGCAGCTGGAGGCGAAGTTCAACCTCCGGGACGGCGTCGATCCGCAGACCTACGGCATCGGCATCAAGGAGCTGTGGGAGGTGAAGCCCGAGAACCATCGCCCGGGGCTGGTGGTGCACACCGCCGGCTGGCCGATGGACAACGCCACCTATGGCGGGGGCTTCGTCTATCACCTCGAGGACAACCTTGTTGCGGTGGGCTTCGTCGTCGGCCTGGGCTACACCAACCCGCACCTGTCGCCCTTCGAGGAGATGCAGCGCTACAAGACGCATCCGGAGATCCGCAAATATCTGGAAGGCGGCAAGCGCCTGGCCTATGGCGCACGCGCGATTGCCGCCGGTGGCCTGCAGAGCCTGCCGCGGCTGATCTTCCCGGGTGGCGCGCTGATCGGCGACGACGCCGGTTTCTTGAACGCCGCGCGCATCAAGGGCAGCCATGCGGCGATCAAGTCCGGCATGCTCGCCGCCGAGGCCGCCTTCGAGGCCCTGGCGACGCAGCGCCAGCGCGACGCGCTCACCGCCTATCCGTCGGCCTTCCAGGATTCGTGGCTGCACGAGGAGCTCTACAAGACGCGCAACTTCAAGCCCTACATGAAGAAAGGCCTGTGGCTGGGCTCCTTCCTCTTCGGCGCCGAGCAGAAGCTCTTCAAGGGCAAGGTGCCCTGGACGCTGCACAACAGCGCCGACCATCTCGAGCTCAGGCCCGCCGCCGAGTGCGCGAAGATCGCCTACCCGAAACCGGACGGGGTGCTGACCTTCGACCGGCTGTCGTCCGTCTTCCTGTCCAACACCAACCACGAGGAAGACCAGCCCTGCCACCTGCAGCTCAAGGACGCGTCGGTGCCGATCGGCGTGAACCTGGCGCAGTACGACGCGCCCGAGCAGCGCTACTGCCCGGCCGGCGTCTACGAGATCGTGCGCGAGAACGACGTGCCGCGTTTGCAGATCAACGCGCAGAACTGCGTGCACTGCAAGACCTGCGACATCAAGGATCCCACCCAGAACATCAACTGGGTCGTGCCCCAGGGCGGCGAGGGGCCGATCTATCAGGGGATGTAAGGCCCTCAGGTCACCCTCAGGCCGGTCGGTACGCAACCGACCGGCCTGAGGGTGACGCAGGTTCAGTGCTGCTTGTGCTGCATGCTCGCGCCGCTGGCCGGCGCGTTCAGCGGGCGTGCCGGCGCGCTGAGTTCCAGCGTCTGCTGCTTGCCGTCCTTGCCTTCGATGACGAGCGTCAGCGGCACCTTGTCGCCGTCCTTCACCTGCGCCTTCAGGTCCATCAGCATGACGTGATAGCCGCCGGGCTTGAGTTCCACCGCCTTGCCCGCAGGCAGATCGAGCGCCGGGATCGGGCTCATCTTCATCACGTTGTTCGCCATCACCATTTCGTGGATCTCCACCACACCGGCAACGGACGAGCGCGCCGCCACCAGGCGGGCATCGACGTCCGAAGTCAGCAGCATGAAGGCGCCGGTGGCCTTCTGCGACGGCACGGTGGCGCGCACCCAGGCATCGCCCACGGTCACATCAGCCGAAGCCGGCGCGGCAAGAAAGGTGGCGAAGAGGGACGCCAGGACGAGCTTTTTCATGCGGAATCTCCAATTAGCGGGAATCTGGAATATGCACCAGAAATCCAGCTGCTCGGGTGCGCCAAAAAGTCGCACCCGAGGTCCGTCACGCCCGGAAAGTCCGCGCCGCAACCGCGGGGGCAGCGGCGACCGGGCTGCCCCGTCGAGCGCGGCTCAGCCCAGCCAGACTCGGGCGTTGCGGAACATGCGCAGCCAAGGCGAGGCGTCCGGACTCGTGTCCACCAGCCATTGCGGCGCCCACGACATCTGCAGCGTGCGGGCGGTACGCTCCGGGTGCGGCATCATGATCGTGAAGCGTCCGTCGGCTGTCGTGAAGCCGGTGACGCCGTCCTGAGAGCCGTTCGGGTTCTTCGGATACACCTCGGTCGGTTTGCCGTGACTGTCGACGTAACGCACTGCAAGCAGCGCGCTGGCGCGATCCGCTTCCTGCGCGAACACCGCCCTGCCCTCGCCATGACTGACGACGATGGGCATGCGGCTGCCGGCCATGCCCTTCAACAGGATGGAGGGGCTATCGACCACCTCGACCATGGCGAAGCGCGCCTCGAACTGCTCGCTGCGATTGCGATGGAAGGTCGGCCAGGCTTCCGCGCCGGGGATGATCGGCGCCAGGTGAGCCATCATCTGGCAACCATTGCACACGCCAAGCGCAAAGGTGTCACTGCGACCGAAGAAGGCCTCGAACTCGGCACGCAGCTTCGGGTTGAACAGGATGGACTTCGCCCACCCCTGCCCCGCTCCGAGCACGTCGCCATAGGAGAAGCCGCCGCAAGCGGCGAGACCGTGGAAGTTGGCCAGGTCGATGCGACCGGACTGGAGGTCCGACATGTGCACGTCGACCGGCGCAAAACCGGCGCGCTCGAAGGCCGCGGCCATCTCGAACTGCGAATTGACGCCCTGCTCGCGCAGCACCGCCACCTGCGGCCGCGCGCCGGTGGCGATGAAAGGCGCGGCAACGTCCTCGGTAACATCGAAGGACAGCGCAACGGATAGCCCCGGATCGCTCGCGTCGGCCAGCGCGTCGAACTCCTGCTGCACGCAGTCGGCATCGTCGCGCAGGCGGGCGATCCGGTAGCTCGTCTCCGACCAGGCCTGCAGCAGCTCGGTACGGCTGGCGCCAAAGACGAGCTTGGCGTTGCGACGGAAACGGATCTCGTCCTTGTCGTTGGGCTCGCCGATGAAGTGATAGGCGAGCTTCGCCTGGCGCAACACCTCGGTGATCTTCGCGCGGTCGTCACGGCGGATCTGGATGACCGCGCCCAGCTCTTCGGCGAACAGGCCGGCAAACAGCTTGTCGCCGAAGCGCCCCTTGAGCGTGTCCGGCTTTTTCTCCAGCCCGTCGACGTCATTCATGTACTGGTCGTAGCAGACCGTATCGAGCACAAGCGATAGCCCACACTTCGCCGCAAATGCCATCTCGACCACGGTGGCGAAAAGACCACCGTCACCGCGATCGTGGTAGGCAAGCAGCAGTCCGTCCCGGCGCAAACGCTGGATGGTGGCGAAGAAGGCAGCAAGCTGGGCCGGATCGACGTCGGGCGCATGCTCGCCCACGGCGTTGTAAGCCTGCGCGAGCACCGAACCGCCGAGGCGGTTGTGGCCATTGCCGAGGTCGATCAGCAGTAGCTCGGTCTCGACGCCCTCGGGGAACTGCAGTTGCGGCGTCAAGGTGCGGCGGATGTCCTGCACCGGCGCGAAGGCGGTGGCGATCAAGGACAGCGGGGCGACGACCTGCTTGTCCTCGTCGCCATCCTTCCACGCGGTGCGCATCGACAAGGAGTCCTTGCCCACCGGAATCGACAAGTTCGCAGCGATGCAGAAATCGGAAACGGCCTTCACCGTATCGAACAGCTTGGCATCCTCGCCGCGATGGCCGGCCGCCGCCATCCAGTTGGCCGACAGCTTGACGTCGCCGATGCCGGCGATGTCGGCCGCGGCGATGTTGGTGATCGCCTCGCCGATCGCCATGCGGCCCGACGCCGGTGCGTCGACGCAGGCGACCGAGGTGCGCTCGCCCATCGCAAAGGCTTCGCCACGGTAGCCCTGAAAACTCATCGCCGTTACGGCAACGTCGGCCACCGGGATCTGCCACGGGCCAACAAACTGGTCACGCGCGGTCAGCCCGCCGACCGAGCGGTCGCCGATCGTGATCAGGAAGCTCTTGCTCGCGACCGCCGGCATGCGCAGGACGCGCAGACCCGCCTCCTTCAGGTCGAGGTCGGTCGTATCGAAGGGCGGCAGGTGCACCGCACGGCGCGACACGTTGCGCGTCATCTTCGGCGGTTTGCCGAGCAACACCTGCATCTCCATGTCGACCGGCTTGTTGCCGAAATGGCGATCGGACACGGTCAGGTGACCATCCGCCGTGGCGGTACCCAGCACCGCAAACGGGCAGCGCTCGCGCTCGCAGAAGGCGCGGAACTGATCGAGGCTTTCCGGCGCGATCGCGAGCACGTAGCGCTCCTGCGACTCGTTCGACCAGATCTCGCGCGGGCTCATGCCCGGCTCTTCGATGTGGACTTCTCGCAGCTCGAAATGCGCGCCCAGGCCGGCGTGGTCGGCGAGCTCGGGCATCGCATTCGACAGGCCACCGGCGCCGACGTCGTGGATGGCGATGATCGGGTTCTTGTCGCCCAGTTGCCAGCAGGCGTCGATGACTTCCTGGCAGCGGCGCTGGATCTCGGGGTTGCCGCGCTGCACCGAGGCGAAGTCGAGGTCGGCGGTGTTGGTGCCGGTCGCCATCGAGGAGGCCGCGCCGCCGCCGAGGCCGATGAGCATGCCCGGACCACCGAGCTGGATCAGCAGCGTGCCCGGCGGAAAGGTCGGCTTTTCGGACTGCTGCGCCTGGATGTTGCCGAGTCCGCCGGCGATCATGATGGGCTTGTGGTAGCCGCGCACCTCGCCCTGCACTTCCTGCTCGAAGCTGCGGAAGTAGCCGGCCAGGTTGGGGCGACCGAATTCGTTGTTGAAGGCAGCGGCGCCGATCGGCCCCTCGATCATGATGTCGAGCGCGGAGGCAATGCGCTCGGGCTTGCCGTAGGGCCTGCCGTTAGGTGTCTCCCAGGGCTGCTCGAACCCCGGGATGTTCAGGTTCGACACCGAGAAGCCCGCCAGGCCCGCCTTCGGACGCGAACCGCGGCCGGTCGCGCCCTCGTCGCGGATCTCGCCGCCGGCGCCGGTCGCCGCGCCCGGGAAGGGCGAGATCGCTGTCGGATGGTTGTGCGTCTCGACCTTGGCGAGGATATGGGTTTCCTCGGTGTGGTAGCGCCAGATGCCGTCCGAATCCGGATACAGCCGGTCGATCGTCGCCCCTTCGATGATGGAAGCGTTGTCCGAGTAGGCCACGACCGTGCCCTGCGGATGGGCCTTGTGGGTATCCTTGATCATGCCGAACAGCGACTTGTCCATCGGCCGCGCGTCGATCACCCAGTCGGCGTTGAAGATCTTGTGGCGGCAGTGCTCGGAGTTCGCCTGAGCGAACATCATCAGCTCGACATCGGTCGGATTGCGCGCCATGCGCGAGAAGTTCTCGAGCAGATAATCGATCTCGTCCTCGGACAGCGCCAGGCCAAGTTCGCCGTTCGCCCTCTCCAGCGCAGCGCGCCCGCCGGCGAGGATGTCGACTGACGTTAGCGGCTGCGGCGCGTAGTGATGAAAAAGTTCATCAGCCTGATCCAGCGCGGGGAGCACCGACTCGGTCATGCGATCGTGCAGCAGCGCCAGCAGCGCCGGATTGCTCTCCGCACCCTTGCCGTCGACGCTGTAGGCCGTGCCACGCTCGATGCGCACGACCTTGTCGAACCCGCACTGCCGAGCGATGTCGGTCGCCTTCGACGACCACGGCGAGATCGTACCGAGGCGCGGCACCACGAACAGCAGCGTGCCTGCAGGCGCCTGAGCCGATTCCGGTCGCGCCCCGAGAAGGTCCGCCAGTCGATCCTCCTCGGCCGCGGACAGGGGCGCGGTGAGCTCGACGAAATACCAGTGCTCGGCCGCGAGCCCCTTCAGCTTCGGCACCACCTCGCCCGCTGCGCGGGAGAGGCGTTCCAGTCGGGTACGGGACAGCGCCGCAGCGCCACGCAGTTTCAGGATCGAGGTCATGTCGGTCGAGGCGGGAATGGAAAGGCTCAGCAAGCGTCGTGCGCCTGCAGAATCGCGGAATTATACCCGACGCCTCCGGATTTCCCCCTTCGCCTCGCCCTCCGCGCGGCCGGCGGGGAAATCCCCGCGCCCTCACTGCTTCGATTTCGGACTCAGCCAGCCGCGCATCAGTTTGGTGAGACGCGGCATGACGCCCCAGGTCATGGTCGCGACGATCAGCGCGGTGAATACCGCGGTGCGTGGCAGAAAGGGCAACTCCACGAAGCCGGGCCAAAGCGACACCAGCCACAGGTAGAACGAGACCACCGGGAAGATGCCCATCCAGGTCACAACCGCCATGCGAAACCGCGGCGGGTGCATCGAGGCCGGCACCACCGCACCGGTAAACCACGCCTCGAGTCCGCTCAGACGCCGGTACTCCGGCTCATCCTCGGCAACCTCACGAATGCGCTTGTGCATTTCGGCGCGCGCGGCAGACTCGTCCCAGGCCTGCAGGTCGGCCTCGGAGGCGAACTTCACGACCACCTGGTACTCGCCGTGCGCTTCCTCAGGCGGAATCATGTCCGCCCCCATGAATCCACGGCTCGCGCGCATCCTTCCAAACATCTCGCGCACAAGCGCCTCGTACTCGGCCTCGCGCCCAGGGCGGGCGTGGCGCCGCGCGATGCGGGTCACCGGGGCCGCTGCCACCGAAATGGCCGGTCGCTTGTTCGTTTCGCTCGCTTCAGTCATTTGCTCACCTTCGTTCCACCCGCGCCTGCAACGGCTTGCCGGGAACACTGCATTCCACAAACGAATTCGGCCGGTCGCGTACGCTTCCGGCCGAACATTCCGACGAGTGCGGGCATCGCCCCCCAGGCTTTACGCCCGCCTCGTCATCACACGCACGACAACGCCCTGCAATCAGCGTCCGAGGTCTTTTGCCGACACGCCTCCGATACCCCAGTTCGTCTTGGGCACCTCGCGGATGACGACGCGAACCGTCTGGATCGGAGCACCCACTGCTTCGACCAGTGCCTGCGTGACCTTTTCGATCACGGCACGCTTCTGGTCTTCGGTGCGTCCTTCGATCATGGTGATTTCAGCCAATGGCATAACGATCCCTCCCCGTTTCATGAAGCGGCTTCAGGCCATCATGCCATCCGCCGCACGCGACAAACCCAGGAACTCAGGCAGCCTGCTGACGCGCCTTGGCCAGGGTGATTGCCGTATCCTCGATCATGTCTTCCTGACCGCCGACCATGCCGCGACGACCCATCTCGACGAGGATCTCGCGCGCCGGAACGCCGTACTTCTTCTCGGCGCGCTTGGCGAACAGCAGGAAGGAGCCGTAAACGCCCGCGTAGCCCAGCGTCAGCGCGTCGCGGTCGCAACGGATCGGGAAGTCCATGATCGGAACGACGAGGTCTTCGGCCACATCCTGAATCTTGAACACGTCAACGCCGGTGTCGATGCCCATGCGCTGGCACACCGCCACGAGAACTTCCATCGGCGTGTTGCCCGCACCGGCACCCAGACCTGCAGCGGCCGCGTCGACACGGTTCGCACCGGCCTCGATCGCCGCGATCGAATTCGCCACGCCCATGGCAAGGTTGTGGTGGCCATGGAAACCGAGTTCGGTTTCCGGCTTCAGTGCCTGACGCACCGCACCCAGCTTGGTCTTGACCTCATCGGGCAGCATGTAGCCGGCCGAGTCGGTGACG
The DNA here is from genome assembly GCA_017302295.1 of Thauera sp. GTDB lineage: Bacteria > Pseudomonadota > Gammaproteobacteria > Burkholderiales > Rhodocyclaceae > Thauera. Next base: position 52,963 of record JAFLDS010000001.1, on the reverse strand, counting down.
TAGATGCAGTTGGCGCCGTAGCCTTCCATCAGCTTCGCTTGGCCGATCAGGCCGTCGACGCTGTTCATGTGGCTCATCATCAGGAAGCCAACGGTATCCATGCCGAGCTTGCGCGCGTAGCCGATATGCTGCTCGGAGACGTCCGCCTCGGTGCAGTGGGTCGCAACGCGAATCGTGCTCACGCCGAGCTCATGGGCCATCTTCAGGTGGTCTACCGTGCCGATGCCGGGCAGCAGCAGTGCCGACACCTTGGCCCGCTTCATCAGCGGGATCACCGTACCCAGGTACTCCTCGTCGGTGTGCGCCGGGAAGCCATAGTTGACCGAGCTGCCGCCGAGGCCGTCACCGTGGGTGACTTCGATCAGCGGAACGCCCGCCTCGTCGAGGCCGACGGCGATGCTCTTCATCTGCTCGAGCGTCATCAGGTGGCGCTTCGGGTGCATCCCGTCGCGCAGGGTCATATCGTGCAGGGTAACTTTCTTGCCGTGAAGATCCATCGTCATCTCCTTCAGGCTGCCATGACGGCGCGGTTGGGTTCGAGGGTGAGCTTGCCGGCGATGATCTCTTCGGCAAACATCTCGGCGGTGCGCGCCGCCGCCGCCGTCATGATGTCGAGGTTGCCGGCGTACTTGGGCAGGTAGTCGCCCAGGCCTTCCACCTCGAGGTAGACGGAGACGCGGTTACCGTCGAACACCGGGCCGTTGACGAGCTTGTAGCCGGGCACGTACTTCTGCACTTCCTTGATCATGGCGTGGATCGACTCGGTGATCTTCGCTTGATCGGGCTCGCCTTCGGTCAGGCAGTGAACCGTGTCGCGCATGATCAGCGGCGGCTCGGCCGGATTCAGGATGATGATCGCCTTGCCCTGCTTCGCGCCGCCGACGCGCTCGACCGCGCCCGCGGTAGTGCGGGTGAACTCGTCGATGTTCTTGCGTGTGCCGGGGCCGGCCGACTTGCTCGACACGGTGGCAATGATTTCGCCGTACTTCACCGGCTGCACACGAGACACCGCAGCCACCATCGGGATCGTGGCCTGGCCACCGCAGGTGACCATGTTCACGTTCATCTCGCCTTTGCCGACGTGCTCGACCAGGTTGACCGGCGGCACGCAGTACGGGCCGACGGCTGCCGGCGTCAGGTCGATCATCAGCACGCCCAGTTCGTTGAGCCTGCGGCTGTTCTCGGCGTGGACGTAGGCGCTGGTGGCATCGAAGGCGATCTGGACGCCGTCTTCCTTGACGTGCGGCAACAGACCGTCGACGCCGTCGGCCGTCGTCTTCAGACCCATTTCACGCGCCCGTGCGAGGCCTTCCGAGGTGGCGTCGATACCGACCATCCACACCGGCTCCAGCACGGGGCTGCGCTTCAGTTTGTAGAGCAGGTCGGTACCGATGTTGCCGGGACCGATCAGCGCACACTTGATCTTCTTGCTCATCGCTTTCGTTCTCTGTGAGACAGCTTGGTTAAATCAATACCGCTTGCGGCGCGCACAACCATCGACCGGCAGCGCGACGCCGACTCGTCCAGGAATGCAGGGCACGCGGCGGGGCAAGGGAGAGGGAGAGGGATGCCCCGCCGCGCACCTGCAATCAGCTCAGCGGTCGCGGCTCGTCGGTCTGCGCCTCGGCGAGGAAATCGCCGACCAGACGGGCAAAGCGCGCCGAGTGTTCGATCTGGGTCCAGTGCCCGCAACGCCCGTACACGTGCAGTTGCGAACGCGAAATCAGCGTGGATAGCGCCAACGAGGTCGCCAGCGGGATCACCTGGTCGTCACGACCGTGGATCACCAGCGTCTCGTGCGCAATCGCGCGGATGTCAGCCTCATTACTGGTCATCGCGTCGACCCAGCGCTGGCGCGGCGCCGGGAACATGGCCGAGAAGGACTCCTGGAACCCGGGCCGGATGCTCGCCTCGAATCGAAGCTGGGCCAGTTCGTCATTCACGAGGGAACGGTCCCACGCAAAGTAGTCCATGATGCGGCGCATGTTCTCGAACGAGGGCTGGTATCCCCACACCGCATCCAGTCCCGGCGTGATCTCGAACGGTACGCCGACGCTCCCCATCAACACCAGGCGGCGAACCCGCTGCGGATGACGGATCGTGAGCGCCAGGGCGAGCGCTCCACCGAAGGAGTTGCCGACGAGATCCGCCCGCTCGATGTCGAGCGCATCGAGCAATCCCACGGCCTGCTCGACCCACACATCCATGTCGTACTTCTGCCCCGCGGGGCGGTCGGTGAAACCGAACCCCACCATGTCGGGCGCGATCACGCGCGAGCGCTTGGCGAGTTCAGGCATCACCAGGCGCCAGTTCGCCCAGGCTGAGACGCCCGGCCCGGAACCGTGAATCATCAGAACCGGGAAACCCTCACCGACGTCGTGATAGTTGGTGCGGATTCCCGCTGCAACGATGCTGCGACCAATCTCAGGGCTGGACGTACTCATCCGCGACCTTCCTCAATTCAAGGTTCGACGTTGTCGGCACCGATCGCAATCAGGGCCGCGCGCGCGCACTCCGCATCCTGTTCTTCCGAGGCACCGGACACGCCGATACCGCCGATCAGTTCGCCGTTTACCCGGATCGGGAGCCCGCCGCCGAACACCACCAGCCGCGGACGCGCCGAAAAACCGAACTTCATGCCTTCGTTGTCACCGAAGATCGACATCCATTGCTTCGTCGGAAAACCGAAGCCGCCCGAGGTGTAGGCCTTGTCGATGGCAATATCGATTGACTGGGGGAAGGCACCAGGCATGCGCAGAAAAGAAATAAGGTTACCGCCAACATCGGTCACTGCGACATTGATGAGAACCCCAAGTGACTCGGCGTGACGCACCGCGGCTTGCACGGCGGCATGGCCCGCCTCCCAGGACACGGTGGACTGCGGCACTGCAAGCTTCATCGTCTTCTCCTCGATACGAATTAAGTCAACGCAAGAACGCAAAATCTTAACCGAAGCAAGATAGTACCCAACATTATCGAAGTCAATAAATAATCTCGAGATTATTATAGAACCCTGACTCTTCACGTTCGGTTAAAATGGAATCTGGAACCATTCTTTCCACACAACGTCCATGCGTGACAGTCGAACCGTCCGAGCGGATGAAGCCGCAAGCATCGAGGAGCCCAAGACCCTGGTCGAGGCGGCGTACTTTCGGCTGCGCCGCGACATCATCGAGGGCCTCCACCCCCCGGGGGAAAAGCTTCGGGTCGAGCACCTGAAGGACCAGTACGAAGTGGGCGCCGGTACGCTGCGCGAAGCCCTGCTGCTGCTGGTTACCGATGCACTGGTGGTCGCACAGGGCCAGCGGGGATTTCGCGTCGCACCGATCTCGATAGCCGACTGCGAAGACATCAGCCACACCCGCGTCCTGCTTGAAACCGAGGCGTTACGGCAGTCGATCGCGCGCGGCGACGATGCGTGGGAGGCCGATCTCGTGGCGTCGTTCCATCGCCTCACCCGGGCCGAACAGAAGCTCACCGACAACGACAGCGCGACAACGGAAGACTGGGAACGCTGCAACCGCGCGTTCCATGAAGCCCTGACTTCCGCCAGCCAGTCGCGCTGGATCCGCCACTTTCAAAACATCCTCTATCAGCAATCGGAGCGCTACCGGCGCCTCAGCCTGTTTCGCCAGCCGATCACGCGCGACATCCACGCCGAGCACCACGCCCTGTTCGACGCTACGCTCTCGCGTAATGCCGTAAGGGCCTGCTCGATTCTCTCGGAGCACATCCTGCGCACGCTGGACGCAGTCAAGCGCCTGCCGCTGGAGTTCTTTTCCAACGGCGGCCCGAGCCGCTGACAGCGTCAGACTCCAGGAAGTAAAAAGGCGGCCCGTGAGGGCCGCCTTTCGTTCTGCCTGGGCAGTCGCTCGATCAGGACACGACGGTCAGGAAGCGCTCGTTGAGCTTGCGGTCGTGGTAGAAGATCCCCGGACCGACCTGGTCCCAGGTCCACTTGATCGCCTTGTAGTCGGGATAGCCATCGTAGCCGCCGCAGAAAGTTTCGAAGCGGTTGCCGGACGGGTCGAAGGCGTAGATCGTCGTGCCACGGGTGATGCCGTGACGCGTCGGGCCGATGTCGATCGAGATGCGGTTCATCGACATGATGTCGGCGGCACGCAGCACCTTTTCCCAGCTATCGAGCTTGAAGGAGATGTGGTGCAGCTTGCCCGGCTCCGCGTGACGCACGAAGGCGATGTCGTGAGCCTTGATCGAGCACGACAGCCAGATCGCCAGATCGGTCTTGCCGTCTTCCATCACGACGTGCTCGACGAGGAAGAAACCCAGCACCTTCTCGAAGATCTCCTGGACCTTCTCGATGTCCGGACCGTACAGCAGACAGTGGTCCATGCGGATCGGGGCGATGCCGCGCTCGGCATCGGGAATCCACGGATCCGGATTGACGTAGGGCTGGCCGTTGCCAATATCGGTCTTGTCCGCGTACAGCTCGATGAAGTGGCCCGACGGGATCTTGAAGCGGACACGCTCGCCCGTCTCAAGCATTTCGCCAGCGGGAATGCGCTCGGTCGTCAGGCCGAAAGCCTTCAGGTCGCCATCCAGCTTCTCGAGCGTTGCCTTGTCGGCAACCTTGAAGGCGAAGAAATCAACGCCCGCTTCGTCCGCTTCGCGGATGAGCACGCTGTTGTGGTCGCGCTCATCCCATGCCTTGAAGTAGACGCGCCCCTGGTTGTCACGACCGGTCTCGATGAGGCCGAGCGTGTTCTTGTAGAAGTTGATGCCCTCTTCGAGGTCCAGCACGCGCAGCGAGATGTGGCCGGGACGCAGAACGCCAGTCATTGCCATAAATTTCTCCTCCTGGAAGTTGCCCGTCCGGCCTTTATCAGACCGGATCGGAGCGGGTTACCGATAAAAAAAGCCAACCATGAAAATCATAGCGTTCCAATCACGGGGCGCGGATGGAATCTCGATATTTGTTGATTTAGCTCAAACCTTCTTGAACAAGGGACTACGCACCTGCTGCGCATCCGCCGCCGAGAAGAACTTTTCCATGTAGATGTCGCGCTCGAACAGACGCCCTTGCATCAGCGTCGTGATGCAGGCGTCGATCATCACCGGAGGCCCGCACAGGTAGGCCTTGTGGTTACGGAAATCGTTGTCGAAATGCGCCTTGGCAGCCTCGTGGACATAGCCGCGGAAGCCGTCCCAGGCCGAGCCGGCAGGCTCGTCGGACAGCGCCGGCACGTAGGTGAAGTTCGGATACTTCTCGGCAAGGGCCCGGAAATCGTCGTGGTAGTAGAGCTCCTCTCGGATGCGCTGCCCATACACCAAAGTCATCTTGCGCGTATCGCCAGCTTCCAGCAGATCGATGATCATCGAGCGCGGACTGGAAAGGCCCGAGCCCCCCGCCATGAAGATCAGCGCTTCGGGCGCCGACTTGCGGACGAAGAAGCGGCCATAGGGACCGGACAGCTTCACCCGGTCGCCGACCTTCTGGTGCTCATGCACCCAGGTCGTGCCCTTGCCGCCGGGAACGACGCGAATGTTCAACTCGACGGTGCGCCCGGTCGAGGGCGGGTTCGCCAGCGAGAACGCGCGATTGTAGGCGCCACCCTCGATGTCGAAGTTGACGTATTGCCCGGCCTGGAAGTGCATCGGCTCGTCGAGTTCGATGAAGATGCCCTTGATCGTCGGCGTCAGGTTCTCGATACGCGTCACCGTGCCAGGGAAGTCGCGCACGGGAATGTTTTCCGCGTCGGGCTCTTCTTCGATCTCGGCCTCGATCGTGACATCGCTCTGCAATCGCGCACAGCAGGCCAGGGTCTTGCCTTCGTCGCGCTCGAAGTCCATCAGCGCAAAGCTCGACGCCTCGCCGTGATCGACTTCACCATCGAGCACGCTCACCTTGCAGGTGGCGCAAAGGCCATGGCAGCAAGCGTGCGGTAGCCAGATGCCGGCGCGCAGGGCCGCGTCGAGGATGGTCTGATCTTCCTCGACCTCGATGGTCTGTCCGATCGGTTCAATGGTCAGTTCATAACTCATGATTCTTGTCCGTACTCTATGTTCTCAGTCGGGCGAAAAAAACGGCGACCAGCTTGCGCGGGTCGCCGTCCATGCAGACGCTCAGCTGCACGACCCCTTGATGCCGGTCAGGCCCGGCGTGCGGAATCGAATCACGTCCTTGTGCTTGAGACCGTTGTCAGCCAACGACTTGTCGAAATCGGGCTGGAACGGCTTGCCGGACTTGAGCCACTCGGCCTTCGCCCAGTCGATCTGGGCAAAATCGGGGTGATAGCCGAACACACCCGGCAACACGCCCGCGATGATGTCACCGAAGCGCATCGTCGCCGGGAACGGAAACGCGAACGGCGAGCAGAACAGCAGGTGGTCTTCCCAGCCGATATACAGCAATTGGGCACCGTGGAACTTGTCCTGCGTGTCGGCGGGGGCGAATTCGTACTTTGAAACAGCAGCAACAGCCATGTGTTGTCTCCTTGCTAACTCGTGAAAGCCGCGGGTGTCTCAACACCCGCGGTCTGCGGGATCAGACGTTCTTGGTCGCCTGACCGCGCCACTCGGCGAAGTTCTTCTTGTCCTCGGAAATGTCGAAGTCGAGGTTGTCGCGGCCGTGCTCGAGGTGGTAGTACTCCAGCACCTTGGCCAGCGGATCGAAGCCTTCCACCGTCGGGTCGGTACCTTCAGGGAAGCAATTGCCCTGGTAGATCTGGTGCACCGGCAGCCAGGCCTGGACGTACTTCTCCGGCTCGTGCTCGAAGATCTCCTTGCAGTAGTCGGAACAGAAGTGATACTTCTCGTTCTTGTAATCGACTTCGCGGTAGCAGGTCTTGGTCGCGTCGCCCGGCTCGGTGAAGATCATCGGGATCTGGCAGGTCTGGCACAACATCGGCAGCGTCTTGTTGTAGAAACGGTTGCCCTTGGCCGCCTGTTCGCGCCAGAACTCGTAACGCGGACGGTAGTGCTTGTCGAAGCTGTTCGGATACTTCGACGACAGCCACTCCATCTCGTCCTCGTCCGGCATCCAGGTGTGGAAGTTGGCGGCGGCAGCGTAGTTGTAGAAAGTGCTCCAGGCCTGGTGCGACAGGTGGTCCTTCTCGAGGGCGATCTGCTCGGCACACTTGGGCATCTTGATGCCGTAGCGGGCCAGATCCTTGAACAGCGCGCCGCCGTTCTCCTCGAAGTAGATCTCCCACGACTCCTTCCAGCTCATCGTGCGCTTGGGCAGCATGTAATCCATCATCATCGCGACCAGGGTCAGCACGCGATAACCACGCCAGGTCCACTTGTCGATCCAGCGCTGGACGATGGGCACGTTGTCCGGATCCTGCTCGAGGATGAACTTGATGACTTCCAGGCCGAGCGTCATGTGACGCGCTTCATCGGACTGCGCCGAGAAGCCGAACGTCATCGCCGCCATGTCGCCGTTGTAGGCCGCACCCGACACGAAGGGCACGAACAGCAGGTTGGTCAGCACGTACTCGAACGAGAAGCCGATCGAGACCATGAACTCGAACGGGCCGGCGGTGATCGCATCGTCGAAGAAGGACTTCGGCACCGACAGGAACCACACACGGTCGTGCGCATGATGGAAGTCATGCATGCCGTTGTAGTACTTGTTGTAGTTCGACACGGCATGCACCTGCGTCTGCGCATGGCGGATCTCGTCGAGCGACTGCATCAGGCAGGCAACGCGCGGGCCGGGGCCGGGGAACTGGCGGCCGGCATGGGCGAAACCGCGGTGCGCCACGTATTCCAGCGGGCTGATGCCGCTCAGGAACAGCTTGACGGTGTTCAGGTAGCGCGCATCGGTCACGTTGAGGTGGCCGTTGTTCTGCGTATAGGCGTCGAGCACCGAATACAGCTTGCGCTCTTTTTCGGCCTGATACTTCCAGTACGCATCCATCGTCAGGCGGAACGGGTCTTCCCACTTGTCCCAGTCGTGGATCTTGATGCCCTCGTAAGCGATGTAGGGATAGATGTCCTCCATCTTCTGGTACGACGGGGTCCAGTCCAGACCCCGCGTCATCACCGCGTAACGTTCCTTGAGGCCCAGCTTCTTCTTCGCAACGGTCATGTCCATGTTCTTGTCTCCTTGGGGCTCAGGCTTTCCAGAAAAGGGTGATTTCGTCGTCGGTCTGGTCGAGGTTGCCCGACATCGTGATCATATTCACCTGCAGTTCCTGCAGGTCGTAGTCACGGCCGGTGATTTCCTCGATCGTCTGGCGACGCACGACGAGCCTGCCATCAGCATTGATCTTCACCATCGCCGGCTGCTCGTCCACCACGGCACTGGGATTGTCCTGAAGGATCGCCTCGATGATGGGGCGGGTTTCTTCGTTCGTTTGCAGCGCAAGAAATACGGTCGACATCCAGTGTCTCCTTAGATGGCCACGCCGGCTTTCGCCATGCGGGCATTGAATTGCTGAACGACTTCGCCCATGACTTCGTCGGTGCGATCGCCAAGGGCGATGCGGGCCACCGGCAGCAGGGCCGCGGCCGCGCGATCGCGCCACTCGGTCAGCCACTTCGCCATGATTGCCTTGTTGTCGGGCGATTCAGCAGCTGCCGTCTTCACCGTTGCGTCGGCCCATTTCTTGGTTTCGGCAAACCAGTCGGTCATGAACTGGGTCAGCATCGCAACTGCGGTACCACCTTGCGACGCGAGCACGTCGTCGACGATGGTTTCGTACACCAGCGGGTACATCAGGCCGTCGAGGACGACGTTCTGCACGACGAACAGCTCAACCGGATCCTTGACCACGAAGGAATCCTCGACGTAGCGGCGCAAGCCTTGCCAGGCATCGTCGTCCATCCACGCGCGCTTGCCCTCGTCGAGCGACGCGACGTCGCCAAGCAACAGGCCAACCCGGGTGAGATACTGGGCGATACCCAGCTGATCCATCGAGTGAAAGATGTGCGGCTGCGAGAAGCCGGTCCCGTAGCTATAGGCGCAGACGCTGGCGTTGTTCATGTTCGAGCCCCACGCGACGTGGCGCAGCGGCACCAGCAACTTCAGTGCGGTTTCACGCACCGAGTCCGGCAGCGTGGCAGCCAGGCCACGGTTCTCGACGAAATCGAAGTTGGCCTCGGCGGTGTCCTGCTGCTTGGCACGGGCCATCGTGTAGGCGCCGTAGTAGAACTGGCGCGGATCCTTGAACGCATACCAGTCGGCCATCTTGATCGCGCTACGCGAGGCGTCGTAGATGTCGTGCTCCGGATCCCAGGTCGGCCGATAGTGGAAGTTAGCCGTCTGCTGCATGTCCAGCGTGCCTTCCTGATAGCGCGAGGCCGGCTTGTCGCCGCCGATGCGGCGAGCAACGTTGTCGAAGGTGTGCCGGATCGGCTTGATGGATACGGTGCGCAAATCGATTTGCATGAGTTCTCCTCCTCGTGTTAACCAAGCAATCAGCGGAAGTGCTGATGCGTCGCCTGATGCAGGTTCCAGCCCCAGTCCGAGTCGTCCTTGTCGGACGCCTCTTCCCGGGGGCCAAGTTGAATCACTTCATTGGCCGCACAGAACGCCTCGTAAGCGTCTGCGGGCAACAGCATCTCTGCGTAAAGCTCGGGTTCGCCGATCGCGAACTCGAACTCGACGAACCCGTCAGCCCGGCGCTCGATCAGGCGCACGAACTTCCGTGTTACGTCGATTTGGGGTTTCTCTGTCTCCATCTGCGGGGCTCCGTCTGTTTTGGTGCAATGCCTGCTGCGACTCCGCTATACCAATCAAGCTTCGTGCCATAAAATTCATCTTATTGATTTAAATCAAAAATAAGATTTACATGGATAATTGGTTGAAAATTCCATCTTTTATGGAATGATCAATTGATCAAACCGCCCCATTCGTTTGATCAATTGATCACATTCATTTTCTGCATGGCAGCAAAAGTTGCATCCGTCCACCTTCTCTCTCGAGCGGGGAAATATCACCGTTCAGAAACAAATTCCGAGATTACTATCCACTCTCGACCGACCCTTGGGGCTTGATCGCCAGCCGCCCGCGCCTGACGCTGAGCGCTGCCGTGATATAAGAAGATGAAGAGTCGACGGATGCATGCCGCGCCAGCAGGCATGCACACCCTGAACCCGCGTTCGACGGGATGACAAGGAGAGACGAGTGAGCAGCATCCGGTACCCGGAAGATTCCGACTTGCGGCGCATGCTGCGTTTTTCGGGCGAGGACAGCCTGATCTGGCTTGGCGAGCATCGCATGGTGCTGCTTCACGCGGGCGCACTGTCCGAGCTGAGAAAGGAACTGATCGGATCCCTGGGCATCGAGCAGGCGCGCCGGATCCTGACCCGCATGGGGTTCGCGTCCGGCATGCGTGATGCAGAGCTCGCACGCAAGGTGCGCGGCGCAGGTGACCTGGTCGACGCCTTCGTGGTCGGCCCGCAGTTGCACATGCTCGAAGGCTCCGTCCAGGTTGAACCGGTACGCCTCGAGGTGGATCGCCAGAGCGGACAGTTCTACGGCGAGTTCATCTGGCGGCACTCTTGGGAGGCCGAAGTCCACGTGAAGGAGTTCGGCGAAGAGGACCACCCGGTGTGCTGGATGCAGATCGGCTACGCCTCGGGCTACACGACCGCGTTCATGGGCCGCTTCATCCTGTTCAAGGAAGTCGAATGCGCTGCGACCGGCTTGCCGAACTGCCGCATCGTCGGGCGTCCGGTCGACGAGTGGCCCGACGCGAACGAACTGACCCCCTACTTCGAGGCGGACTCGATCGTCGGGCGCCTGCTCGACTTGCGCGAAGAAATGGAAGCCATGCGCCGCAGCATCGCATGCCGCAACAAGGCGCCCAACCTGATCGGTAGTTCTACCGCCTTCCTGCATGCCTACGACCTCGCGGTGAAGGCGGCGACGACAAATGTGACGGTGTTGCTGCTGGGCGAAACCGGCGTCGGCAAGGAGCGCTTCGCTCGCACGCTGCACGAACTCAGCCCACGTCATGAGGCGCCGTTCGTCGCGGTCAACTGCGCCGCGCTGCCGGACGAGCTGATCGAATCGGAACTTTTCGGGGTCGAGCGCGGCGCCTTCACCGGCGCCCATGCGTCCCGTCCCGGCAAGTTCGAACGCGCCGACGGCGGCACCCTCTTCCTCGACGAACTCGGCGAGCTCCCGCTGGCGGCGCAGGCGAAACTGCTGCGAGTGCTACAGGAGGGCGAGATCGAGCGCCTCGGCGACGAGCGTACGCGCAAGGTGAATGTACGCCTGGTGGCCGCGACCAATGTAGACCTGCACACTGCAGTTGCCGAGGGCCGGTTTCGCCGCGACCTTTACTACCGGCTGAACGTGTATCCGATCACGATTCCCGCCCTGCGCGAACGCGCATCGGACATCCCGCCACTCGTCGAAGCCATGGTCACCCGCTTCTGCTCGCTGCACGACAAGCGACTCGCGGGCCTCACCGACAAGGCAATGCGCGCACTGAAGGCCCACCCGTGGCCGGGGAACGTGCGCGAACTCGAAAACGTCATCGAGCGCGGCGTCATCCTCGCACCGCACAATGGCTGGATCGAAGCCGAGCATCTGTTCGTCGGCCCCTTGCCAGCTGAAGCCATCCACTCGTCAATCTCGAGCGACGGCCGCCTCGAACAGCGTTCGGCGGCGCTTGGTACGACCTCACTCGACCTGCCCGATGCGGTGCTCGACAGCGGCATGCCGCTCGATGCGCTCGAGAACGAGTTGCTGCAGCGTGCGGTCAAGCGCGCAAACGGCAACCTCTCAGCTGCCGCGCGCCTGCTGGGCATCACCCGGCCCCAGTTGAACTATCGCCTCAAGAAGAACACCTGACGCTCATGGAGTCCTTCGCTGGCGCACCGGCTGCTGTCCGTCCGGCGCATCCAGCGAGGTGATTCAGCGTGTCCTCCGCACGGAGATGGTGTAGTCACCCTTTCCGCTCTCGCGGTTCCAGTGCCGGATCTGCACGAAATACTCGCCTTCGATCAGGTCGGCCGCAATCCGCGCGTTCGACGCGATGCCGGAATCATCATCCTCGGCAATCAGGGCCGTTTGCGAGTCCGGACCGAACAGCTTCATATAGACATCCGTCGATCCCTGCGTGTCGATCACATGGCGCCCCGGCTGATCAACGCGGAAGCGGAACAGATCTTCCTCCCCGAAGGTACCGATGCTCGCTGCCGTGCGCCGACGCGGATTGACCTTCAGCTCGGTGACCGTGCCCGTCACGCCGGGCTTGGACTTGGGGTACATCTTCGCGCCGGCGATGAATTGCTTGTCGAGTCCGGACAAAACCTCGTTGCGGCTGGTGGCGATGCCGTTGGTGGTCCATTCGGCTGGGAAGAAGTACAGCATCACCGACTTCGGATCGAACTCGGTGCCGTTGATCTGGTTCGCCGCATACTTGCGCAGGATGTTGTGGCGCGTCTGCGCCTCGCTCCAGAAGTTCGGCGCCCCCGCCATCGCACGGATCACCGCCTGCTCGTTCCACTGTATGCCGCCGGCCGGGTTCTGGTGCTCATGCGCCAGCCCGATCGCATGACCAAACTCGTGCGCCGCCGTGCCGCCATCCAGAAAACCGAGGTTCATCGTCGGCTGATTCACCGGGATCGTCTTCGCGTCGGTGCCGATGTAACTCCAAGCGCCATCGTTCTCGTCGAAGGCAATGCGGATCTCGGCCGTCGGCGCGTCGTCGAAGACGAAGCTCAGGTTGGCGTGCTCGGTCCACCAGCCCGCCTGCTCCTTCACAAGCTTTTTCTGCTGCGGCGTTCCGCCCATGAAACGCACATGCAGCGTCGAGCCGTTCATCCAGGTCTTGCCGATCGGGGATATGCCACGCACCTGTCCCGGACGATCCGGAACGGTCTGCTGCAGCTTCATCATTTCGCTCGGCAGAATGCGGTCGAAACACACTTTCGGGGGCTTGGCCATGATGGGCATCTCCACGCACGAAGCAGCCTTCGTCTCACGCCGACGGCATGATCACCCAACGGTAAGGCCGAACTCGTGCGGCGATGATGAACATATAGGACAGGGCCGGGACAAATGCCAGGCACCGACGTCCCGATCGCTCCCGCAACCCGGCTACGAGGGCCGTCCGCCGTCAGAGACGGAGGATGTAGGACGGATCGAGCGGCAGATCGAGCCGGCGCAGATCGCTTTCGAAATCGATCTGCAGCACGATATGACCGTCGCAGCGCTTCGCCTCGCCACACAGGGCGAGGAGGTTCTGATGCAGGCTCTCCTGCCGCCAGCGGAAGGGACGCGGGAACACCGAACAGACGATGTCGGGCCACGCCCAGATGCGAGGGAACTCTTCGTCGAGCATGTTCGGCTCGACCAGTCGCGTACGGCTCAAAGCCTCCGCAATATCCCACTGCGCCACGTAATTTCTCAGTTTTCCTTCGTCGCCGACGATGAGAGTGAAAGGACAGCGCATGGGGCCGATCGAAGAGTTAAGGAAGCACGTGGGGGCGGTCGGGGTAGCCGAACCGAGGCAAAGTGTGACAGAACTCAACCCTATTCGGGTAGCTTTTGTATCTCAATCTGGGCAGCCTTTCTTATCGCCGTCACAGTCACGGGTAGTTTCTGCGCCGCGGTCAGGCGTCCGCTCAAACCATCGAGACCACTTGACGACGGCACGCCGATCGCGCGCGCCTTGAGGAAGAGACGCGCAAGCGGGTAGCATGCGCGCTCACGCCCGGAAACCTTCGCGGAAGCACAAGCCCCGATCCAAGGCGCAGACCCATCCCACCCCAGCCCCTCCAGCAGAAGATGAAGAAAACCTGTCTCTTTCTCCTGACCAGCCTCGCGGCCTTCCACACCGCCGCCGCGGCCCAAGCGGACGTCGAATTGCTCCCCTCCGGCGTGCGCATCGAACACCTTCAACGTGGAACCGGCGCCCGTCCCAACGTTTCCAGCACGGTACTGGTTCACTATCACGGCACGCTGCTCGACGGCACCGTCTTCGACAGCTCCGTCGAACGCAAGCAACCCATTGCCTTTCCCTTGCGCGGCGTCATCCCGTGCTGGACCCAGGGCGTGCAGCAGATGAACGTCGGCGGCAAGGCAGTGCTGACTTGCCCTTCGCGCACCGCTTACGGTGAAGCGGGCGCCGGCAGCAAGATCCCGCCCAACGCGACGCTGAAGTTCGAAGTCCAGCTGCTGGAGATTCAGTAAGGGGCGAGCCGAGAAGGTGGATTTTCTCCACCGCATGACTGCCGCAGCAACGGCCCCTGAAGAAATAAAAAATAAAACTATCCTTACTGCTGAATTTCACTTATATTCCAGTGCAGCGATATTCAAGTCGTGTAGTTCATTTGTTGGCATATCCGATTTTTCGGTCGTATTCCCCCAAGTCATACCTCGCCGTCTTGATGCTCGCCCCACTCAGGGGGCTTTCCCCATTTTCAGGAGATTCAAGACATGGCAACAGGTACCGTCAAGTGGTTCAACGACTCCAAGGGCTTTGGATTCATCACCCCGGAAGCGGGTGGCGATGATCTTTTCGCCCACTTTTCCGCCATCCAGGGCCAGGGTTTCAAGACCCTCGCGGAAGGTCAGCGCGTGACTTTCGACGTGACCACCGGCCCCAAGGGCCTGCAGGCGTCCAACATCCGCGCAGCCAGCTGATCAGCCTTCGACCCGCGCCGCCGGCGCAGGTCGTCCAAAGGCCCGACGAAAGTCGGGCCTTTTGCTTTTCGGCCAAAGAAAACAGCCGTGCCTGCAGACGCCGCACGACCGCAGCAGGCCGCCCGCCCCATCCTGTCGTCCAAGGAATGCGAAATGTCCCAACTGATCCAGCGAACTGAACTCAAGACCTTCTACTACACGCCCGTCCACTGTCCGTTCTGCGGCGTGCGCGTCATGGGTGCCGACCCCGACGACGAGACCCGCATCACCGCCTGCCCGCACACGCTGTTCATCGCCCACGACACGGCCTTCGAATATCGATCGGCGCGCCTCGACAAAGACCTCGCGCTCGAGGGCCTGTCGGAACAGGAAATCGAGGCAAAATGGCTTGCCGATGCGCGGGGCATCGATGGATTCACCGACGCTGTGACGCTGCCCGACGCCATCAAGGTTGCCGCCTATGCGCCGACGCCCTCGGCTTACGGCTCCTACTACGGTTTTGCGCCGCTCGAATAGCATTCAGCGCGCAGGATTGCGCCGGCATCGCATCTAAACTGGATTGCGTGAAGGGTCGCACACGAGATGCGCTCACCGGCCCCGCGGTACGCCTCGATCGCGAGGCTGCAACACCTGGCGCATCCATGCCGAGGAGGACACCAACCATGGGCCCGATCGTCCGCATCCAACCCCGCAGCGCCGACCTCGGCGACGGCATGCTCGTTCGCCGTACGCTTCCCAACCGCCAGCAGCGGATGATCGGCGCCTGGTGCTTCCTCGACCACGCCGGCCCGGTGCGGTTCGAGCCCGGCAAGGGCATGCATGTCGGCGCCCACCCGCACATCGCGCTGCAGACCTTCACCTGGCTGATCGAGGGCGAGGTGCTGCATCGCGACAGCCTCGGCAACGAGCAGGTCATTCGCCCCGGCCAGGTCAACCTGATGACCGCCGGATTCGGCATCGCCCATACCGAGGACTCCCTTCGCGACGGTGAGCGCCTTCATGCGGCGCAGCTCTGGATCGCCCTGCCGCCAGACCGAAAGGATATCGCGCCGGCCTTCGACCACTACCCTGAGCTGCCGCAATGGCGCGAAGGCGGCGCCGCACTCACCCTGCTCGCCGGCCGCTACGCTCAGAGAACCGCACCGGCGCGCATCCATTCTCCGCTGGTCGGCATCGACATCGTCTGCGACGACCCAAGTACGCTCACGCTCGAACTGGAACCCGGTTTCGAGTACGGGCTGATGCCCCTCGTCGGAGAGGTGACGCTCGACGAAGAGACGCTGCGCACCGACGAACTCGCCTACCTCGGCACGGGGCGGAGGCAACTGCTCCTGAGCCTGGCCGCAGGCACGCGCGTCCTGTTGCTGGGCGGCGAGCCGTTCGACGAGGCGGTACTGATGTGGTGGAACTTCGTCGGCTTCAGCAAGGCCGACATCGCGCAGGCGCAGGCCGACTGGGAACGAGGTGATGCGCGCTTCGGCACGATCGGCGACGGCAAGGCGCAGCGGCTCGTGGCGCCGCCTCTGCCGTGGCATGACCAACGTTGAGTGCATCGACTAGTTCAATGGGCACGCAGACCAAGATCGCGCGCACCATTTCGCGAACGCGGTGCGCATTATGCGCTGTGTGTGAAAGACAACCATCCCAACCTGCACGATTCGATCATCTTCGCCAACCTCGACCCACGCGGCCCGCTGACGCCGACGTCGACCCACGAGAGCACGAGCACCGGGCACGACAGGATCGAATTACATCGCTGCCGCGCCTACGACACCGGCGATCGGCTTCACAACGGCGCCGCCTGGAAGGACGTCGCCGGCTTCGCCGTGGTCGAACGCATCCGAACGGTGGGCGATCGCACCAGCACCGAGCGCGTGTGCTACATCAGCAGCTTGCCCGCCGACGCCGAGCGGATCGCGCAGGCAGTCAGAAGTCACTGGGAGGTCGAGAATCGTCTGCACTGGTGTCTCGATGTTCAGTTCGGTGATGATTACGCCCGCGCCCGCTCCGGCCACGTCGCCCACAACCTCGCGCTGGTCCGCCACATGGCCCTCAACGTCATCCGGCTCGATACCTCGATCAAGACCAGCATCAAGACCAAGCGACTGCTGGCCGCGACATCCGACGAGTTTCGCGCAGCGTTGCTGGGCTTCGAAGCGCATGATGAGGATGACGATGATTGATGAATGCGTAGCTGCGGGAGCCCTGATGGTTCAGCGGACCCAGCGACGGGCGTCCTTCAAGAGCAGCAACAATTGCTGTTCGCGCAGCGGTGATGCGATGAACCCAAACCGGGTGTAGAAGCTCGCCGCTTCTTCATCGATGGGGTGGGTCAGCATGGCACGGATGCCGGCCTGCTCGGCAATCAGCATCGTGCGGCGAATCGCGTCCTGCAGCAGGCCAAAGCCTATACCTCGCCCCTGATCGTGAATGGATACTGCCAGCCTCGCCAGGATCACCACTGGCAAAGGGTACTGCCCCATCCCCTTGCGGATGCGCTCCGGCGCCTTCAGCGTGTCGACCTGCCCCACGGTGAGGCTGAAGTAGCCCGCCACGCGGCCATCGACCTCGGCAACGACGAAGGTCTTGGCCGAGCCACTGCCCTGCGCCTGGCGGGCGTGGCGCAACAGCCAGTCATTCAGCGTGGACTTGCCGCAATCAAAACCCTCCAGCCGATGTTGCGCGGCCAGAGGCTCCGGTGCGCGCAATGTCACTTCGTGTCCCAGGGCGCCTTGCGGGCAAACAGGTCACGCAATCCCTCGTTGGCCTGTTCGGGGCGATCCAGCAGATCCATCAGGGCCTGGTACTGGCTGCCCGAGACCATGAACAATCGTTGGTCCAGCAGGGTCTGCTCGGCGGCCAGGCAAGCGCTGTCGAGAATGAAGTCGGTCAGCGACTTGCGGGCCACCTCGGCGGCACGGCGCAGCACCACCTCTTGTTCGGGGGTGGCTCGCAGCCCAAGTCGGGCGGAGCGGACGGAAGGCGACGATGCAACGGCAGTCATGGCAGCACCTCTTTTGTTAGATCAAGTGTCACAATGTTAGTACAAGTGACGCACATCATCTAGTCGTACTGGTGACTGGTGACCGTGGTTGACGCTGAACCGCCGCGCGTAAGTTGTTGATTTTGCGAGAGCAAAATCTGCGCCTACCCGCAGGCCAAAACAGAGAATAGAGACGGCTCTGGCCGAGAAAGTGGCCGATTTCGGGCGTTTTGGCAGGTGGCCACCCGCAGCACAGGCGGCCGGAACCCCATGTGGTGCGGGGATTTCAGGCAAGAAAAAGGGCCCGGAGAAAATCCGAGCCCTTCAATTTGGTGGACACCATCGGTGGCCGATTTCACGCGACCAGGGTGCAAACCTGCGAACCCGGTACGCACCATGGTTCGCACCTTCCGTATTCCCTGCCATCCTGCGAACGCCAGTGCTGACGTGGGATTTGGCCCGCTGGCCCACACCGCCGAGTGCGAACCGCAAACCCTGCAAACCTTGTTTTCTGGTCGGACGGTGGCGAAATGCTGCGCTGCCGCCCCCCGCATTGGATTTTCGGTAGGAAGGACCCGTTTTGCCCGGGGCATGTATGCGCGCGCCGACCATAACAATAGGCGGTGACCATCACCATCGTCACAACCATCACCGGCGGCGACGTGACAGTGGTGATTGTTGTGACGGTCGCTTCTTATTGTTTACACCGGCCAGCACGCAGATATGCCCTGGCGGTCCGACCATCACACGCCGTCAGGCTCCTGCATCCACGCCGGAATATCCCGCTGGCCATGCAGCACACGCCAGACATCAATGTGGTCCGGGAGCTCAACGTAAAACACGAGGTGCGGGTAGCGCGTCAGCGGCCAAGTGCGCAGGCCGGGCAGGTTGAGTTCATGGGCGTAACGCGGCGAGCCGGTGGCCGGATGGCGAGCGATGTGGGTGTATGCCTGCTCCAGCGAATCAATGAAACCGAGCGCGACTGCTTCGGTGGCTTCGTTCAAGTAGTAGGCAACGGCATCATCGACATCCCGGTTGGCCTGCTCACGCGGGACGACTGGCTTGGCCTTCACGCCTTGGTCGCGGGTTTGGCAGCCTTGCGCACCCGATCCCGAAGGCCATCAAAGTAGCTTGCATCGGCAGGTGCCGCCGGGGCCGAGGTGGCTCCGGCCAACAGCAGGTTGCGCAGTTGCAGGCGATCCTGATCCTTGCGGATCAACTCGCGCACGTACTCACTGCTCGTGCCGTAGCCGCGCTGACTGACCTGCTCGTCCACGAAGGACTTCAGGGTGTCGGGAAGGGAGATGTTCATCGTGCTCATGGCGTAAGTGTGTATTCTTTGGCAAAATTTGGCAAGGCAAGATACGAGGGCAATATGTGCGCTCCTCGATCGTAACAATAGAGATCAACCGTCACCATCATCACCATCGTCACCGGGATACTCACCCTCCATGAACTGGGCTGCCGACAGCTGTGATCACTATTGGGAACACGCCAACTGGCTGCCGCCCTGGTACATCCTTGACCGCTGGTGCCAGCGCGATGACCGGTGTCGTCAAGCCAAATACGAAGCCTTGCTGACCGCCTGTGAGCGTGGGGAGGTCCAGTACGGTCGGCGCGATGGCAAGAACTTCGACGACCCGCTACGCGAACTGGCTGAGCGGCGCATCCTCATCATCGAGCGCGCCTCCTTCGACGCCTGGGCGATCCGGCTGGATGGCAACAGTCCGTTGGCAGGTCCACCACGACCGATGCAACCCTTGCCGCCGACGCCCGCGTGGGCCAAACCGATGCCTGCACCGGTGTCCCCCGTTGTTGCGGATGTCTGTAATCAGCAGGTCGAAGTGCCGATGGTGGGTGCCACTGCCGAGAAGGAATTTGTTTCCGCTCCCATTGCATCAGATCGCCCCAATCTCACCCCGCCTGCTGGCGATGTGCCCAGCAACGAGATCATCGCCGCATTTTCCGTCCTTGCTGATGAGCAGGCCAACACCGAGTGGTGGAAGACCCGCATGCGGGAAGCCAAGGATTGCGGCCTGACGGGGGCACGCACCTATGCTGGTCGTCTGCGCGAGCCGTCCCGCTGGCAACCGCATCTCATCGCGGCTTGGTTGGTGGACAAGGGCCATATGCAGGCCAAGGTCGTCAAACGCATCCTCATCCGCTCTTTCCCCGACTGGGCCGACGCCGCCGATTATTTCGGCGACGATTGAGCGCTTTGCCGTAGTCCGGCACTGCCTCCCCGCAATTCCTTTGCCGTAGTTCTCCCCGTCAGGCCACATCCCAGCTGGCCGCTTTGCCGCCGCCCTTGCTACGGCATGGATACGGCAAACAACCTCCATCGCATTCCAACGCGAAACAGGAGGTTGCACCAATGTCCAAACCGATCCAGCCCCGGCTGTGTGTGCTGCGCCGCCGTCAGGTCGAGGCGCGGACCGGGCTTGGCCGCAGCTCCCTCTATGCCCTGATCGCCGCTGGGCAGTTTCCGGCACCGATCCGCCTGTCCGCCAACACAGTCGGCTGGCTGGAACACGAGATCGATGCCTGGATCGCTGAGCGCACCCAGGCCTCGCGTGCGGTGATGTTGTGATGACCGACACCATCCTTCCCCCGGGCCAGTCAGTAGACAAGGACCGTCACGATCATCACCACCGTCACAGCGGTGATGGTTGTGATGGTGGTGACGATGCCGCCCTATTGTTGCAGTCGCAGCATGCAGATATGGCTGGCAACGCGACCGTCACGCCCGACACCGATCCCGTTGGCTTGATCGAGGCGGCACTGGCCCGTCTGGTGGATGACGTGGGCGTGCTGGCCGAAGAGGACGTGGTGCGTGCCTTCTCGATCTTGAAGGCCACTGATCTGCCGACCTACTTGCGCTTGCGCAACGCCGCCAAGAAGGCCAACCGCGATTGCTCGGTGACGGTGCTCGACAACTTGGTGCGCGACGAATTGTCCGGCAGCGATGACGATGCCAGCGCGCTTGATGAACTGGTCGCCTTGGCGCGGGCACAGTGCCAGTTGCACCACGATGCCGACCGTAATGCGGTGGCCGTCATCCCGATGCCCAGTCGGCGCGAAGTGTGGCGCGTGTATTCCTCCGGCTTCGAGGACTGGTTGCGGGCGGCGTACTGGCGTGCCAAGGAAATGGGCGTGCCGGAAACCACGATGAAATCGGCACTGGCCACGCTCGCCGCAGCAGGCATCAATGATGGCGACGAGATCAAGGTCCATGTCCGCGCCGCCCGCTGCGACGACGGCTACCTGATCGATCTGGCCGATGAGCAGTGGCAGGCCATCCACGTCACCCCCCAGGGCTGGAGGGTGGTGAACGAGTCGCCGGTGTACTTCACCCGCACGCCTTCGATGCGCCCGCTGCCGATGCCGGTGGCCCATAGCGATGTCGGGTTGCTCTGGCCGCACACCAACATTCCGGCGCACAGCCGCGTGATGGTGCTGGCGTGGCTGCTGGATTGCTTCCGCCCTGACACCCCTTTCCCGGTTCTGGAGCTGGTAGGAGAACAAGGCTCGGCCAAGTCCACCACGCAATCCGTGCTGCGCAGCCTGGTCGATCCCAACAAGGTGATGCTGCGCGGGCGGCCCAAGACGGTGGAGGACGTGTTCGTCGCCGCCGCCAACAACTGGCTGGTCAGCTACGAGAACCTCTCCGGCCTCACGCCCGAGCAGCAGGATGCCTTTTGCACACTGGCCACCGGCGGCGGCTTTGCCTCGCGCCAGCTCTACACCAACGGTGAAGAGCATGTCATGGAGACCAAGCGACCGGTGGTGCTCAATGGCATCGCCGTGGTCGCCACCCGCCCGGACCTGATCGACAGGGTGATTCACGTCGATCTGCCGACCATTGCCGCCGAGGCCCGGCGTGACGATGCCGACACCCACGCAGGCTGGGAACGGAATCAGCCCAAGGTGTTCGCCGGGCTGCTGGATCTGTTCTCAGCGGCGCTGGCCATTCTGCCGACAGTCAAGCTCACCCAGAAACAGCGCATGGCCGACTTTGAGCGGCTGGGCGAGGCGGTGGCGCGCGCCTTGGGCTTCGCGCCCGGTGAATTCCAGCAGCAGTACGCCGAGCTCGTGCGTGCGGGCATCGACCGTGCGCTGGAGAGCAATGCCGTCGCACAGGCGCTCGACAAGTACATCGCAGATCGCATCCTGCCGATCAACTGGCAAGGCACCGCCGGTCAGCTCTACGACTTGCTGAACACCCACAGCATCCCGGACCGCAGCACTTGGCCTCGTTCCCCGAAAGGGCTGGCCGATCAGCTGCGCCGCATCGCCCCAGCCTATCGCGCCAAGGGCATCGACATCACCCATCTTGGCCACAGCCGCGACGGTGCGCTATGGCGCATCACCACCCAAAAACAGTACGCCACGCCGCCCGGCGTCTCCCACACCTCTGTGGGCGGTATTCGATATGGAGAACACAAATGAACGTAAACCCTTTCACCAAGAAAGCCGCCGCAGCGGCCAACCCGAAATCCGTCACGGGCGCATCGCCCCTGAATGAAATCGGGGATGTCAGTGCCGTGGCGCAAATGTTTGACCGCCTGCGCCAGCAGAACGCCCAGTACGACCAGGCCCTTGCGGCACTGATCGCGGCCAATCGCATCAGCAACGGCTGGGACAAACCCGCCGAGCCGGAGATGGCGTTGACCATCCAGCGCGAAGTGCTGCTGGCCTTGGGCGATGCGGATGCGTTGGCAAAGTTCGATCAGGAACACCAGCAGGCATTGGCACAGGAACAATCCGCGCGTGTGAAAGCCACGCAGCAGGTGCTGGAAGCGCCCACCCGTGTCAAGGCGCTGGAGCAGTACCTCAACGATCTGGCCGGGCAGATGGTGGCCGGCGTCGATGAGTCATTAGTCGATCAGGAAATCCGCCGCATTTTCCAGCCCAGCGCACAGCGGATGCTGGAGGCTGCCAAGACCTTCGTGCAGGCCTGGCGCGAGATGCAAGGCGTGGAGGCGGTGCTGATGCAGCGTGTGCGCCTGACCCACGCCCGCGTGACGGGTGATACCTGCACCCGCTTCGACCACGAGCTAATCGGACAAACGCGTGACGGCGAACTGCTGCCAACATTGATCGCGGGCATCCCATTTGAAGAACTGCGTGATCTGAACGACCAGTTCACACGCACCGACAACGAATTGATCGCTGCGCTGGATAAGGCCCTGTGCAGCGCTGGCTTTGATGGCTGGGGAGTGAAGGTCTATCACCCCAAGGCCAAAGGCGATGAGCGCCGCATCTACGCGCCCGATCCCAATCCACCGAAGAAGCATCTCGGTCATGGCACGGGCCTATCGACCGTTGTGCGCGTGGATGTGTGAGGGCTGCCTCCATGGAAATCCAGCCTTCACGCCAGCACCAGCCGGATCGCTTCGGGCCGCTGTCGCCGCGTATCGCACCCGGACCAGATGGTCGGGAGCGCCTGCCCATCCGACAGCAGTCATTGCCACCAGCAGCGCACGCCGCCATCAAGCGCGATGACGGCATTGGTGCGCAGCCTTCCGCGTCACAGGCCACGTGGGGCGAGACCCCGTTCACTGTTCCCGGCAGGACGTCGACCTCCATCGTGCGCAGGCCGCGCCGCGTGCGGCTCAGGCTGCCGTGGTGGTGGCGCTGGCTGTGTATGGCCGCGCGCATCGAACGGCGTCTGCGGCGATGGTGGCAGCGCCATTTCCAACGCCCGCTACGTCGGTATCGCCGTCACAGGTGAAAGGGGTCCTTCCCACGCATAAACCCATACGGGGGGCGCAGCCGCGCTCCCTCGCCAGAGACAGAGCCTGAAACCGGGTTACCACGCCAGGTTACCGGTTACCACTCGGCAATTCGCCGGGTTACCAGCATTCAAGGAGATGAAATGAACACGACGATTGACAGCACCATCCCCGGCCAGCCGCTGGCCTTTCACGACCCCGAAGTCGCCCAGCGCGTGCAGGGTTGGCTCGGCGGTGGGAAGCCGCTGGTCTGGATTCCGATCCTGAGCCTGGAGAATTTCCCCGACACACCACCCGAGATATTGCACTGGCTTGATTCGCGGCAGGCCGCATTGCACGTACCGATCAGTGAGCCCGCCGACCTGCTACGAATGCCGGAAGGCGTGACGGGCTGGCTGATGCCTGCTGACGAGGTGGACACCGACGTGGCTTGTGGCGTCTGGAATGGCGAGGTCTACATCTTGGGCGTCAAGGACAAGCGCACCGGGCACAAACAGACCTTACTGGGCGAGCGTTTCGAGGCGGCAACAGGTCAGATCGATGATTGTCAGTAGAGCGTGGTTTGACTTGGCTTATGCCTGCCACAGCGCGTTCATGCACCTGTCTCAACTCACGGAATCTCTGTTATGACCGATTCATGGAAACACAAAACCAGCATCGCAGCCCAACTCGCCGCCTTGCCGAATCTCCCGATGCCCGAATTGTGGGCGCTGTGGGATCAGCACTTTCCCCGACGGCCGATGCGTGTCGTGCGGCATTATTTGGAAGGCCGCTTGGCGTACCGCCTGCAAGAAAAAGCGCTGGGCGGATTGCCTGCCGACGTCAAAGCCTATCTGGCCGACTGCGGTGAAAAGCATTCCAAGATCAAGGTGGGGCGCGGGCCGGAAGTGCGCCTGTTGCCGGGCACCACGTTGATCCGCGAATGGGATCGGCAGGAATACCGCGTCACGGTATTGCCCGATGGCAGCTATGAACTGAACGGCCAGCGCTACCGCAGCCTGTCGGCAGCCGCCCGCGCCATTACTGGCACGCACTGGTCGGGCCCGGCGTTCTTTGGCGTGAAAGGAGCACGCCCATGAAAATGGTCGCCCCCAAACGCGGCGCCGTCTATTGCCGGGTCTCGACAGATGAACGCCTCGACCAATCCTTCAATTCGCTGGATGCGCAGAAGGATGCGGGTCTGGCCTACATCGCCAGCCAGCGTGCCGAAGGCTGGATTCCGGTGCCCGATGACTATATTGATCCCGGTTTCTCCGGCGGCAATATCGAGCGACCGGCACTGAAACGGCTGATGACCGACATCGAGGCAGGCCGGATCGACATCGTGGTCGTGTACAAAATCGACCGCCTGACGCGCAACCTGACTGACTTCGCCAAGCTGATCGAGGTCTTTGAACGGCGACAGGTATCCTTCGTTTCGGTCACCCAGCAGTTCAACACCACCACCTCGATGGGCAGGTTGATGCTCAACGTCCTGCTGTCCTTTGCGCAGTTCGAACGCGAAGTGACCGGCGAGCGCATCCGCGACAAGATCGCCGCCAGCAAGGCCAAGGGTATGTGGATGGGCGGCTACACGCCGCTGGGTTATCGCGTCGAGAATCGGCGGCTGGTCATCGAGGACACCGAGGCGAAACTGGTGCGGCACATCTTCCACGAATTCGTGCGCTGCCGTTCGACGACCGATCTGGTAAAACAGTTGGCGGCCAATGGGCAGACCACGCGCTCGGGCACGAAATTCAGCAAACAGATGGTGTACAAATTGCTGCACAACCGGGTCTATCTCGGCCACATCCTGCACGAGGAGAAAAGCTATCCCGGCCAGCACGAGGCGATCATCGATCAGGCGCAGTGGGATGCGGTTCATGCCATCCTCGCGCAGAGCAATCGGCAGCGCGCGTCGGAGACCTGGCAACGCCGCCAGCCGGAATCCCTGCTGCTCGGCTTGTTCTTCACACAGGACGGCGAACGGTATCAGCCGTCGCATACACGCAAGACGAACGGTAAGTCGTACCGTTATTACGTGCCGATCCGCAAACTACGCTTCGGAGCGGACGCCAGTGAAGCGGGGCGCGTACCGGCTGAACCCATCGAGCAACTGGTGCTGACTCAAGTCCATGCCGTGCTGAAAGCACCGGAGGCGGTACAAGCGGTGTGGGATGCGGTTCGCGCCCAGCACCCGGAAATCTCGGAGCCAGAGGTCGTGTTGCAGCTGCGCGAGATCGGCGCGGTGTGGGAACAACTGTTCCCCGAGGAACGGCGGCGCATCGTTCAGTTGTTGATCGAGCGCGTGACGCTGGGCGACGCTGGTATCGAGATCACATGGCGCGCGGCGGGCTGGCCGACGCTGGCAAGTGAAATGCGCCCGGGCAGCATTGGCGCGGAATTGC
This sequence comes from Thauera sp., assembly GCA_017302295.1. GTDB lineage: Bacteria > Pseudomonadota > Gammaproteobacteria > Burkholderiales > Rhodocyclaceae > Thauera. The sequence goes on along the minus strand of JAFLDS010000001.1, from coordinate 27,289 downwards.
TGGAGCTCGAACAACAGGAGGCCCTGCTATGAAAATCCGGCAGAACGGCGCGGCAGTCCAGTTGGAAGAAAAGAAGATGACGACACTGATCCCGGTGCGCATCAAATGGCACGGCGGGCGCAAGAAGGTCATTCCGGCGGCGACATTGCCCGACCAGCAAGCGGAACACGATGCGTCGATGCTCGTCGCGCTGTCGCGGGCCTACCATTGGCAACGCCTGATCGACACCGGCGTGGTCGACAGTGGATCGGGCATTGCGCGACGTGAAGGCTTGCACCAGACAACGGTGAATGCGCTGCTGCGGCTCACCCAGCTATCCCCGGCGCTGGTGCGCGACATCCTCAACGGCCGCCAGCCCAAAACGCTGAGTATGCGCTGGCTGAAAACGAATGAGCTGCCGTGGGACTGGGGCGATCAGCAGGAATTCTTCGGAAGCCTCGATGGGTGAGTGGGTTTGATGGGCTACTGGTCGGCGGCGTTGACGGACAACCACGACCCGCAAATCCGCATGAATACTGGGCTTCGTCCTGCTACCAGGCACCGGTCAAATGGAGAAAAGAGAGGTTTTTGGCGGGGAAATCGGCAGGAAACGCCCGCACCGTCGGCAAGCGGAACACAGCAAGACTGCCACAAACCGCGCCAATACTGGCGTCTGTGGCAGAGAAAGAAAAAGCCTGTGCCGTTAAGCATTTCTTGGCACGGAATCAAGCATAAAGTGGCCAAGAACTACCGAACTCACGACCACAAACAGCCCGAAAAGCAGCCTACGGACGCCTCTTCCAGCCGTCCGCGACAGCCAGAAAAGCGTATCTTGGCCAAAAAGCACGAAATAAAGCAATTCGTGGCCAAAAAAAATCTCTTGGAAACTCAGGCATTTTTTGCCGTTTTCGGCACTCGGTGGCATGAGGCACCACTCCCGAAGGTCAGCCGACGAGCAGTGTTCCCGATTCTCGGCACTCCAGAGGCTAGGCACCGAGGAGAGCGGAACGCTGCCGCTCGCCTCTCAGGTCACCAAGGGCGGGCTAAACGGATTGATGCTCCGCACCCCGGTCGACTTGAAGTCTTCCGTGTTGCGCGTAACGACGGTTAGGTCGTAGATGAGGGCGATGGCTGCAATCTGCTTGTCGATGGGATGCTGAGGACTCGGTGACATCAGTCGGCCCCAGAGCTGAGCACAGTCGAGGTCAAAGCTCAGAATACGGTCTGCATAGTCAGCGACCACCATATCCAGCCAGGCTTCGAGTCGCGCGGCCTGCTCGCGGTCACCGCGGTTACGGATGTTCTCTAGGCCCCGGCGAATCTCACCGATTGTCTGGACCGACAGATAGATGTCCTCCGCGGCCAGGGTGTCGAAAAAGGCGGTCACGCCCGGATTGGCACGCCCGCCTTTTCGCAGCTCGCTGATGATATTGGTGTCGAGCAGGTACATCAGCCCTGCCTGAGGTTGAAGTCTTCATCGGTACCCACGTCCGGCATGCTGGCCAGAACGTCTTTGAAGGTCCGCCGCACAGGTCGGGCAAGCGCTGCCCGCAGGATTTCCCGATGCTCCGCCTCAGCGCTTCGACCGTGCCGCGCCGCAGCCTCTTTCAAAGCCTGTGCGACCGAAGGGTCGATGTTACGAACGACAAGATTAGTCGCCATCACGCTCTCCTGACGATTGCAATGCTTGCATTGTAGCGAACGCCGCAATCATTGCAATCACCACCAACGCCACAGGCTCGTCCGGACGCTGAAATCACTTACAAACGCGAGGGGCAGAAAATGTAGTCACACTCCGTGTCCCCGTACGTCACGCTTTAGCCCACCGAACCCATACTCGGCAGTCCGATGCCTCGCACAAGCGCACGACTGCCGACTCGGTCGGGTCAGCTCGAAATCCTGTATCCCATCGCCCTATACCCGCGCTGACGCTTGTCCCACATCCGCAACAGGGCTGGATGGCCGGTGTCGACAAAATCGAGAATTCGAACATCCGTCTTGCCATCGTGCTCCCGATGCAGCCGACCGGCATACTGCTGTAGCGTTCCCTTCCACGAGATGGGCATCGCAAGCAACAGCGTATCCAGTGGCGGATGGTCGAAGCCCTCGCCCACCAGTTTCCCTGTGGCAAGCAGAATCCGCGGTGCATCCGCAGGAAGCGCTTCGAGTGCAGTCATCACCGCGGCTCGCTGCTTTCGCGACATCCTTCCGTGCAACACGAACACGGCCTCACCGGTCTCTGACAGGCTGTCGCGTATTGCATCGATGTGGTCGGCGCGTTCGGTCAGAATCAACACCTTCCTGCCCTCTTCGAACACCTGGCGCGCCTCGCCGGCAATGATTGCTGTGCGCTGTGCGTCGTTCGCAACGCACCGGAAAACGTCCTGAATACCCGCGTCGTCGGGCAACACGAACGAGGTCGACAACATCTTTGGGATGACCTCGAGGTCCCTCGGGGCACCTTCAGGCGTAGCGGCGGCGTAACGGATGGGACCGCATTGCATGAAGATGATGGGCTGCTGCCCGTCGCGCCGCGTCGGTGTCGCCGTCAGGCCAAGGACATAGCGGGCCTTGGTTCTCCGCAGCAATAGGTCAAAGGACACGGCGCCCAAATGATGGCATTCGTCGACGATGACCTGGCCGTAGTTCTCGACGACGGGACTGACCTCGCCGGCGCGGGACAGCGACTGCATCACCGCGATGTCGATGCGCCCGCTCGGCTTGCTCTTGCCACCGCCGATGACGCCGATGTCGCCCTTTCCTACCTCGAGAAATGCGGTAAGTCGGGCCTGCCATTGCTTCAGGAGCTCGGTGCGATGGACCAAAATCAACGTGTTGACGCCGCGACGGGCAATCATCGCTGCGGCCGTCACTGTCTTGCCAAACGCCGTCGGCGCACAAAGCACACCGGTGTCGTGGTGCAGCATGGCGGCGACCGCGGCCTCTTGGTCGATGCGCAGCGCGCCCATGAAAGAAATGCCGATGGCGCTACCGGCGTAGCGCTCGTCTTGGAGCTCCATCCGCACACCGTTTTCCTTCAGTAGTGCGGCCACCGCATCAAGGCATCCACGCGGCAAACCGATATGGCGCGGAAAGTTCTCGGCGCATCCGATGACGCGAGGTTTGTCCCACACGGAAAAGCGCATGGCCTGCGCCTGATAGAACGCGGGGTTCTGAAACGCGGCGAGTCGAATCAGCCGGTTGGCCAGCGGCTGGGACAGCCCGGCTTTCTCGACATAAATGAGGTTTCCCAGCGTCACCTTCAACGACTCTGGAAGAGGGCCGGCGACGGTCCGCGCACTTGGCGCGGACTTCTGCCACGGGTTGGCGTTGTCCTCGTCATCGATGAAGGTGACGTCGAGCGGCTGCGCACCGCCCGTGGCCCGCAAAATGGTGGCCTCGATGTCCTCCGGGGCCATTCGCACAAGCGCCGAGAGGTAGCCCCATTGGTCCGGGTAAGGCCGCAGCGCTTCATCGACGAAAACCGTGCAGCCACGCTCTCGCGCCTGCTTCTGCAAGGGAAGCGCAATCAGGTTGCCGAAACCCCCTTTCGGCAACCTGATTCGGAAACAAGCGGTCGTAGGAGGCGAGCCGCAGCTGCCGCGTCGAAGCACAGGTGTGACTGATAAGCGCTGTGCCCAGCCGGCGTGCATCCCTTGCTGACACACGCGAACGGAAGAATACCCACGCATGAGCGCCTTGCCCCGAGCGCGAAATTTCGAGCGCCGCCGGGACACCCAGTTCACGGCAGGAACGGGCGAAGGCCTTCGCATCCTCCTGCCATTCGGCTTCATCGAAATCGACCGCAAGGAAGTTGCAAGTGTCGTCGGCGAGAAGCGGGTAGACCCCCAGCGTACGCTTTCCGGCAAGGTGCTCGAAGATGACCTTGTCCGTGACTGGTAGCAACTGGCGATGGGCGCAATCGCCGCACTTCACTGCAGGCTTCTGGCACACCCCCGGCCGTCGGTCGTTCGCACACGCAGGCGAGTAGCCCGATTTGCCCGTTGACTGACTTTCCCATCGAACCGGGAAAGCATCCGCCCGCCCTTGGAACAGACGGCGGAAGAGCGCGAGCTTTTCCTCGGTCGATTTGGGGATACGCTCGTGTCCGGTCTCCAAGGGAGCCTGAGTCGCAGCCGGCAGGCGCCACTCGATGCCGTGAGCCTCGAGCAACGCGACTAGGCGGGCGTTTTCCACCTGGAGGGCCGCCAGAGGATTGGACGCGGAGGCTTCGGTCATATCTGCCACAGCCAAGCGCCGAGCATCAGGGGGGCGTCGAGTTTAACGCCAGCGGACGGTGGCGTGCCGACCACTTCAGGCGCCAAACACTGGACTTACATTAAAGCTTTCCGCCGCGCAAACAAAGGTCACACTTCTGGATTCCGTAGTAACGCGAGCCTTCCACCGCTTCGCATTGTTCCTTCGTGGCATGACCGCGAATGCAACTTGCTGGCGCCTTATCGAGCTGACCATCGAGCCGCACTTTGTTGGCAACGACCTGGGTTTCGCCCCACGTCAACTTTCTTTCACGCAATTGAACGCCCTCATCGAACACCAACGCACTCGCGCATTAGCGACGCACACCTCAGCCAGCTCCTTGCTGCCCTAGGCCACCGCCCGCTCCCGAATTTCCTACAGCACCTGCACAATCTGCTTCACTGTCACCGGCGGGAACACGCCCAACGGCCCCTGCGCATTGATGTCCGTATCCGACGACTCGAACAACCGCCCCGGTTCCATCGCCCCGTTTTGCGCCAGCTCAGCCGAACGTCGAACACGACCACTCCGCCACCACATCTTTCTCAACACCCGCTTCAGCGCGGTTGAACTTGAAGGCTACAGCGATGCATTGAGCCTCCGGGAGCAGGAAGGTGTAGTCACACTCCGGGCAGACGAGATAGTTGCTCGCAGCCCCGCAAGCACGTTCGTAGCGCTCCAGCGCAACCGGGGTGTGACAGCTCGGGCAATTCAGGTGTGTAAGGCTTTTCATGATGGCGCCTCCTCTGATACTGTATTTTCGTACAGCCCTTATAAAGGAGCAAGCTCAGGATGCCTCGAGACATCGACCTGGACCTTTTGACCCTCGACGAAGCCGCGGCACAGCGCTGGCTTGCGACGCTACGGCATCAGATGCCCTGGCTAGCGGCCCATGAAGGGGTACCGCCGTCACGGTCGTTGCTGAAGGCAGTTGGCACGCGAGCGTGTATCAGTCACAGCCACCAACTCGAACTGTCGGTTGTTGGCACCTTCGGCGACGAGGCCCGCATGCTTGTAAGAAAGGACGACTGGACGTGGCGCTGACGCAAGCCGCCCTTCTAAATCTACCAGCCGACGACGAGCCGTTTTGCATGCGGGTTTATGGGAGCGCTGGACGAATCCAGAAGGTGAATCGCTAGATACCTTCACGGTCGTCAAAATAGGTGCCAACGACAGCATGCGTGCCTTATATGACCGCATGCCTGTCGTACTGCAGCGCGAGAACTATGGCTATTGACCTACCGGGACGACCGGGCCCGACGCCGTGACGCAACGTCTCGCGCCCAGCCTGGACGCAATGATTCAGCTGCACCCCGTGTCGAACGCAGTTGGAAACGTCAAGAACGACAGTCAGACGGTCATCGCATCCCAACGAATGTAGGCGGCGTTCCAATAAACAGAAGTTATCCCCGACAGCTGTGGATAACCCTGGGAGTACACATTGAAAACGCCGAGCAAGCCTCTGAGAAAGCGAGCGTTTTTACAGCTGCTTTCTTACCGAGCAACCGACTAGCCAATGGTGAGCGACTTTTCGTTGGCGCTCACACCAACGTGCTGCGGCGCGACGGTCCTCACGACCTTGCCGCGATTCGCCCTGCGCATCGAGTTGCGACTGAGTTTGGCTAAAGCTCTAGCCCATTCAATCCGGCTCCACCCAAGTCAGCCTACCCTGTCCGGTTTCGTTCAATCGGGCTACCAGGGCTGTCGCCGCGTGCTCTGCAATCCTGAAAACAACCGCAACCTGGTCGCCATGCAAGACGTTTTGCAGGCTCCCGCCTGCCGCGTCGACCTCACGCCGCAGCAAGCCTTCCATGGAGTACGGCACAGCGCACTGAAGGGTTCTCCACTTCACGATGGGCACCTTGGTTGCATTCTGCAGCGCCTGCGCGACGCAGTCCGTATAGGCACGCACCAATCCGCCGGCGCCCAGTTTCACGCCCCCGTAGTAGCGGACGACAGTTGCAAGGACACCCTCGAGGTCTTGATGTCGGAGCACGTCAAGCATGGGTCGCCCGGCAGTCCCCGACGGCTCGCCGTCATCAACCGCAGCCGAGTGGCCGCCGGCCAGAAGCGCCCAACAAACGTGCGCTGCTCCAGGATGCTGCTCACGTAAGCCAGCAACAATAGCTTGCGCTGCCGCACGGTCGCCGACGGGCTGGACGCAGCCGATGAAGCGGCTCTTCTTGATGAGAAGCTCGCTCTCAACCGGGATGGAGAGGGTCTGGGGCATCGCAAATCGGAGATTCAGGGATTCGCACCATTGTGCTGGCTGCTGCAGTGTTACTAACCGAACCGCGCCTTCCGACTGTAGTCGGCACAGCGCTACCGTCGGTGAGTGAGGTCCTGACGCCTTAGACACCCGGTCTCCGTCAGCGCTGCGCGACACATGCCCGGCCGCTCGCGCATATTGCTGCCCCGACTGTGGCAGGCCCCTGGTGTCTTCCACATGAAGAAGCGTGTCTGACTCCCCCCGTCGCTTCCACAAACATTTCCCGCCAACGCCTTCAAGCACAGGCGCCAATCAATCAGGAACCCCATCGTCGGCAATGTCCCGCGCGGACCTCAACGGTACCCCGCCCAATTCTGGAACAGCGTAGAGATGAGGTCTATGAGTACTGGCAAACGCAACCCCAATTTTGTTGTTGATTTGCTGGACGGATTTCTCGAGCGTTGCCTGCATCTCGGCTAATGAGCTCTGTACGTCCTCTTGCAACTCGCCATACAAATCCTCGATATGGTCAAGGAGGTCGACCGGGTCGAGACTCTTGTTCTGTTGCGCGCGATAGGTCTCACGATGCGCTTTCCAAGCTTCGTCAAACCGATTGCGAGACCCCACGGGCCTCACGAGATAGATTTTAGGTGCCGGTTTGTCGTCATTCAGCCTTACGCGAAAGTAGAACCTGGCCCCCATGATGAAAACGTAGTTCAGCAGTTCCGACCACCCCTTCCGTGCCTCGTCGAACTTGATGCGCAGAGCAGGTGTCCCCGTCTGCGGCTCCTCCAGCGTCAAGACTGCAACGGGCTTACCATCAAGAAGAATCTCGACCGGTTCCTCGGTTTCCCAAACTTGGCTGAGCAACGCCTTCAGATTGTTACGCGCATCTGTCGATTTCACTTTCGTTTCCATATCGCCACCACTCATATTGAACATACACATTGTACAAAAATCCCACTCATAATTCAATGTGAACGTTCCATTTGTACATCTACCTGGTGTCGACAGAGACGACGCGGTAAGACGAAATCGTTGAGAAGGCCGCTGGACACGCTCTGACCCAAACGGGTCGTCATCATCCACTCTGGGGCGGTATCGGTACTCTCCATCGCCGACGCTCCCAGGCTGTGCGACCTTCACCTAGTTGGAAGGTGCACACGAGCCGAAAACTGGGGTACGAAGATGAAGCCGCCCTCGCCATCCCCGTACGCCCTTGCTTGCCCGAGCCGCAGATAGTCCGCAGTGAGGGCACACACGGCGGCATCGATGGCATCGATAGACTTCAGGGCGCTTGTGTCGATGCCTGCACTTTGGAGCAACGCACGACGCTGCTCACGCTTCTTCTTGGCTGACGCGACTTCAGTACCAAGCAGGGCGCACGTAACCGCGTGTGGAAACGTCTCGAAGGACACCCTGCCGCCGGAGTATTGGCTTTCCGCAAGTAAGGAATGCGTTGCAGCCAAGGCCTGATAGACCCGCTCGCCGTTGAACATCCAGTCGTAGAACCCGGAGGTGCTGTCCAAGGCGCACTCACGGGATGGGGTCGCAAAACAGAAAATTCGCTCTTTTGAGAGAGCCCGTTCGGCAATCCGTCCCTTGCCTGGTCGTGCCCATCGACAAGGCGAGTCAATGCCAACCAGCACAGCGCCGAACTCGTTGCATTGTTGCGCGAGGTACTCAGGGTCACCGCTCTTGACGTTACAGAGCACCTCGCGGCCACGTATCACGACGAGATGACACCCCTTCCTCACACCACCAATGTCGATACCGGCAACGACGCCGGAGGGGTCGTGAAGCGCCATCGCTGAAATCCTTGCAGTTCTGTCGATACCGAAGCTGCTGCTGGCAGCGTGTCAAATAACTCGGTTAGCATGCCCGAGGCTCGCAAACCCATCTATCCACGTCAACGCCCCTACATGACCGAAGAAGCACTCCTTCACCTCCTCGAACGTACCGCCGGGTTCCATGAAACAGTTCATCGGCACGTCAGTTCGCTTCAGCCCGTGCCGCAAGCACGCTTCTTGACCGCATTCCAATCCGGTCTCATATCGCTCGAACATGCCGTCAGCGCCTTCATGCTTTTCCAGCAGGGGCTTTGCTCATCGGCGATTGCCCTGGCGCGCCCACAGTACGAGAGTCTTGTGAGGGGCATATGGCTCCTGCACGCCGCGAGCGACGCATGGGTCGACAAACTTTCCGACCCACTTACCGTGGAGAGCGCCAAGCGAGCAAACGAGGGTTTGGGGCTGGCAGACATGCTCAAGGAGCTGGAAGCCGCTCCAGATGCGCCATCAGGCATCGTGGCACAGCTTCGCGAGTACAAAGAGGTCGCCTGGAAAGCACTGAATAGCTATACCCACGGCGGTCTCCACCCCTTGTCGAGGACCTTGACGGGCTACCCGCCACAGCTCATCTACGACGTTGTCCGAAACTCCAACGCAGTGGTCGCGCTCACCGCACAACTCCTGTCGATTCTGACGGGACAGCCTATGGACATGGAGCCTGTTCGCCGAATACACGGGACGTTCAAGGACGTGTTGCCCATCGTGCATGGGCCTGCGTCGCCAAACTGTTCTGACGCACGCTGAGCGGGGCAACGTAACTGAACACAGCAGGCAACGTCCCCTGTCCCCGACTACAGCTCATTCTTCCCTGAGAGTTGCTCGAAGCCCAGGGACTCCTGCGGAATCCAGCATCCTTCCCGCCATAGCTGGAGCACGTCACCACCGAGCTCCGCGCCAAGCCAGTCGGCCGCCGACGATTTCTCCCCGCCGTCCCACCCTTCAAGCGGCCGGCGACGACCATGTGCCAAAAGCCAGGCGTACAGCTCAAGCGCAGGGGCAACATGTGTTCTGCCCTCACCACGCATTCGATTGAACTCCAGCGGGATTCGCACACCAGTCGGGTCGAGGTCCCCAAGGTAAAGGGCCCCCACCCCGCCAACCTCGCCCAACACCTGCTCAAGCGCGTTGGCGGTGCCCTGAAAAGCTAGGCCAGAACCGTACACCACGGCGGCGTAGCGCCTAGCCTGCTGGTTCCACTCACCGAAGCTCCAGAAGCTGTTGTGATTCTCAACAACAAGAACAGGCTGGCCTACCGCGTCAGCGATGCGATAAGGCAAGGGTGAGGGGACCACGAATGCCCCCAGGACCGACAAGGGGAGCCGTCCGCCGAAAAGACTGTTGCCGCCACTGGCGCGTAACGCATCGAGGCGCTTCTCATCACCGAAGATTTCGAGGGAGCGCTCCTTGATGGGGACCATCGTGAGCGTGTTACGCCGGCGCAGCAGAAAGTCGTTGATGGCCAGGGCGGCCTCCAACGCCAACGGTTTCAATTCCGGCCAGAAACCCAGCTCCGGCACCCACGGTACAGCGGCGTAATCCACCAGTGTCGCGAGGGGCGACTCACGCGTGACCTGAATCCAGTTAGGCAGAGGAGGATTGCCAAACTTCTCCCAACTGCCTGACGCCGGGAGTGCAATCGCGCCCACCTCCTCAAGTCCCCTCAGGCGCTCAAGCAAGAGCGCTAGGCGACCAGGACTGTTGAGAGTCTCCGGATGTGCATCAAAGAACGCCCGCCGGACATCCTCGAGCGGCACGCGCTTGCGGCGCCCGGCCCGCAACCTCTCAAGGAACGTGTCACTCATGCCATGGCCTCGACAGCCGAACGCTGCTCGTTGAGCTTGAAGTCGACCGCTTCGAGATGCCAACGACCAGTCTTCGAATTCTTGCCGGCCTTGCGCAAGCGCACGAAGCGACCGAACTCGCCCACGGTGTTGTAGTCAGGTAGTGCGGTGGCGAAGATGAGCTGCACATCCATTGCCTGCGCCAGCAATCGCTGTGCTTGCCATAGCGTCGGCGTAGTGGCCTTCGCGAACGGGTTATCGAGGATGAGCGGCCCACCACCGGCCTTCTTGAGCTTCGCCTGGGTCTCAGCACGTAACTGGTTGATGAGCATGTAGAGAAACATCGCCATCACCACCCCCTCGCCCCCCGAGTTCTGAATCTTGTCCACTGCGACATACTGCAGAGCCTCATCCGGCACCATCTTGAGCACCTGCAGCCCGAGTGGCTTGCCGTGGACGCGGAGCAGCGCGTTAGCGACGAGCTCGGCCCCTTTCATTGGTACAACCGTGGAATCAATCAGCTCGTCTAGGTAGTTACCGAGTTGCTGCCGACGCACGTCGTTGCCAAGCTCCTGGAAACGGGCACGCATCTTTAAAATTGATTTACCGCCCACGTAGGGGGCGCCGACAGGCACACGCTTGTTGTTACAGGCCGATGTGAGCAGCGTGACGGCACTGCTCGTGAGATTGAGCAGTTCGCCCAGACACGCCTCGAAATCCTCCCGCATACCGTCGAGGCTCGACTGCGTGGTGCCGATTCGGTCATCGAGGCCCTCGAGCAGCCTCGCGCTATCTGCACAGGCCGCTTCAAATTCGTTCCGGAGCATCTGGCCGGCGATGTCAGGCTCCACCTCCTGCATGGCGGGCGTAGCCGCGTCGCTCTTCAGTCGCTCGAAGGCCTTGCTCGCGACTTTGCGCGCCCCCTCCGACTCGTTGCGCCTGCGATTGAAATCAGCGATGAGAGCGTTGGCCTGCTCCACGAATGCGCTGTCCGGCGTTTCCGCCTCCGCGTCAAAGAAGTCCTGCAGTCCCAGCGCCGCCTTTAGGCCGCCCGACGCTTGCTCAGCGCTAGCCGCCCTCGCGCCAGCCTCGCGCGCAATGTCCCTGTGGCGCTCACTCTCAAGGCGCGCGGCCTTTGCTGCGTCACTTGCCTCTTGTTGGGCCACAAGAGTACGGGCCAGCGTTTCCTCGAGTGCCGCGTCATCGAGGGCCACCATGTCGGCGGTGGCGGTCTCGACCTGGCGGTTACCCTCCTGAAACACTGTACGTTTCGTCACAGCAGCCGCTTCTTCCTGCTCTGCTACCTTCAGCGCAGACTGAGCCTGAGCGAGCGTTTCGGCACACTGCTGGAGTTGCGCCGGGAAATCCTGAACGGCGAGGTAAGGCTCGTACTCACTCAGAGGCACCTCTGCGAACTCGGCTGCAAAAGCTCGCTCGCGGGTGGAAAGCTCCTTGCTCGCCAGTTCCTCTTGATACTGGAGCACGCCCAATCGCGCATTTGCTTCGGTGGCGTAGACCCGCTCGGCGTCAGAATAGAGGGCGCGTAACCCCTCCAGCGTGTGCGGCTGTGCCTGCAGCCACTCCTCAGCCGGGAAGCCGTCTCTGCAGTAAGTTACGGCGAGTCGCTCTTTGAGCAAGTCCCCCGCCTTGGCACCACTCTCCACCTTGCTCTGAAAGGCACGTTCCTTCGCTATGGCCACCGCCGCCTGTTCGTTCTCGATTTGACCCCGGTGCGCCTCCTGCTCAGCGCGCTCCGCAGAAAGAGTCTGCAGTCGGGCGAGTCGGCCTGGTCGCGCGGCGTCGTGCATCTCGTCAAATCGGCGCACCGCTCTACCGTGCATATCAGCGGCGTCCGCAGCACGAGCGCAATCAGCAGCCGACTGGCTTTCCGCTTCTGCATGCTGGTCATACTCGTCAGCCTGCGCCGCAAACATCTGAGCGCGCGCCAGCGCAGCCGCCGACTCGGCATGTAAGCGCTCAAGCTCCATTCGGGCACGAGCCAGCGCACCACCACCAAAACGCTTGGCATACGCCAGTAGTTGCTCCTTGGCGGTAACCGCCTCCTTGTGACGCGCTGCGTGTGCATCACGCTGCCGTTCAGCGATGACAAGCTTTGCATCGAGTTGCTGGAGCAGGACTTGGGCGGCCTCCTGATTAAACGCAGCATCATCGGCCGCGGGCAGAACGAAGCGGTCCTCGCTGGCGACCTCGGGCTCCAACGCGGACACAGACACCATGACCGGGGTATCAATCGGCAACGCTTGGCCGACGAGTTCACGGGCGCGTGTGAGTTCGCCAGACGCGACTGAGACCCCCAAGAAGCGCGCTGGGTTGCTCATGACCAAGTTGCGGGCCACCTTTGCGTCTGGGAGGGCTTGGGCAAGATAAGTGTTGAAAGGCTTGGCCGACTTCACGCCTCGTTCGCGCAGACGCATGACGACCTCATCGACGTCGCGGGAGCCCCCTGCGACGCCGGTCGCCAGAATCGCGCTGCGGCTTGCTTCAAGCGTCGACAGCTGCACGGCCTGATTTGCCACCGCACGTTCCTCGGCGAGCATGAGTTGCTCCAAGGCTGGCAACAAAGCCGGCGACTCGGGGTCTGCCGTGTCAGCCTCGGCCACCAGCCGTAGAATCGGCAACTGCGATAGCTGCTCACGCTCTCCTTCACCCTCAGCCAGGAACTTCTCGCACTGAACGATGTTGCCTTCGGACTTGGCGGCATTGACCTCTGCCTGTTTGGCATGCCGACGTGCATCACGCGCCTGCTCACGAAGCGTCTCCGCTCGGGTGCGCAACTGTTGCTCCTCGCTGCGCTTCCCCACGGCGAGCTCAGCGTAGCGTGACAAGGCCACCGAAGTTGACTCGCCCTCTTCGAGCACGCCTTCGTTCACCAGCTGTGCGAGCGCGATGGCGTAAGCGTTTTCAGCTTCGTTCAGACGCGCCTCCTCCGCGTCGAGCTTGCGCACGGCGGCATCGAGCTCGCGCAACTCTTGCGCGAGTGTGGAAAGCCGCCGTCCCGCCAGCGCCTCCTCGTTACCTGCTGCACTCGCCTGGTCGCGCAGCGCCTGCTCGGCCTTATGAAGCACATGGCGCAGCAGCGCCCCCTGCGTTTCTGCCCTATCCCGCCAAGGTTCAAGCGCTTGCCGTTCGGCTGCGGCGCTCGCTTCCAGTTCGGCCAAGCGCAGCTCGGAGGCGGCAATCTCGGTGCGAGCCTTGGCCGCCTTCACCCAGTGCTGCGTCAGCTGCGCGGCGCCGACGACCCGTTGTGCTGACTCCCTATGCGCCGTGGCGGTCTCAACAGCTCGCGTGAGCTGCAGCAGCCTCAACGTGGTGACCTCGCCCGCGTGCTCCGTCGACTTGCGCTCCTTCTCCTTAGCCAGGACGGCCTGAGCCTCCTGCGCGGCGACGGCATCGCGCTCCGCCGTTCTCAATTCGATAGCCATCGCCTCAAGGCCGCGAACGAGGCCCGCCCCACGACGCAGCACCGTGTCCTGAGCGCCGCGGGAGACCGTATAGGCGGCCGCAGCCTCGTTGAAGGTAAGCAACGACGTACGTAGCCGGGTGAGCTCGGTCAGGCACTTCTGCAAATGAGGCTTGCGCCGAAGCTTGTCGCAGACATCGACCACGCTTTGGCGTACGGATGCCGCCAGCCCCTCATCGAGGGTGAGGCTAAAAAACTTGCGAATGAATTCCGGCTCGGAGTTGAACGTCAGGAAGCCGGTATCGATACCGCCCTCCTGTGCGGAGAAGTTCACCTGTAGCTTCAGCATGTCGACGTCGATGAGACGCTCGTCACGCAAGTGCTTCTGCCAGTCATGCTGCACTTTGGTGTGGAAGAAGTCTGACGAGACCTTGTGCGCTTCATGAATCCAGCGTGAGAGCTCGGGCATGCTGCTCAACGGCGCCCAGTTCAGCTTCGGCGCCGGCACCGACTCAAAGGTCAAGTTGCTGTTAGCCTCGAAGCTAAAGAAGATGCGCTCCACTTCATCGCGCTCCGCGCTCGTCCTCACCGCGACCGCCTGTCCAAGGACCAGCCGGTAGGGCTGCCCGCCCGCCGTACGAGGCGGCATCACCCACTCGATGAGGATGATGCCGGGCTGGCCATCGCGTGCGAAATACTCGCCGAAGCGATGGTTCTTGTTCTGGATGTGCTTGAGGAAGCGCTCCACCGGGGTGTCAAAGCACGAGAACACAAAACTCAACAGTGTCGTCTTCCCGCCACCGTTTTCGAGATTGAGGATGGTGTCGGTGGGCTCACCTGTATCCGGGTCCGTCAGGTCGAAGGTCACCCCGTCGTACCACGCCATATCAACGCCATAGCCGCCAACATAGATGCGTGAAATCTTCTGCATGATTAGGCCCGTCCTTCCGTAGTAGCGCTCTGGGCGATTTCGAAGAGGCGCCTCAGCGTGAGTTCGCGAAGCTGCACCTGGAGGCGGTGAGTAGGCGTATAGGTCACCTGCATCTCATCGGATGCCTCCCGGTCGACGCGCACCAGACCGCCTTGCACAAGGTGGAGCAGCGCGAGGCCAATAAGTCCGGTCACGGAGGCCGGGGACGCTCGCTGAGCACCCGGCACCATCGACGGTAGCGAACAAATGAGCTCACACCCGGGAGCGAGCTCAAGCGGGATGTCCTTAAGGTCGGCCTCCCCGACTTCGTCCTTCAAGCGGTGCGCCAGCGCCAGCAAGGTGTCGCGGAACTGCGCGAGGCTCACAGGCGGTGGCACGAAACGGTCGTCTTCGAGGCCGCTCGTCGTCGGATAGAACACCGCCGCCACCGCCACATGGGCAAGCACGAGCCCTGCCTTCTGGTCGGGCTTGAGGTTTGCGCGCAAATCCGTAATGCGCATGGCGAATTTGCTTTCCCGCGAGGCCGGGACGACCACCAAGCCCCGCTCGCTGAAATCGAGTACAGCTAGCTCAAGTCCGTCGGCGACCTCCTCGACCATAGCTGCGAAGCTTGGCTCGGCGCGATAGAGGTCGAGCAGTTCGCGGTACTGGGCGTCATTGACCGGCGAGAGAGCCGGCTGGACGGCCTTATAGACGAGGCGTGCAGCGTTACGCGCGGTACTGGTTGGGTCCGTCATGGCGAGTCTCGTCCAGTGGGGAGAAGAGTAGGTTCGAACCTTGCGCAACATCGCGTTCGAACCGCCCGTCGGCCTCAGCACGCATCGCGGGGAACAGCGTTTCGGCCTGCGAGTAGCTGCGGAACATCATGAGCACGAGACAGCGCAGCCTGGTGCGGTCCAGGCCTTCGGCCTCGGCCATGGCCAGCAGCGCATCGACACTGCAAGCGCCGACTTCGGCAAACCTGCGGGTCACCCACGCCTGCACCTCGCTGATAAGTGCTGCGGAGAACTGCTCGGGCAGTGGCACGAAGGGCTCGATTTCGCCCTCGTCATCATCAGGCTCGACCGCCTCGGTGCGCCGCTCCAGCAGCAGTCCGAAGACACTGTTAAGTCCAAAGACCTTGGGCCATTTGACCGGATACACCGCGCTGATGGCGTCATCCGCATGCTCAGCCAACACCTCGCTGCCGAGCTTGAGCAGGTCAGGCAGGAGGCGAGTTTCGAGGTCCGGGAGCCCAGACGGGCGGCGGGCTCGGAAGAGCGCACGCTGCGCCAGCAGGAACTTGTCCGGAGCAACCGTGATGTCGCTCACCAGATTGGCGCGAATCACGCTGGCACCCTGCAACGTCTTCAGAAGTTGCGAGAGGTCCTGCCGCGCCTTCGCTTCCTCAGCGGACTGCAGGGCCTCCCGTACTGCCTCCGTCATGCGCTGGTCCTCGGCCTGACGCGCACCGACGTGGGCGCGGGCGTCCTTGAGCTTCCCCGCTACCTCTCGCGTCCAGTTCACCGAACCGGGTGCCCGGTATGCCTGCATCAGCCGGTCACGGATGAATTGCCGGTACTCGAGCGAAAGCGTGCGTGCCCGCTTGGCGATTTCGAGTGCCGCATCGAAGCGCCCGCGCTGCACCAGCAAGTCGAGCATCTTCTCCATGAGCTCCTGCGCATCCTCGGGAGCCAAGTCGAGCATGCCGAGATACACGAGATAGCCCTCGGCCGTCGGTCGATAGCGATAGACGTCCTCAAGGTCCGGCTCGTAGCTGACTAGCCGGAAGCGGACGGTTCTCGTCTGACGAACGCGTCCATCGAAGAAGTCGAAGGCAAACTCGCGATACGCATTGGCCTTGTTGTCGAGGGTGTCGAGGATGGCTTCTGCCACCCGGCGTGCCTGCGCACTGGTGAGACCGGGCTTCATCACCGATGCAATGGCCATCAATCCATCAATCAGCTCGGCGGGCGTACAGCCCATGTGGATGGTCGTGCCTTCCATCATCTGGTCCAGCGCCGTGAGGACCAAATAGTGCGTATCGAGGTCTTTGAAGAGCGGTACCGCTCCCGCGGACTCAGTCCCGATGCTGTGCTTGTTGATTTCGAGCTGGAACAGCGGGCGCAGCAGCAGGAGGTTGCGCTGCTGTTTGTTGAGGTCAAGGAGCTCCACCACACAGTCTGGCGCGGAGTCAGTCTCTTCGATAGGTGGCAGTTCAGCAGCTTGGTCCATAGCGAGCGGAGGAATCCGGGACAGCAGGGACTATCGGCGAAATCACAACGGCATTGTAGGCATAAAAACTATACTCGTATAGTTTTTATATCCCCGCTAGACTTCCCCCATGACTGCCCGCACTTCGCCCACCGGCTCAGCCGCACCAAGCCCTTCTCGCGCCTCCGGGCGCTGGAGTCAGGAGCGTCGGCTGGAATTCATCGACTACCGCTTGCGTTGGGATGGCCATCTCAATCGGTCGGACCTCATCGAGTTCTTCGGCATCTCGGTGCCGCAAGCGTCTCTCGACATCGCGCGCTACACCGAGCTTGCGCCGGACAACATCCGCTACGACGCGAGCGCGCGCACTTACCTGTCCGGCACCAACTTCACTCCGCTGTACAACACAGACAACCCCCTCCGTTACCTAAACGACCTCCTCATTTCCGCTTCAGGACTCGCATCGGAAGGCAGCTCGTTCATCGGATGGGCACCGCCGGTCGGACTGACACCCATCCCGGCACGCGTTGTCTCGGCAGAGACGCTCGGTCGATTGCTGCATGCGATTCGGAACCGTGAAACCGTCAGGGTGACTTACCAATCCCTCACGAGCGATGAACCCCAGGCGCGCACGCTGTCGCCACACGCGTTGGGGTTTGATGGTTTTCGGTGGCATGTCCGTGCGTTTTGCCACACACGACAGTCGTTCCGGGACTTTGTAATTGCACGAATGCAGAGCATTCGTGCTGGCTCCGCTTCGACGGTTTCATCGCAAGATGACCTCGCTTGGCAGACACCAGTTACCCTCGTCATTGCACCGCACCCAGGCCTTCCGCCGGCGCAGCGCAAGGTGGTCGAGCTCGATTACGGCATGCAGAACGGAGAAGCACGCCTCGATTGCCGCCAGGCGCTGCTCTTTTACGTGCTCAAACATCTGGGGTTCGAAGGGTGCGAGGCCGTCACGCCGCAGGCGCAGCAAATCGTCTTAAAGAACGAGGTCGAGGTCGCGCGCAACCTCGACGGAACTACGGCTAAATTCTCGGAGCGATAACTCAACGTTTGCCCAAGTGCTTCATGGGCTGCTGTTCGGCAAGCACGCCCGCCACAGCGCAGGAGAAGACTGGACGGCCCCCCGCGTTTCGACACATCGACAACATCTCGACGGCACCCGTTCGGGAGTGATAACCCGCAGCAGGAGCTTATGAATGACCGGTGACACCTGTTCAGTGCTCAGTTACATCGCATTAGAATTAAAGCTCATTTGCATCACTGACGACCGATGAAAACTACGCCTCGCCAGCTTCTGCACAACCTCTTGGATTACGTCCGAGAGCAAGCCAAGAACGTCGACCCGAAGGGCTTTCGGCTCTCGGCGGCCAAGGGTTTCCTTCGTCGTAGGACCGAACTCGTAGGCCTTCCTGGCGTCACCTTCGACCTCAAGGTCGAAGGTGACCACACGTGGTTACGGGTTGAACGATTGGAGGCTCACAGACCACCAGCGCCTCCAGAGCACACGAGTGACCTCCTTGTTGTTGGTTCCGACCCATTCGCCGCCCCTCCAGTCGTGAGCGAAGCCGGGGTGAAGTCGCGCATAAACAAGCTCCGAGAGCGGACACCCGAGGATGCCTTAGAGGTAGCAGCCGCGGAGGTACGTACCACCGCCGATGCAAGCCTCAAAGCATATTTACCAATCTGGCAGGCCTGGGCTGAGGGCGAAAGGCCTCGCAGGAAGACGATTGCGCTGTACGCTGAACTCTTCGCCCTGAAGCACCAGCTCGAGGCGGAAGAGACCGCACGACCCCAAGAGTTGGTCTGGGGCGTGGGTGTCGCCAGTTGGAACATCCCGGTCGAATCAGACAGGATTGCGTTCGAATATCCGCTGCTCACACAGGCGCTGGAAATCGCCATCGACGAACGCTCAATGGTGCTGGAGGTGCGCCCCCGCGCAACCGACACCCGCGTCGAGCTTGACGGGTTCACGGCTTGCGCCGTCACCGGAGCGACCGAAGTCGAGATAGCTGCTAAGGAACACCTGAAGCGGTCTGGAGCCGCGCCAGTGACGCCTTTTGATGCATCGAGCTACGGCGACATCCTGCGGCTCGTTGCCGGCAACATGGATAGCGGCGGGCAATATCGAGAAGTGCAGGGAAAGGATGAGCCCGTCCCACCACCGGGCTCGCACCTCATCGTGACGGACGAGTGGGTTCTTCTCTCGCGTCCGCGGTCCAACAATTTCCTGTTTGACGACCTGCGACGCCTTCAGGAAAAGCTCGAGGCCGGCGCGGACATCCCCTCGGGCCCTCTGTCCCTCGTCTCTCCCCCTTCAGACGAACCTGTTCGCCATTCGGAGATTCGGTTCCGCGGACTCTCGAGCCGCGGGTCGGGAAATAGTGGCGCTGCGGCAAGTACGCAAGAGCTGTTCTTTCCCCTTCCGTACAACGACGAGCAGGTCACCATCATCCAGCAGCTCGAGCAGTCCCCCGGCGTGACCGTCCAGGGGCCACCGGGCACCGGCAAGACTCACACAATTGCCAACATCATCTGCCACTATCTCGCGAGGGGGAAACGAGTTCTAGTGACTTCGCGTGGTGAGCAAGCACTCGAGGTGCTGCAGTCGAAGATTCCTGAGGGTGTGCGCAAGCTCACTGTTTCGCTGCTCGCGAGCGACCGAGAGGGCGTGCGGCAGTTCCAGGCATCCATCGAGGCGATACAGCACCAGATTTCACAGCTGAACCCCGACCTCACCCAGCGCGAGATTGCCGAACGGCAAAGTGCCATTGACCGCGCTCACGAGGAGCTCGCGCTCATAGACCGGCGAGTCGACGAGATAGCCGCAACGCAGTTGGAGGAAATCGAGGTCGACGGAGTCCCGCTGCGCGCGGCTAAGATGGCAGAGTTGGCGCTCTCCGGCACCGAACGCTACGGCTGGTTCGACGATGTAATCGACCTAAACGCCAAGCATGCGCCCCCTCTGACCCAGGAAGAGGCAAGCCAGCTGCGAGAGTCCCGAAGGGCCCTCAGCGACGACCTCCACTATGTGGGCGCTCAGCTACCTGCCCCGGACTCCCTGCCCAGCGTGGCGGACATCGCTCGACTGCATGAGATTCTGGTCAGAATGCGGCGACTGGAATCACGCATCAGCAGCGGCGAGCTTCTTCCCCTCAAGGCTAGTAGTCCCGACGTACTGAGCGCAGCCCAAGACTTGCTCGCACGAATTGACGCTGCACTCGAAGTCGTCGCAGGTCTGGAGGGTCTCGGTGACACTTGGCCCTTCGCTCTCCGAGAGAAGTGCCGCGACGTCAACTTCAAGGCTGAACGCGAAGCATTGGAGTCGTTGTTCAGTGACATCGACGCTTTAATCGAAGCTCGTGCAGGCTTCCTGAAACGCCCGGTCGATTTCCCTGAGCGCGGGCTCACGTGCCAGAAGACGAAGGAAGCCGTTAAGCGCGCCGCCGAGACAGGCAAGCCGTTTGGCTTTATCGCATTCGGGGCGGGTGAAGCTAAAGAGAATGTGGGGGAGGCTCGGGTTTCCGGCCTTGTCCCTCAGTCGACGGCCGATTGGCAACATGTAGACCGGTATTTGCAGCTGCACCAGGAAATCCTCTCGTTCCAGGTTCGCTGGAACAACTTTGCGGATGACCTTTCGCTGCCACGACTGGAGGGAGGTGTTGCCAGCCTGAGAAAAATCGAGTTGGTCGCGAGCGCGGCTAAAAACGCGCACAAATTGGCGATGCAGCATGATGCCCACTTGATGGCAAAAGCGCAGAACGTGTTCCAGCGACCACCGCTCAAGGCGATTGTCAGCGGTTCAAACGAGTTGCGCTCCGTCCGTGAGCAACTTGACGACCATCTGACAAAGGCGACGCTGGCTCAGGCAACCGTCCAACTCGCCACCCTGCAAGAAAAGCTCGTGGGCAAATCGGGGCCGATTATCGACACGCTCCGAGGGTTTGCCCTTCGCGAGTTGGGCAAGGTCGACCTGGAACCGGAACGTGTAGCTGCACGGTACGCAGAGTTGCTGGCGGAACTTCGGCGCCTCGCGGAGCTCAGCGGCCACTTGTACCGAGTCAAAGACTACGCTAGCCGCATTGAACGAGCGGGTGGGGAGAAGCTCGCACAACGAATTCGGAGCGAAGCCGTGGGCGCAGCGGGGGAAGATTCTGTCTTTCCTCCGACATGGCGAGAGGCCTGGAACTGGGCACGTGTGCGAACCCATCTGCAGTCGATTGAAGCCCGCGAGGAACTCGTCAGGCTATTCGCACGACGCAAAGACCTGGAAAGCGGATTGGCGCGCCTCTATCAGGAGCTCGTTGCGAAGTCGGCTTGGCTCTCGACCAAGCGTAACGCAACTCATCGAGTCCTCCAGGCTCTGGCAGGCTACGCCTCCGCCATTCGCCGCATTGGTCAGGGAACCGGCCCGAACGCCACGCGCTATCGGCGGGATGCCCGGGAGGCAATGTTCGAAGCCGCCGGCGCCGTCCCATGTTGGATTATGAGTCACGCTCGGATTTCCGAGGCGATGCCGGCCGACATCGGTGCTTTCGACCTCATCATCGTCGACGAGGCAAGCCAATCCGACCTCTGGGCGCTGCCGGCCATCTTGCGTGGGAAAAAGATTCTTGTAGTCGGTGACGACAAGCAAGTCTCACCGGATGGCGGGTTCATCGCAAGCACGCGAATTGATGAACTCAAGGCACGCTTCCTGACCGAGCAGCCGTACGGCAACGATATGACGCCAGAGAAGTCCCTGTACGACCTGGCGGCGCGAGTTTTCGCGGCACACCAGGTCATGCTCCGGGAGCACTTCCGTTGTGTCCCGGCCATCATCGCCTACTCGAACCGCACCTTCTACAAGGACAACATCCAACCGCTACGCATTCCCAGCGCGTATGAGCGCATCGACCCTCCCCTTGTGGACATCTACGTTCCTCACGGCGTGCGCGATAAGCACAGCTGCAATGAGGCGGAGGCTGAAGCGATTGCCGAGGAAATCGCCGCCATCCTCAATAACCCAAGCTTCGCGGGTCGGACGATTGGCGTTGTCTCTCTGCTCGGCATGGAGCAGGCGAAGCTCATTGATGGCGTCGTACGTCAGAGGTGTGACGCGGCTGAACTCCTGCGGCGCAGGTTCGACTGCGGCGACGCACGGACCTTCCAGGGGAGCGAACGCGACATCATGTTCCTGTCGATGGTGGTCGACAGCAAGAGTTGTAAGGCTCTTTCCGGCACGATGTA
Organism: Thauera sp.; assembly: GCA_017302295.1. Classification (GTDB taxonomy): domain Bacteria; phylum Pseudomonadota; class Gammaproteobacteria; order Burkholderiales; family Rhodocyclaceae; genus Thauera. The sequence continues at coordinate 5,433 of JAFLDS010000001.1, read as the reverse complement.
TGACCAACGCTTTAACGTTGCTGCAAGCCGCGCCCGCGACCGCATGTATCTTGTCCGTTCAGTCAAAGTCTCAGACCTGTCAGATAAGGACCTGCGCCTCACACTTCTGAGCCATTTTGACAAGCCGCTCATTGCCGGCGACCAACCTGCAGAACTCCTCATTGACCTGTGCGAATCGGGATTCGAACGAGAGGTCTTTACGAGGCTCTCCGAGCGCGGCTATCGGGTCATTCCTCAAGTCAGAGCTGGCGCATATCGTATTGACATGGTCGTCGAAGGTGCAGGAGACGCCCGCCTCGCCATCGAGCTTGATGGTGACGAGTACCACGGACCGGACCGGTGGGGCTACGACATGACCCGCCAGCGCGTTCTTGAACGCGCCGGCTGGGTCTTCTGGCGGTGTTTTGCGTCCACTTGGTCGCTACAGAAGGACGAGGTTTTCGCGGAGCTCCTCTCAAGGCTTCAGGCTATGGGTATTGAGCCGATTGGGGCGATGGAGAGAGTGCCCTCTCTGGTGGAAAAACGAACCTGGACGCGTGCAAATGGCGATAGCCAAGGGGCCGACAACACCGCTTCCTGCGTCTTGGAAGAAGCAATCGCTCAAGCGAACCGCGAAAACACCTCGGGGGAATCCTCAACGAAAGCCGATGCTCCTCGCGCACCAGAGTCGGCGTCCAGCGACGGCATCCAGACGACTACTGAGAGCAACGTCGCTTACCTGATTACCGTACAGCAGTACGAGAACGGGCCATGGTGGACACGCGCATTTCCGGCGCACCACACCCTTGGTGCTCTTCGTCAAGCGAATCGAGACCAGCGCGCTTCAGGAGCCCAGGACACCGCAGCCGCTGTAAGTGCCCACGTGGACGCAGTCCTAGACAAATTGCTGGAGAAGAATATCTCTCCGGCCGCCGAAGCTGCACACTCTAAGCGCGACGAGGCGATTCGTATTGCAACTGAGGCAGCGGAGGCGTCGGGATGGAGGGCAGTCACGGTCGGCTGACATTAAGCACATACTTGCAACCAACCAAAAAGGGGGAAACATCAGAAACACATGGCACAGAACTCTTGATGGGTCCACAACCTCATTTTGTCGGTCCGCGCCCACGAAACATAATCCGATATTTCATGCTAAAGAACGGTCACTACTGCGAGTTCGGTTACACCTCCGTCTGCGGTCACCTCAACCGCATCCGCGAGAGCCACACCTCGCTGATTTCAACGGCCATTGCCGGCCAGCTCGACATCGGTAGCTATTCTTCGGAGGCACCATGACTGTCGACAAGCGATTCGCCTTGATTGACCGGGATAATGCATACCGCTATCCCTACCAGAAGCACCAGCGCAAAACCAATCGATATGGCTTTGTATTGGGCCGAGACCGGCATGGAGGCGGCGAATACACATCAGACATTGCAAAAGTCATTCGGGCGGTCGTCTTTGATGGAGAGAGTGTCCGAGTCAAAACACTGGACAACTCAAAGAGCAAACGCGGGAACAGTCTATCTCTTCACGCGGAGAAGGAAATTATCGGCTACTGGATTGCACCCGAGCTACGGCACCTGGTTACGGGGGCCCCTTACCGCCCAATCGACGAAGCGCCTCTATCAGACTCGGTCCCAGCTGCCCCACCCGTTGCCGACGACTACGTCAGATTGGCGGAATTGACGGCCGCGGATTACTTCAAAGCGCTCCATGCCATTCTTCCTCGAATTACTAACAATCAACGCGCCATGCTCATCGGACACGCGTCTGCTCCATCTCAAACGCTCTCGATGGCGCAAATCGCTCATCTGGGAGGCTACGAGACCTATAACAGCGCCAACATCCAATACGGTTCGCTTGGGGGACTCGTGGCGCAGGAGTTCTCCCTCTCGGGACTCAAGAATCTAACTGAGGCGTTGGCTACGCTGGAGCCAAACAGCTCAGGCGGCGACGCACGGTGGACCATGCGACCAGCGCTCGTGCGTGCCCTCCAGGACTTGGGGCTCGCAGATGAGCCTGTTGTTGACTTGAGGGCCGTCGGCGCTCGACAGGAAATCGACGCCGACCCCCTATGCTCCAACGTTTCGGAGACAACTCGCCAGGCCCTCGTAAATGCCCGCATCGGCCAAGGCGCCTTTCGGCAGAGAATGCTGCTCCTATGGGAAGGGCGTTGTGCAGTCACTGGTTGCAGGATTTCAGAGGCGCTCATCGCCTCGCATGCGAAACCTTGGGTCAAGTCGTCCAACATAGAGCGCCTGGACGAGCACAACGGGCTGCTTCTAACCGCGTCAGTTGACCGGCTCTTCGACCGCGGCCTCATCTCCTTCTCTGACGCAGGCAACATCCTCATGAAGCCCTCGCTTAGCACAGAGGACCTGTCGCCGCTCGGACTTTCCGCTCGCTCGCGTCTGACAACCGTCCACGAACGCAATAGGCCTTATCTGGCTGAGCACCGCAAAGCATTCGGATTCGACGAATGACCCCACCTACCACGAGCGGAGAGCCGAACGCCGAATTTGACGCGCGAGGGTTGCGATGGTGAAAGCTATGTAACACGCGGTTCCAGATTCATAGAACTGGAAAAGCAACTTTTCGTCCTTAGAACAGCCAACGGAAAAGCGTAAGCTTTTCCGCCGTGAACGTAGTAGGACGCTCACGTTCGGCCGCCAAGGGGGCCCACCCGGCAGGTGCCGCAAGATGTCGCGGGCCTCGGGCAACGCAACTAGGCGAACATTCTCCTCTTGGGGCGTTATCAGAGCATCCAATAAACCAGAGTGAGTCATAAAGGCCGGATTCTTGTGCCAACCTCCAACAGTACCTCGTCGCGCCAAGATGCGGTATGTATGGAATCCCCGACTTTCCCTCTACACATCACGGTAAGGCTCCGTCTGCGCTTAGGCGTTTGCCCAAAACCTATGCAAACGAGGCCTCCACAACCAGCAGACTGCCTGGCAAAACCGCGCCTCATCGGAAATCTATCGCCCAACGCAACTCAATGCCCAACGGGCGCACCGACATCAAGCAATCCAGCGGCAATAGCGCTCCGGAGAATGTCACTCACCCCACGCGCCCTATTTCCCAAAACCTCGACTCGAAAACGAGCACGCGTTATCGCCACATACAAACGCTGATGAGCGGCGTAGTTCAGAAAATTCTGGCTCGGCTCGAACTCTAAGCCCGTCCCCTTAGGCGGGACACGCCCCCCATCTACGCCAACCAATATAACAGCCGCAAACTCAAGACCACCGACGAATTCTGGAGCTGTCAAAACAAAACGTCCCGACGTCTTGGCTCGATTCACTGCGTCAAGGTCGCCTCGGCTTTTTACTACTTCAACCGGTTTACGTCCCCCTTTAGAAAACTCCTGAGCGCGAGCAAAAAGGTCATCTCCGAAAACAATAATTGCAACATCAGCCTTAAAAACGTCCATGTCGCGAGCAACAATATCCGCACGCTCGAAGGAAGCCTCAAGCATTACCTCATCCGACGGAAATTCCAAATAAATCGGTTTTTTTGACTTGCGCTCCTCCTCAGCTGTAAAGGCACTTACCGATGCGGTGAGCGGATTATGGAAGTTGGTGAAAAGCGTTGCACCACATGAGGTCACCGAAAACGCAAGGTCGACAATTTCAGGCGCACAGCGAAACACGGAGCGAATCCGAGTCGGGTCAGATTGACCAAGGACACCATTTGGGTCGAACGCCGCATCGAAAGACTGGTCCGTCCAACCTCTGTCCCCAAGCGCCTGAGACCTATCGACTGAATATGCAATTGGTTGGCTAAGCTCGCTCTTTGTTAGCCTGTGAAATACCGAAAGCTCATTGACGTTGAAAAGATGTGTCTCATCAATAAATATTGAATCAAACCCCTCACGCGCACGGCGGCGTCGCCAAATAGGCGTATTGAGCTGCGACGTCGCACTTAAGACCACGTCATCCGTATCGAACTGAGAGGAAGACTCCAACTCTTCTTGGTAATTCTGGTACATCAAAAAAACGAAGGTCTTGTCACCATCATTCTCTACAGGCATCCCGGCCTTTAGCCTCTCTAGTTTTTTGTATTTACTTAAATCTTGGTCCGCACGCCCCTTAATCTGGACGCTAATCTCATGTTGCAGCATCTCTGCTATGGCCCAATTTTCGGTCTCACTCAGAAACCTGCTAAACGAAGCGGATAGAAATGGAAGATGTGACTCCAGCTCATCGCGCAACGCCCGTTCGACACCTTCAATCGCATAAAGACGTTGAACAAGCTTCGACTCGTAAGCATCGCGGTCTACTAGCTCAGACTCAGAAATTTCCCGCTTCAACAGATGCGCGCAGAGCTCCTGTAGCGTTGTCACCTTTATGGACTGAGCCTTGGCTAACCGCTCAAAATCAGCCTCCAGGAACTCAACACCTCCGTTAATTGCAAAGAGGTTGTTAATCGTGCGACGCGTCGGCTCACTGTGAGCGATGAAGAGCGCCCGGTGTGGCTCACCGGCCACTGCGGCATCAAGGACTGTCTTTAGCGCCTTCAGCACGAGGCACAGGGTTTTCCCCGTCCCCGCTGGCCCCTCTATTCGATGAGGAACAGTCAGAGCTGAGTTCACAAACGACGATTGAGAGCTCGTAAGCACTCTCGACCAGCCCTCAAGGCCCGATTCAATGATACGCGGGATATTTGAGTCACGCAGTTCAGTCACGAACAATGAGTTTGAGCCGTTTCTTCCCGTTGAAGCCATATCGGACAGCAGTTCGGCCGCGAGTCCATAGGCTGATTCACGACTATCCCACGCTTTCCTGAAAACTGTCAGGCGGGGGGCCTCAGTGACTCCCCCTCCTTCCTTATCTCCAAACTTATATAACAAGAGAGCTTTCCAGACATCCCGCTTTGCCCTTCGCTTTTCATCTGGGTTTCTATCTATACTAACCCGAAGCTCCGTTTGCATCCCGATTGGATACGGAAAGATAATTGCCTTGTTGTTTGACAAGATGCGTTCATTTGTACTTGGCTTCATCCCTCCCCAATATTTCATCGCAAAACGAAAAGTTTTCTGAAGCGTCAAAACCAATCCGCCGTCGTCTAGCTGAAGCAGCTCCCCAGCCTCCTCTAAATCAATGACTATGTAGTTTTGAATTCTCCTTTCGGGCGTCAAGATAAAAACACCCTCGAATGCAGAGAACGCTATGCAGCGAAAAGTGAGTTGTGTTCTATTAACGGCACCACGCACAATCGAGACTAACAAGGCACCCAACTCGAATTCAGGCGACTGAAAAAATCGCTCAGAGACAATTTCAGAGCAAGCACCCTCATCAATATAAATAAACTTCATCATCTACCCCAACGATTAAGGTTAGATCGTGATCGCGAAGCGAGCCACGATCTGAACCGGTTGTTGAACAAGCCCGGTCCGTCTCCCTGGAAATAGCTTTCTGTTCCCGAGCCCGGGATCGGGCCGGTAGGTCC